>JAXLXI010000002.1:0-470552 GCA_046328035.1 Candidatus Obscuribacterales bacterium | reverse complement strand
GGCGATCATACAGCGTTTCTGTACGGCAATACGATTGATGTAAACCACGACGGCATCGAAGGTGCATACGACCACCGCGCCGAAACGTTTGCGAAAGCCAGTCCGGCCCAGCGCAAACAAATGCTCGATTACTACGACATGCTCTACAAGCTGATCGGCGAGAAACCGCGCTCAGTGCTGGTGCTGGCTGCAGGGGCAGGAAACGACCTGGCGGCGGGGCTGCGGCATGGTGCCACCGACATCGATGCTGTCGAGATCGACCCGGTGATTCACAAACTGGGCACCGAGATTCACCCCGAAAAGCCTTACAGCAGCCCCGCCGTGCACATTCATATTGATGATGCGCGTGCGTTCCTCAAGCAAACGAAGCGACAGTACGACCTGGTGGACTTTGCGTATCTCGACAGCCACAGCGCGTTTTCGTCGATGTCGTCGATTCGCCTGGACAACTATATCTACACTCTCGAAAGTTTTAGAGAAGCGAAGAAACTCATGAAGCCCGACGGCATCATGGCGGTCACTTTCTACGCGACGACTTCCTGGCAGACAACACGTTTGTTCAAAACCATCACCGAAGCCATGGGCGAAGAGCCGATCGGCATCTGGTCGGAAAACAAAACCGCATTGCAATTTTTGGTGGGACCCGGCGTCGACAGAGAACACATCAAACAAGTGATTGCCGGCACCGGCATGAAACTCTTCGACAAAGAAGAGAACAAGGCTCTCAACAAAACGGAACTCGCCGATTGGGACCGCATCAACGTCACCACCGACGATTGGCCGTATCTTTTCCTGCGCGAGCGCGGCATGACCATCACTTACGCCGCAGGACTGATATTCACGCTGTGTATCGGCTGGCGCCTGGTGCGCAAGTGCTTCGGCTCGTACACAGTGGAGCCGCTCGGAAGAACTATGTTCTACCTGGGCGCAGCGTTCATGCTGGTTGAGGTGAAGAGCGTTTCTCAAATGGGACTGCTGGCCGGCACCACCTGGCTGGTCAACTCGGCAGTGATTGCCGCCATTTTGATCATGATACTGATAGCGAACATCCTGCAAATGCGTATTAAGGTGCAGGACCCGAAACCGCTGTATATCCTGCTTTTTGTTGCTCTGATCGGCAGCTATTTCATGCCGCTTTCGATGTTTAACGCCATGGGCATGTTCGAACGTCTGACTCTGGGCGGACTGGTGCTGGCGTTGCCGATATTTTTCGCGTCCTGGATCTTTGCGATCACGTTCAGCAAGGTCGACGTGCCGCACAATGCCCTCGGCATGAACCTGCTCGGTACGCTGGTTGGGGGTGCTCTGGAGTATTTCTCGATGGTGCTCGGTATCTCGGCACTAAACCTGGTGGCGCTCGCTCTTTACGGGCTGGCATTCCACTACTGGCGCAAAGTGCCATTGACTGCCTCTGGTGCCGCGACGACAGGATCAACTGATGCTGAGGGCGGCATCTCCGGTACTCCGTCTGCCCATCCCACTGAGCCCGGACCGGAACCCAGTCCTGGTTGATGCTCGGGCAGGTAAACTGAGATATGAATCCCGGAGTCCCGACGCGCGGTGTTGAGAAAGTGCAAGTATGACGTCAGGTCAGGGTGGAGAAGGCCAGCAGAAATCCCTCGGCACAGGCACGTTGCTGGTCGGTGAGATCGGACCGTCAGGATTGCGTGGCGGGCTTTTGAAAATCGTCCAGCTAACGGCACCGGCCGGCATCCTCCAGGTTGCTGGTCCGCACTCGGGCGCTCTGTTCATTCGCGGTGGCGTAATCAAGGCTGCCAGTTCTCCCGAACACAAGCTGACGGACATGGCGGCGCTTGCGCACGTTCTGTCTGCAACTGCAGGAAAGTATCGTTTCTCAACGGATCTACCGCCGGTGCCGATTCCAGAAAATCTCAACGTCGATCTGGGCGCTCTGCTCAGCTGGCACAGTGGTGGCATCAATCAACAGCCTTCTTTGAATGATGCGCTCGCGGCAATCGTCAAAAATGCTGCCATGGGTCCGGACTTTAGCGCCGATGCCGGGAGACAGATGTTGGGTCGGCCCGACAGTCCCGTTTTTGCTGACGCGACTCGCGGACAGGTACCAGCCCGGATGCGACGCGTTCGGCGACTTCACAGGCGGGGCAAAATCCGGCGCCAGTCACGGGTGGCGGTATGTCGCAGCCGGCGGCACCGGATCTGCCGGGCGCCGACCCTTTCGGTTTGCAGGCGGCGCTCGCCAACTACGAAGAGAAGCGCCGAGAAGACCTCGAGAAGATGAACGTGGTGCCGGGAGCATGGCTTGATGCTGTGTACGACCCGGATGCTAAGACGGCGCTGCACATCTCCGCCATCAAACAAATTCCGATTCCTACGGTCGAGGCACCGGACCGTTCCCACAGCGTAGATGCAGAAGCCGCCGAGCGTGCTGCTGAAACCAGGAAGAAGGTCGTCAAAACCGCCGGGATTTCAGTGAGCGTCTTAGTAGGGTTGGGAATTATGGCAGTGGCGGTGTCGACCACTGCTAAGTACTTGCAGGAGAACAATTCCGACAGCCAGTACAAAGCCGGTATGCAAGCCGTACATGATGGCTATAACGACATCGCCAAGAAGCACTTCGATAAAGTGTTGCAGCTCTCGCCGGGAAACGTAGACGCTTTGTTGGGGCGGGCTGTGGCAAATACGCACGCCGGAGATTACACGGCAGCGTTAGTTGATTACAACCAGGTACTGGTGTTCCAGCCCAAGAATCTGGACGCATTATATGGACGGGCTGCGACGTTTCTTGGCTTGAAAGACTATGCGCATGCGATGGATGCGGCACAGGCAGCCCTGGCTGTCGAGCCGAATCACACACCATCTATGGTGGCGCAGGCGCAAGCGCAACTGGGTCTTGGTGAATACGACAGGGCGATTGTCACCGCCACCAGTATCATCGAACTAAAACCGATGGACGGGCTGGGTGCTGTCTATGCTACGCGCGGTGAGGCGTTGTTCAAGGCCGGAAAGCTTGCGGAAGCAAAAAAGGATCTGAAACAGGCAGTTAAAATTGACGAAAAGGATGGCAAGAGTTATGCCAACCTGTCCAGAGTCGAATTTGATTTGGCCGACTACAAGGCCGCAGCAGAGGATGCGAAAGAAGCCATTTTCGCCGATGCCACTAATGCCGATTTGTTCATGTTGCGCGGTCGGTCATACGAAAAGTTGGGGCTAATGGATAAGGCAGCCGAAGACTTCGACAAGGCGGTAGGTTTCAAGCCGTCCACGGAGACTTATTTAGCGCGTGGCAGAGCCAACCTTGCCCTGAAAAAATATTCGCGGGCGGCAGCCGACCTGGAAGAAGTAGTGAAAGACCCGAAGGCTCCGCAGGGAAGCAAAGAACAACTGGTCATGGTCAAGGAAAAGATCAAGTCGATGCCCGTG
Source organism: Candidatus Obscuribacterales bacterium (assembly GCA_046328035.1). Lineage (GTDB taxonomy): Bacteria > Cyanobacteriota > Vampirovibrionia > Obscuribacterales > Obscuribacteraceae > JBGASG01. The sequence continues at coordinate 467,150 of JAXLXI010000002.1, read as the reverse complement.
CAAATGGACATGGAGGGATTGATCGGCAAGGATGAGCCGGTGCAGAAGCTGACGTACGAGCAGATGCTGCAGTATGGGCAGAGGCTGTTGGATGCTGAGGAAAGCGCGAAGGCCGTGCAGGTGTTGGAACAAGCAGCGGCTGCGAATCAGAAGGACATCACCGGACGGCGCCTGCTGGCTAGAGCTTATGCGGCATCGGGCCGGGCGGCAGAAGCGATCAAACAGTTGAAACAGGTCGAGACCGTCCAGCCGCTGGAAGCGCAGGACAGATACGCTTATGCAGAAGCGCTCACCCACTTGGACCAGCGCAAGCAAGCCGTCGATCTGCTCAGAACAATCCTCGAGCAAAATCCGGATTATCATGCGGCGAGAGTGCTGCTCATCAAGACGCAACTGAGTATGAACGACAAGGCAAGCGCCATCGAGATGTCCAAGGTCGGTGTGTTGCGGGCCAAGCAGCCGAAGGACCTGGAAAAGTTTCAGAATCTGCTCAAGTTGTCCGAAACCTGGCAGTCAGACTCAACTCCGGCAGCCCAGCACTGAGTCATCAGTTGACGTCAAGACAGTAGTAAACTAGAGTTAGTCCCGCTCTTAGACAGACACTGATAGTACCCAAGCAGAGTTATTATCGGAGGGTTTTCAGGTGGTGGCCTCTAGGACCAGAAAAGGTAATACTCTGGCGCTGATCGCTGCCACAACCATTGTGTTGATCGTGGTTGTGGCGTTCGTCTTGCTCTACATGTCGATGAATCGATCTAGCAGCGAACACAGAACCGCAATTGATGCAGCGGCTCTTGCGGCAGCCAACGACATTTCTCGCATAGTGGTGAACACGCAGCAGTTTGGCTTCGTCGCTCTGTCGACGGAGGCGCCGACCGGTTCAGACACCAAGGCCAACGATGACTATTACCAGGACGTCACCAGCCTCAACGAGTTGATGGCGACTGCCCGACTGGACTTGATCATTGCCACTGAGTTGGCGGACCCATTCATGACTGATCTGGCGACGCAGGACTACAACGATGTGTTGTTGGTCAAGGATGCCCTGGTCACGGAACTGACCAATGCTATTCAAAGCGGAGGCTCAGGGAAAGACAAAGCCGGCAATATACTCCGACCATACGACGATGCGGAGCGCATTTACTTGAAGAACCAGGCAAAGGGTTCGACCTATGTGACTGGTTCGCTGAGGCTCACATTGGGCGGTGTTGAAGGCGGCATTGAGACTGGAACTCCGGCGCCCAAGCCTTTGTCGAAGGGAGCCTGCGCCGGCAAAGAGTCGAACAACCGCTATCTCTCGGAAGTGAACATCCCTTATGGCGGAAAAGACTTTGTGTTCGGCTCCGTTGGCAGAAAGGTGGGGCTGTGCGATAAGACCAAGTTCAAGGCTGCTGTGCCGGGTCTCCCGTATCAAATGCCCGGCGTTGTGCTGGCTGAAGCCAGCCAACAGTTTTCGGATCAAGGAAAGACCTGGACAGTCACTTATGCTGCCTGTGCTTGTGCGGGAAGCAGCGAGCCGCCGCGTCCCGCGCCCGGCGCCCTGACCCTCAGTTTTCCGGATGGACCGATTCCGGAGGTGGTTAATGCCGCCGACGCGTGGAACTGGAAAAGCCTGGCCAGCAAGGATATGGACGTTTACCAGGTGAAGAATGCCGACTTCATTGTGGAAGTGCCAAAGGGAGCCGCTCTTGTGACGCCAGCTTGGTGCGCTGATTCCGTTTTCTAAAACCCAGCCCCGGCATCTGAGGTAACCCGACTGGCGCTTTATGACTGGTTGCGCTGCGGCGGGTCGAACGTCGACATTGACTCTGTGCTGGCGCTCAGCAGCCTGACGCTGGATACGCCATCACCCAGCACGACTCCATGGAAAGCCATCGATCCTCAAAGCGGCGGTCTGCAATTGATAGGACTCTGCCGACGGGCATCATGCACATTTTTGACGTTCAATAACAACGGCACGACTAAGTATGTGAGCAAGACAATTCAGCCTTATCCCTACACCACTGTTGGCGAAAACCAGCTCTATGGTGAGTTTGCCAAGGACGACGGCGTTAAGAGCAACGTCAAGGCGACCCAACCATGGAAGTTCAAGAGCGTGCGATTATCTGCTTAAAGGCGCGCTGAAGACAGATGGCGAGGTTGAAGGAACGGACAAGATTGATGTCTACGTGCGCGACCTGTCTCGCTGCCTTGGCTCCAAAGGTGGTGGCAAGCACGGCGGCGAGCGACTGGACGGCAATCCGCTTATCAGCCAACTCCTCGGTTCTCTAGAAGAAGACTGGATCTGCTTCAATCAGCCGCAAAGCGAAGTGCTGGAACTACCGGCAGTGGCGGACCGGGAGCTCCTAATTTGATCTCCAAACAAGACGATTTCGCCTCCTCGACAATTCCAGCGCCGCCCTACACCGTCTACACGCAGGGACCCGGCGGTGGCGCTCCCCGACCCGCGTATTTAAAGAACGGTCTGTCTGGGGACATTCGTTTTCGGCGCCAGGTCGGCATCGGCGATGCCTATTCGTTTGTGTTCGGCGGTGTCAAAACTGGTTACGTGGGCGAGATGCTGCCTTAACTGGTGGACGCCCACGGGATTTGAAAGCAACATCCGGATAGTTGTCCACCCCAGCGCTGGATAAGATGGGCGCATGAAAACAACACAGACATCCATGTGGAAAGCAGTTTGCGACAAGGACAAGTCGCACGACGGACGATTTGTGTTCGCCGTGCGCACCACCAGAGTCTACTGTCGCCCCTCATGCCCGTCTCGCCGCCCCAACCGCGAAAATGTCCAGTTTTTCGCGACCCGGGAAGAAGCGCACGCGCTGCGGGCTACAGAGGCTTGCGCGCGTCATCCCGACACTGAGAGGAACACCGGAAATGCTCGTCGAAAAAGTCCAGCAATACATCAAAGAGAATCAGATCAATCGGTGACCCTCAACATGATTGGTACCGCAGTTGGTGCCAGCCCTTTCATTTGCAGCGAGTATTCAAAAAGACAACCGGGCTGAGCCCGCGCGAGTACGCAGAAGAATGCCGGTTAGAGGCTGTGAAGCAACAGCTGAAGGGCGGGCGACCCGTCACAGAGGCTCTCTACGAAGCCGGTTACAGCTCCAGCAGCCGCTTGTACGAAACCAGTACGCGCAAGCTGGGCATGACGCCCGGAGCCTACAAACGCGGAGGCGCCGGCGAGGTGATCAATTGCGCGTTTGTGCGTTCGCCGTTGGGCATGCTGTTGCTGGCGGCAACGGGGCGCGGGCTCTGTTTCCTGCAGTTCGGCGACCGGCAAGAAGAATTGCTGGACAAGCTGCAAGAAGAGTTTTCTGCCGCGGTAATTGTAGAAAATCCGGGCGAGCTCACAGACTGGATAGAACGGCTGTCCAACTATCTGTCGGGCGGCGAGTTTCGCATCACTGATCTACCGGTTGACTTGAAGGGCACGGCGTTTCAGCAGACGGTATGGAGTTACCTACGCAAGATACCGGCTGGGAAACCCGCACTTATACCCAGGTCGCCGAAGACATCGGGCAACCGAAGGCTGTGCGCGCCGTTGCCCGCGCCTGCGCATCCAATCGTGTCGCGCTGGCTGTGCCCTGCCATCGGGTGATCCGTCAGGATGGCACCATGGGCGGTTATCGCTGGGGCTCGATCGCAAAACGAGTTGCTCAGGGCAAGAACGCCGCCAGCGACCCGAATAAGTTCTGCCGGAACGCATTATAATTGCCGACTCGTCGCCAGTGGGGTCTGTATGCAGAAGCGGAAGTTGGGTTCTGAGGGGCTGGAAGTAAGCGCCATCGGGCTAGGTCTTATGGGAATGAGCCAGTCCTACGGACAGGCAAGCGAGCGCGACGACGCAGAGTCGATCAAGGTTATCCACGCGGCGCTTGACCAGGGCGTCAATTTTCTCGACACCGCCGAAGTTTACGGACCTTATACCAATGAGAAACTGCTGGGACAGGCGCTCAAAGGCAGACGCCGAGACGAAGTTGTGGTGGCGACCAAGTTTGGTTTCCGCATCACAGACAAGCCGCCTCACGATACGGACAGCCGTCCGGAGCATCTGAAGAAGGTCATAGACCAATCGCTGACCCGGCTGGGGCTTGATTATGTCGACCTCTGGTATCAGCATCGCGTCGATCCCAATGTCCCGATTGAAGAAGTGGTTGGCGCCATGGGCGAAGTGGTCGATGCCGGCAAGGTGCGCTTTCTGGGCTTATCCGAGGCTGGTCCGGAGACACTGAAGCGCGCCCAGAGAACACGCAAAATCTCGGCGTTGCAATCTGAATATTCGCTCTGGGAGCGCGGACTGGAAGAGCGCATTATCCCCGTCTTGCGCGAACTGGGCATCGGACTTGTGGCGTTCTGCCCGCTGGGACGCGGGTTTCTCACCGGCGAAATCAAGTCTTTCGATCAGATACCGGAGGGCGACTATCGGCGCATCGACCCGCGCTATCAGGGTGAAAACTTCCAGCGCAACCTCGATCTGGTGTCGATTGTCGAGTCCGTTGCCGCGCATCACAATGCGCGTCCGGCACAGATTGCGTTGGCGTGGGTGCTTGCTCAAGGCGACGATATCATTCCGATTCCCGGCACCAAACGATTGAAGTATCTCAATGAAAACGCGCAGTCTGTCAAAGTTTCTCTCACTGAAAATGAGCTGAAGCAGCTCTCCGCTATTGCTGAAAAGACTTCCGGTCCGCGCTACTCGCCTGAACAAATGGCCAAAGTCGAGAGATAGAGCATGTACGTCATCGTTTTCGGAGCGGGAGTGATCGGACTGACGACGGCACTGGTGCTGCATCGTCGCGGACATCAGGTCTCCATTGTCACTAAGCACCGCACTCCAAACACCGTTTCGGACGTGGCGGCGGCTTTCTGGTATCCATACGCGGCGCAGCCTCTGGAGAGAGTGCAATCGTGGGCAGCCCAGTCATTCAGCGAGTTCGCCAGATTAGCAGTGGAGGCGCCGCAAGCTGGAGTTCGCAAACGGAGATTGGTGCGCTACTACCAGGGAGACTTTGAGCCGCCGGGCTTTGCGTCGGTCACCGAAGAATATCGCGAAGGTCCGGTGGTTGCAGACGCCGCGCCTGCAGGCGTGACTCATGCCGTTTCGTTTAACACATTTGTCATTGATATGGGCATGTACATGCCGTTTCTCATGAAAGAGTGCGAGCTGTCCGGCATCAGCATTTACGAAGTGCCGATTGTCGGGCTTCAGCACCATCCGGTGCCGGACGTCGACACCGAGCCACAGTTAGCTTCGATGTACATCAACTGCACGGGTCTGGGAGCCCGCGAACTGGTGCCGGACGAGACGCTGGTCGGCGTCAAAGGGCAGGTCGTGCGTGTGAAAGTAAACGGACCCCTGGTGCCGCAAACGGTGTTGCTCGACGAAAGCAACCACAGCCGATTTCGCATGGTGGTGCCCCGCGAAAGAGAAGTTGTTTTGGGAGGAACGTTCGAAGAGGACTTTACCGCCGAGGGTGTCGAGAACACCGAGGTGGAGCGAATTTTGAACGATTGCCGCAGCATGTGCCCCGAGCTGGCAGACATCGAGGTAGTCGGTTCAGCCAGTGGGCTGCGACCGTGCCGACCGGCAGTGCGACTGGAAGCGGAGCGACTGTCTGACGATGAGACGGTTGTCCACAACTATGGACATGGTGGCGCTGGAGTGACATTGTCCTGGGGGTGTGCTTTGGAAGTAGCGCAGCTCGTGGAGAGCTTTTCGGGTCACAAAACTTGCACGTGAGTATGGCGAAATTGGCGCGCTTCGTGCAGCCTGCCTGATCGTCGCTACATGCATATCGCCAAGTTTAATGCTGCAACGTGGTGGCGAATCTGGTGCCAAAAAGCTGGTGCAGCTCGACCAACTGTGCCCCCGGATCTGAAAGCCTGGCCGGTGCCCAAAATTACCAACCAGCCTAAAAATGTCGAGTTGTAAAGAAGGCGTGTTTCACAATCTTTGACAAGATCCTGAAGACGATCCTGGTATCAAAAAAGCATCTCTAAAGCACACCTCTCGCTTTCACTCTCGCGTCAAGAAATCTCCAATCACATCACGGCTACACATGCATCTCCCACACGCTGAATGGCGTGCAGATGCTGCGTTCCCGCGTGATTGGTTGTGCGAGCTAGGAAGGTTATGTACAAGCAGCAGAGTCACGCCTAACGGCAGGGAATCATTCCTGCCGCAAACATCTGAACTGGAGAAGACCATGAACGACAAATTCAGCATCAACATCGTCGGCGCCGTTGACCACACGACTCGCCTCTACAACCGCGGCGAAGGCTTCCGCGGCATGAGCGGCACCGTCTCTTGCGCCGCCGACGCGGGCATGTACGTCGGCTTCATCGCCGATCGCGACTATGTCCTGTCGGTCGACGGCGATCTCGTTCAATCCACCGAGACCAACGACTCCAGACCCTCGCGGGATGGCGGCGTCTACGGGTTCGACGTCGACTGGAGCGATACCGCCAAGGCGCGCGGCATCGGCAGCGGCAAGATCGTCATCGTCAACCCGGCTCACCCGGATGACGTGTCGGTGTTCGCAGTCACCATGGAAGAAACGCCAGGGTGCACCGTGACGTTCGCCGACAACAGCGGCAAGAACGTTGCGCTGCGGGCTCACGACAAGACGAATCTCACCGCTCTGGAGAAGCTTGCCCGGGCGCTGCTCGATGGCAAGGCGGTCTCGTGTTCGCTGCTCGACGCGGCGAATCTCGGGCTGTGCAATGTCCTCCCCGGCGGCGATGTCCCGGCTTCGGCAATTCACCTCGGTCCTGAGGAATTCCGCGACCCGCAGCGGGCGCTGGAAGTGCTCAGCAGCCTGCCCGATTCCGCATGAGCGGTCGGGTGGACTGAAAAACAAGAAGGAAACGTCCCAATGCTACACGCACCCGAAATCGGATTGCCCACCCGCGTGCCCTACATGCGGCTGATCGTCAATCCGAACTTCGTCGAACGCACACCCCCGCTCCTCGACCGCAGCATGCTGTGGTTGCATGTGAACGGCGCCTACGACGAAATTCGCACTGCCCTGCGGCGTGCGAATGCTACCTCCGCCGCCGCGCCTGCCGCAACGCAGTCGTGGACGGCGAAGCTTCTCGAGGACCTGGAGCGCAACACCTGCAAAGGCACCATCGCGCCAGGCACGAACTCGCGCATCCGGAAATTCCCCACACCGGATGAACTCGAGAAAGCCCGCGACTCGCTGGCTGGTCGAGGCGTCAAGTTCGAGATCAACCCGTATCCGGACGACGATGGTTCGTTCCGCGTCTGGGTGGAATACGACCGCACTTTCGCAGCCGGCTTCTGACGCTGGTCGTCAGAAGTCCGCACAACCTGGAGAAACTCGCATGCAAGTCGATCCGGAAATCGCAGACCTGCTGCCCCTCGCCATCGCCGGTGCCTCGTTCATCGGCGGTGGACTGGTCAGCAAACTGGTTGAGGCGCGCTACGGCAGCCTCGGCAAGTACTGGCCGCTCGCGCTGGCGGTGTTGTTCATCGGCTGGGGATGCGGCGCGTTCCTCGTGCCCGCGCTCACCGGCTTGCTCGTCCAAGTCGGACTGCCTCACATGTGGTCGTGGGCCGTGTCGCTGGTGCTCTGCACCTTCGTCAGCGGCTTCGCGTTCTTCGTCGTCATGCAGCCCAAGAAGAAGGCGAGTGACGGCAACGACAACGCCGCCGGCGCCAGCTAGGCTGAGCAATCTAGAATGCACGGTCGCAGGATTCTGGCAGGCGAGAGCCTTCTGGGAACTGCGGCCGGCACTCTTTTTTGTTTGCCTCGTTATACTACAGCAGATAGCAATAAATTTGTCATCTTATCCCGCCGAAAACTTGACAGATGCGGGCTTCGACCGGGGTTTTGTCAACTGATCCCGCCGAAAACTTGACAGAAGCGGGCTTCGATCAGCCCGTGATGTTCTGGCGCCAAAATATCACGGGCTCCCGGAATGACGTAGGGGCGGGACCGGCTACATTTGTTCGAAGTAGGGTGACGAAGAGCAGGCCGCCAGCTCGTACAGGCGCGTCGCCAGAGCTTCGATGCGGTCGCGCATCGCCAGCTTGAGGCGCCATGATTCGGGGATGCCGTGCTCGCCATAATAGGCGCCGGCAATCTGCCCGTAGACCGCGCCGGTCGTGTCGGCGTCATCGCCTAAATTAACTGCCAGCAAACAGCCGTGCCGAAAGTCTTCGCTCTTGTGAAAAGCCCAGAGCGCGGCTTCCAGCGAGTCGACTACGAAACCGGTGCCGCGGATCTGGGGCGGCTCCTTTTGCTTGAACGACCCACGTGCGATGGCGGCAATTGGGTTGGCAAGCGGGTTCTGGTCGAAGTATCCGGCAACGGGGCTGTACATCTCGGACAGCAGTTCGTCCTTTCCGGCACCAGAAAGGACGCCGGCGATTAAAGCGCCGAAATAGCGGCACGCGTCTATGCAGAGCAAAGCACCATGGGTGGTGCGCGAGCTCTGTCCCGATTCGGTTATGGCCAGCGTCGATTGTCTAGCGTAAAACATCGGTACGGGCGCCAAGCGCATGATGGCTCCGTTTCCTGCCGAGCGTTCGTCGTCACGCCCCGAGAAGGGGTCGCCGGTGATTTGAAAGTGCGCGAGTGCTCGCTTGGTGGTGCCGCCGATGTCGAAACACTCGCCGGTGCTGCTCAAGTACCCGTCCTTCCACCAGCGCACATAGCGCTCAAGCTGGTCTTTGGCATCGAAGCGCTGGCGTTCGACCAGGCTTTCCGCCAGGCACAGCGCCATGGACGTGTCGTCAGTCCAATGTCCGGCGGGCAGAGCAAACGGACCGCCGCCCACCAGATCATCGATTGGCTCGAAGGTCCCCGGCTTCTTAAATTCCAGAGTCGTCCCGACCGCGTCACCGCTGGCCAGTCCTAGCAGGCAGCCGCGATATCGTTCAATTTCTTCCACTGTGCGTCGCCGGTTTTGCGCCCTTTTTCTGAGGCGGCTTGTCCAATACCTTGATCGTCGCCGCCCACATGACTTGCAGCTGAATATCCTTGTCGCCCTTATCTTTGCCGATGCCGAGTATCCAGTACTCGCCGGGCTTGAAGCCGGGGAACGGCGCTTTGTCCTTCAAGTTTGTCAGTGTTGCCGTCGAGAGAGTCACCGGTTTGTGACCGTCCCACGGGATGCGGAAGTAGAAGTCGGTTCCGCGCGTCAGATGCATGCAATTGGGTTCCGAGATGCCGGTGCCGGGCAAGATGGGCACCGTGTAGCCGTTGGGATCAACGGATAACGCACTGGTGGCGTCAATCACGTAGGGTACGGAGTCGCCGCCGCTGGCGGAGTTGTGTCCCTCGTCCAGCTGAATCGTGTTGGCGGATAGCTTGGGTACGCTCACCCACTTCGAGTCCCCATCTTCCGGCGAACCGGAGGTGGTGCATCCGCCCAGAAACGGCATCGCCAGCGCCAACATCAGCCCGGTCGCTGCCAGTTGGTACTGCATACGGTGCAACATCAGTGATTCCCTACTAGCTTTCGAGAAGCAAGCGTCGTGCAGTCTCTGCCAGAATGGCCGGACCGATGTGCAGCCCGCTTTCATCGAGATCGAAGGTGGGGCTGTGGTGAGCGCGCCTGTCGCCGGCAATCTCGCCGCCCAAAAACATGAAGCATCCCGGTGCCGCTTGCGCCAGCATCGAGAAGTCTTCCGCCCAGGTCTTGAGGGGCACGGCGATGACGTTTTCAGCTCCGATTGTGTCGACGGCGGCTTTGCGCATCACTTCGGTGATCCGCGGTTCGTTGACGGTAGCCGGGTAGCCCATTTCATATTCGGTCTCATAGTCGCCGCCCAGGGCTTTAGCCATGGAGCACACGCGGTCGACTTCTTTAATTAGTTTCTTGCGGATGTCTTCGTTGAAACTGCGGATGGTGCCCAACAACTCGACGCGGTCGGAAATGACGTTGCCGCGAATGCTGGAGCTGTGAATCGAACCGATGGTGACCACCGCCGGTTCGATGGCGGGAATGCGGCGCGAGACGATTTGCTGAATCGCCTGCACGATTTGCGCTGCAATCACGACGGCGTCGATGGTCGCTTCCGGGTACGCGCCGTGCCCGCCCTGTCCTTTGATCGTGATGCGGAAACCATCGGCGGCAGCCATGACCGGTCCGTGCATGATGGCCACTTTGCCGGCGGGAATCGATGCGTCCATGTGCAATCCGATGACGGCGTCCACGCCTTCCATGGCGCCCTGTTCGATCATTCGGTAGGCACCGGACCAGCCTTCTTCATCGACATCTTCTTCAGCCGGTTGCATGATGATGCGGACGCGCCCGGGCAGGGTTTCTTCGCGGGCGAGCAGCTTGGCGGCGGCCAGCGCCGAGGAGACGTGGGCATCGTGTCCGCAGGCGTGCATGACGCCTTCGCGTTTGGATCTGTATGGTCTGTCTTTGGCTTCATCGACCGGCAGGGCATCCATGTCGGCGCGAATGGCAATGGTGCGGGCACCGGATCCGATATCGGCGGTGATACCAGTGCCGGCGATACCGGATTTGATGGCATAACCCAATTCTTTGAGGCGTTCTGCGGCCAGCTTGGAAGTTTCCACTTCTTCGAAGCTCAATTCGGGGTACTGGTGCAGATGGCGCCGCACTTCAATGATTTCGGCTTGCAGTTCTTTGGACTGATCCAATAGGGACATTGTGCTAGGCATGATGATGATTCTTCTTTCGAACTATTTTGCTTAGGGATGAAACCAGGACGGCCGGCGGTGAAACTAAGACCGCGGCGGTCTGTACATGGAGAGCGCTTCTTCGGTGATGCGGGCGGCGATTTTGCGCATGGCTTCGGCAAGCGCTTCAATTTGCTGATCGGTGAACGTGTTGGCTGGGCAGCCGGCGTCTTCCATGGCGCGCCGCAGCATTTGCTCGGATTCGGATTTGTACATGGATCTTCTCCTATACGAACGGATCGCCAAGTTTACCGCAAAGTCGCACCAGAAACGGCTGCGCGCCCTCGAGGGGTAGTGCCGATCGCCACCTGGTAAAAGCTCCCGGATTACCGTGATTGTCATGAGGTGCGCACCTTTTACCAGGCATCGAGTCCGCACCAGGTCGGCACTTGCGGGCGCGACAATTTGCGCAGCGCGTGCCATCTTGAAAACCGGCGTCGAGGCAGTATTACGGAGTGTTTCGGGCGTATACTTTCGCGAAAGTACTCGCGCAACAGATCACGCAAGCTCGCAAATCTCTTTGCAAGTACGCTCGCGATTCACATCGCGCACTAGAGCGGGATCTCTCTTGCGTAATAGACCAAGTCATCCATCGCACCCGCGTTCGCGAAACTACTTCGCTTCCCGCTAACTTGTATTGGCGCGACCTTCCACCAAGTCCACTTGTGCGATGGATAATAGAAACAGAATATAAGAAGCCTCATAGCATCGGCTTCAGCACTCGAAAACGTTGACATCCGATTGTTAGCATGGCGGTCCTGTCTGTTCCCCACCTCATCACTGCACCCCGTACCGAAACCAGAACTCCGTTTCTATTTCGCGCGTTTCGTCTCCTGCAAACTGCAGGGGGTCGAACTACGAGGGCGGTCATGCACTGGCGAATAGACACCACGCATGCTGCACCGGGCTCTCCGGGCAGCATTTGGATCAACGTTGATAACGAAAGGTTCCAAGATGAGTGAATCCACAGCAACAGCTACGCCCGCAGCACTGCCTGCGCGTGCCGACATCCCGGTCAACGAGACCTGGGACCTGACCCAGATCTTCGCCACCGAGGCGGACTGGGAAACCGCGTTCGCCATGATCGAGAGCCGCTATCCGGAGCTGGTCGCCTTCAAGGGCAAGCTCAAGCGCAGCGGCAAGAGCCTCCTGGCGTTCCTCAACCTGCAGAACGAGCTGTACCCGGTCTGGTACAAGCTCCACGTCTACGCCAGCATGAAGGGCGACGAAGACACCGCCAACAGCCACTTCCAGGGGCTGATCAAGCGCATGCGTCAGCTCGGTGCCAAGATCGGCGCCGCCCTGTCCTGGACGACGCCCGAACTGCTCACCATCAAGCCCGAGAAGCTCGAGCAGATGTTCCGCACCGCTCCCGGGCTCGAGGCATTCCGCCACGACCTCGAGGAGACGATGGCGCACCGCGCACACGTGCGTTCGCCCGAGGTCGAGGAAGTGCTGGCGGCTCTGTCGCCAGTGCGTTCCGGCGTCGGCGAAGCCTACGACGCGCTCTGCGACGCCGACATGGTGCTGCCCGAGGTCAAGCTCGACAACGGCGAGATGAAGGCGCTGACGCAGGGCAACTACGGCGGCTTCTTCCTGGACAGCCAGAATCGCGGTGAGCGCCAGCGGGCGTTCGAAGCGATGATGGGGTCGTACAAGGCGCTGCGCAACACGATGGCGTCGCTCTACGGCACCAACGTCCACGATGCGGTGATCGGCGCCAAGATTCGGCGCTGGCCCAGCGCGCTCGAGGCGGCTGTCGGCGGGATCAACCTGCCGGTCAGCGTCTACACGTCGCTGGTCGACACCGTCGACAAGAACCTGCCGCGCCTCCACCGCTACCTGGAGCTTCGCAAGAAGATCCTCGGCGTCGACGAGCTGCACATGTGGGACCTCTACGTTCCGCTGGTGCCGAGCGTCGAGTGGAAGGTGACCTGGGAGCAGGCGCAGGAGATGGTGCTGGCCGCGGTGGCACCGCTCGGCAAGGAGTACTGCGACGCCCTGCGCGCCGGGTACGCCTCCCGCTGGGTGGACGTGCGCGAGAACAAGGGCAAGGCTTCCGGCGCCTACAGCGGCGGCAGCTTCGGCACCCCGCCGTACATGCTCATGAACTGGTTCGATTCGCTCGACACGGCGTACACGCTGGGTCACGAGTCGGGTCACTCGATGCACAGCTACTTCAGCCGCAAGACGCAGCCGTTCCACTACAGCGGCTACACGCTCTTCCTGGCTGAGATCGCCAGCACCTGCAACGAAGCGCTGATGACGCACTACCTGCTCAAGGTCGAGAAGGACCCGGAGCGGCGCAAGTACATCATCAACCACGCTCTGGAAGGCTTCCGCACGACGCTCTTCCGCCAGACGCTGTTTGCCGAGTTCGAGATGCGGGCGCACGCCCTCGTCGAGGAAGGCAAGCCGCTGACCGCGGATGTGCTCTGCGCGCTGCACAAGGAGCTGAACGACAAGTACTACGGGAAGGTGTGCCACGTCGACCAGATCATCGAGGACGAGTGGGCGCGCATCCCGCACTTCTACCGGAACTTCTACGTGTACCAATATGCGACCGGCATCTCGGCGGCTACCGCGCTCGCGCGGCAGATCATCACCGAGGGCGAGCCGGCCGTGCAGCGGTACCTGAAGTTCCTGTCCTCCGGTTCGTCGGATTACTCCATCAACCTGCTGCGTGCGGCGGGCGTGGACCTTTCGACGCCGGCTCCGATCCAGCTTGCGCTGGACGAGTTCAACGACCTTCTCGACCAGTTCGAAGCGCTCATCTGACGCTCTTGCAAGGCAAGTCGCACTACGGACGACTTGAGGGCAGGAGTTAGGGTCGCAAGACCCGGTGCTTATTTTGCCAGGCCGGATTGCTGGACCATTCGCGAACTCAGTTCGTTGAATCCAGCACTGGTTTTGCAACTGCTGGTTCGACGGCTTGTCCGCTTGCTGGTGCGTGCGCAATCTGTCCAGATTGCGCCGTGCCAGTGGCTGGCGAGCCGCCGACAAAACCCGGACAGCGACAGATTGCGCTGCTCGGGGCGAGGTGGTTGGGGCATGCAAGTGCCCCACTTCATGGCGCGTGCATGTGCACGTCGGACGGGCTTCATTCGCCCGCCAGCGTGCGCATGGCGCGCTCGACTACTCAACCCATAGCCCCCGCACGATTGAGGTGCGGCGGCGGAGGTAGTACGGAATGGACAACCAAACTATCGCTAAAGTCTCTTTCGACCTGCTGGCGCGGGAACCGTCCAAAGGCGGGCTGACCATTCAGCTCACCGGCGGCGGACCCGACATCGTGGTGCCCTCTGCGGAGCGCGCCATGAGCCCTGCGCTCCTGGCTGGTCTCGGTGCGTCCGGACTTTTCCGGTCGGCCGAGGTGCGCTCGGAGTTCAACTTGCAGGTATTCGCGGAAGAGCAGGACGGACTGTACAACGTGCGCGTCGAACGCGTCACCGGCATGTCCGTCTTGACCAGCATCCCCGACCCGTCGGAGGTGGTCACCCACTTCCAGGCGGGCAGCCTCACCGAGGCTCAGGAGATGCTGGCGCGGGCGCTCGGGGAGCACTTCCCGAACGTCGAGCTGAGTATCAACCGGCTCAGCTATCGCACATCCAGCTTCGCCCAGTGCGCGCTGGATGAGACTCGCGGCAAACCACAGGGGCGGTTCACGCTCCCGATGTTCAGGACGACGGATACGGAGCTCGAGGGCTTCGTCGCCGGCGTTGTCGAACGCGCTCTTGCCTGGGGACCAACCAGCAAGAACGCCGACAGCCTGTCCATCTGGTTCCACACCGACGACGGTCGCGGCGCCATCTACGCCACGATCACGCCGGAAGGGCGCCGCTACAAAGTCGAGGTCGAGGATCGCATCGTCTGGCCCTGGAAGAAGAAGGCGGTCTCCGCCTCCTGCATCAGTGCCGCCGAGATCCAGGCCGTGCTTGCCGAGTACGTGGAGAAGACACACGGTTTCCGGGTTCACAACTGGAGCGTGTACTTCAACCACACCGTCCGGCAGGCGGCCACCGACATCGACGCCTGGGTCTGAGCATCACGTCTACGTCTACGTCTACGTCTACGAGGGCGCCGGGTTGTAACACCTGGCGCCCTCAAACCTATTCGGCAGCACCGGTGCGGGTGTTGCAATGCAAACTCATACACGTCGGCTGAGCGGCACATCTGCCCTCCGCCGGCAGGTATATAATGCCAGCGATTCGCACACGCGGCAGAGACCAAACCATGAGATTGTCACGCAAGACCGAAGCGTCCTATCGCGGCCTGATTGCGCGTGCCAAGGAAGCGGCTGAAAACGCGTACCGTCCCTACTCGCAGTACAACGTCGGCGCCGCCGTTCTCCTCTGGAACGGCGAGATCTACGTCGGCTGCAACGTCGAGAACGCGGGCTACTCGCAAACGGTGCACGCCGAAGAAGTGGCTGTCTGCAATGCCATCGCCAATGGTGCCCTGAAGCGCGCCGAGGCGGCTGGTTTGACGCAGTTCAACTTCATCAAGGCGATCGCCGTCTACGCCCCCAAGGGCACCGACCCGTGGCCGTGCTGCAACTGTCGCCAGTTCCTCTCGGAATTCGGCTTCACCATGCACGTGATCGGTTACGGCGCCGAAGGCGAACAGGGACCCGTTCTCTGCAAGCCGCTCGGCAAGCTGATTCCCCAGCCCTTCCCGATCGAAGAGGTGTTGGCCAGCGTCCGCGGAACCCACGACCACTCGCACTGAGCGGTCGCTGTCCGTTGACGGGGTGTGCGCGTTTCTTTGAGCATGCAGATGCTCGATGATTAGCGCATTGAGAAACGCGCGGCGACAGCCGTCCCGCGCGTTTCTCACCCTCTTTTTTCTTTTTCGAGCGGGATACTGTAAGCAATAGTAGCTAAAATGAATGGGTAGCGGATGCCGACGGAAGTCCCTACGTCCTCCGGCTGATAATGGCTTGCGGGGCGGTTCACGTGCCGATGGGGCGGTTTGTTGAGGCTGCTGGTGTGGCATGAACATCAGTAGACATGCTCGTTTCGCACTATCAGGCGCACAGGTGGAAGCAAAGCCAAAGGTACCCGGAAAGGTCTTCCGCACCGTGTTCTCGGTGTGCATGATCGCCTACGCGTTTGCGCTGCTTGTGCAAATGGGACCGGAATCGCCGCCGCGCAATCGGCTGATCAAGCTGGTTTCGCCGGTTCTGGACTATCCGGCGCTCTGGCAAAACTTCGCGGTGTTTTCTCCGGAGCCGCGTGAATCGAATATCTACATCTCGGCAGTGGTGACCTTCGCTGACGGGTCTTCCCAGTACTTTGCCTATCCGCGACTCGATAGATTGAGTCTGTGGGACCGCATGCAGAAAGAGCGCTATCGAAAATACGCCCTGGACAACGTCTACAAAGACGATGACCGTGGACTCTGGCCGGATATGGCACGTTACGTGGCTCGCCTTTTCTATCACGCCGGGCGCAAGCCGATTGCAGTTTCTCTGCAACGCAACTTCTCCGATATTCCAGCACCAGAAAAAGGCATTGGCAAGCCGCTTCCGGTTGGGTATGACAGTGCGACATTTTTTGTTTATTACGTGAAGCCGGAGGATTTGCAGTGAAACTGGCGGACATCCTCGCTGCCTGGAACCACTTCTGGTTCGAACTGCGCTCGCCGCTGCCGACCTGCATTTTTCGCATCCTGTACGGATTGCATGTGCTCTTTTTCTGCGTGTTGATCTATCCCGATTTGATGACCTGGTACCTGCCCAACGGCATGCTTTCGATGCAGCCTTATCGAGAGTGGTTGGGCTCGGAGCGTTTCTCACTGTTGTTCTGGCTGCCGCAAACAGAGTCCAGTGTTTACGCGGTTTTCGCCTTGTTGGCGATCGCTGCAATCACGCTGACGATTGGTTTTTGCTCGCGCACCAGCGCGGTTGTGCTCTGTGTGATGCTCGTCTCGTTGCACAATCGCAATTTGATTATCCTCAATTCCGGCGATGGTTTGATGCGCATGATGGGCATCTACCTGATGTTTTCGCACTGCGGCTCCAGCCTGTCTGTCGATGCCTGGTTGAAGAAACGAGCCGGTGTGGCGGCGACCCAGACAGAGTTTGCTATCTGGGCTCAGCGATTGATGCAACTGCAAATCTGTGCGGTTTACTTGCATAGCGTTTTAGCCAAGAGTTTCGGCGCGCCGTGGCTGGACGGCACCACGGTTTATTACGTGCTGCAGCTGCGCGAGTTTTACCGCGTGCAGCTGCCGTTTCTTCTCACCAGCATCTGGTTCTCCAAAGTACTGACGTGGGGCACGCTCTTTGCCGAAACCGCCATGTTTACGCTTGTCTGGGTCAAGGAGCTTCGTTACTATGTGCTCGCTCTGGGATTGCTATTGCATGCCGGCATCGAGCTGACGATGAACATTCCCCAGTTCGAAACACTGATGATGTCAAGCTACATACTGTTTGTCGATCCGCAGCATCTGCAGTGGCTGTTAGACAGGTTGATCGGTAAACGCGGTCAGCCGCGGGAACCTCAGTTGAATACGGTGGACAGCTTGCCGGCTTCTTGAGTTTTGCCATTTTCCAGAAGCACCATTTTGTAGTTTTCCTGTATGGTCTGGCTCAACGCAGTGTCGCCGGACTGCTTGGCGAGCGGCAAAGCGCGGTTGAAGGAAACCTCGGACTGATCGAATGTCTTCTTGCGCTCGGCTTCGCCGGAGAACGTGTTGCCTTCCAGGAAGTAGACGAGACCCAGGTTGTTGAGCGCGATGGCGATTTGCTTCTGGTCCTTTTTGCCTTCGGCTATTTTCAAGGCCATCTCGTAATAGCTGACCGCGTCCTCCCAGTGGCACCAGTCACGATAGAAGTTGCCCATGAAGGTGACATCATCGTAATCAGTGGTGGTCAGCCGTTTTTCCAGGAGCGGCAGGGCGCGGTCGTAGGCGCGCACACTGCAACAGGCGGCGATGTTGTTGCCGGCACGTTGCCAGGCCGCGTTGCTGAATTTTTCGGCGGTGCTTAAGGGAAGTGGTTGGCCGGCGGAGCTCAGCGGTCTGCCGTCAGCGTTTCTGGGCGGACCCATGGGTGTGAGCGCAATCGCTGCGAAGACTGACAACAAAGCTGTCAGATAGACCAGGGGAATGAGGGATAATTGGGAACGTAGCATGATCCCCTTATACCCTGGCGCTTGTGGCGAATCCGAAGCAGAAAGAGAAAATGGCGGCGAGCGCAGTTGCAGTTGTACTTGCCCTGGCAACTGCGGCTCTGGCAAGCGACGGTGCCTGGTCCAGCGCACCGGGCGCGGCATCGCCCGTGGTGACTATTACAAAGTTGCCGATGGCGGCCAAATGGCAAGACGTCCCAGGGGATGAAAAACGGTTTCAGGGGGCGGGCGGAGAGCGCTATCGAGGCATGACGAAATGGTTTTTCCATTGCCGTCCGCGGCTAAAATGCGATCTGGTATCAGCCAGGGAATCCGGCGGCAACGAAACGCAAGTTACTGTGAGCGTCCGCAGCGTCGGCATGGAGCTCTCGCTAGATGTAGATAGCGCTTGTGGTAAACGCAAACATACGCAGGAGCATGAGAAAGGGCACGTTGAGATCTGCCGGCGTATCTATGATCAACGCGCCGAATCGGCGGCAAAAAAGGCATGCCAGGCTGTGATCGGAAAAAAGTTCACCGGCAAAGGTGGAGACCGTCAAGCAGCCATCGGTGCCGCCAAGAAACAAGCGGCGCAGCAAATCTGCGCCCAGTATCGAGCGGCCACAGCCGACGTAGCGGAAGCGGTGTCACGCGCTTATGACGAGATTACGAAACATGCCCGCAATCAGGTTTCAGCCGAGGACGGCATCAAAGAAGCGTTTGGCCGTGTAGTCGTTGAGCCTATCTGATCGTGGCGCGCAGTTGCGCCGCGCGTTGTTCGAATTTGGCTGCTTCGCCGGCGCGATTGTTTTTGCGCAGAATGTCGGAGACCTGATCGAGCACGTTCACAAACTTCGGATCGTGTCCGCCCAGTTTGGCTTCAAAGCGGCTGACCAGCTGATCCGGATTGGCCAGAACTTCACCGGGAATCACAGGCTCCTGACCGGTAGCCGCCCAGCGACCAACTTTTGCTGGTGCCGCCGGACCCTTAGCGGCGGTCTTCGTCGGCTTGGCTGCTTTGGCGGCTTTAAAAGCCTTCTCCTGATCGGAGAGAGACATGCTCAGTTTCTGGATTGCATCAACCAGAGCCGCGTCGCTCAATGAATTGAGATTGGCCTCGATAGACTGGAATGCGCGAATAAAAGGCACGATGCCGACGCCCAATTTGTCCAGCTCTTTAAGTTGGGCGAGAAGGCGCTCGCGTTCTTCGCGGTGCGGTCCCAGTGCCACCGTCAGGTTGCCCACTTCGACGGGCGCCGATTTCTTGGCGAAGGTGGCTGATTCGAGGCTTGACTGCACGCCTTTCCAGATCGACGTCAAATCCGACTTGTTGAAGGTGACTTCTCTGACTTCCGATTTTCCTTCCGGATCCATGAAAGACACTTTCACTTTCGTTGCTTCAGGCGGCAGGGCAGACTGAGAGCTCATCGCGATTTGCAACGCTTCCAGTTTGACCTCTTCATCCGGCACCCAGGAATTTTGTTCAACGCTGATGTCCACCGCTTCCGGTGTTGCGATAGCCACTTTGTATTGCTTGGCGCCGACGGTGGTGCCCTCCAATCTGCGAGTGACGCGGTCAGCGCCGGTCTCTTGCTTGCCGTGGTTGACGGCCATGGAGGAGAGGAACTCATCCTTGCTCATCTGACCTGAGCCGAATGCCTTGATGTCGCCCTTGGTGAGCGAGACTTCGTCATAGGATGACATGTCGGACCCGTAGAAGTATATGGTCACACGCACAATGTCGTCTCCGCCGAGATCGGCAACCGTCTTGGCGATCATGGCGGCATCGATCTTTGTGTCTTTGTCGTTGTTCTTGGAGTTGCGATATGTAGCGACCGCTACCTTGTCGTTGTCGACACGAGCTGTGACGCCTACATTCGCTCCCAAGATTCCTGCTTTTTTAATGGCGTAGACCACGTCCTGGTTGGTTAGCGCCCATGATGGAGAAATGCAAAAGCTGGCCGCTAAAAGGTAGCCAATGCCCAATCTGGCGACATTAGATGTGATGCGCACGGAAAAAGTCCTCCGATACCCCAAACCATTTCAAACCGAGTGAGTCAAAGCGGGTTATACCCGATTTCACCACATCTCGCCCACATATCCCAAATCGTGGCCGCCGATCAAAAAATCAAGGTCGCCGGCGTCCAGCTGGCGGCGAAATCTGATATCGGCTGCCAGACCGTTTTTGGTGTAGGCGGGGCGAGGCTGACCACCACTGCCATACGTGTAGGAGACATAGTCGGGAAGGGGTAGATTGGAGGATGCAAAGTCGTCCTGGCGCGTGATCATAGGCGGTATGCCCTCACCGCTGCCGGTGGTGCCGCTGGCGCTGGCATGGCTGCCGCTGTGGTGACCGTTGCCGCTTGTGCCATTGTGTCCGTTGTTGTTGCCGCCATGGTTGCCGTTGTTGCCATGGCTGCCACCGTTGTTGCTGTGATGGCCGTTGTGGTGCCCATTGTTGCCGTTTCCGTGGTTGGCTTCTCCGCCGGCGAATGCACCGCGCCCGTAATCGGTATAGACTCCCCAGGGGCTGGCATCATCGAAGTCATGGCGACGGTCTGAATTAAACGAGATTTGCGGGTTGCCGTCCATGCGATCGCCGGCATGCTGTCCGCCTCTCACGTCGCCGATGTTACGAGCCTGGTCGCGCACATACACGTCGAAAGCCTGTAAACCGGCAATATTGCCGACTTGCAAGTTTCCGTTTACGTCTGGATACTTAACGCCGTTCAACTTCCAGAGAGCCACCTTGCTGGGCACCGACTGACCTTCGTTGATCTCGGCATACAGTTGTCCTTCACCAACGCAAGTGTAGGGCGACGGTTTGATCTCCACATGCTTGTACGTGATACTGCCGTCCTGCTCGATTGTGTAGATGTGCATAATGCCGCGCGGTATGTTGCCGATCGTGAGTAATGCCGGCGGGTGCTCGGGGTCCATGGCTCTCCAGAGAATGTCCGGACCCTGGTTTGCCCAATCCGTGTTCAACATATTGAGGACTTCATCGATATTAACTTTGCTGCCGCCGCACCGCAGCCAGTCGTGAAGCGCCAGCTTGGCACATTCCGCGGCGGTGGGCGGGTTGTTGATAAAAGGAACCGTGTATGGATACACCTCCAGAGACGAACCCGGCTCTAGAATGAAGTCGCCATCAACTGATGTATAGAGATCCATCGTGCAGGCAGCCATCCCGTTGTAACCAATTACATCGCCAGGCTTGGACAATTCCGGCAACCCGCCATCGGGAAAGCTGAATGTCAGTGCACCCGGTGCAGGACGCTGCGGTTCGACGGAACCAGCGCTGGCGCAGGCGGCGTAATCAACTTGCCAGGTTTTGCCCTGGTCTTGAAACTGTTGTCTAGCCTGAGCGCGCACCACAGACGGTACCTGATACGGGAGTCCAGCGATATTGGTCTGAAAGTTGCTGACGGTGCACAGCGACACACGTTTGGTAACTGAACCGAAGACGAAATCTGTGCCGTTGTATGGAATGTTCGTGTCGGACATGTAAAAGCCTTCGGCCTCTTTTCCTGCCACGGCTCCTTTCGACATAGGCTGCGGCACCTTGGTGCTGGTGGGCATTCCGCCCTGAATGCCACCGAGAGTGAGCACCAGCGAGTTGGCCACATAGGAGGAACCCTTGGCCTGGTTCTTCATGTAAGCCGCCTGGGCACTGGCGTACGGCGTGACTGTATTACCCGCCGAATCTTTGGAGGTAGTGCCTCCAGCCAGAGCCGCCTGCAACTCAGCGGTCAGTTCGGCGTTGGCGGCCTTGGCATTGTCCAGATCTTGTTGAGCAAGCGCTTTCAAGAAACCGTCCGCATCGCCGATCTCATTTGCGAGAATGAAACCAAGTCGAGCTGTCGCCATCAATTCGTTGATGCTGTGCACTTCTTGGTAGTAATCATCCGGCGCTGTTGTATCGCTGTAGATAGCGGCCTGATTAGTCAAACCGACAAGACCGCACTCGGGGCTGTCGACCACAATTCTGGAAATGTCTTTGGCAGCGGCGATGGCTGCGGATTCGATGGCAGTCTTATGTTCGGTGCCCGACCGCATCATCGACATGTAGAGCAGGGCGAAGATGATCACAAGGAGACCGATGACCGTGACCGCTGCCACCATGGCCAGTGTGTTGCCTCGGCTGCGTCTGATAAGCATGCGAGAGCCTCCCGGGAGGGGATGCCGATTAGATGTGAACGAATGCGCGTGACACCATTTCGATCCTATGTCACACAACGTCTGCGGTCAATGCCGCGGCCGTTATCTGCACGAAATCTGCACACACTTAGGAGGATCAACGCATTTCGCCGATATAACCGAAATCGTTGCCCCCGATCAAGAAGTCGAGGTCGCCGACGTTGAGCAATCTGCGGAAGCGAATGTCTGCGGACATAGCTGGTGCCGTTAAATGGGATGTCGGTGTCCGACATGTAGAAGCCTTCGGCCTCCAGACCGGTGCAAGCGGCTTTTGATGGTGGGTTGGGGATTTGAATGCCCGTCGGGATACCGCCCTGAATGCCGCCTAGAGTCAGCTGGAGCGATCCTGCTACATATGTCGATCCTTTGGCCTGGTCTTTCAGATAAGCCTGTTGAGCGTCGGCTAACGGGTTGACTGTGTTACCGAAAGCATCCTGCGCAGATCCGCCGCTCAGCGCACCATTGATGACCGTGACCAGCGTCGTGTTGGCGGTCTTCACATTGTTGACGTCCTGATTGGATAAAGCTTGCATGAACGGATCGCCCAGCGCGGCCGCGATGATTGCATTGTTGCGTGCGGTTGCCATCAACTCGTTGATGGAGTGGACTTCCGTGAAATACTGGTCTGGTGCCCGTGTCTGGGTGGCGATTGGAGGCTGTTCGGTGAGGCTGACCCAACCCCATTCGTCGGTATCGACAGCGATGCGACTGACGTCTTTAGCGGCGGCGATGGCCGCGGCTTCGATGGCCGTCTTGTGCTCGGTGTCCGAACGCACCATGGACATGTAGAGCAAGACGAGCGCTATGACAATCACGAACACGAGTGTGGTGACGCCTATCAGGGCGAGCGTGTTGCCCGTAGGGGTTCGTTGCGCGAGTGGCGGTCTGCCCTGGCGCTTGGTGGGGGTGCAGGTGCGGGTGCGGCTACGCACAGATATCCTCCAGCGACGGCTGTTTCTGAGAGCGACGGGGGCGCGAAGGTGGTCAACATTAACGCGAGCTAATAATTATCTTAGGCGATAGGCCCCGTACAGTCAACACGACGGTGGTCTGAGAAGATCTCTACCTGATCTATAAGACGTTCAAAATACTGCATGCAGGGCTGGGCACCAGATACGGTGCTCGCCTCAGTGCTTGCCGGCTTTCGCCTTACGCAAGCTGTGTACATAAGTGAGATCGCCGGCTAGAGCGGTCAGCCTGCCGTCCTCCATAATGCCGTTTTCTTCCAGCCATTGCTCGAATTCGGGAGCCGGACGGCAGCCCATCAATTCTCGCAAGCAGGCGATGTCGTGGAAGCTGGTGGTCTGATAGGACAACATAACGTCGTCACCCATCGGCACGCCCATGAAGTAATTGACGCCGGCTGCCACCAGGAGCACCGTCAGGTTTTCCAGATCGTTTTGATCGGCATCCATGTGATTGGTATAACAAGCGTCGATGCCCATGGGCAGCCCAAGAAGCTTGCCCATGAAATGATCCTCGAGACCGGCGCGGATCATTTGCCGACCGTCAGCCAGGTATTCCGGTCCGATAAAGCCGACCACGTCGTTGACGAGAAACGGTTGGAAATGGCGCGCCATTGCATAGCAACGAGCTTCCAGTGTCAGCTGATCGGCGCCGTTGTGCGTGTTGGAAGACAGCTCGGAACCCTGGCCGGTTTCGA
The DNA here is from genome assembly GCA_046328035.1 of Candidatus Obscuribacterales bacterium. Taxonomy (GTDB): domain Bacteria; phylum Cyanobacteriota; class Vampirovibrionia; order Obscuribacterales; family Obscuribacteraceae; genus JBGASG01. Next base: position 443,490 of record JAXLXI010000002.1, on the reverse strand, counting down.
AATACATGCAACGCTCTCCGGCGTTGTAGCACTTGTCTTTGCCCAGTTGCCACGCCTCTTTCAGCATGTCGAGCGTGATACCAAATGCGGTATTGCCTTGCTGACAGCCGGCGATGCTCTGAAAAATCAGTCCGGCTGGTGCGCCGCGTTCGATGGCTTTCATCTGCGTGGTCACGTGACTCAAAATGCAGTTCTGCGTCGGTACGCCCAGCGCTCTGATCAGTTCGTCGGTGGTGTGCAGCAGTCGCTCTACAGACTCGGCATCGTCGTAAGCGGGATTGATTCCGATGACGGCGTCACCGACGCCGTAGGAGAGGCCTTCATAGATGGAAGTCAAAATGCCCTGCTGCGAGTCGGCCGGGTGATTGGGTTGCAAGCGGGCGCCGAGAACTCCATCGAGCCCCAGTGTTGTATTGGCTTTTGCCACCACTCGGCATTTTTTGGCTGCCCGCACCAGATCCATATTCGACATCAGCTTTGCGACAGCGGCCGCCATCTCGCCGGTCAAGCCGGCACCGATGGTGCGGCAATTGAGTGTCTCCGATTCGGTACCGCCCAAAAGGAACTCTCGCAGTTCGGCGACAGTCCAGCCTTTGATGCGTTGCCAGATTTGCGCATCCAGCTTTTCGTCGATCAGGCGCGAAACCTCGTCTTCCTCCGGTGCAATCACAGGCTGATTGCGCAATTCGCTCAAGGTCAGTTCGGCGAGCACGGCTTTGGCCGCCACGCGTTCCAGCTCGGAGGCAGCTGCAATACCGGCCAGCTTGTCGCCCGATTTTTCTTCGTTGGCTTTGGCCAAGACTTCTTTGACCGAGCCGAATACGAAGGTCTGACCCTGACAGGTTTGGGAATAGCTCATGACTGCTGTGCCGCTTGCGAACGATCTGAATGGAAGCAGATAGTGTAACCTGTATCGGCGTGTATCCAGAATCTCCCACAAAAACAGCCATACCGTCAGCCGCAGAGGGTGATGTATTGCCGGCCCTTTTGGAGACCACTCCCGCCCGCGTAGCTGTCTGGCGGGCTGGTTGCCGGCCCCTGACACAAGCCTGGCTGCAGTTTCGCGCCGATCATGCTGTTGCTCGCGACGCCGTGCACAGCGAGCTCTCCGACGAATTTCTGGAGTTTGCCCGCCGCAGCCAGTTTCCGGTTGTGCAGAGTCTGGTCGACTCGCGGCAGGAGTTTGTCCTCAATCCGCCGCTGGGAAAAAGGGTTGCCGAATCGACCCTGGAAGAGTTGAAAAAATGTTGTCCCGGTGGTCAGGACGTGCAGGTCGTCATTAGCGATGGACTGAGCGCCGCCGCAGTGGAAGCCAATGTGCGCGAACTGCTGCCGATGTTGCGTGACGGACTGGCGCTTTCTCAGCTGACCGTCGGCAAGCCCGTGGTCGTGCGTTATGGACGGGTGGCGGTTGCTGACCCGATTGCGCATGCATTGGGCGCGCGCGTCGTCGTCAACTTGATCGGCGAACGACCCGGACTCTCTTCCGGGGTGGGTTTGAGCGCGTACATCACACTCAATCCCGGTCCGCAAACAATCAGCTCCGACCGCACCGTTGTCTCCAATATCCACGAACGGGGCACGCCCGCCGCCGAAGCGGGAGCCTACATTGTGCAACTGATCGCGCGTATCATCGAGAAGGGCGTATCAGGCGTACGCCTCCAGCAACTCGGGTAGCTGTGGATGAACATCCATCGCAGTGACGATGCGATCTTGAGCGTCGGCATCGACATCGGCACTACCACCACGCACATGGTGATCAGCCGCTTGAAACTGTCCAATTCTTCGCGGCTCAATCAAGCGCCGCGCATGACCATTGCTGAACGGACAGTCGTTTATCGCAGCCCGATTGCCGGCACGCCTGTCACCACAGCCGGTATCATCGATGCTGAAGCGACGGCAGCTTTGATCAGCACGCAGTACGCACTGGCCGGAGTTAAGCCGCCTGATGTGGAAACCGGCGCTGTGATCGTCACAGGTGAGTCGGCCAGGCTGCGCAATGCCGAGCAAGTGGCGACCAGCCTGTCCGAGTTTGCCGGCGAGTTTGTGGTGTCTAGCGCCGGGCCGCGTCTGGAGAGTATTCTGGCGGCGCGCGGTTCGGGAGCGGTGCAGGCTTCGGAGGCGAGACAGGCAACCATTTGTAATGTTGATATTGGCGGTGGCACAACCAATATTGCTGTCTATCAGCATGGCAAGCTGCTCGATACCGCCTGTCTGGCACTGGGCGGACGCAGCATTCGCACCGATAGAGAAGGGCGGGTAACCGGCGGTTCCGCCGCCGGTACGGCATTGCTTGCCGGCGGCAAATCGCTGGCGGACGCGGTTTCATCCATCGCAGCGGCTATTGTCGGTTTCATGAATGGTGCAGCTGTGACCGGCGCTGAGGTCGTTGCCGACTACACAGTCGACAGAGAGCGTTATCAGATCGACCAGTATTTCATTTCGGGCGGGGTGGGCGAAATGCTGGCGGTTGAAGGTTCCCTGGAGGGCGAGTCTCTCTTTGAGTACAACGACATCGGCCCCATGCTGGCGCTCGCTATCGGCGCAGAATTGCGTCGGCGAGCTGTCGATTTCGCCGTTCCCCTCGATGCTATCCGTGCCACCGTGATTGGTGCCGGTATGCACAGCGTGCAGTTGAGCGGGTCGACAATAGCAGCCGCTGTTGATGCGCTGCCCTTGCGGAATATACCTCTGGTGCGGCTTACGGATATTGAGCAGTCTGTTGAAGCTCAGCTGAAGAATCTTGATCTGAATTGGTCTGATAAACCGGTGGCGTTGCACCTGAGCGGACTGCTCTCTACTGATTATGAAACGCTGAGCCGGTGGGCGGATCGACTGTCCGAGCAGTTTCGTCAGTTGCGGGGCAGCCAGCCTTTGATTGCCGTTGCGCAGCCGGATGTAGGAATGGCTCTCGGACAGATGCTGCGCGGTCGGTTGCAGGCGGTGCCGATTGTCGTTATTGACGGAATCCAGCTAGTTTCCGGTGATTACATCGACATCGGCAAGCCATTGCGAGCAAATGCTTTGCCGGTGGTGATCAAGGAGCTGATATTTTGCTGACCGTAACGCGCCAGTGTTTACCAATTTGATGCTGAGGGAATAACGAGAGATGGCATCTAGCTGCCCCACCCGCGCTGAGAAATCATGAGATTACGAAGAAACAAGGCCCAGTCCTTCATGGAACTGGTTGCTGGATTAGCAATCTTGATTCCGATCGTCCTGATTCTGATCGATATTGGAACCATCATGATCGGGGTGAATATGAACGATTCCGTTTGCCGGGAGGCTGCCCGTGCGGCTTCGATTGGACCACCCGACCAGATTCAGAGTGGTGAGCCCAAGAAGCGTGCCGAACTGGTAGTCGCTAAGCACATCGGTGCCGGTGCCGTGAAAATGGTGCCCACGGTCGTTATGACCGAGTCATTGAACCCGCCTCTGCCGCAAGCCCCCTACGGCGGACCGGTCGATGGCGAAGTGACGATCGAAACCACGTGCAACGTTTTCCCGCCGTTCTTAGTATCGGCAGTGGTCGGACCGGGCGGCGTGCAATTCAAAGCCCGCCAGACGTTCCCCTATACGTGGATCATGCCGCCCAGCTAGTTGGGTTAAGGAATCTCCAGCATCTCGCCTACGTAGCCGACGTTATAGCCGCCCAAGCCGAACATCATATCTCCCACTTTCAGCTGGCGGCGAAAGCGAATGTCACAGCACAGACCATTGGTCTGGTAGGCAGGACGCGTGGCTCCGCCTGCGGGACCCTGACTGTAGGTGTAATACGGCGGGGTCGGTACAGACGACGAGGCAAAGTCGTCCTGGCGGCTGACCGGATTGGGAGCGCCACGCCCCGGTGTGCCTGTCGATGTGCCGTTGGTGGAACTTGGTCCACTGAGAAGACCGCTGACTATGCCTGTGGCGACGCTGATCACACCGGAGAGCAAGCCTGATTCGCCGCGTTCTGTTTGCATATAAGGAGCGTCATCTTCCGGTAAGCAAGCAATCAGGTCCGGGTTGCCGGCGCTCTGAGATGCGCCGACGTGCTGACCGGCGGCCGATCTGGCGATCAGTTTTTCGGCGGGCAGAAGCTCGACTGCGCCCGGCGCCGTCAGCGAGTGCAAAGACAAATTAGGGTTGCCGTCCATCCGTTCACCGCCATGTTGGCCACCGGATATGGTGCCCCAGCGGCGCGTCAGATCTCTGACGTATAGATCGTAGTTGGGGGTGAACTGGATGTCGCCCACCTTCACGCCGGCGGCGTCGGTCAGGTAGCGGACGCCGGAGAGTGTAAGCGGCAACGCGGCACTGATCAGTTCGTTGCCGTCTTGCATCTCCGCATAGAGCTGGTTTTCGCCGACTACTGTGTAGGGATAGGGCTTCACGTCTTTCGATATGTACCGCACCGTCCCATCGGGATTGAATGTGTAGATGTGGATCACTCCGGTGGGCACCATTCCCAGGTTTTGCACCGCCGGTGCATTGGCGGGGTCGGTGGCTTTCCACATGATTTTCGGAGTCGAAGGCGCATTAAATCCCATCGACTGCATGCCGACTACAGAGTCGATGTTGATGCGCGATCCGCCGCAGCGCAGCCAGTCATAGAAAGCCAGTTTCGTCACTTCCGTAGCCTGCGCGGGCATCGCCACGGGCAGTGCGCCGCTCCAGGTGTCGAGACGCGCCGGTGGCTTTTGATTGATGAAATCGGCTGCCGCGGCTTGATATACATCCATGGTCTTGCCCTGGATCAGCGCGGCGCCCCAGATGTCGCCCGGGCAGGTGAATTCGGGCATCGGTCCATCCGGAAAACTGATCGTGAAGGCACCAGGGGCGGGGCGCGGTGATTCGGTGCCGCCCGCGCAAGCGCAGCCGGCATATGCTATGTTCCATGATCTGCCCTGCTCTTGAAACCTCTGCTGAGCTTCCACCAGCACCACGCCTGGGTTCTGGTAAGGCAAGCCGGGCACGGAGGCGCGGAATTTGTTCTTATCGCAGAGGCCGACTCGTCGTGCTACGGAGCCGAAAACGAAATCGACGCCATTGAATGGAACGTTCATATCGGAAAGGTATTTGCCGTTTGATTCCATGCCGGTGCAGGCGCCCTTGGAGAGTGGAGTCGGGGCGGGAGTAGCCGTTTCGATGCCGCCTTCGATGCCCCCAAACGTAAGCCGCATCGAACCCCCAACATAGATTGAGTTCTTCGCCTGGTTTTTTAGATAAACACGTTCGGCGCTCAGATAAGGCGTAAGTGTTTGCCCGGCCGCGTCTTTGGCTGTGCCTGCCGGCAGGAGCGCACCATTGATCTCCGTAGTCAGCTGGTCCTTTACTGCTTTGACATTGTCCAGTTCGCTCTGCGCCAGTCCGCGCAGAAACGTGTCGCCGATTTCATTGGCGACGATCATATCGACTCGCGCAGTAGCAGTCAGTTCGTTGATGCCATGCACTTCCTGGAAGTAATTGTCGCCGGCGTTGGTATCAGTGCCCGTCGGCGGCGAGCTGGTCAATCCCACGTAGCCGAATTGATCGGTGTTTATGACAATGCGCGAAACGTCTTTGGCAGCCGCCAGGGCGGCTGAGTCAATCGCGGTGCGATGCTCGTCGCTGGAGCGCACCATCATCAGATAGAGCATCACGAAGAGTGCCACCAGCAAAAACAAAATTGTGAGAGCCGCTATCATGGCCAACGTGTTGCCACGCTGTGGCCTCGGTTGTGGACACTTCGTCATAGGTACGCAGGATCCCATATAACTCTATTAAACTGCGTTTACTCATCCAGCCTATGCCAATGCACAATCCCCGTCAAGTGGCTTGGATACTGCATTCCAACAAATTCTGTTGGAAACACTGTGGCAACAAATCCAACAGAATTTGTTGGATTTGTTGCCACCACAAATCGCAGATCGAATACACTAGTGAACAGATGCTGTAAGTGAAACACTGAATGTGCTTGGCATTCGGATTTCGGACGATGAATCTACCAACCAGGATCTTTATTTCTCTGGGCATCCTGATTTATGCAGGTGTCAACGCCATCTGGATGCTGCCCGGTACGCCGCTTCGAAACCGTCTCAATGAGCCGCTCAAGCCTGGACTCCTCTGGAGCGGACTCTGGCAAAATTTTGCAGTGTTCTCGCCCGATCCGCGGCTCAACAACATGTACGTGTCGGCAGTCGTTACCTTCGCCGATGGGTCCATGCAATATTATGAATTTCCCCGCAACGACAAACTGCCAGTCTGGCAAAGACCGCAGCAAGAGCGCTACCGTAAGTATGGGCTCGACAATCTCTACTATGACAGCAGTCGTATGCTTTGGGCGGACGCGGCACGTTTCGTTGCGCGACGATTCCGCACACGCGCACCTATCTATGTGTCGCTACAGCGGCACTGGCAAGACATTCCACCACCAGAGTTGGGACTGAACAAACCGCTGCCGGAAGCCTTCCATAACCGCACGTTTTTCATATATCCCGTCACCGCTGAGGATCTGAAATGACGTTGAAGCGGCTGTGGGAGTTGTGGAATCAATTCTGGTTCGAAGAGCGTTCACCGCTGCCCATGGCAGCGTACCGCATATTGTTTTCTCTGCACGTGCTGGGCTTCGTCTTGTTGATGCTGCCGGATCTCTCCAACTGGTACGGCTCTCATGGGTTGATCACCAGTGCCGCTAATAAAGAATGGCTGATCACTGATCGCTTCTCGTTGTTTGCCTGGCTGCCCGATACGCCCTGGGCGATCTATGGCGCATTTGCGCTGCTGTTCATAACGGCAATCACAACCGGACTGGGACTCTTCACACGCACCAGTTTGCTGGTTCTTTCGCTGGCGCTATTTTCGATTCACCACCGCAACTTGATCATTCTCAATTCAGGTGATCTGTTCATGCGTCTTTCCGCTGTGTACCTGTTACTTTCGCCGGCTGGACATGCGCTTTCGCTGGACAACTTGATCCGCAAAAAGTCAGGACGGTCGACCCCGGCAACCAGTCCTATTTGGGCACAGCGATTGTTGCAACTGCAACTATGCACAGTCTATTTGCAAAGTTCACTGGCCAAGCTGGCTGGTGAAACCTGGTGCGACGGCACTGCGATTTACTATGTCGGACGTCTATTGGATTTCCAAAAACTGCCTGTACCCTGGGTGTTCGATAATATGTTCTTGATCAAACTTCTGACCTGGGGCACGCTGGTTGTTGAATTTGCGCTCTGGACTTTGATCTGGGTCAAAGAATTTCGTTATTACATTCTGGCGGCTGGCATACTTCTCCACCTCGGTATCGAATGGTCGATGAACATTCCGATGTTCGAGTCGCAGATGATCTGCGCATATGTCGTCTTCGTCGATCCTGTCGACATTCAGCGTTTCATCGACCGCATCAGAAGCCTCTTCTCAAGACGACCGATTGGTTTGGAGAAGGCGGTGGTTGCTCATGACGGTCTGTGATAATTGCGGTTCGTTGAGTTCTTTGAGTTCCTGCAACGCGCGCTGGAAATATTGTTCGGACTCTTCAAAAGTTTCTTGACGCTCTTTGCCCGAAAGTGTGGTGCCTTCGATGCAACTCAACATACCGAGATTATTGAGTGCAATCACCGTCCGCTTGCGGTCGCCGCTTGTTTGCGCCAGCGTCAGAGATCGCTCGAGATACTTGCGGGCTTGCGACCAGCGACCACACTCTCGATAGAAGGTGCCCAGGAACGACAAATCCTCGAAGTTGTCCTCGCGCATATTGGCGAGAATACCCGGCTGCGCGCGGTCATACGCACCGATGCGATAGCAGGTGAGGGTGGGCGCGGATAATTTTTTGAGCGAGGGAGAAACAGGCGGTGCTACCGCCTGTGGTGCCAGGCGTTGGTTCTCCAGGTTTGAGTAAGCAATGAAACCAGCTTCGACAGCCACAAGCAGGAGAAAGAAGCAAATCGGCGCCAGTTCGGCTTTTCCTAATTGCCTCATTGTCCCGCTCCGGCTTGCGCGACTCGGTAGAGCTGCTGAAAGCGGGCGATGTCCTGTGGTGTACGCGCCCGGGATGCACCAGCGCGACACACCTCGAGGGCAGTTGCTTGGTCGTTCACCAGCAACAAGCAGTTCACAAGCAACACCCTGGCTTCGGCATAATCCGGTTCGCGATTCACAAGCGCGGTGAGAAGCGGAGTTGCCTGGTTGTACTCCCTGAGGTCATACAAGGCCTGCGCGTAACAGTAGGTATCGTGGCCGTCTAGTGGTTTCACGTCCTGCACGTACTTAAACTGCTCGACTGCTTCTTGCCCGTGACCTGTTTTCTGGTATGCACGGGCTAGATAACGACGTGCCTCCAGGTCGGACGGATTTGTTTTTACCACCATCGAAAGCAATTGCAGCGCTCCCTGCGCGTCTCCGGCGTTCAGACGCGCATAACCTTCGCGCACCATTTCATCATATTTCAGAACGCGCGCCGGCTCCGAAGTTGAGATCAAACTCTCTACGTCTACCTGCTTTACCTGTCCCTTCTTCAGTCTGGCTTCCACCTGGTCACGTTGTGCCTGGTACGAGACTGGTGCGCGCGGATCTTTGCAGATCTCGCACAGATCGGCGTAGGCGCGATTGTAGTTTTTCATCGCCATGTGCACGCGCGCACGTTGACCGTATGTGTCGATGCTGGGCTTCAGCTCGACCGCTTTGTCGAGGTCTTCTACAGCCTTGTCCAGCTGATCTGTTTTTGCCAGTGCCTGCGCCCGCAGCATGAACCAGGTGGGATTCGACTGATCTGCGAAAATCGCCTGATTGACGTCAGCAATCGCTGCGTTGTATTCGTAGCGTGCAAGTTCAGCCTGAGCGCGTTTTCCAAAGTTGGCGCGATTGCTTGGATCGACCAGCAGAGCCTGACTGAAGTCGGAGTAAGCTTCGCCGAACTTTTTCAGGGCGAGAAACGCGTCACCGCGCGCGGCATAAGCGGCGGCCAGCACGTCGGGCGCTTTTTTCTCGATGATGCGAGTGGCGGCATCAGCGGCTTGTTTGTTTTGTCCCATCGCCAAATAGGCCTGCGACTGGATCAGCAAAGCCCGCGCATTGTCGGGTTTTGCCTTGATGGCGGTGTCGGTGAGTGCCACCGCATCTGCGTAGTCTTTCAGTTGGACGAAAACTCCAGCTTGCCCGTTCATGGCTTCTATATTGCCGGGATCGAGGGTCAGGACCTTGGCGTAGTCCGCGCTCGCCGCCGGCAGATCGTGCATTTGCAAACACGCGGCAGCGCGCCCCAGCAATGCCGGCACGTTATTTGGATCCTTCTCTATGACCCGGGCAAAACTCTTTTTGGCCAGATCTTTGTATCCATCTTTGAGCAACTGATTGCCGCCCTGCATCCCTTGCACCGCGTTGGTTTCAGTCAGTACTTTGTTGGTTGCGATTACTGCCGCTGTAATCAGCACGGTTGCGATGCCGACGAAAAGGGAGGTTTGTCGGAACTGTTTCGTCCGGGATTCTTTGAGGGTCTCGCCGGTCGGCAAGGTAATCTCGCTGGAGATCGCGGGGAGCTGCGCTGTTTGGTCTGCCGCTAGCTGCGCGTAGGTACCGGTCGTGTGTCCGCCGGTGACGCGATGTCCGCCGGTGATGCGGTAAGGAGAGTCAGTTGGATGCTCTGCCGATGCCCGACGTTGTTGATCGGTAGAGCGGTTCATGGGCAGCGGACGATCGTCGGGCGAAGATTCAGGCGGCGCCTCGATTTTTTTCAAGTGCTCGTTAGTAAGCTGTCTGAGGTCTTCCGCTTCCTGCTTTTTCTGCGCTTCAAAGCGAGCCAGTACATCCTGCAACCCGAAGCAATCATCGGGGGATGTCCGTGCCGCTGAGATTTCTTCATCGGAAAGAGCTATCAGCTCGTCTGTATCTGGCTCTGGCACATAGACTGGAATATGCTGGTCGGTCGACACCGTATAAGATTCGCTGGCCATGAGTGTTTCCAGCGCTCGGACCAGCGACGGCACCACATCAGGCTGTGCGGGGTGTCGCCAGTTAAGGAGTGAGGACAGGTCTATGTCCAGGACTTCGCGAACGGGCTCCCGGGGCAAGTCCGTGGTGAAACGATACTTGCCTTCGTCGGCGCTCAGTATTTGCCTGAGGGCCGGCTCTCCCAAAAGTTGCGAAGAAGGTGCGATAGCCGCCTTTATCGAGCCGTCTCTGACGAGTATGGCGCCCGCCTTGTTCTGGCAAGCAACCTGTAGAATGCCGACCGGAATTTCAGCCTGCAGGACCCTCTCGAAAGCCTCGCGCAAACCCAGGGCATCAATGTCGCCCACCAGCTTGTGCACCTGCGCAGACGCGTTTTCAAGATTGTTCGGCGGCGGTTCTAAGGACATAGCAGCACGCACCCGGCGTCAGAACGCCAATATCCGCTTAGGTTTCCCCCTCGATATTATCAAATACTCAGCCGGGGGATCGGCAGGAGTTTTCGGGCTTGTCAAATGGAGCGGGTGGCAGTTCCTTCGCACCAGATATGGTGGTAATACCGACACGTGTTTGCTGAAAAGAACCGTATTCAGCAGTGTTTCGATAATGGTGGGTTGGGTAGAAAATGACTGGAGAACCAACCAGTGCCTAAACAACCCGCAAAGCGCCCGGTCGCAAAAAAGAAAAATTCCGCTAGTGGCCAGCGGTCCTTTTCGGCAAAGTCCAAAAAGGTGGCTGTCAAGAAGAAAGCTTCCTCTACCCCTCGACGTCGCCGGCGCAATGCTCCCCCCGAAAAACCGCGCAACGCCGACGTGCGATCGCGTGAATATCTGACGCCCGAAGAAGCGAAAAAACTCAGAGAGGCCGCCAGGACGCTCGGGCGCCACGGCTTCCGCGACTGGGTCTTGATCATGATGGCTTACCGCCACGGTCTTCGCGTCGGCGAGATTGTGGCGCTCAGGTGGGAGCAGGTCGACTTCAAATCAGCCAAGCTGCACGTCAATCGCCTGAAAAACGGCGATCCCAGCGTCCACTGGATTGAAGGCGATGAGTTACGGGCGTTGCGACAGTTGCAGCGCGAGTATCCAGACTCGCCCTTTCTGTTCGTCTCCGAACGCGGCGGCCCGCTCTCCGAGCGCACCGTGCACGCCCTGGTCGCGCGAGCTGGCGAAGAGGCGCGCTTCAAATTTTCAGTGCACCCCCACATGCTCCGTCACGCAAGAGGTTATGCGCTCGCCTCAAAAGGTGCAGATACGAGGGCTATACAGGCGTATTTGGGACACAAAAACATCCAGCACACAGTTCTGTACACCCAGCTCGATCCAACGCGTTTTAAAGGCTTTGCGAAGGACTAGCACTCCTTCAACGCTGTTAGGGATTTCTTACATGCTCGGTGTCCTCGTTAACCGGCTCGATTTGCGCTAGCGGCGGCTGGTTATCCATCAGCGTTGTAGACGCTGCGTTACCCGCTGTAGACTTTCAATCTCATATCTTTCCTTTAGGACACCTCGCGCTGGCTTGGCTCACCATGCGGGCACCACGTATTAGCAATGCTGCGCGAGGCCTAAGTTTTGTTGCATTCTCCTCCGGGCTCTACAGCCGGAATATGGCTGCTACTCACCAATGCGAGCGCCGCTAACTCTTTTGACAGCTCGATCGCCATCGGCATTACTTCGCAAAGTTCGCTGTTTACTGCCGTCCGAAGTTTGCATGCTCAGGGCATCTTAACCGTTCCCCATCCGTCCGCCACTCACGAAAGAACAGAACATCGTTCATTCGCTCGAAGTAATTGCAGTTGTCTCCCAGAGTGGGAGCGGATGCACAACGGTCTGAGATAAACCCAAACCAACTTTCGAAAGGAAAAACTGTATGAAACTCCAAAGAGTTAAGAGCTTGCTGGCACTGGTCAGCACGGCACTTTTGGGCATCTTTATGATGCTTTCGATCACGGCTCCCGCACAAGCGCAAGTTTTGCTACAAACGAAGACGCAGGGCGGAATCACCTGTAACCAGTACGACCCTGCAGTGACCTGGCCGGACACGTTCTGGAACTGTGACCCAAGCAAGACGCCCAGCCAGGCTGAGGTTATCGCGAATGCCGCAAATCGCATTCCGACCAAGTTCCGCACGTATCTGAACTCAACCCAGATCTATGTATTTCGGAACGCTGGTGACTATGCCCTCTACTTCAATACGGCGGTTCCAGCAGTTAACAAAATGGGAGCCAGACTGCCAGGCGTCGCGGTTGTCTTCTCTCAGGCTACACAGCCGGTGAAACCACCTTCCGGACCGGCGGTCATCACGACCATCGATCTCAGCCCGTACTACATGAAGAACATGGTTCAACAACTCGGGCAGGTGGTTGATGAGGCCGTGAGCTTCACCACTGGAGCCGCGAACGGTCAAACGTTCACGGCTGCTTTAAACTACGACCGAGACTACATGAATTCCGCAACCTGGGAAAACAAAGGCGAGCAGAAGGTCTGGCCGGATATCTACCAGCTCTATCCCGGTCAAACCGCATTCGGAATTCTTGGTTCAGCTTACGGCAACTCGAAGCGCGAAGTTTTTGGCTACATGTTCGCCAAACTCGTAACCAATCTCGGTGACACTGTGCCGATCTTGGTCAACGGATTGAACGAGATGCCCAACACGCTCGGCCTCATCAAAAACTACGTGATGGACGCCGCCCCCACCAACCCGGCCGTTTCTTTCTACAACTCGGCCCAAGACAAGTACATGCTCTGCGTTCAGCAAGACCCGTACAACTCGTCCACGTGGCCGTCGAAGTACTGGAACTGCGCGCATCCCTACAATCCGACGTCGGCTGAAAACGGCGCATTGTCGTCCATGCGCACCACGATTGGTCCTCAACCCCCGAAAATTCCAGTGGCATGGCGAAATGCCTATGCTGCTGCCAACACGGAGCTTTGGATCGTTCGCGATACTGATGATCCGCGCTGGTTTTTCGGTTGGACGATCCCCGGCACCGGCGCTACCGGCTACAACCAGTACGGATTGACTGTGGGTACAGCTCACCGCAGTGCTATCTATCGCTGGGTGAAGCTGGACGCGACCCAAATCAGTGAGGCAACGGCGTTCTTTCCGGACACCACTTCTCACGAACTAGGGCATGTCCTCGACACGCTTCTGATCCAAAACGGCAAGAAGCCTTCCCACTTCGACAACTTCCTCGCTGCGGTCACTGCTGACCGGAACTACTTCAATGGGCTGAACTGCCACACTCTCTTCGACTCGGTAACAACCAAGCCGGTTTGCACCGATCCCCAGTACGGCACTACTAACATTCAACGCATGGTCGCACTGGGCATAGAGGACGTTCCCGAGGAATACTGGGCACGTGCTTTCGCAAAGCAGTTGCCCGGCAATTCACTGGCGCTGATCGAGCAAGTGGTTGCAAATATGCCCAACACGGTCAACTACATGCACACGGCGTTCCAAACGGGTGTTCTGAACTAACGGCTCGCTAGCGCCAAAACGTCGGAGACAGCTCGGATGGACTGCTCTGACATCGCAACTGGTGTCACTTTCGCCACCGGTTGTGTAACGACTATCTCGGAGGGTGGCTGATAGGGCTGCTCTCCGAGCCTTTTTTGTGCACTCCCGTCGGCATCCAACGATCTGACTTAATACCGCCTCCCTTTAGACGATAGGTGATACAGACGTTATTTTCGAACTTTAAAACCATCTCGAATGGCTCGCTGGAGCCATCTCGGAGACCTACCATGCTGTACTGCAGAACTTGGTTCTCAGATTGTTGAGGTTTGCCCCACAGCTTCGTAGCGTCAGTTTGGGTTAACTGAAACATGTGTAGTCCTGCGCAGTCTCTCAATCTCAGATGCGCTGACCCTGTTGCATCAATAAGCATTGACACCATCGGAGTGGTAGCGTTTTGATTTTGATCCTGGCGCACCAAATTAAACACGCGTGCTGACCTGGGAAGTTTCGCAGCATCCCATTCCGCGTCGGTGGAATCAGTAAAACCGAAGTCTGGACGACCATCCGAGAGAAATCGCCTTCCGTTTACCGAAATAATCGGATCAGCTATCGATTCGTCTGGTCCAACGTTTGTCAGACTAGCCGACGTTGGTTTTTCCGATCGCGCCCCTTCGGCTTGATCGCCCACCGGTGCGGCAATAGATGGAGCGCTCAAAAGAAGAAATAAAGCCCCGAAAAACAAAAACCCCTCTGTACGGCGAATACGCATAGTCGAATCTCCCACAAATCAGCACGTACGTTACCATTCAAGCCCTTAGGAAGCAACAACACGGATAATTTGTAGTCTTTTAAGGCTCGGAGCGAGCGTTCCTGCTGCTACCGGAAATTGCCGGAATCGTTGAGTCAGCAATTGTTTCCAGACTCGGCTGAATTTGCCTTACCGGGAACTGACTGGCGGTCAAGCCCGGAAGCAATTACGTGGTGTGACTCCCCGGCGACAATCACTTTTGCCGCTTAGAACTGACCTTTTCATGTTTCGACGGCAATTCTTAATTTGCGGTTTACTTTTTTTTTTTTTTTTTTTTTTTCGACATTGCCGAAAAGAATTGTTATCGGCAATGTTTGCAAGGGCGCAGACTTCACCGGTGATAAGTCTGCGAAACCTGGTACAGGCGCTGGAAGGTGGCAATGTCCTGCGGAGTCCGTGCGTAGGAGGCGCCCAGTCGGCATTCTTCTAGAGCGCGGGCGCGGTCGTTGCTGCGCAAGAGCGACTCGATCAGCAAACAGCGCGCCTCGCCGTGGTGAGGGTCTCTGCCCAGCAGATCGGTGGTGACGGATATCACCTGCGCATCTTGCTTCAAGTTGTGCAGTGCACGCGCATAGTAGAAACGATCCTCGTCCGTGAGGGTGTTGGTTCGTTCTACGATTTTGAATTGCTCGATGGAGCGATCCCCCAGACCCGCGACCGCAAATGCCTGGGCCAGGTAGCGTCGCGCTTGCACATCATTTGGTTGAGCCTGCACGGCTACAGACAGCAACTGCGCAGCATCCATGCCTCGACCCTGTCTGGTGAGCGCGAAACCCTGTCGGACCATCTGGTCGTACTTGAGCACGACAGCCGGTCGATCCTTCTCAGTGAGCGACGCGATGTCGACAGCGTTTATTGGCATCGACTTGACCTTCTCTTTGGCTTCGGCAAGTAAATCCTTATAACTAGGCGGTGCGGCTGTGTCTTTGACCACCTCGGTCAAATCTGCAACCGCGCGGTTGTATTGTTTAAGTGCCATCTCAACACGGGCGCGTGCAGCATAGGTCTCGAACGTCGGCTCGAACGACACTGCTTGCTCGTAGTCTTCCACAGCCTTTTCCAGCTCGCCAAGCCTTTCATAAGCCTGGCCGCGCAACATGTACAGATCCGAATTGGTGTTGTCGGCGAAAATGGCGTCTGTGCTGTCGGCGAGACTTTCTTTATAGAGCTTCAGTTGCAACAGGGCCATGGCGCGCTTCGCGTAGATGTCGTTTGCCTTGGGATCTGTTTCCAGGGCGGCGTTGAAGTCATCGCGCGCCTCGCTGTACTTGCCGCTCCTGTACAGGGCGTCTCCCCGCACCGCGTAGGCCTCAGCAAGCTGCGCAGCAGGTTTCTTGGCGATGATCTCGCCGGCCACTGAGATGGCGCGGGCGTTCTCGCCGAGGTCGCGATAGGCAGTGGCTTTTATCAATAGCGCTGCGTAGTCGTTGGGCTTTACCTTGAGAGCTTCATCGGCCAGCGCTACGGCTTTCGGATAGTCGCGCAGTTTCAGATAGCAGGCGGCTCGACCGTCGGTAGCTTCGGTGTTGCCGGCATCGGCTTGGATGACGGCGTCGTAATCGCGAATGGCCGCCTGCGGATCGTTGAGCAGTAAGTTAGCTTGTGCACGCTGCAAAAGTGCCGGCACAAGGCGAGCATCGTGTTCGAGGAGGCTGTCGAAGCGCTGTTTGGCCAGCCCGTAGTATCTCTCTTTAAGCAGCTGGACGCCTCGGGCGTAGGTCTTCTGCCTGTCGCTTTCTTCGAGAACTTTGGCGGTCGAGATCACCACTGCCGCCAGGAGAAGGAAGCCGATGCCGATACTCAAGGCACCGTATCTAATGGCATTCGACTTCGGGTAGGTGTGCTTGGGCTTGGCGGTGGAGCCGGTCGGGGAACCGCCGACTACCGTGCCGTCCGGCATTTCATAACTGGCAGTGATGCGGTCGGGAGCCGTGACGCTGGGCGTCGGGATGGCTTTGATTGCGGACAGGTTGATCAGCGTGGGCACGTCTGGATCTTCGTTGTACTCGGGTTCCAGCCCGGCGCTCAGGGCCTCGTCGGAGACCTGCGCCGCCAGTTTTGCTTCGTGCTGACGCAACGCTTCTTGCAGTCCGAAGAGGTCGCCGTCCGGCGCCAGGGGAAGGTATGACTTCACGGTCGGTGCTTCCGCACTGCCAGGAGGCGGGTTGGCGGAGCCCGGCTCGTCGGTGGTTCTATCGATATAATTTTCCCACTTCTCTCCCGTGCTCAATGGTATCGTATTCAGTGCTTCCAGCGAATCGCCGAGGGTGGTTTCCTGGGTCTCAGTCGAACGCCAGGCAAGCAGTTCCGCCAGGTCGACGTTGGTTGGTTTCTTCAACTCGATTGTGGTGTTGTCCGGCACATACTCGTAGGTGCCGCTGATTGCTGAGAGCATCTGACGCAACGCCGGAATGCGCCGCACGTTGGCCGCCGGAATCACCGCTGCTCTGATTATGCCGTCCACTAACAGGATGGTACCGGTCTGGTAATCCAGGCTGTGGATGAAAAGCACGCCAGAAAGCTGGTTCGAGGCCAGTATCTCTTGCAGAATCGGGCGTAGCCCGAAAGAGGTTATGTCGCCGGTCAAGCGTTGCGTCGGTGTTGGTGCGGGTAAATGATCAGCTTGATCGGGTGACATATCTGGCTGCCCTTCTGGTTGAAGGGTGATCGGCTACACGGCTCAATTAAACAACACTTCGTGTAGTCCGTCGTATCCTGACAAGCCGTGGCGCCATATGTTTCAAGCCGAGTTCAGGAGATCAAAAGGCGCCGGCATTGAGGGTCGCGCAACCGCCAGATGGCGGCATCGGTGATGATGTGGTGCAGACTCAGAAGGGAAAACACCAGTCCCAAAACCATGATACGGTCGTAGCCGAAGAGTGCGCTGATGGCCGGAATGCCGACGTAGAGGACGATACCGCCGGCGATGGCGATCGCCATGTATTTCAATCCCGGCAGGCCAAACATCAGCCTGGAAATCTGCGAAGTAGGCATGCCTTCAGGCAGTCCTTGTTGTTTCAAGTGGTAGGAGAGTGTTACTGCCAGGTATTGACTGCCATGAAAAAACGCCGGTCCGTAAAACCAGATCAGCATGCTCTCTCGATCTTCGGCAAACCCGAAACAGCAGATAACCGCGATCATGGATAGCACAGGTAAGGGGGGAAACTTTCTTTCGGTGACCAGTTTGCGGAGCGTGATTGCGACAAATGCGGAGACGACGAGAATCAGCGCCCAGCTGGCTATTGCGTGCACAGGCTCGGGGAGTGCCGGAAATTTGGTTACAGGTACGGCAGCGAAATTGGATGGCACGTAGCGATCGGGAAAGACCAGCATGCGAATGATGAAATAACCAGCCAGCCCGCGCATGAACCAGCGAAACGCGTCGCGTTCGAACGCAGTCATCGAGTAGCCGTGTTTCTGGCAGTAGATGAGAGAAATGCCGAAAGCCTGCGTAGTCCAGTGCCAGAAAGCTGTCAGCAAAAATATGGAAAGCAGTGCACCGGTGAATACGGCCGAGTTCATGCCAATTATGAATAGTGGTATCAAGACAGCCGTGAGCCACACGCGATAGAAGGCGAAGCGTTTCTTGTCCTCCGGGCAGCTCCAGATGCGCATGAATGTGGCGAAGATGTGCGAATCGCCGAGCGCATGCACGGCAAGAAACGCGATCACGAATAGCAGTGATGTGGCTCCCAGCGGATAACGGGGATCGTAAGCAGCCACTTTCATGCCCAGGCACAAGTAGTTGATTGCTACGAGCAGGAAAAAGGCGCCGCCGGCAACGAAAAGGAGGTCGAAAGTCGGATTGATAATCCAGCGATACGGAACGTCGGAGGCGTTGCCGGCCGCGCTGAGAGAGCCCCCGTCTGATTTCTCTGGCAAAGCTGCTCCGGCTCCGGAGGTGATACCGCTACTGACCATCAGCGCATGTCAGCCACATAGCCGAACTCGTAGCCGCCGATCATGAATTGCAAAAGGCCCACTTTAACCTGGCGGCGGAAGCGAATGTCGGCTGACACTCCGTTGGTTCGATAACAGGGACGTGGGGCACCACCCCCGGGACCACGTGTATAGGTTATATACGGCGGAGGCGGAGTGCTGGTGGAGGCGAAGTCATCCTGGCGGCTCACCGGAATTGGTGCGCCCTGCCCGGCGCCACCGGTATTTGTGGTGCCACTATTGGTGGTGGAACTGCTGCCGGAGGTGCTGGTCATGCTGGTGCTCACCGACGAGCTGGATGTGCTGGACGAGGTGGAAGGACCAGAGCTGCTCTCGCCCGACCATGTGCAAAATTCTGCATCCGGTACCGGCGCCATGGCGATGTCGTTGGTAAGAGACGTTCTACCGCCGCGAAGCGGCTCGATCGGGTATGCGCCGGCGTATGACACGAGTGGGTTGCCATCCATGCGTTCGCCGCCGTGTTGGCCGCCTTTGATGTTGCCTAGCTGGCGAGAGAAGTCGCGGACGAACATGTCGTAATTGCCGGTGCCTTGAATCTGTCCATCTGTGAGAATGTTTCCCAGAATGTCTTTGTACTTGATGCCGGTAAGGGTCCAGAGCGGCACCGCGCTGCCGATCGGATTCGATTCAACCGTTTCCGCATATAGTTGCTTTTCGCCGATCACGGTGTACGGGTAGGGCTTGATGTCGACGCTGCGGTATTGAATGACGCCATTGGCATCAAAAGTGTAGATGTGCATTACGCCGGTCGGCACCATTCCAAAATTGATCAAGGACATCGCGTTTGCCGGGTCTACCGACTTCCACATAATCTGGGGCGTTGAGGGTGCATTCAACGCTCGGGTCTGCAGTTGCACAACCGAGTCGATGTCTACTTTGCTGCCTCCGCAGCGCAACCAGTCATACAGGGCGAGCCGAGCGGTCTCCGACGCGCTGGGGTTGGCGGGACTTGTGAAAGGAATCGGCTTTCCACCCCATGCGGCCAGCGTAGCGGCTGGTCGGTCAATGATGAAGTCCCCGTTATCAGATTGATAGACCTTCGCTGTTGTGCCTTGCACGCCCGCGCAATTCCAAACATCGCCGGCTCTGCTGATCTCCGGGACCGGTCCATCAGGAAAGCTTAACGTCAATGCTCCGGGCGCAGGTCTTGGCGGCTCGGTGCTGCCCGCGCAGGCACAGCCATCGTAATTGACCTGCCAGGTTTTTCCCTGGTCTTGAAATTGTTGCCGCGCGCTCACTTTTACGACGGCCGGCATCTGGTACGACAAGCCACCAATGGCGGTGACAAATTTGTCCTTTTCGACCAGTCCGACATGGCGACCAACCGAGCCGAAGATGAAGTCTTTGCCGCCGAAAGGAATGTTGGTCTCGGACATATAGCGCTGGTTGGATGTTTGAGAGGGTCCTGCGGCTGCTTTGGCAATCGGATTGGGTGCGGGCGTGCCAGTCTCCAGTCCGCCCTGCACGCATCCGAGTGTGAGTGTCATTGAGCCTGGTACATAAGTGGACTGTTTCGCCTGGTTCATCAGATAGACGCGCTGGGCGCTTTGATAGGGAGTCAACGTGTTGCCGGCGGCATCCTTCGCAGAACCGCCACTGGGCAGCGCCTGGTTGATTTCCGTCGTCAAATCGTCTTTGACTTGCATTACGTCGTTGTAATCGCTGATAGCCAGATCGCGCATGAAGTTGTCGCCCAGCTCGTTAGCAATGATCATCTCGAGGCGGACGGTAGCCATTAGCTCGTTGACGCTATGAACTTCCTGAAACCACTGGTCCGGCGCATTCGTGTCGCGTCCGATTGGTGGTTCGGTGGTCAATGCAACCCAACCAAACTCAGGCGTGTTAATCGCGATGCGGGAGATGTCTTTGGCTGCCGCCAGCGCGGCTGAGTCGATGGCGCTCCTGTGTTCGCTGCCTGAACGGACCATCGAGAGATAGAGAACAATCAGTCCGACGACCATGAGCAAAACAATCGTCACGCCGGCGACCATCGCGAGGGTATTACCACGGGGTGCCCGTACGTGTTTCTGAGCCTTCACGGTGTGAACCTCTCAGGTAACTCAGCATGCATAAGGCGGGATCGGATTCCGGAATCAACTTCTAATTCCACTGTAGCCTAGGGAATACGAGGCGTCAACTTGAAGCGAGGCACGTGCACTGCGATCCTCGTTCCGTCCGGATTCGGCTATTTGCCCTGCCAACCAACCGCAACTTGATAGAGCTTCTGGAAGTTTTCTTGGTCCTTGGCGGTTCTGGCGCGGCTCAAGCCAACGCGGCAAAGTTCTACCGCGTTGGCGCGGTCATTCCTCTTTAGCAGGCACTCGATGAGTAATATGCGCGCGTCGGCGTAATCCGGGTCTTCAGAGACCACACCGTTGAGCAGCGAAATAGCCTCGTTGGGCTGTTTCAGGTCGACGAGCGCGTGTGCATAGGCGGTGCGATCTTTTGGGCCCAAGCGGTCAGTGAACTGCACTTGCTTGAACTGATCGATAGCTTGTTGAGGCATGCCGGCCATCGCCATGGCGCGAGCCAGGTAGCGCCTGGCCCAGACGTCTTGAGGTTTGGCGCGGACAGCCATAGTCAGTATTTTGACGGCATCGGCGGCTCGTCCAGATTCCAGCAAGGCCTGACCGTGGGGCACCATCTGTTCGTACTTCATGACGACAGCTTTTTCGGGCTTGCCGATCAAAGCATCCATGTCGATTTTTGCCACCGGCATCGTCTTGATTTTCTGTTGCACCATCGCCAGTTCGTCGTGATATACCTTTGGCGCCTTGGGGTCTTTGAGCACTTCAGCCAGGTCGGCGGCGGCGCGGTTATAGTTTTTCATGGACATGTGAGCATGCGCGCGCGCTGCGTAGGTGTCGCGGCCTGGTTTCAGCCCGACTGCCTTGTCATAGTCCTGGACTGCTTTGTCTGGTTGGTTCAGCTTTTCGTAGGCTTGACCGCGCAGCATGTACAGCTCGGGGTTGCTCTGATCCCCGAAGATGGCTTGGGTAGTGTCTGCGACCGCGCCCTGAAAGTCGTCCACCTGCAAGGCAGTGCGGGCACGCTTGGCATAATTAGCCCGATTGCCCGGTTCGAGCGTGAGCGCCTCGCTGTAGTCTTTGCGGGCATCGACAAATTTCTGGCGACCGAAAAATGAGTCGCCGCGCAATGAGTAAGCAGCTGCCATGCCGGTTTCAGGCTTGGCGGCGATGATTCTGTCCGCAGCATCTTGTGCCAGCTTAAATCTGCGCAACTCCAGCAAAGCTTGAGCCGAGGTGGACAGTGCCTCGGTGTTTCTGGGCGCAATCATCAGCAGCTCATCAGTGGCTGGCACAGCCCGACTAAAATCGCGCATCTTGAGATAGCACAGAGCTTTGCCGTTGAGCGCATCAAGGTTTTTCTTTTCGATTTCCAGCACCGCATCGAAGTCGCGTTGGGCTGCCGGGAAGTCGTTGAGTTGAATATTGGCAGTGCCGCGCGCCAGGAGCGCCTTGATGTTTTTTGGATCGGATGCCAGGACTTTGTCAAAACTCTTTTTCGCCAGGTCTTTGTAGCCGTCCTTGAGCAGCTTCATGCCGCGTGCATAGTTTTGCACCGAATTGGTTTCCGACAGCATCTTGTTGGTGGCAATCACCGCCGTCAGAAGCAGCACGCCGGCGATGCCGACGCTGATCAGTGTGTGCCGCATCTGGCGCATCTTGGAGGCTTTCAGCGTCTCACCGGTGGGCAGAGTCAGTTCTGCTGTGCTGCGCATGGCGGTGGGATCCGGCGCACCGGGCGCTCCTGGCGCACCCGGCATGCGGTGCGCCCCGCTGGGGCGGTCGTGTCCTCCCACCCGTTGATAGGGCATGCTGATGCGGCGTGGATCACCCTGGATGCGGTCGCGTGGACGTTCGCCCGTGGTGTTCATCTCGCCTGTGGCGCGCATGTTGCCGGCGGCGGCGCCCAGTGCGGCACTGCCTGGGGCGGCCGTCTCAGGTGTGGCGATCGCCTTCAAATCGCTGATGTCGTAGCGCTGCGTGATTTCACCGCTCTTGCTGGCTGGTGCGGGAGTGGGAATCGCACCCTGTTGAAACTGCATCTGCTCCAGGGTGTACTGTCTGGCGCTGTCGCTCTGGTCTTCGCCTGTCTGCTGCCGCTCTTGTTTTTTCTGTTCTTCGTAGGCGGCCAGCGCTTCTTGCAGCCCAAATAAGTCGGCGCTGGATGGGGCTTGCTGCGGCGGGGCGGAGGGAGGAGCGGCTTGCTGTTCGGGCGGCGGTCCGGCGACGGTCGGTCGCTGTTCCTGTCCGGTCGGCCAGGAGCTGTAAGCATTGGCGGACAGGACGCTCAGTGCTTCGGCCAGAGATGGAATCTGGTCGGCGACGTTGGCATTGCGCCACGCGAGCAGGGAGCCGATGTCGATATTGAGCGTTTCGCGAATTGGCTCGCGGGGGAGCTCGGTGGAAAATCGGAATTTGCCTTCGCCGGCGGCCAGCACTTGCTTGAGAGCCGGCATCCCCTGCAAGTTGGAAGCCGGTGCGATTGCGGCTTTGACTGCTCCGGTGCGAATGAACAGGGCACCGGACCGGTTGGGGGCGGCGACGTGCAGGATGCCGACCTCGATCCCGGACGCCAAGATCTGCTCCAGAGCCGGTCTCAATCCCAGCGCAGCAATCTCACCGTCCAGCCTTTGGACCGGTTCGGATGAATGTCCTGGATTCTGTCCCGCGTGTTCGGATGACATAGCCCGACCTGGCGCTGCAGGGTAGCCAACTTCCGCTAGATAAATACCCGGTACATAACAAATAAAACATACGAGGAGCCGATAATGCTCGATAGGTTGGGTGTTGTCAGGCGCGATGGTCATGTGTGCCCGGGTTCAGGCTGCGCAAATTTTTGTGTTGAGCGACACCGTATTTGGTTTCGAACAAAGTCGGATTCTTGTGAGAGGTAGCACCACAGGTAGTGTCATGGGGAGCTGCTTGCCGGGGCGGAACAGTCCGGGTTTTTCCTAGCGAGCAGCGGCTGCCGTTGTGGTACTTTGGAGTCGAGACATCCCTGCACGAACCAGGATTGCGATGAGACGAAAACTGCTGATGGCTGCTACAAGTTGCACGCTGGCGCTCACGGGTTTTGCCGGTTGCCTCAAACCGGCGCAGGGGCAACAGCCTGGCATTAAAGGCGCCAAGACCAAGTCTTCAAAACCGATCTGGCACTCGACGATTAAAGAGCAGGGGGCTGGTAAGGTCACCGCCAAGCCGAAAGCCGGAACATCCCCGCGTGCAGTCACCGGCGGTGCTTTTCTCAACTTCATGGTCGGCGGATATGAGGGCAAGCCAGCTGCAGATGCCGGCAAAGAAACCGGCGCGGCCGGCGGCTTGCCGAAGAAACCTTGATGAAACCGCCGGTGGTGCCTTTCGCAGCTTGAGTTACCAATTTCTCAGACGGCGCATTCCGGCTTATGGAACTCTTGGAAACCGGCGCACAGTGTGGGTTTGTAATTGGCCTCGCTCTGTTAGTGGCCTCTTTTTGACCGATTTTCTCTTGAGTTCCAGATCCTGATTGTTTTAGGGTGCAGGTACTTTTTCTCTACACCCACCCAACACAAAAACCAGAGCTTTCTCCAAAAGCCAACTCGCCACGAATTCTCGGGAGTTACTGACGGCTGCTTATGCCGTTCGGGTGGATGACCCCCTTTAACCAACGCACAGCCCCCATTGCACGATGGCGCGGCTTGCGATAACACGGAGTGACTGAGATGCACAGCCACAGCAACGGCCTTCTGGGCATTGCGATTCTCCTGTTTCTCTCGCTCGCCTTCAACATTGGGTTCCTGATCTGGGCCTGGTGGACGAGCCGGAAACACCCCCTCGGCGCTAAAATCAACCGGTGTTTCGCCGGAGATGTTCGCGCCATGACTCTTACCTCTGCCGATGCGCAAGGCGCCGACGCAGACCAGCCAGTTGAGACTGACAAATCGACCCGCCGGCGCTTGCGCGACCTCGGCGTTGAGATCGGCTCGCTGGCTCCCGGCAAGTTCAACGCCATCACCGACGTCCCCGGCGTCAAAGTCGGGCACACGACTGTCTTCCATGGCGAGGGCGACCTCGTTCGCGGCGAAGGTCCTGCCCGCACCGGTGTCACAGTCATCATGCCGCACTCCGGAGATATCTGGCGCGACAAGGTGACGGCGGCATCGTTCGTCGTCAACGGCAACGGCGGCATGCTGGGTCTCGACTGGATTCGTGAATCGGGCGGAATCGAAGGCCCGATCGCGCTCACCAACACCCATCAAGTCGGCGACGTGGCATCAGCTATGGTGCGCTGGATGATCAGCAAGTATCCGGACATCGGCGTCGACGATGAGACTTACGTGCCGGTGGTCGGCGAGTGCGATGACAGCGCGCTCAATGATGCGCAGGGCTTCCACGTCAAACAACAGCACGTCTTCGCTGCTCTCGATGGTGCCGCCAGTGGTGCCGTCGCCGAAGGCGCAGTCGGAGCCGGGACTGGAATGTCCTGCTACGACTGGAAGGGCGGCATCGGCACATCTTCGCGTGTGCTCTCCGAAGACGACGGCGGCTACACCGTCGGCGTCCTGGTCAACTGCAACCATGGCGACCGCGACCAGATGCGCATCGACGGCGTTCCCGTCGGAGTTCATCTCGAGCAAGACATGGCTACGGTGCACCGCGAAGGCTCGATTGTGATCGTGGTGGCAACCGATGCTCCGCTGAACGCGCGCCAGGTAGAACGCCTGTGCAAGCGCGCTGCGATGGGGCTGGCCCGCACCGGGTCGGTAGCCAACACTTCCAGCGGCGACTTCATTGTCGGTTTCTCCACCGGGCGCCAGATTCCTCGCGCCTCCGAAGACACCGTCCTGTCGTTGCCCGAACTCAGTGACAACGCCATCGATCCGCTCTACGCGGCGACGGCTGATGCCACCGAGGAAGCCATCATCAATGCGCTCTGCATGGCTGACACCGTGGTGGGACGTGATGGAAACACGTCAACCGCGTTGCCGCTCGACCGCGTCGTCGAGCTGATGCGCACTTACGGTCGAACCAAGAACTAAACCAAGCTTCGTAAGCCTTTCGGTAATGCCTTCTCGGCGGTGCGGTCTCGATTGAGAAACTGCGCCGGAGTGGCCTCACCTGAAGGCTGAGGATAAGAACATGCAGAACAACTCCTGCAAAAAGCACCCGCAGTGCGGCTTGGTTTACAAGCGGCATGGTCGGGTCAAACTAACCGGCATCTACCGCATGCAAACCGGCACGCGGCAAGGCCAGAAAATCTGGATCGTCGACGGCGAGAAGGTGGCCCGCACGTTGTTCCCTGATTTCATCATGGGTGGCAACGATCAGCGGTACCGCTACAACCCGGCGGACGACATCTGGATCGACAACCGCCTCGGGATCGAAGAGTACCTCTACACCCTGGAGCATGAGCTGATCGAGCGCAAGCTCATGCGCGAACGCGGCTGGTCTTACGACCGGGCGCACGGGGAAGGACTGAAGCTCGAGAAGGTCTTGCGAGAGCGCGACCGGCGCCGCGCTGAAAAGCGCGAAGCCCAACTGCGCAAGCACGAGACCGTGATCAGAGCCGGCACGCGGCGCAAGCATCGTGTCGAGCCGGTCAGTCTGGTCGGTGTCTACCGCCAGTACTTCGGGCGGCGGCAAGGTCTGGACGTCTGGATCGTCGACGGTCCGAAGGTGAGACGGGATCTTTATCCCGACTTCTGCTTCGGCACGCACGATTACGATCTGCCCTTCGTTCCGGAAGGGGAGATCTGGCTCGATTCGGCGATGTCCGTCGAAGAGGCGTATCACGCGTTGCGGACGCAGCTGTCCGAGCGGCGCCTGATGGCTGCCGGCAGTGGATACGACAAGGCGTACGACCAGACGATGATCGCCACGATGAACGAACGCTTGCGCCAGATGCGTCTGGTGGCACGCCACGAAGCGCGACTGGCGCCAGTGGAGTACGGCGTTCGCGACCGCGGTGTGAAGCCGAAGTCGGCGAAACGGAAGTCCAAGGTGCGCTGAAATGGCCCACCGAAAGCAGGCAAGAGAGATTAGAGGACTCACCGGTGGTGGCATCAAGCACCGCCCGTGACGACTCCGATCCCTCTTGCCTTCGCTTTTGATTTGAAATACGATAGCAAATAGTATAACGACCGAAAAGAAAATGCAACTGACAACTCCTGGAACCATTGCCAAATAAGCGTTCCGCGCCTAAAGTGCTAATAGGAAATTGCCGTTAATTGTCAACGTTTTCAGTCACTCGTGTCCAAATCGATCCTAGTTCTAGATGACGACGACAACTTCATTCAGTTGATGCAGCGCATACTGTCCTGCACCGGGTTTGGTGTCGAGGAGGCGCGCACGGCTTCCGAGGGATTACGGACTGCCGGTCAGCGAGAACTGGCTCTGGCAGTAGTCGACTTCAAATTGCCGGATGCGAACGGCATCTCTTTCATCCAGCGCTTGCGTGAAATGGGAAACAATACTCCGGTCGTCTTCATCAGCGCCCAGGCTTGCGATCCGGAGACTTTCAAGTATCTGCGCAACATCCTCAATGTCTCGCTGATTTTGCAGAAGCCCGTCGATCCCAATCTTTTTCTGGATCAGATCGGTTCGCTGTTGCCGGCTCGGCAAGGCGGCGATCGAATGTCTCGCTATCAACCAATGTCGATGGAGCGTCCGCGAGCGCAATCTGCAGTCGCCAATATGCCAAGCTTTCGCGCTGAGCGGGTTCGTTCGCAGGATAGTTTCTCCGATCCGCATTACGAGCAGCATCAGCAAGAGATCAGTCAGCAGCAGTTCGCCGAAAATTCGGTGCGCGATGCCCAGCGGGAACTGGCGGCCAACCTGCCTTCGCACTGGCAAAATCTGGCTCGGGAATTGCGCTCTCTGCAAAATTCCGGTGGTGCAAGCCGCGAGGCGCGCGATCAAGCATTGTTTATTTCGCATGCATTGCGCGGTGCTGCAGCATCGCTGGGTCTAACTGCATTCAGCAATGCGGCAGCCAAAATCGAGGGTTATGTCAAGCTTCTCGATCCCAACGACCCGCTGGCTCAAAACATTTTGTGGTTGGAGATCTTCCGATCTCTTGCCGACGGCGAGGCTGAACTGCGTGCGATTATGGAAGCGCAGGCCGCCCCGGCTCCCGAGAAAAGACTGCAGGCCGGACGAGTTCTTCTGGTCGGCAGTCAGCAAACACTGCAAGTGTCACCGGAGCCATATACACCGGCGGTCGATGCCAAAGTCATCTTTGCTGACAATGCCGTGCAGGCTGCTGTAGAGGGTGCCTCGAGCCGATTTGATGCCGCCATAATTGATACCACTGCAATCGGTGTGGAGGTAGCGATCAGTCTGGCTAGAGAGCTGCGAGTCTCGGGACTGAACGCGACTTTGCCGTTGGCGTTTCTTCACTCGCGAGGCTATCGGCTCGACGATGTCGATCGCATCTTCGCCGGCGCCTCAGTCGCTATGCCGGCACCATGCGATCCGCGTCAGTTCGAAGCCTGCCTCACCAAGCTGGCTTCGCTGGCTCCGGTCAAGCCGCCGACTGTACTTGCAGTCGATGACGACAAGGTTCTAACCAAGTTGATGGAAAGAATTCTCACCTCTCAGTCGATCAATGTTTCTGTATTGCACGAACCGATCAACATTCTCGACACCCTGGAGAAGGTGCAGCCCGATGTACTTTTGCTCGATGTGATCATGCCGGGACTGAGCGGTTACGATATTTGCCGCATTGTGCGGGCGACGGAGAAATGGTCACAGCTGCCGATCATTTTCCTCACTTCCAAGGCTGATGCCCAGGGGCGCGCGGCGGCTTTTCAGGCCGGTGCCAATGACTTTCTGTCCAAGCCGATCATCCCGGAAGAACTTGTCGGTCGCGTCAACATGCAGATCAAGCGCGCGCAACAAGACAAGGCTCAAGGAGCCGACGATGAGCTGACTGGGCTCTTACGGGAGCGCGCCTTCATGGCAAAAGTATCCGACTTGCTGATCAACTGCGGCCGTTCCAGCCAGGAGATGACACTAGGGCTGGTGCAAGTCGATCAAGCTCAGGGAATAGACTATGGCATGTTTTCGAAGATCAATGTCTTTTCCACGGTGGGGAAATTGCTGCATTCTCGATTTCCCTCGGAGTCATTGCGAGGCGTCTGGCCGGGCGGATTCTGTCTGGCGATCGTGAACGAAGACGGCCGCGCCGTCGAGCGTGCCATCAGCCGTTGGGCGCGCGAGGTCGAGCAAGTGCAATTCACCGCCGAGAACGGTGTGCGCTTTTCGGTGACGGTGCGCACTGCAGTCGGCAAGTATCCCGCCGATGGTTTCTCACTGGAAGCTCTGACGCACGCGGCGCAAAGCCGGCTGGAACGCCGCTGATTAGCGCCCCGTGATATGGATAAACACTGCCTATATTGTTTCTTTTCGGCAATGCTGCATAAGCCAAAACAGGTCTAAAGCTCCTCTCAGACAGCATGGCGAGAAGGCTGTGGAGGGAGTTTAAGCGAAGCAGAATTAGTACTTGGATGCAGTTCGCTCGGCAGTCTGGTCTGGAGCAAAGTCGCCCTGCGGACGGTCACTTTGGGGTGAGCAATGAACCGGGAGTGATTTCTTATAGCGTTCGAGGTCAGACGATGTTAAGCCAAAAGGATAAAGATGCGAGAAATCCCTTTCAACAGCCGCCCGAATCTCGGGCAAGGATTTTCCCGAATCCGCGAGTTTGCCGACGAAGATTGCTTGTTCGCAGCAGATCGAATCCGGTTCGGACTTTGAAGCAAAACAATCAAGCAACGAATGATGCCCCTTATTCAACTCTGTTCCCATATCGCAATAGGGAAAGATTTTTTCGAATGTCTTGGCGTACTTCTTGGCGTAAATAGATGCTGCCTCCTCTGGAAGCGGAGCAGATAAAGCATCTGGAGAACTTTTCTCTGTAGACCAGTCGTCAGTCGCGTGAGCAGCTTGTGCGAGCGAAATCCATAAGGTTACAATCAATGTTTTAGCGAAAATCGACACAATGAATGTCCTCGAACAACATATGCAATTTTATCCTGCTTTCGTGTAGCGCTGTGTTCGTGAGTGACTCGCATAACTTTACTTCGGCACACGCCTCTTCGGTGTTGGGCTAGTATCCACCACGCTCCCACCTTGAAATCAAAGGCTCGAATTCTTGGGGATTTGAGAGGATTTCTTCTTCAATGTCGTCCTTGGACAGTTGGAAGTCTTCCATACGGCGTGCATTTGCTTGCCAAAAGTCATATTGAAAAGGTGGATCAATCCAGCGTTTGCCACTGTTGTGAGGCATTTCAAGGTCGAGGCCTCTTTTCTGCTCCAAGTAGCGAAACCACTCGGAATATAGAAATCTTGCAATTAGCTTGGCTTGCCTCTTTCGCGGATCGGGTGAATACAGCTTGCGCTTCGCCAGTGTCGGCCGGGTAAGCGACCGTCCTAAAATCCGGAATTCGATCTGAAATCCAAACCTTGTCCGACTATTTTTCAGGTGGTACAGCGCCTTGATTGGTACTTTCGTCTGAATTCGTTTGAAGGGCGGCGGTATCTTCCGGTGGATCGTTCAACGAGGAAACAGTTTCTGGCTGAATTCCGGAAGGCTGTTTGGGAGGTTCAACGAACTTTTGATACTCATCTAAAGCAACTTCTTTGAATTTGGAATCCTTGCAATCATCAAGGACTGCAAGCATCGCCCTGAAAAACTTTTGGGCGAGATCTCTTCGTCCAATTTCCATTGAGAATTGAGCATAGTCCAGTAAGACTTCTGGCGGCGTCCGAGTTTTTTGGAGATTCATGCGATCTGCAAAATAAATTACAGCTTGCTCTTTTTCGATTCGAATTCTAAGTGCTGTTTCTGCACTTGTCGCCTTGCTTGAGTGGGCGGACTGTCCAGTTCGATAAGGACTGGGATCGGCTATGATTGTGGGCTCAATGAACTTACCATCGCTTGTGAATGCCTGAGCTATTGCAGCGGGCATTTCTAGAACAAGAATTGCTATGACTATAGAAATATGGTCAGACCGCAGATTCGCTAAGCTCGGCATCATTGTTCTCCGAAATGGCAGGGGGCAGCGCTATTACTACATTTTACTTGATTCACTAGTCATTACTTTTGGAGCACCGAGTAAACGCCGATGCCAAGAAGATGCGATAAAAAAAAGCACTACCTGCGTGGGGGCGCTAGTAGTGCTCTAAGTTAGACGCGACCGAGAACTATCATGGTGATAGTTTCTGGTCTGGCGGCTATGGTTGTCCGTTTGCAACCATTGTCGTCATATAGCTGTTCGAGGCAGGAAACCGCAGCTGATGGAGCGCATGGTACGGGAGTAGCGATACCTCAGCCTGGTGGGTGAAATAGATTCGGTACGCAAATGCCCTGGCGAATCTTTCATACAGATTCATTTCCAGAAAGAAGTCCAATTTCTCGGAGTTCAGTGTGACTTCCGGGTGCATTGGACATGCCAGAGGAGACTGACTAGTCAGCGTTCGATCATCATCCACGGACACCTGGCAGGTGTGGTTGTTGTTGAAGTCGTTCAGGTCTGTGTTCGCTGCGCCAGTCCAAGTTGGATTGAAGGACGATGCATTGTTCCAGACGTACTGATCCAGCGAATGGCAGAGTTCATGCACGATTGTGCCAGACATGTATGGCACGTTGTCACCCGAAAAATCAGCCGTTCTGAAGATGAACGTGTACTTTTGCGGGTCAGCCAGCGGTTGCACCAGCGTGATACCAGCCACGGACTTAATGGTACTGCGCGACGGGAACATCTGGTTATAGGTCGCCTTGCTCTCCATCACAAAAATGTTGACGTGGGCGTTCTGTAGCCCAGTTCGCATGTTGGGATGAAGAAGAGATGCTGCAACAGCGACTTTGTTTTCCGCGGCACTCTCCTCGGTCAGGCTAGTTGAGCTGTAGTACCGCTCTGGGAAAGCGCCAAAGT
Organism: Candidatus Obscuribacterales bacterium; assembly: GCA_046328035.1. Lineage (GTDB taxonomy): Bacteria > Cyanobacteriota > Vampirovibrionia > Obscuribacterales > Obscuribacteraceae > JBGASG01. The sequence goes on along the minus strand of JAXLXI010000002.1, from coordinate 412,423 downwards.
CAGTGAGCCATTCTCTGACTTCAACGCCGCCTCTGACTTGCATCAAACCTCCCCTGACGCACGCTACTAGACAGGAAACTGAGGCTGCATCAGGTCCAGCGGTTATGTTGATGATGTCGAGGTAGTCGGCCTCAGAAGAGAACGGAATCCGCACTGTTCCACCTTTGCCGGACCCAGCGCCTCTTGCCGTAATCGTGTTGGTGGCTAGAGCAGAGATATCGACCTCGGAAGCTGTTGTTATCTGAATTGTTCCGCCGTCTCCGTCACTGTCTCCACCGTCAGCATGCAAGATGGCGGAAGAGATATCCGCAGAACCGTCGCTTATCAAGCTAATGGTGCCGCCAATTCCAGAGCCATTGCCGCTTGCGTCGATTGTGCCGGAGAGTGTCAGATCCTCAGTTGCCTTAATGCTGATAGATCCTCCATTGCTGTCCGTTCCTGGGGTAACGGATACTCTCGTGCCGTCGAGAGCAACAGAGCGTCCTTCAACTGACACCGTGCCGCCGTCGCCGTCAGAACCGCCTTTTGCACTCAGCGAACCTAGAGAAAGATCAAGAGCGCCTTCGGCTTTCAACGTCACTCCTCCGCCCTGTCCGTTGCCAGCACCGTCGGCATTGAGTTCGGTGTTGACGGTCAGATTGCCATTGTTGGTCGTGGTAAGAGAAATCTCGCCACCTTTGTTAGAACCCAGAGTGCCTGCCAAGGCGGTTACCTGCCCGGCATTCACTGTGAGGTTGCCACCTGCGGAGAGTTCCACAGATCCGCCGGCGCCGCGAGGACCGCCGTCTGCATGGAACTGGGCTGTTGAGATGTTCAGCATGCCTGCAGCAAGGACCTTGATGTCGCCGCCCTTTTTCGTGTTCTGACCATTGGCGGTGAGCGAACCGTTCACCGTCAGCGTCGAACTCGATTGGAGCGTTTTCGCAGTGATTTTCCCGCCGCGGCCGTCTGTTCCAGCCGTCACCGAGAGGCTTGCCGAGTCGATGGTCACAGAGCCTTGGGTGCTGACAATGTCCACATCGCCGCCGTTTCCAGAACCGGTCGAGATGGCGGTCATGAACAGTCCCGGCGCACCACCGATGGTGATGCTGTCGGTCAGCCGTAGACCGATGTGTCCTCCGTTTCCTGTACCCACGCCGTTTGCGGTCAATCCGGAGTTGCCCCCAGTGGCGCTGTTGACGAGGTGGTCAGCATGCAAGTCGATGTGACCGCCATCGCCGTTGCTTCCCAGAGCGGCGACATTGAGTGCCGCAGTCGAGAAGGTCGGGTCGAGGGTGATTGTGCCGTTGTGTTCGGCATTTTCGACCGAGATGGTCCCGCCGGCGCCACTGCCCATGCCGGTGGCAGCCAGTGACATCGTGCCGGCGGCCGTCCCGAGTGACAGGTTGCCGCGGTCGATATCGAGGCTGATGGTGCCGCCTTTGCCATCGGACAGCGCATTTGCATGCATGCTGACAGATGATGCGGTGTTCTTCACCTTGTCTGCCGTCACCAGGATGGTGCCACCATCGTGCTGCGGGTTGTCCGCAGTCACCTCGACGGCGCCGCCGGTGAAGATGAGGGACTCTTGTCCGGACGGGCTGCCAGCGAACTGGAGCTCGATCTTGGAGTCGTCACCTTCGGACTCGATGTGCGTTGCTCCGCTGTTGGCAAAGCGCAGCGGATCGCCGGAGCACAGAATCGAGCCGCTTTTGCTGTTGGCTGTCAGCGAGAGGCTTCCGGCACCAGTGATGGCAAGCTCATGGACGACAGGGCTGACGCCTTGTGGTCTGATCGGCTGCGTGTAGTCGATATGGACGATGTCCATTCCTGCGCTGTCTTTTGGTGCCAGCTTAATCGAAGTGCCTGTGTTGCCGTTGCAATTCACAGCCAGACTGCCTGGCAATGTGATCTTGTCGACCGCCAGGATGACAGTCGGCGCTTCGGTTTCAGCGGAACCTTGGGTATCGCTGGCCGAGACGACGGCCGCGTTTGGCGCCCGCAATTCACCGCCCATCAGAATGATGAAGCCAGCATCGTGACTGGCGTCGCCATCCACCGAGAGAGGAGAACCACCTACCAAGCGGATCTGACCGGAACCAGCATCGGCGACGATGCCAGGCGTTCCCTTGTCACCGGTGACACACTTCAGGCGGTTGCCGTTCAGGTGAATGTCTCCATTCGGACCGTTGGAAATGGCGATCACACCTGCCTTTCCGCCGTCGAACGCAACATAGGAGCGATTGGTGACGGTGATCTGTCCACTGCCATTGGTGCCACCACCGCCGGCAAGGAAAGCCGGAGCAGTGTCCCTGCCGATGTTCGCGTGGATCCGCACATCATGCGGTCCAATGAAGCTGTTGGGACCACTGACCGGCTCCGGATCCAAGGTGATCGTGCCGGTGCTGATGTTGCCGTTGGCCATAAGCAGAACAAGGATTTGAGCCTTCAGCGTGCCGGTCTGGATCTTCGCATCGAGACTGGTGGTGAAGGACTGAGCAGCCGCAGCACCGATGATGCCACCGCCCCCGCCACCGAAGTCTTGTCCAGCCTTGATGAAAACCGATCCGAAGCCGGCATCGATATTGCCGACTTTGATCAGTCCTGACTGGGTGGTGAACGCCTGAACGCTGCCATCAACATTGCCGATATCGATGTTCTGTCCAGCAGAGGCAAGCATGCTGCCCTTGCCGACAGTTGCGCCGTCCCGTTTGATGACTTGTACATTGCCGGTCTTGACGCTGGTGGCAGCGACCAGGCTGCAGTTGCCAGCGAAGTTGACTGGAATGTTCTCGTTGTCCACCAAAATGTCACCGGTGATAATGGTGCCACCTTCGACGTTCACCGACTTGCCTGTGAGTGGGCCGGTTGTGATCACTGCGGTGTTTGCAGCGAGCGGCGTCGGGACGATCTCCAGGCCTGGGAATGGGAGAGCGCAGTCAACACAGGGAACAAGACCGTCATTTTCGACCCCGTTATAGGCGACTTTCTGCTGCCCGCCGACAATGGTGATGCGTCCAGGATGCTGAGCGTCGCCGCCGAGAGTGTTGATCGGGCCACTGACTGTGATGTTGCCGACGGCCCAGAGCGACACGTCTTCGCCAGGCATGTTGGTGACGGAAATGTTCATGTTTCCGCCATTTGTAACCACGCCTTGGTAGAAAATCGGATCGCCGTCGATCTCCTGCTCGACGATGTTCAGGTTGCCGTCATCGGCGCCGAGAGCCACTTCCTTCGCTTTCACTTTGACATTGGCGTCCAAGCGGAAAGCGTGGATCCCGGCCTTGCCGCCGGAGGTGACCTGGAGAACATCGGCTGCGAAGGTGCCGCCGGAGACGCGCAGATCGCCTTCGCTGTTCAGATGAAGAGTGCCAGCGGCAGCGAAGCTGCCCGTGCCTTTGCCCGCTTTGATCTCGGCGGCATTGAGCGTCAGGTCGGGAAGGTCCGACTCGATGGCGCCCAGGTTGTAGATGGACTGCGCGACGATCTGCGCTTCCTGGAGGTTTTCGCCCAGGATGCGCAGCGTTCCGTAGTTGACGAGCCGAGCGACCGTGAGCGGTCCCTGGGCAGCGTCGTAGGTTGCGATCGTCCGTTCGTCGATCACGAGCTCTTGAGCTTGATCGATTGAAGCAAGCTCGATTGTCTTCTGTGTCATAGTTTCAGTTCCTTAGGATGCCTGCCGGAAGGCGGCAAGCGGTTTTCAGCACTAGCGGGATTGCCGTGCTGGTTTCAGGGATACGCGCCGTGCGCGTCAGGTAGGCCGCGAGAACCGAGGTACTCGCGCGCATCCAAATAACTTTCATGGACGCGGCTTCCGTGTTTGCGCTCAGGCAGGCACGCACCGCGGCGAACAACAGACGCCGGAGGCGCTAGATGTTTGCTTTGGTATCAGCCAGGAAAAGGCTCTCTGGTGGGCGGTGTTAGCCGAGTGGAAACGATTGACGGAAGTGCATTGACGCTAGCGCCCTGGCGTTCGCGGCTGCAAGCGGCTTTCAAGAGATGGCAGATTCTGCCTTCAAGCGGCAAATGCCGCATTGCGTGTACGTTAGAGGCGATACAAAAGACGGCGGGTGGCGACAATTGGCGCTAGGCTGAGGGCTCTCTCAGGTAGCTGGTTCGCGCAACTAGCTGTTAAGGCATGTGCGTTACACGGGCAAAGGTTGGGCGATTCCGGAGTTAACTAAATGCGGTCTTTAGAGTTGCTATTGGCAAGAACCAGCTGGGTGAGCTTGCGCGAAGGCTGGAAAGAAAGTGTGTGCTGACGATATTCTGCAGAGAGGCTCTGTAGGCTGAGAGTCACAATCGGGCCGATTTTGGCGGTGGCAAATGTGGTGTCACATAAGCCACTTACGTTTCGGTGCAGCGGTAGCAACCTTGTCGGTGTGAATTCGTGGAAGCTCTGAAGCATTTTCTGTCGCTATCCTTGTTGTATCCAGCTTGCTGATGGGCTAACTGCAGACTCTAAAGGGATAGAAGATAAGTGAACGGACCTCAGATCTGATTTGATCACGTCATTCCGGATATTCAACAGCTATTCGTTCACATTTTATTTCCATTGTTCACAAGCCTGGCTATACTGTTCACAATACCTATAGGAATGTTCACGAAATGGCACCCTCTGTTCACAGCGAAATACCCCACTTCTTCGAAATCCTCAAGATCATAGAGGCGGCTGTCAATGCCGACAGGACTAAGGTTTTGGCGTATGTGGAGCAGTTGGCTGAGAAGTTGTCTGCCGATGGACATTTGAAAGCCGCAGAGAGGCTCAGAAACACCGCCAAGCAATCAAAGCTCAGCGGATTGACAGCAGCCAGCGCTTCGACACTGGCACGAGTGCCGGTCGATAACGAGTCGCGCCTTTCGCTTGCCGATGAAAAACGGTGGACTGACAAGGATGTTTGTTTAGTAATGGATGAAGCGACCGAAGAGAAGGTGTCCGAGTTCGTCAGGTTCGTGCAGGGCGCAGACAAGTTGGCAGCTCATGGCATGGGTATCACGCCATCACTTCTTGCGTATGGACCACCCGGCTGCGGCAAGACCGAGCTGGCGAAGTGGCTCTCAGCGAAGTTGCAGGTGCCTCTTATTACTGCGCGGATTGATTCGCTTATCTCTTCCTATTTAGGAAGTACATCTAAGAACTTGCGCTCGCTTTTCGAGCATGCCTCCGGACGCCCTTGCGTATTGTTTCTCGACGAGCTCGATGCAGTAGCAAAACTGCGTGACGACAAGCACGAACTGGGAGAACTGAAGCGAGTCGTCGTTAGCCTTTTGCAAAACATTGACGCACTCGATCAGACGGTTCTTCTGGGAGCGACAAACCATGAGCATCTTCTTGATCCGGCCATCTGGAGGCGCTTTGCTTTCAAAGTCAAAATCGGACTGCCCAACGAGCAAACGCGGATAGCACTGTACAGCAAGTTCCTCGAAGACTTCAGCGACAAGCAGTCGATCCGCCTATGTGGAGAGGCTTCAGACGGGCTTTCCGGCGCGGACATCAGACAGATTGCCGACGACTCGAAACGCAGTGCGATCATGCAAGACAAACAGAAAGCAGAGCAGGGCGACCTGATGAAACGCATTGTTCAGCGCCGCGTTCCCAATTTCGGCGAAAGAAGCATTCCTCTGGGTGAGCGCGTGGCAATGGTCAGAGCCCTGAGCGAAGAAGTGTTCTCTTACCGCCAACTGGCAGACATCTTCGATATCTCCGTAGGGTACGCCCACAAGCTTGTGAAGATGGGGGTTTCGGACAGTGGCGGATAAGCGTTTGCCCATCAAAGTAGTGATTGCCCAAGACAGCGATTATTTTGTACCAGAGTCGGGAGGGGGAAGCAGAACTGTGTTCGGAGAGGTTACAGGAGAGCTGCGTCAAAGCCTCAGCGACCAGGTGAGCACGGTCGAGCGCGACTTTGCAGACAGTTTCAAGCGCTTCCCGGACGTGCCTGCCGTTGCAAAAGTCAAATTGAAAAAAGAAGCCCTCGCCAAAAGCCACAGGCCACACAGTCTTTTCAGTGATCGCACCTGCCCAATCACCTGCACGACCACCACAAGGACAGCTTCGAGAACATTCGCGAGCGCGAAAAGCAGCGTGACCGCTTGTTCCTGATACTGATCTCGCTTTTGGGGCTTCTTGTCATTCAGCTGCAATACAATCTTGCTGGTATTCCAGAGATAAGCATACTCGGCATCAATGTACTGCTAGACAAGCTCCCCGGAGCCGTGGTCCTGAGCGCCACCTGGACGTATTTATTGGTGTTGCTGGTGAGGTACTACCAGGTGAATGTCGTTGTAGAAAATCAGTACGACTATTTGCACAGGCTTGAGGAACAGCTTTCAGCGCTTCTCGGCGACGAGAAGTTATACCGGCGCGAAAGTGCCGCATATTTAGTTAAGAAAGCGCAAGGCTTCAGGACGTGGATCTGGCGTTTCTATACAATCGCAATTCCAATCATGGTCATCGCCGCAACAGCTAGAGCGGCATACTTGGAATGGTATGCCGCAAGCATCCCGCTTTATCACAAGATTTACGACGCCACCGCCCTTGGTGCTTCCCTGTGGCTGATTACGCTCTATTTCCTGCGCTATGGAGTACCAAAACTCCAAGTTTCCTTCCCCGCTCTTGAGGACAACACGACATCGAGTCCTCAGGCTGTTGCATCAATTGCTAAACAAACATCAGCCCCACCAGTAATCGACAGAAAGGCGGATGAAGCGTTCATCGATAAGTGACGGATTGACTGGACATTGCGTGTGTCGAAACGGGAGCAGGCGTAGTCTGAGTCCCTGGCGCCAAATATCGCTGGTCGAGAATAGACGGGGCAACCGTAGAAAAGCGTGCGCAGGGCACGCTACGAATGCGATAGTGGAGGCAAAAGCGGGCAGCGCCTACTTGATGGTTTTTGAAACATAAGAGGTACCGTGTGCTGCAGTTATGTGCGGCTGATTAGTTGAAGACAATTGGCTTCGATGGGACAGGAAGCATAAAACAGTTACTGCCGTGCCAATCGAGCCGCCGACGAAGCCCCAAGGCACTGCATACGACATTGCAATGTCCCGTAGCTGCTGGCTGTCATCTGTCCGAATATGATTGACCTTAACAGCGGTGCCGCCAAGCGTAACCAACGCAAGGGGGACTAGAAAAGAGGCAGATAGTATAAGTGCTTTCATTGATTCTCCTGTCAGACGGACTGGCGCGTCCAGATAGCCTTCAGGTAGGCAAGGCGCAGTCCGGCGGTTTCCAAATTGTGGAAGCTGGAGGAACCGAACTGGGCCTGGCTGCAAACGAGACGGCACCCAAGTTTCTCGGCTTCGGCGATGCGCCGCCTGATTAGGGCGGTCTGCAAGCCGCGTTTGCGGAAGCCGGGCAAAGTGGCTGCCGAAGCCAGGTATCCGAGATCGCCGCCGACTTGCAATATGGCTGATGCGGCTGGTTCGTTTTCGACCCGAGCGAGATAGAGGTGCCAGTTTGGAATCTCTATCCAGTGCTGCATGTTGCTCAGCGCCTGCTCTTTGATCGAAACGGGAATCTCGTACCCGTGAAAGTTGGTATCAAGGAAATCGCTGAATTGCTCTGGGTTTTCAACTTTTTCTATCTCGACAAAGTCATCGATGTCGTCACTCTCGGCGCTGCCGAACAAGCCCGCGTGAAACTGCGTGTGGCGAAATCCATGCGCAGTCAGCTTGTCCGCCAGACTCTCATTGATATCGTTGGGAAGAAGCTCGATGGCAAATGGCGTTGTGCCGTAAAACTGCAAAAGATCGCCGATCAAATCTTGTTCCGGCACGCCCAGCCCGACCACGTGGTTGAAGAAGTGGCTGGGCAGTTCGGAGGCTTTCAGTGCAATCGCCCGTCCGAATTTACCGATCTCAATCCCGAAAGGATTATTTTTCTGAGCGCGTATGCCTTCCATTCGCTGTTGCGCGTGCAGGGCATCGATGACCTCAAACCGGCGAATCAGCTCGTTTGTCAGAGCCGGCAGCCCGCCTATGACACGCTTCGTTTCGACTTCCATCATGGTTCCACCTGTCGACCGACAGTCCCTTCCCATTTCTATTGTCCACACAAACGCCGTCTCTGCCAGTGGCCGTAGCCGGCATTCGTGACTGATCGTCGATACTTACGTGAGCATGCGTTGGAAGATGTTTTCGTATGTGCGTGTCAGTGCGTCCAGGTCGGACAGGCGCACATGTTCATTGACTTTATGAATGGTGGCGTTGATCGGTCCCAACTCCACTACCTGGGCGCCGACCTTGGCGACGAAACGCCCATCGGATGTGCCGCCGGAAGTGGACAGCTCGGGTGTGACGCCCAGATGCTCTTCGACCGCGGCTTTCACTGCCGCAACCAGCTCACCGGAGCGGGTCAGAAACGGTTCGCCTGACAGGCGCCACGTCAACTCATAATCCAGCTTGTGTTGATCGAGAATCTCTGCGACGCGCCGCCGAAGCTCTTCATGAGTGACTTCCGGGGAGAAACGAAAGTTGATCAGCGCTTCCAGATGTGCCGGGATGACGTTGTCTGCGCCGGTCCCTGAATTTACATTGGAGACCTGAAACGATGTGGGCGGAAAAAATTCGTTGCCCTGATCCCACTGAGCGGCGCACAACGCCGCCAGGGCCGGCGCAAACAGGTGGATTGGGTTGCGCGCTTTATCTGGATAAGCTACGTGCCCCTGCACTCCTTTGACGATCAATTTGCCGGTGATCGAACCGCGCCTGCCCACCTTGACGGTATCACCTACGGTGGCGACCGAAGACGGTTCCCCGACCAGGCAGTAGTCGATTTTGTCACCGCGGGCAGCTAGTTTCTCGACCACCGGCTTTGTGCCGTTCTCGCCGGTTGCCTCTTCGTCGCTGGTGATCAGGAAGGCGAGTGTGCCGCGGTGTTTCTCGTGTTTCTTCGCGAACTCCTCGGCTGCCACCACGAGCGCCGCCAGTGCGCCCTTCATGTCGGCGGCGCCGCGCCCGTAGAGGACGCCGTCGCGCACTGTCGGCTCGAAGGGCGGCGTTTCCCAGAGGTTCGCGGGACCGGTCGGCACTACATCGGTATGCCCGACCAGCACCATCAGCGGTGCACCCTCGCCGTGCGTAGCCCAGAGATTTTTCGTGTCCAGGAGGTCGATATGTTCGATGCGAAATCCAACCCGTTGCAGTCGCTCGGCAATCAAAGCCTGGCAGCCGGCGTCTTCCGGCGTCACAGACTGTTTCTCAATCAGCGCTACTGCCAGCTGAGCGGTCGGAGAGGAAGTCGCGGAAGTCATGGAACTCATATGTCGCGCAACAGCTCGTTCAAGCTCACCTTGCCGCGTGTTTTCTCGTCTACCTGCTTGACGATCACGGCGCAATACAGGCTGTACTTGCCGTCTTCCGAAGGCAGGTTGCCGGACACCACCACTGAGCCCGCCGGGATGCGCCCATACGTGACTTCGCCGGTCAGGCGATTGTAGATGCGCGTGCTCTGCCCGATGAAAACGCCCATAGAGATGACCGAGCCGGTCTCTACAATCACGCCTTCGACAATCTCGGAGCGGGCTCCGATGAAACAGTTGTCTTCGATGATGGTCGGTTTGGCTTGCAGCGGTTCCAGGACTCCGCCGATTCCCGCGCCGCCGGAGAGGTGAACGTTCTTGCCGACCTGAGCGCACGAGCCTACCGTAGCCCACGTATCGACCATGGTGCCGGTGTCCACGTAGGCACCGATATTTATGAAGGAAGGCATGACAATCACGTCGGACGCCACGTACGAACCGCGCCGCACCGCTGCCGGTGGCACTATACGCGCGCCGCCGGCCCGAAACATGGCTTCGCTGTAACCGGCATATTTGGCCGGCACCTTGTCCCAGTACTCTGTATAACCGCCCGGCATGATGCGATTGTCGTAAATGCGAAAAGAGAGCAGCACCGCTTTCTTCACCCATTCGTTGACCACCCACTCGTTGCCCTGCTTTTCTGCCACGCGCAATGAACCGTTGTCGAGCCCGTCGATGGTTTCATCCACGGCTTGCTTCAGCTCTTTGCCGGCGGAAAGGGGTGTGATGTCGGCGCGCTTCTCAAATGACGCTTCAATTAAGTCGCGCAGGCGTTCGGCGGTCTGGGTCATACAGTCTCCTTCACTTTGCTGAGAAACGCTGCCATGCGCTGGGCAGCTGCGACGCACTGGTCGTACGGGGCAACCAGCGCCATCCTGATTCGTCCCTCTCCGGGGTTGGCTCCGTGTGCGGACCGCGAGAGGTAAGAACCAGGGAGAACGGTGATGTTGGTCTGGGCAAACAGATCGCGAGTGAAATCGGCATCGTCGCCCGGTGTTTTCGGCCAGAGATAGAAGGCACCGGCTGGGCGTTCTACCTCCATGATCGGCTGCAAAATCGCCAGTACCGCATCAAATTTTTCTATGTAGAGGCGCCGATTTTCTTCCACGTGCTTTTCGTCGGACCAGGCTTTGGCGCTGGCTGCCTGCACCGGCGGCGACATCGCGCATCCGTGATAGGTTCTGTAGAGACGAAACTTCTCGATCAGCTGCGCATCGCCGGCGACGAAACCGGAACGCATGCCGGGCACGTTCGAGCGTTTGGAGAGACTGTGGAAGACGACACAGTTTTTGTAATCGTGGCGACCGAGACCGGCAGCGACTTCCAGAAGTCCGGGCGGCGCAGCCTCAAAATAGATTTCCGAGTAACATTCATCCGACGCGATTACGAAGTTGTGTTGATCGGAGAGCGAAATCAGCTTCCGGAGCTGCTCCGTGCTCATAACAGCACCGGTCGGATTGTATGGGCTGCAGATGTATACCATCTGACAGCGCTTCCAGATCTCAGCCGGCACTGCGCCGAAGTCCGGCAAATAGCCTGTCTCGGGTGTCGCGTTGACGAAATAGGGCTGGGCGCCGGACAGCAACACCGCACCCTCGTAAATCTGATAGAAGGGATTGGGCATGGCGACAAGCGCATCCGGACCTGGTTCCACCAGGCATTGGGCAAACGCGAAAAGCGCCTCTCGCGTGCCGTTGACCGGCAAAATGTTTGTTTCTGCATCGATGGATGTGAGCGAGAAGCGCATTGTCAGCCATTTTGCAATTGTTTCTCGCAGTTCGACCGATCCGACTGTCAGTGGATAGTTGGACAGTCCACTAAGTGATGAGGCGAGGGTTTCTTTGATGAATTCCGGAGTTTCGTGTTTCGGCTCACCGACGGAGAGCCGAACCGCGGGCAGGTCGGCAGGCGGTTGCACGCCTTCTTTAAGACGCGCCAATTTTTCGAAAGGATATGGTTGCAGCTGTGAAAGGTGCGGATTCATCAGCGACTAAAAACCTTTGCAGCGCTTGATTGCGGCTTCTGCGAACGGCAACATATCGTCTGGACCCGGGTGACGTTTCGAGAGCAGTCCTTCGCTGCCGTACAGTTTCACGACTACGCGTCCTTCCCGGAAGACGTAGTACCAGTGATAGATCAATGTTTTCTTGCGCAGCATGAGCGGGTTGGCGCCACCAAATACTTTGCCTTCCGAACCGCGCGGCTTCGCCCAACCAGTTGCGTCATCTGCCCCTTCGCCCAATTGCTTGCCGCAGTCCTGGAGAAATTGCTTGGCCTGCTTTTCAGTCGGAAACGTCCAGCGGATATCGACGATTCTGTTGAGCGGAGCCTCGAGCGGACCTTCGTAGACCTTGATGCCCGATTCAACGCCCTTATTGGCTGTAAACGCTTTGGGCTGGTCGCCCAGGCTGCCGTAGTGCTCTTCCACGAGCTTATAGCCGGCGGGAAAATCTGCCGACTGAAGAAACGTCTTGTCGATCGGGCTGGGGGTATGAGGCTTCGTTGCCGGTGCCGCCGCCGGAGCTGCGCCAGCCTTGGCGTCCACAGGTTTCGCCGCCGCCGGAACGGCAGCCTTGGCGGGCGCCTTCGTGTCAGCCGCGACGGACCGCGGGCACGCGGTCCCGACTGTCAAGAGCGCCAGCAACGCTATTGGAATTCCATTTTTGAGCCGGGGCGGCATTGACCTCTCCTTTTGCAGAGGTCTCATTCTATCCGCTTAGCACCGGTTGCGCTGTCCGGCAGGGGCGTGACTCTGCCGTTTCTTCATCAAACCGGCAACGGATTGCGCTCTTTGAACTGGTGCTGGTGCCAGTACGGATATGCCGGTGTAATGGCACTGGCTTCGTCCAATTCGGCAATCTGTTCCGCGCTCAGATTCCAGCCGATGGCGCCCAGGTTCTGTTTGAGCTGTTCTTCGTTTCTCGCTCCGATGATGATGTTCGCCACCGTCGGGCGCTGCAGGAGCCAGTTGAGCGCAATTTGCGCTACAGATTTGCCGGTTTCTTTGGCGATTTCGTCAAGGGCGTCCACCACGCGGTACAGGTATTCGTCGTCGACGGGCGGACCGTAGTCGGCGGTGCCGTGCAGGCGGCTGTCCTTGGGAAGCGGCTGTCCGCGGCGGATTTTACCGGTCAGGCGACCCCAGCCAAGCGGGCTCCAGACCATGGTGGCGACCTTCTGGTCTAAGGCAAGCGGCATCAGCTCCCACTCGTACTCTCTACCTATCAAAGAATAGTACGCCTGGTGCGACACATAACGCGACCAGCCGTAGCGCTCGGCGACATCCAGCGACTTCATCAGGTGCCAACCTGAGAAGTTGGAGCAGCCGATGTAGCGCACCTTGCCCGATTTGACCAGTCCGTCGAGTGTGCTCACCACTTCGTCAACGGGCGTCAGGGCGTCGAAGCCATGCATGAAATAAACGTCGATGTAATCGGTGCCCAGGCGCTTCAAGCTAGCGTCGCATGACTTGATAAGGTGGAAACGCGAGGAGCCGATGTCGTTTGGATCGTCGCTCATCTTGAAGGTGGCTTTCGTCGAAATCAGGCACTTGTCGCGGCGCTTGCCGATGGCTTTGCCGAGGATTTCTTCTGAGGTCCCAATGGAATAGATGTCGGCGGTATCGAAAAAATTGATGCCGGCATCAAGACAAATGTCCACCATGCGCTTGGCTGCGTTGACATCATCTGTGGCGCCCCAGGCTTTGAAAAAATCGTTGCCGCCGCCGAACGTTCCGGCGCCGAAACTGAGCACCGGCACTTTCAATCCCGAATTGCCAAACTGTCTGTATTCCATGGTTCACCCCGCTGATTGCGCGTTCGAATTGAACTCAATACTTTAGCGAGCTATCCAAAAGATTTGTCGAATTTGTACTGAATGTGATCGCGCGGTTTTCTGCAGACGGTTACCTGGTTACCTCCATGTGACTGTGGACACCAGCTGTGCTTGCGCCAGGCACCATATGTAGTGCGGCGCAATTCTCTCGATGAAATAGCGATCGTGACTGACGACCAGCAGAGCGCCCTGAAACTGATCCAGTGCCTCCTCCAGCAATTCTGCAGTGGACAGGTCGAGGTGGTTTGTCGGTTCATCCATGATCAGTAAATCGGGCTCCAGGGCCATGAATGCTGCCAGCATTAGTTTGGTGCGTTCGCCGCGACTGAGGTTTCTCACTGGCTCAAACACCTGCTCGCCGCCGAACTGAAACCGGTGAAGAAACGTGCGCAGCTCGGCGTCGGATGCCCATTTGCGGGTGCCGGCTTGGGCGCGCAGAAACTCCAGCGCGTTCTGCGTGCCGTCGCCGGCGTCTAGTGTTTCTTGTTGCTGCGGCAGGTAGCAGATTTTGGCAGTCGGCTTGCGGGTCAGGAAACCGGACGCTGGTGCGAGCTCGCCCGTGATTATTTTGAGGAGCGTGGATTTGCCGCAACCGTTGTCGCCGGAAAGCAGTATGCGCGCCGATCCCACGATTTCGAAACTGGCTTTAGTCAAAATGGGCTGCTCGTATGTGAAATCGATGTCCCGCGCCACGAGCAGCGGCGAATCATATTGTCGGCGCCCGTGCAAACGCAACCGCATGTGCATTTGTTCGGGGTCGCGTGGCTTCTCGATCTTCTCCTGTTCGATGATGCGATTGAGACGATTCTCTCGTGCCTTCGCTTTAGCCGCGACTTTCTTCGAACGCCCGCGCAAGTAGTCGTTGACGGTCGTGTTTTCGGTAGCCTCAGCTTGTTGTTTGACCGCGCGCACATCCTCGGTGAGGCGACGTATTTTGCGCTGCTGTACTTCATATTCGCGCCACTGGCGTTCGACTTCTTGTTGCCGCCGCATCCTGTAAAAGGAGTAGTTGCCGCCGTAATCAGTCACCGTCGCGGTCTGCGGGTCGATGACCAGCGTTCGTTTCGTGACTTGATCGAGAAAGTACCGTCGGAGACGATCAGGGCATGCCGAACGGCACGCCGCCACCGACTTTTCCAGCCACTTCCAGTGAAGTTAAGTCCAGGTTGCTGGTCGGTTCATCCAGGAAGCAGGTCAGCGTCCTGCAAAAGAACGCGAGCCAGAGCCAGTTTCGTCAATTGTCCGCCGCTCAAAGCGGCAAGATTTCGCGACAGGTCAATCGCCGCAGGCATACCCAGGTCGCGCATCAAAGCATCGAGTTTGCCCGCGAATGCGCCGCCGGCGGCTTCGAATGTTTCGTACGCGCGATTGTAAGCCGCCATTGCGACCCCTGTCGGCGGCGTCGTGTTGCAGTTTCTTCTCGATCAAAGACAATCTCGAGCGGATGCTCAAACGAATGACGGAGCCAGCAATTCGCCGACGGTGGTATCGCCGCCAAAGTCGAGTATGTGTTGTGGAAGAAACGCAACGCTGGGATTGCCGACGAACGAAATGAAGCCGCCATCGGCAGTTGCCGCCCCTGATGATCTTTCAGGAGCGTTGTTTTTCCACAGCCGTTGGGACCGACGATACCGATTTTCTCGCCGGAAGAAACGCTGAAACCGGCGTCCTCGAACAATGTTCGATCACCGTAATTTTTGCGCAGATCTATGACACGCAGCATAAGCTTACTCATGAGCAGAAAGAGGAACGCTCAGGAGTTAATGCCTGAGCCGATTTAGCCTTGTGTCATGTCGATCATTAATGAAAAATCCTTATGGTGCAAACTTTCTTGCTGCGCACAGCAAAACGAGTATAGCAGCAATTGCAAAATGGGTTACAATGCTCGCTTACGATATAACGGCGGGCACACAGTTACGCATTAATGGAAGGAGGTCACCATGAAAAATGAAAAAGCAATGGCAGTGGTCTTCGTGCGCACCCGCAGCTGACGCTTGAGCGCGGCTTCCTCGTCGACCACTCTTTAACGCTAAATATCTGAAAGCGATGTCACTTGAAGGAGTGTCAGAGTGGATCATTTTGCTTTGGGCTGGCCCTCGGAATGGGCATCAGCTCTGGATCAACAATAGCATGAATTTAAAAACTTGTGCAGAGTCGTGGCGCGGCATCGCCAGACGGCGCCCGCACTGACGGCTGTCGACGGCGAGCGGGTCAATCTGTACCTGCCTGCCCGACTGCGGCATGGTTATGCGGAGGCGCCGTTAGACGTCGTTGTCGGGGATTGGTGTGTGATGGGTGAGCGCTTCGTTGACGAAAGCAAACGACGCCGCCGTCATCGAAGCAGTGCTCCCGCGCCGCACATTCATAACGCGCGCGGCCGCCGGATTAACCAGCGATCACCAGACGTTGGCCGCCAACGTTGACGTGATGTTCGTGGTCACTTCAGTGAACCTCGATCTCAACGTCAACCGGCTGCGCCGTTATGTTTTGCTGGCGATGCAGGGCGGAGTCGAGTTGGTGTTCGTCTTCTCGAAGATGGACCTGTTCGATGCGTGCGATGTGGACAGCGACGACTATGCCGAGTTGAGCGCGGCGCTGAATGATGTCGAGGCGACTTTTCCAGAAGCGTGCTGCATCTTCGCCAGCACTGTGTCTGGTCGACTGGGCGAGATTGGCAGCTTGCTGCCGGCTGGGAAGACAGCTGTCTTTCTGGGGTCGTCCGGAGTCGGCAAATCGACTCTGGTGAATGCGCTGCTTGATGCCGATGTGCAGAAAACCGGCGACATTCGGGGGGTCGATCAACGCGGTCGACATACGATACCGGGGAGCGAACTGTTCTTTCTTTGCCGGATGGCGGAGGCATGATCATCGACACGGCTGGGTTGGCGACAGGTTGGTCTGATTTGCGATGAGGAAACGCTGGATTCGCTGATGCCAACTGCTTGAGCTAAGGAATCTGCGTTTCATCGATTGCGTCCACACCAGCGAACCCGGATGCGCCGTGTTGTGAGCGCTGCAAAGTGGGGCGCTCTGAAGAAAGCGACTTCGAAACTTACCGGCAACTGAATCGGGAGCTGGCATACAACCAGCGCAAAACCGACCAGCGGCTGGCGGTCGAGGAGCGCAAGCGCTGGAAACGCGTCGCGATGGACAACCGCTGACGCGCGAAAAACGGCAAATCTGCGGGCTGAGGAAGTCGAACCGCAATCCTGCAAAGCGCCGGATGTGCCAGTTTTGACACATCTGGCTTTGATTTTGTGGCGTCCTCCCGTTGCCTCCGCACAGAGGTTGAGGCGCTAAAATAGCGCTTCCCGCTGTGCCAAAGCTGACACATCCTGAGATACGAATACAGATAGGAAGCGAAGTAAGTACCGGGGTGGGGGTGAGTCGGGGGGAAGGTCCACCGACGGGGTAAGAGCACGTCCTCACAACAGCGGCCAGTAGCGGGGGCGCCCATGGATACAGCATTGCTGCACTCATGAACACCACCCGCTACCAGGCCGCCAGTGTGAATCCATACCCCTACCCTGTCGTATTGGTGGCGGACCGGGACACTCAGTCCCATAGTTAACAGGGCGACGTTTTCTGCGGAGCACCGGACTCAAGGTCCTGAGCTGAGCGGAAAGCAAAGTCCTGCATTGCACAGGATGTGTAGTCCTGCGGTTGAGGAGACGCAGAATCCTCGAGGATTCGAGGAACGGCTGATTCTCCAGGTGGATGCGAGAACACTGCACGGAGCAGATGCTTCGCGTAGTCTGGCGAAGGTTATCGATTCCCATCACACGGGCACCCCATCGCGTTGGCACGGGCCTGGGCACGGCAAACGAAACGGTGCGCAACCGCCATCACGTCTTCGGGATGTGTGGTGTTGAGGTCGTTGAGGTAGATCGGTTCACCGACGGTGACCGTCACGCCCCCACGCCACTTCAAACCGCACTCGGTGAAGAACTTAGTGGCAGTGGCAACATCGCGCTTGTGGTAATGGAGGTTGATGGGCACGATGGCAACCCTTTCGGTGCCGCCGAGACCGCCGAGACGCTCCATCGCCGTGAGGCCGATGATTGCGGGGCCCATTTTGAAGGGCAGGCATTCTCCAGTGGGGCTGATCTTGCCTTCGGGGAAGATGACCAGCGAGCCACCATTGACCACCATGTTGATGGCCGGCTCGATGACGCTCTTACCCTTGGAACGATCAACCGGGAAGCAACCCATGGCTCCCATCGCGATTGCCTTCAAGCCCCAGAGACCGCGCATCTCTTCGAGTGCGGTCATGTAACGCGGGCCATCGTTACGCCGCATGATGGCGTACATGATGACAGCGTCGAACATGGAGCTGTGGTTGGGGCAGAAGATGAATCTTCCGGGCAGTCGCAGGTTTTCCGCGCCGATGATGCGCAGGCGACCCAACTGGATGAAGACGATAAGATTCGCCAAGAATCTTGCGAGAAGCTGGACCGGCCAGAAGGTGTACGGGATGAAGCCGCTCGTCACGCATTTCTGCGCGTAAGCGTCAAAAGCCGCACGCCACTGACGGATCTGCAGTCTAACTCGCGCCGCAATGCGGCGTAAGTTCAGATATTTGGTCATGACACGACGCCTTCTCTGGCGAGAGTTGAGGCAGCAATGTGTGTGTCACAGCAGTCAGAAAGCCCTGCTGTGATGCACTGCCGCCAAGTGTGAGCTGGTGATATGTGCGAGACGCCAGCTCAAGTTGGTTTATCGATTGCCTGAGGCCACAGAGAGCGCAGCTGAGCTACGTCCTGTTAGAGAGATAGTCCGCATCAACACACATTTCCGTGCGCAGTTGCAGGTTCAAAGCCGCAGACAGACTAAGAGAGAATTGTTGTTCGGAGGAACGACTTGTTTTTTTTGGTGGGTCAAGAAAAGGTGCCTCTTTCATAACAAATAGAAACTCGCGAAATAAAGGCCTGCGCTAACCCCGCCATTGGTACTTTCGTTTTGTGAGCCGAATGTTTGATGGGTACTGGTTCTTCGACTAGTGTCGATGTCTCTCTGCTACGCCCCAAAAATCCCCTGATTTCATGCGGGTTTCAATGAGCTTGCGCAAGATCGACTATGTAAGAAGCTTCCAGAATGAGCTCAATAGACAGAATTCGCGATGTCAGGCACGGGCACGATCTGGATCTGGCTTTTCAAGAGACGTAAAAGGTAGGTTCATATTGTCTTTAGCTTTTCATCAAGCTTCGTTAGGAATCCCAAGCCACCAGAACACCAACCGTTCACCCTATCCGTTCTTCCGCTTCCGCGCACCTGTTTGACCTCAGGCTGTAGAAACCAACGTTTTTCCACGGCCGGTTGTCATGCGGTATCGCAAGTTGGGAGAAATGTGCAGGCGCTTTTGACTGACTCGAACGGTTCGTTTTCGTATGGGGCATACTTGGGTGCTCCTGTTTCCTGAAGGAGAACAAAAAGCATGTTCACCCAGCTCGCGCGCAACCTGATGCAAAAGGCATTGCGCGGTTTCTTCCAATCTCTGATGCGGTTCGCGCCCGAGGATACTCACCTTGAGGTCGAACGCAAGTTCCGCATCGCAGAAGCCGAAGTCGCCGCCATCAGGACGCGTTTGAGCGCACTCCTGTTCGAGCACTTCGGTGATGCGACTCTGGCGGACACGTTTCTGCCCAGTCCTGTCAAAGGCGAGATGATGCGCGTTCGTCGCGAGACCTTGAATGGTCACACGGGCGTGCTGCTCACCTACAAGACATGGGTCGCCACTCCGGATGGTGGCAAGGAGCGACAAGAAGCGGAGCATCCCACGCGCCCGCTGATTGCCTCGCTTCTCATCATTCTCGGCAGGTTGGTCCAGGGTGGACCACTCCTCGGTTTCAGCAAAGAACGCTCGCTCTTTCGCGGCGCGTATGGTCCGGGCGAGGTAGTCGTCGGCATCGACCAGGTGGTCGGGCTGGGACGCTTCTCAGGACATTACGTCGAGATTGAGATCATGGTTCCGCACGCTGACAGGGAATCTGCGGGAGCAGCCAAGTCTGCCATATACGAAGTGGCAGAGAAGATCTTCGGCGAGGCTCGCGAAGACGTGAAGCAGTCGTACCTCGACATGCTGATCGCCGCGCGGGCCGAACACGAAACAGTAGCCGTCTAGCAAGCGGTTACAAGAAGAGCAGTCGGCTAGCAAGCGGCTGCGACGTGTCGTGTCACAACGACGCGCATAGCAACACATGGCGATGAGTAGTCGCCGTGCCAGAAGACGTTCCGCTGGTGGCGGAACAAACCGTGAAATCACGTCTGCCGCCACCACGGCACGACATCTGCAGCGACGCTCACGCGCCGCTGTAGTCATCTATCAGCGCGCTAATGCGCAGAAGGAAGGTTACAGTCATGACTACCAAACGAATCAAGAAGCCCGATAAGGGCCTGGAAAGGAAGTTGGTCCCGATCAGTGTGACGGGAACCACTCCGGCAGAAGACAACGCGGCTATCGTCCTCGATACCCGCTTCGTCGGTCAGAAGGAAGCTCGGCGCGTGGCGCTCGAGATCGTCGCCCGTGCCACGAACCCGCTTCGTGACATGACGCGTCCGATCGCCTGCGTGCTGCTCGTCGGCAAGAGCCGTACCGGTAAGACCCGTCTCGCCGAACTGGTGGCGGAGATCGTCGGTGCGGAACTCCTGAAGATCAACTGCTCGAACTACAAAGAGCGGCATCACGCTTCTCGTTTCATCGGTTCTCCGACCGGCTATTACGGCTGGGACGACCCCGCGGAAGCGAAGAAGCCGGGCAAGAGCACCGCTGCGAAGCTCAACAACGCCAACATCATCGCCCATCGCGGCACCAAGATTCCGGTAACGGTCGCCCTCCTCGACGAGGTGGACGAACTGCACCGGAGCCTGGACAACCTCATCCTGTCCATCATGGACAAGGGCGAGCTGGACATGGGCAACAACGAGGTCGCCGACTTCCGCAACGTCATCCTGTTCATGACCACCAACCTGGGCATGAAGCAGGCCGAGCAGAAGAAGCGTCACAAGATCGGCTTCCACGCCGGCGCCGACAAGCGTGACGAGCCGGTGACGGTCGACGAGATCAAGGACTCGGTGGATGAGGCGCTCAAGGAGCGGTATGAGCCCCAGTGGCTGAACCGCCTCGACGACACCATCATCTTCGGGTCGCTGACCGAAGACCAGATCCGCTCGATCCTCGATGTGGAGCTGGACCGCTTCGTCGTGGAGCGCATCGACAAGCTGCCGAAGGGCAAGTACTTCGTTATCGAACTCGAGGCTTCCGCGAAGGAGTTCATCCTCGGCAAGGCGCTCGCCAACAGCGGCGACGTCAGCAACCTGCGGCGCGCCATTCAGATGCACCTGTCCGACCCGCTCGGCAAGGCGCTGAAGACTGGTGCGATTCCGGGCTGTGCCAAGGTGATCGTGCAGCACGTCGAAGGCGACGCTCTGTCCTTCTTCATCGCCGAAGGCGAGAAGGTGGCGGGCGGAACCGGTGACGACGCCGACGCTGCTGACCCCCGCGGTGCAAACCGTGGACTGGCGGCTGAGGTGGAGGACGAGGACGAGGATCGGGTCGAAGGTCAGGCCATCCAGCGGCGCATCAATCGCGCTGCCCAGGGTGCGCAGACCAACGGCAACCTGATCGCGTTCGATGTCATCCTGCGCGCGAAGTCCCAGGCTTCGCTTGCCAAGCAGTCCGGTCAGTTCGTGCATGACGCGACCGAGGTCTACGGGATGGAGCTGGTGTCGGTTTCGACGCAGTTCCGCGCTCCGTGGGCGGCGGTGTTCATCGTCGAGTGCACCAACGAGCAGATGACCGAGCTGAAAGCTGTCTACGGGCGCGACCCCGCCGACAGCCCCAACGTCGAGATCCGCCAACACAAGGGGGAGATCGCGAAGTGATCCATCACTACAAGACACGCGACTGTCGCAGGCAAGGCTGCTTGTGCGGGGTTCGGGACGGACCGGCATTGACACATCACATGGTCAGTGCCGGCTGTCCTCCGGACTTCGCACCGGCAAGAGTGCAAAAGGGCTGCGTGCTAAGGGCTCGGGGAGCGCCATGATGACCGCAAGGTCTGACTGGAACCCCGAGCCCTTTTCTTGTTCTTCTAGATACGATATGAGCTAGTAAAAAGCCAGAGAGAAATTGCCAATCTGGCAATTTCCAGCAGTCAAGAATTGCCAATCTGGCAAGAGACCTCCCGCTTAATCTGAACTGGCATGCGCAGGACCCAGAAAATTGCCAATCTGGCAATTCTTGAGGATGCCTTCCATTTCGGCACCGTGGAAACACGGGTGGTGATCATTGCATCACCACCCGCGTCTCAATCGAGCCTGTCCTGTAGCGCCGGCTTACCAGTACGGGTTGTAGTAGCGGTTATAGCCGTACCAGCGATTCGGTCCGTAGATGCGCGGATTGTTGCCGTACCAGTTGTTGTGGTGGTTGCGGAATTGTCGATAGTCTCTTCGCTCGTTCCGGACGAAACGATTGAAGTATCTCTGCTGCTGGTTGAATTCGTGTCTTCGCCAGTCACGCCAGTTGTCCGCTTGCGCGGAGCCCACCGACACCGAACCCAAAGCCGCGATTGCAACCAGTGCCGAGGCAAGTATCGTTTGTGCTTTCATAATTCAGGTCCCCCGAACTCTCGTTCCAGGCATTTCGACGCCTGGTATCAGGGGATGTTTCTACAGCCGAGTCTGGCTTGCTGAGCCACTCTTGCGCGGAACGCTGCGCTCGCTCAAGCAATAATGTCGCCGTCTTGCAGACCCTCTGCCGGCGCACTTTCCGGCTGTAGAGCTTCGACGAAGATGGTCTGTCCACCTACATCAGCAATGCGCACTTTCGTGCCGCGGCTGAAGGTTTCTCCATCGCGAACGGCTCGCGCCGGGTAATTGTGGAGTCCGCGACCGAGCTTCACCAGTACCTCTCCGGTGCCGCCCGCCGGAATCGACACCGAAACCTCAGCGGTCGAGCCGACGGCATCGGCTGACCTGTAGGTGTTCCCGGGAGTTTCTGCTCTCTGCACGAGGCTGGTGACAGTTTCAAAAATCGAGTCCGCTACTGCCGCTGCTTTTCTAAAGATATCCATGCACGCAATCCTTGTGAATTGACGAGGTTGTCAATAACAATTGTCGAGGTTTGTCGGTGCGTATAAGCCCATTTTAAGAAAGTCTTCTACTGCCACCAAATATGGTGCTGCTGCACTGATACGAGGTGGCACCACGGTGGACCGCCTACCCGAGGAGTGCGCCGCCTCCAGTTCAAGCCGCCCCGTGAGGTTTTTTGGGTTTTGGCAGTAATTCGGTGATAAATCTGTTTAGAGATTCGGACAGTCGGGAATAAAAATGTCAAGCAGTAGTGCTGGCGTTCAAGAAAGAGGTACCAATCGGTCAAAACTGAGCAGCAAAAGGCAACGACCCACCGTTTCTCCTCCTTTTAGTCCCCTCTTTTCCGTTGACCTTTTACCCGCAACATTCGCCTTAGCTGTTCAGGCCTCTAACTCTCGATGGATCCGCTCCCCGCAGGTCCGCGTTCCCCGCTGCCGTTCTACTGACTGTCCCCGCTCGCGCATTGTCCATCTGCCTAAACCAACTAGACCAAGACCGTTCCCCACTGTCCCCGCTCGCGCACCATCCGTCCTCAGTCCACACCTGTCCGACATAGAACGAACGACCCACCACCACCATTCTTTTCCACACACCACGTTCCGTTCCCACCCTGACCGCGCTCGTTCCCCGACCTGTGCCTGCCGCTCGCGCTCCCTCCCTTGTTTCACCTGATGTTTTGCGTTCGTGCCGCTGCGCTAATTGCAGCACGAACGCACTGGTGCTTGTTGGCAGCCTCGCGCCACATGCCACCACTCGCGGTGCAAGCTTATCGCTGTCTCACAAACAAGTCGCTCGCTGATCTATGCGAGTTGCAATATTGCCATCCGGCCTGATTGCGCGAGAGGGCTCGCGAAAATAGTCTTTAACACAAATTGCGCCCGTGAATGAGTTCCCAGTAGTTTCAGAACCCGCTCACTTTTTCTCTTTTTTGGCCCCTGAGGTTGATAGTACCAGCCGCTTAGTTCCAAACCCACAAGTTCTGAGCTTTCTAACGAACCACCCCCGCTCCACAAGAGCGGCTCTTTGAGCGTTTCTTCCACTGGCAACGTTGCGAAAGCGACAGCAGTGCTCGCACCTGGCAACACCGCAAAACGGCGTTGCATCACTCTCGTCGGCGGCTGTTCTCGCAGTCGCTATATCGTGGCGGATTTGCTCTCCTGCAGATTCGCTAATCAACCACGTCAACCCGGTCGCGCGCAGACACCCGTCTGTGTGCATGCTGACCGGTTTCTTCCGGAGACACATCATGGAATGTGAACATCACGGTATCAAGGCCACGCTCAAGAAGCTCTGGCCTTCGTTTCTTGTGCTGGGAGTGGGAGCCCTCGCGGGCTTCACCAACACCCTCGGCGAGACTGTTCGCGAAACTGTGCGTCGCGGCATCGAGCAATTCACCTCGAGCTTGACGCCCTACGTCGTGAACTTCATCATCCTGGTAGTCGCCATCAACATCGCCTACGTGCTCTACCACCCTGCCTGCCACTACCTCCAGAAGTGGGTCGGCAAGACGAAGATGGAGGCGCGCAGCAAGGAAATCACGTTCAAGGTGTTCAAGCCGCTCTACTGGCTGGTCACCCTGTACGTCGTCCTGACGCTGTTCGCTCCCGACGTCATGGGCAAGTTGACCGTCGGCATCGGTCTTTTCGGCGCCGCCATCGCGGTTGTGCTCAAGGACACGTTCGCCGACATCATCGCCTACGGGCGCATGGGGTACTGGCAGAACGTCAAAGTCGGCGACAACATCCAGGTTCTCGGTCTTGCGGACGTCAAAGGCCGCGTGATCGAGGTGGATTACTTCCAGACCCGCATCGAGGGCCCCAATGGCATCGACAGCATCGCCAACCGCGATCTGCAAGCCAAGGGCGTCCGTCATCTGAAAGAGCCGGTCACCCAGGACGCAACGCCCGCGTCCTGAGCCATCCCGGAAGGTAGTGCAGCAGCACGGCGAGACTCCGACGCAGGCAATTGCGCCCGCGTCACCTCGCCGGCTGCCGCTCTATCGCTAAGCGTCACCACCTGTGGTGACAAGGAGACCTCACCAATGAAATTTCAAATCTCGAAGACGGACGTCGGTGCCGACGTTCTGCTTCTCGGCGTATTCACTTCCGAACTCGAAAGCGGCGCCTTCTCCCTCGAGAACCGCGGGCAGAACGGCACGCTCCTGCACAAGGCGCACCTCGACGAGTTCACCGGCTCAGTGGGGCAGACGTCCCACCATGTGCCAAATCCTGAGCGCGGCGTTGCCCGCATCGTCAGCTTCGGATTGGGTTCGCGAGCCGACTTCACTCTCGACACCCTGCGTGACTCGCTGACCGCCGCCTTCAAAGAGGCGAAACGGGTGCGCGCCAAGGTGATCGCATTCGAGCTGCCGCCGCTGGACGGGCTGGGCATCACCGCCTACCAGTTCGGTCGCGCGATTGCGGAGTACGCGGGTCTCGTCGACTACGAGATCAACCACTTCCGCACCGCTGCGGGCGGCTACAAGCCGGTCGTGCACCTCGAGCAGGTCAACGTCGTGTCGGTGGCGAGCAAGGACGCGCGCGCACTGCGGCGCGGACTCGTGGATGGACGGACGCTGGCCGAGAACACCAATCTCGCCCGAAACCTGTCCAACTCGCCCGCCAACATCTGCACGCCGATGTACCTCGCCGGCGTGGCGAAGAAGTTGGTCACCGCCGGCAAGGGGCGCGTCAAGATCCGCCTCATGTACCGGCGCGAGCTGACGCGTCGCGGGTTCGGCGCCTACATGGCGGTGGCGCTTGCGTCCACCAACGAGCCCGTGTTCATCGAGCTTTCGTACGAGCCGGAAAACCCGGTCAACGACGAAGTGCTCGGTTTCGTCGGCAAGTCCATCACGTTCGACACCGGCGGCGCCGACCTGAAGACCGCCCCCGGTATGCGGACGATGAAGTGCGACATGTCCGGCGGCGCGGCGGTGCTAGGTGCATTTGCCACCATCGTGTCCTACAAGCTGCCGGTGCGCGTCAAGGCGTTCTTGCCGGCGACGGACAACGTGGTCAACGGGCTGATGAACCTGCCCGGCAACGTGCTGACGTCGCTGCAGGGGCTCACCATCGAGGTCGATAACACCGACGCCGAGGGTCGTCTGACGCTGGTCGACGCCATCGAGTGGGCGAAGCGCTGCGGCGTGACGCGCATCATCGATGTCGCCACCCTCACCGGTGCGATGGTCGTCGCGCTCGGCAGTGTCGCTGCCGGTGCCTTCGGCAATCACGACGAGTTCACCCAGCTGGTGGTCGCCTGCGGCAACAACGCCGGCGAGCGCCTCTGGCAGATGCCGATGTTCCCCGAGTACGCCAGGGCGAACGAAACGCCCATGGCTGACCTGAAGAACTCCGGCGGCGCCGACTTCGGTGCCGGCTCGATCACGGCTGCCTGGTTCATCCGCAAGTTCGTGGGCGACACGCCGTGGGTGCACCTGGACATCGCGGGGCCCGCGTATCTCGGTGCCGAAAACGGCGTCCACCCCAAGGGCGGCACCGGATTCGCCACGCGCACCCTGGTTGCGGTTGCTGAGCACTTCGCTCAGCGCAGCGCCGCGTGACGTCGAAGGTCGGGAAGAAACGACGGGCGCCTCGCGCACCCGTCGTCTCCTAACGACAATCGGCGGTTTCCTCCATATGCCGCCGGGCACTTCTCGCTTTGTAAGCGAACGGTGTCCGGCGGCAGTGGCTGGAAATTCAAGTGGTTACAATAGGACGTCATGAATGCACGTCTGAAAAAACTACAACAAGCCCTGGTCAAGCAAAACCTCGACGCATTGATTGTGCGTGTCTTCGAGGGCGACAACCAGAACGTTCTCTATCTGAGCGGCTTCGCCGGCACCACCGCGGTGCTGGTGATCACGCGCAAGAAAGCGTTCATCGTCACTGATGCCCGCTATTTCCTGCGCGCCGCTGCCGAAGCACCTGACTACAAGCTGGTGAAGGTGCAGCGCGGCAAGAAAGTCTCTGAATTCGTCAATGAAGCGCTGGCGCTGGCCGGACTGACCAAAACCGCGAAAGTCGGTTTTGAAGCCGAGCACATCGCCGTCGCCGTACTTGAGCGATGGAAGAAAGAGATCACCGCGAAACTGGTGCCGACTCAGCATCTAGTGGAACGCTTCCGACAGTATAAAGATGCAGATGAAGTGGAGGTCTTGCGGCGCGGCTGCCGTGCAACGAGCAAGGTCTACAACGAAGTGGCGGCACTCATCCGTCCCGGCATGACCGAGCTGGACATATCTTTCGAGATAGATGTGCGCCTGCGCAAGCATGGTGCCATCTGCAACAGTTTCACATCGATTGTCGCCAGCGGCCCCAATTCCGCGATTCCGCACCATGCGACTTCAGACCGCAAGGTGAAAGCCGGCGAGCCGGTGATCATGGATTTCGGCGGGCTGTACACCGGCGGCTACTGCAGCGATATCACGCGCACAGCCTTTGTGCCCGGCAAAAAACCCGACCCCAAGATGGTCGAGATTTACAACATCGTGCTGGCGGCCAACAAAGCTGCTTTCAAGGCGTTGAAGCCAGGCATCAAATACAAGGCTTACGACAAGGTGGCGCGCGATTACATCACCCGACTCGGTTACGGCAAGTACTTCACTCACGGTCTCGGACACAGTCTGGGACTGGTGGCGCACGACCCGTACGACTACGAGCATGACCCGTTCAAGGTCGGCATGGTTGTCACCGACGAGCCCGGTATCTACATCGACGGCTTCGGCGGCGTGCGCATCGAAGACGACCTGGTCGTCACCACCGATGGTGCCGAGCGCCTGACCACCGCGCCTTACTGGAAGTTCTGACCCACTCGCCAAACACCGTGGAAAACGAATCGCTCAAGTTGCTCGACCCGCCCTCTCAAGAGAGGTTGATGGGTTGGCTGCATGAGTTCTACGGCAAAGAGGTGGAAGTAGCAGAGAGAAACCTGTTACGCCATCGTGACCTGTCGCTGGTCGAACGGTTGCACATGCGCGATGCGCTGCCGGAAACACTGATCTACAAAGTGGTGTTGCCTCCGTGGGATGTCGAGCAAGACCTGCATGAGCGGGTTTTGATCCCCTCCATCTCCAACTCGGCGCGCCTGTTTCTTTCCGGAACCTGCGGTCAGATGATCGCCCTCTTCATGGAGGATCTCGGCACGCAGTCTTTGATAGGCGGCACCGATCAAAGAACAGCAAACTTAATTGGCACCGAGCTGGCCAAGATGCATCGTGCTTATTCCTATCGCATCGAAGAGCTGGAGCCGCTAGGCATCCTGCGCACTTTGCGGCCGGGACAATACGGCAAACTGGCATCCAACCTGCGCGCATCGATAGATGAGTGGCAATTGGCTAGCAGCGCCGATGGACAGCAGCTGGAGACGTTGGGAAGACACCTGGATGACCAGCTGTCTTCCGAGCGCCTCTCGCTGGTGCACGGCGATCTCTACGCGGAAAACATCATTCTGCGTGGCGGCAAGTTCTACATCATCGACTGGTCGTGGTTCACCACCATCGGCATGCCGCTTCTGGACCTGGCAACGCTCACCTCCGACCATTTCAAGAATGGCGAGGACAAGAGCTGGCAGCCGGTAGTCCTGGAAGCTTATTGCGATGAAGCAGGACGCGACTATCAAGAAGTGAAGAAACTGCTGCCGGCTTCGTACACCCTGTCGCGTCTGCTCTTCCTCGACTGGCTCGTGGAACGGCGCCGCCGCGGCATCATGGGTACGACAGTCGGACCGGTGGACGGCGTAATCGCCAACCTGGTCAAAGAAATCGCCGAACGCGCTGAAAAGCTTCTGGCGGCATAACAACTGACCTGACCCGCACAACCAACCGCATCGTCTCGCCTGATGGCGCGACGCGACTGCTCTTTTGAGAAACAGCAAAAGGAGGAGTGACATGAAGACTGCATTCATCGTCATAGATTCCGGTTTTGACAGGGACGTCATTCGTCGCGCCAACGTCATCGGCGTGTACGACTTACGAACCGGACTGCAAGTGGAGGGCGCGCCCTTCGTTGCAGACGACGTCCTCGATGCGTTTGCGGGAGACCCCGGTCGGCACGGAACCATCGTGCTGGGCAGGTATCTCGACGCAATCGGCATCCCAGATGCTCCGGTGATCCTCGTTCGCGCCTTCGGCGACGACGGGTTGATCACTACGCAATGGGGCGGATACGATGCCACCTTCCGCGGTGGCAACGTCACGCGCCCCGGATGGACTGAGGCTTTGCTGTGGGCGACCGGCATCTGCCGGGCCCGCGCACTGCAAAGCGTCACCAACTGCTCGTTTGGCGGTTTCCGCCACGCGGCGGACGGCACTGGTTGGGAAGCCAGTCGCCTGTCAGAAGCCACCGCCGGCGGCGGCCACATCATCGTGGCTGCAGCCGGCGCTGGTGATGGACGCTCGGCTCACGCCTCCTGGCGTGTGCCCTTTGGCGGACAGGCCCAGGTGAAGATCTTCCAGCGGCAAACGGCGACCTACAACATGTGGGCCGACGTGCGTCGCGAAACGGGAGACGATCGCCAGTGGTCGCTCGAGGTCTACAACCGGCATGGACACAAGGTGCACGAGTCCGACTCGCGGCAACTGGTGTCCAACATCTGGAACGGCAAGCAACAGCTGCGTCTGCAGCTCGATGGGGACGGCGAATTCACGCTCGTGGTGCGCAATCGCAGCACCACAGGTGGTGAAGATGCCCAACCGATCGCCTTCCAGTGCTGGTCGCAAGACAGCGAACACGCCTACTTCCTCAGTCATGTCGACCCACTGCTCGTCGTCGAGCCGGCAGTGTTTCCCGATGTGATTGCGGTCGGACTGCAGCACGGCACTTACAATCCGCGACAAGCGGAAGTCGGGCAAAAGCCCGATGTACTGGTGCCGGGTGACGGTCCGATCAGCTTCCGTGCGCCGGAGCTTGCCGCTCTCGTCGCCACCATGCTGGAAGCCGAGCCTGGTCTCGGAGTTCAGCTGGTGCGCGAGCGACTCGGCAAGTATCCGCTGCACCACCGCTCGACATAGCCTGCGCTCGTGCCGAATCCTGCGCCCGTACACCGCCGCACCGTTTGTTCGGTGAGCAGTGTGCGTGCGCTGCCGAGGCATGGCGTGTTGAAACCAAGAAGGGACATACTACAATGACTCTCACACTGCCCCTGATCATCGCGGCACTGGCTCTGCCCGCGGTGCTCTTCCTTCTCTGGTCGTTGTCCGACCGCGTCGTCTACAAGGGCAAGGCCACCGGTCCCGGTGCCACCGCCTACGTCGGACCGACCGGGCGCAACGCCTACATGAACCTGGTGGGACACGACGGCCGCATGCTGGTCGTGGCTCTGCCGGTGGATCGTGTCGCCGAGTTCCAGACCAAGGCGCTCGTCGATGCCGATGTCGTGGTGCGCAAGCGCCCGCTGCAGAGTGAACGGGTGACTCACCTCACCTGGTCGTTCGGCAAGCAGGAAGACCGCGACCAGGCTGGCGACAAGGACTTCACCGGCGTCATGCTCGCCGCGCTCTACCTGCTCGGCGGGCTCTATCTTCTGGCCTCGCCGTTCCTGTGGACTGCCGCTGTGGCGCTCGCCATCAGCGGTTTCTTCATGGGCAACGTGGTGCTGCCCGGTTCGACGCTCAAGGGCTGGGGCTTCGGCAGCGGCACCTACATCGGGTTCGGCATCATGACGGTGCTGTGCGCGATCTGTGCCTACGCCACGTTCCAGACGTTCACCTTCGTGACCATCGTGCCCGGTGTCTGCTGCGCCTTCGCAGTCGGACAGCTGCTCGGCATGATGCTGTCGCGTCGCGCTGCCTGACGTCCCTGACGAGGGCGGCGCGCACGCAGACAACTTCTGCTGCGTTGGCGTCGCCCTCGCAGTCAACTGCTCACAGTGAACCTGCACCGCCCACCAGGGTGGTGCAGGTTCGCCTAGAATACTTCCTGGAGGCCTTCGACATGGCTTTTAACCTGGCCGCCTGGTTGGCAAACCAGCTGGGCAACAGCAACGAAGCCCTCGATCTTCCGCTTGCGGATGTGTCGAGGCTGGACGGAAGTGATGAGCGCGAGTGGCTGATCACCAACGGCCTGGGTTCTTACGCGTCCGGCACCATCTTCGGTGCCAACACGCGCAAGTATCATGGGCTGTTGGTGGCGGCTTTGAGCCCACCGACTGGTCGGCGGGTTCTCTTATCGCGCATCGACGAAGAAGTGAACGGCGAACAGCTGGGGGCCAGTCTCTGGAACTCCGGCCACCTCGCGCCGCGCGGCTTCGAGAAGATCGTCGCTTTCACCGTCCATCCCGTGCCGACGTGGTGCTACCGCGTCGCCGGTGGATATCTCATCAAGCAGGTGGCGATGCTGCCTGGCGAGCAACAGACGGTGATCGGCTATTCATGGGTGCCCGACGAAGGCAGTCCCGATGGAGCCGCCGCTCAACTGAAGCTCGACCTGCTCGTCAACGACCGCGACTTCCACCAGGAAACGCGCGGCAACGAAGGATGGCACTTCCGGCAGTTTGTGCAAGGGGATCGAACAGTCGTCATCAAGTCGACCGACGATGCCTTACATCAACTGCGAGTGCAATTCGATCGCGGTACCTACGAGGCTCAGCCGCGCTGGTACTACAACTACTACTGGCCGGTGGAGTTTCATCGCGGGCATAACTGCCGCGAAGACAATTTCCACGCCGGCCGGCTCACCGTGACGCTCAAGCCTGGTGAGTCGCTCACGCTGGCGGCAAGCGTCGACGGCCGCGTCGTTTCTTCGCTGCGCTCAATCGGCGAAATCGTGCAGGCTGTGGCTGCGCATCAACATCAACTGCTGGCGCAAGCTGCGGTTGACGCCGATGCCGGTGCCCGCCAGTCGGCGCGTCGTGCGCTCGTCCTGGCGGCGGATCAGTTTCTCGTCAAACGAGACTCAACGCAGTCCGACTCCATCATTGCCGGCTACCACTGGTTCAATGACTGGGGACGCGACTCGATGATCTCGTTGCCGGGGCTGTGTCTGTCGACCGGACGCGTTGCCGCGGCGAAGGGCATCCTGACTACGTTCGCTGCCTACCTGTCGCAAGGGATGTTGCCCAACAACTTCCCGGACACCGGCGCGCATCCGGAGTACAACACCTCCGATGCCACCTTCTGGTGGGCGTGGGCGTTGCTCAAGTACCTGAACGCCACCGGCGACGAAGACTTCGTGCGGTCAATGCTGCCGCATCTGGAGTCGGTTGTCGACTGGCACGTGAAGGGCACGCGTTACGGACTGCGCGTGGATGACGACGGACTGATCACCGGCGGCGCCGATGGTGTGCAACTCACCTGGATGGACGCCAAGGTCGACGGGTTCGTGGTCACGCCCCGGCGCGGCAAGGCGGTCGAGATCAACGCACTCTGGTACAACTTCTTGAAGGTGCTCGAACATCTGCATCAGCGTCTGGGCTCGGCTGCCGACGGCACCAAATACGGTGCTATGGCGGAGCGCGCGCTGGCGGGTTTCGCTGCTTTCTGGAACGCCGACCGGGGCTGCCTGTACGACGTCATTCGCGAGGACGGGTCTGCCGACGCCAGCATTCGCCCCAACCAGGTGATTGCGGCATCGCTCCCGTATTCGCCGCTCACCGTCGAGCAAGCCCGCTCGATGCTCTGGGTGGTGGAGCGCGAATTGCTGACGCCTTACGGTTTGCGCACGCTATCTCCGTATGACGCTCAGTACGAGCCGTTGTACGGGCGGGGCAAGGACGAGGCGCGTCAGTACGACCGCGACGTCACCTACCATCAAGGAACCGTGTGGCCCTGGCTGCTCGGACCCTGGGTGGATGCGCGCATGCGTATCTACGGCGAGACGGCTCAAAACATGACCTTTATCAAGAATGCCTTGCGACCGCTGCTCACGCATCTCGTCACGGCTGCCGGACTGGGCTCGGTGTCGGAGATCTTCGACGGCGACCGTCCCCACAAGCCGCAAGGCTGCATCGCCCAGGCCTGGTCAATCGGCGAGTTGTTGCGCGTCCTCACGGACTATCCGCAGCTCGCCTGATTGGTCCAGGACTGGCTCCCACATACGATGAGGTCGGGTGTGCGCCGCGTTGGCAAAACGCGCGCCCCCGCCCTTATCGCTTTCCTTCACACTACTATAAAAAATCGTATCCAGACTGAAGATCACCAGTTTGGCTCTCTGACGGTTTTTGTCAACTTATCGAGCCGGTGTCTTGACAGAGCGGCAGTCGGAACAGGGTTTTGTCAAGTTTCTGAGCCGATCTGTTGACAGAACCGCAGTGGAAAGGCAGTTTTGACAAGTTTCTGTGCGGTTTCCTTGACAAACGCAGTCGCAATACGGCGTCCTTTCCTAGCCGATCTTGTCGTTGCCGGTATCTACTACAAAGCGATTTGGAATCAACTCGGCTCCGATGCGGCCTCCCAGGCCGGTGCCGATTAGTATGCGCGATGCCAGAGCTAGTCCCGGTACGCGGCGGCTAAGTGCAGATGTCACTAATCCCACAGCCATGGTGGCATCAAATGCGGTGGCAACTCCATACTTCCACTGGTCGCCTGCATTGGCGGAATTGACCAGGCCGTTGACGTCTTGCCAGGTGCGCACCCCGAGCACGGTCGCCGCCAGCGCGCCCCCCAGCCCTCGCTTGATTGAAAGAGGGCCCTCGGTCAATCCAAATCGCGCACCACCGGTGATGCCCAACCCGTACGCGGTGCCATACACACCGGCGTGCAAGGGACGCGATGTCACAAAGTGAGGCAGCGCCTGAAAGCCATTTTCATAAGCACCCTCAGTCATGCGAAATCGTTCTGGATGGTCAGACATCTCCTTCACATACTCAATCGGGTTCGACAGTGCCTGCCCTTCCTGGTCACCATAAGCCCGGTCCACGACGCTCACCACTTCGCCAGCCGCATTCAAATCGGGACCACCCGACATGCCTCGCCCCGCGTTGTTTTGCAAGTGCACCCACTGGCGTGCCCCGCCGAGGAGATTGCCGGCAGAGCCGCTTTGGCGCCCGAAGGGCGAGTAATAGGGCTTATCGGTGTAGCCGACATATGTGCCGGGGTAGATATCCAGACCGAGTCCGCTTTTCCAGCCGACCGAAAAGGTCTTGTCGCTCGGGTTCATTAGACTGCTGGAAGCCGTGCGCAAGGCTGGCGCCGTCGATTGCACGCCTTCGAATGTCATCATGGCCAGGTCGCGCCCTGAATTTGTCCACAGTTGCTTGCCCAGGCGGTAGATTGTGCCGTCGCTGGCGACAGCTTTAATTTCCTGATTGCCTTTGATGACATGGTAGTCAGTGACGATCACTCCGGGTTTTACCATCCAGCCGGTACCATTTTCGGTTTCGGTCTGAATTTGAAACACCGATGGGCCGGCGCCAGCCAGCAATTTCCCAGCCACTGCATCCTTTTCGGGATGGGCTGGCGCTGCCGTCTTCAAGGTGGGTTTGTCGGTGCTCATAAGTGCCAGAAATCGCTGTCATTTGTTATATGCCCCTCATGGCATAATCAGAGTGTCGCTTCGTCCACACCGAATCCGGAACAAAGATGTGTCGACTGAAGAGCCCATAACCACCCCGCAATTACAAGATGCCGCCAGCCGCGACGAATCGGCTTCCCTCGATGGCTCGGGACCGTGTGAGGAAGCGGAAGGTGGTCCGTCCGGTATCGCCGCGCCGCCTGCCCAGGAGTCGTGCGCATCTGAGTCTTTCTCCGCGCCGGCACCTCCCAAGAAGGGCTGGTTCAGCCACACCTTTTTTCTCGTCATGGTCACCTTCGCCATGTGCATGTCAGCCGTCAACACGTGGATTGGACCAGACAACCGATTTGTCTCCCATGAACTGGCGGGCGAAGAGCCCGCGCGGCAGCAAGAACTGATTACAAAGCTGGTGCTCCGTCTGCGCCGCGCCGAGCTTTTAATGGATCGCAAACGCATCAGCACTGCTCGTGAAAGCCTTGCCGAAGCACTGCTTTTCATGAAAGAGAACAACCGGGTTTTGCCGTTGATTGCGTCAGATGTGGAGAACAGCGACTTCAAGACCCCATGGAATCCCAAGTACAAGGCGCTGCTCAATATGTACGAGCAAAGTCAAATGTATCGTCAAGAAGCTAACCTGATGAAGGACATTGACGCCGAGATGATCAGTTCAGCTGTTCTGATCGGCCCGACGGACGAGTTCTACAAGCATGCCGCCGCAGTCAATAGAAAACTGGGCGATGAGGCGGAGGCACAAAGATACCGGGACAAGGTCGACCGCTGGGATCTGGTGCCGCATCAGGTGACGCAATGGGGAAACGGGTTGGATTTCAACCAAGCCTGCCGGGACCTCTTGGATGGAAATTATGGCAAAGCCCAGAAAGAGCTTGAGCGACTCGCCAATCCCCTGTCGGACCATGCGGATGGAGCGCAACGGCGCTGGGACCAGCGGTTCGATCACGATCACTCGATCAGAGCGAAAGCGATGTTGGCAATATTGCCCGTTCTAGAGCACAAGCATTCACCTGACGTGGATAAAGGACTAAATGACGCGAAGGAGCAACTCGAGCTTCTCGGACAGTCAGACGGCGCCATTCGAGCGACTCTCGAAGCGCTATATGCTGCTATGGAGAGAAACGAGGTGCAGAAACTGCAATAATCAATCTGAAATTGCCCACTCTCTCTACATTTTAGGGGGTGATGAATTGCCGACTGAAGAGCCGACATCGCCGCGACTGCAGGACGACACCAGCTTCATCGCAGACGCGGCCGAAACCGCGCCGAATACCAACGTTCTCACCAGCGGGGACGCCGAAGGCGTTTCTCTTCCAGGCGCCAGTGCGGTTCAAAATCCGCCGGACTCTTCCAAGAACAAAAAAGAATGGTTCAGCCATTCATTCTTTCTGACAATGGTGGTATTTGCCATGGCAGTCGCCTTTGTGAATACCTGGATTGGTCCGGATGAAGTTTTTCGGCAGAGTCAGTTTGCAAACGAGGAACCAGCCAGGCAAAAAGAATGGCTGACAAAACTGGAGCTGCGGTTGCGCCGCGCCGAGCTCTTGATGGATAACCGCCGGCTGAAGATGGCCCGTAACAACCTGTCGGAGGCCTTGTTCTTTACTGGTCAGGACGACCGTGCTCTGGCCGTGTTGCATCAAGTTATGATGGACGACGTGCATGTGTTGCCGTGGGATCCACGATGCAAGAAATTGTTCGACTACTATCAAAGGCGCAATGAATACAGAGAGGCAGCCGATCTCATCAGGGAAATGGACGATCGCGTGAAAACCATTGATGTGTTAACCGGTCCGATGGACGACTTCTATGCCACAGCAATCGCAGTTAACTCCAAACTGGGGGATACTGGGGCAGTTAGAAAGTACCGCGACAAAGCGGATCGTTGGAGCTTCTTTCACCGAAGAGTGTATGAAGGGTATGGGATTGGTAGGGAATTTGATGAAGCCTTGCATCAAGTAATAGCGGGCGACATCGATAAAGCGTGCAGCAAGCTTGCGCGTATGACCGGAGCGAACCCGTCTGAGAGAAATGGCGATGTCAGTCTAGATTCCCGTTATCATAAGAAGGCAGCTATCGTGCTGGCAATCATTCCAGTCTTGCAAGGTCAGCAAGGCGCCGAGGTAGACCGAAAACTGGACGAGGCGCAAGACATAGCCGCAGAGCTGAACGACCGTTGGGAGATCAACCGAGCGGTCATTGACTCGCTACAGATGGCAATCGACCGCAACGAGCGGCGCAAACTCAGTCCTGGCTCGAACTAGGCGTTTCACAAATTTGCCACTTCGATTTCACGACATTTGCACGGAATCGAGGAATAGTGTCAATGCGC
This sequence comes from Candidatus Obscuribacterales bacterium, assembly GCA_046328035.1. Classification (GTDB taxonomy): domain Bacteria; phylum Cyanobacteriota; class Vampirovibrionia; order Obscuribacterales; family Obscuribacteraceae; genus JBGASG01. The sequence goes on along the minus strand of JAXLXI010000002.1, from coordinate 376,421 downwards.
ACCCGAGGGAACTCCTCTACCCCTTGTACCTGGCCAGGTAATTTCGGTTGTGGTCGACGATAAGAACAAACACGAGCATTTAGAAGAAGAGCCGCCCGTCGACGAAGATGAGGAGGTCAGCGAAGGCAGTTCGGATAGCCTTCAGGCATCCGCCTATGAGGATGATGACGACGAAGCCGGCGTATGCCATCACGACCACGATCACGAGACTCTGTCACAGGCGCAGGCAGCCTCCGCGAGTTTCGACGATAAGGGTTTCTTCGAAGGCGACGAGCCGCCCCAGGGCACGGGTCCTGATCGCACAGAGGTCACATATGAAGGCGAGCACGAAGTCCGCACCATCTACATCAATGGCGTCAAGGTCGCACAGCGACTTTATTCGACAGCCGGTGACCTGGTCGAAGATCATGCCTTCAAGTACGATGCGAAGGGCAAACTCGAAGCCCAGCGCACGCACGTGTTTGATGAAAGTGGCGTGCGCACCGAAACCGACTATGCGAAGTACGACGACAAAGGCAACATCATTGCCGAGAAGTTTCTCGAATACGCTGACGGCAAGCCAGATCAAGTAGAGATTGAAACGCTCCGCCTCTACAACATTGTCGATGGCAAACAGCAACTGCAAGAGAAGTTCAAGCGTCGTTTCGATTCGCAGGGTCTGCGTGTCAGCGAAACTCACAATACCTATGAACACTTCGGCGACAAAGATCGAATTACCAAATCTGAAACCACTACTTTCAATGAGCGCTGCAAGAAACGGGCAGAGCTGACGAAAGAGACCACTGACTACAAATATGACGAGAAGGGCCGCCTGGTCAGCAGCACCAGTGAACTCAGAGATGCCCTCGGCAAGCCGCTTGGCACTGATACCACCACAATTGCGTATGACGGCGACAGCTCAGATCGCGCCAGCGTCCACAATCTGAGGAAGAATGCCAAAGGCGAGACACTGCATGAAGAGCGGCTCAACTACACCTACATAGAGGTGAACGGCAAGAAACAAGTCGCCACCCAGAGCATCATGCGCCAAGATGGACTGAAAGGAAAGCCTGAATACAAGGACGTTCAGAACCAGTACGACCCTGCGACCGGCAAACTGATTGCCTCTCATACGCAAACATACAGCGATGCCGAAAAGAAAAACCTGGTGCGCACGCATGATGCGGACTTCGTTGCCGGTACATCTCACGACGTTCATTTCAAGCGGGATTCGAAGGGCAAACTGCTTGAGAAAACCACCAGCGACGTGAAGATGGGCGGCGAGTCCAAAACCACTCGCGAGTCCTTTATCAACGGCGACAAGAAAAATGGCGAGATCGTTTTGACCGTCGACAAAGACGGGACTCTGACGATCGAGACCGCCAAATATGTAGACGGCGAGCGCAAAGCTTCAAAACCCAAGAAGATCAGCGGCGATGTAGTGAAACGACTCGGTGACGGTTCCGTCGACCGAGCGGTGGCTCTTTTGGCCGATGCCGGTCACGGTGACTTGCTGGAAGGTTTCCACACCATCAGCAAATTAGGGGGCAAGAAAACCACCGACGTCGCTGCTAAGTTCGAACATGCCGTCAAAAATCTGGGCGAATACGGACTTGGTAATAGTGCCGTATCTGGTGCCGAAGAATTCAAAGACTTCGGTGGTGGTGATCTGGCTCGAGGCATTGACGACTTCATTCGCGGCGGACGCGGTGATGCCAAAAAGCGCATGGACGAGGGCACGAAAGCGTGGGTGAGCGCGGCTGCACTCAGTTTCCTGGGCGACTGGAAGGGCGCCACCAAAGAGTTGGAAAAAGCGCTGGCCTCTGGCATGGGCGATGCTGCAGAGCGTTATAAAAAAGGCGATGCCGACCACGCGCACGAACTGGCCGAACTGCTGGCCGGCGGCAACAAACGCGACTTTCTGCGAAACACCTGCCGAATAGGCTTTGGTTGCGGCGCTGATGGCATCGATTTCTACGAAGCGTTGGGCGACAACGACGTCGATCGCGGCGCCGTTGAAACGAAGAAGTGGGGGGAAACCCTCGAAGAAGCTATAGACAACATACAGTCAGCGGGTGCCGGCAGTTTTGGGCGTTTCATCGAAACAGCTCTGGTCTATGGTTCTAAGCCCGGGGAGCCGCCCAGCGCCTGCACCGGTAGCGAATGTATGTTGCGCGGCGGGCTGGTGCAGTCTGCCGATGAGCTGAAAGCCACAGACGAAGCCGGTAAGCTCACGCCGGAGCAACTTGCAGAAGCCCGCAAGAACATCGGTCAGGTTCTGGACACGGTAGCGCAGGCGGGCGTTCAGCCGGACGGCACTTACGACCCGGTGATTGGTGCTCACAACGTAGCCGACAAGGCTGGGCAGGGCAATGGCTGGGGCGGACAGACGTTTATCACTGAACTCGGTCGCACCAAGAATGACAAAGGCGAAGTGGTCTACAGTGCCGCCGTCGGGGAAGATCGCGCTACTCATTTAGGCGAATACACGGATGCCTCGGGCAAAGTGGTGCGCGACTCGAGTCTCGGCTTCGACAACTGGACTTACATGGGACGGGTCTATTCAATAGACGCGCAAGGCAACGTCACCAGCACTTACGACATGCGGCGCGCTAATGCTGCCATCGAGCGGCTGGGAAGAAACAACAATGGCGCCGAGCCCCTAGAAGTGGGCGTGCAGACCTCTCTTGAACTCACAGCTTCCATCGATGCGTCCGGTCAGAAAACGACGGATGCGCGCAATATGCAACGCGTCATCGATGTCGCGGGTGACCGCGCCGCCATCGAAGCCATGGTGCGCGACGGCTTGTTGCCTCCCGGCACATACAATTTCACCGACCGCGCCACCACTAATCTCGAGCGCATCGCCAGTCCGGATGGGAAGAAACCAGGACTGGCCAGCGATGCGCCGGCAATTCTTTTGCAGACGCATGAAGGTCCATACGGGGAATACACAATCGGACCCAGCGCCTATCCGCGATCGGTCGAGAGGTCGCTGCTCTCGGTGCAGAACGCCGGCAACGGACCGCCGCAATATCGCACCATCGAAGACGGTATCACCAATACAGCCAGTTTCGTTCCGGAAGGACGCACACGGAATTTCCTTACCGGCGCCGGCTATGTTGCGGGTATGTCCGACAAGCGTGATTCGTACGATGCCGGTGTGCGCGCCACGCAAAGCTTCAGCGCCACGCAGCAATTCAACGAAGGCGCCGCCGTCGTGCGCGATGTCATCGGGCGTAACAATCAAGGACAGGACAACCTCGTCAACGGCATCGATCAAGTGCATCGGGCAGCCAGTGCCACCACAGGCGGCAACGTAGAACAGCTGGGCAGAGTCGTCGTGGCTGCCGGTGGCGGCGATGGCAGAGTGGGCGCTCAGGCGGTGATCGACAGTGGGCAGAACGGCACCTTCGTCGACGGCGCCCGCGTTTTGAAGGCGGCGATTGCACCGCCGGACGGCAAGTTGAATGAAACCGACGTCGCCATGGTCGCCACTGCCGGCAATGGCAACCTCAATGCCGGACTAGCACGACTGGCCGCCAGCAATCAAGAGGGAAACGTCAGACAGGCGTTGGACAGATTGCAGGCGATGCCGACTGCTCAGCAAGAAACGGCGCTGGCTTCAATGCGTGCCGCGTCGGCTGAACTGGGCTTCAAGCCGGCTACTCCGGCGTCCGATGTTAAGATGACTGCCGACTCGACGGCCGAACGTGCAACTGGCGGACAGCCTGTACGTGTCGATGGCAAGCCGCTGCCGGGCGCCGGTGCGCTGCCCGCAGAGGCGCTGGCGTCCCTCAAGTTTCCTCCCGGCGAGATGATCGGCTGGCGCGTCAATGATTTTGCCGGCAGCTTCATGTTGCCCGATCCGTCAGCAGTCACGCATCCCGGCGGACCGGTCCAGCCGGTAGACGCGCGGCGGGCCGGCGACCCACCTGCGGTGTCCGCAGAGTCGCTCAAGCCTGGCGAAAGGGCGGCGTTAGCGGCAGCTGAGTTGCAACGAATCAAACAGAACCTGGTGGAAGCAGCACGAGCTGCGGAAGAAGAGATTCGCCGTGTCGAAGACGCGGTCAAGAATTACGTAAAGAGTGCGGGCGACGAACGCGGTGCCGGTACCGATGCGCTGCTCAAATTCGCTCGCATAGTGCCGGGCAAGGACGACAGTGCCATCCTCTGGCGCGACAGCAATCGCACACATTCGATCTTGATGGCGGCGACATGGGCAGCATCCGAAAGCGGCATCAACGGTCCGCGCGGAGGCAAGTACCGCGCATTTGAGCAAACCGAAACCGAGAAGGAAATCTTCAGACGCATGGCTGGTGCGGTACTGAACGTCGCCGGCATTCTTCAGGATGCGTCATTCAGGCGCACGCTCAGTGGCTCGTTGAGCAGCGCGGATGTGGCGCGCTCGTCAATCACCATCGCCAATGCAGCCTTCGGCGCACTGAAGGTATCGGATGTCCGGTTTGCCGGCACCAACGTCACCGGCTCGGCGAACGTCCACCTCAGTCACTTCGGTGGCGGCACCAAGTTCTTCGAAGCCGTCGGACATCGCTGGGACGGCAGTTCCTTCAACGGCCGATATGTGGCCGCTGCATCCGACCGACCACTGGCTCAATCGGTGACGCGTGCGCAGTTGCCATTGATCGGACCCGGCGGCGTCGGACAAATCAAGCTGGACAACGGCTTGGTCGTGCCGATTGCACGCCGCTTCCCGGTGCGCGGTGCGGCAGGCGAGATCGGTCCTCTAACAGGCACGTTGTATTTTGCGAATGCCAGAGCTCTGCGCAAGAAAAAAGACCTTCTCCTCATCGGTCCAGAGCTGGCTCTGGCTGCTCTGTTCATCAGTGCCGGTATTGCCAGGGCGCGCGGACAGAAAGGCAATACTCCCGAAGTCGCTGCCGATGTGCCTGCGACAAAGGCGCAAGAACTGGCGCGCACCACTGCCCAGCAGGCGAAACAAATAGGTCGCTATCGCGCTCTCGTGCGCCCGACGTGGCTGGTGCGTGCAAACGAAGACTTGGCTGCGCTGGCTGAACATCTATTTCGCGATGCCAAACTTGGTTGGCTGATTGCCGACCTGAACGCGCCATTCATCAACGAAATCTATGAAGGTGACAAACGCATTGTCGAACTGCGAGTGCGGCAGAAGATCGAGTTGCCAGTCTGGCAGGACATTGTCGATTTTCACGAACGCAAGATTGAATTCGTTATCGAGAACCTGGTGACAGTGGTGACTGAATCCGCGGTCCAGAATGAGTTGATGCAGGCAGCACTGGCACCGCTGATTGGCGTGGCCGCCGCACCGGTTGCCGCAGCACCGGCAATACAGCCTGCGCTGCAACCTGCCATGCAAGGCGCAATGCAACCTGCATTGGCAGCTGTCGTAGTGAACGTCGATACGGGCGCTCCCAACAATCCAGTGGGACCGCTAATTACATTGCCCGTGCTGGCGAAATTGAAAGCAAAGGCGCAATTGCGTGGACCGAAGGACCCGACGGCCGTCGCTACTGTTACCGACGAAAGCCAAACTCCAGCCCTCAACCCGAAATTCGCCTGATACCGAAGTCATTGCTGAGTGGGATTTGTGCTGATGGTGCGCAGCGTTTCTTCCTCGATGCACGCGTCCTGGAGTGATTTGTAGCGGTTGCTCCGCGCTCCTGTGACCAGATCGTAAGCGGCGCGCATCTGCTGCGCACTGCGTGGGAACGGCATGCGTCCCACGCCAGTACACATGCCAGGGACAGCGACACTTTCAATTTTTTCTGCGGATATTTTGTTGTGCGCAGCGATGGCAAGCAGCGTGGCGCGCATGGCGAGAAACGCGTTGATTGAATCTGGCACCGGGCGCGGCGTGCGCATGGTGGGTGCACAGACGAGAAACTTGAATTGGGCGTTGCCTGTTGGAATTATCTCCGCCGCGCCGACCACCAGCTCTCCAGCGTGCTTATCTGCGATCACGCGCTGCACAAGCGCTTGAATCTTCCACTCGAACAGCTCGCTGATCGACCAGTCGATGCCACCATCCATAAATCCAAAGCTATTGGCGGGACTTACTAGAGCGTCGGCATTCGTGAGCAATATGTTGCCGCCGCGCACGGTGACGTTCTCTACGCCGGCAAACGCCACTGTCCAGGCTTCTATCAGTTCGGGATTTTTGTCGCCGAGAATTATGCGTAGCGGCATATCAAGGAGGTTGGGGCAGAGTCTGTTTATTCTACTTGATTGTTAGAGGTTGGTCGAAGATGTGGCTAGTGCAATCGTCGACGCTGTCGTTTTCGGCGACGAGGCAGGCGAAGTCGATTGGTTCGCCGAGTGCCGTCATCGGGTAGTGCCACACTCCCGGGTAGTAGCTTATGCCTTGCGGGCCTTCGACGAGAAACGCAGAAAGTGTCTCCAGGTCGGGTGCGTCGCCGCCAAGGCAGACAATTGCCAGGTAAGTGGCGGCGGCATTCATCGGCAAGAAGATCTGCGTCGAGTGTTCATGTTTCTCCAGCAATCGTATTTCGAGCGGCAGTTTAGCGGCGCTGCAACGAAACACGCACATGTTCAAACGGGCGTCGGAACGCCGATTCTGGACGTCTGCCAGATAGTTGAAGCGCTTCGCAGTGCCCAGATTCGCCGGCTTGAACGGCAAGCTTTCATCGGCACCAATTACGGTGCCATATCGTTCGTAGGCATTGCGCGAAAGCGCTACCGGCTTGATGATTGGTCCTCTGGTTTCGCTGCTCACTCTTGGTCTCCCGAGGGCTCTGTGGGCGCCGCCGGCTGTAGTTCCGAAACCGGCTCCGGTTCGGGTTGCGGCGATGGTGTGGCTGTGGTGTAGCCCGCCCAGTCTACGAGGCGATCGTAGATGGAGCGAGGATAGAGTTTTTCGGCGACCAGTGTGGCGATGATGCATGTGATCATTAGAGGCAGCATTAATTCGAATTGCGAGGTCATCTCGCAAATGATCACGATGGCGGTGAGTGGGACGCGGGCGACGCCGGCGAAGACTGCGCCCATGCCGAGCACGGCGAATGCCTGCATCGAGTCGGCGCCGGTGGTCATGCTTTGCAGCCAGGCGACGGCAGCGCCGCCGAATGACCCGATGGTGAGCGCGGGCGCAAATAATCCACCCGGCGCGCCGGAGCCGTACGCCGAGGCGGTGAGAAACAGAAACGCGACCGACATCATCGCCAGCAAGGGTGCCGGAGTTGAGCCGGCGATCACCAATTCACGCAGGTGTGCATAGTCGATGGCGTTGTGGGGCAACAGCGCCACAACTATCCCGGACAGCAAACCGGCCAGTCCGACTTTCAATGTTGTGGGGATTTTCATTGCCTTGTTTATGCGTAACGCGGCCATGACAGAGGCGTTGAAACCCGCACCCAGTACGCCGCCAACGATGCCTATCAAAGGCCAGAAGAGCAGATCGTCCATGGTCACAGGTGTGTGTTCCACCCAGAGCTTTGTCACCGTATGTGGTGAGTGCAACATGTTGGTGACTACTGATGCCAGAAAGCATGCGAAGGCGGCTGTGGTAATCGCGCCGACGGACAGGTTTCTGAACAGTTCTTCGATCACGAACAAGACGCCAGCCAGTGGCGCGTTGAACGCGGCCGCCAATCCTGCCGCGGCGCCGGCAGCTGCCAGGTGACGGTCATGTTGGGATTTCTTGCCGAGCTGCGCGCCAATTACAGCGCCTATGTGCACTGTCGGTCCTTCGCGACCCATGAATAAGCCGGAACCGAGTGCCACCACCCCTGCTACCAGTTTCCAGAGCGCGATGCGGATTGTCAGAGGCATCTTCAGCCCCTCGAGAGCCGCTTTCACCTGAGGGATGCCGCTGCCGGAGATTTCCGGCGCGCAAAACTGGACGATGGCACCGGAGATCAGTCCACCGATCAGCCCGAACGCAGGCAACAGTATATAGGCGGGATAATGGGCGGCCGCCTCGACGCGCAGCGTTCCCAGCAAATCGACTGAATGTTCGAAGACCAGAGCGCTGCCACCGGCGGCGATACCGATGACGGCTGCCTGCCAGAGGTGTTTCAATTGCAGTGGTGCTTCAGAACGCTCACTCATCGCGTGGCATGCGCCTCCGCTTCGGTTTCCTGATCGTCGTCGCTGTCCTCGGTTTCTTCCTCGTCGCCCAGCTTTTGCCCGACTATGCGCGTCTCTCCCTCGACCTTTTCCAACTCGATCGGCGAGGCACCGGTGTACTCCAGGATGTGGTCCGCCAATTCTTGTGAATGGGTTGTGATCCACAACTGCGATTCTTCCGAAGCCTTGGCAATCAGCATTGCGAGCGGCTCGTAGAGGTTGGGGTGAATGCTGTTTTCCGGTTCATTCAACGCCAGCAGGAGCGGCGGCCGCGGACTGAGAAGCGCCGCCACCAGGCAGAGATACTGCAGAGTGCCGTCCGAAAGTTCGTGGGCTAGAAACGGGCGATGAAACTCAGGCATCTCCATGGACACCGCCAGCCGCCCGCCGTCACGCTGCACTGACATGCGACTGCCGGGAAATGCCGCCTCCAGCAAGTTGTGCAGCGCCTGCCCATCACCGATTTCTTCGATGGTCTCCAATGCCGCCGCCAGATCGCTGCCATCGTGACTGAGCACTGGGGTGCGCACTGCTACTTGCGGTTGGCGAACCGGCGCAGCCGCATCGGTGCGGAAATGATGATAGAAGCGCCAGCGCAATATGTTTTGCCTGAGCATCGATAACTCCGGAAATCGATGTGGCTCGCGCAGTTCAGAAAGCACAGATTCATTTTTGTCCGCGATCATCGGAAAAACGAGCGGCTTGCCGTTGGCATCGCGCGCCGAAACGGTGCCGGCATCGCGCGTGAGAAGTTTCGTCTCGCGCGCATTCTGGCGATATGAAACCACTTCGCTCTTCACTTCCGGATCTAGATTGAACGCACTTGGCGTCTCTCGGTCTTTGCTGGCAGCGCGTGGCAAGCCGCAAACCAGTTCGTAGTGCAGGGAATCAAAGCGGACTGCGAACTTGACCCGTACGGGTCCTTTTTTGCGAGCGCCCGCCCAGCATACCGACGGCATGCCGCCTTCCTCGGCGAGGGCGCGGGCGAACTGACCGGTAGCGGCGGTCCACAACAGGTACATTGAGCGATAGAGATTACTCTTGCCGCAGCCGTTCGGGCCGACAATGACGTTGACTCGCTTGAGCTTGAGCCAGACGTCTTTGATTGATCGGTATCCGCTGACGCGAAGTTGAGTTACGTGCATGATGTTGCGAACGCGGACTAGGGACTGCAACCCTGGTAGGATCGACAGAAGGAAAGTACCAACTTTGTACGTGAATGTCTAACCTGCGGAGGGGAAGATGAGAAGGGGCGTGGGCGCATGGCTGGCAGTGCTGTGTCTATTGGCGCAGGCGCCTTGTTTTGCCGACGAGGAAGCCTCCGCCGACGTGTCTGCAGTCACGGAGTCCACCTCCGGTGCAAGTACCGGCAGCGGTTCAGCCGCAGCATATTTCAAGAGTTTGAGCGGCAACAAAACCGCCCTCATCGCGGCGAGATATAAAGAGCGCCTCAACAACTTCCGTTCGCAGATAGAGAGTGCAATTTCCAAAGGCTGGTTGACCGGCGAAGAGTCCGAGATGTTCAGGAATCAAGTAGTGGCGCTCACCTATTTGGAAAACCAGGTTTCGGAAAAGGGCTATCCGAAAGAAGACCTGGACGACATGGAGCAGCGGTTCAACGAGTTCAATCGCAGGCTCTCGCAAACCATGGTCAAGGGAACACCAAAACCGCCGCCGCCACCTGCGCCTGCCACTACTGACGGTGGCGACGGCAGCGCTGCTGCTGTCGGGGCAGCGACAATCCCGGCCGTCAAATCTGTGCCCGCCGTAGTGAAGAAGCCCCAGCCACAGCCAGCCTCCAAGCCGGTGGCGAAGAAACCAGCTGCGAAAAAACCAGCCGCGAAGAAACCAGCCGCGAAGAAACCAGCCGCGAAGAAACCAACCGCGAAGAAACCAACTGCGAAGAAACCAGCCGCGAAGAAACCAGCCGCGAAGAAACCTGCTGCGAAGAAACCTGCTGCGAAGAAACCAGCCGCGAAGAAACCGCAGGGCTAAGTGGCGATATACTTCTGTCCGTTCCGGCAGAGGTGATGTAATGAGGCTTCGGCGCAGATTCAGCCTGGCGGCTGCATGTCTTTCTGTTTTGCTGCCTGTGTCGACATGGTCGGCAATCCCGTCCGCGATTGCGCTGCCAGGCGCGGCACCAGCAGAGGTGCCCGCTGAGGCGTCGATGGATCCGCAACCGCTTCCGAGAGAGGGAGCAGGCTCCGCCAAGCCCTGGTGGCAGCGCGCGGTGTTCTATGAAATCTATCCGCGTAGTTTTGCGGACTCAAATGGCGATGGCATCGGAGATATCAACGGCATCACCAGCAAGCTCGATTACTTGAAGGATCTGGGTGTGGATGCGCTCTGGATCACGCCGTGCTATCCGTCGCCGCAAGTAGACTTCGGTTACGACATCTCCGACTACTGCAACATAGCACCGGAATTCGGCACGCTCGCTGACTTCGACAATCTGGTGAAAGAGGCGAAGAAGCGCGATATCCGCATAATCATGGACCTGGTAATGAACCATACCTCCGACAAACATCCGTGGTTCGTGGCTTCGAAGTCTTCCGCCAAGGATTCCAAAAGAGATTTCTACATATGGCGCGACGGGAAGAACGGCGGACCGCCGAACAACTGGCAGTCGGTTTTCGGGCATTCAGCGTGGCAGCTGGATAAGACGACCGGTCAGTACTACTATCACTTCTTCTATCCAGAACAACCTGATCTCAACTGGCGCAATCCTGCCGTCAAAGAAGCGATGTACGACGTCACGCGTTTCTGGCTAGACAAAGGCGTGGCGGGCTTCCGGCTGGATGCAATCAGTACGCTCTATGAAGACGAGAAGCTCACAGATAACCCGACGAAGCCGGGCGTCAACAATTTCGGCGATCCCAACATGGATCACAAATACAATGACCGCCTGCCGCAGATTCATGATGTGCTGCGCGAGTTGCGCACCGTGATGGGCAAGTACGATGGCGACCGCGTCGTCATAGGCGAAACCTTCACTGCAGACATCAGCGGTTTGTGGGACATGTATGGAAAGAAACTCGATGAAATCCAGCTGCCCATGAACTTCTTCTTCGCCGACGTCAACAAACTTGATGCGCAGCAGTTCCAGAAGATTATCAAAGAGGTGGACGGCAACCCGGTGCAGGGATGGCCGGTTTACCTGTTCAGCAATCACGATCAGCAGCGTGCTTACGTTCGATACGGAGACGGCAAGCACAACGACCAGATTGCCAAACTGATGGCGACGATGCTACTGACGTTGCGCGGTACACCAATTCTCTATTACGGAGAAGAAATTGGTATGACCAATCGCGATCCCATAAGTAAGGACGAGGTACAGGATCCGATTGGCAAAATCGGTTGGCCCAAGGAAAAGGGTCGGGACGGCGAAAGGACTCCCATGCAATGGAACGCGGAAGCTAACGCCGGTTTCTCCACAGCTAAACAGACCTGGGTGCCCGTGGCAGACAACTTCAAGACCCATAACGTGGCGTCCGAGAGGGCGGACGAGCAGTCCATATACAGGTACTACCAGAGCCTTATTCAATTAAGACGAAAGTCGCCGGCTTTGCGCGACGGTACCTATGAAGCAGTAGAGGGCAACCCTAAGGTTGTTTCTTACCTGCGCCAGGCGCCCGACCAGCTATTGCTGATTGCCGTAAATATGAGTCCCGAAGAACAGGTGGTCGAACTGAAGCCGCAACAGCGCCACGGGCGTGGGCATAGCTCGGTGTTACAGGCCAGCTGGCCGAACGCTGCCGCCCCTGCCAATCCAGATAAGGTGTCTTTGCCGCCTTACGGCTCACTGGTGCTCGAATATAAGCCCTGATTCCTGCCGCCTTCGAAAGAAAATGGCATTTCACGAATCTTCCACAACCCTGACATTTCTTTGTCACGCTAGTTGCCTAAACTGCAGCTCAGGAAAGGCACATTACTATCTAGGGCGAGATAAGCAATGTCATCGAAGGCAGAAACCATCCGATCGAAGTTCGTAAATGAAGCAGCAGACTTGCATAAAGAGTTTGCCAGTCTCAACATCGGCAGCTCCAAAGCTCAGTCGATGAACCAATCCGAGTACGACGCTATGTTGGGCGACGGCGCGTTCGACATCCTCGGCATGGAAACCCTTACTACCGTCAAATCAGCTCCCCAACTGGCCAAAGTCGAAACCAAAGCAGCGCCAGCCGAGCCCGTAGCCACTGTGGCAGCAGCCGAGCCGGCCGCCGAGCACGTGCAAGAAGCTCCGCTGGCCGTCGCAACCGAAGAAGGTCACAGCATGGCTGGCTTCTTCCAGACCGAACAGCCGGCAGCCTCCAACCGCAATCTCAGTGTGGAGATGTTCGCGTAGGACGTGGTCCTGGAGCTTTAAGCGGGAAAAACCGGAAGTCGTTATCGCCCACTCCTGGGCGGACAATAATAATCCTGCCTTCGTGAGACCGCGGTCTGCCGGCACTGGTGACGCTGTTGTACATGTTGGTGACGATATCGTCGGGAACGGCGCGGGCGCGCGAGCGGTTGCGTTCAAGGCAGATATTGAGAGGCGTGTCCAGCACCCATAGCTGAATGTCTTCGTACCCGGCGGTTATGGCTCGTTGCAGAATTGGCTGACGGTGTTTCGTGTTGATATTGGTGTTGTCGATCACCACATCGGCGCCCTGAATCAGCGCCTCTTCCAATTTCTTGAAAAAAATGTTGAAAACCGTCTCGGGGTCCTTCTGATCGCCGGCATCGCCCCAGAGCTCCTGCCGTATATCGTCGGCGCAGAACCGAATAAAACCTCGTTCTGTCAGCCGTTTGGAGAGGGTCGTCTTGCCCGAACCGGGAATGCCCACAAGCAGCACTATTCGCTTCACGTGTCGCGTCTCTCCTTCTCTTCCCAGTTCCAGGCCAGCAGGGCGATAGTCAGAATTAAGCCGAATGCAAGAAACCCTAGACCGAATGCTCGCTGGAGTGAACTTTGGTAAGTCGTCTCCAGTTGGCTTCCAGGATCGAGCCACGGATTAGTGTAAATGACGATGGCGAACGCTGCCAGGTATACCGCCGAGAGGGTGAGGCACGTTCTACCCCAAAAACGCAAGCGGCGCCAGGAAATCGCCAATTGGAGGAGGTATCCGACGGAAACTGGAACCAGGCACAGCGCGTAATGCTGCCAGCGCGCCAGGGTGATGAAATGCTGTAGCGGAACGTTGAAGACAATGAGGGCAAACACCAGGGATATGAGAATAACGCCCTGGTGTCGGAACTTGAAGCGCAGCCATTGCATGGGTGACACAGTGGCTCATTTTAGCGGCTTGACAGGAAAGTGTTGAAGGAACCTCCAACCGCCGTTAGGCGTTCGTCATCCCGGGCAAATCTACGTCTCTATTAGCGCACCGCATGTGGTGGCATTCCCATCTCCGAGCCTGAGAGCTGTTTCATTTAACTCGCCTGGTCTTCATTAGTAAAAACCGTGCAGACCTGACACTGCGCGTTTGACAAACTTGGCTGCACATCCCGCATGTATTGAGCTGAGCCCCGCGCTTCGCTCTCGACACCCCTTTCACTACGGACGGTGCCGCCGATGTCGTTTGACTTAATTTCGAAACCAGGTCTTGAACCCAACAGTGATGCCAGTGAAACCGCTTCACTGCGTATGCTCTCGGATTCGATGGTAGCCGTAGCCCGCGATATGAGATGGCGCGGCGAGGGTGACCCGGAGCCGTTCGGCTTGGGATGTGCGCCGCCTGCGGTCGAATACAAACTGGGTTCGCATCGCGAATTTAGTTTTGGGCAAGACAATGCCAAGGCGACGGTGATTGGTATGAATGTTAATCGGTTGAGTGCCGCTCTCGAGGCGGTGCCGGAATCTGCCCGCAGACTGAGAAGTCGCATGGGTGAGCTGACTACCAATATCCGAAAGGGAGACTGGGCAAAGGTTTCCAAGATTGTCAACGAAACCATAGAAGGCAATAACACGCAGGTCACAATTGGCTTAAACAGCGAAGCGCAGCCGGAACTGTACATCGCGACTGAACGCAATGCATTGAAAGTCGAGTTCAATCTCAGGCTGGAAAACAATTTGTTCGCCACCGCTTCAGCAATGACTGCGCCGCAACTGGGCATCGGCTTGCACAGAGAGTTTGATCTAGCCCGCCATCCCGACTATTCCATTGTCGGCAAAGTGAGCACCGCATCGCTGGCAGATTCTGCCGGCTTTGACATGATGGCGCAACAAAGGCAGATGCAGCGGGACGGCAAGCTAGACAGTCTGGTTGCTCGCCGTGTTTCGGAGTGGATGGCGAACAATGCCTCGTCCGACCAGATTGCCGCGGAGATTTCCAAAGAAGTAGGTCGTACCGTCACGGTCACCAACGGCACCACTTCAGACAACAAGCCGAATGTGACGGTCTCGTATGCTGTCGGTTCAACCGAAGTAGAAACGACGATCATCCTGGAGAAGCGCAAATCAACCTCAAAACCCACGCCTGCTTCGATTGCTCCACCGACTGAGCCGCCTGCCCCAATTGTGTCACCGCCGGTGGAGCCCGGCTCAGGCGAATTGTCGTCCTGGATGCCGACAGCTGACACTGCCGGTAACATTGTGGCGGGCGGGATGGCGGTCGCTTTAATGGCGTTCCGCAGCAAAAACTTACAGCGCGGGAAAATTCGCGGCCGGTGACATGATTGCGGGTAACGTGGCGATGATCATTGCGGTCCCCGCTAACGACTTTCTGGACGGCAAGATCAACTCGTACGAAGATCTCTGGCAATCATCGTTGCGGAGCGCCAGGACCGGTGTTGCGGTGGGCGGTGGTCTTGGATTGGCCCGTTATGCCTGGTATGCCCGGTTGCTGTAGCCGTAAAATAGATACAAGCTCGCCGCGTGATACACTGCCGTTTCTTCCCTGGAGGTTCTTCGAATGGTTGAACGATCGCATCACTGGAAGAAATTAAGCATGGGGCTTTCGCTAACTTTGATCGTCGGCACGCAAGCTGTACTTGCCGGCCCGATAGATGAAGGTAAAAAAGCTTACGCCGCCAAACGATATAGCGAAGCGCTCAACTATTTCGGTCAGGCGGGCCGGCAAACGCCATCGAATCCCGAGGTCTATTACTACCTTGGTTTGACTTATCAGAGCATGCATCAGTACACCATGGCGCGCCAAAACTTTCAGTGGGTCGCTGGAGCGGCAGGCAATTCAGCAATTGGACTGCAGGCGCAACAGGCTCTCGCCCAGCTAGAGAAGACTCACCCAGCGCCAGCGGGACAGCAGTCGCCGGGGCAGCAGGCTCAACAAGCTGCGGGTCAGCCTGGTGGAGCGACTGGTCCGCAGATTGCCGGGCGGTTGAAAGTGTACGAATTTTGGACTAGTTGGTGAAAGTACTGCACGGAGTTCAAACCCGTGTGGGAGCAGGTTGCATCCCAACTGAGAAACAAAGCTGATTTTCGCAGCATCGATGCTGAAGCGGATGAATCCACGGCTAAGCGCTTCAACGTTACACGTTTTCCGCGCGTTATCTACGTTGACGGCAACGGCAAGGTGTTGCTTGAAAGAAGCTGGTACAAAACGCCAGAAGATTTCAAGCGTGACCTGTCCCAATTCATCGCCCTGTAAAGGCTGCTTTTATATAGACTTCCGCAAACCTAGGCGGGCTTGTAGACCTGCTTGCCGCGGTAGATAGTGGTAATCACCCGGCCGGTAAGCTGGCGACCTTGGTACGGCGTGTTTGTTGATTTGCTATGACCTGCGTGGGCATCGTAAGTCCACTTAGTGTTGGGATCGATGACGGTCACGTTGGCGACGGCGCCTTCGCTCAGCGATGGTTGTGGCAGGTCTAAAACCGCAGCCGGAGCCGTAGTTAGCAGTTCTACGAATTTTAGCGGACTGAGAGCTTTTGAAGAAACCAGCGTCTCGAGCGTCACTGAAAGTGCCGACTCCAATCCGATAATGCCGACATTTGCCTCAGCCATTGTACCGGCCTTCTCCAGCCTGGTATGCGGTGCGTGGTCGGTGGCGATGGCGTCGATGGTGCGATCTTTTAGACCCTCGATCAGCGCTTCGATATCGCGGGCGGTGCGCAAGGGTGGTTTCATCTTATAACAAGTATGATACGGTTCGATTTCGTCGACGCTCAACGTCAGGTGGTGTGGAGTGACGTCGGCTGTGATAGGAAGCCCGTCTTCCTTGGCGCGACGTATCAAATTGACGGAGTCGGCGCACGAGATGTGCGTGAAGTGATACGGCGCATCGAACTGGCGAACCATTTCGATTTCGCGGGCCACGGCCACGGTTTCAGACGTGGTTGGGATGCCCGGCAAGCCCAGTCTGGTAGCCGTGGCGCCTTCGTGTATGACGCCACCGAGCGAGAGATCTTTGTCCTCGCAATGACTGATGATCACGCGCTCTGCCAGGCGGGAATATTCCAGGGCGCGGCGCAGCACTGCCATGTTCATGATGCACATGCCGTCGTCGGAGAAGGCGATAGCGCCGGCATCCGCCAGGTCTACCATATTGGTGAGTTCGGCACCCTGCAGACCCTTAGTGACACAAGCGACCGGCAAGACTTCTATCTGAGCGTGGGCGGCGATGCGGGATAGCACCACCTGTAGTGTCGCCGTGTTGTCGACGGGCGGTTCGGTGTTGGCCATGGCGACGATAGTGGTGAATCCGCCTGCGGCTGCGGCTTTCGTGGCGCTGACTACGTCTTCTTTGTCTTTTTGTCCGAGGTCGCGCATGTGGGTGTGCAGGTCGATGAACCCCGGACAAACCCACATGCCTTTGGCATCGATAACCGTGTCTCCGTCGCGTTTTTCCAGTTTCTCTCCGACCGCCGCTATCTGCTGGTCGCTGATTCGTATGTCGGCGACGCGTTCGCTGTTGGAGGCTGGATCCAGCACCAGTCCGCCTTGTATCAAAATCGCAGGAGCGGTCATCGGATTAGCGTTCCTCTTCGTCGTCGGCAAGCAGCAAGTAGAGCGCCGCCATGCGGACGGCGATTCCGTTGTGGACCTGTGTGAATATGAGCGAGATGTTTTCGTCGTTGACGAGCGCGTCGGTGATTTCGATGTTGCGGTTGACCGGACCTGGGTGTAGAACCCGCACGGCTTTGCGGGAGAGCTTCAGTTTTTGATGATCGATCCTGTAGAGGCGCTTATACTCGCTGATGCTGGGGATGAGGCCCTGTTCCATGCGTTCAGTTTGCAGGCGCAGGCAGATGACGAAATCGGCGCCTTCCAACGCCGGTTCCAGGTGGGTGTGGACGGTGACACCCAGCTTGTCCAGTTGAAGCGGTAGCAAGGTAGGCGGTCCGACTGCGTGCACGTGCGCTCCCATACGCGTCAAGAGTGCGATGTTCGAACGCGCCACTCGACTGTGTTTGATGTCACCGACAATGGCAATCTTGGCGCCGGACACCTGCGGACGCACTTCGGTGATGGTGAAATAGTCGAGCAAAGCCTGAGTAGGATGGGCATGCCAGCCATCTCCGGCGTTGATAATCTGGACGCGGTCGCCAAGTTCCGCCGCTATCTGGTGAGCGCTGCCCGATGCACTATGGCGCTGGACGATGGCGTTGGCGCCCAGCTGGATGAGGATATTGGCAGTGTCCGATATCGTTTCTCCCTTGGACACTGACGACATCTTGGGCTCGAAATTGAGGATGGTGGCACCGAGCTTGCGTGCCGCTAATTCGAAGCTGCTGCGCGTTCTTGTCGAATTTTCGTAGAAAACATTGGCGATGGTCTTTCGTGCCAGAATGGGAAGTGGTTCAGAGTCCCGGTCTACATAAGATTCTTTGCAATGGGCAGCCAGCGCCATCAGGGCTTTTAGCTCTTCGGCCTGGATATCGTCAACATCAAGGAGGTGGCGGCGACTACGCCAGAGGTGCCAGCCCGGCAGTTTTGAGACATCTGTAAAAGCTCCGCCCTTGTTTGCCGAAACGTTTGACCGGGACGAAAGTTCGGGCATGTAATTGATGCTCCTGCCTGAATTTTGGGGCTCCGCAGATTATAAGGCGGATTAGAGGGCGAAGCTATTAGGAGAGCGTAAGGCTCAATCGATGAAGATTTGTCCACTGTGCGAAAAGGAATTCGGCGATGAGATTCAGAATTGCCCTGATGACTTCGCCGACCTCATGGCGCTCATTACCGACCCGCTGATTGGCAGCGTAATCGAGGACCGTTACCGCATTACCGATGTTATCGGTGTGGGCTCGATGGGGGTGGTTTATCGGGCAGTGCAGGAGGCCGTATCGCGGGAAGTGGCGATCAAGGTCTTGCCGAAAGAGCTGGCATCCAATCGGCAGGCGGTCAAGCGGTTTCATCATGAAGCCAAGGCAGCCAGCCGGCTCAATCATCCCCACATCATCACCGTTTACGACTTCGGTATCGCCGCCGGCGGACAACCCTTCATTGCCATGGAGTTGCTGGACGGCACAACCATGGATAAGTATTTGCTCGAACGCAAGCGGCTCGAGCTGTTCGAAGCGTTGCCGATCATTCAACAGATGTGCGAAGCGATTGGCGAAGCACACAACCAGGGCTTGATTCACCGGGACATCAAACCGGCAAACATAGCTCTAGTGGAGCGGGCGGGACGCAAAAACCACGTGATCATCCTCGACTTCGGTATTGCTAAGGGTACCGAGCGCATGAACGATCCGGATTCGACAGCTCCCGGCGTGGTCTTCGGCAGTCCGGTCTATATGAGTCCGGAGCGTTTTCTCGGACAATCAGGTGATGTGCGGTCAGATGTCTATTCGTTGGCAGTGGTGATTTTTCAGATGCTGTCGGGTGTGGTCCCCTTCAAGTCGACTGACCTGATCAATCTGATTTCTTCGCACGTGATTGCTGCACCGCCCTCGGTGGCAAGCGTGACATGCGAGGCGACCATTCCGGCGGCGATGGAACAGGTGTTGCAACGCGCACTATCTAAGAGCCCCAGCGACCGCCCGCAGTCGATGATGGAGTTCTGGGAAGAGATCCACCGGGCCTGTAAGCCCCGCACGGCACCAACTGCGGTGACGGAGTCGGCGCGCCCCATTGATCCCACCGGTAATGCCTCGACGCACGATGTTTTCAAACGCCTGGAAGGACTGCTTTCGGATGCCCCTCCCGGTGCAACCAATCTGGGCGCTGCCGCGGTGGCCGAAGGTGCTGCCGCCATGGCTGAGGCGGCATCTGCACCAGCAAAGGCACAAGCTCCTGTTCAACCTCCGCCCGCAGAACCAGAGGCACCGGTGGCGTCGCCACAGGCTCCGGTCGCCACACCGCAATTGGATATGCGTCCAACCGCGGGCGCGGCGCCTCCGCGTCCATACCTCAACACGCCTTCAACTGCGCTTGATGCGGTGCCGCCGGCGAAATCGACGGAACAGCCGCAGCTTGTGCAACCGAACGAGCCCCCCAGGCAGCCTTCGCAGAGCCAGCCGCCTGGAGCCCTTCGTCGCGACACTGGTGGGCGGTCAAGAACATATACCGACAACGATGAATACGAGTCGAATCCCAGCGGTCGTTTCGCTCCCGCCTCATTCGCGCCTAGTGGTAGCAAGGGCGGCGATTCGTCCAGCAGTCACGGCATGCTGGTCATGCTGCTTGTAGTTGGCGTAGTGATTGCTGGCTTCGCAATTATGGGCATCGCCATGACCCAGCCGCAGGCAAGTCCTAAGTATTGCCAGGCGCTGCTCTCCGAAGGCAAACTCGATGATGCCGGGCACGTCTTGGCGCTCCTCCGCAATGACAATCGCACTGCCGACAACGAACAACTGGACCAGCTCTCTATGGGACTGGCTCGCGAATATGTGCGAGCCAATCGCCTGCCGGCAGCCATTCAATCGTTGCAACAGATTCCACCGGCTTCCGGCTATTACGAAGAAGCCCAGATTTTGATCAAGCGATATCGCGACCGTATCGGCATTTAGTTGCACACCCGAACAGTTGATTAAGTGTGAAGGTGCCGACGGAGTCTGCCTTCCGGGCGCGGTCTAATTGGAAAGAGCGGCGTTAACGCTCGTTGCAACGGGACTGAGGAGATGTACATGAAACGAACTGTGGCAGCGCTCTTGGCTGCAGCTGCGCTTTTTGCTTTGGTGCCTGCTGAGGCGGCAGATGATCCCAGCGGCGATGCCAGTGGTCTCACCGCATATGCCGGACTAGCCAGTATTGCCACGCCCGTCCTGGCTTCTGCCGCCGCGACGGCCTTAACAGTTGCCGGCGGGAAGCAGGTGGTGCGCATTGTTGATGCCGCTGGTTGCGGGTTGACGGACCTGACTGTGGATGTGATCGACAGCGTCAATACCACGGAGTCATCTTCCGACAACGAGAGTACGGTCGTGGTGCACACCGGCAAACAGCAGAAGACGATACCGCTGGTGGTGCGCAAGGATTATCTGGAATTAAACCAGGCGGTCGCGGACGATAAGGGTTCGCAGGCGAAGCAGTCATGCATAAAGCAAGGGGCGGGCGATGCGGCAAGCCATCCTTGATCTGTGGACGCAAGTGATCGTGGTAGCGACGATTTTGCTGCCTGTCCAGGCGACGCCGTGCGCGGCGGCTAATCCTGCCGATGGATCGACATCTATTGATGAGAGAAAGCTGACTGTGGCGAAACATCTCACCGATTGGCTGCAGAAGACGCTTTACGAGAAGCGTGCCATTGTTGCGGTTGTTTCTCGCAAAGGCGGAAATGATGTGAAAGGTCGCGATTGGACGGGCATGGCCCACTCCGGACTGGCTGTCTATGACCCGCGTGCTCAGACCTGGATTCTCTACCAACTGCTCAACGCTGGTCAATGGACTCCTCCGTGCTGCGAGCTCTGGCGCATGGCGCCGCTGGATTTCTTCTATGGGCAGACCGGCTACGAGGAAAATGCATTGGTGCTCATTCCTGATCGTGAGACTCAAGATCGGGTCTATGACGCGGTTTTGACGGGCAAGGTGCGCAAGCTCGCTTTCACAACCAGGTACAACTTGCTCTCGCAATACGACAGCACCGACAGTCTCAATTGCAACAAGTGGATACTTATGGCGCTGGCTGCCGCCCGCACGGACGATTACGACCCGCAGCACGTGCTGGCGACCATACATCAAGGATTCAAGCCCGGGCGGCTGCATATGAACTTCATCGAGAAAGCGGTCGTGAAGCGCAAGAAGAACGTGCGCAAAGAAGAACTGCCAGCATTCGGAGCGGTGCAGACCGTCACTCCGCAAAGCTTGTATGACTCGGGTTTGTTTGAGGAGAAACTATTCGCAGCGCCGGTAAAACAATGATCGGGTGAGCGTTCGCGTGGGCGGCATCTGGAGCGGTTTCTCACAAACCATAAGCGTAAAAACACGAAGGAGAGCGGCTCCTCAACAATAAAATGCGTCTAACCCGCATCAATACTGGGTTGCCAACATTTCGGTTCTCAACTACTATCAGTGAAGGCGTTGGCGGGTCGCGAATCTATCAAACAAGATTGCGACCCAGCCGTGTATCTACACCTTCGCCGGGTGGAGGACGAATTATGTCTGATTGCACAACCACTACAACCAGGAACAACTTCGCCAGCCGCCTTCTCTCAAAGGCAATTAACGACCGCATCAAGAAAGGTCCCTTCCCGCGTGAAGTGAACCCGGCTGATGCAGCTAAGTTTGCTGCGACTGAAAGCGCCAGCGAAGAAAAAGTCGCCGTAGAAGCGTAACGAATCCCAGCGCTCCAGCAGGCGCTGAGTACGATGCCACGATGATAGACTTGCCTGCTGCAAGCCTATGAAAAGAGACATCGCGCCATTTGCTGCTCCATCCTGCCTTGGTCTAGGTGAGACCGGGGTGGAGAACTTGCCGGAAGCTCTAGAAGACGCCGGTCTGCTCGATTGCCTGGGCGCCAGCTGGCACGGCTGGATGCCTTCGATGGGTGGGACGGACGAGATTGACCCGGATACGGGGCTGCGTAACGCGACGCTGGCGCGGGATTATTCGCTGGCTCTGGCAGACAAGATCGGCAAGTTTCTCGATGAAGGCAAGTTTCCGCTGATCGTCGGCGGCGATTGCAGCATTTTAATCGGCATCGCCCTTGGGCTCTCCGGGCTTGGAGAGTACGGACTCTTGTTTCTTGACGGGCACAGCGATTTCTATCAGGGTGATACCGTCCCTGATGGCGAGCTTTCGGCTGCCGAATTGGCAATCATCACCGGGCGCGGTCCCGAAGTGCTTTGCGCTATCGACGGCAAGCGCTCCTACATAGCTGACGAAAACGTTGTCGTACTTGGTTATCGCGATGAGGATGAATCTGCCGCGGAGGGCGCCGTAAGCGTCAAGTCCAGCGGCATGAAGGTCTACGATCTGGAAACGGTGCGCAAATTGACAGCGCCGGAAGCGGCTCGGCAGTCGGCGAAATATCTGGACGAGTTGCCGACCGAAGGAACCTGGATTCATCTGGATGTCGATGTTCTGGATTTTAGCGAGATGCCTGCAGTTGACTTTCCGCTTGCCGGCGGGCTCACGTATCACGAGCTCAAACAAGTTCTGCACGAGCACCTGAAATCCGGCAAGGTTGTCGGTATGGATGTGGCAATACTCAATCCGGATCTGGCGCCCAGTCCGAGGGTCGTCGAGGACTTCTCGGTCTTTCTCTGCTCCCTGTTCGTCGGTGCGGCGGTAGACGCCTGATATACGGTATTGGTGGTGGATTTCGCGGCGCGCGCCGTGGGATACTAATTGCCGATTGCACCTGAACACGCGGATCCAAATAAATGACAGCCGAATTTAACGCCGAGGACATCATCGACATTTGCGGCGCACGCCTGGCGCAGGGATTGATGCCCGATGGCGCGGGACAGATTTGCACCGATACGCGCGCGTTGCAGGAAGGACAGTGGTATCTGGCTCTCTCGGGAGAAACGTTCGACGGACACGACTTCCTGGGCGATGCTTTTGCCGCTGGAGCCCTGGGGGCGATTGTCGCCGAGCGCTCCAGCTATCCGATTGGCAACTCGACTTTTCCGCTTATGGCTGTGCAAGACAGTCTCGATGCCTTTCACGATCTGGCGCGCAACTGGCGCCGCCGTATCAATCCCAAAGTGATCGGGGTGACGGGCTCGTCAGGCAAAACCACCACCAAAGAAATGTGTGCCTCCGTATTTGGTGCCGCACTGCGGTGCCATAAATCAAAGGCCAATGAAAACAACGAGTTCGGTGTGCCCAAGACTTTGCTCAATATGCCGGATGACACGCAAGTTGCGATTATCGAAATGGCAATGCGTGGGCTGGGGCAGATAGATCAACTGGCTCGGTGTGCCGCGCCGGATGTCGGCATTATTACCAATGCCGGCAGCGCACATCTGGAGCTGCTGGGTTCCCTGGAGAACATCGCCCGTGCCAAGTGTGAATTGCTCAAGCACTTGCGAGGCGGAGGCGTGGCTATCATCGGACGGCAGACGCCCGAATTGATGAAGGTCTTGCCCGAGTTCTGGCAGGGACGCACTCATTTATTTGATGATTCATCGGTCACCGTGGTTGGTATCACTGACATCGGCACGCAATTTAAAGTGAAAGGGTTGCAATCGACGTTTGAAGTGCGGGCGCATGGCGAGCCATTGTTGCAGGATGCCTGGTGCGTGGTCATGGCCGCGCACGAACTGGGCGTCGAAGAGCAATTGATTGTGCGCGGGTTGCGGCAGTTCGAGGTGGTAGGCGGACGCGGCAATCGTATGGTGGGGCGCGAGGGCTCTCTACTGATTGATGAGTCGTACAACGGCAATCCCGACTCAGTCAAGGCGTCGGTGGCGGGTATTCTGGCGGACACGGCCTGCCCTCAGAAAAAACGCATTGTTGTGGTAGGCGAGCTGGCTGAGCTGGGCCCGCAAGGCCCTGAATTGCATCGCGAGCTGGGGCAGTGGCTGAAGGACAAGTCCCTGCACGCGTTAATAACGGTCGGTCATCTGGCTAGAAACATTGCCGAAGGCGCTCAGGGCGCCAATTTTGACGTGATACCCTGCGCCGATCAAAACGAAGCCGAAACCGAATTGACCCGTCGCCTCGACAGTGATGCCTGTATTTTGATCAAGGGTTCGCGACGCGCGGCGCTCGACAAACTGGTGGCACGCATCGCCACCAGCAAACCGGTAGAGAAAGAGCATTAGAGCGCGGGGAGCGGCTTAGCGAGCGGATGCAGCTTGTTGCACCGACAGCAAACGGCGATTGCGCGAAACCAGATTGTACAGCTGGCGTGTCAACCACATGGTGCCTGGCACCACATATGCCACCGTGGCGATTTTGCCGCCGGGCAGATTGCGCAGTATAAAAGGAATGGCCTCAGGACCGGCGGAACGCATGTCGCCGTCGTGGATCAAAACCAAGCTCCACGGGCAGGCATCCAGCTCTTGCACAAGAGTCGCTTCGCTCTCGGCGTGATGATGTTTGCTGACGAACTTGAAGTTGCCGGCATTGTCCCATTGCCGAACTAACCAGCTCAGCTTGCGGACAACAGGACATCTGTCATCGGAGATGATGATCCAAGGTGCCTGGTTGTCAGCGGCTACTGAAGTCACTCGGTCGCACCTCTTCAAGGTGTTTCGTCTAACACTGAGTAATTGTAGCTACTAAATTTACAGAGAGGAAGTGGGGAAAACATATAGACATGATCTTTAAGCCCGATATCTAAATTTCGCGTTTTCCAACCGCCGATAATCTATCGGATATATTTCTGAGACGCACAGCCTGTCAGCGTTTCGATAAAATCTCTATCAACCGCGGACGCTTGACAACATAGTGTCAAATACGGTGTCACTTAGCCTTGTCGGCCGTGTGATTGCCGCCGCAGCAATTGCCCGCTTTGGCGCCCGGTTTCAGCTTGGGGTTTTTCGGATCGGGACCGGACGCATTGCCGGACGCAGCCGCATCGGGCTTCGTATCAGCAGCGGCGCCTTTGACCCACAAGCGGTGCGCCTTGTAATTCTTGTAAGTCGGTGTGTCTTCTTCGAACGGATATTGCTTGGAGAACTCCTCGTCGATTTGCTGCTGAATTTTCAGCATCGGCAGACCCTGCTTGTGAAGCTTCAGGGCAACTTGGGCTTCGTCCTGGCAGATGTGGCAATCAACGCCGTGGATGCTGGTGAAGCAGTCGAGAAGCGAGGTGTGGCTGTCGGTGAGATCGCAGCCGCAGTAGCAGAAGAGGTTTTCCATGACGTCCGGAGCCGCTTTAGCGGCGGCATAGCCGATCATTGCCATGCCGAAAAACTGATCGGGGTTGAGCACCTCGGCGCGGGGCTTCTTGCCGGCGGTAGCGGCCGCTGTGGTCTGGCTGGCAGCGGCAGCCGGCGGCGGGCTGGGCGAACTGCTGGGCTTCGCGGAAGCTGCTGTGGCCGCTTTTGCCCCCGATTTCGCCGGCGACTTGCGGGGTGGCGGTGGCGGCGGCGGATTAGCCGGCGATGTTTCTGCAGCGGCGCAACTCGAAGCAATCAGCTGGACGGTCAGACCAGCGATGGATAGGGACAGAGAGAGCTTAGAGACCACAATTGATACCTTGGAACGTCTACCTTAGGTTGTAACAAAGGCAAAGTATGACCGTCAAACCCCGCTTTGCTTCCCGGCGACGCTTTTTGCTATTATCTTCCAAACCGGGCAATAGGGCTCGGTACTTTGTTTACGGCGTGTTTTTATGAGCTTTGATTACGACGTAATCGTTGTGGGCGGAGGTCACGCGGGCTGCGAGGCAGCACACGCGGCGGCTAAGCTCGGCTGTAAGACGCTCATGCTTGCCGTCAACATCGACACCATCGGCGCCATGCCGTGCAATCCCGCTGTGGGCGGACCCGGCAAGTCTCAGCTCACCAAGGAAGTCGATGCCCTCGGTGGCGTCATGGGGTTGGCTGCCGACGCCACTTACCTGCAATTGCGCATGCTCAATTCCAGCCGCGGACCGGCTGTACAGTCGCTGCGCGCTCAATCAGACAAGCGCGAGTACAGCGCATGGATGAAGGCTTTCTGTGAATCGATTCCCAATTTGACTCTGCGCCAGGGCATGGTGAAGGCGTTTTTGACTGAGGGCGGACGCGTCAGTGGCGTCGAGCTCGGCTTCGGCGAGCGCATGTCGGCGCGCGCGGTGGTCCTCACTGCGGGAACGTTTCTCGAAGGAACTATCTGGATTGGTCGCGAAACGCAGCCTGCCGGCCGCGCCGGCGAGTTTCCTGCCGTCGGCTTGTCCGGGTACTTGAAGGCGCTCGGTTTCACAATGGGTCGTCTGAAGACGGGCACCCCGCCACGCATCGACGGTCGGACCATAGACTACACCAACTTGCCGATTGTGCCCGGCGACGAGAATCCGGCGTTCTTTTCGTTTCTCGACAATCGCCCCGTGCGCGAGCAACTGCCCTGTCACCAGACCAGGACGACTGAAGCCACGCACGAAGTGATTCGCGCCAATTTGCACGAATCGCCCATGTACTCGGGCATGATTCATGGCGTCGGTCCACGCTACTGCCCATCTATTGAAGATAAAGTAGTGCGGTTTGCCGACAAAGAAAGCCACTCGCTGTTTTTGGAACCGGAAGGTCGCAACACCTACGAAGTCTATCTGCAAGGCTGTTCGACGAGCTTGCCTGTGCGCGTGCAAAACTTGATTGTGCATTCGCTGCCGGGACTGGAGAATGCGTCTGTCATTCGCCCCGCCTACGCGGTCGAGTACGACTACTTGCCGGCGACGCAGTTTACGCACGCGCTCATGGCGAAGGAGCTGGAAGGCTTTTTTGCCGGCGGGCAGATTCTCGGCACCAGCGGCTATGAAGAGGCTGCGGCACAGGGGCTGGTGGCTGGCATTAACGCTGCTTTGTATGCCCTGGGTCGCGATTTCATGGAATTGCCGCGCTCTTCCAGCTATGTGGGAACTCTAGTTGATGACCTGGTCAGCAAAGAGCTGGGCGAGCCGTATCGCATGATGACTTCGCGGTCTGAATACCGCTTGCTGCTGCGCCAGGACAATGCCGATGTGCGGTTGACTCCGATTGGGCGTGATATTGGGCTGGTCGATGACTATCGCTGGGCCCTTTTCACCCGCAAACAAAACGAGATCAAAACCGAAGTGCAGCGCCTCAGATCAACCCGCATTGCACCGAGCGCCGACTGGCAACAAACTCTCGCCGAGTACGAAGAAGAACTCAAGCAAAATGTCAGCCTGGAAGAGCTTTTGCGGCGTCCTAAGGTTCCGTATGCCTGCATCGAGAAAATGGCGCCTGCCACCGCAGGCAGTGCCTTCCCGTGGGCTCTGGAAGTAGAAACTGAAACTAAGTATGCCGGGTACATCGAACGCCAGATGGCTCAGGTATCGCAAGCCGACAAGCTGGAGGCGGTAAAGCTGCCCGGTGATGCCGATTATTCGAAACTGGAAAATCTATCGAAGGAAGCGCGCGAAAAACTCAATCGCATCAAGCCGGCCACGGTTGGTCAAGCATCCCGCATCGGCGGAGTCAGTCCCGCTGACGTCTCGGTGCTGCTTGTCTGGCTTGAAATGCGGCGCCGACAAACGGTAACGGCCGGCGCGTAACGTGCTCCACCTTTTAAAGCGGCATCCTGTATCAATCGAGGCGCACTTCGATTTCGTACTGGTCCTCACCTATGCTTTTGAGAAGAAACTGCTGGAGCCGCTTCTGGCGCCGGGGTTGGAGCTTGACACTTTTAAGCACGGTGACGACGAGTTAGCCTTCGTCGCGGTGGCTCTGGTGCAGACAAACCACATGCGGCCGCGCGGCTTGCCGGAATTTATTTCGCAGGAGTTTTTTCTCGCCGGCTATCGTGTCTTTGTCCGCTACAAGACTCGCGCAGGGCGCCGCCTGCGCGGGCTGTACATCCTGCGGTCGGACGCCGACAAAGATCACATGGTGGCATTCGGAAATTTGCTGACTCACTACAAGTATCACAAGTCGCAGGTGACGGCGAACGTTGCGGATGGACACGTGGTGGTTGCAGTGGTCAGCGATGATGGACTGGGCAACTTGAGTTTGACCGCAGATACCACAGTCGGGGCGGATTACTTGCCGACGGGTACGCCATTTGCCACTGTTCGCGATGCGCTGAAGTTTGCTGGACCTATGCCCTTCACTTTTGACTACGAACGCGAGACCAATTCGATAATTCGAGTCGAAGGCGTGCGCCAGAACTGGCATCCTCGCTCAGTTGCCGTTAAATTGGCCGAGCCGCCGGCCTTCTTCGAACAACAACCGTTTGCTGCAGCCACGCCAATTTTGTGCAGTGCATTCTTCATTGAAGACATTCCGTACTATTGGAAGACCGGCATCACTGAAAAGGTTCTCGATGGCGAGGAATCGACGTGATTGGCAAGTCTCCATTTGAAGGTGTGCGCCGCGTAGTCTTGTTCAACTGGCCGCTTTACGCATTGGCACTCGCCTTCGCGGCAGCTCTTCTCGTCGTTGGCACGGTTTCGTCTCTGCCCATATGGGTGCGAATCCTGGCGTGGTGCGGTGCTGCCGGCGCATTGTGGCAAGCAGCAGCCTCGTTAGCTGCGTCGTACTGGGTGTATGACGCCTCGCCGTTGCACTCCTGGTCGTGGCTGAAGAAACATGTCCCAGCCGCATCAAACATCATCAATGTGCACGCAGGTTACGATGAAACCAGTGAGTCGCTCGCCCGAGCATATCCGGGGGCGAGCCTGCAGGTGGTCGATTTCTACGAGGCCTTGCCGAAGCGGGAGCCATCAATTGAGAAGGCGCAGAAACTGTTTCCCGGGAAGTACGCCCCGATCAGTCGCAGCATATCGGGCTGGCCGGTGGCTGAAGACAGCGCCGACCTGATAGTGTTGGCATTTGCAGCGCATGAACTGCGCGAGCCGACCGGACGGGAGGCAATCTTCAGGGAAGCCGCACGGGTACTGGCGCCGCATGGAAAGGTTGTGCTGGTCGAACACCTGCGTGACATGGCAAACTTTGTGGCGTTTGGTCCGGGGTTCATGCATTTCATTGGCGAGAACGAGTGGCGGCGATGCCCCGCGGTTGCACACTTAAGACTGGAGAATCACTTCCGCATCACGCCATTCGTTGGAGTATTTGTTCTATGCAAGTGAAGTGGGCGTCATGCTGATTGCCGGTCTGACACCCATTCTGAGCGTGTTGTTGCGGCTGGCGGGACTGTCGCTGGTGACACTGGCACTTGCACATTTCGTCTTGCCGAAGCTACTAGGCTGGCCGGAGGATCTGGCAAAACTGCGCGCCATCAACCGGCAGATCTTTTATGTGCACACGGCGTTTCTGGTTGTGGGCATTTTCCTGTTCGGATTGGTTTGTTTGCTCGCTCCCGATATCCTGGTGGCAAAAACACCCTTGGGGCTGGTCGGCAGTGGCTGTTTCTTCATGTGCTGGCTGTCCAGGCTGATCTGCCAGTTTGTGATATTTACGTCGGACATCACATCAGATCTGCGCATCGACAAATGGATGCGTGTTTCTGGAACGATGCTCTGGATCTTCTACAACATCGTATTTGGTGCGCTGTTCGCTTACCAGTGCGGCGTCCTCGGGGAGCCGGTCAAGTGAATCCCCGGTTGATACTAGCTATGCGCATCGCACTGGCAGCTATCTGGCTGTACAATGGTCTCTGGATGAAAGTGATTGCGCTCGATGCGCATCACCTGCAAATAGTGTCTTCGGTGACCAACGGACACAGCGATGCCGCAGTGTTGCTGCGCTCAATCGGTGGCTGCGAAACTCTGCTGGCAATCGGCATTCTATCTGGTCTGTTCCACCGTTTTGTCAATTACTTTCAGATTGCCGTGATAGTTCTGATGAACCTGATCGGCATCGCATTTGGTGGCGGTGCCATAGAGCACCCGGTTGGACTTTTGCTGTCTAATGTGCCGACCGTTCTGTGCGCCCTCACCGTAGCGTTATACGGACCGGGTGCTTGCACACTGCGCTTGCCCGATTCCGGCTCAGGCAAAGACAGAGGGGATGTCTGATGCAATTTACCGAGTCCGGACAACTAATGTTTGGACAGGTACGCGAAGACGCGGCTGTCGAACTTATGCTTTTGCGCGCGGTGATCAGTCCGCAGCGAGCCATGATCATCGCCTCCGGAGGCTGCACGGCACTCTCGCTTTTGGCGCACAGCACCTGCCAGATCGAGGCCGTGGACATTAGCGGCGCCCAGATTGCGCTCGTGGAATTGAAGGCGCGCATGTTCAGGCAGTTGGGCTTCAGTCAGGGCAAGAAAGCTTGCTGCGAGGATGCGCGCGCCTCCTATCAGCTGGTCGAACCGAATCTTTCGGAGTCGGCGCGAAAGCTCATGGAGACTGAGGTGTCGCAGATGCGGCGCGGGCTAAATTATGTGGGAAGAGTCGACCGACAGCTGGCGTTCATGGCTGACTTATTTCAGCACTCGGTGCACTCGCAAGCGCAGACCGAAAGGTTTCTTTCTCTGGAAAATACTGACGAGCAAGGCCGGTATTTCGACGAGAGCTGGAATAACTGGCAGTGGAAACTGGCAGTGCGAGTGGCTTTCAGTAAGTGGTTTCTTTCCTTCAGCAGATTCAGCGGCGCCAGTCAGTTTGTATCTTCCGACTTTCCGCAAGTGATGCGTGCGCGCCTCGAGCGGTCGCTGACGGCATTTCCGAACGCGACCAATCCATATCTCTGGCAGACGTTTTTACAGCGTTATCCCGTGCGGGATGATGGGCTTCCGCTGTACTTGCAGGCGTCGGCTGAGAAATCATTGATTGCGAATCTGCCGAAACTGGTTTTGTATTGTCGGGATTTGTTGGGCTGGTTCCAGGAGCAAGAATCACAGTCTTGTGACTTTTTCGGGTTATCCAATGTGCTGGAACTCTTGCCGACTGACTACGCTGAAAGGGTGCTTCCGGAGCTGTTGCGCTGCGCTCGACCTGGCGCCGTGGTCGTGACGCGCTCGATTTTTCCGCGCTCCGAACATACTTTTAAGTCGCAAACGACTCTGTTTGGTTCGACTCTGGTATTCGATGAAGAACTGAGCAAGCGCGCGGAAAACGCCGACCGCAGTCAGTTCTGCAACTTCATTCAGGTATTTCGCGTTCACTGAGGCTGCAGTTCGAAGCGATGCAGGAGTCTTGTTTTCTCGGGATGGCACGCGGCATTGGTGATAATCAAATCGATCGCATGCACGGGCAGAGTCGCTGAGAAACTGTCGGCCGCTTGTTGTGCGACGTTCAGGAATGCAGAGCTGGGCGCGCATGTGTACCGGCAGAAAGTCACGTTGGCAAAGATGACGTCGCCGTTGTACTTCTTATCGTCGGGAATGCCGGCTTCGGCAAGTCCGTTTCGCAGGTCCAAAACCAGGTCGGGAAGCGCTTCATCGGAAATTCCACAGATGGACAAGCTGGTGGGCAGTTTGAGTGCTCCCGCCAGTTGCAAATCGAATGATCTGTGTGCGGCGACAACTCGCTCGAAGACCTGACGTGCTGTTTCTATATGCGCATCATCGAACGTCGGTGGTGTGCTGATGGTGCGCAAATTCTGAATGGTGACATGCAACGATTGCGGCGGATAGAAGTAATGATGAGGCTCAACCGCGTGCAGTTGTGAGGCGAAGGAGTCGGCTATCAGTGAGCCCAGCCGGTCACCAAGAAAACACACAGCCGCTAGACACAGGCGGTCATCCGCTGCGTAGGAGTCGGCATCGCTGAGCATGGGCACAATAGTGCTCTGTCCGTTGCCGCTTGCGGCTGCGGCCTCCAGGGTTTTGATAGCCTGCAGCTGTTTGTCTTGATAAATGGAAGCCATCTTGTTTCGATCGAGCGGCTAGTTATTTTCTGCCAGCGGCAGTCCATGCTCGTTCCAGCGAATCATGCCACCTTCCATGACGAGGATATTCTTGAAACCGACCTCTTGCAGGAAGTTAGCGGCAGTGACGGCGCGTTTACCGGAACGGCAAATTGAGATGAGCACTTTGTCTTTGCAGTCGGCGATTTCTTCGACGCGGTCTTGCAAGTCACCGAGCGGAATGTGCACGATGTTAGCCATGTGTCCAAGTTCGCTTACCAGCTCATGTTTTTCGCGTACGTCGAGAAGCAGCAGGTCATCGCCGTGATCTAGGCGTTTCTTCACATCGACTGGTTCGATGTGCCCGTACACTCCGCCGGAGCAAGCCGGGGTGGGGGCGGTGCCCATGACCTCGCAGGCTGATACACCCGATGGAATGTGCACCGCCTGAGGATCGCGGGTGCACTCGGCGTTGGCTTGCAAGACTGGTTTCATCCAGTCGGCGGCGCCCAGGTGCAGCGCAGACAGGTGTGACGTGAAGGTTTCTCTGGTGTCGAACTTCAGGAAGTGATTGCGTTCGCGTTGTTCGGCGATTGTGGAGGGCTTTCTGCCGCGATACTCATGACCCGGGAAGACCAGGAGATTATCAGGCAGCCTGGCGATTTTCTGCAGGCTCTCCCAATGATCGGATGCGTCTCCACCGGGCAGGTCGCTGCGTCCGCCGCCGGCATCATCGAGAAAGAGGGTGTCGCCCGAAATTATGCGATCTTCCATGACCAGGGTCACGGAGTCGGTGGTGTGGCCAGGCGTGAACAGGAAGGTGATCGCCAGGTCGCCCACTTTCAGAACCTCGCCGTCCTTCATGCGCATCGTGACGCACTTAGGCAGTGCCTTTTCGTACATGACGTATGCGCAGCCCGTCTCGTCTACCAGCTTGGGGCAGCCGGAGATGTGGTCGGCATGAGTGTGGGTGTCGATGACGTGGGTCAACTTCAAGCCTTGATTCTTGATCAGTCCCAGGTAAGCATCGACATGGTCGATGACCGGGTCGATCAACGCGGCTTGTTTGGCATCCAGGTCGCCAACCAGATAAGTCAGGCAGGAGCCGGGATTGAGCTGTTCGAACAGAAGTTCCACTTGACACCTCCGAATATCCAATAGAGTAGCCTGAAAGCCTCATTCTGAGCTGAACCTGGGTTAACTATGAACCGACTGTGAAGCGCATGCGTCTGCCTGCCTGACTCAACCGTGCCACCAGTGGCGCAAAACCGCCTGGCCAGGGAATAATGCAAGTAGCTCTACTTCGTTGATTGGAATCTGTTGTGGGCATCTCCGGAAGCAAAAGACTACTGAAAAGCGTTACCGCTTCGCTGTCAGCCTTGCTGCTTTCGTGCGCGGTGGCGTGTCAACCGGGGCAGACTGAGAAGCTGCCGGAGGTGTCGGCGGACATCCCGGGTACTCTCAGTGTTGGCGATCTGACCCGCCACTACTATGTGCACGTGCCGCCCCAGTACGATGGCAAGCAGCCTCTGCCTCTGGTGGTGATGCTGCATGGTGGCGGGGGCAACCATTATTTTGCCGAGCGGATGACCAATCTCAGTCAGAAGGCCGATAAAGAGGGCTTCATTGTCGTCTATCCGGATGGAACCGGACGGCTCAAGGCCAACATCCTCACCTGGAACGCCATCGACTGCTGCGGCTATGCGAAGGCGCGGCGCATCGACGACGTTCGTTTCATCAGCGAATTGATCGATCGTATGCACAAAGACTTCAACGTGGATCAGCATCGCGTGTACGTGATGGGATTCTCCAATGGTGCCATGCTCGTGCATGTGGTGGCAGCGGAACTCTCCGGCAAAATAGCGGCGGTGGCTTCAGTGGGTGGCTCGATGAGCGGCAAAGAGCCGATGCCTAATCACCCGGTGCCCATGTTGATTATTCATGGCGATGCGGATAAACATGTGCCGTTCAAAGGCGGCACCGGCAAGCTGGCAAAATGGGGATTCCCGGTGAATAAAGAGCCAGTCTCGTATGCCGTGGATTTCTGGGTGAAGGCGAATGGCTGCTCGTCTGTGCCTGAGAAAACGCAACCAGGCAAAACCGTGGAGCGCGTGCGCTATGCGGGCGGCAAGGAAGATTCGGAAGTGGTGCTCTACATACTGGAGGGTGCCAGGCATCAGTGGGCCGGTGGCAATCGGGCTTGGGTGCGTGCCGACAAGCCGTTCACCGATCTCTCGGCGACCGACACGTGCTGGGATTTTTTCAAGAGTCACGAGCGGAAGGTTGTCGAAGAAACCACCGCCGCCTTCGACTCATCGAGCACACTGAGTACCGGCTCGCAGCAGCATTGAGCGCAATTTGGCAAATCGGCGCCCGTCTGAAGATAGGCGGGTTACGACCCGGGTTTGTCAACTTGTCTGGCGAGAAACTTGACAGAACCGGCGCACCAGGGCTGGTGACATTTTGGCGCCAGAAAGTCACGATGCCGGTGCGGTGCCGTCGGGCGCGGCTGGTGATTTTTTGGCACCAAAATGTCACGCCACGATTTGTAATTGAAACCGTCCATCTCAATTACAAATCGTGGCTGGTAGCGCGGTTTTGTAATTGAAACCGCTGATCTTAATTACACACTCGGCGTCGCGAGAAATCGGGCACCAGGGCTGGTGATATTTTGGAGCCAGAAAATCATGACGCGCTGGGCGTCGCAATCGCGCACCAGGGCTGGTGATATTTTGGAGCCAGAAAATCATGACGCGCTGGGCGGCGAATCGGGCACCAGGGCTGGTGATATTTTGGAGCCAGAAAATCATGACGCGCTGGGCGGCGAATCGCGCACCAGGGCTGGTGATATTTTGGAGCCAGAAAATCACGATGCCCTGGGACGGTGGCGACGGTGGCAAAGAGAGCACGAAACGCGGTAGAGTCGTTTCGGGAGCTCGCAAGTTGTGTGCGACGAACTTGCATTTATCGTGATGCCCATGAAGTAATTCGTTTCCTCCCACAGAAGTTATCAATTAAAAGGGCGCTTCCTTCCTTCGTTGAACAGGAGGTGAACTTGTGGCTACTACTGCCAGACTCCGAGAGTTTCTCAAAGAGAAAAAAGACGGTGAAATGTTCGCCGCGCGTGATGTCTTGAACTTCTCGAGACGGCGCCCCACCGTGTACGCTGCGCTTTATCGACTTAACAAGCTTGGTGAGGTCACTCGCGTTGCGCAAGGACTCTACATAAAAGGTGGCGACCATTTGCCTAAGCCCAGTGTATCTGAGATTGCGCATGCCAAGGCGCACGCGTTTTGCAAGAACGTGGCACAGATCGGACTCAATTTCGCGCGTCGTATCGGGATTGAGATCGCGGCTAAGTCGCTTGCAATTTTTGCCACGAGTGGACGCAGCTACACGATTTGGTCCTGCCATGGACCGATTCAGATGGTCGGTGTGTCTTCGCGCAAAATTGCATTGCAGGACTCGGACTTGGGCATCGAACTGCGCACGATGTGGCATTTCGGTAGGCGCGCCGACTCGGCTCCATTCCAACAGAATGCCGCGCGGTGGTCCGAGAGCAATCGACAACAAAACGATCCACGCTTCGGGCTGTTGCCATACTGGCTGTCGGCAATGCTGCCCCTCATCAACACCGGGCGCAGTCCCTTGCTGATCGAGTGAAAAACGGGGGTATAATCCGCCCCTGACCAAATTTCAGGAGCGAGAAGATGGGTAACCCTTATGAATGGACAATGTTGCGGGCGCTGGGCGGTGAACTGCTTGAGGTGCGCGATGGTTACGCACGCGGCACGCTGCCTCTGAGCGAGAAAGTAATGCAGCCGACGCGCGTCTTCCATGCCGGCGCTATTGTCACTCTCGCGGATGAGGTGGCTTCCGCTGCCATCCACGGCGGCGCTGCGACTGTAGAAGAGATGATGAACAAGCCGTTTCCCTATTCTGTCCAAATCAGCACCAATCTGCTCACCAACGACGCCGTCGGCCCGCTCACCGCGGAGTCCAAAGTCGTGCGCCGCGGACGCATGACCGTTGTCGACACGACGGTCAGGACTTCTCAGGGAGAAACTGCCGCGCTGATGCGCAGCACGCACTTGATGGTCGATTTGAAGAAACAAGGTCCGCACAGCAATAAGTCGCTCTCAGAAACCAGCTCCTCTTGACGAAGCGGGCTTCTCATGAGGCTGGTCGGCTTGACGTAACCTTGGAAAGTTGGTACAAGGCACACATGGCCGAAAGAAATGGCGCCCAAGTCACAGTGCAATATTTCGCCGTGCTTCGCGATCAGCGAGGCGTGGGCAGTGAACGTGTGTCCACCGCAGCCGCAACCGCCGGTGAACTCTACGAAGAGCTGCGGCGCAAGCATGGTTTCACATTGAACCAAAAGATGTTGAAAGTGGCTGTCAATGACGAATTTGCCGGCTGGGACGCGCCACTCAAAGATGGCGACAAAGTTGTTTTCCTCACTCCGGTAGCGGGTGGCTGAGATGTTTGAGTTGACCGAACAACCGATCGATCATGGTGCGCTGCGCACCGCGCTGGCAGACAGACGCAGTGGCGCAATCGTCACTTTCGAGGGTTGGGTGCGCGATCACAACGAAGGACGTCAGGTCAAAGCGCTGGGATACGAAGCTTATGGCGAATTAGCGATAAAGGAAGGCAAGCGCATCCTGCAGGAAGCCCTCGCTAAATTCGACGTCCACGCTGCAAGTTGTGTGCACCGCACCGGTTCATTGCAGATCGGCGACATCGCTGTTTGGGTGGGTGTTTCGTCTGCTCACCGCGGAGAGGCATTCGCAGCCTGTCAGTTTATTATCGATGAAATCAAGCAACGCGTGCCAATCTGGAAGCGCGAGGAATATACCGATGGTCAGGTGGAATGGGTTAACTGCGCCCATCAAGGCGGCACCGTAGATGGTGGCGGCTGCGCAGCGGCAACTCAGACAGGCGGGCGACAACATGAACATGCTCGTTGACCGCTTCGGGAGGGAACACACCTATCTGCGTATCTCCGTTACGGATCGCTGCAATCTGCGTTGTGTGTATTGCATGCCGGCCGAGGGTATTAACGTCAAGCCGAAGGCGGAAATCCTCACCTTCGAGGAAATCTATCGCATCGCCCTTGTTTTTGCGGAAATGGGCATCAACAAGGTGCGGGTGACCGGCGGAGAGCCCCTTGTGCGCAAGGATCTGGAAGTTTTGATTGGCAAACTGGCGGCGATTCCTGCGCTCAAAACCGTCGCCATGACCACCAATGGTGTGCTCTTGAAAGGCAAGTGCCAACTGCTGAAAGACGCTGGGTTGAGCGCACTCAATATCAGCCTGGACACGCTGCGCTCAGAGCGCTTTCGTGAACTAACGCTGCGCGACAACTGGGACGAAGTAGTTTCCGCCATCGACGAGGCAATCGCAACGCGGTTCAAGTCACTGAAGGTAAACGTCGTCGTCATGCGCAACCGTAACGAAGACGAGATTATGGACTTCGTGCAGCGCTACAAAGATGCGCCGGTCAACGTTCGCTTCATCGAATACATGCCGTTTAAAGACAATCGCTGGGCGCTGGAAGACGTATTCTCATTCCAGCAGATGAAGGCGCGCATCGAAGAATTCTTCGATCTCGAGCCGCTTCCCGCGCACCATGGCGATGTGGCCAAAGACTTCGCCATCAGAGGGCATGAGGGCACCGTAAGTTTCATCACCTCGATGACTGACTCATTTTGCGGCACCTGCAATCGACTGCGGATACTTGCCGATGGGTCGGTGAAATCATGCTTGTTCAGTAATCCCGAGATTAACTTACGTGATCCACTGCGCGCCGGCGCCACCGATAGGCAACTGGCGGACATGATCAAGTTTGCAGTGCAGCAAAAACCGGAAGCACACCCGCCCGTTGAAGAACTTGCAGCAGTCGACAATCGAGCCATGGTGGAAATCGGCGGCTAATATGCTCGGCTACGAAGAAGCGGTTTTGAAGATTCTGGATAACTGCCTGCCGCTGGGCACCGAAGAAGTCGCGCTCGAGAAATTGGCTGGGCGTGTGCTCGCGGTTGATGTAGTCGCGCCCTTCGACTTTCCGCGATTCGATAACTCGGCGGTCGATGGATTTGGTGTGATCGTCGCGGATGTCACCGGCGCCACCGAACAAGCACCGG
Organism: Candidatus Obscuribacterales bacterium; assembly: GCA_046328035.1. Taxonomy (GTDB): domain Bacteria; phylum Cyanobacteriota; class Vampirovibrionia; order Obscuribacterales; family Obscuribacteraceae; genus JBGASG01. The sequence continues at coordinate 338,517 of JAXLXI010000002.1, read as the reverse complement.
TGAAGTTGCCGCTCAGTGCTGTCTTGCGGGCGGGAGACCCGGGTGAGATGGTGCTTTCCGCCAGCCATGGTGTAAAGATACTGACTGGCGGCGTGGTGCCGGGCGGCGTCGAAGCGGTGGTGATGCGCGAATATTGCCGCGAGGAAAATGGCAGCGTACATATAGGCTACACGCCGACTGCGGGCGAAAACATTCGTCCGCGCGGAGCCGAATACAAGCAGGGAGAAACGCTCCTGCGTCGCGGCATGGTTGCGACACCACCGGTGGTGGGAATGGTGGCTTCGGTAGGTTTGTCGGCAATTCTTGTTAGCGAGCAGCCGCGAGTGGCCGTCATCAGCACCGGCAACGAGATTGTGGCGCCGGGCGTCCAACTGAAACCGGGACAGATTTATGATTCCAATTCTTTCGCTCTCGGTGCGGCGATCAGAGAATTTGGCATTGAGACTGTCAACTTCTACCATGCGCCTGAGGATAGAGACCAGACTGAAGTCGTCCTGCGGCAAGCGTTGGCGGAGAATGACGTGATCGTTTCAGCTGGTGGGGTCTCCGTCGGCGACTTCGATTTCGTCACGCAAGTCTGCAAAGAAATGGGCGTTCAAGAGCTGATCTGGAAGATCGCCATCAAGCCTGGCAAGCCTGTTTACGTGGGTTTAGTGCCGGGAGTTCCGGGAGCTCCCTGTACGCCGCAATCGACAACCAGAATGATTTTTGGACTGCCGGGAAACCCTGTTTCCGCCCTTGTGACACTCAACCTTTTCGTGCGCCCGGCGCTGCGCAAAATGATGGGCGTCAAGGAAAATGACCAGCGCATGCCGCGTTTTACGGCCAGGCTGGAGAAGGACGTGCGCAAGCGCCCTGGGCGCATGGAATTTGTCCGCGGTGAGCTGTTTTGCGGTGCAGACAGCGATGAATTGAGGGTGAAAGCAACCACAGGGCAGGATTCTCATATGCTTGGCGGGTTATGCAACGCCAACTGCCTGATCCATTTCGGAAAGGACGAAAGCCTGCTCAGCGCCGGAGAAAGCGTGGTCGTCGAACTCCTGCCCTGGAATTTCTGAGTTTATTCTTTTGAAAGCCGCCTAATAATTTCCAACCGAGCGTTATTCCCAATACAGAAAGCTATGGGGTACACGCTGATGTTGCGAGATTTCTTTAGACGAATGAACGGCAGCGATGATCACAAGGCTCAGACAGAAGAATTGCAAATTCCAGCCACCAACTATGTGGCTGTTGAATACAAGCTGGTCGGCCAATATCGGAAGGTGACGAGCGGCACAGCCGAGTTTCGTATGCGCTGTTTTCTCTGGGCTCTATAGGGACAGCTGGGCTTCCGGCCCGATTTAATTTTGAACCGTCTGGGTGGCGCGGCACAAACTTAGTTGTGGCGCGTCTTTCCAGTTATAGATCAGTTCCAGTTCAATTTTTGGCTTTGGCTTCGGCTTAGCCTCGGCTTGGCAAGAAACATGATGAACAGACAGCTTTTAGGCGAGAAAAGGAATGATTTGCAGATGGTGTCAGTTGATGCGCCGCTGCCCGGGTTTGTCTTGCAAGTCTTGATTTTGCTGGCGCTTCTTGGTCCGTTTTTAGCCTTCTTCCTCATGCCCGGAGCCGGGCTGATTGTACCGAAGACCGCTTGGGTCGGATTGTTGCTCATACTGGCTGCAGTCGGCATTTTTGGACTCATGTTCAGTTATATCGAGGACGCGGCTAAGCTGCGTTAGTTGCTGGTCCAGACTGACCGACCTTCCATCTCCGAACAGGCGCCGCCAGGCAGATTGCCTTGTTGATACTGAACGCGCGCGACTGCCATCATGGTCGCCGCATACTCCTTCGATTTGCTCAGCTCCTTGTACAGCGCGGCGGCTTTCAGGAAGAAAGACTGGGCCTCGCTTAGCTGATGCAGCTTTTCTTTGACCAAGGCTTGCTGATAGTACGCGAAAGCCAGATTCTCCTTCTGAGGAGTAACTTTCCAGTGAGCGACAGCGGAAGTGTAATCAGCGTCAGCGTCGGTGAGTTTGCCCATAGCCGTCTCAATTTCAGCTTTTTTGCTGAAGAAGAGCGCGTTGTTGACTGCTCCGACCTTTTTCCAGCCGCGCGTAGTGCTTTCTTTGCGCAAGAGGTCCAGTGCCTTTTGCGGTTGCGACATGTGACCGTAAGCATCGGCCAGTTTTGCGGCGCTTAGTGAGTAATCTGCATCGTCACCACTAAACTCGGTGGTCAACTGCCAGGATGCGGTGGCTTTTTCATACCATTCCACCGCACTTTTGTAATCGTGAGTGCCGTAAAAACAGTCACCCACATTTGCCGCCAGGTCCCCTTGCTCAGGAAGCGGCAGGTGAGCGACAACCTTTTCCAGGTCTTTGAAGATGATGCCGTATTCAACGAGAGCTTCGTTGTAAAACTCCTTTTCCACAAACCATGCTGCGGCGTTTCTGCGAAGCCTCAGCTCCTTTTCGGGTTTGAGTTTGCCTTGACTGGAGTTCTGGCGAACCACTTCCAGTAATCTTTTGACCTTGATTTGCGTCCAGCGGTCTTGTTCGGGCGAGGCATCCTGGATTACGGCTCCGAAGTTCCCCCAGGTGCGCTGCGGCATGATGGGCTCTCGGGAACGCAAGTGGGCTACATATGTGGTGGCTGCTGCGAGGGTTGCGACGGCGACGCACGCTGCCAACATTGCCTTGAGGGGCAGTCGTTTAGTGCCCGGATGTGTCTTGATCAAGAAGCTGCGCCAAGCCTGAGCTAATTGAGCTGCTGGTCCTTTGCCTCGCCCCCGTTTGAGGTCTTGTATGTCTTCCAGGAGCGACTGCATTGACGAATATCTTTGCGCCGGTTCCTTTGCCATCGCCCGCAGTATCACACTGTCCAGTGCTTTTACTTGCGGCATGCGAGGAAACCTGGCGGCCAGTGCCGCCGGCAGTTCTGTGCAGTGTTTGCTGATTGTTTCAAAAACATTGCCGCCCTTCAAGGGTGGTTCGCCGGACAGCGCTTCGTAGAGGATGCAACCCATCGAGTAAATGTCTGAGCGGGGATCGAGCGGCTGACCTGTGCATTGCTCAGGACTCATGTAGAGTGGGCTGCCGAAAATCTCTCCTGTTTGAGTCAATGCCAGTCGTTCTTCGCCTTCCGTAGGCAACATTTTGGCGATGCCGAAGTCGACGATCTTCACCACGTCGTTCTGTCCGGCTTCTTTGACCAGCATCAGGTTGCTCGGTTTCAGGTCACGGTGGATAATGCCGCGCGAATGGGCGTGTTGCAGGGCGGCGCATGCCTGCTCGAAAATCTCCAGGACTCTGTCGACTGGCAGGGCGCCGATTTGGGCAATCTCGCCGGAGAGCGATTGACCCTCCAAGAGGTCCATCACGATGTAGGGAGTACCGCTCCCGTCTTCCGTAATGTCGAAATACTGGATGCCGACGATGTTGTTGTGCTTGAGTTGATTGACCGCGATCGCCTCTTGCTTGAAGCGCATCACCGCGTTGCTGTTCTCTGACAGATGACTCTGCATTACTTTGATGGCGACACGGGACTTCAAAAGCCGGTCGTTAGCCGCGTAGACGGAACTCATGCCGCCTTTTCCCAACAGCCTTTCTATCTCGTACCGACCGGCGAAGACCGTGCCAACGAGCGAATCGCGCGTTGAGCCGGACGTTTGTGAGCCGTTTGTACCGGTCTGAGACCCGTTCGCGCCAGGTCCGACGGTAATCTGAGTCATTTCCTCAAGCACGGAAGGTTCTTCTGGAGTAGACATTGGCGAAAGGACCTCCCCAGAATCACTTACCCGGGCATGTGGCAAACCTATGCCTGTCCGGGTAAAAAGGACAGGAGCATTGATTAAGAAGTAAACTCGTGGTGAAGAAATCAGTAACGGTAATCGGCCTGCTATTAGCGCTTGTTGCTTCGACGGGCGCCTGTTCACCAGCCGCCAAGAAAGAAAGCGGTTATCTGCTGGAGCAGTACAGCGATTACTGGGGACCGCAGACCACTTATGTCACCGATAGTGGGCTCTGGATACACTCTCCCAAGCTTGAGTTGACGATGTTTATGCATGCACCAGACTGGAAAGTTTGCTGCTACAACTCCCGCAACAAGACCTACATCACCTGTGGACATAAAGAGTGGGCGCAGAAGTTCGTCGGCCCGATCGGAGAACGCGACCCCGAGTATTCCGTAATTGACGCCAATGTGCAGAAGATTCGTGCTCGCATGCACAAAGGCATTATGCCGAAATGCGGAGACATTGTCAGTCCGAGCATCTCCGTTGGCCGTACCGGTGAAATCTGCGGCCGCAAGGCGCTGCAAATCTTCATGACCGGACACGTCTCATCACTGTTTCCGCCCTACGCCAAGACCATCGAATTTTGGGTGGTGCCGGAGTTGAATTTCAACAAGAGGATGATCGAAGCGGTCTCCGAGACTGACGGACTGCCGCAGTGCGTTGGTCTGCCAATAGATCTATTCCGGCACAATGGACGAGGCAAAACACTCACTCAGTACAAGACCAACAAGATTCAAAACGTCATGGTCGACGAGAGCCTGTTTAAGCTTCCATCAGGATACACGCTGGCTGAAGATGAGATGTCTCTCGTCACAACAGCAGCAAGCGGCGATGGCAAAGCTGATGGATTGTCGGCGGTGTTCGGCGATGAGCTGGGAGATCTGGACGGACTGGACGAGAAGAAACCGTCGCCGCCTGCACTCAAGAAACAGCTGCCGGCGGTCCCTAAGTAGCACCAAAGGCGGTGCTGGTCGACCAGCAGACTTAGAGACAGGTCCAGAGGTACATCTTCTTTTTCTTGGCAGTGGCTTTGCGAGCCAGGTTCACGAGGTCAGACAGAACGCGCGGCGTCTCCGACCGATCCGGATCTTCCGACATGATCCACTCGTCGGTTTCCGCCCAGAGCTTGGCGAACTTGTTGATCTCAGGCGCGTTGAGGCGCGACAGACGCTGACACAGTTCGTCCGATACCTGGTAAATCCACGGACCTTCAGTGCCCAGCTCTTTCACCGGAGCTACATAACAATCATCGAAGATCTGCTCCCAGTCATCGAGGCCGCAGGCAAATTGCTGCAGTGTACAGAGCATGACGATGTCGACGCCGGTCGATGTGAGTCCTTCGAGACCCTCGGCCGGGCTTGCCGGTTCACGGATGTCACGCAATTCCTGGTCGGTGGCAATGAAGAAGTCGCTGAGAACGCCCATCGGTAACTCGCAAGGAGACCGCCATATTCTATCGGGTGCAACGGCTTCAGATCAGCTTTTCCTTCCAGAAGCTCATCCACGCCCGCGTATTGCGAAACTTCAAGACGAATCTGGGCGACTTTTCAAGCGCAGTGGGCGTTGTGCCGATGAGATGAGAAAGGTTGCATCTGCGCCGGATTGGGAGGTTGTTATGATGTCAACTTGAGCTCAGTCCAATGCGCGTCCCGCCGAATTCTGGAGTTCCAGTTTCGTTGAAAGTTAAGTTCGTTGTTTGCAGCGGAAAGCACTGCCGTAAGAGCGGCAGCAAAGATGTGGCGTGCGCAATCGAGAAGTATTGCGACCTCTTTGGGCTGGACGACGCCAAGGTCAAAAAGAAAGACTGCCTGGGATTTTGCGGACGCGGTCCGGCGATGAAGGTTGTCAAAAAACAAGAGACGATTTTGGGACGCGTTGACGCCGCTGACTGCAAGCAGATCGTTCGCGCTGTCAAAGACCGCAAGAAGAAACAGCTACAGCGGTATCTGGTGAAGTAGTTTCAGGTGCCTGGTCGTCAGGTCAGGGGCAGCAACCTGATTTTTTGGACGAACAACCTGAACGAACTGCCTGCGCGGCCGGCTGTGGTTGCGGTGCCAGAGCGTTCAACCCGAGAATGCGAAACATTTCGGCATCGTCATCGAATTCGCAATTGGCGGTGGTCAATAGTTTCTCGCCCGTAAAAATGGAATTGGCGCCGGCCATGAAGCAGAGCGCTTGTTCAGCCATCGACATGCCGACGCGTCCGGCCGAGAGGCGCACCATAGACAGTGGCATGAGGATGCGAGCGGTGGCGATCATGCGCAGCATCTCCCAGATTTCCACCGGTTTTTGATCGGCAAGCGGCGTGCCGGCGACAGGCACCAGTGCGTTGACCGGCACCGACTCAGGATGGGCAGGCAACGTCGCGAGAGTGTGCAGGAGATCGATGCGGTCTTCCTTGCTTTCCCCCATACCGACGATGCCGCCGCAGCACACCGAGATGTCGGCATTGCGGACATTCTCGAGCGTCTGCAAGCGCTCTGCGTAAGTGCGGGTCGAAATGATCTGGTCGTAGTACTCGGCACCCGTGTCCAGGTTATGGTTGTATGCCGTCAAACCGGCTTCCTTCAACCGTCTGGCTTGCTCGTCGTTGAGCATGCCGAGCGTCACGCAAACTTCCAGGTCGAGCGACGACACGCGTCGCACCATTTCCAGCACCTGTTCGAATTGCTGATTGTCCTTCACTTCGCGCCAGGCGGCGCCCATGCAGAACCTGGTGCTGCCGGCTTCCTTGGCGATTCTGGCGGCCGTGTACACCGTTTCGACATCGAGCAACTTCTCGGCTTTCACCGAGGTCTGATAGTGAGCCGATTGCGGGCAATAAGCGCAGTCTTCCGGACAGCCTCCGGTTTTGACCGAGAGCAGCGTGCATTGCTGGACATTCTGAGCGTTATGAAACTGCCGATGGACTGCCGCTCCATCGAAAATCAACGAGAGCAGAGGTCGTTCGTAGATGTCTTTGACTTCCTGTTTCGTCCAGTCATTGCGCACCGCATATGATGGCGAATGTGGTATCGCCGGCTGGGCGGTAGAGCTTTCAGTATTCGCCGCTGCGGGCGACAGGATGCTGGAGTTCACGCTTGACGTCCCCTCTCTTGTGTGACTGGTGACGTCGTACATTAGCACAAGCGAGCGGTGCGATTTTTATAGACAATAAACCCGCGCCATGGCGTTCAGTCTGCCCGTTGACCGGCTTTTACGAGGAAGTCATTCACCCGGGACTCGAAATCGGGCAGCGTTTGCGGTGCACCTTGCAGCTTCTCGACCATATTGCCCTGCCCATCGAGGAAAAGAATGGTCGGAAACGCCGTCACCTTAAACTTCTTAACCAGCCTACGGTTGCCTTCGTCTTCGGCATTCAGGCTCTTGCAGATCATGCGACCATTGAAATCGCGCGCAGCCTGCGAAAACAACGGTGCAAACCTGGTGCAGTAAGGGCACCAGGTCGTGTAGAGTTCGATGACGACCGGCAATGGTGCCGAAGACAGCTGCTTGGCAGAAGCCGGTGCCTGGGGTACCGATGCAGCGGCAATGCTGGTCGTAAATGCAGCTGGTTCTGCTGATTGCATGGACAGGCTGAAATTGCCGCCCACACCTTGCGCGATGGCTTGCATTCCTGCCTGGGCTCGCCTGATCAATTCCGGATCTCGGGTTTGGGCTAGAACGCGCAAATATTCGCCGGCTGCGGTCGGACAGTCATTCAAGTTGTGATGGCAAAGCGCCACGTAATACAGCGCCACCGCGTCGTCGGGGTTTTGAGCACACAACAACTGAAACTGACCCAGGGCTCTTGCGTAGCGGCCCTGGTCGAAATCGGCCGCTGCCTGCTCGAAGGAAACCTCGGTCGGCTCCGCCCACGCGGTATTGCCGGCGCTGGATACAGGCCCGACCAGATGCGATGTCACACTGATCAACGCCCAGGAAAGCGCATAGATGCCGGCTTTAGCGAGCCGAGAACGCCAAGAAATTCTTTGCATGGTAAAACGCAGATAGCAGCCTCCGTCCGACCGAATGTATTCAGCCGGGCGCCAAATTTGACATGGGCTCGATTAAATGTCGCTCTTATTCGAGCTGCCGCTGCGGAAAGTCGGTGAGCGTGATCTGGCGGTCGACTGATTGCCGTCCGTGCAGAACGGAGAGTTTGAGAGTGTCGCCTGGCTTGTGAGCGCGCACTTTGCTTTGCACGGATTTGGCGGAATCGACGCTCTGTCCCTCCACCTCCTGGATGATATCCCCGGGAGCCAACTGAGCCTTGGCGGCTGGGCTGCCGTTGGCTACCTGGACGACGACAACACCTTTGGTGCTGTCGTCCAAACCCAGTGATTTGGCAATCTGCGGTGTCAGGTCGCGCATGTAGACGCCCACCCAGGCGCGCGCGATTTTGCCCTTGTCCAGAAGTTGTTGTGCGACGTCTTTGGCTATGTCGATCGGAATCGCGAAACCGATATTTTGGGCGTTGCTGCGAATGGCAGTGTTGATGCCGATAACCTCGCCGTGGATGTTGAGCAGAGGACCGCCGGAATTGCCGGGGTTGATGGCGGCATCGGTCTGAATCAGGTCGACATTGACCGACTCACCAAGCGAACGTCCCAGTGCCGAAATTATGCCGAGCGTTACTGTGTGGGAAAGACCGACCGGGCTGCCGATAGCGATTGCCCAGTCGCCCGGACGCAAACGGGCGGTATCGCCAAGCCGGGCAACCGGCAACTGGTCGGCATCGATTTTGACCAGCGCCAGATCGGTAAAACTGTCGCGGCCTACGACTTTGCCGCTGAAGACGCGCTTGTCGGCAAGCGTAACCTTAATTTCGTCGGCGTTTTTCACTACATGGTTGTTGGTCAGGATGTAGCCGTCCGATTTGATTATTACGCCCGAGCCTTGCCCGTGCTGCTCGAATTTCTTGGGTTGGTGTTCATCCGGGAGGTCGGGTCCGAGGAAATAGCCGAACTCGCGCGGGAAGTTGTATGGCGATTCCGGGACGACGACGCTGGTGGCGGTGTCGATGTTCACGACACTCTTGTTGCCCTCGGCGGCTATATTGGCGACAGTGTCTTCCGAAAGAGCCATCACCCTGGCGCCATTGCCCCCGGGCGTCACAACGCCTGATGTGCCTCCCGTCAGGGAAGAAACGACGTGGCTTTCCGGCCACATGGCGTGCCCGAGGTAGAAGGCGCCGCCAATCAAAACACCGATTACGGCTCCCAGTCCAATCGTGGTGGTGTCGAGTTTGCCTGTCTGAGCTCGAAATTGCCTGCGCATAGATTCCAGTTCTCCAATAAGCCTAAATCGTAGTACATCGGGCAGGGCTGAGACTTGCTGGCATCCCAAGTTTTGTCACATATGCACAATTGTGCAGTCGATCTATGTCGAATGAAACGTACGAAGAACCAAGCCAGATCACTAATATCGACTTGTTACCACCCCAGGAAACGAGCGAACGCAATGTTTGTGCAAGTATGGCTTCTTCTCTTCATGTGCTGCATCTTTCTGGCAGCGGCCTACTCGTTCGTCTACCTGGTGGCGGTACGCAGATGACCACGACCTGACCGAGTCCACAGTCCAAGTCCACAGTCCAAGTCCACAGTCCACGACCAAACTTCAACCCACCAGGACAAGAAAAATGCTGAATCCCCAGGCCATCGAGCGGCTTGAGCGCGTGCTGCGCAACGGCGGTTATGTAGAGCAAGCGCTCGCATCGAACGTGATTATGCGAGCCTGCCAGGAAAGCGCCATCGACGCCCGGCTCTGTGCCGAAACAGTCGTGTCGTTGCTGGAAAGTCAGGCCATCACCGCCGGAAGAAACGCTGGTGGACAAGGCGATGTCGCCGATGACTGCGGCCGCAAAAATCTCCTGGTCGCTCTGATGTCCTGCCACCGCTGCCAGACCGTTTCATTCGAGCGGGTTCAAAAACTGATCTTCGCCTTGATCCTGGAAGAAATCGACAGCCCGACCGCAGCGGCAGCCGGCGACTCCTCGTTCATGTGTGCTCTGATCAACCAGGGTGTGAAATTCGCTGACGGCGGAGAGTGCGGAATTCTCGCTGCTATCGCTGAAGCCCATCCATCGAGACCGGTTCGTCAGTGCGCCGCTGAGGCAGTTTCGCAAATCAAACCGTCGCTGGTTTCTCGCTGGCAGCAAACACTGACCGATACCGTCACCCCGCGCGTGGCGAAACTACGGGCCGTCAAAGATGCACTTTTCGCTTACAGCGATCCCGACATGGCTGCTCAGGCACTCTTCAATTATGTGCGCGGAGAACAAATCAAGACAAACGACGAAGGGTTTCTCTCCATCCTCAAACTGGCTGCCGACGACCGCCACGATACCCTGCGGTTGGCGGCATGCCTGGCAATACTGGTTGACGTGCAAGCCGATTTGCCTCTCTGGCAGTCGGCACTGCATACGGTGGCGCAGACTGCGGTCTGTGCAGAGGGATCTGGAAGATCTGTATACGAAGCAGTGCAGATTCTCAATCTGGTGCGCGGCGAGCGCCCCGATTGCCAGCGGCTTATAGAGGAATCGGTGACGCGAGCCAACGAAGCTTTCATCGACAAGTTCAGCAATGACGTGTCCAGAAATTCGCAGCCGCGTTTATACACCGATGGCGAAGGTTTTTGTCTCACGGTCAATTGCTGAACAAGCAACTGACCGTTTTGGTTTTTGGTGAGGATAAAGGCACACAATGGGCGATACACCGGTAACAGCAGTAAAAGCAGACACGACCTTCAAAGATGGCGACGACGAAAAGCCGACGCAGAAGCCCGCCATCGAGGCGGCGGTGCAGGTAGCCTTCGCACCGCCGGTGCCACCAAATGATGGTGGACCGCAAGCTCCGAAGGGCGGTGACAAAGCTGCCAAGGCCGCCGACGGCGGTGACAAACAAAAAGATGTGCCGGCACCGTTGACCGGTGAGCGCCTCGAGGCTTCTCGTCGAGTTCAAGACATGCTGATCAAGTATGCCTATCTCTTCGTATCAATCGATCCGGTCAAAGACGAAAAGCCGGAAGATGCCGCCAAGCGTTATGAAAAAGCCCTCACCGACAAGGTTGCAGCTCTCGAGAAAGAGAAGAAAGACGGCGTCTTCGGCGAGAACTCACTGGATGGCTACAAACAATTCGTTCTGAAGATGCAAGAACTGGTTCCCGGCGCCGTCGGTGAACTGTCGCGCATGCAAATTCCAATTCCTCCGGGTTGTCCGATTGATGTGCCTCGCGACAAGTTCAACATGCTTTTGCAGCCCGAGCTGTTCCGCAAAATGGTGGCAAATGGCGAGATCGCCTGCGATCTGGGTATCGATACCAAAGTCGCACCGGACTATCAAGCCCTCAATAAGTTGGAAGCGGTGCTCAAGTTCCAAGGCCAGTGCACAGCCTGGTCCAAAGAAGCCCACGATAAGCTGGTGGACGACGGACTGGTTCATTTGATCAAGCAGAACGGACTGCCTGAAGCATGGGCGAAACGCGACGGCGTAGATCCTGAAGCCTGGCGCGCCAGTTGCAAGCAGATGGTGGAGTTCGCGATCAACTATCGAAACCTTGTTGAAGCCGGATATCAACTCAAACAAACCGACAAATACTCCAACTTCAATTTCGAACTGCCCCCAGGTATTACAGTCAAGGACGGCAAGCCGGTCTTTCCGCCCGACATGCTGCCGCAAGACCTGCGTCTTTCGCATCCGCGCAATCAAGAACTGATCGCGAAAATGGAAGCGTGGATGGAGAAGTACGGCGCCGACATCATCAAGAAGCACGAAGAAGTAAACAAATCCGCACTGCACACATGGGCCGATCAACCGTTCGGCGAGAACGTACAGGTCGTCTTCGACAAAGACGACAACTTCGTCGGTATCTTCCCGAATACATATAAGCCGGACGCCGCCAAAGGCGAGAAAGCATTGCCGGGCAACTGCTTCAAGCATCGCTACGATGTCGAAGAAGTGAACGGCGAGATCAAAGTCAAACAAACACTACAAGTACAACGCGTGCCTGCCATGGGCTGGCAAGATTGGATCGCCTTCGATGTCGGCAAAGAGTTCGTCACCGAAAACACCTATAAAAAAGGTCAGATGGTCCGCATCAATGACAGCGGCAAGATGATGATGGTGAAAGCCGACGACTTGCAGTGGTTCAAGAACGTGCAAGCCGGCTGGTACTACGGCACCAAAATAGTCATGACCGCGCTCGATGTCGCCCTCTTGCTGACCGGCTTCGCAGAAGTCTCTGCAGGAATCAAGGCTGCTTCCATTGCAGCACGTTCGGCACAGATCGCTGCCGCCACCGGCAAGGCAGCCTTCTCATTCACCACCCGCGAAGCCATGATGCAAATCGGACGCGGCACCGTGCGCGCCACCGTCGGTTTCCTCGGCGTCTTCAACAACGCCTGGGGACACACCAACGACATCGGCAAAGCGATCAACTTCGCGCGCCATGCCTACTTTATGTTTGACATCACGCGCAGCCTCATACCGGGCAGAGTTGCTGCCGTCATGCCGGCCACTCGCTTTAGCGAATTTGCTAAGGTCGGTCAAAAGTTTGACGAAGCCATGAAACAAACCGGCTTCCTCTGGGGCGCTCCGAAGTATCTGCACGGCTCCTTCCGTGTTTCGGAATGGGCAATGCTGCCGCTTCTCGGCAAAGACGGCATCCGCGCTTTTAGCGGACCGATCGTCCCGCACATGGACTATGCCAATCAATTAATAGAAGGCACGCACCTGGTCAACATGCCGCATGCCAAACCGGATTTGAAAAAACCGGACCAGCTGGCAGCGATGCGCGGCACCATGGATAGCTGGGGCACACTGCTCAGCGAAAACAAACCGCAAGCCAAAAAGGACGAGATCAAAGCGATCATCGACAAAACCAAAGAACTGCTTGATCCAACCAAACACACAGATGAAGAACGCGCCGCGTACCGTCGCGAACTGGCCTCCAAAGCTATTTTTTCCGAGAAAGCTCTGCAAACAATGCAGGAAGCCGTCGGCCGCAAGCTGACCCAGGAAGAATTGCAAAATGCCGTCTCGCGTTCGCGCTGGGACAAATTGCCGGTCACCCTGCGCTGGGCCGTCAAACAAGCCGATGCCGAGACCGACGCCGATGTGCGCGCCGCCGCCAACATCGCGCTTATGTACCTGTCTCAAAAGGATGGAGTCATTGAGGGACAACTGTCCGCCCAAGCCCCCATCACCATCGGCGAACACACCTGGGAAGAGTCTTATGAAAGCGAATCCGGCGGCGGCACTATCAAGCGCAAAGTCGAAGGACAGACTTTGGAAGTCAGCCTCTCAGCGGCTGATGTTGCTGAAACTCTGAAGCATGAATTGGCCAAGGCGCCGGAACAACTGGTCAGCCGCGGCGTTGCCGTTGCCGACGCGATGTTCCGCTGCGGCGCCATCACGGGTCCGGAATTTGCAGCTGTCCTCCAAGACGTGCTGCGCTGCCCGACAGCTACAAAAGAACAAAAGATGCGTGCGTTGAGCGACAACGGCGCCCCGCGCTATATCGACTTGATCGAAAGCATGTCGCGTTTCGAACAAATGGTGGCAGGCGGCAGTGCCCAAGACATGCAGCAAGCAACCAAACTGATTGGCGAAAGCTCGTCGGCAAACCTGCGCAAGACGCTCGAAGAAATGGCCGACAAAGATGCCGACCCGGATGTACGCGCCATGGCTGCCGCACTGTTGCACGGTCTGCGTGAGCGTGAAGCATCCACCGCACTGGGTCTGGATATCGATGCGCTGCGCCGCGTCGCGCCAAACCTGATGACCGATACCCGCGTCGAGCAACTGAAGAAGTTGTTCGCCACCGACAAGGACATCAAGGCGTCGTTTCTCGACCAGAACAATCTGCTCGCCTCCGCTGAACTGGCGAAGGGACAGGGCGGCAAATATGCCGAAGAAGCCAAGAAAGCTCTGAGAGCGATCATGGCTTTGCAAATTCCCGAAGACTGCCCGCCCGAGAAAGCGCACCTTTTGCGCGAACGCAAAGTCAGTGCCGCACTGTCCTACATGATGTTGGACAAGAGCGGCACGGGCCGATTCGAAGGCTCCAAGGCGATGGCCGATGCAATTATCGACTCGCCCGACCTGGCCGTGCTTCGCAGCGAGCCAGCCAACAAGCATCTCTATAACAGATATCTCGATTTGTGCGTGCGTGTCAGTCAGCAAATGACACCAGAAATGATGCGCGCCATGCCCGACGACAAGGCCAAGCAGCTGCGCGCCAAGCTGATTGAAGTGCTCAACACACCAGCATCAGCCGACGCCGCCGAAGGTCAGGCCATGGCCGACATCGTTCGCTCGCTGCGCACCATGATGAAGGATGATCCTGATAAACAAGCGCTGGTCGCCAAATTGCAAGGCATGATCGATCCTTCGAAAGCAGACAAATTCGCCGGTGCCTTTCCGCAACTGCGGGCTGAAGCAATCACCACGCTGGCTTCTTTTGGTCACCGTGAATCGCTCGATCTGATCCGCGGACGTACAGCCGCCACTCCGGTCTTGTCGCTCGGCGATAAGAACATTCCGGCGGGAGAAACAGACTCACGCGTGCGTCTGGCTGCCGTGATGGCGCTGGAAACGCTTACCGACGAGCGCCTCGGCGAGATCGCCGGACGCCTGATCAACACTGAAAAAGATGTGGCGACGCTGGACAAAGTGCGCGCCTTGATGACCCGTTACCAGAACCCGACCGTCGATGCGCAAGCAGCCTATCGGCGCGCATACGACGAGAAGTATCAGGAAACGATGTCGCGCCTGAAACGCGACTTCCAGTACAGCGTCGTCGACCGCATGTCGAACGAACAAGTCAAAGACTGGTTGAAGAGCAAGAGCGCTCTCAGTCTTCTCAACTACGAAAACTGGACCAGCGACCGCTCCGCGCGCGCCGAACAGATTCGCAAAGACTGGAACTGCATCACCTATATCTTCCGTTCAGCGAAGGCTATTCACGATTACATGATGGATGGCACCAAGGCATCCGACAATGAGCGCGATGAGGTATGGAAGAAGTTCGCCCGCCTGGCACGCGGCTCGACGGAAGATGTCGACCCGGCCGGCTTGATGCCCGCCGTCGATGTCGATCAGTTGAAGAGAGCACTGCTCGGCGATGTCGAAGCAGAAATCGCTGCCAATAAGAAACGCTCGAAGGACAACGACGATGTCACCAAGTCATCGCAAGAGCGCATTACAGCGCTGCGCAAAGAAATTACCGATGCCCAGACGACGTTGCAGAACGCCACACGCAACATGCAGCCTGCGGACCCGGCGCGCCAACTGCTCGAGAAACAGAACGCTGAGGGCACCGCGCAGAAACAGAAAGAGATCGACAATCTCGAGAAACGCATACGCGACATTCAAGCCGAACAAGTGAAACTGCAGGAAGACCTGCGCAAAGCCGAAGGCGTGAAGCGCCTGATCGACAAAGGCATCAACCTGCAAGACGGCAACACTCAAAAAGAAATCGCAGCTGCTCTGGCGAAGCGCCAAGCCTACTTGATTTTGATGACTGGTGGCGGCGTCGACGGTACTCCGGATCAGAAAAACCCGCACTGGGCGGAATATGGCATGCCGGTGTACACCGACACCACGACCACGAAACAATGGCAGATTGCCGCAGCGAACGTGCTCGCCGATTGCTTGAAGGATGGTGCACTGGGTCGCTCGCAAGCTGCGGAGTACGTGAAGCGTGCGCTCACCGGCGGCGAGATTCCAGCCGAGGCGCGGACAATCTTGCTCAATGCGTGGCGCGACCTGGCCAAGGTCGGCGGCGACAAGTTGCGCGAGCAACTCAGCTTGACCGAAGAAGAAGTCGGCGCCGTGACGCTCAAGGCTCTGGAATGGGAGTTGAGCCGCGCGGAAGGCGAACAATCGAAGGACTATCAGAAGGCACTGTTGAACGACTTGTTGGCTTATCGCTATCGCCCGGCATTCGCCGTTCTGGAAGGCATGGCCGACGCCGGCAAGCTCTCCAAGTGCGACAAAGAAGTGCGCGAACTGGCGATGAGTGTTGTCGAACAACTGCGCGACGGCGTGTATGGTCTGTGGGATCGCACCATTGCCGATGGCGCTTCCACCGGTGCGGTGCGCGGTCAGCGCATGCAAGAGCGTTGGGACGCCTACAACAAGTTGATCGATCCGAACTCGCCGCTGCGCCGCGGCTCCTGGGTCGATACGGAACTGGCTGCCGATCAGGTCGTGCAGTCGGTGTTCAACAATTACAAAGACTACAAATTCAAGACCGCCGCCGAAATGGCTCCGGTGATGCAACTTCTGGATTCGCCGCACGACAAAATCAGATTGGCGGCCGCCAAGGTATTGCTGCAAGGTTCGGCGGCAACGCCGGATGCCGCCGCCGCACGCCAGAAGGCGCTGCTCACGTTGTCGGGCATCGCCGTCGACGGCAAGCAAGCTCAGTATCGTCGCGATGCGAAGTCCGAACTGAATGCCTTCGCTGCCGACAAGTCGCCCTCAGCCAAAGCTGAAGAGTGGAAAGGAAACCGCTGCGAAATCGAAATACCGACAACCGACGGCACCAAGAAAGTGATCAGCATTCAGCGCGTCGGCGAAGGTCGAGTGGCGATTGTGGAAACCACCAACTCCGCCATTACCGCGGCAGTTGATGGACTGGGACGCAGCCGCCGCTTCGGACGCGAAAACGGCATCATCAATGTGATGATCGACAACGGCACGCACTACGCACGTCAAAAAGATCAACGCGGTCAATACACCCGCGAGTGGATCATCGACGGCGATCCGAAGAAGAGATTCCACGGCGAAGCAGATGTCACCGCCGACGGTGTCTATTCCTGGTGGAGTGTCAACGGCAAAGAAACCAACGTGTTCACCCTCGCCGGCAACTACTCGGCGATCGCTCTGGAACGCGCTGACGGCAAGATTGTCTCCATCCAATATCCGGATGCGCGCGATGCCGAAGATGTGGTGCGCCGGACATTCAAACGCGACGGTGAAGAAATCACCGAGATGACCTACTACCGCAAAGGCAATCCGCATCCGATTACCGCCACCCGCCAGAAAGGCAACGACGGCAAGTGGGCGGACAGCTGGGTGATTACCTGCCACATCGGCAGCAACGCCGCCGGTTGGACGCCGACGACGCGCGGTCCGTGGGGCGGCAAGATGTCCCTCGACGATAAAGGCAACTACCGCTTCGACGGCAACGGCTACAACGAGAGCCAGTCGGCCGAAGGCAAGTTCTATTCGTCGTCCGCCTCATCGGGCGGCTCCGACGACTTCGTCAACGACGGCTAAAGACCTCACGAGGGCTACAGCATCCAGCCCAAGCAAATTGGCGCCCCGGCACACAAGCAGAGTGTCGGGGTGCTTCTCATTTTCTCTTAGGGCAAATCAACAGAAATATTCCGATGTTTGTCAAGACGAGATCCTGATTGTACCAGCGCAGGTTTGTGGGCGCGCTAACGTGAGCAAACCCGAGGGTCGGAATTGCTGGGCAGGCTTCAGATAGAAAGAGCTTTAAGCCGTTTCAAATTCCTCAGAGAACGGGCGTCTGTTGTGGATGAGCGACCACGCGATTGTGACTAGCTTGCGGATCACTGCAGTGCGTACCAGCGCGCCTGGTTTGCCAGCAGAGGTAAGTCGTTCGCAAAAAGGCCGCAAAACCGCATTGTGCTGCATTGCCGCCATGGCCGGGAAAAGTAAGGCATTACGCACATATTTGTTTCCTGCTTTGCTGATCGATCCTCTCGCCTTGATTGAACTGCCTGATTCCCATTTGCGCGGCGTCAGACCCAGAAATTTGGCTAGCGATCTGCTTGTTGGAAATTTCCGGAAATCGATCAAAGAAAGCAAGATGATTGCGGTCTTCTCTCCAATCCCTGGAATGGATAAGAGCAAACGCTTATCCTCGCGTAAGGCTAGATCGGCGTCGATCCGAGAACAAGCCAGGGCGAAGATTTCGTCGTACTCTGCATTTATGCGTTCTGCCTCCGCGGACAGCACGTGCCTCACTGCATCGCTGCGAAGCCCGCATTTAAGCTGATTTTGCACCGCTACCGATCGTTTCTCCAACGAACGCAAGCACATTTGGATGTCTCGCAATTCGAGTTGGATAGGTGAGGGAAGGCGATGTTCAGGGCAATTTGCTGACCGCTCCTTAGCGAACATGGCAAGGGCGAACGCGTCAGAATAGTCTGACTTCAAGTCGGGCTGGAGCGACTGGGCGAATCTCCGAAACCTCCTAATATCTGCGCGAACAACGCGGATCTTTGGGAGTTCCAGTATAAAAGTAACCAGTGCTTCTCCATATCTACCGGTAGGCTCAAAGACCAGGTTATACCGGTCGCATTCAAAGCTGTGGACCCAATCGCGGAATCTGGCAAAACCAGCTGCGCTGTTAGCGAACTTCTTCACGTAGCGCGAGTTCTCAATCAAGATGCATGCGTCGAACCAATCCTTAGCGATGTCAACGCCTAGATTTACGTTCTTCATTCGTCCTCTTTCTTTCTAGTGTCATTCACCGAAAGATCTGGTCACAGCAACCTCTGTCGACTTTCTTACGCGGTTTAGCCCTATGGCTACCAACATATTCCTCGATGTAGACTTGTTGCTGGTGTGGACGAGCGTCTAATTTCTGTTTCGAGCTCTCTTACGGCATCGATCTGTTGATGGAGTTCACGCCTGTCCAATGACCAGATCCAACAGGGTTACTTAGGCTCACCTAGGTAACCCTGTCAACTTAAAGGCCATCGTAAGAAGTGTTGATCGACCCCACTGGCACCGAAAAAATCGAGATTTTAAACAGAAGTGTTGATTTGCCCTAAGGAGCTCTGAGGCACCCCCAGGCTCGAAGGCACCCCCAGGCTCGAAGGCACCCCCAGGCCTCGAAGGCACCCCAGGCTGAAGGCACCCCAGGCTCGAAGGCATCGGGGGTATGGGAAGGAAGGTATAGCGGCAGGCTCCGATGCAGCGGTGTTCGCGACGTTATGCCGCCGTAGCGCGAGTGGACCATGCCGCCGGACGGCTTGGCTTCCGGCATGAGAGGCGCACCGCGATGACGATGGCGGCAACTGCACCGACCGGACCGGCGATGCGTGCAATCGCCTTGACTCTGCCGCCGAATACAGGATCGGTTTGCGCGCGGTCCATGTTGGCGTTTTCGGCAATCAGGCGGCGCTGCTCTGCTTCCAATTGCGTGCGTTTAGTGGTGTCGAGTCCTTTGTCTGCCAGTTCGGTTTCGATGGCTTTGAGTCTGGTCTGGTTGGCAACTTTTTGTGCTTCCAGGGCTTTGACGTCTTCTTGCGTGAGTTTCTCTGCAGTCCGTTCGCCGGCGCCGGTCGTGTGTTGCTCGCTGGTGACGTTGCCGCCGGAGACATTGGTGCGATCGAAAGCCAGTTCGGGCAACGGAGTCGCCGGACCCGGTGTGCCGCCGGTTGAAGCGGTCGGGGTCACCGTGGCGCGGGTGCGCGCCAGCGATTCGTTGATGGCTTTCGCTTCAGTTGCGTAGCCGGTCTTCATCTTGTTGAGCGCTTCGACCATGGCTTTCTTGGCTGGGTCGGCTTCGTGCTGCGCGATGGCATCATCGATGGCGGCGCGAACGTCGGCCGAGGCGGCTTCGCCAGGGGCAGCGGTCAAACGATTGTTCACTTCGAGCAAAGCTTCCACTTGCGCGACCGAGACGCTGTCGGCGACTACCGGAGCGGGCGTGACTGCGCCGGTTCCGCCGGTACCGTCACCGGTCGGTTTGACAGTGCCGTCGCCGGTGGTGCCGGTGCCGCCGGTCGGCTTGACGCCGCCATCACCGGCAGTGGTGCCGACATTGCCTTGCACGCCCGGACGCATCCGTTCGGTGACTTCGGTCGTGCCTTTCTTCGCATCGTAATCGGCCAACCATTCGGCATAGGTTTGACCGGAGTTGCCAGCTTTGTCGCTGGTCTTCTTCACATAGGTTTCGCCAACCAGTTTCACTTTGCCGGCACCGGCATCTGTCGCTTCCGACACCAGTTGGTAGACGCGTTGCGGTCTGCCGTCTGTCTTCGCCTTTTCGATCAGGTATTCACGTTCTGTGCCGTCGATGTTGAGACGCTTGCGATCGAATTGCGCTTCGATCTCAGCTTTGGTGCGCGACTGCTCGCGTCCCTCGGGAATCTTGTCGATGTTGAGCAGGGTAACCGTGTCGCCTTCGCGAGCGATCGGGCGATAGTTGTCGCCGCCACTGGAGATCGGCTTGCCTGTCACGGCTCGACCAGAGCCCGGGGACGGAGGAGTTGTCGGCGCCGGTGCATCACCGAGGCGCTTCAATGCATCTTTAAGTGCAGTTTCCGCCGCCGTCAGGCGGGCTGCCAGTTCTTCGCCGGCGCGGGTCTGCGTTCTCAGGCGTTCATCCAGTTGTTTCAACGCTTCCTGGGCCTGGTCGACTTGCGCCTGCGCGCGGGTCAATTCGCCCTGCAAGCGCGTGCGCTCGGCGGCACCGCCTTTCTCGGCTTCCGCCAGTTTGCCCTGCAGTTCGGTGACGGTTTTGGAAGCTTCCGTAGCTTGTTTCACAGCTGCTTCGCGAGCCGTCGCTTCTTCTTGCGCTTTGGTAGTCGCCAGGGTCAACTCCAGCTTGGCTGCTTCATATCTGGTTTGTAATGCCGCCAGTTGCCCTTTCACTTCCGCGACGGCGTCTGCCTTGGTGGTGTCGGCTTTAGACAGTTTCGTCTCGGCTTCTTTAATGGCGCGCTCCAGATCCGCGACTTTAGTCTCGGCAGCCTTGCGCTGCGTTTCTTCTTGCTTTGCTCGTTCTTCGGCTTGTTGTTTTGCCGTTTCGATGGCTTCCGCCGCTTTCTTAGCGGTTTCCAGCTGGCGCTTCAAACCCTCGATAGTGGCGGCTTCGGTCTGCAACTTGCCGGTGGCTTCGGTAAGTTCGGCGCGGGCCGTTTGCAATTCTGTCCCGATGCGTTTTTGTTCTTCGATTGCTTTGGTGACGCGACCTTCCGACTCCGTCAGCTTCTTCGTTGCTTCGTCCAGTTGCGCCTGCAAGCGGGTGGCGGTCTCGCCGGCTGTCTTCTCGAGGGCGGCCTTTTCGTCACCGGATTTGGTGGCGGCTTCGCGCAGGTCGGCCTGAGCTTTCGCCAGATCTGCCTGTAGTTGTTTGACGGCGTCGGCTTGCTTGGTGCGCTCGGTCTGTTCGTCTTTGAGCTTGGTCTCGAACTCGCCGCGCGCTTTCTCGGCGGCGTCGTACTTCTCTTGCAGTGCTTTCAGCTTGGTATTTGCTGCTGCCAGATCGGCTTCTGTACCTATCTTCTTCTCGATCTGCGTCTTGGCGGCATCCAGTTCAGCCTTGATGTCGGACAGTTCTTTTTCGCGAGCGGTGCGTTCTTTTTCGGCTTCGGCGGCGCGGGTTTCTGCTTGTTGCTTGGCTAGCTCGGCTTGCTTAAGCTGCGCGTCGCGGGCATCGAGTTGCTTTTGCAGTTCGGCGATGCGGGCGGCGTCGCCGCCCATTTTAACTTGTGCGTCCTGCAATTGGGTGCGGGCGGTGGCGAGTTCGGTCGCCAGGCGTGTTTGTTCGCGTGCTTGTGTTTCGACGCGAGTGTCGGATGCCTTGAGCTTGGTTTCCAGCTCGGTGATCTTGGTTTTGAGCTCGGCTTCGACCTGTTCGAGTTTCTTCTGGTCGGCGGCGGTTTTGTCCTTCAAAGCGGCGAAGTCGGCTTGCGCTTTGGTCAGCTTTTCTTGAGCAACTTTCAGTTCGTCTGTGACTGTGGTGCGCTCTTTCTGCTCAGCCGCCAGTTGACGTTCGAACTCTTTGGCGGCCTTCGTAGCTTCTTCATACTTGGTGCTCAGTTCGGCGAGCTTGGCTTTGGCATCGACCAGATCGGCTTCGGTGCCCGTCTTGCCGTCCAGTTCTTTGCGCGCGGCATCGAGGTCGCCTTTGATTTTGACCATTTCGGCTTCGCGGGCGACGCGTTGTTTTTCGGCTTCGGCGGCCCGTTCGGCAGCGACGCGGTTGGCTTCGGTCAGAGCTTTGACTTGCGCATCGCGCTCGGCGAGTCCCTGTTCCAGGGTCTGCACGCGCTGGCTTTCCGTCTGCAGTTTTTGCTGGACGTCGGCGAGGCTTTTCTGCAGTTCTGCTGCTTTCTCGCGCGACTTCTCGGTTTCGACTATTTGCTGCGCCAGTTTCTTGTTGACTTCATCAAGACTTTGCGAGTTCTTGGTGAGGTCGCCTTGCAGCTGCTTGATTTGCTTGTCGAGCTCGGCGCGTTTCTCTTTGTCTGTTTCGGCCAGTGCTGCCAGGTCTTTCTGGGCTGTTTCCAGTTTCGTCTTTGTTTCTTGATAGGTTTTTACGGCTGCTTCGCGCTGGGCGGCTTCGGTCTTGATGCGCTCTTCGGCTTTGGTGACCGCTTCAGTGGCTTTCTCGAGCTGCTTCTGCAGTCCGTCGATCTCGGTTGTGTATTTCTTGCGCTCGGTTTCGTTGAGCTTCTCTTGATCGGCGAGAGCTTTTTTGGCTTCTTCCAGTTTCTGCTTTGTTTCTTCGTGAGCTTTCTTCGAATCTTCGAGCAGTTTGTTGAGGGCGTCCTCAAATTCGCGGGTTTTCTGTTCGCGCACTTCGCCCTGCATGCGGGTCCAGTCACTGAGATTGACTTGCGGCGAAGCGATCTTCAGGAATTCGGCGACATCGGCGCCGTTCAGCTTTTGCACGTTGGCGACGGCATCTTTGAACTTGAGCACCATCTGTGTGTCGGCATTGACAGTGCGATTGACGAAACTGCCGTCGGCTTGCTTGACCTTGATAGTACCGTCCTGGTTGATACCTTCGATGGTGCCGACTTCGACGCCTTTGTCCGTGAAGACGAACTTTTGCTTTTCGGTCATGGCCGCATCGTGCTGAACATCGAGCTTGGAGATCATGCCGGCGCGGTCGGGCAGTCCCTTCAGGCGCAGTTCCAGCTCTGCTTTCAGTTGTTTGACTTCGCGCTGATCGGCAGCCACGATTTCGTAGCGAATGCGGTCGATGTTCTGAACAGGAATTTTTTCGACGGTACCGTCGGCACGTGTTGCTTCGTAGTATTTGCCGTCGGCGCTCAGCTTCTCGAGCGGCTGCCCGGTTATCTTATCGAACGCTTTGACGCCGCGCTCGGCAGCGGTTTTGGTGGCGTCGACCGTGACTTTCACTTGTTCGCCATTTTCGACGTGCTGGCGCACTACATCTTTGCCGAGGTTTCTGTAGATGTCGATGCCTTTGCTGATGCCCAGGGCAGCGAGAATGGCGGCCAGTCCGCGCACCCAATCTTCTTTGGAGTAGTCTTTGACGGTTTCCCAGAAGTTCTTGCCGCCGGCGGGAGTCTCCGGAGCAGGAGGTGTGAAGCCGTCACCGGTATTGGTGGTAGGTGTAGGCGGTTCGACCCGCACCGGAGCAGGAGGCTCGATGGGCGGAAACTGCGGATTGGGCAATGTCCGTTGCGGCGGCGCCACGTCGGGTCCGAGCACCTGCCGAATCAGGTCGGGGCGCGGTGCAAAGCGGAACGTCGGCGCCATCTTCGCCACGTATTCCATGGTTTGCTTTTCGCGGCGATGCAGTTCGGTGGCGCTGTACGGATAGACTTTGTTGGACTCATCAACTGTCCGTGCCGGAGCCGGTCCGCCTGTGCGGTCGACAGCGGGAACACGCGGCAAGTTCGGCGACACATCCGGTGGCGGCTGGGTGCCAAATTGTGGCGGGCGGCGGGAATCAGTCGGCGAGCCAGTCGGCGAACCGTGGAAGTTGTAGAAATCTCCGGCGGAGGCGCGCACCGGCTGTGGTGGCCTGCGGACATCTGGTCCGGGTGCGGGCGGTTGCGGCACCGGTGGTCTTTCTAAGGCGCGGCCTTGAGCACGTGCTTGTTCCAGCATTTTGATGAAGTTGGGGTCGCGTCCGATTTCAGGACGCAGCTCGAGTCCTTTGGCGACCAGTTTTTCGCCTTCGGCAGTCTGCCCGTTGGCAATGAATCTCATGCCGGCTTGCACGCGTGTGCTGCCGGGGGCGAGATAGCAGCCCCAGAGCCTGTCTTCGTCCTGCAGGCAGGCGGTGCGCTGCCCGCGCAATTGTTGTTCGGCGCAGGGGCTCATCCGACGGCAACGGCTGTTGCGACAGCAGCCGTCGGCGCCGCGAGCGAGCGTCAAATCGATGCCTTGCATGCGAGAGCAAGCGCAGCATCGGTCGTTAAAGACATTGCGTTGTGAAATGCGGTCGGCGGCGGTGATGGCTGCCATATATTTAGGTTTGGCAAACTCGAAGCCGAATTGATTCTCGGTTTGCAAGGCGCCGAAGGTCATAGCGCGTGGGTCTTCGAAGCGCCCGCGCTGTCTGTGATCGTTGATGGTAACGCGACCGCGCTGATCGGTCACATCGCAAGCCAGACGGTCTCTGCATGACCCGCCGCTGGCGATTACATCGGGTCCGGCGGGCTGACGAATCTCGCCCCGGAAGACCGGTGAATTGTGGTCTGGTTCGTAGAGCTTGGCTGGCTGTTTGGGGACGACAGGAGCTGCTGCGTCATCATAGGGGGGCATTGTAGGCTATCCTCGCGAGATCCTCGAAAAGGACCGAGAGCCGGATGAGTCATTCATCCGGGTGATAGCCTGCCTTGGGATAATCTATCCCGAACCCACATAGATTTTGACACGCTCGACCCAAATTAAATATGTGGATTCACGTGATCATGCGAATAAACCGCAAACCGAAATCTTAAAGATTAGCGACGGCTAGCGCGATTCCTTTATATGCACGCTCGAGCTGCTCGTCGTCGATACAGAACGGCGGCAGGAGATAAATGGTGTTGCCCAGGGGGCGAAGCAAAAGACCCATTTCAAGAAACTGCCGGCGAAGCGCGGGACCGACTTGATTGAAGTAGCCGGCCTGCTTATCGGGCGTCACCAGGTCGAAAGCGGCGATGGTGCCGCAAAAACGAGGTTGCTGCAGGCGTCCGCCGGTCCCAAACATCTCGGCGAGATGCAGCTGGGCAAAGTTGCGGTGTCGTCGTTCCATGTCCTGGAACCGCGCCTGTTCGCGTTGCAAAATGGCCAGCGAGGCGCAAGCTGCGGCGCAAGCAATCGGGTTGGCAGTGTAGGAGTGACTGTGGAAGAAGGCGCGTTCGAGATGCTCGCTCAAGAAGCTTTCGTAGATACGGAGACTGGCAACGGTCAGCGCCAGGGGAAGAAACCCGCCCGTGATGCCTTTCGACAGGCAGATTATGTCTGGGCTGGTGCCTGACTTGCGGCAAGCAAACAATTCGCCCGTGCGACCGAACCCGGTCATCACTTCATCAAAGATGAGCAGGACGTCGTAGGCGCGTGCCGTCTTTTCGAGTTTCTGAAGAAACTGCGGACGGCACATACGCATGCCCGCCGCTCCTTGAATCAGCGGCTCGATGCAAATGGCGGCATACGGGTGATCGTCGCCAGCTTTCTCTAAAAGGGTACGCAGCTGATCGAGAGCGCGCGCTTCCTTTTCTTCGATGGACGTGTCGCCATCGAAGGTGTCGGGAAACTCGACCAGGTCGATTTCGAACATCGCCGGCCTGTACGCCTGCCAGAAAGGCGACGAGCCGCCGATGGACATGGCACCGGTGGTGTCACCGTGATAGCCGCCCTGAAATCCTATGAAACGTCGCCGTCCGATCTTGCCGAGATTGTGGAAGTATTGCAGTGCCATCTTCAGAGCTACTTCCACAGAAGTGGAGCCGTTGTCCGAAAAGAAGGCACATGTCAGGTCGGGCGGCAACAGCTCGACGACCTGGCGAGCCACTTGTTGGGCAGGTTCGTGGGTGAAGCCGGCGAAAATCACTTGCTCCATCTCGGCAGCCTGAGCGGCGATCGCCTGCGCAATTTCGGGGCGGGCATGACCGTGCAGGGTCACCCACCAGCTGGAAATCAGGTCGAGCAGTTGCCGCCCATCGGCAAGCTCCAGCTCACACCCGCTGGCTCGCACCACCTTTAGTGGCGTCGGGGCCGTTTGCATTTGTGTGAACGGATGCCAGATGATCGCTTCCGTCTGCAATGTCGATGGCATTGCGAAACTCCTTTTCGAAAACTGCTTTCAATGAATCCGGGGTGATGTCGCTCACCGTGTCGACCTGGGCAATTACGCGCGCGTTGCCGAAGTGTTCGATGGCTTGCTTGTTGCTTTCGTTTTTCGGACCGTTCATCACGATGCCTAGAAGCGGAATGTGATGCACGCGCAACTGCTCGATCGAGAGGAGGGTGTGATTAATCGTGCCCAGCCCCGAACGACAGACCAGCAAAACGGGCAGATGGAACTGATCTATTAAATCGACAACCAACGTTTGCTCGGTGAGCGGCACCATGAGCCCGCCGGCGCCTTCGACGATCATGCGCGGGCGGGTGTTGACGCCGAAGTGAGTTTCTTGCAGTTGCTTTCTGTGATCGCTGAAGTCTTGACGAAGCTTGGCAGTTTCGATCGAGACGCCGTCGATGGCAGCGGCGGCGTGCGGCGACAGAGGCTGGCTGAAAACATAGCTTTCCGGAAAGAATGCTTCCGGGGGCAGCGCCGTCTTCTCTTTGATCCAGTCTCTGTCGGTTTGCGGATCGCGCCCGCTTTGCACGGGTTTCCAATACGCCGCTTGCAACCCCATCATCAGGACAGCCGATATGAATGTCTTGCCGACATCAGTATCGGTGCCGGTGACGAAAAACACGTCGGGCAGGGGTGTCGTCATTGCAGGCTGGACCGCGAGATTTCGCCGAAGAGCACTTTATATGTCACGGTCATGCCTTCGGGATTTCTCTCGGTTGAGTAATCGAGCAACCGCTTCATGGTGGAGGTGGAAAGCTGAGTTTCGGTGAGTGTCGTCGAAGCGCCCAGCGCTTTGATACCGCGGAAGAAAGCCAGCGCCGAGGGATAGGTGAATGTGTAGAGCTCACTGCTCATGTCGATGGTGCAGCCGTGACGGGTCGCGACATATTCATATAGATCGGCATCAGGCAGCGGATTGCCGGTAAAAGGAATGCCGGTCTCGGCGCACAAAGTTTGCCACTCTGGAAAAGAACCTGCCGCCGGAACCGAGAAAAGCAGCTTGCCGCCCGGCTTCAGTGAGAGCAAAAGGTGACCGAGAGCGCTGCGAATGTCCGACATCCACTGGAAAGTGAAGGCGGAGACGATCAGTGAAAACGTTTGCCAGCCTTCGAACTGATTGGCATCGATGCGAGCGAAACGCACTTTGTTGGCTTTCTGCCCGAGGCAAAACTCCACGCGACGCTGGCAGATTTCCAGCATTTCAGGAGTGATGTCGCTGACGATGATGTCGTGCGATGCGCCGCATGTTTCTACCAGGGGAACAGTCATGAAACCAGTTCCACAACCTATTTCCAGGACTGGTCCCGTGGGTAGTGTGCCGTCCAGGCGGTGGAGGCGTTCGGACAGTTTCTTGGCGGCAACTAGTTGTAGTTGCGCGTGGTCGTCGTAGCTGAGAGCTTTTCTTGAGAAGTTGGCAATGATCTGTTCAACTGTTTTCATGTTTTACAAGACCCTCCGGTATGTTATCGACTCGAACTGAACTGGACTCTCGTTATTGAACTGCGGCATGCCCAGTTGGCTGGGGAGCAGCATGTCCTGCGGACTGTGGCGCAGCATAAGCTGCAGATTGGCGCGCTGCCTGCTTGATTGCCTGGCGCAGAGCCAGATGACAGGCGAGCGGATTAGTGAAGGGCAAGGCGTGCCCCTGACCTTCGATGAACAAAAGCTCGCTTTGCGGCAGTTGTGCGTGGAGCAACTGCGCATGCTGATGATTGACAATGCCGTCACGCGTGCCGTGCATCAGCAAGATATTGGGGATGTGTGCCAGTCCGGCGAGATTGACGTGGCTTTCGTTGAGGTGCATCAAATCAGAGCGGAGCGCCCTCACGTTCAAGTCCGATTCATCCAGCGCCGTCTTCAGCAACATGCCTGACGGTGCCGGGTCGAAGGCGTTGTGCAGGAAGTCGCGCACCACATTTAGTGGCTGGCGTTCCAGTTTTGCGAGCATGCGCGAGACGAGCGCGCGGGTCCGCCGACCTTCGACAAGATGGAAGTTAGCGAAGGAAGAAACCGCAACGAGCAGCCGGCAGTCATGCAAAACTTCCGGCGGCAGCAAGTGCAAACCCAGCGAATGTGCGATCACGACCTTTAAATTACCCGGCGAGCCGCAGGCGACCGATCTCGTGGCAGGCTGGACCCCGAAATATCCGCGGTCGGGACAGGCGGCATCGACTGAGATGCCGGTGGAGACTGCAAAGTCTGCCAGGTAATTCGACCAGGACTGCGCCGAGAAACCCCAGCCGTGCTGCGCAAATATGTCAATTCGTTGGTTCACTGGGTTTGTTTCCATTTCAAGAGTGCCGCCACCAATGCTTCGACCTGTGCCTCCGAGTGTTGGGCGGACAGCGAAACTCGCACGCGTGATGCGCCGGCGGCTACTGTTGGTGGGCGAATCGCCGGTGCATAGAAGCCTTTCTCTTCCAGGTATTCAGCCAGCTCTCTGGCTTTTGTTTCGGAGCCCACTACCAGAGGCACAATCTGGCTTTGCGAGCCGGCGGTGTCGAACCCGAGCCGCGCAGCTTCGTCACGAAGAAACTGCGAAAGCTTCCTCAACTTATGACGCTCGCTTTCCATGCCGGGAACTAAATCGAGGGCAGCATCAATTGCCCCAAGCACGGATGGCGGCAAAGCGGTGCTGTAGATCAGTCCGGAGCAGAAGTTGATCAAGTAGTCCTTCATAACCTGCGAACAGGCGACGTACGCACCGAACACACCAAATCCTTTTCCGAAAGTGCCCATGCTCAAATCGACGGCGTCGACACCGGCGGCAAGTCCCATGCCGTTCTTGCCGGCAACGCCGGTGGCGTGCGCTTCATCTATATAGATCTGCGATTGGGTGGCGGCAGCCGTGGCGCACAAACCCTCGACGTCGACGCAGTCGCCGTCCATGCTGAAAATCGATTCGGTGACAATCCAGCGCCACGGTTTGCTCTCCCACTCAGGGCGCTGGAATCGCGCGGTCAGATCGGAGAGATCGTTGTGTTGATAACGAAACCAGCGTGCACCGCTCAACTGCATGCCTTCGAGCAAACTGCGGTGGTTGAGCCGGTCGGCAGCGAGCACCGATTCTTTTCCGGCGAGCGCAGCAATCAAAGTGACATTGGCCTGAAAACCGGAGGCAAAAAGAAGCGCGGCCTTTTTTCCCTTCAGCCGCGCTAGCTTAGTTTCAATCTCTTGATAGCAATCGAGGTTGCCGGACAAAAGCCTCGAAGCCGGCGCACCAACGCCGTACTTCTCCACATATTCGATAGCCCGCTCCTTGAGAAATGGGTGCTGCGACAGCCCCAGGTAGTCATTGGAGGCGAAGTTGATCAGGTGCCGATCATCGATGGCGATCTCGACAGGTCCAACGGGTCGACAAGACCTCAACCGGCGGAGCTGTTCGTCTTGCTCGCGTTGAAGAAGCGCCGCCTGATAAGGCTGCGGGTTGCTGCGGAGAAGCACTGGATTGTTCATTGGTACATATATGTTATTCGATACCGGAATCACCGTCTTTCGATATTATTAATGTTTTGTCGGATGTAATGAGCCGCCAGGACTCGATTTCATGCTAATCACGACTGGCGGGCACCATATATGGTGCCCGCTCGAACTGGCTACGCGGATGGCTCATCGGAGGCGGCTGCCGCATCGCCGGCGGCCGCGACGACGGCGGGTAGACGAAACCAGAATGCGACGCCGTCACTTTTCTTGCTGGTGGCGCCGATGCGACCGCCGTGAGCTTCGATGGCAGTTTTGCAGAGTGCCAGCGCCAGTTCTTCCGCACCTATTCCGGAGGCGCCGGACGGCCAGTCGAAGAGTTGGTCAAATCGTTCGAACCGGTCGAGCTGATCGGGTGTGCCGCCGGGTGCGTTCAGCAGGGCAGCGGCAGGTGCTGCCAGTTGAAATTCGACGACATCTTTTTGATCGCGCGCGCTGATTTCAATGGTGTCGCCTGACTCGCTCCGCTGAATGAGATTGGAAAGGAGAGTGACCATCACTTGAGTCAGTGTGGTTTGGTCGCCCAACACCTTTACTAACGATGCGCCGGAGGCGACAGGCGATGAGGATGCATCGGAGAAGGTCTTATTGACGCTGATGTTTTTTTGCAGCGTCAGGTATTTGCCGGCAGCAACTGCGTCGTCCAATAAACTAGCGACTGGTATCTCTTGCAGTGTGCGGATGAGGTTTCCATCGGCTTCGATGCGTTGCCATTCAAGGAGATCTTTTGTGGAGAGACTGAGGCGCGTCATGTTTCTTTCAGCTGATTGCACTTCCTTGGCGACGCCCGCGGGCAGCTTGCCAAGCTTGCCGTCAGCGATTGTCGCCAGCGAAACGCCGACGGCGGTGAAGCCGTCATTCATTTCCTGACGCATTGCGGAAATCATCTTCAAGTTGCGCTGCTGTAATTCAAATACGTTGCGTTCGGCGTGTTCAATTTCAGTTTGCAACGATCTGATTTGATCGGACAGTCGCTTGGCCATTGCCAGCGAAAGGAGACAAAACGTCGCGCCGCCCGCTGCGCAGCCGGCAAAAAGCATTTGCATGTCGGTGGTGAAAAAATAGATGCCGACGAAAAGCGCTTCCACTGCAATCGGTGCGGCGATCAGCCAGACAGCCTCTTTGCGAATTTTTTCTGCGTGACTCTTCAGCCCCATTGCTTCAGGCGTTGTTTGATGAGTTCGATAGTCGAAGGCGCATAAAGATGGAAGACATGAACCGGCACTTTACTGCTGGCCGCTAGTTTCTTCACCTTCTCTTCGCTGGGTCCATCGCAAATGATCGCCTTGGCGTACTTGATCATGTAAGTCAGTTCTGACTCTTCATCTAGAAGCACGGTGCGCACCGCCACCTCTTCTCCGCGCACCGCCGCCGACATGTTGGTTGCCATCTTCAACAAAGTCGGACTGACAGAGACCAGGAGAATGATGCTGCCTGCGGGCAGATTGGCCACGACTTCCAGTTCGTTGCGTGCCGGTTCGATGTTGCAAACGACAAAGCGAGTCGGATCTATGTTCAGGCGCTGCAAAGGAAAGACGTGATAGAGGCTGGAGAGCAAAAGCGAGTCTTCGAGCAGATGCAAATCTTTGGTCAGGTCCTCCGCCGTCAGCGGCTGCACCGGCAGTGAGAAGTGCGGCTGCAATTCGGCCAGCAAAAGCTTGTGAAAGTCGCGGTTGCGGTCGACAACCAGAATGCGGTTCACCGGCTTTCGACCTTTTTTCATCGTATCGAAGCAACGCTCTATGTCGGCGAAGGAGTAGCCGTTGTCGGCGGCGCGCGCCAGGAATGTCTTGAAAAGCTGTCCTAACTCGCGCTCGCTGTCGGTATCACGCGCGGTGACTTTGCTGGCGACACGAACGCCGCTGCCCTGGCGCACCTCGAGAAGTCCGACTTCGGCGAGGTGGTTGTAGGCGGCGGTGACCGTGCTGTGGTGAATACCCAGTCGTTGAGCGAGCGCGCGAATCGAAGGCAATTTTTCTTTGCCCTTCAACGCTCCCGATGCAATCTGCAAACCAATCTGCTCGATCAACTGGTCGCGCACAGAAATAGAGCTGTCCTTGTTGATAGAGAACTTGACGGCAGCAGACAACATGGCAGTTTATTTGAGTGACGTTAGCCGGGCAGGGCTCCGTTTGTCTCCAGTAGATCGTCCATGGCTGCGGCTTGGTCGCCGCCCTGCCAGACAACATCCATGTACATGTCGAGCAGTTGCGTGGTGGTGAGAACGCATACGTTCTTGCGAGCCACATACTGGACGTAGTCAGCCGGCAGATCCGGTCTGTCTTCCGGAGGCAGCTCAGGCGACATGCCAATCACCATAATGCCTTTCGGCTCTACTTTGTGCTTGGACCAGTAGGCGGTTTGATCGGAAAGCAGTTGAGCCAATTCGTTTGGATCAGGCTCGCCGGACGTGCTGATGATGCGGGCGATTGCCGCTCCGGCGCCGCCTTTTTTCAAGACCAGCTGTTGCGTGGTGCTGGAGGCACGATCGACTTCCCAGCCGAGATGCTCGAAGACTACGCTGCATGTTTTGGAGAGGTCGTCGCCGGCGGAAGCCAGCAAGTAGTTTTTGATGCCCTCGACGGCGGCCAGTTTTTCTTCCAGGTCAGCCAGTTCGGCTTGCATGGTGCGAATCTGCTCGCGCAGCTTTTCGCCTTTGGCTTTGGCGTCATCGACAAAAGGCAGAGGATACTCTTTCGCCCAGGCCGGCCAGTCTTGAACGGCGGTGGCTGTTCTTCTTGATGAATTGCGAGGATCTTGAGTCATCGGTTGCTCCTGGGGCTGTGAGGCAGTGGCTGGTTCCGGTTCTTGGCTGGTGGTGCCTGGTGGTCCCAGGTCTGGCGGCGGTGCGGCTGAGAATTCGTCCGAGTCTTCCTTGAAGCCGTCGTGCTTAGAGGTCAGGGACGGCGCCGCTTCCGGCGGCAGCGGCTCTGGCTCTGGAGCCACAGATTCGGGCTCCGGCGGTGCAGGTTCGGGCTCGTCGGGAGGCAGCGGCGGCTCTGCTGGAGCCTCTGGTTCGGGAGGAGGAGCGGGCTCAGCTTTCGGGGCTTCCGCTGGAGCGTCTGGTTTAGCTAGTTTGCCCATTGGGGCGGCAGGTTCTTCGGCTTTGGTGGTCTTGGGAGCACCGCCTGCGCCTGGGCCCGGCATGTTTTGAAAAATTGATCTGAAGCCCAGAGGCGGCGTGCCGCTGCCGGGCTTGTTGCCTGGCAATGGTGGGCTCTGCGGTCCTCCAGCGGCTGGCACTGAAGTGGGGGGAGTCTGCTGGCCGGTAGGCGCACTGGCTTCCACTGTGGCTGCCGGTGCCGGCGGCACTGGTTGCTGCATGGGACGTTGAGGCAGCGGGGGAGCCGTAGGACCGGATGGACTGCCTGTGTCCGGAGCGCCTGGAGCGGCGGCTATTGCCGGCGCAGGCGTCGGAGCCGGTGCCGGAGCTGGTGGGACGCTGTCGGCCTGCGACGCCGCGGCATCGACCGGCTGGTCTGCGCCTTTGGCTTCGTCCGGCAGAGGTTGCCCATCAATAATGAAGCGATAGCGGGACATGCCGGCGCTGACGATATCGCCGTTGACCAGCTTGCGAGGGGAGGTTACCGGGCTTCCATTTAAGAAAGTGCCGTTGCGACTGCCGGCATCCTCGACAGAGTAATTTTCGCCGTCGAATGTCAGCTGAAAGTGAAACCGGGAGAGAGACTTGTCGCCGCTCAAAACGATGTCGTTGGTGACATCTCGCCCGATCCTGCAAAGTGGCGATTTAACGGCGAAAGCCCGGTTCGACACGATGTCGACGAGCGTGACGGGCGATTCAGATTCTTGTGGTTGAGACAACATTTCCATGCGATTTGAAGACAATAGCGCGCTCACATCCAAGCCAGTGACTGTACAAAATGGACACGTTAGGGACTGATAACTAAAGCCACATCGATCGCATTTTTTGCCGAGATTGCTGCTCATTGCTATCCGTTAGTCCGATGAACCCAGCATTTTTTCGCGGAATGTTCGCGAAAGCAAGGTTGGGCTCACGATTTCCGTTCCCGCGGACTCGGCGATATAAACGCCAAACCCCACCTAAGTAACTAATACCCCTTTCAAATTTATTTTGGCACCCATTATCGGTCGCTTGACGTGGCCAAAAATGTCATATTTGTTGTCAATAAAATTCTTTCGCCGCGTGTCGAAAAAAGCGTAGCAAGTCATATAGACATTCAGCAACGATAACCCCTGCTCATCCGAGCGAGTCAGGAAACACGTTGCAGAGTCAACGCATGGAGGGGAACCCCTGCTGGCCCCTCCATGTGTTTTTTATTTGACCGGATTGTTTCTGACAGCTGGTCTTTTTTGT
This sequence comes from Candidatus Obscuribacterales bacterium, assembly GCA_046328035.1. GTDB lineage: Bacteria > Cyanobacteriota > Vampirovibrionia > Obscuribacterales > Obscuribacteraceae > JBGASG01. The sequence goes on along the minus strand of JAXLXI010000002.1, from coordinate 304,906 downwards.
CTTTGCCACCAAATTTGGTGGTTGTCATAGGGTGAAATTCGCGTAAGTTGGACCCCGCGCGCGGTCCCGAATCGCCCATTTGGTGGGACAATTTGAGCCTGTCAATTTTGTCGCTGGTCGTCCTGACCGCAGTGCAGCAGTGCACAGCCGCCGGGGGCGCCTGAAGAGGATTTGCTTATGACGACGGGTACTTCTGGAGAGTTTGCCATTGTTGGGAAACGGGTGCTGACGCCCGAAGGGCTGAAGGAAGCCGCGGTGATTGTCCGCGACGGAAAAATCGCCGAGGTCGTATTGCGCTCTCAAGTGCCGCAGTCGATACCAGTCGAGGACGCGGGAGATCATGTCGTAATGCCGGGACTTGTCGATAGCCACGTGCATGTCAACGAACCCGGACGCACCGAGTGGGAAGGCTTCGAAAGCGCCACGGCGGCGGCCGCTGCCGGAGGCATCACCACCATCGCCGACATGCCGCTCAACTCCAACCCGGTTACAACCACTGCCGAGGCGCTCGAACACAAGCGCCAGGCAGCAAAAGGCAAATTGAAAGTCGACACCGCCTACCTGGGTGGCGTCATCCCCGGAAATGCCGGACAGCTCGAACCGCTCATCGATGCGGGAGTCTCCGGCTTCAAGTGCTTCTTGATCCACTCGGGCATCGACGACTTTCCCAACGTCACCGAGGCTGACCTCGATCTGGCGATGCCGATTCTGGCTCGACGAGGCGTGCCGCTTTTGGTGCACGCAGAGCTCGAATGCGGCGCGCATCCCGATCCCCACTTTCACTGGTCTGACCCACGCTCGTACAGGCAATTTGTGCAGTCGCGTCCGCGTCAGTGGGAAAACGACGCCGTCGATCTAATGATCAAGCTCGCGCGAAGACACAATTGCCGGGTGCACATAGTCCACCTATCCTCATCTGATGCCCTGCCGGCTCTGCGAGCCGCCCAGAAAGAAGGTGTGCCGATCAGCGCCGAAACCTGCCCACACTACCTGCACTTCCAGATGGAAACGATTCCGGATGGCGACCCGCGTTATAAATGCGCGCCGCCCATAAGAGAAGATGAGAACTGCCAGCGGCTCTGGCAAGCCCTGGAAGACGGAACCATCGACTTCGTCGTCTCCGACCACTCGCCCTGCTCGCCTGATTTGAAGTTTCTTCAGGAAGGTGATTTGCAGAAAGCCTGGGGCGGCATCGCTGGATTGCAATTTACACTCTGTTCAGTGTGGACATATGCGAAGGCGCGCGGTGTCTCGCTCCCTGAGATTTCCGCCTGGATGTCGGGCAATACAGCCCGGTTTCTCGGCGTCGACAGTTTTAAAGGCAAGCTGGCACCAGGCATGGATGCTGACATAGTTATCTTCGATCCCGATGCCACCACGCGCATCGAACGTGGTGGCATTCACCACAAACACAAGGAAACCCCGTACGAAGGCAGAGAGCTCTCCGGCAAAGTTCTCGTCACATACCTGCGCGGCCGGAAAATCTATGAGCGCGGACAACACACTGATAAGTCCGCTACCGGTATGGAATTACTGCATAAAAAAGTGGGGAGCAAAGCCTGATGGAACGCGAACGTGGATTCAATCTGGATGCGGCAGCCTTCACAGGGCTTGTGGACCTGGCAGCTGAGATCGTTGGCGGCAAAGCGCTGTTGTGCACAGACGACTTCTTTGCCGAGATGCAAAATATGCTGAAGCCCGGACGCGGCGTCTGGATCGACGGCAAGTATACGGATAAAGGCAAATGGATGGACGGCTGGGAGTCGCGGCGCAAGCGCGTTCCCGGTTATGACTGGTGCATCGTCAAACTCGGCATTCCGGGTGTCATTCGGGGCGTCGACATCGACACCAACAACTTCCTCGGCAACCATCCGCCGTACGCATCTATTGATGCGTTGAGTGCAGATAGCGACGCCTCGGGAGAAACACTCGCCAAGTCCGGCGAGTGGAAGGAAATTTTGCCCAAAGTGGCCTTGAAGCAAGGTTCTCAAAACATTTTTGCTGTGGCCAGCGAAGAGCGCTTCACACACATTCGACTGAACATCTATCCAGATGGCGGCGTTGCTCGCTTGAAAGTCTATGGCGATGCGCGCCCTGACTTTTCGAAGGTGAAGGCTGACGAGGCGATCGACCTGGCGGCTATCGAACACGGCGGTATTGTTGTCGCTTGCAACGACATGTTCTTCGGCAACAAAGACAACATGCTGTTGCCGGGACGAGCCGAGAATATGGGCGGCGGCTGGGAGACTCGGCGTCGTCGTGACAAAGGATATGACTGGGCGATCGTGCGCCTGGGGCAGGCCGGCAATCTGCAAAAAATGGAAATCGACACTAATTTCTATAAGGGCAACTATCCTGACTCGGCATGGGTGGAAGGAACCTATGCTCCCGGCGAGTTGATAGATAACTTGACGTGGCAAAACTACAAGTGGGAATCGGTGCTGCCGAAGACCAAGTTGCAAGCCGACCACCGGCATTACTTCGAGAAAGAGATTGGTAATAAGGGTCCGTGGACGCATCTGCGTTTGTGCATCGAGCCGGACGGCGGTATCAGCCGATTCCGTGTTCATGGGACGCTAGCCGCGTCCAGTGGGGAAAAACAGGTCGCCACCGCGGGCAGTGCAAAGGCGCAGCGTCCATGAGTGACACGACTGCCGCTGCCGGTGGGGTCAGCTGGTTGAACGCACTCAGCGAGGCACAAGCCGTTGAAGAGCTAGAGCGCTGCTGCGGGTCAAAAACCTGGGCAGCGCAGATGTGTGCTCGCCGGCCATTTGCTGATCCCGAAGCCGTGCACTCTGCTGCCGACGAAATCTGGAGCCGGGCATCCGAAGCTGATGTGCTCGAAGCTCTCAGTCACCATCCGAAAATCGGAGACGTCAGCAACCTGCGCGCTAAGTTTGCCTCCACTGAGAAGTGGGCAGCCAATGAGCAATCCGCTGTGCGCCAGGCCTCGGATGATGTGTTGCATGCATTGCACGCCGGCAACGTAGAGTACGAAGCAAAGTTCGGTTTCATTTTCGTGGTGTTCGCCACCGGCAAGAGTGCCGACCAGATGCTGGCGATTTTGCAGGAGCGGTTGCCGAATGGTCGCGAACAAGAACTGCAAAATGCCGCCGCAGAACAGCGCAAAATCACTCACAATCGTCTGGAGAAACTATGGCAACAGCAACATCCGTAAGTCCAATCACCACGCATGTTCTCGATACCGCGCGCGGTCGTCCTGCCGCCGGCATTAAAGTCCGATTGGAAAAACTAACCGGTTCGCCGTCCGCCGGTGCCGCCGACGAGAAGTGGCAGGACCTGGCGCAGGGAGCCACCAATCAAGATGGGCGGGTCGCCGATTTGCTGCAGGCCGGTGTCAAGCTGGAGACAGGCGTCTACAAACTGACGTTCGACACGCGTGCCTATTACGACAGTCTTGAAACCAAGACGTTCTATCCCTACGTTTCGATCACTTTCGAAATCACCGAGCCGGCGCAGCATTACCATGTGCCGCTTTTGCTCAGTCCTTTCGGCTACTCGACCTATCGCGGCAGTTAGACTTGAATCTCGAACAATCGCTGGGTTCTGAAACTCTCGAGCGCATCTTCGCTCCTCTAGATGCCGCGCAGGCCGAATTCGCCAAACACTACACCGTCAGCCCGCCGGGACGGCAGCCGGTGCACACCGTATATGGTGGCGCGCAGCTGTTTACAAGTCGCACGGTCGGCAAGCTGCAGCAACTGGCAGCGACAGCGTTCCACGAGTATTGCCAGGGCCCCGCGACCCTGGCTGACGTGTTCTCCTTGCCGACGGACCTGGCGGAACAAGTACATGCGTTGGTCGACACTAAACTAAAACGCCAGGCCGTCGAAGACTACCGCATCGACTTCGAAGACGGGTACGGACACCGCGGGGACGAGGAAGAAGACGGACACGCTGCCGGAGCTGCCCGTGAAATGGCAAAAGCCATGAAAGAAGGGCTATTGCCGCCCTTCTCGGGCTTTCGAACCAAGGGTCTGACCGAAGGCGAAGTGCGTCTGCGAGCGGCGCGCACTTTGGATATTTTCCTCACCAACCTACTGGCACAAACTGAGGGAGTCCTGCCGGAAAACTTCGTGGTGACGCTGCCCAAAGTTTCTCAAGTCGCGCAAGTGACGGCAGTCGGTCAGCTGTTGTCGGCTCTGGAGTCGCGCCATCAGCTGTCTGTCGGCAGTATCAAGATCGAGCTCATGATCGAGACACCGCAGGCTTCTTCGATCAAAAGGAGCCCTTGCTCTGCCCGCGCTGCTGTCTGCCGCGCAGGGGCGTTGCCGGGGAGTGCATCTGGGCGCGTACGATTACACGGCGGCGCTGGAGATTGCGGCGCCAGAACAAAAGCTCGATCACCCCGCCTGCGACCTGGCTCGTGGGCTCATGCAGATGGCTTTCGCCGGCACAGGCGTCTGGTTGTCGGATGGTGCAACCAACGTGATGCCGATCCCGCTCCACCGGTCTGCCACCGGAGACGGTGCACCGGCATTGAGTGCCGCGCAACTCGAGGAGAATACGGCTACCGTGCACAATGCGTGGCGTCTCAGTTTCCGACACGTGACCGGTGCCATGAAAGCCGGTTTCTACCAGGGCTGGGATTTGCATCCCAGTCAGATACCGGTGCGCTACATTGCTGCGTGCGCTTTCTTTTTGTCCAACCTGGACAGTGCCTCTGCCCGGTTGAAAAACTTCGTGGACCAGGCCGCACGAGCCACTTTAGTAGCCGACATGTTCGATGATGCCGCCAGCGGACAGGGATTGCTCAATTTCTTTTTGCGGGCCCTCAGTTGCGGCGCTCTCAGCGAAGAACAGCAGTTGCAAGCAACCGGGCTGAGCCGGGAAGAGATCGAAACGCGGTCGTTTCTGGCGATCGTTAAAGGACGGCAGCGCCGCGAAGGTCCCTGGATTTAAATCCCGCTTTTTTACGGGCGGCGGTCGCGGTATAACTGACTGAGACCACCGGAGCTGTCAAGAAAGACTTATGGGAACTCAAGCCAAGTTCAATCTCTTCGGAGGATTGTTCGAGCCGAGCGCCGACTTTTACGACATGCTCTCCAAGCAGGCGAACAAAACGCTGGAAGGCATGGAGGCTCTGCAAGAATGGCTGGGCAGCCAGGATGAGGACGCGCGCGGGCAGGACGTGCGGGATCGAGAGCGCGAAGCGGACGAGCTGAAATTCGCGCTGGGCAAGAAGCTGGTCGAGACCTTTATAACGCCCTTCGATCGTGAGGACGTCTACGACCTGTCTCTATCCCTGGACGAAGTGATCAACGCAGCCAAAGGCACGGTGCGCGAAGTGGAAGCCTTTGAAGTTCCGCGGCAGGTGAAAGGCATGTGCGACCTGGCAGCGTTGCTGGTGGAAGGAACTCGTTGTCTGGCGGCCGCCTTTGCCGCATTGCGCACAGATCGGCGTGAAGCCGCCGAACAGGCGCTCATGGCTCGCAAGATTGAAAATAAGGTGACGAAAGCTTACCGGTTGGCGATCAGCGAACTTTTCGAAGAAGACGACATCAAGAGAATTCTGCGGTTCAAAGAGGTGTACAAGACACTCTTGCTGGCAGCAGAAAAGATTGATGTCGTAGGCGAGAAACTGCTGCACGCCATCATCAAGATGGGCTAGCATCGCGATGGTTAATTCCGAGATTTTGATCCCGGTGGTAATCATCCTGGCTCTGCTGTTCACTTACACCAACGGCTTTCAGGACGGCAGCAGCGTTGCCGCCAGCGGCATCGCCTCCCTGTCGATGAGTCCCAGGCAAGCCGTACTTCTGGTGGCTGTCTTTGAATTTTTCGGTGCCATCGCCGGTGGTACCGCGGTCGCCACCACCATTCAATCGATAGCCCACTGGCCGTCGCAAGGAATTTTGCTGCCCGTGCTGATGAGCGCTCTGGTGGCGGCGATCAGCTGGAACTTCATCACGCGCTCACTGGGCGTTCCTTCAAGCTCGACTCACGCACTGGTCGGGGGCATTCTTGGCGCGGTGGTAGCCGCCGGCGGCGCCGGTTTGATCAACTGGGGACAGTTGAATCACCTCTGGAACGCCACCGGCGTCAGCAGAGTCATCTGTTCGCTGATGCTCTCGCCGCCCTCCGGTTTTGCCGCCGGCTATCTGTTTCTCAACCTGTTCACGTTTCTTTTGCGCCGGGCGACCATGAAAGCGAACGTCTGGGTGCAGCGCTCGCAGTGGCTGGCCGTGTCGGCGCTGGCATTCGGTCACGGCTCCAATGACCCGGCCAAGTCGATGGGGTTAATCATCCTGGCTTTGACCAGCGCGGGCGTCACCAATCTGGGCGGTGTTCCTCTCTATATCAAGCTGGTTACCGGCATCGCTATGGTCCTGGGCGTCGTTTCTTTTGCGCAGCTGATTGTGAAACGGGTCGGCACCGGTATCTACAAATTGCGTCCGTTGCACGCCCTGTGTTCGGAGCTGGCTTCAGCCTCGATTTTGACCGGTGCTTCGCTGACCGGTGGTCCGGTCTCGGCATCGCAAGTGATTGCATCGAGCATCATGGGCGTCGGTGCCGGTGCTCGATTCCGGGGTGTGCAGTGGCTGGTGGCCAAAGACATGCTGTTAGCCTGGCTGCTGACCATTCCGTGCTCAGGTTTGCTGGCGGCGCTCGTCCATGCGGTCTTGCTGTCGCACCTCAGTCCTGTGGTGAAGTGACCTCAGGGGCTCCCATTCCGCATTTATATAGGTACTTATATAAGTGCGGAATGGGAGGGGTGCGGAGCAGGGTTACCTGCCGTGAAAGGCGAGCGAATGCTGGACCAATCGCATGGCCTCAGCCAGCTGGGAGTCTTTGCCCGGTTGCGTCGGCACACTGTAGTTAGGCGCGATGCCGACCCCGTTGATGCAACCAAGTTCAGGCAAGTAGTACCGCGCCATGGCAATCTTGATGGACGTGCCGTCATCGAACAACCAGGTATTCTGGATGACGCCCTTGCCGTAAGTATTTGAGCCGAGGAGCTTGGCTCGTTTATTGTCTTTCAAAGATCCGGCAAGCATCTCGGAGGCGGAGCGCGTGTTCATGTCCACCAGGATGAGCACTGGTTTTTTGCCGGTAAGATTGCCGACGCGGTTGGTCGCCGTAGTGACACCGTTTACGGTGCTGCGCAGTTTGTTGGATGTTACTTGCAGATCCTCCAGGTAGTCCTCGCCGGCGGCGCGTCCGCGCATCAAAGCGAAGTGCCCTTTGTCGACGAACATACCGAATATTTTGTAGGCCTCGTCGACGCAGCCACCACGGTTGCCGCGCAAGTCGAGTATGTAGGCACTGCAGGAGGAGGTTGCGGCAAGTGCTTGCTGCACTTCCTCGGCGGTGTGCCGGGAGGAGAAAGTTTTGATTTGAATGTAGGCAACCTGCCCGGTCAGGTTTTTGTAGGTGACCACGTTATGCTGGTCGAACTCCAGCTCGCGGGCGCGAGTAGCGGCGGCGTCGCGGTAATAGGTGTATTCGTCTTTTAGGGAGGAGATCAGTTCGTTGATGGCGTTTTCGGTGGTGCGCTGGTCGATGAGCCGTCCATCGAACTTGTGCTCCCACTCACTCCACTGCGCCAGGCGATCTGGAAACATGGTGTTGTCCGCCAGAAGGCGCCAGACGGTGTGGTAGCGCATCTCCAGAAGTGGAGGGCACTCGGGTTCGAACCTGGGGAGCGACAGCGTGGGAGCATCAGAAGCGGCTTGCCGCGATTCGGATTGAACCGGGGTTTGAGCGCACAGGGAAGCGATGGTGAGCGAAATTAAGAGGGTGACTGCCTTGTGGAATAGCATATGCAGGATTCCGGATTTGCGATGAACTAAGGTTCCTTAGTAAGAGTGAGTCGCTAAGCGGCTTTGGAGGAAACGCCTCCTCTACTATTATTACTAAGATAGCTCTTCTTGACAAGAGGCAAGTCGTGTGAAGGGTAGACCTGGGGCTGTTTTCGAGCAGCACGGGGAAAGTGGCGTCGGGGCGCTGCCATCACATGCGGCGGCACGGGAGTGGGCGCCGAAGCCTGAAACCCTCAACCAGGCTTGATTTGTAAGACGCCTGTTATTTGAAGAGGCCGAAGAACTTTTGAAGCGCCGACTGCACTTTCGGTTGATGCGAAAGCAGTTTGACCTGACCCTCTGCCCATTCCAGTTTGGCTTCCAGATAGCCGTTGCGATAAGCCGCCGCCTCGAGTTTGGCTTCCAGTTCCGCCACCTTCGCTTGCAACTGCAAAGTGAGGGGGCTGACTTGTATGTCGACGGGCTCGATAACTACGTCGGCTTCCACTCTTTGCGGGAGCTTCTTGCGGGGCTTTGTTTCTTTTGGCGGTGTTACCGTTGAGGTTTCCGGGGCTGCCACCAACGGCGCAACATCCTTGGGTGGTGCTTCAGTCAGCTCAGAGTCGACGGTTGGTGGGACCAGAAATGGCGGTTCGATTGCCTTCGGGAATTGCGACTTCTCGCCGTCAGGCAACCCGAGCGGATATACGCGCCAGTTCTTGCGACCGAGTTTGCGACCGGCGATCTCACCGAGTTTGATCTTTGTTTTGATTTCGCGCGCCGGCAGTCCGTAATAGTGCTCGGCTTGATCGAGGGTCAGTCCGCTATCTGTCTCTGAGTTGACCGATTGCTCGAAAAGCTGATCGAGTCCGGCAAGCGCCACGCGCTCACCATCGGAACTGACGGGGGACCCTTCCGTGCTCGCCACGAATTCCGCAGGATTCGACTGCATGCAAAAACCTCGACGCTAACCCAGAGATTATCAATGGTGCGGATCTTCGTGTCGAGTCACCCTGGCATATATGCTTTCGGCAATCGCTCGCCGGGCACGGTCTTTTGCTGCCTGCTATGCTGTCACTTGAATCCGCACCGCAAGCCAATTTCCTTTGTATTCCACCCATATTTTGAAGTGGCGAAACTCACTTTTCCGGGAACATTGAAGAGTGAGTTGAGTTCAGTACCAGTACACCCAAACCCCGGGTTTTTTTAGGGCCGCCATTTGAGGAGCCAAGCCTAATGCGCTACTTAACCTCTCCGTTTAAGCGTCGCCACTTTGCGCTGGCCGCGATGGTGTCACTCCTATGCCACACTTCTGTCCCGGCGGCAGTGCAGGCCGCATCCGAAACAGAAGTCGCTGAAAACACCGGTTTGACTGAGTTTGTGTTGCCGGCGAATGGGCAGCTGCAGGCAGGCGCTCCCGTGGTCGTTGTCGGCTCGGGCATCGGCATGCAGCAAGCGCAATCAGGCTTGACGGGAGGTAGTCCCCAGACTTCGGTGCTGATCGCGCCGATATCGGGAACGCTCACGCAACTGTCTGCACCCGACGGGCAGCCGGTGTTGGCTGTGCAGGCGCCTCTGACGGGACAGGTGACGCAATCGACCGGTGCCGGCGAGTACCAGATCATCGTGATCGACAATGACGAACTGGCTCAGGTCGAGGATGCGAAGGAGTGGAAATGGGAAGAAATTCCCGACGAAGCAGGCAAGACGGAAATTGCTGTCGGCGCTCAGTTTCCCGTCATCTTGCTCTCTGCTCACAACAGCAAGACAGCCAAGGTCGGACACCCGGTCGAAGGGCGTCTCAACATCGATATAAAAATCGGCGGCAGGCTGGTGGCAAACAAGGGCTGCCGAGTAATTGGACATGTGTTTCGGGTGCGCCCCGCGCGCCGTCTTTTGCATGCTGAACTTTCGCCGTCTTCATGGATGAAAGCCAACGGAGCTATCGGCATTCAGTTCGATGAAATCATCTCGCAAAGCGGCGAACATCTGCCGCTCGTGGCCAAGCCGGCACGTCAGCCGCGTATCGTGGTCAACAAGTACGAAGGACGCGTTATGGGCGTCAACCTGCAGGGCGAGGTCGCCCCGCCCCTGTCCACGCAGTTGAAAGGGCAGGCGGCTCACCTGGCCATCCGAGCCGGTTGCGCGGCGGCAGGAGTCTTCAGCATGGGTGCTGTGCCACTGGCTTACGGTGTAGTCGGTGCCATGAATCCGTCGTTCGCGTTCTTAAAACCGGTCGGACTGAATGTGCGCCACCGCCGTCTCAAAGGGTTTGCCATGGGCGTGTGTCAGGGACTGCCCGGTGGATTTCTGGTCAGCGACATGATCATCAGAGGACCGGAGGCGATTGTTCGACCCGGCGATATCTTCCTTGTCGAGTTCAAACAGACCTTCACGGGTGAGCCTGCCACCGCAGCAGAACTCTTGCCTGGTGCCAGTACCAAGGTGCAGGGCGAAGTGCTGTCCGGCGTCCCGAATAAGAAGGGCGCGAAGAACAAGAAGACTAAGTAGACCTATTTCGTCCCGACGGCACCGAGCATCTTGTCTATTGCCGACAGTTGCGGCAGCGATGGCTCCGCACCACATATGGTGGTGGCCAGTGCACCGGCCGAGCAGGCGAACTTGATTGCCTCTTCCATGGCTGTGCCGCGGGAGATGGCTGCCGCCAGGGCTCCGCAGAAAGCATCGCCGGCAGCTGTGGTGTCCTTGGGAGTAATTTTGAAAGCGGGCACCTGCATCGACTTTCCATCGGCGCTCAAGTAGAAAGCACCTTGCTCAGCAAGCGTGATCAACACTTCTTTCGCGCCCATGTCCTGAAGGCGTGCAGCCGCCTTGGGGGCTTGCGCTGCGTTGGAAACGTCAATCAACGAAATCAGCTCAGCTTCGCTCTGGTTGGGCACCAAGAGATCGGCGTAGGGCAAAAGTTCGTTGAATAGCGAGAGGTCGGACGGAGCCGGAGCTGGGTTGACGATCACTTTGATACCGGCCTTCTTGCCCAGCTTGGCGGCGGCGATGGTGGTGGACAGCGGCACTTCCAGTTGCAAGAGCATTACGTCGGCTGCGGCGATAACATCCCAGGCGGCTTCCACATCGGCTGGCGAGAGGCGCCCGTTTGCCTGGGTGGCGATGACGATGCTGTTGTCGCCTTCTTCATCGACGTAGATATTGGCGATGCCGGTGCCGGTGGTCTTGTCGCGGAAGAGGAACTGCGTATCCACTTTGTCTTTGTGCAGGCACGCGAGCACCGCATCGCCGTTGGCGTCTTCGCCGATGCGCCCGACCATGGATACATGAGCGCCGGCACGTGCGGCAGCCATTGCCTGGTTGTTGCCTTTACCGCCGACATACATCTGGAAGTCGGTGGCAATCAACGTTTCGCCTTTGCCGGGACGGCGCGGCACGGAATAGACCAGGTCTCTGCTCATGCTGCCCACTACAACTACTTTGCCGTTCATGACTTCAGTTTGCTCCGTGGTTGACGTTTCTGACTATAAGATCCCGCTTCAGTTTTCTCCATTGAGAAACTTAAGCAGCAGGCTGTGAAAGTGATGGACGCCCTTCTCCCACTGCGGAGAATAGCGACCGCGCGTGTAGAAGTGCGAACGCACCCCTTTTTGAACTTGCTCGACGACGCTTTCGTCCTCGCGTTCGACCCGGTCGAGAGCTGTGTTGGCGCCTCGGTCAAAGCGCTCGTGATCGTAGATGTATGTCAGGAAAGAAACTTTGGTGCGGTTGACTGCCAGCGGCAGAACAACATTGATTGATAGTCCCCACGGGTAAAAATTGAACATCAGGTTGGGGAACAGCCAGTAATAGTAGGCGGCGATCGGCTTGCCGAAATCAGGGGATGATTCGGGGAGTGGAAACACGTCGTCCTGAGAAGAGGCGTATCCCAACTGCAAGTTGGAATACTTGTAGATTTCGCTGTAGTAGTTTTTCACATCGAGCATCTGAGCAAGTTCCGGGTGCACGTACGGAATGTGGAAGCCTTCCAGATAGTTGTCGCAGTACAGCGCCCAGTTGGCGTGCACGATATAGTCGCGCGAATTCTCGGGTGAGAAACGATATTCGGAGAGGGGCAACCAGGCAAGGCGCGTCCGCATGTCGCCGATAAATTCTTCAAACGGCATCGCCGGGTCGATGCCGGCGAACAGCAATTTGTCCCAGCTCTGAAACGGTACCGCCGAGAGATTGTCGTCGGCCGACGGGAAGTCTTTGGCTTGTTCGAAGCCTGGTGTGGAGAGAAACTTTCCGTCGAGGCCGAAGCGCCGGCCATGATAGCGGCACCGCAACTGCTGAGCGTGGCATTCGCCTTCCACGAGAATTGTGCCGCGGTGCGTGCAGACGTTAGACAGACAGTGCACCTGATCGCTCGAGTCGCGCGTCAGCAAGAGAGGCTCGCTGATAAATCCATCGAGCAAAGAAACAGGTGATGCCTGTCCGGGAATTTTGACGCGGTCGCTGTCGCCGATGAATTGCCAGGAACGTTTGAAGATGAGCTCGCGGGCTGCCTGAAAATGGGAATCCTCGCGGTAATACTCATTCGGCAGTGTCCGTGCGATCTCGATGTTTTCGTCTATCGAGTTGCGCTTCTCCTGCACTGACGATGATCGTGGTGCCGCCATTTCAAACCTCCGCTTGTGTTGGCTTGCTCTGCTGTAACCTGTGACCCAGCCTCTCACTGATCCGCTCCAGCCAGACGGGAGCGCTCTTGAACGCGGGCGTCCTGGAGCGCGGGTCGATGTTTCCTTTGATGAGCACGTTTGCCTCGGGGTAGTACATAGCGACGACCCCGGGGCGCATGCCTCCGATTACCACTTCAATGTCAGGCAGCGAACCGGCTTCTCCGCGCACGGTAATCCGGTCGCCGTCGTTCATCTTGAGCCGTGCCGCATCTTCGCTGGAGACCAAAATGCAAAATCGGTGCGGCACGCCGCGATAGAAATCATGCTCTTCGTAGACAATCGTGTTGAACTGACCCTCCGACCTCAACGTGATCAGAAGCAGTGCGTCGTCGGGGACTTCCAGCTTCGGCAAAGGGGTGCGCTCAAGCCGGGCCCTGCCGTCGGCAGTGGCGAAGACTCCTTTGTGCATGACACGGCCCGGGATGGCAAATTCTTTCTTGGTGTTGCCGATGGTGCTTATTTCTTCCAGTCCGGGGATGGTTTTGGCAATCAACTGCCGCACTTTTTCGTGATCGGAGAGGTCGCGCCAGTTGAACGGCGTGTCGCCGAGCACTCGGTGCGCCAGTTCGACCATAACCTGCGACTCGGCAAACATAGTGCCTTTGACGTTGGCTTCACCGCCGTCCGAGAGGCGCACGAAGTTGAACATCGACTCCTGCGTGGTGGCTTGCGGTTCTTCATCGCGCGCCAGGACCGGCAAGATGATCGTTGTTTTGCCCTTGCCGTGGAAGTGCCCGGGGTTGAGTTTTGTGGACAGATAGACGATGCATTCGATCTGCGCGAGGGCTGCCTCTGCCCATTGCGAGTCAGGATTGGAGCCCCAGAGATTGCCGCCCAGGCAAATGAGAGTATCGACCTTGCCTGCCTTCGCCGCTTCAATTAAGTGAAACGTGTCATAGCCTGGCTCAGTGTCGATGCGGCTGCCGTAAATCTTTTCCAGGGCGAGGCGCACTGCGTCTTGCAACGCCGGTGTGACTCCCACGGTGCCCACACCCTGTACGTTGGAATGTCCGCGAATCGGCAGCAGTCCCGCGCCGGGACGACCGACATTGCCGGTGGCTAGCGCTATGTTGGTGACGGCCAGTACGTTTTCCACACCGCTGGTGTGGTGAGTGAGTCCCATCGCCCAGGCGAAAATCGCTGCTTTCGATCCGGCGATCATCTCCGCCATCAGTTGTATCTGATCGCGAGTGACACCGCTGCCGGTGACTATCTCTTCCCACGTCACTGTCTCGGCATCTGAAAGTACTTCGTCGAAACCCAGACAGTGAGCCTGAAGGAAGTCCCTATCCACGGCTTCCAGTTCGACCAGCCGTTTCAACACACCGACAAGCAACGCAACATCGCCGCCGGCTAGAGGTTGAATGTACAACGATGAAATTGGTGTGCCCAGCAATAGCGACTTCACTCGTGAGGGCACATGAAAGCGTTCCAGTCCCGGCTCGCGCAGCGGGTTTACGACAATCACCTGACCTCCGCGTTCACGAAGCTCACAAAGTTTCGTCATCAAGCGCGGGTGGTTCGATGCCGGGTTGGCGCCCAGCAATACCACCAGGTCGCAGCGATCTAGATCTTCGAGTTCGACTGTGGCGGTGCCGGATCCGACCGCCATCTTCAGCGCCACTCCTGATGCCTGGTGGCAATAGAAAGAGCAGTTCATGACGTTGTTGGTGCCGTAGACACGGGCGAACGATTGCAACAGGAAAGCCGCCTCATTAGATGAGCGCCCGGAGGCATAGAATGCGGCGCGTCGCGGTTCAGTCTGCTTGAGTGCGGCGGCTATGTAGTCGAGCGCCGAGTTCCATTCAATCGGTTTAAAGTGGGTGGCATCCGCGGATAGCACCACCGGGTAGGACAGCCTGCCTGCGTCCTCGGCTTGTTTGGGCGTCAGGCGGAGCAGGTGCTCGAGGCTGTTTCTCTCAAAATAATCTGCCGGTAATGCGCCGACCATATCGGCTACCTGGGCTTGCAGGCTCTTCTTGCAAACCTCGGGGAAGTGGCGTTCTTCGTTGACCATGCCGCCTAATTGCCCGCCCATGCCCACCGCGCAGGTTTTACAGGCATTGCGCGAGCGCATCTTTCGCCACAAGCGCAGGGGTCCCACCTCCAGCGCTTTGCTGAAGGTGTAGAAAATTGCTGGAAACCCGCCGCCAAATCTGGTTTTGCGCATCTACTCGAGAATCGATATCGGTTGCCGTGGTTTTGAAGTACTAAAGGATAGCGGGTTTATATCACCAATTCCACATCGCCGGGACTGGCACTATAATGGCCGCTTGATAGCGACTAAACCGGAATTGCAGGAAATATGGCTAAACAACACATCCTCAGTTTCATAGCTGGAGCAAGCGTTCTTCTCTTTACCGCCGGATGCGGCGAGATGGAAAACGGCCAGCAGGCATTTGACCGTGGTACCCAGCTACTTAATGAAGGACAGTACGACGACGCCATTCAGGCGTTCGACAAGGCCATTTCATTAGACCCTGGTCATTCCAAAGCTTACGCGTCGCGCGGCAGTGCGCTAAGTGATCAGGGCAACTATGAGAAGGCCCTTGCCGATCTGACGAAAGCGATTGACCTGGCTAAGGAAGCCAATGATCAGGCGGTCCTCTCTGAGTATTACTTCAACCGCGCGCTGGCCTATTCGCGCATGCAGAAGTACAAAGAAGGCATTGCCGACTTCGACATGGCAGTGCAGATGAGCCCCAACGACCCTGACTATTACAACGGGCGGTCACGTGCGTACTACTTCGCTGGTGATACCAATGCCAGTATCAAAGATGCCGGTGAAGCATTAGAACTCAACCAAGAGAAGGACGAACGTCGCGCACGCAGCCTCTTCACCCGCGGGTCGGCATATTTAAAGGCGGGCAAAGTAAAAGAAGCGGTTACCGATTTAAGCGAGGCGGCGAATCTCGATAAGAAAAATGCCACCATCATGCATGAGTTAGCCGAAGCTCAGAACAAGGCAGGCAACTCCGGCGAAGCGCAAGCCGATGAGAAGAAAGCCAAGACCCTTGGCTACAAGGGGCAGGACGCTTATTCGTTCCGCTAACTGACATCTCTAGTGGTTTAGACGATCGCTCACCGGTGCGAACCGCTGAGCATTAGATTCGGCAGCGCACGTGCGCGGAGCGAGTCCGAGAGCCTATGCTATGCAAGGTGGTGCCGTCGCTTCGTGCTCGCACATTCCGCGTTTACCGCGGCTCCAAGATCACTCGCCTGCCCGGATAATCAAAAGTGACAGTTCTAAATCTGCTGAGGAAATCGTTTCCCAAAATGACACTGTCTGCCAGTCTGGCAGCCTCATGCGCCGGAATTACATCAATCTTAGGTCCCGCCACAGTCGATGCACCGATTCCGATGCTTTTCAACGGAACAGTGGCGCTATGCACGTCTCCAAGCCATGGCCCCAACATATGATTCGGGAAAGTCAGATTTTCATTCAATATCGGTCTGAGTATCGAATCCGGCGCAAATCCCGATGCTGCGCCCGTATCCAAACCTGCCACCACGTCCAGTGTTCCGTTCAGTTTCACGTCGAGAAACGGAATGTGATTGCGGATGCGCATCGGTGCAATGATCGCCTGGTCTGAGGCTCGCTCGCACGCGTTGGACAAAGTAAGCTGCTGCTTTTCATAGTCAACCGTCACCACAAAACATTCAAAGATATTGCCGCCCAAAAGCCCGCTGTGAGTTGGCTCCCCAGTTGTATGTTCATCGACGGATATCGCAACATTCGAAAAGTTCAGACCTCCCAACTGAAATGTCTGCGCGCGAAAAAAGCTGTAGCTGTATTTCTTGCCGCTCGCCATCGTTCCTTCTAGTTCCAACTTCTCCACTTGAGCTACGCCAGCCAGATCACGCTTCAGAAGCTGTGTCTGCGAGCACCCGGTATCAACCATGAACTGCAATTCTTTGCCGTTGATTCCGACCGGCACGAAAAGCCCCCCGCCGTGGACGTCGTACTTGAAAGGCAGTATCACCGAGTTACCTTTGAGCTGCTTCGCGAGTCGAATCTTGAGCGTTTCGCAGGAAATGTTTTTGAAATCTATTAATGGATCATCTAGCTGCATATACATCAAGTCTTTCGGGCTCGCGAGCGCAGCAGCCCTCTTCCGATCAGCCCGAGCCAATTCAAACTTGCCAATCGCCTCGTAATTCCTTGCTCGCTTAGCGAGGTGAAACGCATTCTTCGGAAAACGTTCAACGAGTTTTGTGCGAACTTCTATAGCCTTATCGTATTGATTGAGCGCTTCGTAAGCCAGAGCAACGGTGCTCAAATTAAACCCCCATTTTTCCGATGAATCTTTTGCGTTGAGTGCCTTCGTGGCATCACGAATCGCGTTTTGTAAGTGCCAAAGGTTTAGATTCGCGGCACCTCGCATGCGATAGAGATCCAAGTCCTTTGGATTCAATCTAATCGCTGAAGTCAAATCATCAATTTGTTTTTGGAACTGCCCAAGCTCTGCGTATGCATTGGCGCGCATCTCGTAGTCTCGATACCACGGTACGAAGTTGATGGAAGTACTGAAGTCCGTAATCGCCTGATCCAATTTGGCAAGCCGGGAATAGATAAAGCCTCGCACAGAGTAAGCCTTCGCTTCCGTTGACTTTAAACTGATTGCCGTGTTGCAATCTTGTAGCGCTTCTTTGAATCGCGATAAGTTGCTCCAGGCCATGGCGCGCAAAACGTAATTTTTGGGTCTCTTCGGTTGTAATTCAATGGCTCTGGTGCAGTCTGCGACTTCCAGTTCATATTTGCTTTGGCAATCATAAACCCAGGCTCGTATTGAATAACCGAGCGCGCTCTTTGGTGCCAACGAGATAGCTCTGTTGGATTCCACAAGGGCTTCTCGAAGCCGATTTTGCTCGACATAAACTTGAGCCCTCCTTCCGCGAGCCTCGGCGAGCTTGGGATTTAAGGAGATCGCCTTGTTGCAGTCCTTCAGCGCATCATCCGACATTTCCTTCAAGCTGTAAACAAGTGAGCGCTTCAAATAGGCCTTCGCATTGCGCGGCTCAAGTTTGATCAGCTCGTTTAAACACGCTAATGCTGCGTCATTCTGCCGAAGGTCGAGAAAACGCTGCGCCTTCTGAAGAAGCGGGTTGGGCAGTGCGGCGGGAGTCGCTCCCGCATCCCCCTGTACAGACCAGCCGACAACGCTCGCAACGGCAACCACCGCCAACCTGGTTTGGAAAGGCATTGCAAAACGCACCATGTTGATGCCACTCCGTAAGTGCACTGCGAATTCAAGAGGTGCACGAGGGAGACTATATCGTATCCAGAGAGATCACGGAAGTGCATTTTTGCTGCCGCCGCTGTCGCAGGCGATGGCTCAGTGCTTGTTGGTCGCGCATTGTTCGCGTTTTTGGGACTTGACGCGGTCGCGTACGGAAAGAAGCTGGGCAACGATACTGACGGCGATTTCTTGCGGGTGGTTGGTGCCCAGGTCCAGTCCCATAGGGCAGTAGAATTTCGATGCGTATTCCGCCGGCAGTCCGGCTTCGGCAATGTCTTGTTTGAGGCGAGCGGCTTTAGCGTCGCTGCCAATCACACCCAGGTATGGAAAGTCACGCTCGGTGCGCAATATCTTCAGCAAAATTGGTTTGTCGGTGGTGTGCCCCATGGTCATGAGCAAGACGAAGGCATCATTGGGAATGGCAGCCACTTGTGCCGGCATGTCGTCGGCATGCACGGCTTTGATCCTCGGTGAGTCGGGCAACTTCTCCAGCCACTCGGGGCGGGGGTCGATACAAGTGACGCGGCACTCCAAATTGGCGAGCAGCGAAGCCACGCAGAGGGCGACGTGTCCGGAACCGAAGATGACGATCTTCCAGCTGTTGACGTTATAAGTTTCAAAATAGAGTTTGACGGCGCCACCGCATGTCATGCCGATGTCGCGAGACAGGCTCCAGTTGACGAAGTGCGTGGTTTGCCCGCTGTCCAGTCGGCCCAAAAGCGCCTGCGCTTCTTCGATAGCCCGCTTCTCGACCTTGCCACCGCCGACAGTACCAAAGTGCAGTCCCTCGGCGGTCACCAGCATCTTATTGCCGGCATCCTGAGGCACACTGCCTGTGGTGTCGACGACGATGACGGACACGAAGGGTTGGTCGGCTTCCAGGAGCTCGTTGAGTTTTTCGTAGTACGAGGTGGACGTAGCCATGTTCTTACTTTTTGTCTTAGTGAGCCAATGCTGGTTTCTTCCCGTTGCCATGGGAGGCTGCACTTTCGCCGTCAGCGAGTGCCAGGGCCATCACTATTTGTTGATTGGTGGCAGGCAGGCGCAAGCTCTGAGCGGCTTCTTTAGAAACGCAAGAGAGCGCGTGTTTGACCGCGTTCCAGACCGCCAGACCCAGGCACAGCGGCGGCTCGCCGACAGCCTTGCTGCCTTTGACCTGCACGTTGGCCGGATTTTCGAAGTCGATCCAGTTGACGTTGAACACGGACGGCGTGTCCTGAATATTGGGAATCTTGTAAGTGGTCGGCGAGTGCGAGAGCAGAAGTCCGTCCTCTTTATAAACCAGTTCTTCCGTCGTCACCCAGCCCATGCCCTGGATGAAGGCGCCGGTCAACTGCCCGCGCGCGATGCCGGGATTGATCGGGCGACCGATGTCCATCAAGATATCCACGCGTTCTACTTTAAGATCGCCCGTGAAGCGGTCCATTAATACCTCGGCGACGGCACCGCCCGTGGTGAAATACAAGAATGGATGTCCGGATGCCAGTTTTTCGGGTCCCGATTCCCACGACCAGTCGATGCCTTGTGTGGCGTAAAAACCGCGTTCGCCCAAGCTGACCCGGCTGCGGTAGGCGGCTGTGACCAGCTCTTTCCAAGTAATCTTGTGCTCGGGGCGTCGTTCGTCATAGACGAAACCAGCTTCGAAGATGACGCTAGCCGGCGCACGCTCGAGATCCAATTCTTTGGCGGACAGATATTCGGCGGCGAATCCTTTGAGACGGGCTTTGATGATCTGGCACGCGTTGACCGCCGCGCTGCCGTTGAGATCTGTGGCGCTGGATGCGGCTGTGGCAGAGGTGTTGTTGTTCTTCTCGGTCGACGTCGCCATCACCAATACGTTGTCCAAATCCAGATCGAATTCACTGGCCACCAGTTGCCGAATGTTGGTGTTGACGCCCTGACCCATTTCGGTGGCACCAGTCGACACTTGAATAGTGCCGTCTAGATAAATATTGACCAGAGCGCTCGCCTGGTTGAGGAACTTAGTGTTAAACGAAATGCCGAACTTGACGCCGGTGAAAGCGATGCCCTTCAGATGCGTCTTCGACTGCTTGTTGAATTCCTCAACGGCCTTGAGGCGTTTCTTATAGTCTGAAGAAACCACCAGCTCGTCGTAGATCACCGGCAGTGTGTTGTGGAAAATCAATTGATTGTAGGGCGTGACGTTGCGGTCGGTGGTTCCGTACAAGTTGGCGCGCCGGATGTCGTATGCATCCTTGCCGAGATACATCGATATCTCTTGCAAGATGTTCTCGATCGTCGCGATGCCTTGCGGTCCGCCAAAGCCCCGGAAAGCCGTGTTTGGCGGGTAGTTGGTTTTGCATACGGTGCCCCGCACCTCGACATGCGGAATGTAATATGCGTTATCGATGTGTGTCATCGCGCGGGCCATAACCGCCGTCGAAAGATCGGCAAAGGCACCGCCGTCCGAGTACAGATGCGCGTCCAGGGCAGTGATGACGCCATCGTCGGTAAAGCCGACCTTCCACTTATTCTGAAACGGATGCCGCTTGCCCGTGACCTGCATGTCGTCATCTTTGCCGTAAATGATGCGAGCCGGCCGCTTGGTGTTCAGTGCTACCAGTGCCGCCATCACCGCGGGATGCGTGGCTTGACTTTCCTTGCCGCCGAATCCGCCGCCCATACGCTTCGTGATGACGATTACCTGATTCATGTGTAAGCCGAGAACGTGGGCGATTACTTCTTGCACTTCGGTAGGGTGCTGCGTCGACGAGTGCACGACAACCTGATTGGCTTCGCCCGGATAGGCAATCGCCGCCTGCGACTCCAGGTAGAAGTGGTCTTGCCCGTTGTTGTGCCAGGTGCCTTGGAGAATGTGTTTAGCTTGCTTGAAACCAACTTCCAGCTCGCCGCGTTTGATCAGGCGCGGCATGCCGAGAAACTGTTTCTTGGCGATCGCATCATCGATGGCGAACACCGGTGTCAGTTTTTCGATGTCGCACTTAATCGCTTGTTTAGCCAGGCGCGCGGCTGCGCGTGTCTCGGCGGCAATGACCACAATCGGGTGCCCGATGAATTCGCATAGTTCCTCGACCAGTAACGCCTCGTCGGCAATGATTGGTCCGAAGTTATTGTGACCACCCAGATCCTTCGCGGTGTACAAGCCAACCACGCCTTCGACCTTCGCTGCTTCGGACAGGTCAAGGGAGCGAATGCGCCCGTGTGCCACCGGGCTCCAGAAGAAGTCGACGACCAGCTCGCCTTTTTGAGGTGGCATGTCATCTATATAAATTGATTGTCCGGAAACGTGCCCCTGCGCGCAGTCATGCGGAACGTCTTTTCCGACTATCGACATGTGGCTGGCTCCTTCTGTGCTTGAAGTTCGAAGTAGAGTTTTTGCATGATGTTGGCGGCCAGTTGATTCCTGAAGTCGGCGGAGCCGCGCACATCGGAGATCGGAGTAATCTCCTTTTTAGCCAGGGCACCGGCTTCTTTGAACGCTTTCTCGTCGCTGATACTCTTACCGGCAAGAAACTTTTCAGTTTGCGGTAAACGCAGCACCACCGGACCGACGCCACCATATGCGATGCGCGCCGATTTAATGGTGTCCTTGCCGTCGAGTTCGAGGTAGAACGCAGCGGTAAAGGTCGAGATATCGAGATTGCGTCGCCGAGAGACTTTGAATAGTTTCAAAATGTCGCCGGCGGTGGGCAGCGGTATATGAATGCGCGCCACTAACTCGTCGGGTTTCAGGTCAAGTTGCTTGTAGCCTTTATAAAACTGATTGATATTGACCTTGCGTGTACCGCTCGTGCCGACCAGCTCCAGCTCTGCATTGCTGACGAGAAGAAACGGAATGGTGTCGGCAATCGGTGAGGCATTTACGATGTTGCCTGCGAGCGTTCCTGAATAGCGGATCTGCGGTGAGCCGAACAACCACATGATGCCGTGCAACTCCTGTATCCGCTGCTCGACGGTTTCTTCCAGTTGAGCCAGGGTTGCCAGCGCGCCGACAATCAGCTTGTCTTTTTCGCAGACGATGCAGTCGATCCCGGAAATTCTGTTGAGGCACAACAAGTCCTTCGGTTCCACGCCGCGCTTGTTGAGCACAACGCAGACGTCGGTGCCGCCGGAGACCACGGTGAGACCCGGATGAGCTTCTTTGAACTTAGCTGCCTCGGTGAGATCGCGCGGCACGCTCAGGTGACGGCCCTGATCTGCTATGGAAACCGCTTCATCACTGCATTTCTGAAAGTCTTGCAGCATCGCTTTGGAAGGATACAGCGCCGCCAATTTAGTGACGCCGTTGGCATCGACTGCCAACCCGGCTTTTATGATCGGCTCGTAGCCGGTGCAGCGGCAGAGGTTTCCTGTCAGACCGTCTTTGATCTCCTTCTCGCCGACGCTCTGGCAGCGGTCGAAAACCGAGCACATCGCCACCACAAATCCAGGAGTGCAAAACCCGCATTGGGCGCCGTGGCACGCGACCATGGCTTCCTGGACGGGATTGAGTGTACTGGGCGGTGTCAGTCCTTCGATAGTCACCACATGCGTCAGGTCGAGTTGGCACATGAGCAAAATGCAGGAGTTGACCGGTTTGTAGCTGATATCGCCGCCTACGATGCTTCCCAGCAGAACCGTGCAGGCGCCGCAGTCGCCCTCTTCGCAAACGACCTTGGTGCCGGTCTGTCCTTGCCCATAGCGCAGGAAGTTGGATAAAGTCTTGAAAGCGTCACCCGCGCGCACTTCCAGCCGCTGCCCGTTAATATAGAGGAGGATGTAATCTCGCATAATCCGCGCCATCGCTGAAACATCACAATGATATCTCACCTATATGCCGGTGGGGGCGGTTTTGCGGCACCTGAACCGTTTCTCAGTCGACCGTCGGCATGTATTCTGAACATTCGTTCCAGAAAGAGGTAAAATGCCCGAGGGGTTACCCCTGCGACGGTTGATGGACATGGCAAGAAAGAAAGAGTTTGACGAGCTGGATGTATTGAACCGGGCGATGGAAATCTTCTGGCGCCAGGGCTACGAGGGCACGTCCATCCAGGACCTGGTCGAACAAATGGGGATTAATCGCGGCAGCCTGTACGGCACTTTCGCCGACAAGCGGGCGCTCTTTCTAGCCGCCATTCAGCATTACGACCGCACGGTGATCGCCGTGGTCGTAGAACGGCTCCACGAGCCGCATCCATCAGCCAGGCAGCAGATTATTGACTACATCATGAGTGTGGCTGTGAAGGCGGCCAGCCCGGGACAGCGCGAGGGCTGTTTTTTGACTAACTCGGCAGTGGAAGTCGGCGCGCATGATCCCGAAGCAGAACGCAGCGTGCTGGAGGCGATGCGCCGCATCGAGCAGGCTCTTTATGAGGCCCTTGTGAGAGCCCGCCGCGCCGGCGAAATCAGACCGCAAAAGGACCTGCGAGCGCTGGCGCGCTATCTGACCAGCAGCATTCAGGGACTGCAGGTGATGGGCAAGATTCTCCCGGACAAGCGCGCTTTGCTCGATATCGCTGAAATCATTGTTGGGGCTCTGGACTGACCGGAATCACACTTTGCGCGGACAGTCGTTTGATGTCTTCGTCGCTGTAACCCAGCTCGGCAAGCAAGCGGCGTGTCGTCACTGCCGGGTCAGCCGGCGCCACCATGCCGAGGTCGCCATTACTACCGGGCCGCTCGCGTTCCATAAATCCGGTCGGAGTGCGCAACTGTGGAATCGAGCCGAGCGTGGGATGCTGCAGGTTGCAGACGACCTGCCGCTCCTGGGCAGGCGGAAAATTGACGGCTTCTTGAATGTTATTCACGGGTGACACGCAGCAGTTGCTGTTGTCGAAAATCTCAACCCACTGCGCACGCGTTTTGCTGCCGATGATCTGGGCCAGGGTTTCCTTCATTTGTAGATTTGGACCGAGCGGATATTTCGTAATCAGATCGGGGCGTTCAATGCGGCGGCAGAACTCTTCCCAGAACTGCGGCTCCAGTGGTGCCACCGCCAGATAATTGCCATCCAGACAGCGATAGATATTGTAGTTGGCCATGGCATCCCGGTAATCGGGATCGCTTTCGCGCATCGGCTTGCCCATATATTCCCAGGCTGTGGCCAGCAAGTTAACCGTGGAGAGCGACGACTCGAACATGCTGATGTCGAGGTGACGACCGGCGCCGCCGGTGCGCTGCCGTTCGTACAAGGCTGCCACTATGGATAGTGCCGCATAGGTAGCGCTCATGTAGTCTGAGACCAGTAAACCTGTGACACGCGGCTCGCCACTGGGCAAGGCTGTCTGCGACAGAACACCTGACTCTGCCACGAAGTTAAGATCGTGTCCGGGGCGCTGGCTCCATGCAGAGTTCTGTCCATAACCGGAGATTGAGCAGTAAATAAGTCCGGGGTTGACGGACTGCAGGGCACTATATCCGATACCAAGTCGATCCATGACGCCCGGACGAAAGTTTTCGATCACGACGTCGACGTCTTTGGCGATCCGCATAATGATCTCTATGGCGGCTGCCTGTTTGAGGTCGAGTGCGATACGCGACTTTTCGCGGTGCACGCTCCAGTAATAAAGGCTTTCGCCTTTAACAATGGGAGGCAGGCGCTGAGCCAATCCTGGCTTGAGAGACTCGACCCGCGTCACGTTGCAGCCCAGGTCGACCAGAATGGTGGAGCAAAGTTCGCCCGGCAAAAGATGCGAGAAATCAAGGACTCGAACACTGGTTAAGGGCACATCGAGCAGCTCCGCAATTGAATGAACCCGGCAGAACCAGAAATCCTATCACGGACGCCCGTCGTCCGGCGCCGCCGCTCTCAATGCTTGAAGACGGGCGTCGTCTTGTGCTGCCAGGTCGGCGTGACCTTTGCGGCGCAAGACCTGAGCGCGCAACTCGAATCCCCCACTGGACTTGGGATCGCGTTTGATCAACTGGTTGAGGTCGGCCAAAGCAGGATCGAATCGTCGCAAACTGATATAAGTCACTGCCCGCAGATAAAGCATTTCGCACGAGCGCGGCTCCGCCGCCTGCGCCATGGTCAGATCCTCAATGGCCTGCCAGTAATCACCAATTTTGGAATGACTCTTGGCTTTGATCATGTACGCGGTAGCTAGTGATGGATTGGTTTTGAGAATGTCGTCCGCGGCGGCAATCGCTTCGCGATAGTGCGACATGCTCAATTGCGCAGATGCACACAATAGGTGGTTGTATGGATCATCCGGATGCAGCGCCACTGCCTTTTGAGCATCGACAAGCGCCTGGGCTCCTAGATTCTGAGAAATCAAATAATCCGCGCGCGATTGCAAAATCCAGGAATTGTCGGGGTCCAGCTCGAGGGCTTTATTAAAGCAGCTGAGAGCTTCTTTGGGGTTTCCACCGGTGACGAAAATCAGGGCCTTGTATGCATAAACTACAGCGTTGTGGGGTTCCATTGCCAGCGCCTGGTCGATCACCGCCTGCGCCTTTTTAGTATTGCCGCATTTGTGAATTTGGAACGCCGCCTGAGCACAGACACTCGCATCTCCTTTGAGTGCCGCTGCTTTTTCGTAGAACTTGATGGCTTCCGCAAATTCTGCCCTGGTTTGACAGATCTCTCCCAGGTAGATGAGAGCGTTTTGTTGCTTAGGGTTGATTACCAAGGCTGCGCGGAGAGCGGCTTCTGCTCTGGCGGCTTCACCAACTCCGTAATAGAGTGCGGCCAGACGCGTCACAAAGTCGGGATCGGAGCGACCGGCGCCGCCGGCGATGCGCTCTGCGTCTTCTGCCGCTGCGATGGCTTCAGTCTTGCGGTTGAGCCTTACCAGGACCTCGCCGAGAAGCAAATGATTTGCTCCCTGATTGCCCTCCAGCTTGATGGACCTTTCGGCCTCGATCAGGGCTTCGGCGTCCTTGTGGCAACAGAGGAGAGCGTGCGCAGCCAGTGCATGATAATGACCATTTTGAGGCTCACTATTCAGCAGCGCCGAGGACAGCTTGCAAGCATCGTATGTACGGGCACGCCGGCACAACATCAAGACTTTTATGGCGCTCAATTCGTTGCGAAGATGCGTTGATAGTACAGGCGAACCAGTGGACAGCCAGGTGTCAACGCCAGCTTCTGCTGCCACCGGATCGACGCGGTATTGCAACCAGAGTTGATTAAGTCGATCTTGGGTCGCCTGCTTTTCTGTCTGGGCGGCAGTCGATGTCGTCTCGAGTTGAGTGCTCAGCACCGCAGCTAGTACCATGCCGCTGATCACTAACTTGATGTACGAGTTTCTCTTCATTGCTGCTTGCTATCGGCGATGGCGTTCAACTCTCGGGCTTTTTCGGCATCTGCGTCAGCCTGCTGCAATAAACCAAGTCGACGCAGGGCATGAGAACGCATTTCGTAGGCTACCGATGAGCCAGGCTGGCGACGCAAAATGGCGTTGGCGTCAGCGAGCGCGTTGCCTGGCATCTGTAAAGCCATGTATGCAGTAGCGCGGTTGTACAAAGGCGCCGGCTCACCGGGGAAACTGATATGCGCCAACGTGAAATCCTCCACGGCATCCCAGTTTTGTCCGAGTTCGAAGTGACATTGCCCTCTGATGTGATAGGCGGTGGATAAATTGGGATCGCGCTTGATAATCTGCGTCGTGCGTTCGATCGCCTTGGTATAGCGACGTGCTCTAAACTCAGCGCTCGCCAGCTCCAGTTGCAGAGGAATCGACTCAGCATCTAAAGACAGCGCCTCTTCTGCGCAAGCAACTGCTTCTTCGGCTCGCCCAATGTTGACCAGGCATTGAATTTTGCGCTGCCGAGCAATGATTGAATTGGGGTCGAGTTCGACGGCTCTGGTGGCACTGGCCAGGGCCTCTTCCTTGCGATTAAGACGGCTCAATACGCGACTTTTCTGTACGAAGGCGCGAGCGGAATCGGGAGCCATGCGCACGGCTTGATCGGCGAATTCCAGCGCTGCGTCATCGTATTCGACAAAATAGCAGAAGTCGGATGCGGTCAGACTGACCGTGGGATTTTTTGCGATATCGCATGCCTTTCTGAAGTATCGCAGTGCCTCATCCTTGTGTTCCTGGTAGCCGGCAGCCAGTCCGAGGTATAAATAGACGTGCTCATTTTTCGGCCAGCGCTCGGCGGTCTTAAGAAGCAAACGTCTTTGTTCGTTAAAGGAGCCCAGGCGACCATATAGCTGCGCCATTCCCATGTTGAAATCGGGAGATGGAGCCTTTTCGGTTTCTTCAGCTTTGCGCAAAGCTTGTTCGCTGAGGATCCAGTTTTTTAATTGATAATAGCTCTCGGCGCGATAGAGATATCCGGTCGAGCGGTTCGGTGCGATGCTTACAGCTTGGTTCGCCGCTTCCAGTGCTTTCTCGAATTTGCCGTCGTGGATCAGTACGTTGCTGCGCAGGCAGAGATAGTAGTCTGGATCGTCATCAATCTGTGATTTGTCATCTGCCACCATCAGTGCTTCGCCAAATTTCCTGTCGTGCATCAAGATGTTGATTTTCGTGGAGTTGAGAAAGCGGCGGACGTCGGAGGAAACTTTAAGTGGCAACAGGCTGTTGATCATGGACAGGGCTTTTTCTGGATGCGACCCGGACAATTGGCGAATTTTGCTGCACGCATCCTGCACGTCTTTTGCCGTGGTCGCCGGCGGCGCAGCGGTTTCTTGGCCGGTCACGGGGTGCTGCACCACAATGGCTCCGACAGCCAATGACATGACCGCAAGAGTGAGCAGTTGACGTACTGATGAGTGGTCGGACATACATTTATTTTGCCCGATTGGTGAACGTTTCATGCCGCGCGGGGCGCTCGGTGTTAATATTTGCGCTATGAGCACGAACGGGCAGTTTTCGGGCAAGGTTGCCATCGTTACAGGTGGTGGCACCGGGTTGGGGCTGGCTATCGCCCGCGAGTTTGCCGCACGTGGTGCGAAAGTGGTGATTGCCAGCCGCAAGCAGGAGAAATTGGCAGCCGCCGCGGCGTCGATCAATGACGCCGGCGGACAATGCGATACATTCGCCTTTGACGTGCGAGCGCCGGAGCAGGTCGAGGCATTGATTGAATATACCGTCGGGAAGCATGGACGCATTGACATTTTGGTCAACAATGCCGCCGGCAATTTCGTTTGTCCCTCTGAGAAACTTTCTGTGAACGGCTGGCTGTCGGTGGTCGGCATTGTTTTGAATGGCACCTGGTTTTGCAGCAGCTTTGCCGGACGCAAGATGATCGAGCAAAATGGCGGTGTCATCTTGAACGTGATCGCCACGTTTGCATGGACCGGTGCACCGGGTGTGGTGCACTCGGCTTCCGCTAAAGCGGGCGTGCTGGCGATGACTAGAACTCTGGCTGCCGAGTGGGGACCGCACAACATCAGAGTCAATGCCCTGGCGCCGGGTGTGATGGTCACGGAGAATGCATCGAAGAATCTACTGTTTGATGCACCGGAAGTGCAGAAGAAAATCAGCGAGCGCATTCCACTTAGACGTCTTTTGCCGACGGAAGAGGCGGCCAAGTTGGCGGCGTTTCTCTGCAGCGACGAGGCGGCCTACATAACCGGTGATGTCATGACTTGTGACGGTGGGCGCTGGCTCGGAGAGGGCTTTCTGGACCTGATGGCTCATGAGTGAGACATTTCCGCCCGCAAGTCGGCTGGAGATTGTTTCGTGGGCGATGTTCGACTTCGCCAATTCAACTTACGGCACGGTGGTGGCAACTGCCATCTACAGCGCTTACTTCGTAAATGTGATCGCCGGCAAAACGCAGGGCATGGAACAGGGGCAGGGTACCTTGCTCTTGACCCTGACCATATCCGCTGCTTCGCTGTTTGTCGCATTCACGGCGCCGATTATCGGCACCATCGCCGATGCCACTGCCGGTAAGAAGAAGTTTCTGTTTATCGCTACAGCGATCTGTGTGATCTTTACGGCTCTGCTGGCGACGACCGGACCCGGCACGGTGTGGTTGGCGATGCTCTTGTTGTTTGTCACCAACTCTTCATTCGGAACCGGCGAAGATCTGGTGGCAGCGTTTTTGCCTGAGATTGCGCGGCGCGATAACATGGGACGTATTTCGGCATTTGGCTGGACGATTGGCTATGTGGGCGGCTTGAGCGTGCTGGGAATTTGCCTGGCTTATGTGAGCTGGGCGCGGGCACATCAGCAGACGCCTGAGCAGTATGTGCCGGTTACAGTTTTGATCACAGCCGCGATATTCGCTGTCGCCGCTTCGCCGATCTTTTTGTTTTTGAAGGAGCGAGCTCTTCCCGAAAAGGACGCTGCCACCAAAAACTACGTGGTCCTGGGTTTGCACAGACTGCAAGAAACCTATCATGAGGCGCGCCGGTATACCGACCTGTGGCGTTTCTTCATCACGCTTTTCGTGTACACGTGCGGCACGACGACCGTTGTCACTCTGGCGTCTGTCTATGCAACCGAAGTGATGAAATTCAGCACCCAGGACAACATATTGCTTGTTCTGGTGGTGAACGTAACGGCGGCGATCGGTGCCTTCGTTTTCGGATATGTGCAGGATAAATTCGGCTCGATACGGACCTTGACGATCACGCTCGTTATCTGGGCGGCGGCAACTTCCCTGGCATTTGTGGCAACATCAAGACCGCTGTTCTGGGTGGTCGCCAACCTGGTGGGACTGGCAATGGGTTCAAGTCAGTCTGCCGGCCGAGCACTGGTCGGACAGCTTTCGCCTGCCGGTCGCTCCGGTGAGTTTTTCGGATTGTGGGGCGTCGTGGGCAAATTGGCGGCAGCCGTTGGTCCGCTGTCATTCGGTTTGATCACGTACTTGACGCACAACAATCTTCGCATCGCGATTCTCTCCACCAGTGCGTATTTCCTGCTGGCTATTTCCCTCATTCAGCGAGTCGATGAGAAACGAGGCCACGCCGCGGTTGCTGAGACGGAACGGGAAGAGCGCGAAGACCGAGATAAGGTCTAACGCAACTCGACTGTCGAGAGAATGGAATCGAAAAGGTGTTTGGTGGGCGCTGGCGCTCCGTCGAACAGCAAGAAGGACAGGCAGTAGTGATGTCCGCGGTGGCTGAAGATTACCAGGTGTTCGTCGACGTGACTACCGTTGGCCATGAAGCGAGCCGCAAGGCGGTAGCCGTGAATGTCCTTGTTTCTTCCAAAGACAATTTCGCCGGCACTCATACGCTGGTAAGACTTCATGGGACGCAAGGCCCGCTGCTCGACTAACTCTGCAATCACTTTGTTGCTGGTCACACCGGGCACGTGCGCGTCTCCCAGCTTGAGCTCGACCACGAAGGGGCCCATTGGACCCTCCAGGGATTTG
This sequence comes from Candidatus Obscuribacterales bacterium, assembly GCA_046328035.1. Taxonomy (GTDB): domain Bacteria; phylum Cyanobacteriota; class Vampirovibrionia; order Obscuribacterales; family Obscuribacteraceae; genus JBGASG01. The sequence continues at coordinate 274,975 of JAXLXI010000002.1, read as the reverse complement.
ATGAACTCGGGTCGCACGGGCATGCTGTCTTTCCAGACCTTCGGATAGTCGAAGGCAATGCCGATGCGTGAGTCGTAGAAGTTGATCGTGCCGCCGGCGCTCTGGAAGTCGAGCGGCTTCTCAGACGAGTGAATGCTGAGCAACGTATGATTGAACAAAGGCAACAGTGCCGGCTGTTCGGAACTTTTAGCGATAAACCCGAGGGTGTACATAAGCGGGCCCTGACGAAAGTGCACCACGGTCAAGCGGGTCGGTTGGTCCTCGGCTCCGAAGTCGATTTCGCACATCGCGGCCGGCATATTATGTGACTTGCCGATCAAGACATTTTGCGCGCGCACGCGGTGATACCCGCTCAGCGACTGGAAGATCAGCTGGTCCGTAAATCTGGCGAAGCGATCGGGATTCATTCCGTGTGCGGGAGCCATCGAGAGCGTCATCTCGTAGTGAGTGCCATCGATGGTGGTGCCTTCGAATTTTGATAGAGTGTCCTTGTCCGGCCGATCAACTACTGAAAACGTCGAGGGGTAGTCGAAGGCAATTACACCGGGAGCGGACTCGTAGGTGATGAAGGTGTCCTGCGGTGGCTTGGGAACCGGCATGACCATGGGCACGGCGGCAGCCGGTTGGGCGGTACGAGTGCCTGGGGAAGCTGCCGCCAGTGCTGTCGTGGAGCTTTCTGTTTTGGCGTCGGACAACTCGAGGACTTCCAGTGATTCCAGAAATTGTTGAGTTGATAATCTGCGGCTGCTAAATGCCGCGACATCACCAGCGGTGACAGCCACCAGATAGTAATGGGAGAGGTTTTTGGGATCGTAGAAACGCACCTTGACGCGAGCGAACTGACTCTTCGGGGTTTCGAAGATTGTCTTGGCGATCATTGCTGCGTCGATTTTGCAATCGAGCTTTGGTTCCTTTTGCTGGCCGCTGAGCATGGTTGAGACGACCACCTCGGACCCGTTGATGCGCACCGATACATCGAGTCCTGATTGCAGTACGTGACCTTGCTGGATCCGTTTCTTCACGGTCTGGACGTCAACAGGAGCAGGTGTGACGGCGGGCGAAGCCGGCATAGCCAGTGCTAAGCCGAGGAACAGCGCGAGAGTGCCGCTAAGACGTTGGGTCATGCTATCGTTTGACAAGTTCAACAGGCGTTTCTTGCGGTATTGTAATCGTTCAGGTGCTAAAGCATGACCAGAGAGCAGCAATCTAAGTGCGTGTTTTGCAGCCGGCAGGCGCCGGTCGATAACATCGTTTTCGAAGACGATCATTGGCTCGTGCGTCACAGCGCAGAGACAAACATACTCGGCTATTTCGTGATTGAAGCCAAGAGGCATTTCGTCGACCTGTCACAGTCAACCGATCGAGAAGCGCGATCGTACGGCGAGATTCTGCGGGCATTGCAAAAGGCAATCCGTGAAGTGACCCATTGTCAGCGCGTCTACACCTTTTCGCTGGGCGAGGCGGTGGAACACTTCCATCTCCATGTCATCCCACGGACTGAGAAAGTGCCACGCACTTTTCGTGGGAGAGGCATTCTTGCCTATCCCACGCAGCCGGGACCGGATGCAGCGCTGGCGGCGCACACGAGCGAACGCGTGGCGCGCCGTATGGAGCGAACACTGCCTACGCCGGTTTCCTGATCCTATTCGTCACTGCGGTCCGTTCGAGGGTGCCGGCGGCAGCGTATCAGCTCCGCCGGTTGTGAAAGTCTGGGTACCACCGGTTGTGAAAGTTTGAGTACCGTCGGGGTGGGTCGTGCTACCCGTCGTGTAGGCGTCGGGATAATTGGTGCCGGTCGTGTAGCTCTGGGTACCGTCCGGACTCGTGATGCCGGTGGTGTAGCTTGGCGTGCCGTTCGGGTTGCCGTTTGAGCCACCAGGAGCGGTGCCTGTCGTATAACTCTGTCCACCTTCCTGAGGTTGTTCGGTCGGTTGCTGTTTAGCCGGGGCCGGGGAACGCAATTTTTCGATGCGTTGATTACAGAGGAGCACATTGGCTGTAATGTCCTGTCGCACCTCTGATGGCGGCTCGCTCTCGAGAGCCTTGCTCCAGACGTACTTAGCCTCTGCTAATCGCTTCTGGAAGAAGAGCATGCGACCGAGGTTGTTTTGTGCTTGCCAGAAGTGCGCCTTGCCGGAAATCGCATGACGCCAAGCCGCCTCGGCTCCCAGCTCGTCTCGTAATTTCAAAAGCATCAAACCATAATTATTGAAGAAATTCATATCGTACGGATAGATCGAAATCGCCTCGGCATATTTGTCGGCGGCGGGACGCGAACGCCCTTTGTCATCGAGCTTGCCGGCATCGACGTAGAGCTTGTCGGCCTGCTCCCAGAGTTTGTAGTCGCCGGTGCCCGGAAAGAGGTGTTTTCTCGCATAAGTCGAGGTCGGAAAGCGACCGCCGACCACTTTGACCAGCTTGGTGTCTTCGGCATGGACGGCAAGCGAGGGCAGGACTGCAGCCACTGATACCGCCATCGCCAGCAACGTCAATCCACATCTCAGAGAGTCTGTTTTGCGTGTCACGATGCCGCCCCCTTCGTCTCCGGCTGAGGAGCCGGTTGAGGAGCTGGTAGAGGAGCCGCGTCCGGTGTCGCAGCGGGTGCCGGTTTGGGAGCAGACTCCGGCGCGGGTGGCGGGGCTGCTTCTGGTGCTGGCGCCGACGTGGAAGCCGAGGGCTGGGCGTCGGCAGGCAGTTGTTTGAGTCGATCGGCTGCCAGTTGTGTATAGCGCGCCAGGGCTGCGTTGTCGGATTTCAGCTGGGCGGCCTCGACAAAATACTTTGCTGCCTCCTTCGATTGTCCGGCATCCTTGCAGATATCTCCTATCTTAATCAGGCAGGCGGCCCGCAAGAAAGGAAGTTCCTGGTTATCTTTAATCAGCTGCGCCAGATAGACCTTCGCCACCACCGGTGATGGCGACTTCTCGCTACCGACCAGGTGCGCCAGGATGTGCGGTTCGTTGAAGGTGTTTTGCAGGATTAAATCGACGCGCTGCGCAGACCGGCGGGCATCGAAATTTGAATAGAGCATGACCAGCTCGTGTTCGACGCCGTAATCAAATGGCTTGCCGCGCGCGTATTCTTCAAGATAACGAATCTGATCGTTGATCTGGGGCATCGCGGTGATGGGCTCCAGATAGTGCGGGAGTTCGTGCGGATTGGCGGGGGGCTGTACCCAATGCGGAGCAGCTGAGCCCTGGGTGGCAGCCTGTGGTGCCGGGCGATGAGTATTGAGATAGCCCTGGTACCACGTGAACAGGTACCAACCCATGACGGCGAGCACCACTAGAATCAGAATCGGTATCAAATACTGGATGCCGCCTTTGCCGACTTCTTTACCGACTGCCTTGGCTGCCGACATGCTACGCAGCATCGAGCCTTGCGCGCGCGACGCTGCACTGGCTTCGCGGGCGAGCAGGGCGTCCTTCATTTCCATGGCAGAAGAAAAGCGCAGGTCGGCTGTTTTGGCCAGGCTTTTCTTGATCACTGCCGGTATGTGTTCGGGGACGGGAATGTGCTGCGGCAGCGCCGGCACCATGCCGTGCACGTGTTTGTCGATCACCTCGTATTCGCTGGCTCCGTGAAATGGCACCGATCCCGATACCATCTCGAAAAGCACGCAGCCGAGCGAATAGATATCGGCTCGCCAGTCGATCTTCTGCCCGAGCGCTTGTTCCGGACTCATGTACCAGGGTGTGCCTAGAATGTCCCCGGTCTTGGTCAGTCCGAGCGTTTCAGTGTTTCCTTTCGTACCCCTCAAAATCTTTGCCATGCCGAAGTCGATTAACTTGACGACAGCCAGTCCTTGCTCGTCCACGCAAAGCATGACGTTGGCGGGCTTGATATCGCGATGCACGATGCCCCGGTCATGTGCCACCGCCAGGGCGTCGCAGATCTGGGTGCAAATCTCGACTGCCTCTTCCGGTGCGATTTGCTTATGACGTTTGAGCACGTCGCGCAGCGTCTTGCCTTTGAGCAACTCGCAGACCATGTAAGGCTGTCCGTTGGGCAGCACTCCGTGATCATAGACAGCGCAAATATTGATGTGAGTCAGTTTTGCGGAAGCTTTGGCTTCCAGCTCGAATCGCTGCAGCGATTCGCGGTCTGAGACGTAATCCAGCTTCAGGACTTTGATAGCTACTTCGCGGTTCAGTCCAGCCTGCACTGCCTTGTAGACCGAACCGGAAGCGCCGCGCCCAATCAACTCGACTATTTTGTATTTCTCAGCGACGATGCTGCCGGGCGCCAGTTCGCTGGCTGCTTCGAAGACGAGAATAGTGCCGTCGCGCGGGCAAATCTTCAGGTCGGCGTCGTACCTGGTTTTGCACTGAGGACAGACCTTGGTGCGTACTTCAGAATTAGTGGTGCCTGGACCTGAACCCATGTGTCTCTCGTTTCGTTTCCGGTTTGCGACTTCAGTGCAAGTTGAGTTTGCTCAGTGTGTTTAGTCTCTCTTCGGCGGCGGCTCGATAGGGATCGAGTGAAACTCCGGAAAAATTCCGGACAGTGTCATAGTACTGCAATGCCTTGCTACTTTCTCCTTTTTCCGAATAGAGATCACCGAGCAGGAGAAAGCACTCAGCTTTCAGATGATGCAAATCAGGATAGGCTCGGACGTTAGCGCTGAGATTGGCGATCGCTTGATCGGGGTCGGTGCCCCAGTGGTTATCCGAAAGTATGGCGGTCATCGAGTCGTCACCGGGTCGATTGGACAGAATGTTGTCGACAACTTGCATCGCGTCTTTGGTGCGCCCGGCTTTTATGTATCGGTCGGCGAGCCGTTTCTCCAGGTCAAAATCAAAGTGTGTCAGCTCCTTGCGGGTCCTTTCCAGTGCAGCGATCTCCTGGTTGAATTGTGCCTGCTGTCCGCCACTCTCCAGAGCTGGTACCGCCTGTGATGTCGTACCGGATTGACTATGCTGGTAAGCCATCCAGCCCAACCCGGCACACACAGCCATGCTGACGACTACCATGGCGATCACCGGCAAGGCAACAGACTTACCGCCTGCCGGCTGCGTGGCTGATGGCGATGACTGCTGAGAACAGGCTTCGAATGCGGCTTTCATATCCCGCATTGATTCGTAGCGCTTTTGTGGATGTTTATAGAGTGACTTGAGAACCGCATCTTGTATCGAGGAGGGCACAGCCGACCCTTGCTTGAAGGGCGGCGGAGGCTTGTCTACGTGCTGTTTCATCAACTCGTAGGTTGTCGATCCGGTGACGGCTTTGGTGCAAGTAAGCAGTTCGTATGCTACCAATCCGAGCGAATAGATGTCGCTGGCCGGCGTGAGCGCTTGCCCGAGGCATTGTTCGGGGCTCATGTATTCCGGCGTTCCCATGGTCTGTCCAGTCTTGGTCAGCGACGACCCGTGTCCGGAGTGCAGCAAGCTCGCTTTGGCCAGTCCGAAATCCAGCACCTTAATGGTGCCTTCTTTGGTGAGCAGCAGGTTGCTGGGCTTGATGTCTCGATGAATGACGCCCTGGTCGTGCGCGTAGGCAAATGCTTCGGCAGACTGACTGATGATTCGCGCGACCTGCTGCCACGGTAAAGGACCCTTTTGTTCGAGCAAGGTGTTGAGCGTGTCGCCGTCCAGGTATTCCAAGACGAGATAGGGCTGGCCCTCGTTGATAACACCGAAGTCCATGACGCGGGCGATGTTGTTGTGGCGCATGCGGCTTGAAATCTCGGCTTCGCGTTGAAACCGTTTCAGCTTATCTTGATCGGAGACGAGGTGAGTGTGCAGCACCTTGAGCACTACCGGTACATCCAGCCGCTTGTGGTGTGCCAGGTAGACGCGACTCCAGCCGCCAATTCCCAGTACGCTCTTGATGAGAAACCGCTGGTCGACCACAGTCCCCAGCAATGTATCAGCCATTGCTGTCACAAACACCTGTCCATCGTCGGGGCAAGCGCCCGCCGCGGCGGAGGTTCTGCCGCACACAGGGCACATCCAGGCTGATGTTTCAGTAGCCGGTCGTGATTGCATTAGAGATCTGGTTTACCCAACTAGTTCTTTGTTCCACGCCCGAGCTGCCCCAAATCCGCGCCAGGCGGGGTTGTCAATCGCTTTGCCCGTAACCGGCGCCGCCGGGGGTCTCAATGACAAAAATGTCGCCTGGCTGCAGGTGTACAGACTGGGTGGCGGATAAAACCGAGACGCTGGTGCCTGTGCTGTTGTGCAATACGGCATTTTTGCCGGGCAGTCCGTCGGCGCCGCCACGCAATCCGGGCGGGGCAATACGGCGCCGGTTGGATAAAATGCTGGCTACCATCGGTTCGAGAAACCTGATCCGTCGCAAGACGCCGTTGCCGCCCCTGTGCAGACCGCCGCCACCGCTGTGCTGACGAATTGAGAATTCCTCCAGACGCACCGGAAATCGGGTTTCCAAAATTTCCGGGTCCGTGAGTCGGGAGTTGGTCATGTTGGTCTGCACGGCATCGGTGCCATCGAATGTGGTGCCGGCTCCTGAGCCGCCGCAGATAGTCTCGTAGTACTGATGCTGATCGTTGCCGAACGTGAAATTATTCATCGTCCCCTGTGATGCAGCCATGACTCCCAGTGCTCCGTAGAGCACATCGCAGATCACTTGCGAGGTTTCCACATTGCCGGCGACGACCGCGGCTGGATAACTGGGACGTAGCAAGCAACCTTCGGGAACTATCAGCGTCAGCGGGCGCAAGCAACCAGCATTCAGCGGGATCGACTCACCCACCAGGGTGCGAAAGACATAGAGCACCGCTGCCCGGCAAACCGACAGCGGGGCATTCAGGTTGTTGGACTGTTGTGCGCTGGTACCTGTGAAGTCGATGATTGCTGCCGGTTGACCGGATGCGTCGGCGCGCTGCACGGTAATCTGCGCTTTGATCAGACTGCCATCGTCCATGGTGCAAGCATATGATCCGTCCTTGAGCACGGCAATTGCCTTGCGCACCGCGAGCTCGGCGTTGGCTTGCACAAAGTCCATGTAGCGGACGACCACGTCTTGTCCGTAGTCCTGGACAGCCTTGCCCAGCTCGAGAAGTCCGCGATTATTGGCAGCGATCTGGGCGCGCAAGTCGGCGAGATTTTGTTCGACATTGCGTGGCGGGTTTTTTATGGAGGCGAAAATGCGTTTTAATTGCTCGTCCTGAAATCGTCCATCCGAGAGGATCTTCACGTGCTTCAGCAACACACCTTCCTGCTCGATGTTTTTGCTGTCGGCCGGCATGGAACCGGGCGTGATACCACCGACATCGGCATGGTGTCCGCGCGAGGCCACGAAGAAAAGCAGGTTCGCGCCATCTGCATCAAAACACGGCGATATCACGGTAATGTCCGGCAAGTGTGTGCCACCGTCGTAGGGATCGTTGTGCGCGAAAGCATCTCCCGGGCGCAGTGAATTGCCGTGCTGTGCGATTAAACTCTTTACGCTGTCGCTCATGGAGCCCAGATGCACCGGTATGTGCGGTGCGTTGGCTATTAATTCTCCCGTCGCATCGAACACCGCGCATGAAAAGTCCAGACGTTCTCTTATGTTGACGGACCGGCTAGTCATCTGGAGCGTTTCACCCATCTGTTCTGCAATGAACATAAACAGACTGTTGAACACCTCAAGGTAAATGGGGTCCGGTTGACTGAGAGAGATCTGATTCCTGGTTCCGCCGCCCGCGGTGGTGCCGGATGCAGTGGTCTGCGAGCGCGTCAGCAACAAAGTGCCGCCGGTTGTGACGCTAGCCTGCCATCCGGATTCGATGACGGTGGTGGCAGTTGCTTCAATAATTAAAGCCGGCCCTGTAATCTGAGAGTCGGACGGCAACAAGTTGCGCTCGTAAAGTGGTGCCTCATGGTACTGACCTTTCGAATAGAGCCGGATCATTTTTGATGGGCGCAGTTGCCTCGGCGGTTCGCCTGCGCTGAACGTTTCTTCGCTGGACTGTAGCTGGTGGCCGCCGAGACTGGCTTCGGCGGTCACCCACGAGATGACAACCGGCTTTTCCGGACAGATGAAGCCGTATCGCATCTGATGTTCTGCTTCGAATAGCGAGCGCATCGTTTGAGCTGTCGATAGTGCGATCGGCAGATAGGCCTCTGTGTCTGCATACCGCAGGTAGCCGTGCAACTCAATGCGGGGATTCTCTGGATGTCCGGCGGCGGCTCCGCTCATTCGAAGCTCCGCGGCGGCTTGCTCAGCCAATGCGTTAGCCGCTGTGCGTGCTGAGTGCAGTCCTGCTTCATCGAGTACCACTTCGACGCTCTGCTGTTTCAACACCTGCAACTCGGCAAGTCCCATGCCCAGTGCCGACAATACGCCTGCGAGTGGATGGATGACTATCTGCCTCATCCCCAGGGCGTCTGCGATCAGACACGCGTGTTGGCCGCCGGCACCACCGAAGCAAAACAAACTATAGTCGGTGATGTCATAGCCGCGTTGTACGGAGATCTTCTTGATCGCCTGTGCCATGTGCATCACCGCTATGTCGAGAAACCCAGCTGCGATTGCTTCTACGGAGCGGGCACCGGCATCTGCGCCGGCTGCTGCTTCGGCATGAGCGATCTCGGCCGCAAGCTGTGTGAATTTCTGTTTGACCACATCGGGATCAATGGGCAGGTTGCCGTCGGGACCGAAAACCGCAGGGAAGAAGTCACCCTGAATCCTTCCCAGGAGCACGTTGCAATCGGTCACCGTCAACGGACCGCCGTTGCGATAACAAGCAGGGCCAGGAAAGGCGCCGGCCGAATCCGGACCCACTGCGATGCGGCTGCCGTCGAAATGCAGTATGGACCCGCCGCCGGCAGCCACTGTGTGAATAGCCATCATCGGCGCGCGCAGGCGCACTCCGGCGACTTGGGTCTCGAAGCATCTTTCGATTTCGCCTTTGTAGTGCGCGACATCGGTGGACGTGCCGCCCATGTCGAAAGTGACAATCTTGTCCAATCCCAATTGCGCCGCTGTCTTGACTGCGCCGATGATTCCGCCGGCGGGCCCGGACAAAATACTATCCTTGCCGCGGAACTGCGACGCGGACACCAGCCCACCGCCGGACTGCATTATTGAGACATGGCTGTCAGGAAACTTGCTGCACAATTCATCTAAATACTGTCGCAGCAAGGGTGACAGGTAGGCATCGACGAGAGTTGTGTCGGCGCGACTGACGAACTTGATGACAGGCGCCACTTCGTGCGATACAGATATGTGCGTAAAGCCGATGCTCTGTGCCAGCGCGTGCACCTGCTCTTCGTGCCCGGTGTGTTTGTAGCCGTGCATCAGGGTGACGGCGCAACTGCGAATGCCGGCATCGAAAGCCTCCTGCAGTTTGACCCGCAACGATTCTGGATCAAGTGCTTGCAGGGTGTCACCATCTGCGGTGACACGCTCGCTGCATTCGACGACTTGCTCGTATAGGACTTCCGGTTTGCGAATGTGCAAGGCGAAGATGTCCGGCCGATTTTGATAGCCGATGCGTACTGCGTCTTTGAAGCCTGCTGTCGTGACAAAAACGCAGCGGGCCCCCTTGCGTTCGAGCAGCGCGTTGGTGCCGATGGTGGTGCCGATGCGTAAAGACGCCACTGCTGTGCCGCCGGGCGTTGAGCCCGCAAGTAAATGTCGCACGCCTTCAGCGATGGCATCGTCGTATCGTCCGGGATTGTTGGACAACAGCTTGTGCGTCAGAATGCGCCCGTCAGGGGCTCTAGCCACGATGTCAGTGAATGTGCCACCACGGTCGACCCAGAATTGCCAATTCATCTCGGTCGAACTCAGTTCACATTGAACCGTTTGGAAACGCGCTTGCCCTGATACTCCGTAATCGGCGCACCGGCAGCCTCGGTAGCTTCGTCTTTGACGACCAGGAAATCGCTGTCGTTCTGCCATTTTTGCTTCTCGGCATTGAAGTCGTCCGAGAAAACATCAGGAACGCGCACGGTGAGCAAATGCAGTTTGTGCGCGGGATCCGGCTGGTCTTTGCTGACTGCCAGCACTTTTTTCGGGTCGATGCCGCTTTGTGTTTGCTTGCGGAAGCCGAGCAGTTTGACGGCTTCGACATTTTGCGTGGCGCCTGTAATCACCCAGTTGACCGGTGCTTGCGACGCACAGACCAGAGTCATCGGACCTGATTTGGGATTGATGTCGACGATCACATCGCCGACTTTGTCTTCCGGCGGATCGACTTCTTCCGGATCATCAGCCCCCTCTGTAGCCAGCAGCACGACTTTCTTCTCATGCGGTTTCTTCGGATAGGCGATCTCGATCAGCGGCTCTTTCCATTCTTTTTTGCCGGCTTCGTTGGTGCTGGTCGGCGTCGGGCAAGGTTCTTCGGTGACCGTCTGCGACTGCGTGGTGGTTGATGTGACCGCTGGAGTCGGAGCTGTCGGACGGAAATTGGTGAACATGGCGGCGATGCCGATGCCGGCAAAGACGAGCAGCGCAGCCACGCCGGCCACTGCGCCCATCGCCAGGGCGGGCTGGTTGAGCAGAGCAGCAATCGGATTAGGATTGGTGCTGGGCTGAGTGTCGACCATTGAGTGGGGCGGTCCGGAGTTGGCGCCGGGGTTGGTCGACCCGGATCCGGAAGAAAGAAATGGACGCACCGGCGATGTCGATGAAGGCGGGCCGGGCGGATTGGACGCCGGCATGCCTTGCGAAACGCGCGTGCCCATGGTGGCACTGCCGCCCGCCACCGCCGACGGTGAGAGAAACGGTTGCGCGCCGATCGCGGCCGCCGTGCACTGGTTGCGAGCATTGCCGAGAGCTTCTTTGAGCTCCTTCATGCTGGCGTGACGGTCGTCACGATTCTTGGACAGGGCCCGCGCCACCAGTGACTCCACTTCCGCGGGAATCGCTAAATCTGGGCGGACGTCTTGCATCATAGACGGAATGTCATGCACGTGCCGGTAGACTGTCTGCACGAAGTTTTCGCCGATGATCGGCGGCGTGCCGGTAATTGTCTCGTAAGTGAGACAACCGAGCGCATAGATGTCGGAACGTTCGTCGAGTGCCTGACCCAGGCATTGCTCGGGGCTCATGTAGAGAGGGCTGCCGAAAATCTCACCTGTATGCGTCAGGCGCATGGCTTCGGCGCCGTCTTTGTCCAGGGCTTTCACAATTCCCAGGTCGACGATCTTGACGAAGTCCTGGTTGTCGCCAATCAGCATGACGTTGCTGGGTTTCAGGTCGCGGTGGATGAAACCGCGCGCGTGCGCGTGCGCCAGTCCCTCGGCAATCTGCTCGGCGATTCTGAGCGCCGTCTGGATGGGCAGCCCGTTTTTGTCGATAAGCTTTGTGAGCGTGGTGCCGTCCAGGTACTCCATGACCAGGAACGGTATCTTATCGGCGGTCTCGCCGAAATCAATCAACGAAATCAGGTGGGGGTGGGTAAGGGCGCTCATGGCCATCGCTTCTTTGACGAAACGCTGCGTGGCGCGCTCATCGATCGATTGGTTGGACATCATCTTGACGGCGACGTCGCGACCAATGGCGACCTGCCGGGCTTTATAGACGGAGCCCATAGCGCCGCGCCCGATGAAGGACACAATTTCATACCGCTCGGCTAAAATCTGGCCGATGAAATCGTCGTTATTCCCGGAAGAAGTGTTGGACATCTTCACCCTAAGCAGACCACATTCTAGTTATGTTACATCCTCCCAAGAGTTCGTGAGGGCAATTGACCATATCAAGGCGCGAAAAAGTGCCTCATTTCGCGTGCCTGTGACCGGGGAATTTCGGCGCCTGTGCCGCGTATGGAACTTATTTGCCCGGAATTTTACGACCTGCGACAGTCTGGCAGGCAGCGCCTGCCCTGACCGGGAGACGACAGGCTGGGTGGTCACTCGGACCCCGCTTGCAAAGGGAAAGCCTGGCTTAATTCTGAGCCGTATCTGCGGCTTCGGCAAGGAAAGGAGGAAACCCGCCGTATGAAGCCCCTGTTGCTTTTGGGCGTAGGCAAGGTGGCGCAAGCGATCAACACTCGCGTCAAGGGTACGCGCCAGGTTCGGGGTACGACGCGCGACCCCAACCGGATTTTCGAGTTCGACCAGGCGGGCATGGAACCCATAATCATGCCCTGGCCGTCAGCCGACATCATCAGTCCCCTGGCGGTCGATGCCCAGGTCGTCGTCAGTTTTGCTCCGGATGGCAAGACCGACGCTGTCCTCGCGCCTGCCTGCGCCGGAGCGAACAAGATTGTCTACATATCCAGCACCGGCGTCTACGATTTGCAAGCCGGCACCATTGACGATACTACTGCTGCGGCGCCGGCTTCGGACGACAACCGTCTGCGCCTTGAAGCGGAGCAGATCTGGCGTGATGCAGGCGCGATCGTGCTGCGTTGCCCGGCTATCTACAGTCCCGATAACGGCTTGCATTTACGCTTGCGCAGCGGCGCTCACAAAATTCCCGGCGATGGTACCAACTTCATGTCGCGCATTCACGTGCAAGACCTGGTCACTATTATGCTCGCCGCACTCGATTCAGATGTGGCGAACGAAACATTCGTAGTTGGCGACCTGGCCCCGGCGCCGCATCTGGAAGTAGTTAACTGGCTCTGCGAACAACTCGATTTGCCGAGGCCGGAGCACATACCGATTGAAGAGGCGCCCGCCACCATGCGTGGCAACCGCAGAGTGAATCCCGAACGGGCACTCAGTACATTCAATGTCAAACTGGCGTTCCCCACTTACCGGGAAGGCTTTCTAGATTGCCTCGACCAGCTGGATAAAAGCGCCCGCAACTAGTCGGAGCCGGTGGTGCTGCCACCGGTGGTATCGACAGAAAGCGTCTGGATCGCCTTCTGAAACAGCGAGTCGGAATCCGCGCGCGAGTAGCCGACGGTGCCAATCGAAAGACAGTAAAATTTGCCGCCTTCTGCGAAAAATAAAGTATGCGACATCGCCGGTGCGCCGTTCATGGACATGCTTCCGGAGCGAACCATGCCCTCCATACGGGTGCCGGCACCAAAGGTGGCGGTACTGTCAGTTAGTCGCGCCCAGTTTTTCTGGGGTTTCAGGTATTGTTTCTCGACGCTGTCGGCAAATTGTTGCAGCGTCAACCCTGGTGGCGCCGGGTGGCAGGTCAACTGCATCTCTCCGCCTCTGCCACTACTGTCGGTGCCGGCGATTTTGACCAGTACCTCAGGCTCGAACATCTGTTGTTCGTGCCATGAAGCGGGATACGAAAACGATCCGACGCCCTTCTTGTACCAGTTGGCATAGCCGACCGCGGGTTTGTTGCCGCTATCGGTACGCGGTGCGCTGGCGGCTCCGCCGCTGCTGCCGTACGGTGCTACGCTGAGCAGGACATAGTTGTATATCGGGTCGAGCGCCGCCCACTGGCTGTCGGGTCCAAGCATGGCAAAGGTGTACATACGCCCGTTCTGCGCCCAGTGCGTGACCCGCTGATGAAACTTGGCTTCGCCGATTCTCAAGCTGGCGACGCGCGTCACGCCATTGAGTTTTAAGTTGCGTCCAAACCGAACCCACTCCATTTTTCCCGGCTCGTAACTGGGAATCTGTTTGCTAAATGCATCGGCGATGATTTTGGCGACCTGCTCGACGGCCACGTCGGCATTACCCACGCTCAGCTGCATCTCCCCGTTTGCGCCGGCGCTCGTCACCCCCGACAGTTTGACCAGCGTGTCTGCATCGCTTGTTGGCTGTGACGCGAATTTTTTGGGATAAATGAACATGACGCCGGCGTTCTTGTCGCTATACCAGGACAGTTCTTCGCGTATATCCGTTGGCGCCTGGATTGACGGTATTGGATATGCATCCGCACCGCCGGCAAAAAGAATTGGGAAAGATAGGGAGCACACCGCCAGTAGTGCAAGACTGTATATACCCTTTATGCGCATGGCGCACCTCTCGATGGATCGAATGACTATTAGTGTACCGCGTCAACTGCGGATAGTTTACTTTCTCGGCTACGTCCTTTTCAGTACAATTTCTACTAATAGGATGGCAACCTGAAAGAGCCCACTGGATATGCGTCTAATACACACCTCGGATTGGCATCTGGGGCGAATTTTCTACAACGCTCACCTGACTGACGATCAGGCGCACGTGCTCGACCAGTTTGTCGATCTGGTGCGCGACGAAGCACCGGAGGCGGTGCTGATTGCCGGCGATATTTACGATCGCGCCGTGCCACCACCGGAGGCGGTGTCGCTGCTTGATGAAACTTTGTGTCGCATCGCCCTCGATCTAAAAGTGCCAGTAGTGATGATCGCCGGCAATCACGACAGCCCGGAAAGAGTGAGCTTCGGTTCGCGATTGCTCTCGCGCGCCCAGGTCTATACGTTCGGAGAGGTGGCGCGCGGCGTCAACGCCAATCATGTCACGCTTACTGATCGACATGGCGACATTGATGTATTCGCCGTTCCGTATGCGGAACCGCCGGTGGTGCGGCATTACTTCGAAGACTCGCAGGTCGCGGACCATCAATCGGCCTTCCAGACACTCATCAATCACATTCGAGAGCACAAAGATGCACCAGGAAAGAAACAGAACCGCAGCGTTTTGATGACCCACGCTTTCGTTTCGGGCGGACAGGAAAGCGATTCAGAACGTCCGCTTTCCGTGGGTGGTTCGGGCGCCATCAGTGCCGACCTTTTCGATGGATTCGATTACGTGGCTCTGGGACATTTGCATCGGCCGCAAAAAGTTTCTCAAGAGAGAATTCAGTACAGCGGTTCGCTGCTCAAATATTCCTTCTCCGAAGCTAATCAGAAAAAAGCGATCAACATTATCGACATGGATGCCGAAGGACGCATTTCTGTGCGTCGGCAGTCGCTGTCGCCGCGTCGCGACCTGCGCCGCATCTCGGGTACCCTGCACGAGCTCATGAAGTCCGCGGAAAAAGACGGCAGTAAAGATGACTACATCTGCGCCGAGCTCACCGATGTCGGCGCCTTGTTCGACGCTCCGGGGCAACTGCGCCAGTCCTACCCGAACCTTATGCAGATAGAACGTCCGTACATCGCAGTCGACCTTAACGGCGACGCACGAGTGGATCACCGGGCTCTTTCCGATATGCAACTTTTCTCGCAATTCTTTGCTCAGGTGACGGGCAACGAGCTAACCGAAGATCAAGCTAACGCTTATGCCGGCATCATGGACGACGTCAGGCGCAGCCAGCGTCAGGGAGCGCTATGAGACCGCAACGGCTCACCATGAGCGCCTTCGGACCATATGCCGGTGAGCAAGAGATAGATTTTCGCAACCTCGGCGAGCGCTCGTTCTTTCTGATTCACGGAGCGACCGGCGCCGGCAAGACCACGGTGCTGGATGCGATTTGTTTCGCGCTCTACGGCTCGACAACCGGCGAGGAACGCACCGGGCGCCAGATGCGCAGCGACCTGGCGCAACCGCAAACTATGACCGAGGTGTTTCTCGATTTCTCGCTGGGTCGCGAGCAGTACCGCGTCCACAGAATTCCAGAACACGAAGTGGTGCGCCGCAACAAGACCGTCACGCAAAAAGCACAGGCGACTCTCTGGAAACGCACTGCAGTCGAAGACGCGGATGATTCGACCGACGGCGAGCTGATCACCGCCGGCTGGAAGGAAGTGACAAAGGCAATTGAGACGCTGCTCGGGTTTCATCGCGATCAGTTCAGGCAAGTGGTGGTACTGCCGCAAGGACAGTTTCGTCGCCTGCTGATTGCTACATCGAAAGAGCGCGAAACGATTTTGGAAACGCTCTTTCGAACTGAGTACTTTCGCAATGCTGAGCTGGCGCTCAAACAAGCCGCCGGCACCGTTACAGATGCCATCAAGCAGGTAACGCGCGAGCGCGAGACGCAACTGACCATGCTGGGTGTCGAATCGCAGCAGGAGCTGTTCACAAAGCACGAACAGGTGCGGTTTGACTTAGAGAAAACGCGCAACGATTTGACGCGCTGGCAAGGTGTCTTGTCTGCGGCTCATACGGCGTTCACTGATGCGAAGGCGAGTGCCGACAAACTGCAGGAAACAGCCGACGCTCAGGCTGAGCTTGTTGGACTTGAAAATCAGAAAGATGCAATTGAGGAAAAACGGCAGGAACTGCAAGACGCGCAAAAGGCCGCGCAACTTAGCGATGTGCGGCAAGCACTGACTGTGCAGATGCTGGCGGAGGAGAAGTCACAAGCAGACCTGCTGGTTTCGAAGGAAAAGCTGGAAGCCGGCGAGAGACGTCTTGCTGAGGCAGAAGCGGCGTTTCGCGAAGAAGAAACACGCGGCGAGGCCCGCACGCAAGCTCAAGAAACTTTGCGCAATTTGCAGGCGATGAGCGAACAGGTTTTCCAGCTGGATGCGGTCAGCAAAGAAGTTAAGGACCTCGAACGACAGGTAGCGCAAGCCACCACCGCCCTCGACACCACGACGGCGGAGATTGACAAGCGGACCACGCAGCTCGATGCCCTGCGCGCCAAATGCTTGCAGGCATCGCAGGCTGAGACTCAGCTGGCGACGTTGGAGTCCCGTGCGCGCGACCTCGGGCGCCGACTGGAAACGGCGAGGAAATTAGCGACGGTCTGTGATGATTTAGATGTATTGCGTCAGGACTTGGAGGATGCCGAACAGGAAGTTAGCAGGCACGAGAAACTGATCGCTCAAGCCCATGAAGAACTGTCCGCCAAGGAGAATGCCTGGGTTGCCGGACAAGCCGCCGTCCTGGCTCGCGGTCTGGAAGAAGGTGACGCCTGTCCCGTCTGCGGCTCCTGCGAGCATCCGCATAAGGCGCGGGCAGAGAAGGACTTGCCCACGGAAGCGTCGTTGATTCAGCACCGCCAGCGGTGCCGCTCTCTGGAAGCGGAGCGCGACGCCAAGCGAGCGATTGCCGGGCAGAAGCAGCAACAGCTGTCCGCCAACCAGACCTTGCAGGAAGAGCTGACCAGACAACTTGCTGATGGTGCTGTTTCTGTTTCTTCCCTGAGCGAGGCGCTGGCGGAAGCGAGCGCTCAGTTGGATAAGGTGCGCAGTGCGATGATAATGCACGCTGACCTGTCCAGCCGGCTGGAAACGGCGCAAAGCTACATGACCAACCTGGATGACACGTTGAAGGCGGATCGCCTGCGTCTGTCGCAGGCGAATGACGCTTGGCGCGAGAAGCGTGGCGTGCTGGCGCAACTGGAGACAGGCATCAAGCCGGAGTATCGCGACGCTGCGCTGCTCAAGAATCAAATTCGCAGCGCCCGCCAGATGAGCGAGCAACTGCAGCAGGCATTTGAACTGGCGCAACAAGAATTGCATTCGGCGCGCGAGGCACTGACGGGCATTCGTGCGCAACTCGACGCCGCAACAAAGACACTGGCGTCTGAGAAGAAACGCTTGACCGAGGCGCAGGCACTTTTCGACGAAAAACTGCGCAACTGCGGGTTCGCGTCCGAGTCGGAATTCGAAGCCTGCCAGCGCGAGCCGCAAATTCTGGCAGAATTGGAAGAGCTGGTCCAGGACTTCGATGTTGCTTTGAAGGCCGCCCAAGAACGAAGTGCCCGTGCGCTCGACGCGGCGCGCGACATACAAGCACCGGATTTAGTGGCGCTGCAAACCGCCGTCGAGGAAGCGCAGGAGTGCTGCAACAATCTGCTCAAGGAAGAAACGCACCTGTCGCGTGACCTCACCGATCTGGAGGCCTGCAGCAAGCGACTGGAACAGCTGGAAGACAAGTTTGGCGATCTGGAGGAGAAATACCGGGTGGTCGGCACGATTGCCGAAGTCGCCAACGGGGACAATCAACTCAACGTCACTTTCCAGCGCTTCGTGCTCGGCGCATTGCTCGATGATGTTCTGGTCGCCGCTACGCAACGGCTGAACATTATGAGCAAAGGGCGGTATTATTTGCAGCGTTCCATGACCACTCAAGACGGTCGCAAAACGGGCGGGCTCGATCTGGAAGTCACCGATACGTTTACCGGCACCAGCCGCAACGTCGCTACCTTGTCGGGAGGCGAGAGTTTTCTGGCGTCTCTAAGCCTGGCCCTTGGCCTGGCCGATGTCGTTCAGTCGTACGCCGGCGGCATTCACCTTGACACCATCTTTGTCGACGAGGGATTCGGTACCCTCGACCCGGAAGCTCTGGATCTGGCTCTGCGCGCTCTCATAGATCTCCAGCGTACGGGGCGTCTGGTCGGCATCATCTCGCATGTGCCGGAGCTGAAAGAGCGTATCGATGCTCGTCTTGAAATTGTCAGCGGTCGTCATGGGAGCAACGCCCGTTTTGTGGTCGCCTGATGTTTCCGCTGGCGGACACCAATCGCGCACATTCGGCGCCGCTTGTCACATGGGCGCTGATCGCCATCAACACGATCATCTTCTTTGTTGAGATGTCGCTCGGGTCTCCATATGAGCTGAAGCTGTTCTTTCGCCACTTCGGTTTCATCCCCGCGCTTCTAGTGCATGACCCCAGTCCGCACGTCCTGGCATCGCTGGTGACTAATTTGTTTCTCCACTCCGGCTGGGTGCATCTGCTCGGCAATATGTGGTTTCTCCACATATTCGGAGATAACGTCGAAGACCGCATGGGTCATCTTGGCTTTTTCTGTTTCTATCTGATTTGCGGTATCGTCGCCAATATCACACAGCTGTTCGCAGACCCGACTTGCACGCAGCCGGTCGTCGGTGCCAGCGGCGCCATCGCCGGTGTAATCGGGGCGTATCTTTTCCTCTTTCCGCAAGCCAAAGTGAATACACTGATTTTGCTCGGGATTATTCCGATTTTTGTGCGCGTGCCGGCATTGTTTTACACGCTGCTCTGGTTTTTCCTCAACTGGGTCTCGGCAGTGTTCACCCCGCGCGTCGCCCATGGAGCCGAGCAGGTGGCCTGGTGGGCACACCTGGGTGGTTTCGCCGTAGGGTTTATACTGGTGCGATTCTTTGAGGCGCCGCGCGAACAAGAAAATCGTTTCTACCCAGATCAGTACTATCCATGGTGAGTGTATGAATTGGCAGAATTTCGGCAGTCTCGTCAACGATGCGTTCTTCGTGTTAATGACCATCATGCTTTTGCAGCCGGCCATCAAGCGCGGCATGTTGAACAGCGCTCGCACAGGTCTTTTGCAGCAGATCGAGAAGAAACGGAAGTCGCGAGTGATTGCGCTTGTGCATCGCACCGAGACTATGAATTTGTTCGGATTTCCGGTCATGCAGTTCATCGATATTCAAGACGCCGAACAACTGCTGCGGGCGATCAGGCTGACACCGGATACGATGCCGATTGATATCATTTTGCACACGCCGGCGGGGCTGTCACTGGCGGCAGAACAGGTGGCGCGCGCCTTGCGACGGCATCCGGCGAAAATTACCGTTTTCGTTCCGCACTATGCCATGTCCGGTGGTACGTTAATTGCGCTGGCCGCCGACGAACTGGTGATGTGCCGCGATGCGGTGCTGGGGGCTCTCGATCCGATCATCGGGCAGTATCCGGCGGCTTCGCTGGTGACAATAGCAGAGAAGAAGAATGTAGCCGACATTTCGGATGCAACTTATTTGCAAATTGAACAGGCGAAGAAGGCGATTCAACAAACGCGTGCCACCACTGTCGATCTGCTCACCAAGCGCATGCCGGCTGAAGATGCAGAACGCCTCGCCGGCATCATCACATCAGGCAGTCACACGCAGGATTATCCAATTGGAGTGGACGAACTGCAGGCGATCGGGATGAAGGTCACAGAAGATATGCCGCTCGAAGTCTTCCAGTTCATGAACCTCTTCCCGCAGCAGACCAACCGCCGTCCTTCAGTGGATTTCATCCCATTGCCGTACACCAATCCGCCGAACGCTCAGCCACCGGTTGCTCCCGCACCGTAGGCTGCTTCTGCCCTGTTGCTCCGGCAGCGGGAGTTGTGCATAATACCTATCAATCAATAGATGAGGTTCATGGTTGTGTCGGATAGCTGGAAAGCAGCCATCGAAGCAGGCAACGCCGCTTTCGAAGATGGAAGAGTGGCGCAGGCGGAGACGCATTTTCTGGAGGCGGCAAAGGAAGCCGAGTCTTTCGGAGAGCACGATCCACGCCTGGCGTTAAGCCTGAATAATTTGGCAGCGATCTATCAAACGCAGGGCAAGTTCACGATGGCTGAGCCTTTGTACCTGCGTTCGCTGGATATAAAACGCCAGAATCACGGCGGCGATCATGAAGAAGTGGCGCTCAATTTACACAATTTGGCCGTGCTCTACAGCGCACGGCGGATGTATCCCGTTGCCGAGAAGTATTACAGAGAAACGCTGGAGATGAAGGAGCGCCTTTACGGCAAAGACCATCCGCAACTTATGAACACGCTCAAATATTTTGCGCAACTGATGAAGGTGCTCAACCGGCCGATCGATCTCAAGCTCTTGGAATCACGCTTAGCTGAGATCTCTGCCAAGCAGTAACACCTTCTTCGGAGGCGCATGCATGCCGCGGCAATATACGATTAAGCGCGAAGAAAGCGCTCGTTTCAAGATTGACTATCAAAGCAAGCTCGACCCACAGCAATACGCGGTGGTGACGTCCAGTGGCGGACCGACGCTAGTAATTGCGGGCGCCGGCTCCGGTAAGACCCGCACTGTCACTTATCGGGTGGCGCGTTTAATAGAGCAGGGCGTCGGACCGGAGCGCATTCTGTTGCTCACGTTCACCAATCGCGCGGCGCGAGAGATGTTGCAGCGCATCGACGGTGTCATCGAAACGGATGTGCGCCGGGTCTGGGGCGGTACCTTCCATGCCATCGGCAATCGCATCCTGCGGCGCCATGCCGATGTGCTCGGCTACACGCAAAGCTTCTCGATCCTCGATGCCGAGGATGCCAAAGACGTGATCGATAACGCCATCGAGGCGGCCGGCGTCAATACGAAAGAACGCCTTTTCCCATCGTCCGGCGTCTTGCAGGAGATGTTCAGTCTGGCCATCAACAAATGCGTATCGATGGAAGAGCTGCTGCGCAGCACCGCACCACATCTGGTGCAGGTCGAAGACCCGATCGAAAAGGTCTTCGAACAATTCAGTGCGCGCAAACGCAAAGCCAACACCATGGACTACGACGACTTGCTGCTCAACTGGAAGCTGCTGCTCGAAGAACACGATGAGATTCGCCAATACTGGGGGCAACAGTTCGAGCACATCCTGGTCGATGAGTTTCAAGATACCAATAAACTGCAATCCGACGTCATTGATTTGCTGGCGGGCGTACACAAGAACATCATGGTCGTCGGTGACGATGCGCAGTCTATTTACGCCTGGCGCGGCGCCAACTTCGCCAACATCTACAACTTTAAGGAGCGATATGAGAACGCCACCGTTTTCAAGATCGAGCGCAACTACCGTTCGCGCCCCGAAATTTTGCAGGTGGCGAATGCGTCAATCGCTTGCAACGTCAAGCAATTCTCCAAGACGCTGACAGCGGCGCGTCCTTCTGCCAATGAGAAACCAGGGCTGGTGCCGTTGCAAGACGTCGATCAGCAAGCGGCATTTGTTGCCAGTCGCATTCTGGAACTGCGTGACGGCGGTGTGCCGCTTTCTGAGATCGCGGTTTTATATCGCAGTCACTGGCATTGTCTGGAAATGCAACTGGAGTTGACGCGCCGCGGCATTCCGTACAACATTCGCTCCGGGGTGCGTTTCTTCGAGCAAGCACATATAAAGGATATTGTTTCCTTTCTGCGCATCGTGGTGAACGCCAGGGACGAGGTGGCGTGGAAGCGTCTGCTCAAGATAGTGCCAGGCATCGGACGGGCTACCGCGATGCGCATCTGGGAGCGCATCGCTGCCAGCGACGACCCGATTGCCATGATGGAACGTCCTGATTTTTCGACTCGCCCAAAGTCAAAAGATGCGTGGGCGCGATTCGTCGAGCTCTTGAAGCAACTCAATGCTTCTGCCGTCAAAGACAGACCGGCGTTGCAAATCGAACTGGTGATGAACAGTTTCTATCGAGATCATCTGCTCAACGCCTACGAAAATGCCAACAGTCGCGCCGAAGATTTGACGCAACTGGCTAATTACGCTGGGCGGTATCAGTCGACGCAGGAGTTTCTCTCCGAACTGAGTCTGATCGCATCCGAGCGCTTCTCGCCACCTGATTCCGCGGCCGGTGAAGATGCCGTGTTGCCGGATGATGATGACGAGGAGATGGTGCTGACTTCGATACACCAGGCTAAGGGATTGGAGTGGCGCTTCGTATTCCTCATATGGGCCGCCGACGGCAAGTTTCCTTCCGCGCGTTCGCTTAAAGAAACGGACATGATTGAGGAAGAACGCAGACTGTTTTATGTCGCCGTTACGCGCGCTAAGGATGAGTTTCATGCGGTCTATCCATTGATCGAATCGGATTATTCACGAATGTCGGTGGTGCAAAGACCATCTCGCTTTGTCACCGAAGTCGCCGAAGACCTGTTCGAACTGTGGCAGGTAGAAGGTTAGCGGCTAACTGCTCAGCTTCACTCTTTCTGTTGCCGAGATGGAACCGATCGGCAGCCCATCCGTCGATGCTTTCAACAGAAATCTAAGAAAAGACAAAAAAACAGATTTCGCGAAATCAGACGAGAAAGAAGAATCAGTGGAGGTACTTTCATTATGCGTGCAAAGAGATTGGCCATTATGTTGGCCAGCGCTGTTACCCTGCTTGCGCCGGTCGCCAAAGCCGACTGCGTAAAAACTGTCGACAAACTTCTTGGTTACACGCCGGCCGAGACCGTCGTGATCGAGCAAGCCGCGGTAGTCGATAATTGCCCGCCGGCTCCGGCTGCCACAGTTATCGAAACGACGACCACCATGCCTGTCGTCATCACAACTTTGATTCCCGTGCCGGATGACCTGAACATCCGTCAGCGCGAACTGAAGATGAAAATCGATGACAAACTGGCTGAAGGCAGCATCACTTCTTCGGAAGCCAGCAGCCTGAAGACCGCCATGTCTCATGTCGATGCGGTTGAAGCCGACTTCCGTTCGGATGGTCATCTCAGCTACAAAGAATCCAAAAAGTTGTACCGTGCCATGGACCAAGTCGGCAGCGACCTGGACTTCATGGCTGAAGATCCGAGCATCTTCGGTCTGCCGCTGCGCACCGGACATCTCCTGCGCAACTGGGAAATCTAACCACCGGTAAACAGAAACGGAGGGGGCGGCTCACCGCCCCCTTTTGTTTAGGCGCACGAAGAGCCTGCTGGGCACAGGGTCGCGCCTGGAGCAGCGGATCAGGAAAGAAACGGAGAGAGAGCATGAACCCTGAACTCAAAGATGTAGCAGAGGATACTTGCGAACACCCGCCGTGCACATGTCCACCCATTGACGGTGGCAAGTTCTGCTGCGACCAATGCGAGAACGCCGGCGACATCGGTCCATCTGCATGCCAGTGCGGGCACAGTGACTGCACCGCCACCGGCGGCAAGTAACACCGGTTCCCCGTCAAGAACCGTGCACAGCGAAGCGCGAGGCTCACCGCGCGCCGCCCTCCGCGGCTCGTCACAGCATGCTTTCTTCCCTAGCGAGTGTGGCCAGATTGGCAATTTATCAAGCTGGAAAATTGCCAATCTGGCCAGTAGCTGCCTTTTTAATCTGAATTTGCAGGCGAATGACCTCAAAAGTTGCCAATCTGGCAATTCTTACATCGCCTCCACACTTACTCCACACAAACGACACGTTGAGTGCACAGGTTATTCCTAAACTCATCGAGAACCGCGGCACCCATCCCGCCCGAAGCCCCACCGCCCCACTCACTTCCGAGAGGTGTTCTCGTCATGACACAAGCAAAAACCCTGCCACCGGCGCGATCTAAATCAGCTAAAGGGAGAGCGGCACAGATCGATTGGGATCTACCCAGAGCGGACTTCCGTAATCAATCTGAGTTCGACCCAGCTTTCATTGCCGACCTGAGAGGTGCTGAGCATGCGGTTCTGATCTGTTGTCCGTTTCTTAAGCCCAACCGACTTGAGCAGCTCGGAGGTGAGCTTTTCCAGTTGCCACTGCGGGGCGTCCAGGTCTGCGTCTTCGCGCAGATGCCGCGCCTTTGGGAGCAGCGAGACCGTGCGAACGCCTTTGAATTGGCGAGAATTCGCGAGTTGGAAATCGCGATCGAGCTTTTGGAAAAGCACGGCATCCATGTCAATTTGGTGCAGGGGCTCCACCAGAAGATTTGTGTGATCGATGGCTGCATCTTGTGGTTCGGCAGTCTAAACATCTTGAGCTATTTCGATACCAAGGAGGAAATGATGCGCACAATCGATCCTGCAGTAGCTCTAAATGTGATCAAGCGAAATCTGATGACCAACTGCCAGCCCTGCCGCGCTGCCCGCAAACCGGTTCCCGCAGTCGAGACGATTTTTGATGTGGATAAAGTTGGCACCCTGATTGCTGAAATTAGGGAAAAGGCTGGTTATACGCAAGCAGACCTGGCAAAAATAACAGGACTGACGGCTTCCCAAATCAGCCGCATCGAGTCCAGCCGGCGCCCGGCGACATTGCCTCAGCTGAAGGTGATACTCAATGGTCTTGGACGAGAGATCTGCCTGCTGGCGCCCGGTGTGGTCGGCTATCTTGAGGAGATTGATTTTGTCGTTGGTGAAGCGCGGATGCGCACGCGTGGATCGGGATCGACTGGCGTATGAAGCAGCGGAGCGCCTGAAGCCGCGGATGCACGTGCCTCCCGGCGCGCGTGCAGATCAATGCACGGGCAGTGTGCAATACAACGTGGTGCCGCGACCGGCTTCTGATTCCGACCAGACGCGTCCGCCCATGCGCTCGACGTTATTGCGTGCCAGATAGAGGGACAGGCGCTGGCTGTAGCTGTCTTCCGCGTGCTTGCCTTCTATGAAGCCGACAAACATGTCTTCGATGTCATCCTGAACGACCGCCGGTCCGGATGAGTTGATCTGCACCCGAATCTCGTTGCCTTTCAAGGTGCTCTCGACGCGTACCCTGCCACCAGGGGCGGTGATTTGAATAGCCTTCTCCAGCAATTGCACGACGACGCTGCGCACCACTTCTTTGTCGACGGCGGTGGTCGGCAACCCGGTCACAGTCTTGTAGTCGAGCAATATCTGGTGCTGGCGGGCGGTCTGCGAGACCTGTTCCATGCACTCGCCGATCAACCGCGTAACTGAAACCTGTTCGCGCGGCGTGATTGATGCCGGCACGAAGCCACCGTACATCATGACGTAGCTGTCGACGATGCCGAGCAGTTGCGTGTACTGGTTATGCAAGTCGACCAGCGCCTGCCCGAGGGCGGGGTTGACTCCGTTGGAGCTGGTGTTGGTCAGAATCGGTTTCCACCGCTGCTCTGCGGTCACCAGCTGTCCGCGAATTTGTTCGGACAACATGTTGGTTATGTCTTCCCGCATGCGAGCCACTTCGCCGTGAATAGATTTGTCACGCAAGACCATGACATAGCCGGAAATCTCGTTGCCGCCATCGGCTACGATCGGATGCAGGTGCGCCAGCACGTCGACCTTCTTCTGCTCGTAGGTGTGATGCACCACACCCTCGGGATAGAACTGCTGAATCAAGTCACCAGGGGCGCCACCATGATGCGAGAATGCCAGCCCCGAGCCCATGCCATTATTGCCCGGCGCTTCGCCGGGTTTCTTGACGAGATCAAAGCAGAAGCGCCCGGCAATTTCGCCTTCGCTGACGCCCATCCAAGTGAGGAAAATCGGATTTGCCGAAAGTACATTGCCGTATTGATCGAGCAGCAAAAATCCTTCCGTCGAGACCATCAATACCGATGCCAGCTTCTGTTGTAACACGACCGCTTGCTGGCTGGCGTAGTTCATTTGTTTGGACAGTTCGGAGAGCTGGCGGCTCTGCATCATGAGCTGGCGGTTGGTGGCCTCCACCTGACTGTTCGCCTGGTCCACCATCTTGGATTTTTCGTCCACTTCATCCATGTACTTGTTGATCTGACCGCGCAGGTTTTGCACGCTCGAACGCGGTGCCGCTACTGCGGTATC
The DNA here is from genome assembly GCA_046328035.1 of Candidatus Obscuribacterales bacterium. GTDB lineage: Bacteria > Cyanobacteriota > Vampirovibrionia > Obscuribacterales > Obscuribacteraceae > JBGASG01. The sequence continues at coordinate 249,099 of JAXLXI010000002.1, read as the reverse complement.
GATGATCTCCGCCAGTTCCAGCCACTCGCCCTGCAAGCGGCCTTCCAGCGAGTGCAAGTTGGGTTTGTTGGCTGCCAGATCTTTGGCGCGCTTGATCAAGAATTTGACTGAATTGTTGAAGCGACTGGAGATCGCCACGCTGAACATGATGGCCAGCAAAATCGCGGCGATGAAACCAACACCGGCCTGCAAAATAATCGTTGCGGTGCGCGGCATGACATTGCGAATCGGAGCGGTGGTCAGCACCACTCCCGGTGTGCGGTTGGTGCCTTCGGCGGCGCGAATCAGCGGAACAGCGCGCCACATGCGGTTGCCGTCTTCATAGATGCCGCTGTTTTGTTTGATTGCTTTTGCGCCCTCGCGCTGCAGTTTTTGAATGTAGCCGCCGCCGCTTTTCTGCAGGTCGGGCGTGAAGTCCTGGACGCGACCGTGATCAATGTCGTAAGCAATGAAATCAATCTTTGGCACGGCGCCGTCGCTAAGCATCTCGAGCTTTTGCTGCAATCCCATCAGAAACTGCGTGTTGATCGGCTGGCTGATCACTACGACGCCATCGCCGTCCTTCAAACGCTGCATATTACTGACGCCCAGCCCGGAAGCTTCTGTCGGCATGAGCGCGCCCGAGTAATGGCCGGTTTTGTTGTCCGCGAGCACCCGCGGCAACTCCGGTACCTGGGCGCTCACCGAGTATCCGGATCGGTTGGGCGAGTCAGAGCTGTAGAAGACCTTGCCGTCTTTGGTGATGACGGTGATGTAGCCGGGGATGCCGAATTTCGAGGCGAAGTTATTGATTGCAGTCCCCATCGCCCCCTTGTCACGGGAGGACCAGGCGCTTTGGAACGCTGAGTCGGCAGCCAGGCGGGCGGCCAGTTCTCGATTGGAAGACAAAATGCCCTTGAACTCATCCCAGGTCTTGGTGGACGCGACTTCTACCTGGTGAGCCGACTGATTGCGGGCGTCGCTGAATTCGGCGAACAGCTGATAACCGGCATTGGCCAGAACTGCGGCCACAATGACGATGAAGAAGGCAAAATTGAGCTTGGCGGCAAGTCCCAAATTTACGAAACCCCTGGTCTAGCTGCGTCGGTGTTCTAACACAACTAATAGAAGTTTATATCTTAATAGGCTAGTGGTCACCTGCTATCGCGAGAACTACCTACTGGGGCGTTTTATCTGCCGGTTTGTCAACTGACGTCTGCCTGGCGGGTGATTCGACGGTTACGGCGGCGCCGGCGATGACCACGCCGGGAGTTCGCAGTCCCTCGGCGCGCATGAGCGGAATGCAACGCCACACACGGTCACATTCCTCGAACGTGGCAGCGGGGCTCTTGACGGCACCCAGTCCCTCACGGCGCAATTTCAGGAGATAACCGTGGTCATTTTTCTTGAGCAAAGGCGTGCAGCCCTGGACGTGGTTGTTTTCGATGTTGAAAGCAACCAGGTCGATGCCCTGGATGGCGCTGCGGGACTGCAGTTCTTGCTGTAGTTTTAAGAGGAAGTCGTCGTTGAGCGGCTCGGAAAGGGCGACCACGCCGCTGGCATCGGCAAAGTTTTGCATGTTGCCCAGGCAGAGCAATTTGTTTTGGGTCGGCGTCAATGCGCCCGAATAATGTCCGTAGCGACTGTCTGCCAGAACATGCGCCAGTTCAGGGACCTGCTCGACCACTGAATAACCGAAGCGATCGGGCGCATCGCTGGAATAGAATACCTTGCCGTCTTTGCCGATGACGGTCACCCAGCCCTCGACTCCATTTTTGGAGAGAAAACCGCTGACAGCCTTAGCCAGCGCGGGTCGATCGTTGTTGTTCCAGGCCTTTGTCACTGCCGGATCGGCTGCCAGCCGGGCTACAGCTTCCCGGTTAGCGTTGAGAATGGTTTTGAATATTTCCCAGGTCGCCTCGGCGGCGGCTTTCGCTCGCGTTGACGCCTCGGTGCGCGCCTGTTCGTGCGCTTGATACTGTTGCAGGGTGCCGTAACCGCACCAAGCCACTGCGCCGATTGCACCAGTGGAGAGGAGCGCAAGCAGAACTGATGAGGGTTTCACCCGCCTACGGCTGGTTGACGGAGGCCTTGCGGTATTCGACCTGTACCTGAATGGCGCGAATCAGCTGGTTTGGTCCGCAATAGCCCAGCTCCAGCAGAATCTGTCCCAGCGGCTTGTGGTCTTTACCGGACTCGGAATCGGTTTTTTGAATGTGCAGGGCTTCGTCGAGCTGATAGATGGTGATGTAACCCAATTCCACCAGAATTTGTCCAAGCAAAGTGTTCTGGTCTTGCTGCTCGGATTGATTGTCGTGCTTTTTCATTAGTGCAAATGCCCTGAAATAGAAAGGACAGACCGTGGACACACCCGAAGGCGTTTTCTTATGGCTGCTGGGTTTCCCCCCTGACCAGATTCGAAGGCCCTCGCCGTGCCACGATCTGTTTAACGGAATTATAGCGGATAGGGAAGTTTCCAAGGAAAGTAAAGAGCTGGTCGGTGAGCGGTGGCGCTGAAAAACTTAACAGCTGCCACCGAGAATCGGCGCCGAACGCGTCGTCAAGTTGTTTCTTGGATTTTCGACTAAATCGGGCACCGCAGGCGGTGACGCGCCAAATATTGAGATTTGCCAATGTCAAGTGCGCGCATTGTACGCTGTGTGTAACCATTGCACTTGAGGAGCGTCGAGATGGACACGCCTGCGCCCAATTTTTCCGGTTCTGCCGGAGAAACCGCATCCGCGCCAGATGGGGAAAAAGACCCGATCTGCGGGATGACCGTGCAAAAAGATGCGGCGGCGGCGGTGGAGGCGTTTCAGGGACGAAACTACTACTTCTGTTCGACGCATTGCGCGGCAAAATTTAAGTCGGATCCAGACACCTATGTCTTGGGCGGAAACGGCGCATCTGCTCAGCCTGCCTCCGTGTCCGGCGGCAAGTCTAAATCCGGCTACACGTGTCCGATGCATCCGCAGGTGCTGGCAGACACACCCGGCGATTGCCCGATTTGTGGCATGCCTCTGGAGCCGCTCTTGCCCGGTGCGCATGATGAAAACGCCGTCGACGAACTGGCGGACGTCCGCCGCCGGCTGCTGCTCTCGACTGCTTTCACGGTGCCGCTCGCCGGTCTGGCCATGGCCCAGATGTTTAAACTGCTTCCTGGCGGTGATACCGCAGGTGGTGTCACGGGGTTGGCGCTTTGCTGGCTGCAATTTGTTCTGGCGACGCCCGTGGTGATCTGGCTGGGACGGCCGATTCTGTCCAAAGGTGTCTCCTCGCTGCAGCATGGACTCAATATGTTTACGCTCCTTTCGTTGGGAACTGCAATTCCCTATCTCTCCAGTGCCGTTTCGTTAATGGGACTGACGCTCAATCCGGCTGGATCTTCCGCGATGCGCATGATGTTTTTCGAGTCGTCGGCGGTGATTGCCACGCTGGCCTGGCTGGGGCAGTTTCTCGAGGCGCGCGCGCGGCAAAGCAGCACCAGCGCCGTCAAAGATCTGGTGGCGCTGGCGCCGCTGGAAGCGACGGTGATCACGCGCGACGGTCAGGAGTTGCGCGTCAAGATTGCTGAAATCAAACCGCATGATCGCGTGCGCGTCAGACCGGGTGAGCGCTTTCCGGTCGATGGCATTGTCAGTGACGGTGTTAGCAGTGTCGACGAGAGCATGCTGACCGGCGAACCGCTGGCGGTGGAAAAACAACCAGGAGCTCGCGCCTACGCCGGCACGTTGAACGGCAACGGCAGCTTGATCGTGGAGGCGGAACAGGTCGGCGGCGATACGATGTTGTCGCAGATTGCCGAACTGGTCAGCCAGGCGCAGCGCAGTCGCGTGCCGGTTCAGCAGATGGTAGACCGCATAGCCGCGGTGTTCGTGCCAGTTGTGCTCACGGTGGCAGCCGTCACGTGCCTGGTCTGGTTGTTGTCCGGCGCCGGCTGGGCGCATGCGCTGACGACGGCGACGGCCGTGCTGGTGGTGGCCTGCCCCTGCGCGCTTGGACTGGCCGCGCCCATGTCGATTGTGGTGGCGGCGGGGCGAGCCGCTCAAGCCGGTGTGCTCTTCAAAGAAGCGCGCAGCCTGCAGATGCTTGGTGAAATCAATACGTTGATCGTTGATAAAACCGGCACACTGACCATCGGCAAACCGACGGTGCAGCAAATACACACTGAGCCCGGTGTACTCGCCGATGATCTCTTAGCGATTGCGGCAGCGGTGGAGGCATTGAGCGAGCATCCGCTGGCCCGGGCAATTGTGGCGGCGGCTCGTGAACGCGGTCTGCCGGTTGCCGCCTGCACGGACTTCGTCAGTCAGCCAGGGGGCGGGGCGCAGGGGCTGGTCGCAGGCGCGGCTGTAGTGGTCGGCTCAATGGCATTTTTGCAGCAGCAAAGTGAGAAACCGGCACCAGCTACTGGCACCACCGGTGGTGCGAGCGCCGGCACGCTGGTCGGCGTGCTGCGCGGCGGCAGTTATCTCGGTGCGATCGAACTTTCCGATGCGCTGCGTTCGACATCCAGTGAAGCGGTGGCGTCCCTGAAACAGCGCGGCATCAAAGTGGTGATTGCCAGCGGGGATGCCCGGGAAACTGTAGAAGCAGTTGCCCGAGCGGTTTCAGCTGATGATTTTTTCGCCAGGCAGTTACCTGCCGACAAGGCGGCGCTAGTTATGTCGGCGCAAGAGAAAGGTGCCCGGGTGGCGATGGCCGGTGACGGCATCAACGATGCTCCGGCTTTAGCACAAGCGGATGTCGGCATCGCCATGTCCGCCGGCACCGACATCGCGGTGCATGCAGCAGATCTGGTGCTCATGCAAAACGACATCGCGGGTATTTTGAAGGCCCTGAAAATCAGCCAGGCGATGATGGGAAACATCAGGCAAAACCTGATTCTGGCATTTGCGTATAACGTCTTTGCCGTGCCGGCCGCGGCCGGCGTGTTTGTGCCAATGGGCGGAGCGTTGTTGGACCCGATGACTGCCGCGCTTGCCATGTCGTTCAGTTCGGTGGCGGTGATTTTGAACGCTCTGCGTTTGCGCAGCCTAAAGTTGTAAGAGCTGCGACTGCGTTATAATCTGTCGCTCTTCTGGAGGGACAAGCAATGGCAGTAGCGCAGGAACTGTGCAAAGTGGCACCGCCGATCAAGGTCTTTGGCGTTCTGCAAACGCAGTGGGCGCAGCAGATACTCAAGACCGGTGTGGAACTTGATCTGTTCAGTCAGCTGGCGAAAGAGCCCCTCACAGCCGCGCAACTGGCAGCGAAAATCGGCTGCGATGTGCGCGCCACACAACTGCTGGCCGACTCGCTGGCGGCGCTCGGCTTCCTCATCTGCGAAGGCAAATCAAATGCCGACGGCAAGTACAAACTGACTGAGGACTCTCGTCATTATCTCGTCAAGGACAGCGATTACTTTTTCGGTGACTATGTGCTTGCTCGCGATCAGGTTGCCGATGCCTGGAAGCAACTGACTGCCGTGATCAAGTCGGGTAAGCCAATTAAAGAAGTGAATACGGACAAGGGTGCTGAAGAGTTTTTTCCGAAACTGGCGGCGGCGATTTTTCCGATCAACTTCTCGACCGCTCAGATGCTTGCTGATCTTTTGAAAGTCAATGAACTGCCGGCCGGTGCCCGCGTGCTGGATCTGGCATCAGGAAGCGCTGTGTGGAGCATTCCGCTGGCAGCGGCAAACAGCAAGTTGCAAGTCGACAGTCTCGACTTTCCGCCTGTTTTGAAAATGCAGAAACACTTCACCGGCAAACACGGCGTTGCGTCTCAGTATAAAGATCTGGAAGGAAGCTGGCGCGATGTGAAGCTCGATGCGGATTCGTACGATCTGATTATTCTTGGGCACATCTTGCATTCGGAAGGACAGAAGGCGAGCGAGGAGCTGATTAAGGCATGCTTTGCCGCTTTGAAGAAGGGCGGCCGACTGGTGATTGCCGAATATATGAAACATGAGGAGAAGCCCGGTCCGGAATTCGCGTCAATGTTCGCGGTCAACATGTTGCTGATGACCACGGAAGGTTGCGTCTTCTCATTCGAGCAACTGGCAGACATGACGAAGCGCGTCGGCTTCCAATCCGTGGAACGGCCGCTGCTGCCCCACTGGGATGAGCTGTCACCAATAGTGGTGGCACATAAGTAAGCCGCCGCGCGTTCCAGTCTGACAGGCTTTCGGTAACTCATGTCACTGCGATCCTGAGCAGGCAATGACCTAGGTCATGAAAATCGCCGGGTGCCGGGTTTTTAACCGTTGGCGTGCCTATTTATAGTTGGGCGGCTGTATGGTAAAAACAGGTTCCAGAGCTTCTAACGCTTCCCGAGCTATCAGTGAGATTATGACGATGCGAAAAACTGTCGCGCTTTTGCTTTTGGCGTCATTTCCCTGGCTTCCCACATTCGGTCTAGATAACTCCAGTGCGCCAGCCGTTGCTGCGCCGAGCGGCGCGTCGGCGCCGGTGAACGTAGCGCCCGCCCAGGCGCCAAGCGGCGCTGTCCCGACGGCGGCCGAGATCAATCGCCCGATTCGAGATAAATGGGCTCTGGTTGTGGGCGTCAGCAAGTTTCAGAACAATACTGTGCCGACGCTGCGCTATGCCGCCAAGGATGCGCGCGACTTTCGCAATTTTCTGGTGAACGAGGCAAATTTTGCACCCGATCATGTGCGGCTCTTGTTGGATGAAGATGCAACGCAGCGACGCGTCGTATCTGAACTGGGTAGCAAGTTTTTGGCTCGGGTAGCCAAACCGGATGATGTGGTGGTGTTGTTTTTCTCGACTCACGGATCTCCGTCGCAACTCGATCTGAAAGGCAAGAATTTTTTGCTTTCGACTGATTCTGATCCGGAAGACTTGTTTGCCACCGGCATCAAGATGGATGATCTGATGCTTTATGCCAAGCAACGCATCACCTGCGACCGTATTTTTGTAGTCCTCGATGCCTGTCATGCCAGCGGCATTGCACCGGGCGAGAAGGGCGTCGGGCGCGTCCCGGTCATCGACCCGGAAGAACTGGCGCAGGGCTCCGGCAAACTGATTATCTGCTCAAGCAGCCCGGAGGAAAGCTCCTGGGAATCAAAACGCTACCAGAACGGCATCTTCACCCGCAAATTGCTTGAAGGACTGCGCGCCAGCGGCAAGCGCACCACGCTCGGTGAGGCGTTCGAGTTTGTCGAGAAATCTGTGGCTGCCGAAGTTCAGGAAGATTATGCGGCCAAGCAGACTCCTGTCAAAAGAAGTATGTGGAACGGCAATGACCTGGTTCTGGCGGTGCCCGCTGCCGCACCACAGGCGGTGCCCGTGTCGGTGACCAGCGGGTTGTTGCCCGACAGCACGATGCCTAAAATTCCGCCCAAGCCTGGTGGTAAGCCGATTGCCGGCAGTCCCGGCGATGTGTTGATGAGGAAGGGCGAAGCCGAACTGGCAAAGAATCCGCCACACGCCATCGAGCTTCTGAAGAAATCGCTGACTATGGCCGGCACGGATCTGGCGCGGGCAAACTACAGCCTGGGGAGAGCTTATGCTGCGTGCTCGATGAACAAAGAGGCGATGGTTGCCTATCGGGCCAGTATCGCGGCCGATCGTTCATCTCCGTCGGCCGTGCTGGCAACTCAGGCGCTGAATGGCGGTGGGGCTGCCACGCGCAGCAGTGCCACCAGCACCGGCTCGAGAACCGGCGGTTATGCGGCAACCGCGCCGGTGACGTATCAGAACTACTCGAACACGACCATGTGGCGTGAAGGAGCCAACAATCAAAATCGCAACTTTACCGCGCCAGCAGGCGGAGTGTCGTCCGGCGGTAGCATACCGACCTCGGTCATAGACCAGATCGGCAAGATTTCTCCGGTGGCAGACATCAATCCCCCGGCCGGACGTTTGGCGGCCAGTCTGGATACACTCGAAGAAGGTGATTGCGCGGCGCGCATCGTTTATGCTGAAAAGCAGTACAACTATGCAGAGTCCTGCCTGAGAAGGGCAAAGACTTATTTGCAGCCGTATTTCGGCAGCATGCCGGAACAATGCCGGGCGTTGGCCCAGCCGTTTGAGACCTACAAAGACCACTGGCAGTGCATCCTGAATGAGGAGCAGAAACTACAGGACACACTGGTGCAGCATAATGCCGCCAAACGGGCGGGCACCTTTGGTGGGTATGGCGGCGGTTACGGGTACGCAGGCACTACCAATAATGGCACCAATTGCAATACCAACCAGGGCGGCAGCCAGTACAGCATTGGCGGTCAGGGATACGGCTACAAGCACAAATAAGGTCAGCTGACTGCGACCTTGGACAGAGCTCGCACTACTTCGCGCATGAAGGCCGGCAGATCGGCGGGTGTGCGTGACGTGATCAGGTTGTTGTCGACGACGACTTCTTGATCCGACCATTCGGCACCGGCATTGACCAGATCGTCTTTGATGTTTTTGTAGGACGTCAACTTGCGCCCGCGCACCACATCAGCTGAAGCGAGCACCCAGCCCGCGTGACAGATGGCGGCGACAACGGCTCCTTCTTTGACGGCTTTGCGGACAATATCGAGGGCGGCTTTATTGGCGCGAGCCTTGTCCGGTGCCCAGCCGCCCGGAACCACGACGCAATCCCACTTCTCATTCACGAAGTCTTCGCATTGCCCGTCGACTTCGATCGGGCATCCATACTTGCCTTCGTATTTCTTTTCGCCGATGCCCGCGACTTTGACGGTGGCTCCAGCTTCTTGCAAGCGAATCAGAGGATAGAAAAGTTCGCGGTCTTCGAATGCCGGACCGGCGAAGACCAGTGCTTTCTTGCCTTTCAGTTCCATGTCCATCCCCCTTCTATTTTGTTTCTTGCTTGAAGTAAGCCAGCGGAAAAACGATGATACCAACAACGGTGCCCAGCACGATCAGGATAGTCTTGGTCTGCGCGCCGCCTGGTAGCGGCAACATCAAAGCCAGACACAAGGCCAGTCCGGCAAAAGCGGCCAGTCTGAAGCTCAAGTGAAACGGCGTCGGCGGAATTTTCTCGTCATCGGGAGCGGCTGCAGTGTGTGTGCCGTCCGGACCGTGATGGTGCGAACAGTCACCGGTATGTTGATGTTCAGGCATTTCGTTAGTCCTGGGCGCCGGCGGCGAAATCCGGTCCGCCGTCGCTCATGTTCCAGCGCAAAAGTTCGCGGCGCCATTCCAGATCGGCTTGCGCTTCTTTGAGCAGACTGGCGAGTCCTTGATAGTCGGCGAAGGAAAGGTCGATGGCGACGCCCAGTTCGAATGTCAATTTGACGCGCTCATAGTTGGGTGTGCAGGCCATGCAGACCATATGTTCTGGTCCGCAAATTTCGAAGATGCGATTTTCGTCGCACTGAATCGGGTCTTTTTGCCAGTTCAAGTACTCGACGAACTCTTCGTCTTCCAGGCTCTGCTGCACCAGAAGCACCAGCGCTTGATACTGCGTCTGGTTCATATAGATGGTGACTTCCTGACGCCTGAGATCCAGCGCGACTTCGCCGTTTTCCTTATCCAGGTACAGATCAGCAAATGCATTGGCAAAACTGATTTGATACGCCGTACTGGTTTTCATTGAATTCCTCGCCTCAATATGTCGATCTCAACTGGTCGGGTGTTTCCAAAGCACAGATCACGCTTGCCGCAGCCATTTTGCTGCGTCCTTGGCGTGATAAGTGATAATCAAATCGGCCCCTGCACGCACAATACCGGTGAGGGACTCGAGCACAACTCTCTTTTCGTCGACCCAACCATTGGCTGCGGCAGCCTTGACCATGGCATATTCTCCAGACACATTATATGCCGCAATCGGGGCGTTCAGGAGATCCTTGGCGCGGGCAATCACGTCCAGGTACGGAAGAGCCGGCTTGACCATGACCATGTCGGCGCCTTCTTCGAGGTCGGAGATCAGCTCGCGGAGAGCTTCGCGACCATTGGCAGGGTCCATCTGATAGGTGGTGCGGTCGCCGAACTGCGGCGCCGACTGGGCGGCTTCGCGGAACGGTCCGTAGAAAGCCGAAGCAAATTTGGCGCTGTAAGCGAGGATCGGCACATGGTCGAAGCCCGACATATCGAGAGCTTCTCTGATGGCGCCCACCCGCCCGTCCATCATGTCGGAGGGGGCGATGATGTCGGCGCCGGCGGCTGCCTGAGCCACTGCCGACTTAGCCAGAATGGCGACGCTGGGATCGTTGAGAATCTTGCCTTCGGCAACGATGCCGCAGTGCCCGTGTTCCATGTACTCGCAGAGGCAGGTGTCGGCGACGACAACCAGCTCTGGAAAGCGTTTCTTCAGCTCTCTTGTCGCTTTCTGAATAATGCCGTTGTCTTCCCAGGCACCGGTCGCTTCTTTGTCTTTGTGTTCGGGAATGCCAAACAGGATGACCGATTTGAGACCCAGCCCGACCACTTCTTCCACTTCTTTGAGCATTACGTCGATGCTTTGCTGGTGGATACCGGGCATGGCGCCGATCGGCTTCTGGATGCCCTTGCCTTCCACAATGAAGAGTGGATAGATGAACTTGTCCGTGTTTAAGTGCGTCTCACGAACCATGGCTCGCAAGGCTGAAGAGGCGCGCAGGCGGCGCATCCGGTTCGACGGACGAGTGAGTCCGGCAAACTCGCTGAGCGCGGAGTCTGAGGTCTTGGGCATTACAGGAGACATTTGCAACTTTCCGGGTTCGGACTGGGACGACAAAATATCCATACTATATCTTTGAAAGCCGCTCAGATCTTCGCTTGGCGGCAATCTGGAACATATTTAATTGTCCCGGTTTCGCGCCGAGAAGCGCAGTTTGCTGGCTTCGGCGTACGCACGCATCTCGCGGACAAGCCCTTCAATAGTGTGCTGGCGCGCGATTATGTCCACGTGCGGGAGGAGCTTTCTGCCGGTATGAGCTGTCTCCGGACCGATTACGGCATATAACGCGCCCTTCATAAGCCGCTCGGGATCCGGTGATACTGATGAGATCAAAGTCGAAAAGTTGCGCACTGCCTGGCTGCTGGCGAAGGTGACGATGTCGACGCCGTTGAACTCCAGTAACGCCCGCAACTCTTGCGCCAGGTTCTCAGAATTGTGCGGCAGGTTGGTTGTGTAGCATATGACGCGCTCGACCTGCGCGCCTGCGGCCGTCAGGCGGTCAGATATGTAGGGTCTGCCGATGTCGGTTTTCGGCCAGAGAAAGCGCACACCGCGCACGTGCTTCGGAAATCCGGGGAACTGTTCTATGAAAGCTTCGGCGACGAACGAATCGGGACAGAAATCGATTTCCAGTCCTCGCTCTTTGGCTGCCGCCGCAGTGGCAGAGCCGATTACAGCCACTCTGGTGCGTCCCCAGTCGAGCTTGTAGTTCAGCGCACCGGCCCGTTCGAAGAAGGCGTTGACGGCATTGGTGCTGGCAAATATGATCCAGTCGAAGCTGGGCAACTGCCTGACTGCCTCATCGAGTGGCTGGAAGTCCTCGGGAGGTCCGATTTCGATCAACGGTTTGTTGATTGGTATCGCTTGTTCTTGACTCAGTAAGGTACTGAGGGCTTGCACCTGATCTAGCGGGCGTGTCACCAGCACGCGACAGTTGGCCAGCGGCGCGGCGCTCATGGCGGCGGCACCGCCTGTGGTGCGGAGCTGAGCAGGTTTTGCAATATGCGATCGCCGCCTTTGGACAGCATCTCAGCCGCCAGTTGTCGTCCGGCGCTTTCAGCGTCGGCTGGCGCGGCTTCCAGCTGCGAGCGGACAGAAACTTTGCCGTCCAGGCTGGCGATGCAAGCTGTCAGTTTGAGACGGCCGGACGTGCCGGCTTCGGCGATGGCGCCTACCGGCACCGAACAGCCGCCGCCGATTTCGTTGAGAAATGCGCGTTCGGCCGTGATCAGCGCAGCAATCTCGCTGTCTGAAACTTCAGCCAACAGCTCGGCAGTGGCACTATCGTCACCGCGGCATTCCAATCCGAGCACGCCCTGTCCGACTGCCGGTGTCAGTTGATCGAAAGCGAAGTATTCACTGATGCGTGCCTCTTCACCAAGGCGAATCAAACCGGCTGCGGCCAGGACCATGGCGTCTGCGATGCCCTCATCGAGTTTGCGCAGACGCGTTGGAATATTGCCGCGCACATCGACGAACTGCAGGTCTGAGCGAATGGCGAGAATCTGGGCGGCGCGGCGGCGACTTGATGAGGCGATGACGCTGCCGCGCGGCAGATCGGCAAGTTTGCCATGCTGGGGAGAAACCAGAACATCGCGCGGATCTTCGCGGCCAATTACAGCCGCCAGCAGCAATCCGGCAGGCATGGCGGTAGGCAGGTCTTTGAGGCTGTGCACGACGAAGTCGACTTCGTTGTTCAACAGTGCCTCTTCCAGTTCTTTGACGAATACACCGCGATCGCCAAGCTCGGCGATCGGCTTGTTCTGTATCTTGTCGCCGTGCGTCTTGATCGCTACGATTTCAATTTCGATATCCGGGTGAATGGAGGTAATCGCACCAATGGCGATATCAGTTTGCAGGCGGGCGAGCTGGCTCTCGCGCGTGCCGACAACATATTTCTGTTTGCGGCGACCGCTCATCTTCCGTGAAAGGTGACAGGGCAGCCGGAGGGCTTCTCGTCGCCTTTGGTTTCCTTGGTCACAGTTGTAGTAGCGAACACATCCAGCTCGAAAAGCGCTTGCAAGGCTTCTGCTTGCTGTTTGAGTGTCTGGTAGTTGCGCGCCGACTTCAGCTGCACCGTCGGATGATGCAAAATCTGATTGACGATGGCGCGGCTGATCTGTTCGAGTTTGCGGGCTTCGTCTTCCGGTTGCTGCAAGGTGAGAGAAGACTTGATGTGTTCGACGCGAATCGATTCGATCTTGCGACGCAAGCCGGCAATCGTCGGTGCCACCAGTACGGAGCGCTGCCAGGCATGAAACTCGTTCAGCGACTGGAAAACGATCTTCTCTGCTTCGGCGATCAAGGCTTCGCGTTCAGCAAGGTTGGTGTTGACGATGTCGAACAGGTGATCCGAGTGAAACAGGCTGACACCGGGTATGGTGCCAATTGCCGGGTCGACGTTGCGCGGTACGGAGATGTCCACCACGACCAGTGACTTGCCCGGCGGCACTTTCAGCTGATCTTTTTCGAGAACAAATTCTGGCGCGCTGGTCGAGACGATGACCAGGTCGGCTGACGCCGCCAGCTGATGGCGATCTTCGAAGGACATCCGGGACTGGAAGCGGTGCGTGTTGGGCAGTTTGGTCTGGGCAAACTGCTCGACCCTTTCGGCACCGCGGTTGACCATAATCAGGGGTGCCTGACCAGAGTCGTTGAGAATCAGCTTGGCGCAAATCTTAGCCATGCGTCCGGCCCCGACAATCAGCGTCGTTTTCTGTCCGAGTTTGCCGAGTTTTTCGCGGGCCAGTTCGACCGCGGCGGAAGAGACGGAGACGGCGCGCCGCCCCATGGCCGTTTCCGTGCGCACTCGTTTGCCGGTCTCCAGAGCCAGCTTGAACAGCTGGTCCAGCATCGGACCGCTTGTGCCGGCTTCCAGGGCGGCCTTGTATGCCGATTTCACCTGCGACATTATCTGTCCTTCACCGAGGACCATGCTGTCTAGACCGGCGGCGACGCGGAACAGATGCAGGGCGACGTCTTCGCGCAGCAGTTTGAAATTGGGCTTGAGGGCGGCGTGGTCTGCAATAGTTTGCACTGACAGGAAAAACGACTCAATTTGCTGGATGCCGGCATGCAGGTCGGAGACGACTGCGTAGACCTCGGTGCGGTTGCAAGTAGATAGAACCGCGGCTTCCTTGATGTGCGGAAGTCTGGCCAGCGCCTGCAGGGCGTGCGCCAGGCAGTAGTCAGGAATGATGAATCGCTCGCGGATGGCAATCGGCGAGGAATGGTAATTGAGACCTATAACCACCAGATGGCTTGTTGCTGTCGCATCCGGTGTGGTTGCTGAAGTCACAAGGGTTCCCATTTCGTTCTGTAAGATGCCGAAATTATATAAGTCTGGAGCTGACGATCATGGTGCTTTCGCTCATTGCGTAAACATTCCGCAATCGCTAAATCTCCCACTGCATCAGCCTCTGAGCCAGAAGTCGACCGCAGCAGTCAATGTGAAGCTTTTCCAATACTTCCGCCTGCCATCGATGCATGCGATTGTTGATACCACGCGTCGACCGCGGCACGACACTGCGGATGGATGCGGCTGGTCAGCCAGTACAGTCCGTCGATGACTCGCAGAGTCGGTCGGGACAGTCCATCTGCGTCAGGCTTGGGCAAGAAGTAATACCGTTTCTCGCGCATGGCCTTCAGCGAAGTCCAGGGTGCTGCTTTCCAGAACGTCTGGGTCTGGGCCTCGTAAGGAAAGATAATGACGTCCGGCGCCGACAACAAGAGGCGCTCTTGCGAGATGTGCGGGTAGCTGGTCGACATGTCTGCCGCGACGTTGACGCCACCAGATGTGGTGATGCAGTCGTTGACGAAACTTTGAGCTCCCACGGTCATTAGAGGTTTCGGCCAGGCAACGAACAAAACGCGCGGTTCAGGCTGACCCTTTAAGATGACGCGCAGCTTTTGCACAGCCGTTTCAAAATCCGCCGCCAGCTCTTTAGCCCGCCCTTGACGCCCGGTCATGCTGCCCAGCGTCAGCAGGTTTTGCGGTATTTCCTCGATGTGCAGGTTTTTCAGCAAGCGCGTTTTGAAGTGATGTTTCTTCAACAAACCATCCATCGTCTCCTGCCCGTTCACAAGCAACACCACATCCGGTTTTACTTGCATCAGTCGCTCGACATTGGGCGCGACGAAATCGCCGACGATTGTTTTGTTTTTCACCGACGGCGGATAGTCGCAAAACTTCGACCGCCCGACCAGCTTGTCTTCGGCCCCCAGTGAATAGATGAGCTCAGTATTGGACGGTGCCAGAGAAACAATTCTCTCGCCTGCCGCTTGCGCGCATCCGGCACTGAATATGGTGCTGAAGGCGAGTATGAGAGCGATGAACGAATTGCACCCTATCCGGCAAGCCAAGCAGCAACCTCTTTCACGCGTTGTTCGAAGATTGCTGATTGTACCGTGTATGTGCGGGCGAGAAGATTCCAATCGAACAATGTGCTGAGAACGATGCGGTTGATCTGTTTGATGTAGTCGGCGTCGGTCCAGCGGAATTCGTCTTCGGCGATCTCGAACAGCGGCGGCACGTAGATGATATGCGAATAGCTCTCAGCCTGGGCGCGAGCCCGCTCGTAATAACTTTCGGTGTCGTAAGTCATGGCGGTGCAGATGTTCCAGCGTTGCCAGAGCACCCAACAATCAATAGCAGACCTGTCCGCGATGAATTCGGACAGGTCTGATTCGTGTTTGATTTGTGCTTCCAGAACTTCGCGTTTGAAGTTTTCTTGTTCGGCTTCCGGAATGTCGCCGATGCGTTTGAAGCCTTTGGCGAGGCAGAGCTCGCGACCGATTTCGGGGATAAAAGGAAGTCCCAACCTTTGCGCTAGCTCTTTGGCGAGAGTAGTCTTGCCAACGCCGCTTGCTCCGGTCAGGACTATTTTCCTTTTATGATCCACTGATTACGCGAGAGGTTGCTTTGGTGGCGCCGGCGGTGCTGAGGAAGGAGCTTTCGGCGTTTCGGCCAAAACCTTCACATCAGTCGGTGCACCATTGTCTCCTCTTTTGAACGACGACGTCAAATCGATGCCGGTCAAGCCCTTGACCAGGGTCAGTCCCTGGGCTGCGATGCTCAGTACGTCGCCGGTGATTTTGCTGGCACCACCTTCGCCACCGGTGGACAACACGGTCATGTTGCCAACCTTGGAGAGAGGTGCGGCGGCAGCGGCCACCAGTTCGGGCAGTTTGTCGATGATCATGCTGGCCATGGCAGCATCGTTGTACAGGCGGTAGGCTTCTGCTTTCTTGGACATGGCGATCGCTTCTGCATCACCGCGGGCGGCGATAACAGCGGCTTCGGCAAGACCCTTGGCTTTGGCGGCTTCCGCCTGGGCGATCCCGGTGGCTTTGATGGCGTCGGCTTCAGCAGCTGCACGTGCACGCGTGGCTTCCGCTTCACCAATGGCTCTCAGTCTGGCTGCTTCGGCGTCAGCCTGAGCGAGCAATTTGCGTTTTTCTTGTTCGGCAACGGCCAGAATGCGTATCTGGGTTTGTTGCGCTTCCGCCGGTTTCTGAATCTCAGCTTCCAACTCGACCTGGCGCTTTTGCACTTCGACTGCTTGCAGTTCGACGGACTTTTGCGCTTCAATGATGCGGATCTTCTGAGTTTCTTCAACGAGCTTCTGCTGCGTTTGTGCTTTTACGATGTCGTATGCCAGGTCGCTGGCTGCTTTCTTTTGCGAAACTTCAGCCTGGAACTGCGCTTGTTTGACTTGAAACTCTTTCTGAGCTTCAGCGACTTGCGCATCGGCTTGCAACTTGGCCTTGGCACCATCTTGTGCGGCGACAGCTTTGCGGATTTGCGCATCTCTGTCAGCGTCGGCTGCTGCAATTTGTGTATCGCGGCTGGCGTTGGCAACACCGATGTCGGCTTCGCGTTTGGCTTCAGCTGTACGTTTGCGACCGAGTGCTTCCAGGTATCCGACGTTATCTTTGATGTCTTTGATGGTGAATGAGACAACGGTGAGACCCATTTTTCTCAAGTCGCCAATTGAGACTTCCTGGACTTTTTGAGCGAACGCTTCGAAGTTTTGATAGAGCTCTTCTACTTCTAAGTTGCCGAGGATGGCGCGCAAGTGACCGACGAGAGTCTCGTGCGCGATGCTGGCGATTTCTTCGTCTGACTTGCCGAGAAACTGTTCTGCTGCGGTCGCGATCGATTCATCATCACCGCGAATTTTTACTTGCGCAACGCCTTCGACGAATACCGGGACACCAGATTTGGTGATGATCGGTGATTGCGATCGCACGTCGATTGGCATAACTTCCAAGCTAAGAAACGCGCGTTGCTGGATGACGGGCACCACCACGTCACCGCCGCCTTTGACGATCTTGAATTGATGCTCGCCTTTCTGGCAGCCCATACCGGAGATGATCATGGCCTGGTTAGGCCCGCATTTCTGATAGAAACTACCGACGAAAGACGCGAGAAGGACCAGGAACACCACGGCTCCTATGCCCAGTAATATGGCTTCAATGCCCATTGCAGTCTCTCCTGTGACTAAATGTCAGCTTCAGTTCCCATGCCCACACAGTGGGTAATTCACACTACTTGAAAACTTGATCACATCATCTATCGAAACGCCCTCCGCAGCCTCAGCTATAACTATGTATTCGCAATTGCTTGGCAACTAAAGAATTTGTGAACGCGCGGGACTTTTGACGACTCCGGATGGGCTGACTCCGGTCTCGTTGGTGACGCTTTGAATTGTGAAAGCTGAGCATGACAATCCCATTGCTGTCAGCTCCGGTTCAGCTTCCTCTTTCACTTTGTTGCCAGTGTCCGAGAAACTGTCGAGCAGTGCCTGCGCTTCGATTCCGTGCACCACGTCTCGAAGTTTAGGCAGTAGAACAGTTTGCGCGATCTCACCAATTTCAGCTTCGCTTTTGGAGAGTAGCTGCGTCGCTGCCAGCAAAACTCCCACGCTATCGCTACGCACTTTTACAAGGCCGATAGCATCAATTGCCAGCGGCACATGATCGGAAGAGTCGAGTGTCGCGTGCAGTTTCAATTCCATCACCTCGAGACTGAGGTACGAAACCTGTTGAATCACCGGCACGACGACTTCGCCACCGCCGACAATTATTTTGAATTGCTGGTCGCCTGATTCGCAGCCCATTCCAGAGATGATCATGGCTTGATTAGGTGGGCACTTGCGATAGAAGCCGGCGACGAAGGACGCCAGCACGAACAAGAGTAAAAGTGCAAATCCACCCAGTAGGATAACTTCGATGTCGAGACTCATTTCAATCGCTCCTGCGTCTTCTCGTGACGCTTGATTGCTTTGGGAAATAGGGTTACCTGACCGCGTCGGAAATACCGACACGTTCTGTTGTGTGGAAAGCGAGAGTGCCGCTTATCCGGGAGTCTTTTCCGGCTTTGGAATGGTTTCGATGGTGGTCTCGATTAGCTCATCGCTCCAACCTTCGACATAGAACACTCCGTCCTGGACATCGGTGATGATTACTTCGGAATCTTTTGAGAGCACTACCCCGGGTTTAGTGCGAGCCGGTGCCGTTTGCCGGCTTTGTCCCACCAGGTAGACGATCTCTCCCAGTTTTCCGGCGGGGATTGAGATGCTTACCTGGGCGGTTTTGCCAACGATTTGTGCTTCGCTGAAGTTGCTGCTGACACGCATTTTGGCGATCGCGAAGTTCATCGCCGATTGAGTCGCTTTCATGCCCAGATAGCCGAGAGCCAGCGCTGGCAACAGCGCTATCCAGTCGGGCAGGTGCATAATGCGAGTGATGAATACGCCGGTCATGCCGAAGTAGAACGAGAACATGGCGATTGTCATCGGACTGAGGATACGCAGCAGAAAGCTGACGATGTTGGGCGTCCTTTTGGCTTCATAGCCGGCACTGGAACGCACCGCCTGCGCGCTGCGCGCCGCGGTCTGCGTGTCCATGTCGGGCGAGTCGCCGCCGTCACCGTGTCCGTGCGAACCGCTGTGACCGCCGCTCATATCGGGTGCATCGCCACTGCTGTGACCACCACTCATGTCGGGCGCGTCACCGGCGCCGCCATCGTGCGCTATATGATGCCCGGCTGTGTGACCTGTGTGCCCCAGTCCGTGATCGCCATGACCGTGACCGGCGTCACCGGCGTGTCCAATTTGTCCGGCCAGAAATCCCCAGGCGACATAGCAGAAGCCGATGCCGGTGGAAACTATGTAGAGTTCAGCTAATGTAATTGCCATCTTTGTGCTTGGTTCGGCACCGAATTTGGTGCCCGGAAAATGTTCTCCTTCTATCACCACAATTACCCTTTTTAGGGCTTTGATAAACGATCGGCGGCGCTGCGGCGCCGTGGTCCAAAGCCCGCACCGCTGTTGCGTTTGGGAACATAATTTGTGATACTGCGATAATAAAGAAAACCTGACAGTTGCACGCAATGGAAATCGTTCTCGCCCATAACAACATGGATTTTGATGCGCTGGCCGCTCAATACGGCGTCACCAGGCTGCATCCCGGCGCGCGCATGATACCGGGGCATCCGCTTTCCAGTCCGATTCGCAGTTTTCTTTCCATCTATCGCGAGTCGCTGCCGCTGGCGGAATTGCAGTATCTGGATTTGTCGCGGGTCACGCATGTTTACATCGTGGACACTCAGTGCATCGAGCGACTGGACGAACTGGCCAGGCAGCTGATTGTCGAGCGCGGGGTTCCATATTCAGTTTTCGACCATCACCAGCTGGATGAAAACGGTCTGGGCAGACGGGCTGACAGCAATTCGCTGATCAAAGCGGCTGGTTCCGCCACCACGATCGTCGTCGACGAGCTGCGTCGCAAAAATGCGCCCCTGACCCCGTTCGAGGCGACTCTCTTTGCTATCGGCATTTATGAAGATACAGGCTGCCTGACTTATCGCGGCACCACCGAATCAGACGCGCTCTGCGTTGCCTATTTGCTGGCGCACGGGGCCGACCTTTCGCAAGTCGATCACTTCATCAATCCCAAGCTCACCGATAAACAGGCCGAACTATTGACACGACTTTCGAAAAATTCGCGGCAACTGGAAATCAATGGCGCTCGCATCGTGCTGGCCCATGCTGAATGTGTCAATTATCTGGAGGGGTTGGCGACGCTTACCCGGCGCTTGCTGGAACATGGTTCAGCGCATGCCGCGGTGACCGTGGTGCGCATGCGCGATCGCGTCCATATCGTTGCCCGCAGCGACAGTCAGCTGGTCGATGTGCGCGATCTGGTGCGCCAATTCGGCGGTGACGGCCATGTTGGCGCTGCTTCAGCGGTCAGCAAGGACAGCGTCTCCGAATTACTGGAGAGAGTGGAATCGCACCTGAGATCCAAAACTGCCAGTGAGACGACCGCATCGCAAATCATGATTTCGCCGGTGCGCACGATCATGCCTGCGTTGACGATGGACGAGGCTTACCGCTTGATGCTGCGATATGGCGAGGGCGGACTGGTTGTCACTGAAAACGACCGCGTCACCGGGGTCGTCTCGCGCCGCGATGTAGACAAAGCTCTGCATCACAAGCTCGGGCATGCGCCGGTGCGCGGTTTTATGAGTCAGCCGGTGATCACCATCGGCGGTGCTGCCACCATCAGTCAGATTCAATCGTTGATGGTCAAGGAAGACATCGGCCGGCTGCCTGTGCTGGATGAGGGAGGGAAGCTGCTGGGGTTGGTGACGCGGCGCGAACTGCTGCGCACTTTATACGGTGGCAAGACAGACGACGCGGATGGTGTCGCATCCGGTGCATTGGATGACATGGCTGGACGCACAGCGGCGGACGGTGCAACGGTTTCTCTCAAGCAGCCGCTGGAGAATCTCGACCAAGCCGCGCAATGGTTGATGAAGGAAATCGGCAAGGTGGCCGCGCAGCACCGAATGTGTGTATACGCAGTCGGTGGTATTGTGCGCGACTTACTTTTGCAATCTCCGACTTTCGACCTCGACTTTGTGATCGAGGGCTCCGCATTTAAGCTGGCAGCGGCTCTGGAAAAGCTTTATCCGGCGCGCTTTCAGATTGTCGCCAAGCACGAGCGGTTTCAGACGGCGACCTTGCTGTTTCACGGCGATGTCGATCGTGAAGTCGATCTCTCTACGGCGCGCACCGAGTTTTACGAATATCCGGCCGCGTTGCCGACGGTGGAGCCGTCCAGTCTCGAACAAGATTTGTTCAGGCGAGACTTCACGATCAATGCCCTGGCGATCTGCTTGAACCCGGAACGTTTCGGGCAACTGGTGGATTATTTTCACGGGCGCAGCGACCTGGATGCCCACTTGATTCGGGTGTTGCATCAATTCAGTTTCATCGAGGATCCGACTCGTATTGTGCGGGCGGCCCGTTTTGCGGCGCGCTTCGATTTCGAGCTTGAGCCGCGCACGCGTCACCAGGCGGAGCGAGCCATCGAGAGCGGTCTTTTCGATGACCTCGGTGGGGTGCGCCTGCGTCAGGAATTGAAACTGATTCTAGAGGCGCGCACGCGCTTGCAGGCGCTCGATTTGCTCGGTGAGTTGGGTGGCAATCTGCGGTATCTCGACAGCGAGCTGCGTTATGACGGGCTAGTCAGACGACACCTGCGCCTTTCGGAAAGGCTGCTGGCGCGGTTTGCCATTCCAGAAAATTGGCTCGTCTACCTGGGCGTGTTGCTGGCCCAGTTGCCCGAGGATCGGCTCGACCCGACTCTCGACCGGCTGCAGCTGGCGCAGGACGAGAAGACTTTGATCAAACAGGGGCTCAAGCTGGCATTGGGGCTTGGTTCGGACAAGTCTCAAGAGGGAGTTTTGAGGCGCAGCCAAATTTACGATCGCCTGCATGGGGTGAAAGATCAGTCGCTGGCGATCGCAGCGGTACTCGCCCAGCCTGGTTCTGGAGTGCGGCGGGCGATCAACGTCTATCTGCAGGAGTTGCGGGAGGTGAAGCCCTCAATCTCCGGCGAAGACCTCCTCAAATTAGGTGTCACCGAGGGCCCGCGGATCGGTGAGATTCTCAATCGGCTTCATCTCGCGAAATTAGATGGAGACGTGAAATCGCACGCGGACGAACGGGATTTCGTGCAGAGCCTTCTTTCTAAGTAGAGAAAGATACCTGGGTGCGGGTCAGGTCCTGGATCAGATTTAGAACTGCACAATTGTGCAGTCCAGCTCCGTTGGTTCCTACGGTGTTTGCGATCGTGCTCACACACATAATCAAAGCATCAGGAACGGTTCGGAGCTAGGCAAATGCAAAACACACAAATCAACTGGCGCAATTCCTCCAAGTCTCAAGTCAGCGAACTGGCCGGACTGTTTCTCCAGAAGCTGGAAGCCGTTGTTGAAGAGACCGAAATGGACCGTGTGAAGAAAGAAGCCGCCCAACTGGCCGCCAGCCTCCCGACCGACAGCCACGAAGCCGGCACCGTTCTCAAAGCCAACGCCGCCGCCATCCAAGCTCTCTACAGCCGTTGCGCAGAAATCTCCGAAAACGCCGCCCAGACCATGACCAGCGTCATGAACGAAGCCCTGAACGGCAAACACACCATCGTCATTGTCGATGCTCGCAGCAAGAATGCCCCAGCCATCGCCTGGAAAAATAACGTCGCTTGCTTCATGGTCGTCAACCCGAGCTTCCTGCATACCGACGGGCAAAACGGCTACATCGCCATCGCCGCCTAACAAAACCAAGCATTAACGCGGACGCAGTACATTCACAGCACTGGGAACCACCTCAAGTAGCACAGGGGTGGTTCCGCTTATGTCGCCATCCACGGATGCCGGCACTTCTGCATAAATGGGGGCACGCCGTGGTTTGCCCAGCAGTGTCGAGCGGACGCGATGGGCGAGGGTCTGCATCATGGAGAGGGGGCTGCGTTTGCGCACCACAGTGATTTCTGCACGCTTGATCTTGCGAATGTAGTAGGGCGCCGGACCGCCGAAAAAGCTGGTGGCGAACCCGAATCCGAGCGCCAGATAGTCGGGCAATTCATTGGGGCTGAGAATACACAGGTCGAGGTAGCCGTCATTGACGCTGGCTGTGTGAGAGAGAGTGCCGACACCCAGGTCCGGCACGTTAGTGGCGAAGATGCCGGACGCTGCCACGTCGAAGCCTTCCTCATCTTCGATTTTGACGTGAAACACCACAGGCGGCGCGCCCAGCGTCTGGACTATGGAGCCGACGTAGGCCAGCATCTTTAGATTGGCTTTGTCTCGGGCGGATGGCGAAGCGACCGCATCCGATAAAGGACCAATGCCGGCGGCGATACAGAAATATTCGCCGTTCATGCGTCCGAGGTCGACCGTTTCGCTATAGCCTGCCGCGATTACATTAATGGCATCGTCGATTGAATCGGTGAGCAGGCTTGGTTCGTAGAAGCCCAGATTACGAGCCAGCTGGTTGCCTGTTCCCAGCGGAATGATGCCGACCGGAGTCTTCGAGCCGGTTTCGGAAAGCGCTCCCAGGAGCAGCCGAATCGTGCCGTCTCCACCCGCGACCACAATCAAGTCTGGGTCTGAAATGCCCTCATAGCAATCCAACATTTCTTTTCCGGTCATGTTTGGTTGTGTGGCGACAACCGAGACCCGGTAATTCAGGCGCTCGCAAAGGGCATGAATTACGCTGCCCAGCCACAAATCGGCATTCTCGGCTGTTCCTGAGGCGGGGTTATATATAAAAAGTGCAGTCTTTATAGACACCGTCCGGGATTCGAATTAATCATCGTTCTGCTAGAAGCCTACAAGGCTCAACAGTATTGTTGTTTGAAATGCAAAGAAGAATTTCAAGTGAAAGGAAACTTCTTGAGGTCAATCAAGAGGTGCGGTTAGAATTTCAACTTTGTTTGCGAGTGCATTGGAACAAGCTCAACAGTTGGTCGTCTGACCCTAATAGTAATAGCCCGATATATATCAGGCTGTGGACTAACCAACTGAACTCGCGACTTATTGACAGTTAACGGGAATTCAGTATTGTACTGTTTAGCATCGTTTTTATTGAAAACCGACGTCTCACTGAAAGGTAGAGCTCGCGTGAATCGAATAACTAACGCAGCTGTAGCGGCGTTCATCTCGCTAACAGCTATCGTCAGTCTTGCTTCTGCGCCCGTACTTGCGGACAATGCATCTTCACCCAGCCTGGGCGAAGAGCAGATAGCAGACAAGTGCTATCAGACCGGCAAAATTAGAGTTCAAGCCAAGCCGGAAGCGGTTTGGAAGGTTCTGACGGACTACACGCAACAAACCAAGGTATTCAAGCGCTTGCGCAAATGCCAGGTAGTTGCTGATAAAGGCTCGACCAAAGTGCTCTATCAAGAAGTCCATCCTTCTGGACAACCAGCCACTTTCGAGTACAAGCTGGAAATGAAGGAAAAGGAGCAATTCCGCTGCCTCGAATGGCACCGAGTTGCCGGCGACTTCAAAGAAATGCACGGGTTTTGGAAGCTGGAGCCGACTGACGGTGGCCGCGCCACCAATGTCTACTATGCCAGCTATGTAAACGGTGGTTTCTTCATTCCGCAAGGTTTGATCAAACGGCAATTCCGCATCGATACCCCGGCAGTTCTTTCTGCTTTGAAAGAAACGGCCGAAGGCGCCACGCAGATTGCCAGCACGCGCAGAGAAGCCAACGCGCCGTAAGCGGACCGACCGGTCTGACTGTCCAAACCGGCTTGCATCAGTTTTGATGCAAGTAGGAGAAATTCTGCTTGCCGGATGGCTCTGCCTCGCAGATCGAGAAGCAGGAAACCGGGTTTCTGCATCAAAACTGATGCAAGCCAAATTGGGTAACGGTGCGTTAGCCGGAACGGCGTCGGCCGGCTATCACCTGATACAATTCCAAATCCTTGAGGAGAGGTACCGAAGCGGTCATAACGGCGCCGCCTCGAAAGCGGATGGGTGTCACAGCCACGTGGGTTCGAATCCCACCCTCTCCGGGTTTTTTTCCAGAGAGTAATTGGGCAGATGAAAGTCGGCATTATTGGGTTGCCAGCAACCGGTAAGACCAGTGTATTTAACGCGCTCACCGGAGGCAGTGCCGAAGTGCACGCTTTCTCGGGCGCTGCCAGTGCGGATGCAAACCTGGGCGTAGTCCCCGTTCCGGACGACCGGCAGGACTGGTTGAGCGGTCTATACAAACCGAAGAAGACTACCTACGCAACGGTTGAAATCGTTGACGTGGCGGGCATTACCGCCGGCACGGGGGAAAAGGGTTTCAGCGCCAACTTCATGACGCATTTGCGTCAGGTGGATGCGCTGGTGCACGTGGTGCGGGCGTTTGAAAGTGCGGCGGTGCCTCACCCGGATGGCAGCGTCGTTCCATTACGCGACGCCGAATTGATCGAATTGGAGCTGATTCTTGCCGACCTCAGTGTGATTGAAAAACGCCTGGAGAAACTGGATCAGGAAATCCAGCGCAAAAAAGGTCCGGAAAAATCGCAGGCGGAAGCGGAGAAAGAAATTCTCGCTCGTTTCAAAGACGAATTGACCAACGAACGCCCTCTGCGGCAGCTGAAGCTGACCGACGAGGAAGACAAAGTGGTGCGCGGCTACACGTTTTTGTCCCAGAAGCCACTGCTCGTAGTGGCAAATATCGGTGAAGAAGAAATCGGCAAGGACGATTCGGTGAAGAAACTGAAGGCCTTCGCCGATTCAAAGGGAGCACCGCTGGTGGGTTTCTGCGCCAAGACCGAAATGGAGATTGCTCAGCTCGACGAAAGTGAGCGCACCGAATTCTTGCAGGCGATGGGAATCGGCGAACCCGGACGAGACCTGCTGGTGCGAGCAACCTATCAGCTGCTCGACGTCATCCCATTTTTCACGGTCGGCGAAGATGAGGTCAAAGCCTGGACGATCACCAAAGGCACCAATGCCCAGGAAGCCGCGCGCAAAATCCACTCCGATATCGCCCGTGGTTTTATACGAGCGGAAGTGGCTCCCTATAACGCCTTAAAAGAATGTGGCACCTGGAACGGCGCCAAGGACAAAGGACTGGTACGGTTGGAAGGCAAGGAATACATCGTCCAGAACGGCGACTGCATCAACTTTCGCTTTGCCGTTTAGCGAAAGCTACTAGAGTTAGTTTCTGCCACGAAAAACAGACGCCTCGCCGGCGGGCGAAGCCGAGCAATGGTAAGTGCATCCCGTAAACGACTGGGGTTCTCCAGAGCAATTTCTCGGGGGCACCGCTTGTGATCGCCGCTACAATACCTGGAAGAAACAGCTTCCGAGGGCTACCACCCTGGTGTCACAGACTGACCGACCTCAAATTCTCCTTGTAGAAGATAACCAGATAGAGCGTAGAGTCATCTCTATGCTCGGAGAGAAACTGGGGCTGAGTGTGACGGCCGTGGACACAGCCAAAACCGCACTCGAATTGCTGACGGATAATCATCGGTTTTCACTGATTCTGATGGACTGGCAACTGCCAGATATGACCGGTTTGGAATGTACCGCCGCCATCCGCGAGCGTGAGGCCCGGACTAGCCGGCATGTGCCTATCGTTGCCGTCACCGCCAACGCTCTGCTCGGCGATAAACAACGATGCCTGGAATCGGGCATGGACGACTATCTGAGCAAGCCGTTCACGATGGTGCAATTCGAAGCAACCGTCATGCGTGTGCTGGCCAGCCACGGCGAAACAGTTCCGGCCTGACCGGGAGAAGCTCTCAGGAACGCTCCCAGGTGGCGTCACCGCCCTTCAAGTCCATAACTTTGATGCCGATTGCTGCCAGGCGGTCGCGAATCAGATCTGAGGCGGCATAGTTCTTGTTGCTGCGCGCCTGATCGCGCAGCTGCAGAACCAAATCGACCAGCTCTTTGGCTGTTTCTCCATTTACCGATTGCGAGGTATCGGCAAACGTCAGACCTAACACCTTGCCGAACTGCACAAGCCTGCCCGCATAGGCGGCGCCTACATGCGGGTCGGTGGCGGCATTGGCTTGATCGGCCAGTGAGAATAAAACGGCGCATGCTTGCGGCGTGTTGAAGTCATTGTTCATCGCAGCTTCGAAGTCTTTTTTCGCAGCGTGGAGATTGTCCTCGACTTCTTTGTCTGGCGCGCCGGTGGAGTCGCTGCCGTCGGCGGCAGCTGACGATTTGAGCGCGGCGCGAACGAGGCGCTGAGCGGCTGTGCGCACGGCATCCATGGCTTCGGCGGTAAACTCGATCGGGCTGCGATAATGAGTTTGCAGCAAGAATAGACGCACCATATCTGGTGTGTAGCCTTTCAGGATGTCGGCGATGGTCGTGAAGTTGCCCAGCGACTTCGACATTTTTTCAGCGTCGATGCGCACGAAACTATTGTGCAGCCAGTAGCGCGCGAACGGCTTGCCATGCAGCGCTTCGGATTGAGCGATTTCATTTTCGTGATGCGGAAACACCAGGTCTTCGCCGCCGGCGTGGATATCGATGGTTTCACCGAGGACGTGTTTGACCATGGTGGAGCACTCCAGATGCCAACCAGGACGTCCCCAGCCCCATGGGCTCGACCAGCCAGGTTCGCCTTCCGGAGCCGATTTCCAGAGCGCGAAGTCGAATGGATTGCGTTTGACTTCCGCCAACTCTTCCTGGCTGCGCACTTGATCGCGCGCGCCGCTTTGCATATCTTCCAGGCTCTGCTTCTTGAGTTTGCCGTATTCTTTGAAGGAGGTGACGTCGAAATATACGTCCCCGCCTGACACGTAGGCATTGCCCTTGTCGATCAGACCGGTGATGAACTCAATCATGCGCGAGATGAATTCGGTGGCGCGTGGTTCTGCATCTGGTATCGAGACATTCAGGTCGTGCATGTCTCGCCAGAAGCTGTAGGTGAACTCGCGCGCAATCTGGTCTGGGCGCAGTCCGCGCTCTCTAGCGCGCTTGATGATTTTGTCGTCGACATCTGTGATGTTGCGCACGAAAGTCACTTCGTATCCCAGATAACGCAGATAACGCTGGATGACGTCCATATTGATGGACGCCCGGGCGTGACCGAGGTGAGCGGCGTCGTACACCGTCGGTCCGCAAGTGTACATGAGGACCTTGCCGGGGGCGAGCGGCGCGAATTCTTCTTTGGTGCCGGTGAGTGTATTGAATACTTTTAGTTGAGACATATAGATTTACCGAGGCAGACTGAGTTAAACAGGCGGGCCTCGCGGCCCGAGGTCATGCCTGGGGACACAGTTGCAAGGCTGATTCTATGCGAGTCTTCACGCGATCTTTTCCGAGAATGGAGAGCATGATGCCCAGATCAGGGCCGGAGGTTTTGCCGCACAGTGCGGCGCGCACCGGCCAGTAGAGGTCTTTTCCTTTGAGGGGCATTGCTTGTGATTTGCCGATCTCGTCGACGATGGCTTTGCAGCCGGCTGCATCTCCCCACGGCAGGTCATTGAGTCGCTTCAGCAGCGTCTTCAGGACCTCGCATGAACTGTCTTTCGAGATCACGGCGGGATCCATGGTCGGATCAATTTCCACTTCTTTGACGAAAAAGAATTTGGCGGCAGCGGTAATTTCGCAAAGCATGGTCAGGCCTTCGCGGACTGTCTTGACGATGGACAGCAGCTGCTCGCGCGAGTACTGTTTGGTGTCGAAGTCTTTGAAGAAACCCAGTTCTTCCGCGCGCTGCAGTATCAATTCCAGAGGCAGTTCGCGGATGTATTTGCTGTTGAACCAGTTGAGACGCGCGATGTCGAACACGGCGGGACTCTTGCTCAAACGCGCTACGTCGAACTCCTGGCCGGCTTCTTCGAGCGTAAAGATCTCTTTGCCGTCCTTCGGTGACCAGCTCATTTGCGCCAGGTAGTTGACCAGCGCCTCCGGCATATAGCCGTTTTTCTGGTACGAATAGACGTGCACCGTCTCGCCGTGCTTGCGCTTCGAGAGCTTGGCGCGCTCGATGTCGAAGATCAATGGTGCATGCGCGAACAGTGGTGGCGTCTTTTCGAGCGCCTCGTAGAGCAGAAGTTGTTTGGCGGTATTGTGAATGTGATCTTCACCGCGAATGACGTGTGTCATCAGCATGTCGATGTCATCTACGACTACGGCGAAGTTATAGACGGCAATGCCGTTTGATTTGACGATCACCATATCGCCGCCCAGGTCTGAGCTTTCGATGGAGATGACGCCCTTCACCATGTCGTCCCACTGCAAGATACGCCTGTCATCGACTTTGAATCGAATGGCGGGAACGCGTCCGTCTGCTGTGTATTTCTGCACCTGATCGTCGGTGAGATGGCGGCAGCGGCTGTCATACCGCGGGCCTTCGCCGGAGTCTTTTTGGTCTTCTTTGAGAGCAGCCAGCTCTTCCGGCGTGCAATAGCAGTGATACGCATGCCCGGTCTTGATCAGCTTTTGCGCCACTTGCTCGTAGTGATCGATTTTTTCCGTCTGCCGATAAGGTGCATAGGCACCACCGACATCCGGACCTTCATCCCAGTGCAGACCGAGCCAGTGCAGACCGTCGAGAATGTCTTGCGTGTACTCCTCTTTGGAGCGCTGTTCGTCGGTGTCTTCCAGGCGCAGTATGAACTGCCCGCCATTTTTCTTGGCGAACAGGTAGTTGTAGAGCGCAGTGCGAGCCGTTCCCAAATGCAAATTGCCGGTGGGACTGGGTGCAATGCGTACTCGGATTTGGACTTGCTGAGACAAGATGAAATACTGCTTACTGCCGGGAGTAAGGCATTCTAGCAGAGGCGTCTTGGCGACGCCGCTATTTGTTGCTCAAGACAACGCAATCGACCATGGCCACACCGGAGCCCAGCATGTTGATCTTGCTGGCGGCGCCGCGTGAGAGGTCCAGCACGCGTCCGGCGATGAAGGGACCGCGGTCCTTGACTTCTACGACTACCGACGCACCGGTCTTGCGGTTCATAACCAGCAATTTGGTGCCGAAAGGCAGGGTTCTGTGGGCGGCTGATAGACCATTCATGTCGAAACGGCTGCCGTCGGAACACTTACGTCCGTGGAACTTGCCGCCATACCACGATGCGTGCCCGCTGAAGCGGCTGGAACCGCTGGCAGCCAATTCCTGAGGGCTGGGCGAGGCACCGGTGAAGGAAGGGGGCAGAAGGGGCTCTCCGTAAATGTTTCGGATGGCATTGACGATTTTGATGCCTGATTCGAGGAAAGCGGCGTCATCGGAGTCCGAGCCGCCCTCGAAAGAGAAGATTGTGGAACCGTCCAACTTGATGGCGACGCGGTCGCCTTCGCGGGCCGGCAAAAGGTTGTTAACGTCAAACTTGCGATCGCTGACCATCTCTTGCAGGCGCACTGCCAGAT
Organism: Candidatus Obscuribacterales bacterium; assembly: GCA_046328035.1. Classification (GTDB taxonomy): domain Bacteria; phylum Cyanobacteriota; class Vampirovibrionia; order Obscuribacterales; family Obscuribacteraceae; genus JBGASG01. The sequence goes on along the minus strand of JAXLXI010000002.1, from coordinate 219,314 downwards.
CGTCTGCCTGTTCAGAGGCGGACACGGCGCCGGAGCGGCTGCGGAATGCCAGAAGTTCTCTGCCGTTTACGTAGACGGCGGCAACTTGATCGTCGCCTTCCATCCAGACGCGCGACACCACTTCCGGTGACATATTTGTATTAGCGGCGGCGCCGCTGCAGGCTGCTTGAGCCGCAGGCGCACAGGCGTACAGGGCGGCTGCGAAGGCAAAGGCACCACAGATCGTTTTGCGAACCGCTGCTCTTTTGAAATGTTTGGTTTGGAGCGGAGACATATTCATATTGCTTCTTCTGCTGCTGGGTACTCTGGGAATATCCGCCACACGCATGTCTTATCGGCAATTGGTGTAGATGCGCCCTGGTGGGCAACTCGAAGCTGCCGTAAGGTAACAAACGATTGGTGGCGAGTCAAAGTCGGGCATGACAACGTCAAATTTCCGCACCACGCGTGGTATCGCGGGCATGGTGGCAAAAGTCTCATACAAGTCTGGTTGACATATACCCAAATATCTGTACGCATGCTTAGCGTGTATGCGAATAAAATCAGGCGCGCAAATCACGTGCTTAAGCGCAACTAATCCGAAACCCGCATAGGGATGTCATCTAGAGATTGTTGCGCGCTGTAAAAGTTGGGTTAAATCACAAGCGATGTTTTTTACACACTCCACATCTGGTGGCACGAAATTCGACGAATCCTTGCACCAGCTTTGGTATCATCACTGCTGACAACGCACCGATTGTTGTGTGTATTTGTTTGTAATATTTCGCAGCATATTATTGAGCATTCGCGTGCATTATGTGTAGTCACATGACTTTATCCGACACGCGACAGGAGCGCCCTGGCGCGATCTTGCCTTTATCCGACGGCGCGTGCGCCGGGTTGTGGTGTTGGCGTTTCTCGCCACAATTTCCCATCTATATAAATAGATGGGTTTGAATGACCGAGTCTGAAGTCTACGCGGAAAACTCCTGCATCCAGCGCGCATCCATATCGAAGTTGGCAAACACGTTTTGCACGTCGTCGTGGTTCTCCAGCACGTCCAGCAAGCGCAGTAGTTTCTTGGCATTGTCCGGATCTGTAATCTCGACAGTCGAAAGCGGATCCATTGACGCCTGGGCGGAGACAATCCGGTAACCGGCTTTCTTCAAGCCTTCTTGCACCAGTTCTAATTGCAACGGCTGGCAGTACACGATCACCGACTCCGCATCTTCGGTATCCAGGTCTTCGGCACCAGCATCCAATGCGGCGATCAGGACATCGTCTTCTTTCAATTCCTGAGTTTTTTCGATGACAATCTCGCCGCGCTCTTTAAACATCCAGCCTACGCAGCCGGTTTCGCCGAGGTTGCCACCGTATTTGGAAAACGAACTGCGGATGTCGCCGGCGGTGCGATTGCGATTATCAGTGGCGCAGCGCACCATGACTGCCACCCCACCGGGACCGTATCCTTCGTAAGTCAGTTCTTCCATGCGGTCTGAACCACCGGTGCCGGCGCCTTTTTCGATGGCTCGCTGAATATTTTCGTTGGGCACGCCTTCTGCTTTGGCGCGGTCGATCGCCTGGCGCAGGCGGAAGTTGCCCGCCGGGTCAGCGCCGCCGATCGAGGCCGCAACGATGATTTCGCGGGCCATCTTCGCGTAGACGACTCCACGTTTTGCGTCGACGACTGCCTTTTGGCGTTTGATAGTTGCCCACTTCGAGTGACCAGACATGCCTCTATTTCCCTGACTTCTGAATGTGTGAGACGCGTGTAAACAAGATGCAATATTATAAGTGCCGTAGAAGGCAGGTTTTAACTGGATATTAGGCCGGATAGTGCCGCTCAGTCGCCGTCCGCGATACCATTTGATTTCGCACAATATATATTGGCCCGCTCTCGGGTGCCATGTCATTCGGTTTAGTCCGCAGAGGAAAAACATGAAACGCACAGCAAATTTAGCCCTCGCCGGTCTCGTGCTGGCTGCATCGGTTTCACTGGCGGTGCCGAACACCACAGATGCCGCACCGTCCAACAAGGGCAAACTCAAAGGCCAGATCGCCCGCGATGTGATGGAAGCCGATGATCTCATGGGCAAAGGCAAGTTTGAGCAAGCAAGTGAGCGCTACAAAGAAGCGATCACCAGGAACGACAAAAACGTCCCCGCCATCGTCGGCTACGGTTTGTCGCTTTCCAAGCAATTCAAACTCGATGCTGCCGAAGAGCAGTTTGACAAGGCATTGCAGCTGGATCCGGCGAACGCCATCGCGCACGTTGGTAAAGCATCGGTCTTATTGAATAGACTCAATTCTTCGTCGAAGACCGTCAAAGATCAGCGCGACTCGATGCTCAAACAGGCCGAGACCGAAGCTCGCACCGGATTGCAAACAGACCCGTATTCTCCCGAAGGTCACTTCTATCTGGCTCGTGCACTCAACGAGCAAGGTCGCTACGACGAAGCTTCCAAGGAATACAACGAAGCGATCAAGAGCGATGGCAAGTTCTCCGAAGCCTATTCGGGACTGGGTCTCGTGAAGCTCAATCAAGGCAGTCTCGCCGAAGCGGAATCAGCTTTCAAGAGCGCGATTCAGTACAACCCCGGCAACTCAACTGCACACTACGGCTTGGGCAAAACCTATCTCAAGCAAGGCCGCGTCGATGATGCCATCAAAGAATTGAACACTTCGTTGTACCAGTATCCGAACAGCTGGCCGACACACCTGGCCATGGGCGAAGCCTATGCCGCGCAAACAGGCAACAACAATGCCGCCATCCAGGAATATCAAAAGTCGATCGGCATCAAAGCTGAAAACCCCGATGCCTACCTGCACATCGCAGACATTCGCGAAGGGCGCGGCGACATCGAACTTTCGATTTCAGAGCTGCGCGCCGGTCTCGAACTGATGCCGAACAACCCCGATCTGCACCTGCGCGTCGGTGATGATTGTTTGCGTCTGGAAAAACTCGATGACGCCGAAAAAGAGTACGAAGGCATTTTGCGCGATTCGCCGCAGAACGCAGCGGCAGCCAAAGGCATCACTCGCGTGTATTACCTGAAGGCTCAGAAGGACACCGCTGGTGCCTTCATGCTTTCAAACGAATACGAGAAAGCCAAAGGTTTCATCGACAAAGCAATTGCGCTCAATCCTGACGACATGGAATTGCGTCTGGCGGCTGCGAAAATCCGCTCGCTGTCCGGCGAAACCATCGATCTGAAAACCGTCGGCGTGCCGAAAACCAACGGCGAAAAGGTTGCCTACGCTGAGGCTTGCCTGGCACAAAACAATTTTGCCGAAGCCAACAAGAACATGAGCGAAGTGATCAATGCTCAAACCGACGCCAAACAAACTTTCTCGGTTGCCGACCTGGCGCTGATGATCAAAGACCTGGATTCAGCCGAGCAAGCCTACAAAAAAGCGGGCACGTATCCGGGCGGCGAAGAGCGCGCCAAGCGCGGTATGGACCTGGTCACAAAGGCTCGCGAAGAGGCTCGGCAGGAGCTGACTCTGGCTGATGACCTGGCGAAGAAGAAACAGACGAAGAGTGCCGTCGACAAATATCACGAGTCGGTATTCGACAATCCCAAGGTTCCTGATACGCGCATCAACCTTTCAAAAGCACTCGAGCAGTTGAAGCCGATGCAAGCGCCCTACTTGCGGGAAGCGGTTGTGCAGATCAAGGCGTATATCGCTTTGTCACCCAATCTGCCCCCTAAAGAGTTGGAGAAGCTCAACAAGCACATCACTCAACTGGAAAACAAAGCCTTCAAGCTGGAAGAGAAGGCGAAGAAAGGAAAGTAAGTAAGGCGAAACTTGTCTCATAACAGCCGGGCCAGATCGTTTCCAAGCGGTCTGGCCTTGGTTTTTGCGCTTCGCGTCCACAATTAACGGCGCTGCATCCCGAGCGCCCTATAAAGGAAGCAACTGTTATTATTGATGTGAAATGCGGGGCGGCTCTTCAGCTGCCCGGCGGGTTGACAAGGGATTCGGGTTTGATGCAACAGCCATCAAAGAAAGTCACCATTCTGGGACTCGGCAGAAGCGGAACATCGGCGGCCGAATATCTTGTCAAAAAAGGTGTGCAGGTTTTTCTATCTGAAGGCGGCGCTTCCAATGCCGAGAAAGAGGCGGAAGCTGAGCGTCTGCGTAAGCTGGGCGTGCGAGTGGAAATTGGTGAGCACTCCGAAGAAGCGCTCAACTTCGGCGACTTTATTCTGACCAGCCCCGGCATTGCACCGACATCCGAAGTGATCAAACGCGCGCAGACACGCATGCCGCAGAAAGAAGTGATCTGCGATGTCGAACTGGCATATCGCGAAACCAAAATTCCCATGATCGGTGTCACCGGCACCAACGGCAAGTCGACGACGGTGGCTTTGATCAGTCACATCCTCACCCACGCCGGCAAATCAGCACCGGCATGCGGCAACATCGGCGTGCCGATTCTCGACTATCTGGAAGGAAAAAAACACGACTACCTGGTAGTTGAAGTTTCTTCCTTCCAGTTGCACTACACAAGGCTCTTCGCACCGCAGGTCGGTGTGTGGCTGAACCTCACTCCTGATCATGTCGATTGGCATGGTTCGCTGGAGGAGTATGTGAAAGCAAAGAATAAGCTCTTTGCCAATATGCGCACCGATCAGTTTGCGGTTTTGAACGAAGACGATGCAATGGTTTCGGGCTTCAGCCCGCCCGCCGATCCGGAGATATTCCCTTTCAGCGTCAAGTCTGATTTGAACTACGCCATTCAGGGTGCGTTTATCAATGACGGCTTTCTCTGGTATCGCATTGACGGACAGACGCGTTTGCTCTGCCAGACCCAGCAGTTGAAGATCATCGGCAAACACAATCTCGAGAATGCACTGGCGGCGGTATCAGTAGCTGCGCTGCTCGGCATTTCGCAAGAGACGATTGCTGAGGCTCTGCAAAGTTTCACCGCGCTGGAACATCGCCTGGAGTTCGTCACCGAGATCAACGGCACGCGTTTCTTCAACGATTCCAAAGCCACCAATCCCAACTCGACAATTAAAGCTCTGGAAGCATTTGCCGGCGGTGACAAAATTGTTTTGATCGCCGGCGGCAAAGACAAGGGTACGCCGCTCGGCGACTTGATGGTGGCAATTGCCCGCTATGCTTCCGATGTCATCTTGCTGGGCGAAGCAAAAGATCGCTTCCAGCATGCCTTAAAAGAATTCGGCTACGAGCATATTCACACCGTGAATTCGCTTGAAGAAGCCATCGAGCTCGGCAGTTCTCTCGCCCGGGGACCAGTCGTGCTTTCGCCGGCGTGTGCCAGCTTTGATATGTTCAAGAACTACGAGGAACGTGGGCGTGTCTTCAAGAAACTTGTCCACCAACGAGCCGAAGTGGCCGCCTCGCGATAGTACCACCGGTGGTGCTAAGGGCGAGGTCGCCGGACCAAACGGCCCCGTTTTTCGGGGGCTGCCCAATCGTGCCCTGATTACGCTGACTCTGGCGCTGGCCGGCTTTGGATTGATGGCTGTCTATAGCGCCTCGGCGCCGGAAGCCCTCAACTCGTTCCAGGACTCAACGGTTTATTTGCGCAAGCAGGCGATTGCCTGCGTCCTCGGCATCTTCCTGATGTTTTCGTTGAGCAAGCACGACTACCGCAAGCTACGGAAGTGGGCTTGGCCGCTCTCAATCGTGTCATTGATCTTGTTGGCAGCCACTCTGGTGCCGGGGCTTTCGGTGACGACAATGGGTTCGGCGCGCTGGATCAACTTGGGTCCCGTGCAGTTCCAGCCTTCCGAAATGGTGAAGGCGGCAGCGATTATTCTCATGGCTTCGGGGCTTTCCAAATATTTCTGGTGGCACCGCCAGATCTTCATGCGCATCGCCGTAATCATGATTATGGCGGCGATTGTCGTCAAACAGCCTGACCTGGGTACGTCGCTGATGATCCTGGGCACGCTGATGGCGATGCTGTACGTGAGCGGTACCAACTCCTTCTTGATTGTCGGTTCGATTATTGCCGGCGCCGGTGTCGTCTGGCAGCACATTCAACGCACGCCATATCAGATGGCCCGCATTCAGAGTTGGCTAAACCCGTATCTCAATCCGCAGAAGGAAGGCTGGAACATCATCCAGGCGCAACTGGCCATCGGATCCGGCGGACTGTGGGGTGTCGGATTTGGGCGCTCGTTGCAAAAACTCTATTACCTTCCCGTGCAACACGCAGACTTCATCTTCGCCGTGATTGCCGAAGAGTTCGGGTTGATCGGCTGCGCCTCGCTGCTCAGCATGTTCGGTCTGTTCGCTTACCTGGGTTTCAAAACAGCGCTGCAATCGAAAACTTTGTTTGGTCGCTTTCTCGCCATCGGGATAACGACGTCGATTTCTCTGCAAGCGGTGACGAACATTATGGTCACCACCGGTCTCTTGCCGGTCACCGGCATCACGCTGCCTTTCATCAGCTACGGCGGCAGTTCGCTGGTGATCACCCTGGCGATGGTCGGCATCTTGCTTTCGATATCGCGCGATCGCGGAGCTCTCGACGACGAAGACTTCGGAGAAAACGACGGGCAACAACCTGCTCAACAGCAGCAGATGCCGGCGTCGCAGAGTGGGCAGGCGCCTCTCTCGCCAGGCAACGTCGATACGGCGCAAGCGCAGGCGGGAGCCAATCCCCAAGCCGCTCCCAGCGCATCGTCCGTAGCAGTGATCACCACCCCACTTGAGGGCCCGCCCGCCAATGGTTAGTCACCGCGTATTGCTGACCGGCGGTGGAACCGGTGGTCATGTTTACCCGGCTCTGGCGGTTGCTGAACAGTTGCGCAACGATCCCGAAGTAGAAGAAATCATCTACGTCGGTGCAGCGGGGCACATAGAAGAACGTCTGGCCCGCGAACGTGGACTCGAGTTTGTCGGGCTGTCGGTGTCCGGACTGCCTCGCAAGCTCAGTGGACAGCTGGTCACCTGGCCGTTTCAAACATCGAAAGCAGTGCTGGACGCGCGCGGCTGTATTCGCCACTTTCGACCGACGGTGGTTTTGGGAACGGGCGGCTATGCGTCTGCGCCGCCATTGCTGGCAGCACACCTGTCCGGTATTCCGATCGCTATTCACGAGCCGGATGCTCACCCCGGGTTGGTCAATAAGCTGTTTGCCCGTTGGGCCAGTCTGGTTTCTTGCGGCATGGAAGGCGCTGTCGGTACGCTGAAAACAGCACGAGGACGGGTTGTCGTCAACGGCAATCCGGTGAGCAGCAATTTCTTGAATCCGATGAAGCGTGATGCCGCCGCTGCCGTTCTCGGCATCGATCCGCATCTGAAAACCGTCTTGATTACAGGCGGGTCGCAGGGGGCGCGTGGCATCAATGATGCGGTTCGCGACGGATTGAAGCAAGTCTTGAATGCCGAAACACCTGTGCAAATCATTCACCAGGTGGGCGGCAAGAATCTCAATGAGTACAGAGAAACACTGGAGCCTGCACATCAGAGCAGCACCAGATACGTGATTCGCGATTATTTCGACGATCTTTCGCTACCGTATGCGGTGGCAGATCTGGCCGTCTGCCGCGCTGGAGCTATGACCATTGCTGAGTTAGCGGTCACTGGTTGTCCGGCGATCTTCGTGCCTTATCCGTTCGCTGCCGCTGATCACCAGACGCATAATGCCCAGTTTATGGCGTCTAAAGGCGCCGCTCTGGTGATACCCCAAGACAAGCTAAACGGAAAGCTGCTCGCTGACCAGATGATGGGGCTTTTGACTGAGGATGATCGACTGCGCAATATGAGCAAAGCCATGAAGGGATGCGCTCGTCCGCAAGCTGCACTTGATCTGGCAACGCAGTTGAAAGAAGTAAGCACACGGCATCAAATTCGCCGCAGCAAAGAAGCGGAACGAACCTATATATAGGTACTTATATAGCGCTGAGACTTTAGCTGATCGCAGGAGCCGTAGCTACTGTCGGCGGTAGAACAAGCGCTTCCTGGCGTTTGGTTCCGGGAACGGCTCTCTGCTCCATTGTTGCTACGAGCAGCTCCATTCGTCTTACCAGCTGAGCAGTTTCGTGTTGCTCGCCTTGATTCTTTTCGACAATCTCTTTCAATGTTTGCAGCGTTGTCTGCAGCGAGTTCAAGTTGGAATTGGAAAAAGCCATGAGAGCTTCCTCGACCGGTAAGTGTTCTTTTGATCAATGCCTCATTCCGCATTGCCCAATGGGAAGAGCGCCATTTCAAATCCGGGATGATAGTAACACAGGTTAGTTGCGTTTAGTCCTCTTCATATTGTAAACCTACGGATTGTCGTTGCATTTCGGGCTTGCAAAGCATCCTGCGACTCAGTGGTTATCAGCCGCGCAGCCAAAAGTCTCGGGTTGTAAAGCGTCACTGCTTTCGTGAACTCAAGAGTGATTTTGACTTCATGGTTCGTCAACAAATTCCTACCGATATCGGTTGAAGTTTTGAGCTTTCAGCCGGCTAAAACTTCAACGTACGCTGTTAGTAGATGACTGACAGTTTCTGCCACCACATTTCCATCGCGCGATCGTCCATCTATCGCTAAAATCGTCCTGAGGCGTTTTCGAAAAACAAATGGCACCTCTACTACTCGGTATCATCATCGGCTTCGGTCTGTGCGCACTTCTGGTGGCAGCCTTCTTCGGCGTGCATCTGAAGCGGATTCTCGAAGAACGCCGCGAGGATCAGCTGCGGGTTTTGGAAAAGCACCACAGCCGGCTGAAATTGATAGTCAGCGATCTGCTGGCTAAGGCGGATGAGGTCGACAGCTCCAGTAAGTATCTGCAAGACCAGCTGAATCACGAGACACAGCAACGTCTGGCAGAGACTTGCCGCGATCTGGTCTTGCTCGGTGACGTGACAAAAGGCATTGAAGAGATGCTGAGGACGAAACAACTGAGCGCGTCGCGGCGGGCTCTACTACACGCATGCGAAATGGCTGCGCACGATGCGCGTAAGCTTCGTGCAATCAAGCATATAGTGCAGGATTCCGAGCATGGACGATCCGAGCAAGGGCACGGCGACGCCACTTAATGTGGTGCCCTTCGCGACCGCCAAATTTTAACCAAGAATCTCTTGTTTTCCATACACACAGTGGCCAAGTTTAGGCTTATACTGATTATAAGAAGGTCTCTACAACTGAACGCCTGAAGAAACCAGGCGCAAACCACGTCGTGGCATGAACGGCTCAATCCGTTCGAAAAACCCCAAGGCTGGCTGTTGCGCGTCTTCCTGTTTCACCCTGGGAGACGTCCGTTTTTGCATGCGAGGAGGAATGATCATGTCCAAGAAGAAGAATAAGGCACCACGCGCAGTACCACAGGAGGAAACCAAACAAGAGGAAACCGCCGCAGAGTCGGAAGAAGCGGCAAGCGAGTCAACAGCAGACGACGGCGCTGAAACAGCATCTGATCAAGCAGAAGGAGATGGTGAAGCGGCTTCCGGAGATTCGGAAGACGAAGCGACAGCAGAGCCGGCGGGTGAGGGTGAATCGGTAGAAGCGGAAGCGTCTGAAGAATCAGGCGAAGCCTGCGCGGAAGAAGCCAAAGAAGAGTGCGAGCACGCGGAAGCGGAATGTTCGCATGATGAAGAGGAAGCCGCTGCCGACGAAGCAGACGCTGAAGAAGGCGAGCCCGAAGCAGCCGCTGAGGAAGCAGAAGGCGAAGGCGAAGCTGAAACAGAATCCGACGCTGAAGCAGAGGAAGAAAAGGAAGAACCAGCTGCCGAGTCCGAAGAAGAACCGGCTGCCGAGTCCGAAGAAGAACCGGCTGCCGAGTCCGAAGAAGAACCGGCCGCCGAGTCCGAAGAAGAACCGGCCGCCGAGTCCGAAGAAGAACCGGCTGCCGAGTCCGAAGAAGAACCGGCTGCCGAGTCCGAAGAAGAACCGGCTGCCGAGCCTCGAAGAAGAACCGCTGCCGAGTCCGAAGAAGAACTGGCCGTTGCCGAGTCCGAAGAAGAACCAGCTGCCGAGTCCGAAGAAGAAGTTGTTGCAGAAGAAGAGCCGGCCGCCGAAGCTGATCAACCAGCTGCCGAAGGTGGAGAAGGCGGTGAAGGAGGAGAAGAAAAGAAAGACGGGGACATCGAAGCAGCATAGTCAACGTAAGAACATTGCAGGTTTGGACGTGAGCCATCACGTTCTTACTAGCTCCAATCGGACAGCGTCCGTGTGCCGTATCCTCCTTCGACACCGGGCGCTGTCCGCTTTTTGCCTTTCAAGATTTTGCCTTTCAAGAGCGGGCGTTCAGGGCTGAAATGTCCAGCTTTTAGCTGGGTGGCGTCCGGTCGCCGTGTTAGGATCTGGCTTCGCATTTTGCGCCTGCAGGCGAGGACATGACATGACAACGGCTCAACTGAAAGAAACACCTCTGGCTAACGCGCACCGTAAACTGGGCGCGCGCATGGTCGACTTCGCCGGCTGGAACATGCCGGTGCAATACAAATCGATCGTCACGGAACACATGGCCGTGCGCACCAAAGTTGGATTGTTCGACGTGTCGCACATGGGCGAGTTCTACGTGACCGGGGCTGGTGCACACGATTTTGTGCAACACATGGTGGCAAACGACATCAACCGTTTGCACAAGCCGAACATGGCGCTCTACACGCAGTTTGTCATGCCGGGCGGCGGCACCGTGGACGACCTGATTGTTTATCGACGCGAGCAGGACTTCTTGCTTGTCGTCAATGCCTCGAACATCGAGAAAGACTGGCGGTGGCTTAAAGACTACGCTGGGAACTTCGATGTTCAGATGAGCGACAAGTCGGACGACACGGGTTTGTTGGCTTTGCAAGGACCGTCGGCCAAGAGTGTGCTCGCGGAACTCGCAGGCGACTGGGTCAAAGACATGCCATCCTTCACGTACGGCGAAGCAAAAGTAGATGGCATGCAAATCTCCTTCGGGCGGACCGGCTACACCGGCGAAGACGGTTATGAGATTTTTGCTTGGAACTCCGATCTGGAGAAGCTCTGGAATCGGCTCCTGGAAATCGGCGCCGCTTACGGCATCGAACCGGTCGGGCTCGGTGCCCGCGACACCTTGCGTCTGGAGGCGGGTTTGCCGCTTTATGGACACGAACTCGATGAAGAAACCAGCCCTCTGGAAGCCGGTCTCGGCTGGAGCGTCAAGCTGGAGAAAAGGGACTTTGTCGGCGCCGATGCCTTGCGAAAACAGAAAGGCGGCGACCTGCCGAAACAGCTGGTCTGTCTGAAGGCAGAAGGAAAAGCTCTGCCGCGCGCCGGCTACACGGTTTACGACGGTGATACCACACTTGGTACCGTGACCAGCGGCTCTCAAGGTATCTTTGTCGGCTATCCTATAGCATGTGCTTTCGTTCCGCCGACATACGCTAAAGTCGGCAAGCAGGTTTCGATTGGAATTCGCGATACCAAGGTGCCCGCGCAGGTTGTCACGCGTCCTTTCTACAAGCGCAAGTAAGCGCGTTGCTGTAACATACACAATTCACTGAAGTCCCAAATTCATCCATCCATAAGATTGCAAAGTGAGGTTTCGTCAATGGGAGACACGGGGAGCAAGACGCTCAGTTATCCGAAAGAATTGCGATACGTGAAAACTCACGAGTGGGTGCGCGTCGATGGCGGCACGGCCACTATTGGCATCACGGCATTTGCTGCTGACCAGCTTGGTGACGTGACTTATGTCGAATTGCCCAAGACAGGCGCCAAATTCGCGAAAGAAGGCAAGTTCGGCGTTATCGAATCGGTGAAGTCAGTTTCAGACCTGTTCATGCCTCTGTCCGGCGAAGTCACCGAAGTCAACGATCGGCTTACATCGGAGCCCGAACTCGTCAACCTTGACTGCTATGGCGAAGGTTGGATGATGAAAGTAAAGATGGACAGCGCCGCGGATCTCGATGACAGCATGTCGGCCGACGAATACAAAGAGTTCGTCGTCGATTAGTACTGTCTGTGGTGGCAGTCCGTTAGCCTGGCGGCAGGTTGTTTAAGACTGCATCAAAACGTTCGCGCTTGAAGCGATCGACCTGTGATGCCCGCGCCGTCACGGCATCTTTAACCCGCTGCGCGTTGAAGTTGCCGTACTGCAAGAGCGTGTTCATGGCTTGCTTGTAGACCGACACCTCTTTAGACTCAACCAACTTGATTGTTTGCGGCAGCAGGTCCACCAGGTTATGCACACCGGCCGCGTCCAGGGCGGCGATGCGCACGGCGACCGCCGGGTCGGACAGTCGTTCGGAAACAATATTTTGAAACTCGGTGCGGCGCTCGGTGAATTGCGGATCCAGCATGACCCGATTCAGTGACTGCAGAGCCTGAGAACGTTTGTCCGGTGTGAAGTCGCTGGTCGCAGTGACAAGCAGCGCATAGCTCTCCGGGCTGGGCAGCATGCCCAGTGCTTTGAGAATCTGCCAGTAGGTTTTCGCCCCTTCTTCATCGTCTTCGAAAACCGGCTGTTTGCTGGCTTCGCGTTTCGACCTGTCGTCGGGCTGCACAGTCTGCCTGGCAAGCGCGACCAGATCTGCCGCCACCTGAGCGTTGCCGAGTTTGCCGGCGGTTTCGATGGCTGGTCGGAGCCAGGGATTGCCCGATTTTAGCATTGGCACCACATACGGTAGCACATCTGTTTGATTGCCTTCGCCGGACAACCAGAGCGCATGCAGTATCTCGCCCGCGTAGCCGGGCGTGGTCACCTTATTGGGATTGGCCTGGGACAGCCATTCGCTGACGGTTTTCTGGACTGAGTTTTCCAGCAGCGCAATCGTCTCGTCGCGTTCGGTCATCGAGATCTGATCGTTGTCGGCAAGGAATGTCGAAAGTTGCATAGCGGCTCGCAGGCGACGCGGTGTGGGGTGCTTTCTCGCCAGTTCGCAGACAGTCGGCAGCGAATGCGCGACGCCCAACTCGTAAGCCGTTTCCGGCGGAAACGTATTGCGCACCGCCTCCAGCAAATTGATCACCATCTCCACTCCACCGTCCTGTACAGTCTGGTCGGAGTGCTCCATGAAAGTACGCGGTTTGTGTTTGCGGGACACAGCGACGGCGGCATAGTCGCTCAGTCGGTGTGTTTCCAGCATGGCGGTCATCAGGTCGTGCGCGACAATAGCGGCAGGCCAGTTTGCCAGAGCGCCGGCGGCGTCGACACGAAACCACTCTTGCTCATGAAACAGAAAATCTTTGATCGCCAGACGAGCTTCTTCTCCACCCAGCCTACCGAGTGAGTAGGCAAGGTGACAAAAGGCAGCGCGCCGCTCCGGGGACTGATCGCGCAATCCCAGTACCATCTCCGGCAACGCGGCGGTGGCATTGATGGCGGCGCAAACTCGCGCCGCGTTGCTGCGAACACGCCAGTCGCTGTGGCGCAGCGGGCGTGCGTCGTCGACTTCCATCTGCTCGGTTGTGGACGGCAGCAAGCATTCGATGCCGGTATTGCCTGTAGTGGCAGCCATTTCCAGGAAAATTGTTTCCAGTTTGTCGTCCCACCAGAGCGGCGGCAGTTTAAGCGCGATGGACAGCTGCACGGGGCTGTTATTGCGCACGGCTTCGTTGATGTCTGCTCGTACTTCGCGGAAGGACTTTTCGTTTTCCGGAGAGGAACCAACCAGCCCATGGTAGAGCAAGAAATGCTCAAACTCGAATTCTTCCAATTGCGCGGTGGGCTTCTCTTTCAGTCCCGAAGCCAATCGGCGAAAACGTTTTACAAGGCCGGCGATAAAACTCATGCGGCAAGCTTAACAGAGATGAACCATTTCTAGGGCGCGCGCCGGCTGTCCCGGTAGTATCTTGTAACTGTGGACATCAGTCACATTTTTCTGAATTTCTGGAATCTAGCCAGCGGCGGCAAGCTGGCTTTCCCAATCTGGAACGCGATTTTCTGGCTGGTTGTGCTCTTGATAAGGCGGCCTGTCACTCAGGGCTGCGCGCGCCTGGTTGGCGTCACCGATAAAGCCCTCGGGCAGGCGATTTCGAAAGAGACAGATTTAGCTTTCGTGCTCATGGTTCTTGATTTTGTCCTGGTGCCTTTCGCTGCTGCTTTCGAAGATGCCGCCGGTCTGGCTATGGTGGTCGCGGGCGGTCGCATCCTCGCCGTCGTGCTGATTCTCTACATGTTCATCCATTCACTGGATTTGATCGTGTTTCGCTGGTACTTCACGCAACGGCGTGCCATGGCGGTTCCGAACGTCATGCGTTTCTTCGTGCTCACGGTGCTTTATGTTCTGGCATTTCTGCTGCTGCTCGACTGGGGATTTGGAGTCAGCGTGCTGCCGTTGCTGGCTACGTCCACAGTCTTAGGTGCAGTCCTCGGATTGGCTTTGCAAGACACTTTGAAGAATCTCTTCGCCGGTTTGACGCTGTCGCTCGAGAAAACGTTTCGCGAAGGTGACTGGGTAAACTTTCGAGTGGACGCCAACACGAGTTGGATCGGGCAGATCGTTGAAATTGGCTGGCGGTCTACGAAGCTGCGCACCATGGACAACACTTATGCGGTGATACCAAACTTCAATTTCACATCCAACTTTCTCCTCAAATTGACTCCACCCAACAACGAGCAAGCGAAAGTGCTGCTGTTTCCTGTATCGCTCGGTGCCGACCAGAAGAAAGTGCGCGAGGCATTGCAAGCGGCTGCGCTGTCTAGCAGTGATGTTTTGAAAGAACCGCCTCCCCGGGCGCTGCCGGCTGAAGTGCAAGCCGACAAAGTCGTGTATCAGCTACGCTTCTGGTTCAGCTCTTACGAACATGTTGAGCGTGTGTCTGGCGAAATTATTGAGAACGCAGTAGATAGGCTTACGGGACTGAACGCGCTGCCCCATTAAACAGCCGACGCCGCACGGGGACTGCGAACGCGGTAAGATCGGCAGGTCTTCGACAGGGATTTTCAAGTGAACACATTTTTGAACGCCGCCCAGGAAGCCCAACGCACCCGTTTTCTGGAATATGCTCGCAACCACGTCGCGCCGCAAGCCCAGGCTCTGGAGAGCCACTCCACGTGCCTGAAGGAGTTCTTGCAAGCCATGGGGCATGAAGGATTTCTGGGATTGTCGGTTCCCAAGGAGTACGGCGGGCACGGCGGCTCGTTGCTTGATGTGGCATTGTTCGTCGAAGCCATCTCCCAGTTTGAACCGGGACTCGGGCTGACACTTGCCAATCATGTAGCTGTCATGGAAGTGATCAAGAAATTCGGCAACGACACGCACAAGTCGCGTTATTTGCCGCTTCTGGCGCGGGGCGAGGCATTCGGCTCGCTGGCTTTTGCGGAAGAAACCGCCGGCACCGATTTTGAAAACGTCAAGGCCGTTGCGCTGGATGCAGGCGGTCAGCCGGTTCTGACCGGCAAGAAGACCTGGGTTGTTTCCGGCGATTTTGCCAGTGTCCTCTTAGTTCTGGCCAGAACGCAGGCGGAAGGCGGAGAGCTGACGCTTCTGTTGGCCGACGGTGAGCGCAACAACGCATTCAAAGTCGAGCAGGAGCGGCATCTGCTCGGGCTGCGCTCGAGCTATTGCAATGACATCACGTTCCAAGATTTGAAAGTGCCGGCCGAGAATCGCCTTGGAAAGGGCGCAGCTGCTCGGGAACAAGCGCTCTATGCCATGGACGTCGCTAAAGTAGTATTGGCGGCGGCGGCTGTGGGAGTCACCGAGGGCGCCACCACTTTAGCTGTCGAGCATGCGCGCTCGCGCCAGCAATTTGGTGTCAACATCGGACAGTTTCAGGGCGTGCAATGGAAACTGGCAGACATGGCTACAGAAGCCAGTGGTGCCCGTTTGCAGACGTACAGGGCGGCCTGGGCCCAGAGCGAAGACGAGTCCAATTTTTCTAAGTTCGCCGCCATGAGCAAACTGTTTGCCTCGCGTGCCGCCCGCTTGCACACCGGCGAGGCCGTACAGGTGATGGGAGCCGCCGGAATCGACGCCGATTCGCCTCTGGAGCGCTTTTACAGAGACGCCAAAACTATGGAAGTCGCGATGGGCACGTCCGAGTTTCAAAAAATGCTGCTGGTTGATGCACTGGAAATTTGATCTCCCGGTTGCTCTATCTCCCGCAGAGAGATACGATTGGAACTATGAGAATTCGAATTATCGTGAGACTGATATGTTTCGTTGGAGCTAGCACCGTGGCCCTTTCGTGCTGTGCGTTTCAGGCAGCCGGTGCGGTTGACGATCCGTTTCTCGATGCCGGCATTCGCTATTATCAAAAACGCGATTGGCGCAGCGCCATCTATTATCTGGAGCAACAGGTGAAGAAGGCACCATGGGACAGCAAGGCGATGTATTACCTGGCTCTGTCCTACCACAGTGCAGGCTACAAGTCGAAGGCGAAAGCCATGTACCAGCAGATTGTGGACAAATATCCCGGCTCGGCGGTTTTTCAGAATGCCAACATAGCGCTGAAAGCATTGAATGCTGAGTTGAAAAAAGAAGCTGACACGGCGGCGCGCACAGCCAACCGGCCAACTGCTGCCGCGGGCGTCTCTGCCCCTTCTGCCGGTGCCACCCGCACCACCGGCGTCGTCAATATAGTCACGAACTACGCTAAGGCGTCCGGACAGCAAGGTAAGGCTACCGGGGGCAAAAAGAGCGGCCGGTGAATCTCTCGGTCGTAATCGTTGCCCAGGATGAAGAGCGCACCATCGGTGAGGTCTTCGCAGCTGTCAAACCGATTGCATCTGAAATGATTCTGGTGGACTCCGGCTCTACCGATCGCACTATCGAGATCGCCCGCCAGTCCGGCGCTACTGTGCGCCATCAAGACTGGCTGGGCTACGCGGCGCAGAAAAATCTGGCCATCTCGCTGGCATCTAAGGAGTGGATACTCAGCCTTGATGCCGATGAGGTTTTGACACCGGAATTGGTGCGCGAAATCGAGCGAACTCTGGGCGACGAGACCCAGACAGGAACATATGTCGGTTTCAAAATTCCACGCGTCCTTTTTATAGGCGACCGCGCCATCAGATATGGTGCTTTCTATCCGGATGCGCAGCTGCGGCTGTTTCGTAAAGGCAGCGGCCAGTTCAACGATCGCCTTGTCCATGAGCGGGTTTTCGTGAACGGACCGGAGCGGACTTTGAGAAACTGCATGTTACACCGCGCCTACAAAGACGTTCCGCAGTTCGAGTCGGCGCTGGAGAAATATGCGCGTCTGTCGGTGCAAGAAGCAATGCGCTCGGGTTTCAAAAAGTCTCGCTTGTCTCGCGCCAACGAATTGCTGCATCCCGCCTGGACATTTTTCTATCGCTACGTGCTGCGTGGCGGTTTCCTCGATGGCCCGCTGGGGCTAGAACTGGCGCTTTTGTATTCCGATTACGTGCGGCGCAAAATTGTTTATTTGCGGGAAGCGTACAACAAAGAGCAGCAAGCGCAAGCCGCTTCCTAGGCGGCGTTGTCACTGCGCGCCTGCATGACGTCACTCGACGCATACGTGAAACCCGCCTGAGAGCGTCTTCTTACAAAGGCTCCACACTTATTCCACACTTTCACCACATCTGGTTCACAACCGGCTCATACATTGGAGTCATGAGCTGCTGCTGAGTCGCGCAGTCAAAAAGTTAACTACGGGTGAGTGGGCGAGGCGTCAAAACCTCGCCCTCCTGCTTTGCGGCGAGCAGTTTTCTCAGTCGTTGTGCAGCGCTACTTCGATATCAACGCGCTTGCCGTAACGACCGGCGACGGCGCGAACGAGCTGGCGCAACGCGGTGATGGTGCGTCCTTCTTTGCCGATCAGGCGTCCGGTGACGAAGGGTCGCAATTGACCGAGAGGCGCGCCCGGCTCGTGGTGAGGAGAGTTGCGCGTGATTTGCACGGAGTTGGGATCGCGCGCGAGCACGTTAATGACGTACTCGGCGAGGTCTTCTGCTGCCGTCGAGTCTTTGAAAAACGGACGTGGACCGCGACTTCCGCCGCGATTGCCACCGCCTCCTACGAAGCGGCCGCGGCCTTTCTTATAAGGCTTGCCACCGTCTCGCTTGGCTGGGCCCCGTTGTTGATCCATTTTGTAACAGCTTCTTTATCGAGTTTGAGTTCTTTCGACCGGGGGTTGTAGTAGCCCAATTCTTCAATTGGTGACCCATCCCGGCGGGCGCGGCTGTCAGTAACCACAACACGGTAGTGTGGCGCTTTCTTCGCTCCCACTCGCTTAAGCCTGATCTTTACCACTTTGTTCTAGTTCCTTCTGTCTTGTGGACGAATTTCACGTCCCTAATAACTTGTGCCCGGAAGGGCTGCTGGGTATGAGTTTGAACCCAGAAATGACGCTCTATTCCGCGCTCCATTTTATATATTGGGGCGGTGCGTCTGGATATTCTACCAAACGCCGGTCTAGACTTAATATCGTTTGCCCTTCTTCTTGAAACTGCCTTTCCCCCCGCGGTTTAGAGGGAAATTAGGTCCGCCGCCCTTGGGAAAGCCGCCGGTAGGGAAATTTGGCGGCATGCCGGTCGGGAAGTTGGGAGGCATCATGCCTCCCCCTTTTTGCAGTTCGGAAAGGTCTGGGAACGCGCCAGGGGTGTTGTTTTTACCCCCGCCGGGCATGCCGGGGAAGCCGCCGCCGCCCATGCCCGGCATACCGGGAAAGCCGCCGCCGCCCATCATCCCGCGCATCATGCCCCACATCTGGCGCATCTGTTCAAATTCGTTCAACATTCGCCCGATCTCGTTCTCTTTTAATCCGGCTCCCTTAGCAATGCGGCGCCGGCGGCTCATGTCGATAATCTGCGGACGATTGCGTTCGTCCGGAGTCATAGAGTTGATGGCGGTCTCGTAGAGATTCATCATCTTTTCGCCGTGCTCGGATATCTCAGCCTGCTGATCGGAGCTCAATCCGAACATGCCGCCGATACCCATCATCTTCATCAGATCCCCGAAAGAACCCATCTTTTTCATCATGCGCTGTGAGCTGATGAACATCTCAAGCGTGAATTCGCCAGCCATCATTTGTTTGGCGACCTTTTCAGCTTCCTTTTCATCGATGTGCTCTTGCGCCTTTTCGACCAGCGAGATCACATCGCCCATGTCGAGCAGTCGCGATGCCATGCGGTCTGGATGAAACGCTTCCAGCGCGTCCATCTTTTCGCCGGTGCTCATGTATTTGATCGGTCGTCCGGTTGCTTCCCGGACGGAGAGTGCAGCACCGCCGCGGGCGTCGCCGTCGGTCTTTGACAGCAAAACTCCGGTGACTTCCAACTGTGTGTTGAATGTCTCGGCGACGTCCACGGCCAGCTGACCGGTCATGGCGTCTACTACTAAAAGCTTTTCGGACGGTTCGAGCGCGCGATCGAGCAGCAAGAGCTCCGCCATCAATTCTGTGTCTATCTGCAGACGTCCGGCTGTGTCCAGAATCACCGGATTGAGTCCGGTCTTCTTAGCTTCTTCAATGCCGCGATGGGCGATATCGAGCACATCCTTCGAATCGTGATCGGCGAAAACCTGCACCTGGATTTGTTTACCGAGCGTCTCCAGTTGTTTAATCGCAGCTGGTCGCTGGACGTCGCAGGCGACCATCAATGGTTTGAAGCCCTCTTTGCGCAGCTTGAGCGCCAGTTTGCCGCAGGCTGTCGTTTTGCCCGAGCCCTGCAAGCCAAGCAACATAATGATTCCCGGAGATCCCTTCAAGTTGAGCGGGGTGTTCTCTCCGCCAAGCAGGTCTACCAGCTCGTCATAAACGATTTTGATGAATTGCTGGTCGGGCGAAACCGACTCCAGGACCTCAGCGCCGAGCGCTTTCTGACGCACGCGGCTGATGAAAAGCTTTACCACCTTTAAGCTGACGTCGGCTTCCAGCAAGGCTTTGCGCACTTCTCTGATCGCTTCGTCGATGTTCTCAGGAGTTAATCGGGCTTCGCCTCTGATGTTTTTGAGCGCGCCCTTGAGCTTGTCCGTTAGTGCGTCAAACATGCGGTATCCCTGCGTATGAAAACTGAGACCGGGTGTCTCTTAACCGTAGCAAAAACCCAGCTATCCAGTGCCTATTCAAGCAAGATCTTTAAGGTCTTGGTTGCTTGTTTATCACTTAGCAGGAATATGCTCGATCAGCTGAATCATGTCGCGGACGCTGTCGAGTGGCAGAACCAGAGCTGCCTGCAACAGGTCCTGACGCGCAGTGTGCGATTCTTCAAGAAACTCGCTGATCAGAGCGCTTAAATCGTCGACGCTGATGTTTTTGCCGCAAGCTGCCACGCTCTCCGCGACTCGCCTGCGCAGAGGCTCATCTTTAAGTCCGCCCATTTCGATCAACAGGGCGCGCGATCGCTCCTCGGTCTGGCGATCGTCGGCGATGCGCATCGCTGTCGTGAAGAAATCGAGCAGCCACGGTGGCATGTCGACGCCACCACATTCGATGGCAGTGCACCAGATACAAGCCCAAGTCATGATCTTCAAGGCTTTCTTCTGGTCAAAGGGTTCTTCGAGGATCAGCTCATTGGGATCGCGTGCCGGGACGAAGAATCCCATGTTTTGAATCACCGCCTCCCAAGAGCGTGATTCCAGCTCGCGAGTAAAGAAGAATGCTCGTTTTGCTTCTTCTTCCTTGGAGGCTGGTTTTACCTCATCCGGGATGGAAATTGGTTCCGAAGGCGCCATTAACGTCTCTGCAACAAGTTTCGCCCTAGTATATGCCACACCGTCCTCCCGGGACCAAGATTGGCGCCAGCGCATGATTTTGAGACTTTACAGCCAATTGTGTCCAAAAAAGACGCTATTCGGGTAGAACATATAGGTAGATACTCCCCGCTCAAGAGAGAATGCATCATGGCCGGACAAGGTGGCAACCATCACGAAGGTGGCGCCGAAAACTTCAGCGCTGCGGCAGGTACTGGGTCTGGCGGAAACGAACCGCTCGTGACTATGCAAGATCGCATGGACTCGGCGATGCGAAATCCCGAAGAAGCTGCCAAGTTCATGAACTTCCTGCAGGACAACGGCGCTTTGCCCGAAGTCGCGATCTCTACCCTCCAGGGAACTGACGCGTTCAAGGGTGAAAACGGCGATCTATCCATAGAGAAGCTGCGCAATGCAGCTACTGCCGACACCGATCCGTTCCGCAGAGCTCTGGCGGAAGCCATGGTCAAGCGCCTGGATGCTCTGGGCGGCATGGCTAAATTCGACAAAGACCAGAACGGTTATCTGAGCACCGAAGAGCTGACCGCATGGGCCCAAGCCGACAGCGGCTATCGCAATAAAGAGAAACTGCCAAATAATTGGAGACCGGAGAAATATTAGGTTTCGCTCCGGTTCGAGCCATGAGTGTTGAGCCCGCATGATTCGTCGTGCGGGCTATTTGTTTTTGTGCGCTTTCAAATTTGTCTAGTTGGGGATAGCCTCACCAGGAGCGCAGACCTCGCTGGTTTGCTTGGCATTGTCTGCTTGCGCCGATCGCACAGAGTTGTCTGGCAGCGAGGCTATAAAGTCAGCAAACGCTTTTTGAAACTCCGGTCCTCCCACTTCGCTGCAATCGTTATGGTGTGCGCCTTTTAGCATGCAGAGAGTTTTAGGCTCGTTCGCCGCAGCGAAGTTTTTCTCGCCGTGCCAGCGCGGTATTACCGGATCTTCGCTGCCGTGAATAACCAGAATCGGCACGTGAATCTCTTTGAGGTTGGCGGCGTTGTCCAGCATCGGATGCGGAAAAAGGATGTTGGGGTAGATCTTCAAAACGCCAAAATGCTCTCTGGCAATTTCCGGCAGGGAAGAAAAACCGGACTGCAGTATGACGCCTGCGCACTGATGATTGCGCGCGATGCGGGTAGAAACAGCGCACCCAAGCGACTCGCCGACCAGTATGATGTTGGTGTCCGTGTAGCCGAGCCGATTGATGGCAAAGTTGTACGCCGCCTCGCCGTCGTCGCAGATGTTGGGAACTGACGGGGAGCCGGTGCTCTTGCCGTATCCCTGGTAGTCGTAGGCGAGCACCGAGACACCCGACTTGAGCAGAGCGTCGATCATGTGAAAGCGGTGGATAATGCTGCCTCCGTTGCCATGATTGATGATGGCGATTTTATTCGAATCGGGACGGCGGAAAAACCAGCCGTGCAGCTTTGATTTGTGACTGCTTTCGATGGCGATATCCTGGCGCGGAAAGCCGTTCACCGACTCGATATGGTAATACTCGTGGTCGCCCCGAGTGGGGAAAAACATGAGTTTGTTCCAGAGGGGTGTTGCCACCGCTGGCGATATCACAACATAGAGAATTGCCAGTAGCGGCACTGCGATTTTCAGCAACTGCATCGTTTGTTCGTCCATGGTTGATTTGGCGGTGGGGAGACGGCGCCCGGCAATTTTACTTGTGCGAGTTTAGCGGGCTGGTTGGGTGTGGACAGTTAATGAAGTGTCTGCCGAAGGCAAACTGGCTACGAATTCTTGAAGAGCGGCGTTGTAGCGGCAGCCGCCGACTGCGACGAAACTGCGATGAGCAGCGCCCTCGACCCGGAACAACTGTTTGGCGTTGCCGGCAGCCGCGTAGTTGATCAGCGCATGGCTGAACGGAATGATCTCGTCGGCGGTGCCATGCACTATCAGCACGGGCGCATCGATACGAGTCAGATTGGAGGCATTGTTGAAGCGTTCACTGAACATGCAGTCGGGATAGATCTGCAGGATAGGCAAAGTTTCTTCAGCGATTTTGGGCAGCGATGCGAAACCCGCCTGCAGTATCAGTCCGGCGCAAGGACGTCGCATAGCCACCTCGGTTGTGACGCCGCAGCCAAGAGACTCGCCGACCAGAATGATGTCGCGATTACTGAAGCCGAGCTTTTGCGCAGCATAGTCATAGACGGAGAGTCCGTCGGTGCAAATGTTTTCAATCGAAGGCCGGCCTGTGCTTTTCCCATATCCCTGATAGTCGTAGGCCAGTACCGCAACGCCTGCATTTCTGAAAGAAGCGATCATGTCGTTGAGGCGGACGATAGAGCCGGCGTTGCCGTGACTGATGATCGCCAGTTTCGTGCTCGCTCTGTGCGGCGGAACCCCCTGGTCCTTCGCGTTCGCCGATGGAAACAGCCAGGCATTCAGCATTGCATGGTTCGTGGTCGGTATATTCAGTTCCGTGTGCGGGAGATCATCGACAGTAACTAGAAGCGGCGCCGGTTCGTTGAGAGAGCTTGGTTTGAACAAGGCGCCATTCCAGAGCGGTTCCAGCACCAGCGGTGAGGCGCAAACATAAAGCATCAGCGCCGGCGTCATGATCGCCAGTACCGCTTTCAATGTCCGCGACAGGCGCCCAACCAACATCTCGGTTTCCTCCCCATACTTCTCAGCCTACATCACCAGCTGAGGATCCGGCGTTTGCCAGACCACTTAATGAACTGAAATGAGATGCCTAAGGGGCGAGGATTTTTGCCAGGTTGTCTTTGGCTTCGTTGGGATAAATCAACCACCAGCGATCGAAACTGCCCCGCACAAGCGCTTCCACGGTTTGAGAGAGCGTGGAAAGCTCTTTGATATCGCCCTCTTCGGTGCGCACCATAATATTGGTTTGCGGGTGAGTGCTGTCCGGACGGTAGTAATCGTAAGGACGAATGCCCTGTTTCTCGACAGAGACATAGTAATCGGGATCGAGTCCCGTTTGTGCAACGAGATCGCGCGCACGCTTTTCGATTTCTTCCACTTGCTTCGGGTTATGGGCGGGCAGCCGCAATGCCCCGAAGAGACGGCGATTGAGAAACCGCGACGAGAGATCGCTCAATATAGAATCTTTGTCCTTCGCCCACTGTTTGATGTGATAAGTCATTTGCACATCATCGAGCTCCAGATAGTCCTGAACTGTCAGGTCTTCTCCGCCCAACCATTTCTTAGTCTGCGGATCCATGAAAGAGATCTCGTCGCCGAGCATACCGGCGCGTTTGATTACCTTGCCGAGGAGCGCGCGGGCAGCCAGATTCTTGCGATGGTAATAGACTTGCGAATACATGGAGTAACGAGCGAAGAGATAGTCTTCGACCGCCATCTGACCTTTCTCGCCGGAGACGACAATGCGGTCTTCCTCTTCATCGACCTCCAGAGAAGCGAGTATGCGCTGCAGCGCGAAGAGTCCATAAGCGGTGCCGGTCATATAGCTGTCGCGCAGCAGGTAATCGAAGCGGTCGCAGTCGAGCTGGCTGGATACGAGGTCCGCGACGAATTTCGGTCTATATGTATGTTTGAGGATAGAGGTAATCTGCTCGGGCAACGCTTCGTCGTAGGAACGCAGAACCTGGTTTACCTGTGTGTTGCCGGTGATGATTTTGCAGGACCACTCTTCGTGATCGTAGTGGAGAATTTTTTCGGTGACGTGGCTGTACGGTCCATGTCCCAGGTCGTGCAAAAGTGCGGTCGCCATGATCAGCTGACGGCGCTCGGCGGCCGCGGGGCATTTCTCAGAAAGCAGATCGATGGCTTTCGATGTCACATGCATGACGCCGACACAGTGCGTGAATCGAGAACTCTCAGCGCCCTGGTATGTGAAGTAGGTGACGCCTAACTGATGTACGCGCCGCAGGCGCTGAAACTCAGGTGTATCGATCAGATCTATGACCAGCCCTTCGCCAGGCTTGCTGCGATCAAGCGCGATGTCGTGATGAATCGGATCGAGGTAGGTGCGCTTTGATTGAGTGGCTCGCATGACGGCGGTTGGCATAACGGTTAACCGGAAGAAGTGGACGGTTCGCTCTTGTCCCGCAGTGCACCGAATATGGGCAGCAGCAGAGACGCCAGTGCGCAAAGAATCGTGGCACCAAATACGATGCGCGAAGTTTCATGCAGGTGGGTGAACATCTGGTGGGCGGCGGCGTCAGTTTTCAGGCTGGGAAGCAGGGCTTCCATGGGCGGCACGAAGCCCAGCGAAAAAATCATCGCACCGATCACGCAGAGCAGGCTGGTGGCGTACTGCGCGATCGTCAGCTTGCTCCAGTCGCGTCGTTTCGCGTAATCGAGACCTTCGCCGAGCAGCAAGAGTACGGCTGCACCGAGCATCACTTTGCTGAAGTGAATGAAAATCGGTGCGTTGTTGAAGGCGGCCTCGGCTGTGGTCATGCCGTTAGCGACGCCGGTCTTGACCAGAACAATGGCAGCGAAGACAATGGCTGCAGAGCCTCCGAAAAGGATGGCCAGTGCAATCGTGCGCAAAATCCGGCCCAGTAGCAGCATTACTTAGGTGACTCAGCCGACTTCTCGCTGCCTGCCGCCTCCACCTTCTTCGCTGATGCAGGGACGATTTTCAATGTGCCGAGCGAGAATTGCTGACCGACCGTGTGCGGTTCATTGCGTCCATCTACAAATTGAATGGCGCGCTTGGTGGACGGATCGATGAGCGACAGCCAGACGGTGTATTCGCCGGGCGCCAGATTGCTGACGGCCAGCTCGGTGTCCCATTCAACGGGCTTGCCGGCTGCCCACATTTGCGTCGGCATCTCGGGAGTATGCAGGGTCTGCACCAGCGGTTTGCCGGTCGTGTCGCGCAGCTCCAGTTGCACCTTGAAGCTGGCCGCTACGTCCTTGTCGAACGCGCGTTCCGGGCGCATGGGAGACGCGGCGCCTACATTAATGAAGGAAAACTGCGCCGGCAGCTTGTCACCAGCCGGCAGCTCAGTTGGGATCACCACCTTCTGGGCGATCACCTGGTGACCCATGTGCGACGCCAGTTGATCGAGAGCCTGCTGCATCGTTGCATCTTGGGATAGAAGCAATTCGGGGGGCATTTCGACGTAAGAGATGCCGTCTTCCAGCGCCGTCTTGGCGATCTTGGTGAGGTCTTCGGCGGTGTTGTCGCTGGTCAATCCGAGACCGGTCGTGGTGTCATTGTGGAACTTGAGCAGCAGGCGCCAGTCGTCGAAGCTGTGCTTGCCGTCATGAATTCCCTGGCGGGTGAGGAAAATCCGGTTGCCGTAGCGATAGACCAGGTAATCGCCAATCTCGTCGAGCAAGTCCTCGCCCTGGCGCCCCGGCAAAGGACCGTTCAACGTCAAATTGAGACGACCGGTGGTGAAGCCCTGGGGAAACAAGTCGGCAACGTACTTCCAGTGTTCGACCATTTTGCGTCCGGTCAGACCGTTTTCTTTTTCGAGGCGGGTACGCAGGGCCCCGCGATCGGCTTTTTGAGCCACGTCTGTTTCCTGGAGCGGCCAGTTAGGCAACACTGATTGCAAACCGAGGAAGCCACCACCGGTAATGCCGACGCTGTGGATGGCGGGGTTTTTGTCGTAGCGTTTGCCCATGTCTTTGACGAAGTTGGACCACTTAGCCAGATAGGTCGAATCCCAGAAAATTGGCATCGTGTGCCATTTGCCATCGCGTCCTACGTAGTCGGTGTACTTCACTTCGTCTTCAAACACCCAGGCGGGCGTGTCCGAAGGAGCGAGCGGCATCTTTGTTATCGCTACTACTTTTTCTTTGCTCGCACTGGTGGCTTCGGCTGGCTTGGCATCGGCTGCTGCGTCTGTCGATGTGGCGGTGTCGGTCGCCGCAGCTGCGGCCGATGTGTCGGTGGCGGCCGGTGTGGTCGTCGCCGGAGGCAAAGCTTCAACCGGCTTGCCTTCGGTCCAGTCCAAGCCGGCGGTGGACACGCGAACAATTACAGATTTGTTGTTTTTGGCGGCCAGATCGACGATGGCATCGAGCGGCTTCCAGTTGTAGTCATCTTCGGTGGGGTTCAAAACAGCCCAGGGAAACATGACCGAAACGCCGTTGATGCGCGGATTGGCCAGCAACTCGGCGATGTACGCCTGATCGTTTACTTTTTCGCTCGGGACGACGGCGAAGAATCCGGACTCTTTGTTCAACACGGCTTTGGTGACCGGCATCTTGCCGGCCTTGAAGGCTTTCTTTTTAATCGCCCGGTCTTGCGACTGGTTGAGATAGCCCTTCTTCTTCGGCAGTGGGTTCAAATATTTGATCATGTCCGTGGCAGCGCCGTACGCACTGGTCGTGGACACGAAAACAAAGTTGCTAAGCAACAACACACCAACCAGTGTCGTGCGTCCGGAAGTAATTGACATCGGTTCTCTCCTGTAGGGGCGTGATGCGCCCGCGCATGTCATGTTATCGCACGAAACCGGTTTCTATTTTGCATATCGAACCTAAATATTAGGACAGCACAAAATGCCGGACGCAGATGCTAGGATTTGGCGCAGCTGGCTGGGCATCCGAGGTGCTGTGTGAGTCTTACGTTCTTGGGGCATTGCGCCTTTAAGTTCGAGCTGGCAGAGTTATCTATTTACATCGATCCGTACATACAAGAGCCGATTGATTCGCGGCGGCTGTCTAGAGGTGATGTGGTTCTGCTCACCCATGGTCATTTCGATCACGGCGTCCTTGCTTCGGCGCGCCTCTGGGAATCTTGGAAATGCAAGTTTGTGGCGCCGCGCAAGCTGGTCGATTGGATGCACCGCAAGTACCGCAAGGTGATTCCGCCTGAGTACATTTTGCCGCTTGATCACGGAGAGTCTCTGCAAATAGGCGATTTGAAGATCACGGCGGTGCCCGCCTCCCATCCCACCACCCGGCTCGGCAAAACCATGATTGCGCTCTTCGCCCGCAGCTCTGCGCCCGGAGCCCCGGTAAACGGCTACCACTTCGGGGGGTATTACCATTCGGGCGACACGATTTACACGCCGGCGATCGCGTCTGCACTGAAAGACGTCGAGATTCACACGGCTTGCCTGCCAATCGGCGGGAAATACAAAGTAGCGACGCCGCAAGAAGCGCTGCGAATTGCGGAAGAGATTCACGCTCAGCGGGTCGTGCCCATGCACTTCCAGCCGCTTGTCGAGCAGGTTCCTCAGAAGTACCAGCCCTCCCACCTGACCAAGCTCGCGCGCTCGACCAACAGTCCGGTAACTGTTTGTCCGCTGGCAATTGGTGAGGTTCTCGAGGATTCTTTCGAGCGCCTCTAGAGGCACCAAATACAGTGGCGAAAGCCATGGGGTTGCCATGACCTAGGTCATGATGTCAGTCGCTCGCAAACCGCCTGGTTGGCAATTTTCGAGACCTGCAGTGCGATTGCGGCATTCCGAGTAAAAAATAAAGAGATTCTATGGATTTGTGATATTGCCCAGCCAGGTTGGCATGATGAACTTACACCTCGGTATCCGTAAACAAGCACTACAAACTCACCTCCAGAACGGAAGCAATTAGATGCTCGACACTGTGGGTGCGCGTATAATTCCGAACGTGGCCACAAAGCCTCTAATGTAATGGAGTTTCAAAGATGGGGAAGGCAGTAGGCATTGATCTTGGCACCACTAACTCAGTGGTCGCCGTCATGGAAGGCGGCAAGCCAACGGTCATATCAAACGCAGAAGGCGGCAGAACCACGCCGTCGGTCGTCGCGTTTACTAAATCCGGCGAGAGGCTTGTGGGCCAGTTAGCCCGTCGTCAAGCTGTTTTGAACCCCGAAAATACCGTCTATTCAATCAAGCGGTTTATCGGTCGCCGTTTCAACGAAGTGGAGTCGGAGCGCAAAATCGTCTCCTACAAAGTTAAGGAAGGCCCGGACGGCGGTTGCAAGGTTGCTATTCAGGGCAAGGACTACAGCCCTGAAGAAATCTCAGCCATGATTTTGCGCAAACTCAAAGAAGATGCAGAGAAGTATCTGGGTGAAAAAGTCACCAGTGCTGTGATCACGGTTCCCGCTTATTTCAACGACTCGCAAAGACAGTCGACCAAGAACGCCGGCACCATCGCCGGTCTGGAAGTTCTTCGTATCATCAACGAGCCTACAGCTGCGGCACTTGCCTACGGTCTGGAAAGCAAAGCGAACGAAACCATTCTGGTTTTCGACCTGGGTGGTGGCACATTCGACGTTTCGATTCTGGAAGTGGGCGATGGAGTATTCGAAGTCAAATCGACCTCCGGCGACACGCACCTGGGCGGTGACGACTTCGACCACGCGCTGGTCAACTGGATTGCCGATGAGTTCAACAAACTCGAAGGCATCGATCTGCGTAAAGACCGTCAAGCTCTGCAGCGTCTGACTGAAGCTGCCGAAAAAGCCAAAATCGAACTTTCATCGGTGACTGAAACCAACATCTCGTTGCCGTTCATCACCGCCGATGCTTCCGGACCGAAGCACTTGGAGATGAAACTGACTCGCGCTCGCTTCGATGAACTGACCCATGCGCTCGTCGAACGCTGCCGCGCTCCTATGGAGCAGTCGCTGCGCGATGCCAAACTCACCTACAACGATCTCAACGAAGTAGTGCTGGTCGGTGGTTCGACCCGTATGCCTTCCGTACAAGCGCTTGTGAAGAGCCTCACCGGCGGCAAAGAGCCTAACCAAACCGTCAACCCTGATGAAGTGGTTGCGGTCGGCGCGGCGATTCAAGCCGGCGTTTTGGGCGGCGAAGTCAAAGGCGTGGTGCTGCTCGACGTTACCCCGCTGTCCCTCGGTATTGAAACCATGGGCGGTGTGATGACGAAACTGGTAGAGCGCAACACCACCATTCCGACTCGCAAATCTGAAGTGTTCTCGACTGCCGAAGACAACCAGACCGCTGTGGACATTTATGTGTTCCAGGGCGAACGTCCGATGGCGCGCGACAACAAATTGCTCGGCAACTTCAGACTGGATGGTATTCCGCCGGCACCGCGTGGCGTACCGAAAGTCGAAGTCACCTTCGACATCGATGCCAACGGCATTCTGAACGTCACAGCCCGTGACCAGACAACCGGCAAAGAACAGAAGATCACCATTACTGCCTCGACCAACCTCAACAAGGACGACATCGAGCGCATGGTCAAAGAAGCGGAATCGCACGCCGCAGAAGACCGTCGCAGAAAAGAAGAAGCCGATCTGCGCAACGAAGCCGACAGCCTCTGCTACGCAGTGGAACGGCAAGTTCGCGAACTCGGCGACCGGGCATCGGAAGCCAGCAAATCGCGCGCCGAGATGTTGGTTGCCGACCTGCGCCAGAAGCTCAAAGAAGAAGCCGACGGCGACATGGTGAAGAACCTCATGAACGACCTGCGCGGCGTGCTCGTGCTATTGCAACAAGACGCAGTGGCGATGGGCATGGCGCCGGCCGGTGAAGGCGAAGAAGGTCAGCCTGTGGGCGCTGGTGCAACATCCGGCGGTTACGGCGGTGAAGCCGGCTACAGCGCCGGTGGCGGCGGCGGCGACGACGTAGTCGATGCCGAATTCCGCGCCTCCGACGAGTAGACCAAAGACCAACGAAGTAGCAGCAAAGTCGCAGGCAGGGTTCGCCCTGCCTGCTCTTTTTTGCCGGGCAGGCGACGCCTTTTAATGCGTGCCAGCTCAGGCTGGGTGTTGTATTCTTGAAATAAGAACCTGGTGTAAGTGATGAAATACCAGCACAGTGCCTGTTTGGCCCTTCTCTCCGGTTTATTTGTGGCTGCTGCGCTCAAATGTGCGGCGGCTCCAGCCGCGCCGCGCACGGCTGTGTCGGAAGAGGTGGTCGGCAAGGATGTGGAAGTGCTGGAGCGTCGTTTCTTGCCAAAGACCTACTGGAACGACCCGCTGGAAAAACGACTTGAGCGGCTGGAGCTGATGATCTACGGCTCCACTCAATCAGGTTCGATTGGCGAGCGTTTGGATCGCATCAAAAAGGATGTTGTGCAGCGCTCCAAGACTACTCCCAATTCAGGCGGGGTGACGAGACCCGCGCCGGCGACAGGCAAGGCGCAAGTTGACTCGGCTGCCGGCGGACAATATCCGGTGTTGAACACGCTGGAGTGGCGGGCGCTCAAGAAAACCTTTCCCACTGAGAGTCTCGACCAGAGGCTGGCGCGCCTGGAGTCGCATCTATTTGGACAACCCAGTTCGACCATGCCTTACATCGATCGCGTCGAGCGCCTGAAGCGCGTCATGGGACTGGGCATGACCAGCGATTTGCCGCCCGGCGGCACGCTGCTGGGACCCTTGCCGCGAGCGCGGGCGCGCGTGCCTTTTAATGGCAGCGGCATGCCCCTTTCGCCGTTTTTCCCTGATGCTTTCGGTGATGATTTCCCCGGGCTCGACTCAGACAGCAGTAAGTCGCTCGCTGAAATCATGAAGCGCATGCGGCAGCACATGAGCGAAATGCAGCGTATGGCTCCCGGTGCGGCAATCAGAAACTGGCGCTACGACCCGCAAACCGGCACCTGGATCGAACAAGGGACTGGACGAAGATTCCGCGGTGATGGGCGAGGATTGCACATGGAAGAAGAGCAGGCGCCGCAAGTTCCGCCTTATCTCGATCCTAACTCGATCTGAGCGGTTTTTCAGAGGCTGCACCGCAGGCGGTACCAGAGGCCGTGACGGTCAGTTGACGCCGGAGGCAGAACCGGCGGTCAGTTGATTGAACATGATGCGGCAGACATCCGGCAGACGTGTTGGTTTGCCGGTAGCAAGATCGATGAAGACGGCTGTGAACTCCGCTTCGGTAGTCAGCTTATCTTCAACATAAATGACGCCGCGAATCGTCATGCTGGTGTTGCCCATGTGCTCGATCCACATCTCGCCGTGCGGCTCCTGGAACAGTTTGATCGGTCGCCTGTATTCGATTTTGGTTTGTGAGATCACCGGGCATTTGCCGTTGGCGAGAAACTTGCGCAGCGAAAAATACTTCTCGAAAAGCTTCAGGCGCATGTCCTCAAACCAGCGCAGATAGCTGATGTTGCTTACATGACTGGCGAAATCGATGTCATAGGTGGCGATCCTGATCTCGTGCGTGATCAGCATCGGACGCTGCGCATCGGGCGCGTTTGTTTCTCGCGAGCCGCTTGTCATTTGTTTCCTCGCGACCGGAACTCAGCGGCTATTCTCGCACGTTTAGGTCATTCTTGTTCTTGTACGGCCACGTTTATGATACGGTCTTGCGTCGTTAACCGTTGCACGACATCCATTCCCTTGATCACCCCGCCGAAGACGGCATACTTGTTGTCCAGCCTGTCTTGCGGGGAGAGCGTGATGTAAAACTGGCTGCTGGCAGAGTGCGGATCGTTGCCGGTGCGCGCCATTGCCACCACTCCTGGTGCGTTGTGGCGGAGGCGCGGATTGAGTTCCAGTCCCAGACGGCGCTCCTGCCCGCTGTGGGGATCTGTATAGCCGCCAGTGCCGTTGCCGTTCGGGCAACCGGTTTGCACAACGAAACCCGGCTCGACTCTGTGGAACAGTAAGCTGTTATAGAAACCAGTGGAGGCGATGTCGATGAAGTTTGCCACCGTCTTTGGTGCGTGCTGGCGAAACAGACGGATGATGATAGTGCCCTTGGTGGTTTCGATTACTGCCAGCGGATCTTGTTTGACCTGCCCGGGTGTGACGGCCGACAAGGGCGCGCTGTTGAAGGCTGGTGGCGCCTGGGGCGGCGGTGCGTCATCAGGATAGTAATGCTGTTTGAAGCCTTTTTTCTTTGGACAGGTCGGACAGTCATCGTTGGTATTTGGACCGAACGAACCAGGTTGCTGACCAGTCGCGCCGCCTTGCATGCCGCCCGGCTGTCCGCCTTGCATGAGCGCGGCTGAGCCCTGAGGCGGTTGTCCAGGCGCGGTCGGTGCCTGACCCGGTGCGGTCCAGTTGACGCGCGAAGGACGTCCGCCGGTCAATTCTTGCGGCATCGTGTTCATCTGCCCGTTTTGCTGCATCATTCCATTGCCTGACGGGGTTGTCTGTCCGGCTGGTGTCTGCGTGGTGGCGGGCGGTGGCGTGCTGCTGTTCGGCGAAAGGATAACTTCCGGCGGAATGGTATCAGTGTCTACCTGTGCCAGAGCGGGCGCAGCCAGCAAGCACGGAACACCGATGCCGATGGAGAGTACCAAACTAGCGAGTAATGACTGACGGATCATGCTAACTCGTCGTGATGCAGCAATATGTATTCTAACCGCGATTCGTAAAGACGATCGATCTTGCTGCCAGCGTTCAGGGATTAAGTCGCGAAGTCCGCATAGACTGCCACATCTTTGTGCAACTGCAAAAACGACGCCGGGACGTCCGGTGTCACCGGACCCTTCAATGCGCGTTCGAGAATCTCCCGTTTGCGCTCGCCGCTTGCCATGAGAATGATCTTCTTGCTGCTCAAGATGGTGCGCAGGCCCATGGTGACTGCATGCTGTGGGATGTTGGCGGCATCCGAAAAGTACTTTTTGTTAGCCTGGATGGTGGCGTCGGTGAGCCAGACGCAGTGCGTCCAGCTGTCGAGCGGCGTGCCTGGTTCATTAAAGGCGATATGACCGTTGGTGCCGATGCCGAGCAGCGTCAGATCCAGACCGCCCCAATGCTCGATCAATCCATCGTAGTCATCGTGGAAAAGGGGGCTGAAGCGATGCGTGTCCTGAATGTCGGTGTTCTTGTACAAGTGTTCGTACAAGTAGCGCCTGAACGAGTCCTTCTCCGGTCCTTCGATGTACTCATCGAGACCGAAACAGGCTGACCGGCTGAAGTCGATTTCTTCCGCCCGAGACCATTCGGACAAAATTTTATACGTCCCGGTGGGTGTGGCTCCAGTCGGCAAGCCGAGTCGAATCTCAGGATTTGCCTGCAGTGCTTCGCGAACGGCCATTGCCACTTTGCTGCTCAAGCTCTTGTATGGCTCGGACGCGCTCTGCTCTGACGTTTGCATGGCAACATTAAATCACAAATGAGACGGCTCAACTGTGGCAAAATGCATCATAGGAGTACTTGAAACTGCCGGGTGAGTAGATGGACAGATGCATTCGCGCACTGATGCTGACGGTTTTACTGGTCGTCTGTATCTGCGTGAGCGGCTTGTCTGACGTCAGCGCGCAAACCAAGAGGGTTTTGCCCAAAGCCACTTTCCAGAAGTTCACGCGCCCCAATGGCGAAGAGCTGCCGGTGTCGAACGGCATGCACCTCAGTCCGGGGCTGACCCGCCGAAAAGGGGCGCCAGTGGAGGTCTATCCCCCCGGCGAACCTTCCTTGAAAGGGGCTCTGGTCCGCTGGGATTCCACCAGGATGCCGTTGCGCATCTGGATCAGCAACGGTCAGAAGCTGCCGGAGGTCCCATATGCAGCTTTGCAGGACACGCGTGTCGGGCAGGTTAAAGGGTTGATGAAAGATCCGGCTCAGATGGCCGCCTTGCCGACCGCGCCCGGTTGGTCGCCGACCGCTAATGAGATGGTCGCCAACGGGTTCGAAGAATGGCGCGAGTTTGAAAACGAAGGACTGTTCAGCTTTTGCTTTGTGGATGATCCGAAAGACGCGCAGATTTTGGTCTTCTTCACGGATCGCTTTGCCGGCTCCGAAGGACCGGGCGGTACCAGCACGCATGGAATGACGATCGCAAAAATGCTGCCCACAGCGGAAATCCAGGCTTGGGAAGCGGCGAATGGGCGTCCGCACCCGCAATGGCCGATTGTGATGGAACTGGTCATGGGAGAGGATCTCGCCAAACTGCAGGCGGAAGCCGCACACGAGTTCGGGCATGCCCTGGGCATCAAAGCGCATAGCCCCTATCGCGAAGACTTGATGTATGAGAATCGCATCGTCGAAGGGCTTTCACCAAACGACAAAGCGACCATCCGCTGGCTCTATCGTCAGAAAACGCCGTACATGTACTGAGGTGGGTCGTACGTTGTGCCCATTTTTGCTTGAGGTTTGCGGGAACCTTGTATAACTTATGGCGAATTCCCGAAGAAGCGCAGCCACGGGGCTTGGGACTCAACAATGCCGATGTACGATTGTGGCAGTGGTATCAAATGTGGTTACATCATGTGTTGTATAAAATCAAATGCCCGCGTCAATGAAAATGCTGTGCAAGAGTGTTCGCTCTGTGGAGTGAAAGACCTCGTCATGCACGACGACGGCCACCGTGTTCTCTGCGATCGGTGCTACCACGTTCGCCAGAGAGAGCAAAGAGCTGATGAAGACTTGGTCTTGCCGCCGCCGGGTTATGACATCGAAGAGGTAGGCAGGCAATAATATGGCGTATGTCTCGCAAGAATCGATTTGCAAGTCGCTCTTGACCGACGCAAATAAGGCCAAGAAAAAGGGAAAATTCGGCGAAGCTGAGACGCTTTATCTGGAAGCTCTGGAGCGTCTCGAAAACGCGGCCGGTCCTGTGCATCCAAGGCTGGCTGCGGTGTTGCTGAGGTTGGGAGATTTCTACAGCGCGCAGATCCGACTCGATGACGCGGAGCGCATCTACCGTCGTGCGTTATCTATATATGAGCACGCCTTCGGTAAAGACAATCTTGACGTGGCTATAGCTCTGCAGTATCTGTCCGAAGTGCTTGATGCTCAGGGACGCAGCAGCGAGTCGGCTGAGATTCGGCAGCGCAGCAAGACGATTCTCAGCTCGCGATTGAGCGGGTTCGGCGGAAGAAACTCCAGTTAGTCCTAGTCCAGTCGAGATCGATGGTCGTGCACCACCCCAGGTGGCACCGTTATCGAGTCGGTCTGATCGATCCGGCTGAACATCCGGAGCGATGGATATGGAACTGCTGTACTAAGCGATAGCTAGGCGGCTTGATCGAGATCGCCGAGTCCGACGACGCGAGCGTGTGTAGCCATATGGCGCTCGTAAAGAGCCTGGGCGTAAGCCTTCAAGCCGCGGAATTCGTAGGGATATTCCAGCTTGAACTCGCGCTCCCAGAGAGAGACTGCATGCAGATATAGAAACTCAGCCTGGGCGCTATGTCCCTGGGCGTGATATTCATCGCCCATCTGGAAGATAGTGAGCGGCAGCTCAGCAAGCGGCACCTCGGCATACTTCTTCTGAACTGTGGCTACCAGCTCGCTGATTTTACGAGCTTCTTCGTCCAGAATGTCGTACGAAAAGGCTTTCGTCTGCTCTGACTGTGTACTGTCGCTGTCCATTTGAACCTACCATTTCCAGAGAAGGAGGATCTGCACCCTTCAATCATGCCCTGAAATGTGACGGAAGCCCAGCCCAAAGGAGCCCAAATAAATCGATTTACCACACTTTTTAAGAGCAGTTAACACCCAGCTTACAAAGCCCGGCAGATAAAGTGGGCTGGGCTTTTAGGCTGCTTATAAAGCGCGTTGCCCGGCCTGCATGGTCAGATGGACCTCATTGTCGCCTCCGCCTGCCGGAGGCAGCAGGTTGGGCAGCACCAGGTCGGCAGTTGGGTCGACCTTATCGAGCGGAACCTTGATAGAACCAGCCATCTGGCTGTGCGGACCGACTGCGGTACCGGAGAAGACGACCTTGACGGTGGCTTCACGGTTGTCGCGATAACGAATCACGGCCCGCATCTCTTGCGGCACAGTCAGCGCCACTTCGCCATTGTTCTTCAATACCACGGCCAGGCGTACTCCGGTGAACCCGGTTTCGATGCCGGTCAGCTCAAAACGCACCTGTGAAGGCGATACCGCCGTGCCCCCGGTCATTGCTGGGGGCGCTGATTCGATTAAAGCCGTCGGTGGCAGGTTGCGGAAATCTGGCGCTACCGGTGGTGCTGCTGCGATGCCGACGCTGGGGGTAGCGGGTGCCATCATATTTGGTGAGGCGGCAATTGACATTGCGGGCGGTGCGGACAGTTCAGGTAGTGCAGAGTTAAAGGCAGAAGATGTGTCGGGCGCAGCGAAGGCGGAAGCCGCCGGCAATGCCGACGGAGCCATGGCGATCGCCGCAGGGGTCACGGCCGGTTGGGACGACGCCGGTGCCGGCACCACCGCTGGTGCGGCAAGAGGAACGGCCGTTGCGGCAATGGCGTCCGCTGTTGCGGCAGTATTGGTCGGCAACGGCGGCGGCGCCGCTGCGGTCAGCGAGTCTACTGCCGGCGCTGCCTTTTTCGGCAGGTTGCCTTTCAATTTGGTCAGCTGGTCTTTGAGAGTCTTGTTTTGCTCCTCCAGTGCCATCAGCCGCTGATAAGCCGACTTGATCTTCGGCATGGTGGAGAGAACATCCGGGGCTGCTGCCGGGGCGGCTGTTGCGGCCTGAGCTGTCACCGCTGCCGCGGTTGGGGCAGCTGCCGCTGCCGCCGGAGCTACGGCCGCCGCGGTCGAGGCACCACTGACGCCACCGCCTTTGAGAAATTCCGCAATGCTGTTGGTCAGACCGACGAGCGATTGAGCCGTGTTGGCAGCACCGCTGAGAGGGGCGATAGCGCCGGTGGCGCCCGACGCATCCGCTGCCGCTGCCGGGGCTGCTGCCGCTGCGGGAAGTGCTGCCGCTGCCGGGGCTGCTGCCGCCGCCGGAGCTGCTGCCGCCGAAGCGCCTGCCAGAAGCTGGTCCAGTCCGCTTATCCCGCCGCTGCCGCCGGAGCTGCTGCCGGATTTCAGCATGGCATGTGCCGCATCTTCAATCTTTTGCATCCGGTCTTTTTCGGCCAGCATGTGGTCGCGCATCTGCAAGGCGAAGCCGGAGAGGGCAGCCACGTGGGCATCGGTGGAGACCGGTGCGGCCCCCAGGGTGGAGGCCCCGGTGGCCAGTGTCGGTATGGACAGGCTGCCGGCAGCGCCGGTCACTGCCAATGGTGCCACGGCATCGACTGCCAGTTCTTTCAGCCGCTGTGCGGCTTGTGTGTTGCTCGGTTGAATGCGCATGACGTGCATGTAGGCTTCGCGAGCCTGGGGGACCTGCCCGAGTTTCTCCAGAAGCTGTCCCTGATAGAGTCGGATTTGCGCATCAGCCGGATTCCAGCCCACTGCTTCGTAAACTTTGCGGTAAGCATCTCGCAGGTCGCCGTGAGCCTCGAGGGTCTTGGCCGCCTGCACTGCATTGTCTGCCTGCTGTCTGGCCAGGGCCAGCTTGAACGACTGGCGAGCGGCCGGCAAGTTGGGGTTGTTCGGGTCCATGCGGACCACTTCTTTGTATTCGGCTTGGGCTGAGGTCAAATCACCGGCCAGCTGATAGGCGCGAGCAAGGCCCAGGTGCGAGTTGGCGGTGGGAAGCTTGGCCAATTGACGTTGCCAGAGCTCCACCAGCGTTTTGCCGGCTAGCTTGTCCTTCGGGTCCAGTCCGAGCGCCTTGCTGAGGTTGGCACTGGCTGCTACCAGATCGCCATCGTTATATTGGGCGATGCCTAACTGCCGGTGAGCGGCTGAACTGGACGAATCAATCTGGAGAGCTTCCCGATACTCTTGCTTGGCAGTTGCCTTCTGGTTTGAGCGGGCGGCAATATTGCCGAGTCCAACGTGGGCTTCAGCACTTGGTTTGATCTTCAAAGATGTACGGTATTCAACTGCCGCTTCGTCGTAGCGCCCCTGTTCGTAGAGCGAGGAAGCCAGCTTGAGGCGCTGCCCGGCATCGTTGAAGTTGACGCCCAGCTTGGTCAGCGATTCATCCAGAAGTTGGGAGGCGGACAGATTGCCCGGGTCGGCGGAAAGTGCCTGACGAGCAGCCCTGGATGCGGCGTCGAAGTCGCCGGAGGCAATCGCTTCTTTGGCCTTTTCGACGGAGCCGGCTGCAAATTCAGCCAGCATCTTGCGGTCAGCCGGAGTGATTGCGGAGGCACTGAACAGGAGTTTCCTCGCCTCTTCAATACGCCCGTCTTGCATCAGTTGCTGAGCACGGGCTTTCAGTTGGGAGGCGCTGGCATTGATAGATTCGCGGTGCTTGTCGGTAAATTCCTTGGCTTTGGACGCGGCTTGTCCGAGCGTCGGTGACAATGAACCAGCTGCGGTGCCGGGGTTACCCGAAGGCAGCACGGTCGCCTTCAGTGCGGACGGCAGACTTGTCGGGACGGCGGGCGCAGCCGATTGCGGCGGCACATAGCCGGAGCCGTTCACCTGGACATAACGCACGTTGCGCGGCGCCGGGTTGGAGACTTGCGGCGGACGTGTGTAAGTGACTGTGGCAGGTCTTGTGTTAGTTGCCGGCGTTCCCGGTTGACCCATCAATGAGTAGTCGATTCGTCGCTCGATCAAGGAAGCCGGAACATAGACGCGTTTGGCATTGCTGAAATCAGCAGCCGCAGCCGCGCTCGTAAAAGCCTGGCTCCCCAGCTGTACTGACAAAGCCAGGAGAACCGTTGATGTGATCCCCGCTCTGGGGATTTGGACACACACGGAACGTTTCAATTTCTCAACCCGAGCTATCTTTATCGCTGCCATTGTAAGGCCCATTGCCTCGTTAGACGATATATCAAGTAGCTGGGCTTGCCAAGGGTGTGTTTCGTGTTTACACCATGAATAAGAGGTTTTCTCAAATAAATCTAAAAAAGAATTGGTGCTAACTAAGACTTACATACACTTGATAAGTCGGCGGACTTGTCCTATCGTGAGGCATTGAGCCGGCTCAGAAAACAAAATCGTTTGTAGATCGAGTACGCGATTATTAGTCGGCACTAAAGCGGGTGAAGCTTATGAGTCAAAGTCGTCAGACTGTTGTTACTTCGTCGGAACAAGATGCGCAATGCAAAGCGAGAGCTGATCATCTTGTGCGGCAAGCCAGGCTGGCGGCGGCGATCTTCACGCAGTACTCGCAAGAAGATGTAGATCGGATCGTCAAAGCCATGGCGCTGGCGGCCATGAAAAATGCGCAGAAGCTTGGCTTTGCTGCCCATGAAGAAACCCGCATGGGCGTGCCTGAAGACAAACTCCTCAAGAACATGGTGGCATCGGAGTTCCTCTATAGTCAGATTTATGACAAGAAAAGCGTCGGTGTGATTCGCGAATTTCCCGAAGACAATATGGTCGAAGTGGCTGAGCCGATCGGCGTGATCCTGGCACTGGCTCCCGTGACCAACCCGACTTCCACGGTCATATTCAAGAGTCTGTGCGCTGCCAAAACTCGCAATAGCATCATATTTAGTGCCCACCTGATGGCCGCCAACAGCAGCAATCTGGCAGCGAAGATTGTCTACGAAGCGGCACTGGAAGCCGGTGCGCCCAAGGGCTTCATCACCTGGGTGGAGAAGTCTCCGCGCTTGCGTCGCGAGACTGAATTAATGATGTCGCATCCGGAAGTGGATCTGATTTTCGCCACCGGCGGCACTGGCATGGTGCGCGCGGCGCACTCGTCAGGCAAGCCCGCGATCGGCGTCGGTGCAGGCAATACGCCGGTCTATATTCATAAGAGCGCCAACATCCGCGCCGCTGTCATGGATGTGATCATCTCCAAGACTTTCGACAACGGCACCGAATGTCCGTCCGAACAGACAATCGTTATCGACAAAGAAATCGCGTCCGATGTGCTCAACGAGTTTCAGCGCATGCGCTGCCACGTTTGCACGCCGGAAGAAACGGCGAGAGTAGCGGAAGCTATTATTGATCCGCGCACCAAAGGCATGAACTATAAATTCGTCGGGCAGCCGGCCAAGTTTATTGCCGATGCCGCTGCAGTGACGGTTCATCCCGAAACCAAGATTTTGCTCTGCCCGATGGAAGGCGACATTCGCAATCATCCTCTTTCGGTGGAGAAACTGATGCCGGTGCTCAGTGTGGTACTGGTTGATACTGTGGATGATGGCATCAACCGCGCCCTCGATATCAATTATGCCGGTGGCACCGGACACACTTCAGGTATTTTCGCCAACGACGATGAAGTGATAATCAAGTTTGCTGAGGCGATCAACGCCGGGCGCGTGATCGTTAACTCGCCGACCTCGATCGGCGGACTGGGCGGTGTTTACAACAATCTCAACACCACCTTGAGTTTCGGATGCGGCACCGGCGGCGGTAACATCACAACCGACAACGTCGGCTACAAAAATTTGCTCAACTACAAACGCGTCCCCAAACGCAAAAACTTCTCGCTCAGTTTCCAGACAACCAAGAACATCTATATCAATCCCGGCAGTCTGGATCACCTGCGCAGCCTGCGCACGAAGTCGGCGTTCGTGGTCACGTCACCATCGTCGGCTACCCGTGGACATCTATCGATGATGATGGAGCGACTGCCTTCCGATTGCCGCGTTGACGTGTTCAGTCAAGTCGGTCCGGAACCGGACTGGCAAACCATCGAGAAAGCTCTAAATATGATGCGCGCCTGCCAGCCCGATACAATCATCGCCCTCGGTGGCGGGTCGGTGCTGGATGCCGCCAAGATCATGCGACTCTTCTTCGACTGGCCCGACCTCAAACTCGATCAGGTGTCGGTGCCCTTCCTGGACTATAGGCATCGTGTCGCCCGTTATCCCAAAGACGTGCGCACCCAGCTGGTGGCCATTCCAACCACCTCCGGCACCGGTTCGGAAGTGACACCATTTGCGGTGCTGAAAGATAATCACGTAAAAGTGTCGCTGGTTGATGAAACGCTGCTTCCGGATGTCGCGATTATCGACGCTCAGCTCACCAAGTCGCTGCCCAGACAGCTGACTGCCGACACCGCTATCGATGCTCTGACGCACGGGTTGGAGTCGCTGGTTTCGATATTCTCGTCCGATTACACGGACGGGCTGGCCCTGGAAGCCATGCGTCTGGTTTTCGAAGCGTTGCCTGAGGCGATGAAGAGCGGCAACAACGTGCTCTGGCGCCACAAGCTGCACAATGCGGCCTGCCTGGCCGGAATGGCTATCGGTAATGCGTCGGTAGGCATCAACCACGCACTGGCGCATGCCCTCGGTGCGCAGTTCGACATTCCCCACGGCAGAGCCAACGGTGTCTTCCTGCTCTCCACTATCGATTACAACTCGGACATCCCTAGGAAGATCACTCCGCACTCGACCTACCCGGACTATGTCGCCGAGAAGAAGTATGCGCGGGCAGCCCAGTTTTTGGGACTGACCAGCAGCGCCCAGACCCCGACCTCCGAACAGGTGATGCTGCTCAAACGGGCGGTGTACGATCTCTTGCTCTCCGTCGGACAGCCGACTTCGATCAGCGAACTCGGCATAACTAAGGAAGCACTGGAAACGGCGATGCCGGCTCTGGTGCAGGCCGCATTTGAAGATATGAGCGTGCGGACCAATCCGCGCGCTCCCCAGATAGATGAAGTGATTAGTTTGTTTGCGGGTGCCTTTGCGCCTCGCGAACGTCCATGAGGTGAATAATGCAAACTCAACAACGATTCGCGATGCCTAGAGACCTGGCCAAAGCCATTGACGAAGTCGATCGCGCACTGGCAGCCGACAACAACGGCGTAGTGCTGGATTTTTCCGCCTGCGAATTCATTTCGGTAGACGGACTGGAGTGGCTTGAAGAGCTGCTTTTGCGCTCGGAGTCGTACAACGCGCCCGTCAATTTCGTGAACGTGCCACCAAAACTGTACAAAGTATTCAAAGTGGCCAAAATCGACAGCGTGCTCAAGGCTTGCGGCGGCGCCGCCAACCAGGGCCCTGCCTGTTAACGAAGAGCGTTCTCTCAGGCGATGCCTCTTAGCGAACCACTAGTCGGAGCCAAATTGCTCCGGCGGTATAAGCGTTTTTTGGCCGACGTGGAATTGCCCGACGGCCGGGTGATTGTCGTGCACTGTCCCAACCCCGGCAGCATGCTGGGTGTGTGTGACGCTGGCGCGCCGATCTATCTGCGGCCCGCTCAGGCGCAGCGCAAGTTGCCTTTCAGCTGGGTGCTGATTGGCGTCGGTGATTATCTGGTCAATGTCGACACGCTGATGGCCAACAAGG
The DNA here is from genome assembly GCA_046328035.1 of Candidatus Obscuribacterales bacterium. GTDB lineage: Bacteria > Cyanobacteriota > Vampirovibrionia > Obscuribacterales > Obscuribacteraceae > JBGASG01. Next base: position 177,005 of record JAXLXI010000002.1, on the reverse strand, counting down.
TGATGTTCGAGGCGTTGAAACATCAACTAGTGCCTGACCTGGCTCAGTATGACTGTGTTGAGAAAGAGAAAACTTATGGTGACAGCCGCTTTGATTTCCTGCTCACCCACTCGCGCAACCAGCAGCCGGCTTGCTATCTGGAAGTAAAATCGACGACGCTCGTAGACGGCAAGACCGCGATGTTTCCTGACGCAAAAACGGCCCGCGGACGCAAGCATCTACAGGGTCTCGTCCAGGCCAAACGCGCCGGCTTGCGAGCGGTGCAGTTCTTCTCGATCGCGCGCGGCGACGTGGAAGAGTTCCGTCCGGCCGGTCATATCGACCCTGATTACTGCCAGGCTCTCGTCGAAGCGGCAGCAGCCGGTGTCGAGGTAATGGCCTGGACCACGGATATCTCGTGGGATAACGGGCAGGCAACCTTCATGCTGGGACGACCGGTGCCGGTGTGCTTGCCCAAACTTCCTTAGGGCGGTTATTGCCTCAAATAAGTGCCGAAAGTCAAGAGGCGCCAAGGCAAACTGGCGTTCCACCGACGTGGCACCACTTTTGGTGCCGAAAATTGTTTCGCGCGCGTGAAAACGAAAACCACGACCATGGTCGCGTGAGCGCCATCTGCTGTAAGTCTGGCGAAAGGCTGGGTAGATTAGAACGGCTATAATGAGTCCAGGTGTCGCGTTGGTGGACGCTTGACTGACTTGTTACTAGCACGAAGAACTGCATCAATAGTTGTGGCCGCGGCTATCGCGGCTTTCGTCGCCTGCGGGCCGGCGACTGATATTGCGCAGGCCGAAGGCGTAGCAAGCAGCTACCACGGCGTCGAGCCCGTCGGTCCTTATGGAGAAACGATTCCGCTTTCCGCGCTCGGAAAACAATCGATCGGACTTTCGGTGCAGGCGGTGCAGAAGGTGCCGCTGCCTCTGCTGATCCAGGTGCCGGGCAAGATCGAAGCGATTCCCACGCGCAACTACGATCAACACGCACCACTTTCCGGACGCATCACCGCAGTGGATGTCTGGTTGGGAGAGATAATCAAAGCCGGCGACATCATCTGCACGGTCGAGTCGCCCGACATGAATCAACTGGCCGCCCAGTTGTTGCAGCAGAAAACAGAGCTGGAAGCTGACTATGACAAGCAGAAAGCCGATCTCGATGAAGAGGTAAGTCAGGCCGAAGCCAAGCTGGAACTGGCGCAAGCGGCCTACAAACGTGCTCTCAAACTGGCCAGCGAACGCATTGCTGCTCAGCGCGACGTCGAAATCACCAAAGCCGACATCAGCGTCACGGAGATGCGCTTAAAGACCGCCAAACAAAACCGCGAAGTGATTTTGAAAGCGGCGCGCGAAAAGATACCTCTGACTTTGCGGCCTCTGCGGCAGCAATTGAAGATGCTCGGCGTGGATGAGAATCGCATTGAAAGAATGGTCCAGGAGGGAACGACCGAGACCTCCGTGCCTGTCCGCTCAGCTCGCTCCGGTGCTGTTTCGGATCTGAAAGCCAGCGCCGGTCAAAGCATCGACCCCAACGATCAGCTTTGCACGGTCACTGATCTGACGCGGGTATGGGCAACGGCCAACGTCTACGAAGATGACATGTCGCGCATGCACGTTGGACAGAAAGTGCACATCAGGGTGCCGGCCCTCGGTGCTCAGCGCATCGACGGGCAACTAACCTACATCGGTACTCAGGTCGATGTTTCCACCCGCACGTTGCCGGTGCGCGCCGAGATCGACAATCCCAGGCTGGCCATGAAGCCGGACATGTTTGCCGAGTTGTCGATCGAGACCGGCGCGCCGGGATACTCCATTCTTTTGCCTCGCGATGCGGTCGTTCAAAGGCTGGGACATACTCTGGTCTTTGTGGAATCCAAAAACGGTTATCAACCATATTCGGTGCGCCTGGGACGAAGCTTCGGTGACAATGTGGAAATCACCGAGGGGCTGAATCCAGGTCAAAAAGTCGTGGTGCGCGGAGCTTTCCAGCTGGGCGCGGAGCTGCTGCAAGTGCAGGGCGGCGGCAGCATGTTCCAGCAGCCTACCGAAGGCGGCGACCGCTTTTCCGAAGAGCACGGCGATGAGCGTCCCACCGGTATGACGGTGACGCCGCTGGGCATCGGCGTTGTGATTGCCGCGGCGTTTCTTTTCGGATTTGTGGTGGCGGCCTTGTTTGCGCGGCGCGCCAGTCTGCAACAACGCTTTTCGCGTCCCGGTGACGGCAGCTCAGTAATCGGCGGCGGCAATGGCGCGTCGGCGGCCAATGATCTGGAATCTGGTCAGGCGGCACCGCATGGTGGCGCGGACGACGATGCTGAACGGACTTATCGACTGGTCTGCTCGCAATCGGTTGGTGGTTCTGGTCGTGGCTGTATGTCTGACTGTCTTCGGTGTGATGCGGACGTCGCAAGCCGACGTCGATGTGCTGCCTGAATTTGCACCGCCGTTCGTCGTCGTGCAAACGGAAGCGCCCGGCATGGTGGCAGAGCAGGTGGAGCAGCTGGTGAGCGTTCCCCTGGAATCGGCCATCAACGGTACGCCGGGGGTGACGCTGGTCAAGTCGGTTTCTCAAATCGGCGTTTCGCAGATTATGGTCATCTTCAAGTATGGAACCGATCCTTATATAGCCCGCCAACTGGTCAATGAAAAGATTCAGTTGGCGGTGCCGCGGTTGCCGCAGGATGTCTCAACGCCGGGCATGCTGCCCGTCATGTCAGCCGTCGGCGATATCTTGAAGTTGGGGCTGACGGCAAGCCGCACCAGTCCGATGGAATTGAGAACGATTGCCGACTGGGAAATTCGCAACCGGTTGCTGTCCGTGCCGGGTGTAGCGCGGGTGCTGGTTATGGGTGGAGACGTAAAACAATTTCAGGTGCTGATCGACCCCGACAAACTGAAGTCCTTCAAAGTGACGCTCGAACAGGTGCGCACTGCCGTCGAGCAGTCGAACACAGTCTTGCCGAGCGGGTTCCTGGTGACACCCGACAAGCAGTTTTCGATTCGCGGGGTAGGAAGGGTCACCAACATCGACGACTTGCGCAACTCCGTTGTCGTCAGCAGAAATGGCACACCGGTGTTGCTCAGGCACCTGGCTCAGGTCGACGTCGGTCCAGCGTTCAAGGTCGGCAATGCCATGATCAACGGTTTGCCCGGCGTCGAAATGGTGGTCAGCAAGCAGCCGGGCGTCAATACTCTCGATGTAACCCGCCGCGTGGAGACGACGCTCGCCGATTTGAAGCCGGGTTTGCCCGATGATATCAAGTTTCACTGCCTCTTCAGACAAGCAAACTTCATTGAGAAGGCAATCGGCAATGTACTGGTAGCCATCGCCACCGGTGGTGTGCTGGTGGTGCTCGTCTTGCTGGCGTTTTTGATGAACTGGCGCACTGCTTTCATCAGTCTGACTGCCATACCGCTGTCGTTGCTCACCGCCGTTCTGGTCATACAGGCGATGGGCGGCACCATCAACACGATGACTCTCGGTGGGCTGGCGATTGCGGTGGGCGAAGTGGTGGATGATGCCATCGTTGATGTGGAAGCTGTCTACCGGCGATTGCGCGAATATCGTCTGAGCGGCGAAAGGGTCTCGCCGCTCCAGGTGATTGTCGATGCCTGCCGCGAAGTGCGCTCATCCGTCGTCTACGCGACATTTATTGTGGCACTGGTCTTCATGCCTGTTTTCTTCTTGTCCGGCACGGAAGGCAGAATTTTCACTCCGCTGGGAATTGCGTACGTGGTGGCAACCGTGTCCAGCTTGCTGGTGGCGTTGACGGTGACGCCTGCCCTCTGCTCGTTGCTCCTGGGACGAGAGCGCTATGTGCCACCGGCTGAGCCGCCCGTGTCCGCGGTGGTTCGCCAGGTCTACGGCGCTATTCTGGAAAGGGTGCTGGCTTTTCCGCGTCTGGTGACGTCGGTGGCGGTGATTTTTTTCATAGTGGCGGCGTTGCTGCTGCCTTTCATGGGGCAGACCTTCTTGCCCGATTTTCGCGAGGACAACCTGATCATATCCACGGTCGGACTTCCCGGTCAGAGTCTGGAAGCCACCACGCGCATGGGGATTGCGATCGAGAAAGAGCTGCTCAAGCACGAAGATGTGGTGGCGGTCGGGCAGCGCGCTGGACGTGCGGAGCTGGATGACGACGCCGGCGGTCCCAACTTCAGTGAGTTCGATGTGCAACTGCGTGAGGACAAGCGCGGGTTGACCAGCATTCTCAACGATATCCGCACCCACATGAACGAGCTGCCCGGAGTCGCCTACGATGTCGGCTCATTCATCGAGCATCGCATGGATGATGTTTTGTCTGGCGGAACTCGCGCGGCCATTGCCGTCAAGATCTTCGGCCCGGATCTGAAAACGCTGCGCATGCTCGCCGACCAGGTGGCGGCGGAGGTGAGGACAGTTCCGGGAGCGGTTGACGTGCGCCCCGAGTCGCAGGTGCTGGTGCCTGAGGTGGTGGTGCGCATCAATCGCGAGGCGGCCTCGCGTTATGGACTCAATTCCTACGACTTCGCGCGTGATCTGGAAACCGCTTTCAATGGCGCGGTTGTCTCGCAAGTACTGGAAGGCGGTAAGCTCTTCGGGCTGAAGGTGATGCTCAATGAGGAGTCCCGGCACAACATAGACCTTTTGAAGAGCACATTATTTATGACGCCCACCGGCGTGGTTGCGCCACTTTCTATGGTGGCGGATGTGAGCATCGGCGAAAGTCCCAATGCCATCATCCGAGAGCACGTCTCGCGCCGGATTGTGGTGCAGGCAAACACTTCCGGGCGCGACATGGTTGGTATCGTCAATGATGCGCGGGCGTTAATCGACAAGAAGGTTACTTTGCCGCCGGGTTATCACATCGAGTATGCCGGCGAATATGCCGCCCAGCGCGACGCCAGCCGGCAACTGCTTTCGCTCTCGTTGTTGGTGCTGGCCGGAATCTTGATCTTATTGCGGCAGGGACTCGGTTCGTGGCGGGCGGCTATCCTCGTAGCCAGCAATCTGCCGATGGCAATGATCGGCGGCATCATTGCCGTCGCACTGACGGGCAATGTTTTGAGTATCGGATCTTTGATAGGCTTCATCAGCCTCTTCGGGATATCGACACGCAATAGCTTGCTGCTGGTGACGGCTATCAATCAACTGCGCGAAGAGGGCATGGCCTATCAGGAAGCTGTGTTCACCGGAGCCCAAGAACGTGTGTCGGCGGTGCTGATGACCGCATTGACGGCGTCACTGGGCATGTTGCCCCTCGCCATCATGGGTGGTAGCGGGCGCGAACTGGAGCAACCACTGGCGGTGGTAATCGTCGGCGGCATGGCATCGAGCACAGCCCTGACTCTGCTTGTGATTCCGGCTCTCTTTCAGATGTTTCGTCCGACCACCTCAGAAGTTTCTCCGCCGACTGCACAACGAAGCGATCTCTTGAGGTAAACTCAGACTGTGGCTTGCAGAGCGCGTATATGCTCGCGATATAGAACAGGATGAGAGCCCATGGAAGAAACACCGAGCGTTCCGAATCACTTCACTTACAGCGGGTTGTTTGACGAAGTGACCAATCGTCCCACGCGCGGCCGCAGCTATGAAGATGCCTTGTACTATGTGCAACTCACCGATCAATTGCTGATGCTGATTGATGAGATGGAACGCGAACGCGTTGCTCATCGGCGCAACACCTCAACGAAAAAGCAGTTTCCGGAATAAACAGCCTGGTATTGCGCGTGGTGCATGTGCGGCGCGCGGCTGAAGTGGAAAACCGATCCGGCGGGTCTGGTCCGCAAGAGATCCGGGACGGGAAGAGACGTGCCGGCAGCGCTTGACTGCCCGGGGTTCCTTGCGCGTGTCCAAGGGATAGGCGTGACACTATGAAGGAAGCCTTTATGTTATATAAAACCGTTGTCATATGGTGTATAAAACGTCCAAGATAGGACGTAATTGCAGTTTTCGGGAGCTTCGTATGACCAAGGGCGGGCTTGAGGACGTAGTCGCAACAGATTCAGCCATCTGTTTTGTGGATGGCAAAGAAGGGCGACTGATTTATCGTGGATACGACATTCGTGATCTGGCTCAACATTCGAGCTTTGAAGAAGTCGTCTACTTGCTGATGTTCGGCAGGCTGCCCACGAAGGGCGAGCTGGACAACCTGCAAAAGGAATTGCGCCTGCACCGCCAGCTGCCGGCAGACGTAGTGACTGCGATGAAGCGCTTTCCTAAAGCGGCTCTGCCCATGGAAGTGCTGCGCAGCGTCGTCTCTATGCTTTCAATGTACGACCCGGACGGTGACGATAACTCTCGCGACGCCAATATTCGCAAGGCCACTCGACTTTTGGCCCAGATGCCGACGATCATTGCTCACTGGGACAACATCCGCAACGACCGCGAGCCGATTTCCCCGCTGGCTGAAGGCAACACCGCCTTCAACTTCCTGTACATGCTCAAAGGCAACAAGGCTCAGGAGCTGGAAGCGCGTTCGCTGGATGTAGCCTTGATCCTGCATGCCGACCATGAATTGAACGCCTCGACGTTTGCGGCGCGTGTCGCTGCCGGTACGGAGACGGACATGCATTCGGCGATCACTGCTGCGATCGGCACCCTGAAGGGACCGCTGCATGGCGGTGCCAACCAGGAAGTGATCAAAATGCTGCTCAAGATTGGCGACGAGTCCAAGCTGGAGTCCTTCATCAAGAATGCTTTTGCCGAGCACAAGAAAATCATGGGTTTCGGACATCGTGTTTACAAGACGGACGATCCTCGCGCCGCCTTCCTCAAACAGATGTCGAAAGAGCTGGGCGAACGTCACGGCGAATTGAAGTGGTACAACATGTCGGTGCGCATCGCCGAGCTGGTGATGCAAGAGAAGAAACTCTATCCGAACGTCGACTTCTTCTCGGCATCCGTCTATTACATGCTGGAGATCCCGGTGGACCTCTATACGCCGATCTTCGCCATCAGCCGCATGGCTGGTTGGGCAGCGCACGTCCTCGAACAGTTGAGCAACAATCGGTTGATTCGCCCGCGCGCCGAGTATGTCGGAGCGTCGGACCTGAAGTACGAACCGATCGAGCGCCGCGAAACGGTTGCTGCTAAGGGCTAATTGCTGACCAGCGCGCCAGTCGCGCTGCCGGTCGCAAAAGCTCTTAAATTGCACCAGATGTGGTGCGGGGTGATCGACGCCGCGCCTGTCTTCTATGCCTGCTTAGACGTGCACTTCGTGCTGTGCGATGTAGGCGAGGTAGAGCTTCTCGAGAGTTTCTTCCGGGGGCTCCGGTTCTGCAGACTCGGTGAAATTGAGGCGGGCGCGGAAATAGTCGTTCAATTGTTTGGACAATAACTGCCGCTCGCCTTTGGGCATGCGGACCCGGCGGCGCAAGAAAGTAACCAGCATTTGATACTCGTCCGGCATCAGTTGACCGGCGTCTACAAAAGCTTCTTTCGGCAGCACTGCCGTAGTTGTGATGGAGGCAGTGGAAAGTCCGGGCAAGCGTTCGCGAATCACCAGCGTGCCGCCGGCAAAGTCGCCGATGCGGCGCTCGTTTTTATCGACCAGAATGACGGCAACACCAATGCACGCCAGTTGGACATCGACGATACGCACCAGATTGCGGATCCATACGGATGCCCAGTTGATTGGTTGTCCGTTTGCTTCGATCACTCTGATGCGAGCAAACTTCTTGCCGGGGGTCTGTCCTTTCCAGATGCCTTCGAAGTAGATGTAATAGCCGAAGTAGATAACGAAACTGATCAGCACCGCGGCGCCCATCAGGTAGAAGTAGGCGGCGTTTTTGAAGTCTTCGTTCAAACCCAGTTTGTTGAGCCCGAAACCGATGGCGACGCAAAATCCCACCACCAGACCGATCATGACATCTGCAATGATTGTGTCAATAATTCCTGCCAGAACACGGTTGCCAAGCCCGGCCAGCTCCAGGTGTAGGTCAACATTTTCCGGGGTAGAGATCAGGTAATCTGGTTTGTTCATGAAAGCGGAAAGTCCTTGGCATGAATGTTGAACGCTGGGTGGCGGCAAGACGCCCGACATGGCAGAAGCTGGAAGATATTCTCCGGCAAGTAGAGCATCGCGGCATCACCACTTTGTCGCGCTTACAGTTGCAGTCACTGGGCCGACTTTATCGCTCGGCGTCCGCTGACCTCTCGCGAGCCCGGGCGATGAACCTGGGCGGTGACGTCACGACCTATTTGAACAACCTGGTGGTCAAAGCGCATAACCAAGTCTACCAGAGAGGCAACAACCGCTGGATCGACCTCTTCAACTACCTCTGGGTGACCTTTCCGGCTCTGTTCCGCAAGTATTTTGTCTACGTGTTCGTCTCTTTCGTGTTGTTCTGGATTCCCTGCGCGGGAACCTGGTATGCGATCGTCAAGGACCACAATGTAGCGCACATGGAGATGCAGCCCGGACAGCCGCTTGTACCGGATGAGCTCTGGAGCACCATCGAGCACAAGAAGATGTGGACAGATCAGGCTCAGGAAGCCAGTCCGCTCATGTCCAGCGCGATTGCCACCAACAACATCAGAGTGTCTTTGATTGCCTTTGCCGGTGGTGTCACATTCGGTTTGCTGACAGTCTGGATTTTGGTCATGAACGGGCTTTTCATCGGAGCGGTGTTCGGTGCCTGCCAGGTGCACGGAATGCTGCCTAACATTCTCTCGTTCGTCAGCGCTCACGGCGTGATTGAGCTTTCGGAGACCTGGATCTCCGGTGGTGCCGGTTTGATCATGGGCACTGCCATGCTCTTTCCCGGACAGTATGGACGGATGGATGCGTTGAAGCTGGCAGCCCGCCCGGCCTTCGGTTTGATCGGCGGTTGCATACCCTTGCTCCTGGTGGCGGGCATGATCGAAGGTTTCATTTCACCGCGCACTGATTTGTCGGCGCAGCATAAATTTGCCGTAGCTGCCGCGACGGCTGTTCTTCTGATTCTCTATCTCTGCGTGCCCCGTCAGCCAATCGGCGTGAAAAAGCCGCTAGTCCAGGCGGACGATGCGCAAGAGTCCAAGTCGGGCGTACAGTCTGCAGAGCCGCAAGTGACCCAACCGGTTGCGGCAGATTCCGCACCTAAAGTTTCTTAGAAACACGCTTGCGTATGCAAGGCATATCCTCCGGGGCGGCCTCGGGGTGTGTGTTGCGGTCTGCTTGACTGTAATCTTGCTAAGCACCATAGGTGGTGACTGGCACTTCCAATGCCCGGCTGCTTAGGGGTAGAATCACCTAGCCACAGATATATTGGCAGGGAGAATTAAATCCCATGCGTTTTTTCAATGCCGGACATTACCCCGATAGTACGCCGGAGCTGCCTTCGACAGCCCAGCCCTATACTAATGTCAATCCAGCTGCTTATCCCGACGCGGGGTCTCTGCAGCGCAGCAAATTCGTAGGACGCAACCGCAATACCACGGCTGAGTTGCAGAAAGCAGTCTTTTTGCCGCCGGACATCCGGCGCGCGGCGCAAATGCTGGGAGTTGCTCCCAATGAAATCACGACAGAACGCGTCTATCAGGCCTGGAAGCATCTGATGAGTCAGCCGGGGGCGCACCCCGATTCCGGCGGCCATACAGAAGGCGCGATTTTGCTCAACACATCTCGAGATGTGCTCCTGCAATGGATTAAAGAAAGCGCGCCCAAGTTGGGACGTCAGTTTCCTTCCCAGCGCTGACCGGACGAATTAGGCACTGCGGCGAGCAGCTGTTTCGCCGGACAGATTCTCGGTCAGAGCTTGCCACCAGGTGCGCAGTGAATTGCTGCGCACAGACTGTTTCATGCCGCGCATGCGTCTTTCTCGCTCCATGGGTGAGAGCGAAAGCGCTTCCTCGACTGCCCGGGCGATGCCGACCGGGGAATTGGGGTCGACCGGCAGGGCGTGCTGATGCAACTCGGTCCAGACGCCGGCACGCGTTGATAGAACGAGCGCTCCAGCCGACTCGCGCTGGCAGGCGACGTATTCTTTGGCGGTGAGATTGAGCCCGTCGCGAACCGGATTCACAAGCATGGCACTGGCTGCATCATATAACACGGCAAGCTGCGCCGGGTTGAGAGACTCTTCCAACCAGCGAATTGGTTGCCACTGATCGCTTTGAATTTGCCAGCGATTATTGGTGCTCTCTGCAAGCTGGCGGCATTCGTGCCAATATTGATCGAAGGCTGTCAGTCCGGCGCGTGACCTGCCGCACACCTGCACGAATTGCAGTTGACCGCGCTGCCGCGGATTGCGCTCGAAGAAACTATCAATCGCTCTGAATCTGTTAGCGACGCCTTTGGTGTAATCGGCGCGATCAACAGATAGTACGAACTTTTGTCCGCTCAAGTTGAGCGATTGCAGCAACTCATTTTTGCCGGCAGCAACAAGATTGGACCAGAAGTCCATGTCGATGCCGAGCGGCTGGGCTATGACTTGCGATACTGCGTACTGCGCGCCGTCCGGAGCACCGGTGTCGAGCGAGCCGATGCTGCTGTTGGAGTAGATGGTCAGCGGCGATCCACCAGCAACCATTACATGAGACGATTGCGAGCCGACTGATCTATAGATGCGGTTCTCCTCCAAATCGACCAAGCAATTATTGATATGTGTGTGGACGAATTGCAGGAAGTTGCGTGCGTACTCGTTGGTGTGAAACCCGAGGGTATCGGCATGCAGCAGTCCGACTGCTATCTCGCGGATGGCGGGCACGTGCTCGGGCAACACGTTTGCCGGCCACGGAATGTGCCAGAACACCAGGGAGGTGTTGCGCACGAGGCGTGGAATCAGGGCGAACTGATAGTCTTGTACGAAGATGGGTTGAGCGTGTCCGCGCAGGGCGCAGAGTTTGGCGATGCGTTCGTTGAAGCGACGATAGAGCCGTTGGTCGCCTTCGTTCAAGGTGGCGTACTGCGGCAGGTCATGCATCACCGGCCACAGGAAGTCGTTACAAAAGCGGTAGTGTCCCTTCAGCAGAGCCTCGTCCAGTTCGCTGAGCGTGGAGGGCTTCTCTGAGCGGTGGCCAAGCTCTTGCCAGCTGTTGCCGTCAATGAACCACCAGGCACCGGACTTTTGCTTCTGTTCGGCCCAGAGACGAGCCAGTCCGGATGAGACACCGCCGGGGGCGCCAGGTCCTCGATAACTCAAAATATTCATTGCGCGAATTACCTCGGCTTGCCGTGACGAGCGGCGAGCGCATGAAGTTCCAGGGTACATGGAGGCAGGATCGAGATCGGGATTGAAATCAGGTGTCTAACTCAACTTGAGAGAGCAGCAACTCGAGCAAATCTGAAACGTTCAAATCCTGGGCAGAGCGGCGCAAGTACTCGATGTCCAAGTCCACAGTGGACTTGATAACTCCGGTTACGTCGCGCCACTGCTGTTCGGAAACCTCGCCTCCTTGTCGAAACCAATCCAGTTTTGCCAGAACTACGTCTTCAGCGCTAGCCACGAAAGCGCTTCTCTCCGGGTTGATGGACAGGACGCGCCGCACGCGCCGTTGCAATTCCTGCTCATCAAAGGGGCGCGCTTTGGGGAGAAAGATGTCGACCTTGAATAGGGAGTTGTAGTGAATGACGTTGAAACTGCTTCTGTTACGCACCGCATCCTCGATGGCTTCTGCAGCAACATAGAACTGAGATTCAAGCAATTGCACCAGCGGTGCTACATGTTCGACACCCAGCTCTGCGAGGATGTCCGCGTCCCGCGTACTCCTTGGTTCACCATAAATCGCGCTTGCCAACGATCCAGCTAGGAGATACCTGACCCCGAGCCCCTCAAGCACAGCGATCACGAGGAGCGTCACCTGAACTGGTTCGTCGTCATTCATGCAACTGCGAAGCTATCAAACGTTTGACGAAACTTTCAGACATCTGCCGTCCGAAAAGAAATTCGGCTAATCTGATCTTCAATTCGAGTGAGGATTCGTTGGGGTAACGCTCGCGCAGCCTGATCATGGTTAGGTTTCGCAGCGTCGCATTCTGCTTGCTTACCATCCGTAACTTTTCTGCCGGTGTCTTCGTTGATAGGAGTCTGAAGAGAACTTTTTCCGCCTCGGGAGTTGTATCTTCTGCCAGTCGGTAGGTGTAGCGAATGCTCATCCTAACAGTCACCGTAGAGACCATGCGTACCATATTCTATCGGATTTCGGCGGTCCCATCAGCTTCGCGGCGCCATCGTCAGGAGTTGATACCGATATTGGTATCGCAATTGCCGTTCGCCTAACATGGTAACTGACTTCGCCATTGCTGTCGAATACGCGGTGGACCTCGTTTGTCTATGCGTTTCCGTACTTTCTGTCGAGGCGCTTCCCAGGCTAAAATAAGGGCGGTATGCAAACTCTTACTCCGCCACCAGTGCGCAGAGATACGCCCGCTCCATTGCGGCGGGCGGCATTGAGAGCCTTGCGCATTCCTGTCTATGTAAGCGTGGCGATCGTCTTGTCGGTGGTGCAGACCTATATATCGCACAGTGAGCAAACTCAGAAGACGAGTGAGCCGGCCGTCACCGCTGCGACCGCCGGCACGTCCGCCGACTTTAAACTCGGACAGGAGATGACCGAACTATCTCGCCAGGTGAAGGCGATGTCGGTCAAACCAAATCTGCGTGTCGGACTGCTCTGTGTCGACCCGCAAACGGGGGCTTATGCCAATCTCGACTCGCGGAAAGCTTTCTGTGCTGCCTCGACGATCAAGCTGCCTGTCTTTCTCGCCCTGCTAATGGCGCTGGACGAGAAAAAGGTGAAGCTGGATCAGCCACTAAAAGTGAATCCTGAGTATGTCGGCGGTGGCAGCGGTTTCTTGCAGTGGCAATCGCTCGGTACAAAAGTCACGGTCAAGCAAACTGCCGAACTGATGATGACGGTCTCGGACAACACTGCCACCAATATGATCATTGATGTATTGGGCGGCAAGCAGGCCGTCAACAAAACGTTGATCAAAGCCGGGCTGACTCAAACACGCATCAATAATATGTTGCCCGATTTAGGTGGCACCAACAAAATCAGTCCGTACGACCTGGCGATGATTATGGCGAGAGTAGAGCGCGGACAGCTCATTTCTCCTGCATCCAGAGAGTGGATGTTCTCGGTTATGGAACGCTGTCATACCAACACGCTCTTGCCGGCGGGACTGCCTCCAGGGTGTCGTGTCTTCCACAAGACGGGCGACATCGCAGCGGTTGTCGGTGATGCGGGTATCGTGCAGGGCCCTGACGGCAAGCGTTATGCGGTAGCAATTCAAGTCGAGCGACCTTGGAATGATCGGCGCGCGAACGCATTGATTCGCGATCTGTCAAAAACTGTTTACGAAGGCATGACCGGACAGAAGGTCGAAAGCCAGCCGGGTAGCCATCCGCAGCAACCATAATTAATTATTAAGGGCTATCGCTTGGCAAGTCGATATTTTGGGAATAATCTGGGCAAGTGCAGCGTTTTGTACCCCAGTTTCGGTCCTATTTTTTTGGCGGCCGAAGTAAGATGTTCAAGCCGAGAAAAACAGAGCTTACCCAACGGATTTCGGAAAAACCTTATCATGAAGAACAAGAGAAACCGCAAAGGCTCAACGATTGCAGATACACCGATTACGTTGTGGCTGCTGTTTTTGGGTTTGACTTTGCCCCTTATGGACCTGGCATCGATTACGATGCGTTATACCTTCTTGCTGGCTGCCGCGCGTGATGGCGCATTCGCTGCCAGCCGCGAGTCGACTTATACGCTAGCTGACGCCGCAGCGAAGGCAAAAATCGCCGCCACCGCGTCGTCATTTACTGGTATTACTGTCACAAGCGTAATCACCAATGTGGTGACAACGAATATTGCCACCAAGACGGTCACTGCCCGCACGCCGTCCAAGTTGGGAGCGCCGGCGAACCCCAACACAAACCTCTATCAAATTGAATCTGTGGTGAGTGGAACCATTGAGCCATTCATAAATATGGGCGGCTCCGCCGCTGTGCTGCCCAACGTTCCAGGTGTCACTGCTCCGGTTCAAACCACCTGCGCTTGCCGCGAGTATTTTGAGAACCCGCAAGGACTCAATCAATAGCAAGACGACTCTTTGTAAAGCATTTGCCGCCGACTCAAATATTGGGTCGGCGGTTTCTTTCTGCACGCAAATGGGTTGGGGTAACCCTATTTTTCAAACCCATGCCGTTGATGGTTTATGATCCGATCATTAACCCGTGTTAAGATAACTTCGCCGCTCTCCAGCATCCCTGAAATGGTCTGTGAATCAGGCTTTTTGGTATCAGTATATGCACGTGCAAGGACTTTATCTAGCGCTTGGAAACAATCGCCGAGTTCGTTGCTTAAAAATAGCTCATTTTGGGCACAATACTTGAACCAGGCATCCCTGTTCTGTTCTAGGCAATTTCCACTTGTTGTGTTGGAATTTGCGCCCGGAAGATATGATTTAGCTGATTGGCGGCGATTCGCTGTCGATGAAATCTTCTGTGTTGGTATTTGAGGAACCCATGATTGTTCGAACTCTCGTAACCCTTGTCGCTACTGCATCCGTGAGCTACACCCCCACTATCGCTGCACCAAATTCAGCCACGGCGCCGCGGCTTGACGCGACGCGGGTGATCGCCAGTGCCCCAGCTAAGGCGTCGACGACCCCTTCCAAAGCCGCAGCAACCGCCACTCCTGGTGATTTCACCCAGTGGATGGAAGCAGGGCAACGAGCCATGCAACGCGGTGATCTGAAAACTGCCATAAGCAGCTATGGTGCTGCTGTCAAAGTAAAACCCAATGATGCGTATGCGAGAAAATGCCTTGGCTACGCATTGGTGGCAGGTGGTTATCCCGCTCAAGGCGTACAGCAACTCGAGCTGTCCATGTCGCTTGCCGTGCCTTCAATCGCGGATCTTTGTTTTGCCGGCAGCGCCTACGCGCAAGCAGGTAATTATCCGAATGCGATCAGGAAGTATCAGCAAGCGCTTGCCGCCGATCCCAACAACGTCAATACCCTGATCGGAATGGCCGAAGTTGAGAAGAAAGCCGGCATGAATAAAGAAGCGAGAGCTGCTGCAGCTAAAGCATTGCCTCTTGCTCAAGACCCTGCCCTGAAGCGCAGGGCCATGAATGTCCTCACCGATGAACCGCTCCCTCAACAGCAACCAGCAAACCAACTGCCCGAAGAACCTCACGTAATAAATCCTGGTTAAAACGATGAACACTTTAAGAGGAAAGCGAAACAAGAGAGGCTCAACCATCGCAGATACGCCAATCACTTTGTGGTTGCTGTTTCTGGGGTTGACGCTTCCACTTATGGATCTCGCATCCATCACTATGCGGTACACATTTCTCCTCGCTGCTGCACGCGATGGAGCCTTTGCCGCCAGCCGGGAAACGAGTTACACCCTGGCTGATGCCGCGTTGAAAGCGAGTGTCAACAACACGGCGTCATCGTTCACTGGTATCACCGTTAACAGTATTCAGACCAATGTTGTCACAACCAACGTAATCACGAAGGCAGTGACAAGACAGGCTACTAAACTTGGCTCCCCAGCCAACCCCAACCTTAATTTGTATCAGATCGAAGCGCAGGTGACGGGCACAATCCAGCCCTTCATAAACATGGGAGGTCTCACTTCTATTGTTCCTAACGTGCCTGGTGTCACTGCTCCAGTGACTACCGCGGTTACCTGTCGCGAATACTTTGAAAACCCGCAAGGGCTAAATCAGTAATTCTGAGGAGGACCAAAATGAAAGATGCAAGGCGCCCTCGCGGTGCATCAATGATTGTGCTAACACTCATCATTGCGCTGTTGATCGTCTTCGTCGTCGGATTGTTTGCATTTGAACTGAACCGCGTTGAAGTGGCTCGGGCTCAATTGCGATCCGGTACCGAAGCCGCAGCGCTGGCAGCTGTAACCACGCTTGCCAGCCAACAGAGCACGAATACAATGCAAGCTCACACGGATGCTGTTGCTGCTGCGCTAGCCTGCTTCAGACGAAATGAAGTGTTAGGTACGCAGTTGGATGGTGCTGATGCCGATGAGCCTGGAATTCCCCAGGCCTATCAAGCTGCAAGCAACACCCCACCGGACCAGCCGCCAGTCCTAAAAGAAGCTTCGTTGTTCATGGAGTTTCTCGATCCGAACAGCAATCCACCCAATCAGGTGGTACCGATGGGAGATGACCGCGGTAAAGCGATTCGCTGCTATGGTAACTTCCACTATCAGCCCGCGTTCTCGGCATTTACTGGAGTAGGCGACACTTACTTGCACTGTATGTCCACCGGCGGCGTACCAGATCTCGACGTAGTGCTCTGCTTCGACATATCCGGTTCTATCGACGACCAGACCCCAGTGACGCTGGTTAAGCGCTACAGAAAATATGCTGCTAACGGGACTGGTGCTAATGCCCAATTCAATGGTGAAGGCAATACCAACACTTTTGGTTCTCGCGTAGATGCAGTACCAGTCGCTCAGGTGAGTGGAGTCCGTTACTTTGTTTGCAACGATCCTGATGGTGCCCAACAGAACAACGGCAACACCGGCAAAGCAATCGGCAGTATCTATGGACTGATGGATCCTCCGCCCACGGGTACTTCCTTTAATGGTGTAGCTCCGCAATTCCTGGACCAAGCCGGTTCTGGACTCCAATTCGATACTACTGCTGCCACGCTGCGTGGATTGCCCAATCAGGGTGGTCTGCCAGCCAACAACACTACTCCGAACAACGACGAAGCCGGCGTATCCAGATTTACGGATGAGGTCGTCAACCTGGACGGAAACATCATATTTGGTGGCTACAACTATGTCGGACCACCTGGCAATCCGACAACCGCAGGCAACCCACCTGGACCGGGCGGTAACTTCGCGTTCCCGAACATTCCGGTTCTGGTTGAAGCCTCGCGCGGCAACCTGGACAATGCTGGTGTATTCGCCAGCAGCGGTGCTCAGACAGCGTTCCAGCAGTTGAACATTAACGTCACACCACAAGCCGGTTACAAGGCTGCCTATGATGCCCAGGCATTCGCAATGCTGAAACCAATCGGTGATGCAAAGCGTGCAGCTTCGCTGTTCTACACGTTGATGAACAACAACACCAAGGGACACTTTGGTTTGGTAACGTTCACGAATGGAGTTGGAAGTAGTCCAAGTTCCACCTGGGGACCAGATGACTCCATCGCCAACAATTACTCAGGAGATGTCCAGCTGCCCTATCCAAATCCTATGGTTCCGCTGAGTTCGGTGATCTCCAATACAGGCTACACCAGTTGCATAAATGCGATTCCAAATCTCGTGGCGAGCCAAAGTACCAACATCAACCAGTCCTTGATCACGGCTCGTACCGAGTTGACCACGCACCAGAGGCCCAACGCTAAGCGAGCAATTGTGTTGTTTACTGACGGGCAGCCAACAGTGGGTGGCGACCCGCGAGGAGGAGTTTGCAACCAACTCGCCAGCGACGGCATTCCTGTCTACAGTATTGGACTAGCTCAAAATACAGCCATCGTCAGTGGCGAAATCGACTTGTTGAACGACGGAGGTACTGGCTCTAACTACACATACACAGACCCGATTACAGGTACACCATCGAACTACACCGCAACTACGGATGGCATTTCTAAGATTGCCAGCAATGGCGGAAAGTTCTACCTGGTGACTAACTCGGCAAACCTGGGTATTATTTTCGGTAACATCGCTCGTAGCTTGTGTGCGCTCGTCAAATAGGCAGGTGAACCAAACATGAGAAGACCAATGAGGAATCCCAGAGGACACAATGCCATCGAGCTGGCTTCGATATGTATCATATTCGTGGTCGTCACGGTGTTGTGTCTGGACGTAGGAGTAATGATACTTGCCAGCGGTACGAACGAGCGCGCCTGCCGAGATGCATGCAGAGCAGCGGCTCAAGCTACCACCTCGGCAACGGCATTGCAGGCAGCACAAGCTGCTTGCGCCGCCCACGCAGCAGGCAGCCAGTACTTCGCCACTCAACCGACTGTCGATGTGGCTACCTTCCAGTACCAGGACTTTGCGGCAACTAACGGCGTTCCACCGCCGCCATTGCCGGCATCGACACCGCCGACTGTGACTGTGACAACACGAGTTGACGTCATCGTTCCAGCGCCGATTGTATTCATGGGACTGGTCAAGTTCGGAGGCCCAGGACAGAACACAATGACCTTTCGGAAGACGTACGTATTTCCGATTGTCAGAGCACCTTTGTTCCTCCCACCATAACCTCCGATTTCCACATCAACAACAACCGAACGCCGCCCTCCGGGGCGGCGTTTTCGTCTGCTAAATGAGCGTCATGAGGCGGTTGTCCAACGTGGCTGCGTGCTATTGTCACACTCCCCATGTTTCAATTTTTCTGTCTGGTGCTTGTTTTTTATCTGTGGCACGCGTTCGGCGTGACTATAGGCTTGCACCGGCTGCTGTCCCATCGAGCTTTCCGATGCCCTAAAGCTGTGGAGTACTTCTGGGTTTTGGGAGCCTACCTGGCGTTCCATGGATCCCCATGCTGGTGGGCCACCATTCACCGAGCGCACCACCGGCACTCGGACACGGTTTTAGATCCTCACACACCGACCATCAGTGCCATGCACTCGTACTGGTTTTTCCGTGACTTCGCCTATCCAGATCACATCAATCCGCACGTGCAAAGCAAAGATTTGCTCGCCGATCCCGTTTACCGCGCGCTCGAGTGTGGTGGCAACTGGCGTGTGGGTTACGCCGTTAACGTTGTAGCGTGCATCCTATTTCGACTCGCCTTGTTGTTTCTGTGTGGACCCCTGGTCGCGGGAGCAAGCTTGCTTGCAGGAGTCTTGGCGCTCAACATGCCGCTTATTTTGAACATCATTTGCCACATACCGAAGTTCGGTTACCGGCTTTACGACACCAAAGATGAGAGCGTGAATGTCTGGTTTATGGCTGTGGTCGGCTTGGGTGACGGATGGCACAACAATCATCATGCGTGTCCCGGTTCAAGCCGCATGGGCATCAAGCCGTGGGAAATCGATTTGTCGTTTGAACTTTTGCGACTTATGCAAGGGCTGCGGTTAGTATCACACATAAACGACAGTCTCGTGCCTCCGTCGCCCTTGCCTGCGCAGACGCGATGCCTGACCTCCGCAGGCCAGAAGTAAACGATGTCTCTTGAAACGATCATTCTGATGGTCCTGGTTGTTCCGCTTGCGATGCCCATAGGCATCGGCTCGATAGTCACGCTGAAGTTGAACGGCTGGGACGCCCTTGCCGATCAATTCCCCGCCAGGCAAAAGTTTGGAGGTCCGTGGATTGGCTTTCAGGCACTCAGTTTCGGCGGGCTAATCAGAATGGGAAATTGTGTCGGTGTCGGGATGTCGGAAGAGTTTCTCCACCTGAAGTTGTTTCGCCTGGTGTTTCCTTTCGCAAAAGAGATTCAGATACCGCACTCTGACGTTTGCTAACCGCCACAATCTGCGAGACCAACTATCGGCTCATTTTGGGAAGTTAGGCAAGCTGATAGAGCAGCAGCCTTGAAAATTTCGTGGCGTTTCGTTAGTCGGTCGAGCGGCGCTTGGGAGTATCTCCCGCGCTCGTCCCGCCGGAGATAATTGGATTGCTTCCCGTCTGGATATTGAACTCGCCTGTGAGCGCGTTGAATTGGCCTACATTGACCACGTGAATGCCGAGGTTTGTCTCCAGGTCACGGGCGTAGGTCTGTGCTTGCACGGGATCGGTGCCGGTGCCGATGAATACCCGTTTGAAGGGGTGGGCGCGTTTGAGAGCAATCAGTCCATCGACCAGGGACTCAGGCAGAACCTTAACTGAAATGACCAGATCTTTGTCTTTGAAGGATGTCGCCAGCTGCTGCGTAACGACCCTCTGCAGAAGTTCTTGCATCAGTCCTCGCCGCGTGGATTCTTCTTCGGCGTGAAAAATGATGATCTCCTTCGGTCCGGTTTCTTCGCGATCTAGAAGTTTGATAATCATAGTAGCCAGATTACGTGCCTTGGCTCCGCCGGTGCAGACAACGTAGGTCGGCAGTTCATCCGGCTCCGGCAAGTTGGCATTAGCATATTTGCCCATGCCGATGCGCAGATCCGGCAGTTCAGTCAGGCGCTCTTCGATGACTCCGAGCCGGTAGAAGCACATCACCAGCAAAATCATCAGAAAGATTTGCAGCCCGAGATTGCGTGCATCAGATGAGGATAGAACGATGATTACTTCGGCAAAGGAAAGGGCGGCGATCGAGATGATGGCCGGCATCGGCAGAGCCATGCGACCGAAATGCCAGACCCACCGCGAACGAAACGGCGAACGCGCGATCTTGAGAGGCATTCTCACGCGCATCAAGATTACTCCAATGGCAAACGAGATCATGACGGCGAGAAACGCCATGCCGTAGACCTCGCCGAGAATGTTGACCTGACCCGGCAAAACCAAAATCATCAAGGTTGAAACAACCATGAATGAGAGCACCACATACGGGTAGCCCTGAAACAACGGCACTCGGTCAGCCCAACGGCGCAAGAGCATCGAAGGCATGTTGCCCTGCTTGGCCATGGTGGTGACCAGACCGATACAGCCCACGTAGGCTGTGTTGACGGCCGCAAACAGAACCAGCGCGGCGTCGACCACCAGAATAATTTGCAGTGGACGTCCGCCCTCGCGGAAGGCCAGTCCGGACAGCAAACTGTCTTTGAAGACGTCGATCTGATTCTGGGTGAGTAGAGTCAAGCAGAGATAAGAAGTGATTGGTGCGGTGACGCCGACCAGCAAGACGATTGACAGATACACCCTCTGCAAAGTCCGCCAGGTCGGTGTTTTCAATTGCTCGACGATCTGTGCGGCCGATTCAAATCCGGTTATGCCCAGGAAAGCGGCAGCAAATCCGTGCAGCAAGTTGGGAGGCGAGATGCCCTGATAGCCGGTGAATACTCTAGTGAGGTTGACACCAGGGGTGGTGCCGCACAAATACATGCCGTAAAAATCGATGCCCAGCAAAAGCAGGAAGTGGAAAGTGGCGATGAAAAACACGATCATCGCCGGCTCTTTGATGCCGATGATGTTGAGAAAGCCGAAGATGACGACCGGCAAAATGGCGACGATAACGATGCTGGATACCGGCCAGTTCATGATGTTATCGAAAGAATCGATGTAATAGGCACCGGAAAGAGCGCTGACGGCAGCGGTAGCCAGGTAGGAAAGTATGGTGAGGGCGCCGACGATCATGGCCATTCGGCGGCCGACCGTCTGCAGGACCATCATGTACGCCCCGCCGTTAAACGGGCTGGCGGAGCAGCCTTCCTGATAAGTGGCTTTAAAGAACCACATCAGACCGCAAACGACGGCGATAATCACCGGCGCGAAGTAAGAGACCATGGGCCAGATAACGCCCGTGCTGTAAAACACGGATGTACCGATGTCGGCTCCGACGATAGCGGCAGCCAACCACCAGCTCAGCAGTTGATCGCCATGTTGCTTAGGATCGGGCGCTGCCTTGGTTGTGGTCGGTTGCTGAGAAAGGTTCGGTGACGGAGTTTCCACGCGGCGTTAACGTCATTTTGATTATTATTGCTGGCGATTATATACCTTTTTAAGGATCTTTCATGGTAGCAGTGACGCCGCCCGTAACAGGGCGTCATTAAAATCGCCGCTCGCAGCTGTTTTGCACCGGATGTGGTGGCACTCCGGCGCATATCGAAGCGCTATCGGGACACTAGCAAGAAGACCCACATCACAGACGGGGGTCTTCAATTAATTGAAAATGCTCGCTTAGTGCTTAGACTTGCGGCGGCAACTGCGGTTCGCGCGGCAGCAGAGGCGAGCTCAGAGTCGCCGGATTCATATTGATGCTGGCGCTGGCATTCAAGTTAGCGGTACTCAATCCACCATGCCGTTTGACCTGCGTCAGGACGCGCTGTCCGTTTTTGACGATATTCTGAGATTCAGTAATGATGCGCGAAATGCCGGCCAGATCTTCATCAAGACGTGTCAGCACTTGGTCTGCGTAGACATCGGCACCTTCGCGGGTGCGAGCTGCATCTTCCTCGGCTTCGGCGCGGATGCGCTCTGCTTCGGCCAGTGCTTCGCGGCGCATTTGCTCAACTTCCTGAACTACTTGCTTGCGAATTCTTTCGACTTCCGCCTGTACTGCTTTGAGCAGTTCCGACTCGTGCAGCATTGTTTCTGCCTGGCGGCGAGCGGTGGCAATGACTGTCTCGGCGCGTCGTTGCGATTCAGCAACGATGTCGTCGCGCTGTTGAAGGACATCGGTCGCTTCCCGCAGTTCTTCGGGGAGGCGAGCCCGCGCCTTATCTAACACTTCTAGAAATTGATCGGCGTTGATCAGCTTGAATTTCCAGACGCCGGCGCCGTCTTCAATAAGATGCTCGAGCAAATCGAGATGCTTATAGATCGACGTTTGTTTGTACGCCGCTGTGTTTGGTGTCATTGCAATTGTTGTGGTCATACTTTAATTCAGCCCCTGCTGAAATGCTCTCTCAGATAAGAATGGACTGCCTGCGGGACGAATTGGCTTACGTCTCCGCCTAAACGTGCAATCTCCTTCACCGTTGACGAACTGATAAAAGAATACTCGGGTTTTGTCATGAGAAAAATAGTTTCTAGTTCAGGATTGAGCTGACGGTTAGTCTGCGCCATTCCTAGCTCCGCCTCATAGTCCGAGATAGCTCTCAGTCCGCGAATGATGACGTTCGATTGATTCTGTCGTGCGAAGTCCACGAGTAGTCCCTGGAAATGCCCGACGCGAACGTTATCTAGATCCTCCACTACTTTTGAGATAAGCATTGTTCTAACTTCGATAGGCAAAAGCGGAGTTTTTCCGGGATTGCCTACCACTGCCATGATGACTTCATCAAAAAGAGCACTGGCGCGTTGAATGATGTCCAGGTGACCCAGTGTCATTGGATCGAACGAGCCAGGATAAACGGCTCTCCTAGTCATTCCAGCTAACTAGTTACCTTTCCCACCAGATGGTGGTTGGGGGCGTGATCTTCTTGATCTTGTCAACGCGGAAAATCATAGCACAGCGCACGCTTGATAAATCGTTAATCAAATAAAATGGGGCAGTTTCAGGTGTATATGGAATCGATGCGCGCGGCATTGCGAAACCGTATAGATACCGCATATGGTGCAACCTCGGGCATTCCCGCGGCCGCTTGTTAACTGTGCTTAAGCCTGGCGGATTCCTGATTTCGGGTTATGAAGAAACCGAAACCTCGCCACTGTCACTTACTTGCGGAATATCCACTGTCGGATCGGGATCCGATCCATTTGATGTCGATGCGTGACCTGACCCGTTCGCGCCATTCTTGGTCGCCACCGGTTCGAGATCTCCGGTGTCGTCCGCCGAGTCCGCGGAGTCTTCGCTCTTCGCTTTTGCGGTTGCGCCATCGCCCGCGGTATCAGCTGTATCATCCATCGGGAATCCGAAGCCGGGGAGCACGACGATAAACGTAGTGCCGTGCCCGAGTTCCGACTCGCAGTAGATGCGGCCGTTATGCTTTTCGATGATCCGTTTAACGATCGTCAGTCCCAGCCCGGTGCCTTTGATCGTGTGCACTTTCTTCTCGACACGATAGAACCGATCGAAGATGAATGGAATATCGTCTTCCGGAATGCCGATGCCGTTGTCTTTGACGGAAACCTTCACTTCGTGCGGCTCTTCCAGATATTCGACGCTGACGTCGATTTTGCCGCCGTTAGGCGTGTATTTGATGGCGTTGGTGACCAGGTTGATCACTGCGCGCTCTATGGACTCCCGATTCATTTGCACTTGCGGCAGCCGATTGTCGCAGTTAAGCGAAAGCGAGATGCCCCGTTCTTTAGCCATCATCTGCACGGCCCGCAGGGTGTATTCGACTGCCGCCGAAATATCCTGTGGAACAATTTCGAATTCGCGTTCGCTTTCTTCCAGTTTGGAAAGTTCGAGCACTTCGTTGACCAAACTCATCAAGCGATCGGCTTCGCTATCGATAATCTCAAGAAACTCGCGGTAAATGTCCGGTTCCAGTTTGTCGCCGTGCTTGCACAGTGTGTCAACATAGCTCTTGATCGATGTAATCGGCGTGCGCAACTCGTGACTGACGTTGCTGATGAATTCGCCCTTCATCTTCTCCAGTTCGGCCGACCTGGTGATGTCGTGCATGATCATGACCGAACCGAGAAACTCTTTATTCAACTGAATTGGTGCGATGTGCAGACGGATAACGCGTTCGCCGACAGTCAGTTGTTGCATCACTGGACCCAGCGTGCCGGGTGAAACCGTGTCTGTAAATGCTTGAATCACCTGGCAGATTTGCGGGCTGTCCGGTCCGTCTGTACAGAAGACCAGCGGTTTGCCGAGCAAATCCTTCTCTTCTTTATCGAACAACTGAGTGGCTGCGGCGTTGACGATTTGCACCTTATTGTCGCGGTCGCAGACAACGACGCCATCAGCGATCGACATCAGTACGAGCTCTAACTTATTTCTCTCCGAAATGAACTTGTTGCGCTCGGACATCAAGCTGTCGACGTTTTGTTTGTCGTACTGCTGCAGGCGCTTAGACATGTAGTTGAATGCGCTGACGACCTGGTCGATTTCGCGCCCGGCGCCCTGGTGTCCGATCTGGTGACCAAACCGTCCGGCCGCAATTTGCGAAGCACCGCCGGATAGAGCCTTCAAGGGTCGATTAATCAACGAATAATTGACCGCCAGGCAGAGCGCACCCAAAAACCACACCAGTCCGAAAATGGACAGAAGGAACATTTTGGTTTCTTGGGGGGTGCCAAAGATGGTGAAGGCATAACTATCCAGACCAACCCAGCACATGCCGAAGCTTTCGTTGTTGCGGAACATGGGCACGGCAATATTGACGATTTCGCGCGATCCTGGTGGGCTCGGAAATACCCCCGGTGCCTGCGTTCGGGCTGCCGGCTGCGCATACATTTTGTAGATGGGTGCCTTATTAGCCTCGTTCTGGTGAATGAAATTCTGGCTGTCCAAAAGAACTTTGCCGTTCTGGTCCACGAACGCGATGTATTCAATTGCCGGAGTCTGCTGCATCTCGGTCAGCACGTAATACTTCATGCCTTCCAGATTGTTGTCGTTGGAGAGCGCTTCCGCGCCGCCTCGGGCCAGCGCTTGTGCCAGCGCCATGCCAAATTGATTGACCGCCTGCGTCTTTACCGCCTGCGTGTGGCTAACTAAAATCCACGCCGTAAATGTCACCAGTGAAGAAATCGAGACCAGCCCCAGCAAAAGCAGCCGTTTCTGAGTTGAGACTCGCACCCACAGGTACTGGGTCAACACCAGGGCTTTGCGGAACGGTCTAAATAATGGATGTTGCTTCACGAGCTGACCTTGGCTGGAGAGGGCTAGATCTGAATCAGATCTCTTGATCTGATCCCTACAAAGGTAGAGCAAAAACCCCGTTTAGCTAACGCAATTTTATCCAAATGCTTTACAACTGGATACGTCTTTTAAGCCACCCGCGACCTTTTTGAGCTTTCTAGAAATCTCAACCGATATCGGTTGAGATCTGCGGTTTCATATTACAGTGATGGAAGGGCTGCCAAGCGAAGCAGAAGTCCCCGAAAAATGACGACCTCTACCCCCAGACAAACAGAACAAACGGACGAGGGAATCGACGCGAGAGTGCGCGATTACTTGCCTCTGGTGAGTCAGATTGCGGCTCGCTTCAACCGGGCGAGTTCGGTCAGCAAGGAAGATCTGGTGCAGGTGGGGGCTTTGGGGTTGCTGAAGGCGATTCGAGGCTATGACCGGGAGCGCTGCAAGAATGCCTCGTTCCGAAGTTATGCCACTCTCTTCATTCGGGGTGAGATTCAGCATTACCTGCGCGATCAGGCTTCCCTGGTGCAACAGCCGAGATGTGTAGCCGACAGTGCAGCCAGGCTTGCTGTAGCAGAAGAGCAACTGACGCGTGAACTTGAACGCACTCCTGCGGCTGTCGAGCTGGCGATGCGAGCCGGGTTGCCGCTCTCCGTGGTCGTCGAGGCGCAACAGGCGCGGGATACGTGCACATTTTACGACTCTCTCGATCAGTGCGACACCGGCGAAGATCAGCTGGGCACCTGGAGCGAACGCCTTCCCGACCGTAATCAGATTGAGAAGATCGAAGAGGCGGAGACGCGCGCGATTGTAGGAAACGCTGTGCGCAGCTTGGGAGCGAAATCGCGCCAGGTCATCGAGTATGTTTATTTCGATGAGATGACTCAAAAGGAAACAGCCCGGCTGCTTGGTTGGTCGGAGATGAAAGTTTCGCGAGCCGTGCGCAAAGCGCTGACGAAGCTGAAAGCGATTCTCCTCACCGAAATTTTCTGATGCCGGGCTAGAGATAGCGAGTTTCGTCGCCGGCATCGGACGTTGCTGATTCTTCTTTAGGCGCTTCGACCTTCGCCGGCGCGTCGTGAATATCGTCGTGTTCAGGTTCAGTCTGGACCGGCGACGGTTCGCCTAGGGAGAGGCTATCGAGTTCCGCGTCGATGTCCACTTGCAAATGATGGGCCGAGTCTTCGTTGAGAATCCCCTGTTTTACAAGTTCGGTGAGGCAATCTTTGCGTTGCTCCAGAAGTTTCATTCTGATTTGGTTGTCCTGCATTTCGTTCAACGAGGAATCCGAGACTTGCAGCGTTTCGAGCTCACTGCTGAGGTGGGCAAGGTTTTGTTCCAGGTCCTGCTTCCATTTGCCGTGTGCTGCCTCGGAGACCCTTCCTTCGTCTCTGAACTTGTCCAGCGCCTGCAACTCGGCTCTGTAGGCCAGGAGCAGTCCCTGGCATTCCTGATATCGATTGAGACTCTCTTTTTTGGGCGCCATCCCCAGTAGTCGAACCATCGGCTCCATCGTCAATCCAGGAACCAGAAGCGTAAAGAGGACTACTCCGAAAGTCATATTGATCACGACTTCTCGATCGGGAAAGTCGAGCGGCAAACTGAGAGCAAGCGCCATCACCAGAGCACCGCGCAACCCACCCCAGAACATCAAATGGCGCCACTTGTCCGGAATCGGCAAGCGCTGCGAAGAAACAAACGGACAGATCCCATAGACCACCAGCAAGCGAGCTACGAAGACAGCCAGCACCGCCAGCCCAATGATGCGGGAGTGTTTAAGAAGCAACGGCCACTCGACTTGCAAGCCAATCAGCAAAAACAGCAGCGAATTGCAGAGAAAGGCGGCATACTCCCAAAATGAGTTGACCGCCAGGCGGGTGGATGCCGACATGCCGGTGCGGCTGCCGTAGTTTCCTACGACGATGCCGGCGGCAACAACTGCGATCACTGACGAAACCTTCAATTGCTCGGCTAGCAAAAAGGCACCATAGGCGGTGACCATCGTGAGAGTGATCTCCAGCAAGTGGTCATCGAAAGCGCTGGTGATGCGCGATGCCGCATATCCCAACAAGGCTCCCAGTGCGCCACCGCCCAACACTACCAGTAGAAAAGTCCCGCCAGTGTTGGCAACCGAAAACTGCCCGCCGGTTAGAACCAACGCCAGGACGATCTTGAAAAGGACCACCGCTGTCCCGTCGTTAAACAGACTCTCGCCTTCAAGAATCATCGTCAATCGTTTGTCGATGCCCATTTGCCGGAAAAGGGCAATCACCGAAACCGGATCGGTGGCCGAGACCATCGCCCCAAAAAGCAGAGCAGTCTGGGTGTTCATATTGCCCACGAAATGTAGAATCGCTGCTACACCCAGCATGCAGACAACCACACCGACGGTGGCAAGGACGCAGATCGACAGCCAGTCGCGCCGGAGAGACTTGATGTCCATGTTCCACGAGGCTTCGAAAAGCAAGGCCGGCAAGAATATGAGTAGCACCATTTCTGGTGTCATCGAAACGGGTGGCAAGACCTTGGAGAGTCCAATCACAAGTCCGGCTATCACGAGCGCCACTGCGTATGGAACTCGAATCCACTTGATGACCACAGCCGTTGCCGAGGCCACGAGAAGCAGGGCCAAGAGCGTGTCTAGATGAATCGCGGATCCAGCGGGTTCCATGTTTTTGAGGAGAAGCCTTGCCTACATTGTCTCCATACCCTGCGGCTTGATGCCGGCAAACGGACTGATAAAGCCCAAATAGCCTAGCGTAGCGAGTATTTCTTGCAGAAGTCTTTCGAGTTTCAGCTCCGCATAGCACCAGTTTCGGTGCCGGGCAATTTGAAGAGAGTGTAGACGGCTTGCGAGGTGAGCCAGGGTTAATGGGCTGGCGCTCATTTCCGGATGTCTATCGAAGTGGGATCGACCGCATGAACGGAGGGATCGGATCGTGAGAACCGGGTACATATGCGCCTCGATGATCAATGAGTTGGATTAAATCTGCTTGGAAGCGGGGTTGTCAGTATCGCCGCCTGGTTAACACCTGATAAGCTTTGTCGCTGGCAAATGGGTGATATGCCCGTTTGATTTCTTCTGGGGAGAAACATGCATGCGGGTATTCGACGAAGCCCCGGTTGCTCTCGATAGTCTGGATGACCACCTGAAAGCCTTGTTGAGACTGAAACTCAGAGAGTTTGTACACCTGTCTCCATGGTTCAAGGGCGTGCCCACCATAGATTGCAATTACTACGAAGCAACAACCAAGCGGAGTCCGGTTACCAGACAATTAGAAGCGGACGATTGCCCTCAAAGAGGACATCGACGCATTCATCAGCGCCATCGCCAGGTAATCAGACTGAAGTAACCTGCCGGTCAACAAAGTAACCCAGAAAGGTGGAGGCGAAAATCTCCACTTTTCTGCCTTTTTGCCGACTGCCGAAGCTCTCGACGTCAGATCTGAACCGATATCGGTTCAGATCTGACACAGGCTCAATGACAACCCCCGACTCGACACGGTGCGAGAAACCCAACCGATATCGGTTGAGATCTGAGGGGAGTCAGGGCGAAAAAGAAAGGCCAGGCGCGATGCCTGACCTGCCTGTTTATGGTCGGGACGAGAGGATTCGAACCTCCGGCCTCACCCACCCCAAAGGTGCGCGCTACCCCTGCGCCACGTCCCGTAGCACTTACATTATATACGCACTGTATCGACCGTCGGCTGACCGCCTGGTTTACCGCCGGACCAGCGGCGCGGGCGGCGGAGTTTCTATGTATTATTGGTTGAAGTGTTTCAACCTCTGAAGAAAAATATCTCGATAGATGTCAAAGAACTCTTCCAGTTTCCGCTGGACGAGTTCCAGCTGGAAGCCATCGAGCACATCGATGAAGGCAAGAGCGTCGTCGTGTGCGCGCCCACCGGTTCAGGCAAGACGGTGATCGCCGAGTATGCTGTCGAGTTGGCTCTGCGCTCCAACCGCCGCTGTTTCTACACGACGCCTTTAAAAGCACTTTCTAACCAGAAGCTTTTCGACCTGCGCCAGAAATACGGCGAGGAAAAGGTTGGGCTTCTGACTGGCGACATTTCAGTCAATCGAGATGCACCGATTGTTGTGATGACCACCGAGGTTTACCGCAACATGCTCTATGGAACCAGTTTTGGTGACGTCAACAAGAATTTGGCCAATGTGGCATCGGTGATTCTGGATGAATGTCACTACATGAACGATGCTCAGCGCGGCACCGTCTGGGAAGAGTCGATCATCTATTCGCCCTCCGAGATTCAATTGGTGGCGCTGTCCGCGACGGTTGCGAATGCTGCTGAGTTGACGGAATGGATTGATCAAACACACGGGCCGACGGCACTGGTCAGTTCCAGTTTCCGTCCGGTGCCTCTGCGATTTTATTATTTCGGTGGCAGGAAGCTGTTTCCTCTCTTGCGACCGGGCGGCAGCGGTATGAACCCGCAGCTAAAGTCGTTGTTCGGCGGTAAGCAGAAGTTTCCTCGCCGTGGTGGTCCAAGGCGGCGCAACGAAGACATGCCCGATCCGCGCGACGTGCTGATGACCCTGTATGCCAAAGAGATGCTGCCGGCGATTTACTTCCTTTTCTCCAGACGCGGCTGTGAAGAGTCGATGAAGAAGTGTCGTGGTGTGGTGCTCGTTACTGACGACGAACGGCGCCAAATCAAGAAGGCTGTCGATGAGTTGGTCGCCGATAACGAGAATTTGCGGTCGCATCCGCACTTGCTCTTTTTGTATGAGGGGATGTCGGTTCACCATGCCGGCATGCTGCCCAGTTGGAAGCATGTGGTTGAGAAACTCTTCCAGAAGGGACTGCTGAAGGTAGTCTTCGCGACCGAAACTCTGGCGGCCGGGATTAACATGCCGGCGCGCACCACGATCATTAGTGCCATTTCCAAGCGTGCCGATGAAGGACACCGTTCGTTGACCGCCAGCGAATTTTTGCAAATGAGCGGTCGGGCAGGACGCCGAGGCATGGACGAGATCGGGCACGTGGTCGTACTCAGTCATCCATATGAGAGCGTCGAGGATGCAGCTAAGTTGGCCGCGGCGCCGGCGGATCCTCTGGAAAGCCGATTCACTCCTTCCTATGGAATGGTGCTTAACCTCTTGCAGCGACACACTATGGAAGAGGCGAAGGACTTGATCGAGCGCAGCTTCGGTCAGTTTCTTCTCCAGCAGCAGCTGGACCCGCTGTTTCTTCAGAAGATGGTGTGGGAGCGTGAGCTGGAGAAACTGAAGAACCCGCTCTGTCCCGGTGAGCTCGGGGACCTGCCGCAATACAATAGATACCTGGAGGCGGCAGCTACAAAACAGAAACAAATAAAGCATATGGAGCGCTCGCTGACTCAGCACGGTGATACCGGTGGTAGTGGCGCAGAAGCTGTGGATGCCTTGAGGGTGGAAAGTGCTGAGTTCACGCAGAAGGCTCATGACATGCCGTGCCACGGCTGTCCGGAGCAGAAGCCCTGCAGCAAACAGAGTGACCGGATTAAGGTGCTCGAAAATCGCATACGTGAGATGACGAGACGCATCGGTAAGGAACATGGAAAGTATTTTCGTGAGTTCGAATCGCTCTCCAACATCCTGCGCTTGCAAGGCTATCTCGATGGCGGCACCCCGACCAAGCTTGGCGAAATGACGGCGGCGCTGCGGGCGACGAACGAGTTATTCTTAAGTGAAGTGATTGTCAGCGGTGTGCTGAACAAATTGAGACCGCCGGAACTGGCAGCGGTGATTACCGCGCTCGTCAGTGAAGAAGATCGAATTGAGTCCGCCATGCGCATCCGTATGGGACCGGCTGCTGACCTGGCTCTCGAGAAGATCAATAAAATTGGGCGCAGCGTTTTCAGATTGCAGCGCGACTTCGATGTAGAGATTCCGGTCGAGTTCTCACCGATATTTTCCGGGCTCACTCAACTGTGGGCTGACGGTGCAACGTGGGAAGATATTCGCCGCACCAGTCAATTCGATGAGGGCGATATCGTGAGAGCGCTGCGCCGCACTGTGGACCTGTGCCGCCAGATTATCCGGGCTCCGAACGTGGCGGAGGATCTCGTTAATGTGTGTATGGACACGGAGCGCCTGATTGGTCGCGACGAAGTCAAAGAAGACTTTTCCTGAGTGCGGTGAGGATCACAGTCTCAGTGTTTCACTGCCGGTGCTTTGGTCTTGAGCCACTCGTCAAGGCTGGTCGGACAGATCTTTCCGCCTGGTCCTGGCACGAGCTTGTGCTCATCCAGAATCACTCCGTAATAGGGAGCATCGGCTGCAGCTGTGATTTGACGCGAATCGCCGGTGGCTTTTAGATACCTCGCGACCAGCTCGTTTTGCGGAAGGCGATCGGGACCGGCGATTTCAATGGTGGTGTTGACCGGTGTCTGTGCGCACGTTGATGCCATGACGTCTGCGACATCATCGGCAGCGATAGGTTGCATATGACCTGTGGACAAGTTGGTTGTGCTGCCCACCGTTGCTGCATCGGCAATGCCGCCCAGGAATTCGAAAAACTGAGTTGCGTGCACAATGGTGTACGGAATCTTGCCGGACTTGATCAACTTCTCCTGCACCTGCTTAGCTCGGAAATAGCCGCTGTCTTGCAAGCGGTCTGTACCAACGACGCCAAGCGCGATGTGGTGTTTGACCCCAGCCTCGCCGCCGGCCGCGAGCAGGTTCTTTGTAGAGACCTCGAAGAACTCCATAACTTCTTTGTCTTCCCAAGAAGGCGCGTTGGAGACGTCGAGAACCACATCGGCACCCTTGATTGCTTCTTGCAAGCCTTCGCCTGTGATTGTGTTGACGCCCGACTTACGTGACGCGGGAACGATGTCGTGCCCTTGTTTCCGCAGCCTTTCCACCGTCTTCGCACCAATCAAGCCGCTGGCGCCAACGACAACAATTCTCATATGTTCGCCCCCTGGGTTGAGCTTTATGACCGCGTCACAATAGCATGACGCACGCAACAGTATGGCGCTTTCAACCAAAGCTATTCGCTTGAGGCTTTTGGGTGCATACTAGAGATGGACCATGCTCGAAGAAGCGCACGCAGCCGTAGTTTTGGAGAATTTCCATGATATTTCGCAGTCGCCTGATAGCGCTCGGTGTATTTGCAACGTTGCTTGCACCGGTCGTTTCGTTTGTTGCCGAGCAATCTTGTGACGCGCGGGGCGGCAGGGGCGGAGGCATCAAGCGGGGAGGCAGCGGGCTGAAACGCGGCGGCAACTTCGGCGGCGGCCGAGGTTTGTCGCGGCGTGGTGGTCGAGGCGGCTATCGAAACCAGGATTTGAACGGAGACGGTGTCGTCGACCAGGCAGATAAGCGCCAGGCGCGCGGGCTGACCAGCTCGATGGGTGGTGGCGGAGGCGCCGGGACTTCTCACGTGAGCGGCGCCGGTGGCAACAGCGGTGTGGGTGGACAGGGTGGCAACGGTGTGACGGTCTACCATCCAAGTCCAGGCCCGAGCCCGCCGGGACAATAGACAAGTAAGCAAGCATCGACTTGTCCTGAGACAATAATGTCTATGGATGAGAAACTCGGCGAAATCGAACTCATAGTCAGCGGCAGCCGTGGCTCTGGTGCAGCAGATCTGACGCCGGTTCCGGACAGCCTACTGGATAAGTACGAACACGTCGTGCACGTGGCAACAGGCGGCATGGCCTCGGTCTATCGTGGCAAGCATCGGCTGACGGGGCAAAACGTTGCCATCAAAGTGCTCGCCGACCGGCGCGATCAAAGTGTCGAACGTTTCAAGCGCGAAGCGGCAACCGTGGCGGCCCTGACGCATGGAAACATCGTGCATATCTACGACTTCGGTGTTGATGGCGCGGCGTACATAACCATGGAGTACGTTGAAGGACGCTCTCTGTCCGAAGCTGTGCAAGCTGAGGGGAAGCTGCCCCTCGAGCGCTTCTATAAAGTATTCGCCGATGTCTGCGCCGGGCTGGCTCATGCACACCGCAAGGGCGTTGTGCACCGCGACATCAAGCCGAGCAATATCCTCATTCAGGAAGCCTCAGCTGGAGAAGAAACCGCCAAGCTGGCCGACTTCGGATTGGCAAAGGCTCTGGTGGGAGAACCAGGACAGGAAATCTCTCAGACCGGCGAGATACTCGGAACTCCGCTATACATGAGCCCTGAGCAATGCATGGGCGCGACAGCAGGCAAGCCGTCGGACATCTATTCGCTGGGATGTGTCATGTATGAGTGCCTGACCGGCCAGCCGCCGGTCAAAGGCGCCAACTTTCTGGAGACGGTCTGGTACCGGTTGAATGAGAAGCCGAAGTCGTTTGCCGAACTCGGTGTGAGGGCGCCTTCAGCGCTGGAACAGGTGGTGTTTCGCTGTCTGGCTCAGGACCCTGCCGATCGCTATCAATCGGTGGAAGCGCTGGCTGCGGATCTCGAATGTTGTCGGCTCAATAAAGCGATTTCACAGACGGCGCTCAAATCTGGACAGCCTGGCAAGCCTCAATCATTTGAGAAGAAGCGGTCTGAGAGAAATGGAGCTTTGCTTGCGGTTTCTGTAGCGCTGGCGATTATGACTGTTTGTGCGGCATTTCTGGCTGCCAACCTCGCGTATCATGGTCCGGACTTCCCGTCTGAACTGGAAGGACGTCATATTCCCGCTCCTCCGGTTCCCCCGTCGCCGCCCGTTCTCCGCGCACCGCGGGCGGTGCACAAACTGCCGCCACTGGCCTCGAAACTCTTTTTGATGGTTGATCTTCAGCAAGGTGCGGCGGGACAAAAATCCGACGTCATGGCCTTTCATAATCAAGGAGACGGACTTTCCGATGGCGACTACGCCAAGCTGATGAGCAATTCGCAGGTGAAGCTGGAGACTCAGCAATGGGGTGAGTATTACCAGAAGATTTTCGATGAAATGCGACCGGCGGACGGGTCTATTCCCAAGGGGGCGCGCATGGAAATGAATGTCACCATATCTGGTGACGGACAGGTTTTTGCCAATACCAAGTGGGCGGATGCCGGAGATCAGCGAGTGCAGCAGTTTTACAGCGAGGTGCTCATGCAAGCCAAGTCGCTGAGCAAGCAGCCCTGGATCAAGCCGCCGGCCGGCTATGAAGCAGTGGAGTTTTCGTACTGGGTGGAAGGCGATCCGCAGGAACTGCGGTTGTCGGTGAATAATCTGAAGCTGGTGCCGGACCAGCAGTAGAGCCTATTGCTGAGCTTCTGCTACGGCTGAGCTTGCAGCGGCATGTGCCTTCGGATATGGTGGCAAATTGTAAAGTTGTATCGCTGAGCTGATCGGGATTTCCGCAGTTTCAGATCGGGCAAACAATGGCAATCCGTGCGGCTGAGCAAGATATTTCTTCAAAGTCATGGGCTTGTGTCGGGTAAAAAGTCACAAGTTGAAGGTATAAAGAAGAAAGCGATGCAGCGACTCACTGCATGCGGCTCACGGACCGCTGAGTCACCCCGACATCGCATCTGATTTAACTGCCCCGCGCCGTGAGCGAGGCAAATCTCGCCGAGGTAAACCCCGAATGAGCAACAAAAAGCATTGGCTGGCACTGGCTGCACTGGTTTCGTTTCTCGTCCCCGCCGCAGCCTCGGCAGATGCTTACTCGGACGGCTACCTGCGCAATTACGGGACCGGCAGACCGGTGGTTTCCTCGGGCAATCTGCGCCAGGTGCAGATGTCGCCGGTTGTGGCTGTCGGCGGCATGTCGCTGAGCGCCGCCAATGCGGCCGGCGACTACATGCACGATGTCTGCAAAGAAGGCACGTTCACCTGGACCCAAGATCGATTTCCCCTCAAGGTGTATATCGAAGACGGCGGCTCTGTTCCCGGCTACCGCCCCAACTTCAACGGATTCATTGTGGATGCATTCAACACCTGGGACCAGGTAACCAACCACAAGCTTTCCTGGTCTCAAGTTTCCTCGCCTCAAGACGCCGACATCACCATCCGCTGGACCGATGCCGTCACCGAACGCGTGGAAGGCACCGAAGCCGGCCGCACCGCAGCGGTGACTCGACTCAATCCGGCTACCGGGCTTGGCACCATATCTGGTGCTAAGATGCAGTTCTTGACGCGGTTGCCGCAAAGACAGTTTTCCGACGACGAAGTGAAAAAGACCTGCTTGCACGAAGTCGGTCACGCACTGGGACTGCAAGGGCATTCGACCAACCGCAACGACATCATGTATTACGCGGTTTCGCCTACGCAAGGAACGCTCACGGCTCGCGACATCAACACCATGAACAAGCTCTACGACACTTACCCGGCGAACTCTGCGGCCACCATGGTCACTCTGGGACCGAAGCCGCGCCGCAACTAAGAACGAAAGCCGTGCAGGCGAGTTTCGGCCAGAGCCAACACTTGTTCGACGACATCGTCGATGGATAGACCGTCAGTATCGATTACGATGGCATCTTCAGCTTGCCGCAGAGGAGAGGTTTCTCTCGTCGAATCGAAGTGGTCTCGCGCCGTAATCTCTTCCATCAAGGTCTTCAGATCGGCAATTTGACCCATCTCCTTGAGGTCCTTCTGGCGGCGCTCGGCGCGCACTTCCGGGCTGGCTGTGAGGAATATCTTTAGCGCTGCACGCGGCAGAACGACGGTGCCGATATCGCGGCCGTCCATGACGACGCCGCCGCGGTCAGCCATTTGCTGTTGCCGCGTCACCATAATTTTGCGGATACCGGCAATCGCTGAGACCTGGCTGACAAAGCGCGTAACGATGCGCGATCGGACGATCATGGTGACGTCTGTATCGTTGATGAAGACACGCACGCGTCCTCGCGAAGAGGTATCGGGCGGCTGCAGATCTATGCGCTCTTTCTCAACGAGAGCAATGACCTCGTCGGCGTTCTCCAGATTGGCCCTTTTCTCCAGAGCTATCCATGTCGCGGCTCTGTACATTGCGCCGGTATCTATATAGAGATAGTGCAGCTTGTCGGCGACACGCTGGGCGACGGTGGACTTGCCTGCACCGGCCGGTCCATCGATGGCGATGCCGTCCTGCTTCGGTAGGGACATGTCAGCCTCGTTGCGCTGCGTATTGGAACTTGTGGTCTGTAACATAAGCTCCCCCGCCGTGAGTTCATGAGCCAGCCGGCTCATCCTTCTGCACTTGATTCCCCTGCATTCTAAGCGACTCCATGGTCTTTATGAAAGTCGGCAGACCGAAA
Source organism: Candidatus Obscuribacterales bacterium (assembly GCA_046328035.1). Taxonomy (GTDB): domain Bacteria; phylum Cyanobacteriota; class Vampirovibrionia; order Obscuribacterales; family Obscuribacteraceae; genus JBGASG01. Next base: position 140,606 of record JAXLXI010000002.1, on the reverse strand, counting down.
ATAATCGTAGTCAGCAATGAAACGATAATCACGGCGTTCAGCGCCATCCTCAGCACTGGTGTTTCTTCCCAGGTTTCAGGCTGAGACGGGACCGGCTGCGATATTGTGTCTGAAATCTCATCTGGATAGTTCGTGACCGGGCGGAAATCATCTGCGGGCGGTTCGTCGCGCAAGGGTGCGTGCTGACCGGAGGCGCGCTGTGCAATCAGCGCTTCCATGGCGTCAACTGCTTCGTCGGCGATTGGTTCATCGCTGACTGCGGTGGGCGCGGCCAGTTGGATGCCGGAGATGCCACTTTCGGCGGTGGCATCCTCATCCGTGGCGCCCGGCGGCAGAATTGGCGCCACAGGCGCATCCTTACCGCCGAACAGCTTGTCGAGCAAAGAGCCCTGGTCGAATAACTGTCCGGGATCTTCCGGTAGGTTCGGCAGGTGTTCGATCAATCGCGGCAATGACAGGTGGAGGACATCCTTCAAATCGCTGGGGTGTTCGGAGCCGCTGTCGAGCAGCACGAAGCTCCCCTCTCCGATCGCCAAAATTTCCCGCACGGCTGGATATCCGCTTTCTCCCTGGTCTGTGCACGCGCCGACGATGAACTCACCGTCTGCGATGGCCAGCCGGCCGGCACAGTCGGTTTCCTTGGATGCGATGCGCAGTACATAAAGACCGGCATCCTGTTCCGCCACCGCCTGAAGCACGTCCTTCATGCTCCACGACTTTGACAGCGAACCTTCGAAGACTACATCCACGGAATGTTTTGTTGAGTGCCGGTCACGGTGCCGGGTTTAGGTGCCTGTTCTACGCTTGTTCCAGATCATCTTCACCCAATCGTAGAAGCTAGGCGTCAGAGGAGCATTTTCGGCTGCTTGTTGTTGCGCTTGTTCGAGAGGCATGCCCTCGGAAATGCTCTTCACGATTTGGGCAACTTCACCGTCTTGTGGAAAGCGATGGAGGGCTTTCTTTGAGAAAAGCAGTTTGCCTTCGTGTTCTACTTCGAAAACGCCGCCCGATGATTGAATCAGTTGAGACGATTCGGCTAAAAGGGTTTCCAGTTCTGCCGCCAACCTGACGGCGTGTTGCTTGTAGCCTCAAGCCCCGCAGTAGGTAATGCGAAATCCTTCGGTCGTGGTCATGCTCATGGTCTCCTTTGCTATTTCTGTCCGAAGAGGCGCTGCCACCAGGACAAATTCAACAGTCGATTGTAATTGTCCTTCAGTTCCTGCAACTCTTGTTTGGCCTTATCCAGTTCGTCTTTGACGCGCCGATTCTCATTGGCATTTGTTTCGAGCAGGCGCATGGAACCCTGGAGTTGGGCGATCATGCGCATGTCTTCGAGGTGCAGTCTGCGTTCTTCCGAGAGGGCTTTCTGCGTGGAACACAGCTCTCTCAATAAGTGTTCTACCTCATCCGAGCGGTCGATGACAATCGTCGGCTGCTCAAAACCGTTTTGCGATGTGCGCCACGGCAACTTGCGCCGCGTTGTACTCTCAAAGGAGGAAGAATAGAAACGCTGCGTCGACTCTTCGGCGTTACCCGCAGCGTGTTCAGAGGGCTGCTGGGTGGTATCAAATGTGGTGCTGGCTGCGGCTATCTGGCGCACACGGAACCCGGGCGGCGGAATAATCCGCCACTCGTCGCCGCTGCTTGTCTGCAGCTTGCGTGCCTGCCAGCCGTCCGGCAGCTTGTTGCCCCAGCGTCCGGAGATGCTGCGTTCCAGCGCCCTAATCGATTTGCCGAGCACCTGACCGGCTTGTTTGAGAGTCAGGAATGGACGAGGCACGTCATAGAAGACCGCTTCTTGGGCTTCTTCCGGAGGTGCGGGCAGCTCAAAGCCATTTTCGGACGGGACGGAGGTCTGTCCAGACTCGTCCTCGAACTGAATTGCTTCCAGTGACGCCCCCGGGTTGGCCGTTTCCATGCTCATAGCAGCTCCTCAAATGCGAGTTGCCAATTAGTTTAGGGCAACGGCTACACGTCACGGAATGGAATGTAATTTATCTATGCGAATCAATTTGGTCCGATTACTCGGATTTTTCTTGGAACTTCAGTGAAGCTGAATTGACGCAATATCGCAAATTAGAAGGTCGCGGCCCATCAGGAAAGACGTGCCCGAGATGGGCCTCGCAGCGGCTGCACTTGATTTCAGTGCGAGTCATGCCGTGATCGGTGTCCACAGCTTCGTCAATCTTCTCCGCGGCCACCGGAGCCCAGAAGCTTGGCCAGCCGCTGCCGGAATCGTATTTCTGCGCCGACGAAAACAGCTCATTGCCGCAGCACACGCAGAGATATGTGCCTTCTTTCTTATTTTGGTAGTACTCACCCGTAAACGCTCTCTCGGTGCCTCGCTGACGCGCCACCTCATACTGCTGCGCAGTCAACTGATTGCGCCATTCTTCATCGGTTTTGACAATTTTCTCGTCTGACATTTGCTAAAGAAATCTCCCTCGGCTCCGCTTGCGATCCTCGAAAAAGATCTCAACCGATATCGGTTGGGATTTTTTGTAGGGTGGATGCAGCAGGGGCGGGCTCTGAAAAGCCCGCCCCGCCACAAATCTTACTTTCCGTTACTTGATCAGGCGCGCTTCGACAGCTGCCCAATCGACGTTGGCGAAAAATGCTTCGATGTACTTCGGACGATCGGCGGGTTTGTAATCGATCAACCAGGCATGCTCCCAAACGTCCATAACCAGAATTGGTTTGAAGCCGGCAACGTTGCCTTCTTCATGCAAGGTGATCCAGTGGTTGGAAAGAGTTTTGGTTTCCGGATCTTGGAACAGCACTGCCCAACCCACACCGCGCATGGCGCCGACTTTGGAGAAGTCGTTTTTCCACACTTCGAGCGAGCTGTAGACTTCGCCGAGTTTCTTGCCGAGTTCGCTTGATTCTTTCAGTTCGGAACCGCCGGTCTTCATGTTGCCGAAATAGTATTCGTGCAGCACTTTGCCGTTGTATTCGAAGCCGTAGCGACGCTTCAATTCTGCGTATTCAGGAGTACCGGCTTTTCCTTGTTCGGTCAGTTCGATTACTTTCTCGCACAAGGTGTTGGTGTTCTTGACGTAACCGGCATAAAGGCCGAGGTGAATTTCCAGTGTTTTGTCGGAGATGCCCGTCAGTCCTTTGAGATGGCTGAAGTCTTTCTCGACATATGGCTTGTAAGATATTTTTGTCTGCGTGGTCATTAATAGCTCCAATCAAGAAGGAAGGAAGATGGAACAGATATCTTTTGGGTCGCTCATAAATACCACAAAACGCTTATCAAGTGGCGCGTCCCGCTAAAATTGCACGGGGAGCTTATGTTCGAATGCTGAAGCTATACAAGGAGCAAGACGGCGAACTCCTTTATTGGGAGGCGTGGGAAGACGGTCGAGAGATCATCATCCACTTTGGCGTCGTGGGCGATCGTGGCGAAAGTATGGTGGCGCCCTTGCCTGAGTTCGAGCCCCCCATGTCGGCGATCGAACAGCATGCGCATGAGGCGCGCATGGCTGGATTCTTTGAGCGTCGTCCGGAAGATTTGTTCGAGCTGGTGATCAGGTATGAGTTGCCGGGACGCGAGTCGGCCAACGATGTACAACGCGCATATGCGATTGAAGAACTGATGGACGAAACGCTCGGCTGGACCGGCAACGGCTACTGTGAGGGCAACGATATCAGTGACGGAGCGATGCGGCTTTATTGCTTCGTGGTGGAACCACACATAGCCGGACGCACCATTGTCGAGGAATTGCGAGGAGCCGATTTCCTGGACGGAGCGGTGGTAGCATTTCAGGACCGCGACGAGTCGTTTATCGTGCTCTGGCCACTCGATAACAAAAAGGCTTTCGAATTTTAAGGCACTGCGTGCGGTGGCAAGTCGGGCGGTAAAGTTGAACGCCGCGTCCCTCGCTTTGTTGTTCGGCACCGCATATGGTGCCAGAGAAGAGTGCAAAAGAAAGCAGCCGCCCGAGAGAGCGACTGCCAGTTAATCTTTACCCGTATAGGGTCCCTCCTCAGGGGAGGGGTTTCCAATGCATAGGAAATTAGAAATGGTTTATGTTCTTACGGTTTTGTCTCTAGGCGAGACCTCCATAAAAGCAAATTTCCTGCACACGATTTAAATACCCCAATTTCCGCGCCGAGTATGTTGTCTACTTTACAAGTTTGGAAAACTGTTATCCAGACTACGTTTTCGCAAGCAAGCGCACACTGCCGGGTTGGAAAACTGCATACTCCCGCCCTCTTTTTTCTCTTTATAGGAGGATTACGTATGTACATACATAAGATGCAGTGTTATATCGTTTCTGGGCTACATCTAATTCGATGAATTTCGCCCCTTTTCCGTCAATCTTTGCTGCTCGAGCGAGGGTCCATGTTTGTACGAACGTTGAAGCGCACCGTCGACCGGTTGGTGAGTTCCGTGCAGAAGCGGTTTCTTCTGCCAGTGGTCTGCACGGTGACATTCTTCATCTGGCTCTCTCTCTGCCATGCGCACTACGACAGCTACTGGCAGGGCACGATCTATCGCGTGCAGACAGTAGATTTCAATATGCTGCACCACACATTGCCGGCAACGCTCTCTTACCTGGTTCTGACCGGCCGTGACGAATCAGTGCAGAAGGTGCTCGACTCGACCTACGGCATCTTCGGGTTGGTCGTCACCGACCCCAGCGGCAACGAAATTCTCTATAAAACTAAAGCCGTCTACAAGCGCGAACACTGGCAGAAGATGGTTTCAGTCGACTATCTCAAGCAGATCAAAGAACCGTATGATCTGCTTACCGACCCGCCTCCCGGCAGTTCAACCCATGTGCATGTAACGCCGCGGATGACCGACACCAAAGATTTGTCGGACCAACCGCAAGGGCGAGTGCTGGGACGTGTCTATTACTTGCGCGGGCTGCCGCCTACTTTCGCAGAAGATTTGCTGGGTGCGGTGTTCAGCAACTGGATGGAAATGAGCGGCTCCAAGCGGGGCTACGTCGTGTTGACGATGGCCGTGCTCGGCTTCGCAACCTCATTCGTCTTGCTTGTCCTCTTCCGTCAACGGTCGCTCGAACTGAAACAGAAAGAACTGAAGTCTCGCGAGAGCGAGCTCGCCATTCGGCGCAAAGCCCTTGAACAGCTCAACGCCGACATCGCATCGCAGAGACAGCGCAAAGAGTGGCTGGAGTCTGAATCGGAGATGGCCTATCGCCGAGCGCTGGCTTTAAAAGAGTCGTTGCAACGTCTCAAAGAGATGTTCTTTGCCGTAGACATGCGTCCAGGAGCGCCGGGACAGGCCGCCGCCCCGACCAGCGCGCAGGCTGCTCCGGCGGGACCGGTTCATGTGCGTCCACCCTTGCATCCGGCCTCTTCATTGATTGAAGAAATCGAGGGACTGCTGCCAGACCTGGCGAACAATGCCAAGATTTTGAGATCTCAAGCCGAAGTTCTGCAGAGCTATTGCTCGCAGCTGGAACTGCGCCAGTCCGAAATGCAGCAAGTTCTCAAAATGAGAGAAGCGACTATTTCCGAACAGGTACGTCAAGCTCAAGCAAATGCTGGGCAGAATATGATGGGTGGCCCCCCTGCCTCAGGCGCATCTAACTCGGTGCATCAAGCCGTTCCGCCTCAGGTAAATGTCCACCCCGACCCGGTTATACGGAGCGTGCGCCAAGACAGGCGCTGAGCCGAGAGTTTACGGAAGACGTAAAACCCCTTGGCCTTCGCGATTGATCTTTGCGCGGACGTGATAAAGTGTATATCGCCGGGCAAAATGCTGTCCTCGCATCCGTTATGGGTGCCGAGGAGGGCGGATTCCTCTATCAGGCGTGCCCGCAGGGTGGATAGGATAACAGGCGCTCAATGAAGCCTCCTTCGAAAACACGTACGCAGCTTTCCCTTCAATCAGTTCAGGACGCGAGCAGTCCGCCCGTTTACCGACGGGGGGTGCAGTACTATCGCCGCAAGAAAGTTCTGAAGTACGAAGAGCAAAACGATGGTGCCCACATGGAGGCACTGGTGATCGGCTCTGAACCTCAGCCGTACAAAGTGATCGCCGACATCGAAGGCCCCGATAAGTTCAAAGCAGTCTGCTCCTGTCCCTATTTCGAAGAGGTCTGCAAACATTCGGTTGCCGTTCTGCTCACGCACATCGCCCGCAGTTTTCCCGGTATGCGCTTCGATATGGCCGAACCCGACCGCGGTCGGGACGGGTATCAAGAGCCGATCACCCGCGCTCGCGACTTGCTCGACGACGCCAAAACCATTCAAGGTCTAGTAATCGCTAATACGGAGGAGCCGGAGTTCTCACTCGGCGCCCTTGTTCTCGAAAAACCCCTGGCTTTGATCATCGGCACTTTGCCTCTAAAAGTCGAAGGCAAAGTCAATATTCTGAAAGTGCCGGAGCCTATGGTGAATGCGCTGCCTGACGGCTCACGCATCCACCGACTGGTCAAATATTTGTTGGGTCTGCCGCAAGCTACCAAAGGATCGGCCGGCGGTCACCGCATTCCGCGTGGCGATGAAGGCATAGTGATCGGGCACATCGGCTTGTGCGCCAAACTGGTCGGCGCCACCGACGGCAAAGAAATCGGCTTCTCCAAGACCTATGTGAAACCGCGCATCGTCATATCCGAGACCGAAAACGGCGAGCTGGCGATCAAGCTGAAAGCCGTTAGCGAAGCCAATGAAGTTATGGAAGACGCGGTCTTTTTCCTGGGGCAACCGTCCTGGGTGATGTCCGGCAAGATGTTTCATCCAATTGATCTCAGCCCCATTCACAGGCTGTTCCAGTTCTTCGATTCCCGCGGCAATATGACCGTCAAGCTGGAAACCGTGCCAAAGTTTCTTGCCGTCGATTTGCCCATTTTGAAGAAACGCATGGAAGTCGAGCTGGATGAAACTCAGGCACCATTCCCGGTGGCAATCACCGAGCCCCCGCAAGTCGTGATCAAACTGGGCGAGCGCCGCGCCAGCCGCAACGCCACCGGCACCACAGCCAATCAACTGGCACCGGAGCTGGAATGCATCCTCGGCTTCCGCTACGGCACTCTCGTCATGCCGTCGCGTGACGAAACCAGCGCCGTCGAGGCAGAACTCTATACGCGCACCATTTCGGACAGCGGTCAGAGCGTCTGGGTGAAGCGCCTCTGGGATCAGGAAGGTCAGGTTCGTCGTTTCCTGTCCAACCTCAATCCTTCCAGGACTCTCGCCGACCGCTTCTTCTATCTGGAGGAACCGGCCCTTGATGTTCTTTATTACCTCTCCACGGAGCAGTGCACCGACTGGGACCTGACCGGACGAGACGACTTGCAGTTCTACAAAGTCTCCCGCAAGCCGGTTCATCTGAAAGCCATTCTGTCGCTCAAGAAAGATGCCTACAAGTTCGAGTTCGAGCTGCAGGCGAAAGACGAGGAGAGCGGCGAATTTCTGCCATTCTTCAGCGTCATCGAAGCCGTCTTCCGCAACCGCAACTATCTGAAGATTGCCAACGGCAATAATGTGCGCTTGCCGGTGACTATGTTGCTGAGCGTCATGAAGGCGATTGGGCAGAGCAAAGAATCGGCGCGCCCCCTATACCAGGCGCTTCCCATTGCGCACACGCTGGAGACGCACGGCATCGAAATCGAAGCTGATGAAGGCTTCAAAGAGTTCATTTTCAAGCTGAGAAACTTCAACCAGCTCGAACCGATCGGCGTGCCGTCGGATTTCGTCGGCACGTTGCGCGAATACCAGCATGAAGGTTTCAACTGGCTGGTCTTCCTGCGCGAGTACGGTCTGGGCGGCATTCTTGCCGATGACATGGGTTTGGGTAAAACCATCCAGGCTCTGACCTTGCTGCTCTTCCATCATAAGAACGGTAAACAACGCAATCCGTCGCTGGTGGTGGCACCGACCTCCGTGGTCTACAACTGGTTGTCGGAAGCCGAAAAATTCGCACCGAAGCTAAACACCGCTCTGTTTCTTGGACGCGACCGTACCGACCTGCTCAACAAGCTGAAGAAGGACAAGGGCAAGCCGGATGTGATCTTCACCACCTACGGTATCATTCGCCGCGACTGGGAAACCCTCAAAGAATTCCAGTTCGATTACTTGATCCTCGACGAAGCGCAAAACATCAAGAACCCCGAATCGGTAGGTGCGCAAGCTTCGAAGAGCCTGAAGGCTCTGCACCGCCTGGCCCTGTCCGGTACGCCGGTGGAAAACAGGCTGAAAGAACTCTGGTCGATCTTCGACTTCTTGATGCCGGACTTCTTAGGGACATATCGCGAGTTCAACGAAAACTTCGAGCGCCCGATCGAACTGGGCACCGGCGAGACCGGCACCAAGCTGCGCAAGATCGTCCACCCGTTCATTTTGCGTCGTCTGAAGAGCCAGGTGGAAAAGGACCTGCCCGAAAAAACCGACATCATCAGTCTTTGCGAAATGGAAGACGAACAGCGCTCCCTCTATCTGGATGTGCTGGACGAATGCCGCCAGAAAGTCTTCGGCGAAATCGCCAACAAGGGCATCAAGCGTTCGCAAATCAGCGTGCTGGCTGCACTCTTGCGCTTACGTCAAGTCTGCTGCGACCCGCGTTTGCTCAAGAATCGCGAGCCTGGAGACGCCGTTCCCAACTCGGCAAAGCTCGACACGCTTGTCGAGATGTTGGATGAAGTCACCAACTCCGGACACAAATTCTGGTTTTCAGTCAGTTTGTCGAAATGCTCAATGCGATCGAAGGTCGACTGAAAAAGCCGGCTACATCTATGAATACATCGATGGTCAGACGCCAGTAAGGAGCATCTGGATCGCGTCAACGAATTCAATGCTGATCGAACATTCCGATCTTCCTGATTTCATTGAAAGCCGGCGGTACGTTTGAACTTGACCAGGGCGGATTGCGTCTGTCCATTACGATCGTGGTGGAACCCCGCGGTGGAAAAATCAGGCTACCGACCGGGCTCACCGGATCAGACGGGCCAAAGCGTTTTCAACTGCAAGCCGATCACGCGCGGCTCGGTGGAAGAGAAGATTCTTGCTTTGCAGAAGAAGAACTGGCGGAGATGGTATAGCGGCGGCGAAAAATCGCCGGCCAAAGAACTGGCGAAGATCTGGAATTCTGTTCCGTTCGTCGATTTCAGTTCGGAAAACGCTGAAAAAGTCGTACGACGCCTCGAAGATCAAGCCAATTCCCGGTGCGCAGGTGGCTATCGTTCAAGCTTCCTGGCATAAAGATCATACCGATCGCATGGTGGAGGCTTCGCGGGAAATTCTCGAGCAGGCTCAGTGCTCGGCGGTCGATGTTTTTGTGGTGCCGGGCAGTTATGAGATTCCTCTGACTGCGAAGAAACTGGCGGCCAGGGGCAAGTATGATGCAATATTCGTGTATGGCATTATCGTCAAAGGCGAAACCGATCACTACGACGTGATTGTGCAGACTTGCATTCGCGAGTTGGGCAAAGTCATGTATGACTTCGAAGTGCCGATTATCATGGAGATTCTGCCGGTTCACGATATCGAACATGCAATCGCTCGCACTCAGGGCGACCACAATAAGGGCATCGAGGCCGCTCTGGCCGCAATTGACTTGATTGCTCTTTATCGCCAAATCGAAGCCGGTCTTTCGGTTTGACTGAACTCAAGCTCTGCCGAATCGCGTGGGGCGCAGAGCCTCCTGGTAGGCAAGCTCCGCGAATGCGGCACGAGTCAGCTTTTGGTCATGGACTTTTGACTTTGCCTGGTCCCCGGCAATACGGCGCAAAATTGCTTCGGCTTCAGCCTGATCGATCAGAGATTCTGGTTGAAAGTCCAGTGAATCCGGACGGGCGGACCAAAGTCCCGTCTGCGAGAGAAACTGAATGGCGGCGAACTGCGGGTGTGTGACGGGAACATCGGCAAACCAGAAAATCGGCGCGCCGGCAGCCAGCAATTGATTCTGGACCGTGCGCAGTTTCTTTCTATTCTTCAAAATTTGCTCCGGCGTCGTTCGATGTTGCAGACAGTAAGCTGCGACTATGCCGGCGGCTTCTCCGATGGCCCACTCGACCGGGTGCAATCGATAGGCGCCGTTGGTGACGTGCGTGGTGCCGATGTTTTTGCAGGCCGGCAGGAAGTTGGTCAGCGGACGCTGAATCATGGCGGACAGAGGTATCTGGAACGGCCTGACCGGCTGTGCCGCGCCGGGGACGTCCTGATGTCCGTGAATATCAATCGGATAGTGTCCGATGCCGATTGCGTCCACGGCATGTCTGGCTCGTGCATCGCCGGTGGTGGCAGATGCTGTAACCACGTCTTCTTCCTTGATGGTGGATAGAGCCTTGATGCGTCTGGATTCGCGAATGTACGGGTATTTCGAAAGTCCGTCGGTGGTGCCGAGCAGGTCCGGGCGCAGCTTCATTTCCGGATAGCCTTCACCGCCTTCGTCGCGTGGTGCTCTGGTTTGCAACCAGTAAAGAAAACCGAGACTCAATGCTTTGCCCAGAGCCAGCCGGCGTGCCGTGTCTTGATTGGTCTGATCGATGATGTTTTCGCCGCGCAGGTCATGCGCTTCCCAATTGATCATGGCTATGTCACCGGGCCATTTGTTGCCGGTGAATTTATCTGCGGCCACCAATCTGCGGTAACTCCAGAATGGCAAAAGGTTGCGAGTGGTGCCATCCGGTTTCTTGTCCGCATGGTTCTCGAACATCTTGTAGCCGAGCAGCGAGAACTTTCCTGACCGCTCGAAATCTTCATAGTGTGGCGGCTGCGGAATTACATTTTGCGTTTTGCTGTCCGGGCACCACTCCAGAATGAAGGGATAGGTGAAGTCCTGAACATTTTGCGGATTGGCAGTTTCCGGTGCGTGCGCTTCGCCTGTTTCCTGCCTTGACTCGGCGCCGCTTGCATAGGCAACGGCAAGCAGAGGCAGCAGATCTCCCAGCTCAGTTGCGTCGATGAGGAAACGGCAACGCAATTCGGTGAACTTGCCGCTATCGAGATTGACGACCAGAACCGCAGTGGCGCGGCGTCCTTTGAGCTTGGCTTCCACAACCTTTGCCCGGGGCAAGATGGTGATTTTTCCTTTTGGCGCGTGCCGCTCGATCAGTTTAGTCAGCGCTGCCAGCCCCTGATTGGCCTCAAACGAAACCCGACTTACCCAGCAATCGCCGGCATTGAGGCGCTCCGCTGCCGGTCCGGTTTTTTCTTTGAGAAACTGCCGGTAGTAGGCCCGCAATTCTTCGCGCAGCTCTAAATACAACTGCGTGCCACCACTGGTTTCTATCCATGGATTCTCATCCGGGGCAGAGACGCCCTGGGCAGTCATCTGCCCGCCCAACCAGTCGGTTTCTTCCGCGATAGCCACGGTCAGACCGGCTTGCGCCGCCCTGATTGCCGCGGCCACGCCGCCCATGCCACCGCCGGCGACGACCACTTGAAAGTTTCTTACCTTGGGCTTTCCGGTCAGCGAATACTTTTTGATGCCGGCGCCTGGATCTTCGGCTTGGACATTCTGAACATCTACCACTTCGAAGATGCGCGTGCCGTCGCGCTCGACCTGGGCTGCGCAAGAGCGTGTCGTTTCTTTCATGAGCATGGGCATGGTTGTGGATCGGTTAGAGTTTCAGACCGGCACGCCCAATACTACTAAAGTTGAAGCGAAATTACTGATACAATGCGCGAGCCGTGCAGGCTCCCTGCCTGTCAACAGTCGGCTTTCAATCCGTCGGTCTTTGCACTGCCGGCTCATATAAGGAATGTGATATGCAAGCCACTTTGTCTCCCGAGAAGACATCCGCGCTTAAAGTCAGTGACGATGTCATCAAGCGCGCGGCAAAAATTCGCCTGGTGTTGATGGATGTCGACGGCGTGATGACGGACGGCAAACTTTTCTATCATCCCGGTGCGGACGGCGTCATGTATGAAACAAAGGGCTTCAACTCCCATGACGGTATCGGATTGCATCTGGCATATGCCGCCGGCATCGCCACCGGTTTGATTAGCGGGCGCACGTCGCCGGGGACGGTCGAACGCGCGCGCATCCTGAACATGAAGTACGTTTATCAGGGTCTGCTGGACAAGGAAGAAACCTACGAAGATGTCCTGAAAGATGCCGGACTGCAAGCGGAGCAAACAGCGTTTATCGGTGACGATTTCACTGATTGCCGGCTGATGATGAGGTCGGGGCTGGGTGTGGCAGTGGCCAATGCACGCAGCGAAGTTCGCGAGGTGGCACATTATGTCACCACTGCCCGTGGTGGCGAGGGCGCTGTCCGCGAAGTTATGGAAGTGATCTTCCAGGCGCAGGGACTCTGGCCCGACATGTTAGCCAAGTACGGGTTGGAATCGGCTTTGTAGTCCGGTTGTAGTTTCTGGTTCAGGCGGCTTTGGTGAGCGTGACGGCGACGGCGTGCTCGGGAGTGTCCGTGAGCAGGCGGCCTTGCACCGAAGCGATTTGCGACTCGGGAATGCCTTTGCTTTCAGCCAGTTGAGCGGCGTAGGCGGGAGCGACTGCGGCGCTGCGCACTTCGCTGATTCTACCCAACGCGGAGATCAGTTGCGCTGCGAAAATGGGATTGCCGGCGGCGGCTGACAGCAAGCCGGAGATGGAAGTGAATGCACTGTCCAGGTCGGCGATGTCGGACATGCGCACTGTGCGGCTTAGCACTTTGCCGTAAATGGAGTCGGCATTTTTGGTGGCGGCTTGAATCTGGCTCTGGGCTTTTTCGAGGGTGAAGCCGGCGCCTGACGATCCGCTCACCGAAGCTTCGAAGTGTGCCGAAGCGTGCCAGTTGCCCGAGGTGACATTGCCGTTGGCGTCGATGTGTGTTTGTTTGTCGAAGTCGGCGGAACCATCGGCTCTTAGGGTCGGGCCTTTGCCGTGGTCCATGGTGATGGTGCCTTGCTCGTCAATCTTGGTACCGGTGACGGTATTTTCGATTGTTTCGGGCGTCATCTTGAACTCGGGGGTGACCAAAGTCTTGCCGTCCCAGGTGGTGTGGCCGAGAGCCGGATCTTCGATGTTCAGCTTGTCGGCGTCGACGGTGGTGGTGCCGTTGGCGGTGGTAACTTTGGGAGCGTTCGGGTTGTCGCGGTTGACTTCGGCTTGTGTTGTGCCATCGGCGGCTTTCACAACCAGGTTGCCGCTGGCGAACATCTGGATGCCTTTGATGGTGACGTTGCCGGTCGCTTCATCGATGTTGGACTGGTCCATGTCTTCCAGTTGCTTGGTGAATTTCACCCAGGCTTCTTTAGCTGCGTCGTCGGCTTCGACGAATTGACCGTCGACCATGACCAGGAGCTTGCCGGCGGAAGTGAGCAAGAAGACTTTGTCATCATCGCCGTTTTTGCGAGTGCGGAAGATAACGTTGCCGTCGTTGAGTTTTTCAACGCGCAGGCGCTTGGTGATGGCGATCGTCATGTCTTTGGCCACCATCATGGACAGTGCGTCGGCCGGTCCTTTGTCCACTTCATCTTCCATCTTGCGGGCGGCATCTTGAATCGCGGTTGTCGGTTCTAAGATATGCAGAATGGTGTTGTTTTCGAGGTGCTCGGTAACGCCTTCGCGTGTCATTTCTCTGAGCAGTCTGCCGGTGGCTTGATCGAATACTTTGAGAGTGCCCGACTCGCTGCCTCTGTACACTTTGCCGTCTTTGGTCAAGAAAGTGCCTTGAGCATCTTTGCCCCAGGTTCCTTGAGGGCTTTCGACTGTGGAAACGCCGCCTTCGACGGTGGCTGTTTCGCCATTGTGGTTGGCTACGGTTTTGCCTTTTTCAGCAGTGATGTCCGAGGTGGTGCCGTCTTTGTTGTTGCGAAGTACGGTGACTTTACCATCGACGACTTTCACTTCAACCGTTCTGCCTTCTTCGTCAATATAGGTATGGTCTTTGACTTGATCGGTGGCATTGGCGTCGGTGCCGGAGGTTCTTTGCACGGGCGCATCGGCTTTGCCGTTCAGGATGTCCCACTCGTTCTGCGTCAGTTTGACTGTTTCTTTCGGGGCCTGGCAGGAGCCACCTTCGCCGTTCGGGTAGGGGCTGGAGAAGACCAGGCAGCCATCGGCATCGATCGGGTTGGCTGGAGTGGTGGCGGGTTTGTCGGTCGGGACGGTGGAGGTGGTGCCGCCGTTCTTCGCTTCGTAGGCATGCAGGGCGGCGTAGACGGCGTCTCCGGAATTTCCGGTGCCGGCGGCCAGACCTTTGCCTTCTACTTGAGTCAAGCTGAAGGAGCCGTCCATGCTCTTGTAGGTGGCATAGCCCAGGCCGGCGATTGGGTTGATTGCGGCAACGGCCAGAACATCGATGTTCTGGACGACAGTTTTGGCGGCCATCTTCAACGAGTCGGGAACGTAGGCGCCGACTGCGGTGGTGATGGTGGTGGCGGTTGGCAGAACATCTTTGGTGAAGATGTTGGTGGCTGTGTTGACCAGGGCATCTTTTGTAGAGACTGCAATGTCCTTGGCGGTGGTCAGAGCTTCCGTAGCCATTTTGACGGGAGCGCTTTCCGTTACGGCATCGGCGACGGCGTTGAAGCCTTCCACCGCTTTATTCTTCATGCTAGTAACGAAGTCGCCGAATCCCATGACTCAAAAAAACCGCTTAGTGCTTTGCCCCAGGTGTGTGTATCCCCTGACCTGCGGAATTGGACAGCTCTTGATAACAAAAACAGCTTAAAGACCTGTTAAAAACCCACCCGAATTTGCCTGAAATTGTGGGCCCTCGTCCCGAGGAGCTCGTTTGCTTAGAGGTGATGCAAGAGAGGCAAAGGCTAACCTGATGGGCGTTTTGGGCTGCGGTCGGGAGGCAGGCGCGGGCGGTGTAAGATGCCGGTGTCGCCATTAGTCGGCTTCTGGTGTATACAAGATCTAGTTTGTAGAATAGATTTATTAGCGGAAATTCATCAAGATGAGTGCCAGATCAAAAGGCGAACCGGCAGGCCAGCATCCGGAGAAGGTTATCCCGGACGCTGGTGGCACGAGATTTGCCGAAGACAAGGCTTTGCTGACCTCTGTCCGCGCGCGCCTGCGTGCTCAAAGACAGCGACCGCGGTTTTGTTTATCACAAAAACGAAGGTGGGCAGATAATTCTACTCACCACCACAAAAGCGAGAGCACCGGGTTTTGCATCGATCCAATTGAAAAGAAACCGCTCAATCACTTCCTGCCGGGCTCGAGTGTTCTCTCGTTCGGCACAGCCGGGTGCAACCTCGGGTGCCAGTTCTGTCAGAACTGGTCGATCAGCAAGTCTCGCGAGATCGAGCTGCTCAGCGAACAGGCGACGCCCGAAGATATCGCCGCTGCGGCGGTGCGCATGGGCTGCAGAAGCGTCGCGTTCACCTATAACGATCCGGTGATCTGGGCTGAGTATGCCATCGATACAGCCAAAGCCTGCCACGAGCGCGGGGTGAAGGCGGTGGCAGTGACGGCCGGTTACATCATGCCAGAGGCGCGCCGTGAATTCTATTCGGTGATGGACGCGGCCAATGTCGATTTGAAAGCTTTTACGCACGAGTTCTACAAGAATCTGACGCTTTCGGCGCTGGAGCCTGTGCTCGACACCCTCAAGTGGCTCAAGCAAGAAAGCGATGTCTGGTTCGAAATTACCAATTTGATGATTCCGCAAGCCAATGACTCAGAGGACGAAATCGCTCGCATGTGCGATTGGATTTTGAACAACCTGGGGACTGATGTGCCTTTGCATTTCACAGCTTTCCATCCGGACTTTCGCCTGCAAGACCGACCGGCGACACCGCCCCAGACGCTTTTGCGAGCGCGCCAACAAGCACTCGACGCCGGGCTCAAGTATGTCTATTCAGGCAACATTCACGACCCGCGCACGCAGGCGACGTATTGCGCCGGGTGCGGCAAGTGTCTGATTGCACGTGACTGGTTCCAGTTGGGCGAGTACAATCTCACAGGTAGCCATTGCCGCTTCTGCAATACGGAACTGCCTGGACGGTTCGAAGAAGCAGGTAAGGGTGACTGGGGACGCAAACGCATTCCGGTAACCTTCAAGCCATGATTGGTATAGCCGTCGATCGACTTCTGATGCTCCTTGTCGGGGTCACATTTCTGGGCGGCGGTCTCTGGATTGCAAAAAGCGCTCTCGATTCGAAGAACCTCATGGAGACATCAATCTTCGGGCTGATGGTCGTGGCTACCGGGCTCTTCTTGATCGTGGCTGCCATTGCCGGGCCCCCGGATCAATAGCCGGCACGCGGTTGTGATACCACATATGGTGTAAATCGTCGGGATGGCCGGTCTGCAATTGCCGCCGCAGCGACCGAGCAGCCGCATTAGCTGAGCGCGCTCTCAGCTTGGCACTGCGTAAATCCACAGTTAATCAATGTGCGTCAATGCCTGCAAAACGGATTAGACACGACCCATAATCGAATCATGCTCACTGATACAGCCAAGGGGCAACAGATTACGCGCAGCGGGGAACAGCGCGGATCCAGCCAGCCCCCGATCCTCCTCGGGGGCTGAGTCTGGACGAAGTTTCCCAAATGTAGAGACGCCCTGCAGATGCTATATTACGCGGAAAAATTACGCGGAATGTCTGTCGGAGGCGTAGAGATGCAAGGTTCAAATCGCGGGACTGGTCTGTTTTTGGTTTCCGCACTGGCGCTGTCCTTCGCCGTAGCTGCGCTGCCGCTTCCCGTCAACGCAGCAGAAACTCCGGATGCGGCGGCAAATCTGGGCTCCGGACGGGCCGGTTTCTGGACCAAGGGCACACAAGGGTCGCCTTCTCTGAAACAGGCCGAGAAGAAACTGGCGCAAAATCCTAAAAATGCAGTCGCCAACAACGACCTGGGTTGGGCGTACCGTCAGTCCGGCGATCTGGACAAAGCAATTAAGTATCTGCAAGAAGCTATCAAGCTCAAAGAAGATCTGGCTCAGGCTCACAGCAATTTGAGCGTGGCCTATTTTGATAAGAAACAAACGGCTGAAGCGCTCACCGAAGCTCGGCGCGCGGTCGCGCTCGACCCCAAGAACGCCGTCTATCTACTTGTATTGGGCAATGCGCTGGATCAAAACGGCGAAACCAACGATGCCATCGAGTCATACAAAGCGGCTTTGAAGCTGCGCCCCGACTACGAGAATGCTCTTTATCATCTGGGCCGGATTCTGACCTCGCAAGGCAATACCAGCGAAGCCAGTATGATCCTCGCGGAAGCGCTTAAATTGGACCCGGATGATGAGCGTGTCATGGCTCTGCTCGACCCGATGGTGGCCGAGGGCGCCGGTGGTGCCGGCACCGCTGACGGTGGCAAGAAGAAAAGCAAGTCCGCTTCGTCGTCTTCGTCTACCAAGAAAGAGCAGTAATGCGGTTGTAGTTCAACTGGGGCACAACGACAAACTCGCCGTCGCCCAGCTCACGCCTCGAAGGCGAAAACGTCTCGATATCCAGATTGGGTAACTTCGGTTTCTGACGGTCGCGCTCATGCTCGCTGACCAGGTATTGCGTGCGGGCGATGAACTGGTTTCTCTCCTCATCCTGCATGGACATGGCGCTGGCAATCAGGGCTTCCGCAGCAGTGCGCGCCTCGTTGATGCAGGTGGCGGCCCGCATGGCTACTTCACTGGAGCCATGTATCAGAAAGGACGCCAGGTTCTGAACTGTTTTCTCGAGCTGGGCATTGGCCAGAGGGACAGTGCCGGCCAGTCCTTGAAATGCCGTCGCGCAAAGCCGGTTGCGATCTGCTTCAACCGCGCCGTTGTCCGCGCAGTTGCCTGATTGAATCGCCAATGGCGGTGCGATGTCTTTGTTGCGAGCTGCCGTCATTTTTTGCCGCTCCTTCAACACCGTCTCGAAGTTGGACGCCGTCAAACGGATCAGGTCTTGCTGTAGAACTTTGGCTTGATCGGTAGTCTTTTCTTTTTCAGACGACTCTTCACTTTGATCTGATCTTGTTTTTGATCCTGTTGCAGATGTGTCTTTTGATTTCTCTGTATCTGCTGCGGAAGAGAGGGACTTTTCGGCGGCAGCAGCACTCGCTTCGGACATGCGCGGAGACCTCCACAGGTGTGGTGGCCAGCCCCTGTATCGAACCCTGGGCTAATTATTAATTCGTGAGCGCGTCTGGTCAATCATAGAAACACGTATGAATGCGGCTTCCAGGGTTAGCGCCAACCTGTGATAGCGTCAATCGGTTTCGTATTTCCACGCTATGCAATTTTCTGGCGGCGCATAGAATCATGAACAGCCCACGTGAAACATCTATAGAGCATCCCCGCTCGAGAAGGCATTGACTCATGTCGCTGCAGTTCGAAAGCGCAGCCGCAATAGCAGCTGGCGAAAGACCTCTGGACAATCCAAAACTGCGCGTGATGCAGTCGGCGGAGACTGCGGCGGCATCGGCCAATCAGACGTTTTTCGAGCACGTATACAATTTCGGCAAGAACGCCGTTACCAACCCGAGCAGCGCTGAAGCGGGTATCGCCCTGATCACCGGCACAGCCATCGTCGGCAGCATTCTCGCTTACCGGCAGCGCCTGGCCGGCATGGCTGTGAAAGAGCTGGCCGGTGGCGTATTGCCGGAGGCGTCGTCGACGCTGATGCCTGGATTGACGACCCGCAGCTTCATGTCTGAAGGCCTGGCGCGCGAGTACTCGGTGTATGTGCCGAGCACCATCAAGGGGCTGGGCAAAGGCGAAGCTTCACCTGTGCTCATGGCGCTCGATGGGTTGACCGTTCGCAACCCGGCCGGCAGCATGGGCACCGTCAACGGACTGAATGCTTTGGCGGAGCGAGAAGGTTTCATCGCTGTCTATCCCAGACCGCAGACGCGAATCCTCGGGCAGATATCAGCCTGGAATCCGGGACTTTTGAATCCCAATGCCGCTTACAGCGATTCGAAATATCTGCTGGGCGTGCTGGACGATCTGGGCAAGACTGGCTTGCCCATTGATTCCAGGCAGGTGTACGGGGCGACTTTCTCCGAGGGTGCGATAGCGCTCAATCAAGCGGCGCAAGCGGGTCGCTTTGCCGGGGTGTTCAACATGTCGGGGACGATGCTGAAAAGCGAAGCGCCGGCGGTGGGAGTCAAACAGAATATAGTCGTGCGCGGCGAGCTGGATCCGACGTTGCCGGCAATTGGCGGACCCGGTCCCAACAGCAACCTCCTGACCAGGTTGGGACACAACCGCATTTTCGAGTCTGAGCCGGCCCAGCATGCGTGGCGCCTGGCGCAAGCCAATGGATTTAAAGGCGCACCGACAGTTATCGAACATCCTTTCGTCCGGGAGACGATTTACCCTGGCGCCCAGACCGCAACCGGTGCCGAGGTTAAAGAATACGTGATCAAAGCGCCCTACGGCGGACACTCCTGGGCTGGACGGGCGGCCGGGGACGGCACCGAATCGGCAGTTTCCGGGCGCAACGGACCTCTCACTCCGGGTTCAGTCTTCGACGCCAATTCCAAGATTGCTGAAATGATTCGTCAGGGCAAGCTGGCTATCGAGCGCGATCTGCGACCACTGCGCTGAAACACGGCGGCATCGCCGGTGGTGGCAATGAAAAAGGCTGCCGGAAGGCAGCCTTTGGCGGATGGGACACTTTATATACTTGGTTAGTGGGCGCGACCGGGAATCACTTCCTCGCGCACATAGAATTGTTCGAACTCGTCCAGCCATTGCGTCGGCACTTGTACGGAGTCGCGTCTCTCCAGCAGAGCCAGTTCTTTAAGATCCCAGAGGTAGCTGAAGCGTCCCCAGTATGTCTGTGCTTGCGGACGAACGCGCAATACGTCATACAGCTTATTCAACTTATCCCGCAGAAGTTCTGTCTTGACGGTCATCAAATCAATGCTGCGCACAGCAGTATTAGCGAAGCTCACGGGTGTGTCTCCCTGGAGAAGATATCCTTGTGCTTCTTATATTCCCGGAGTGCTGCTCAGCTAAAACATGAAATTTGGTTTTCAAGGGGAACCGCTTTTGTCATCACGCTTTGACACCACAGGTGGTGCGAGCTCGCGGGCGGTCGAAAACGCCGCCGGCAATGCTTTGCCGGCCAGTAGGAGCGGTTTTGAAATCAGGGAAATAGGACTTATATCAACATAAGTGGGCGCACCGGAGGCGCGCCCTTCATGCATTCCGAATTTTGAGGCGAAATCTATTGATTTCTAGGAACGCCGTTTACGTGCGGCTTCCGCTTTGCGTTTGCGCTTGACGCTGGGCTTCTCGTAGCGCTCACGGCGCTTGATCTCGGACAAGATGCCAGCCTTTTGGATTTTTTTCTTGAAACGCTTGAGCGCGGCTTCGATGCTCTCGCCTTCTGCTACTCTGACCTCGGACAAGGATGATCCTCCTCTGCAATGCAGACAATATATCCAGAATATAATTCGGAATGCTAATCTTAGCACCCGCTTCCCGGGCTCACAAGCCTGAAAAGCCCATGGACGGTCAATCTTGACCGTTTTTATTAGAGAAGGGCTTTATCTTTATATAAACGTAGGGGCGACCTGGAAGGTCGCCCCTGTTGATTTCCCGAATCCCTGCCTGGGTTAGGCTTCAGCGGCTGCTGCCGTAGCCTGGGCTTGCAACTCCTTGGAGAGTTCCGGCGGGACCTGAGCCAGGTGCGAGAACTTCCAGGTGTAATAGCCAAGACCCTGGGTGAGGGTGCGCAGTTCGATGATGTAGTCCCACAGTTCGCCTTGCGGAATGTTGGCGGTGACGGCATCCCAGCCCTGACGGTCAGGGTTGGGACCGTATCCGAGAATCTGTCCGCGGCGGCCGTTCAGCTGGCTGAGCACGCCCGAGGTGTAACTACTCGGAATGTGCACCGTCACTTCCGTGATCGGCTCGAGGATAAACGGATGGGCTTTGCCGAGTCCGTCCCGCATGCCCATGATGGCAGCTGTCCGGAACGACATTTCGTCGGAGTCCACGTCGTGGTATGAGCCGTCAAACAGATTGACGTGCACATCGACCACGGGATAGCCGGCCAGCGGTCCGCGGTTGAGCGCTTCCATGGCACCTTTTTCAACGCCTGGAATGAAGTTGCGCGGCACCGAGCCCCCGACGACGCTTTCGCTGAACTTGTTGCCTTCCCCGCGCGGCTGCGGTTCGATCTTGAAGTAGACTTCACCGAACTGACCGCGACCGCCTGTTTGTTTCTTGTGGCGGCCGTGCGCGGAATCCACTTTGCCCATGATCGTTTCTTTGTAAGCGATCTTGGGACGCTTCGCTTCCAGCTGGATGTTGTACTTGCGTTCCAGGCGTTGGCGAGCCAGGGTGAGGTGCATTTCGCCCTGTCCGTAGAGGCAGTATTCATGAGTGTCCGGGTCGCGGTCTACGACGAGCAGCGGATCTTCTTCGACAATCTTGGCGAGAAGAGTGGAGAGTTTTGCTTCGTCGTTTCTATTCTTGGGTGCAATAGCCAGCGAGTAGAGGGGCGGCGGCTCGTCGGCTTGCGCCATAACGGTGGTTTCTTTTTCCGACACCAGAGTGTCGCCGGTGCGCGGCGTTTCCATACGCGCAATCGCGACGATGCTGCCGGGACCGGCGGACGGCATAGTTTCTTGCTTCTTGCCCAGCATCCAATATAGACCGCCGATGCGTTCTTTGCTGCCACTGCGCGTGGTATCAACTAAGTTGGTGTCGCCGTTGATGGTACCGGTCAAAACTCTCGCCAAAGATAGTTTTCCGGATTGCGGGTTGACGAAAGTCTTGATCACCTGGGCAACGACCGGTCCGTCTTCCTTGACGGTGATCACTTTGCCGTCCTTGTCTTTGTATTCGCGGTCCAGTGGAGACGGGCAGAGGGTGATGATGGCATCGAGCAGCGAGAACACGCCGGCATCGGTTTGCGCCGAGCCGACTAGAATCGGAACAAAGGTGCCGGCTTGTACGGCGGCCTTCAGGTCTTTTTCCAGCATGTCTTGCGGCGGATCTTTGCCTTCCACAACCATTTCAAACAGAGCGTCGTCTGTGTCGGCGAGCGACTCGATCAGTTTCTCTCTGGAGTTGTCGACGTCGCTTTGCAGTTCACCGGGCACCGCTGATTTTTCCGGTTTGCCCTGGGCGCCGTAAGTGAATGCTTCTTTCTTCAGTACATCTACATAACCGCTGATACCGTTGGCGCTGATGATCGGATAGTGCATGGGAGCCAGCGGACGCGGTGTTTTCGTGCCCGGCATGTCCTTCAAGACTTGCAGGGTGGCAGGAAAGTCCACATCGGGTTTGTCGAGCTTGTTGACGAATACAAGGCGCGCCACGCCAATTTTTTCTGTGAATCTCAGCAAGCTGTCCATTTGAATCAAGCGGGCCGGATCCGGTTCGACAACGAACACTGCCGTGTCGACACCCATGAGTGCCAGCTTTGCTTCTTCGACGAAGTCGATGAAACCGGGACAGTCGATGATGTTGAAAGTCACTCCATTGTAGGTCGTACGCGCCATCGAGGCGGAGGTGGACATCTGACGAGCTACTGCTTCAGGTTCCCAGTCGGTGGTGGTGGTGCCGTCCTGTACCTTGCCCCGTCTAGAAATGGATCCGGTCAGGTGAAGAATCGCTTCGCACAGCGAGGTCTTCCCGCTTCTGTTGATACCGATGATTGCTACGTTGCGAATTTGACTTGCGGAACTAGCCACGTGTTGTACTCCTGTTGGCAAGTGCTTTCCGGTGGAAAGCGTGGGCGACCTAGCAAATGAGATTTTTCAAGAGACGCTCACCTACAGGGAGAGACGAGAAGGAGACACGCCTGCTTACGTTGCAAACAGATCTCAGCGAACGTCTTTGAAGATATGCATTTGTGGTGCTAAAAAGACTATCAAATAGACACTCTGGATAGAGTGTCCGCGCCCTAATTCGCGCGGAATTAATCTCGCCGCCGCAGTCGAGGCGCATGGCAAGCAGAACTTCGCTGGACCGTAGTCTGTGGAATCCGAGCTTATGTAATCCTTGGACGCAGACTAGATGGGGCTGTCGTCCTCGTCGTTTTTGCCGAAGTTGTTTGAGTTGTCGAACTGGTTAACGTCGGCCGACCCGTTACGCTCGAACGAGTTCAAGCTCTGCGTCTTGTTGGTTTGGATCTTCATCGTCAAAGTGCGCAGAATGGTCAGACGCGCGCGCTTGATGAGAGGAAACTTGTAGCTGCCAACCCAGCCGTCACCGACCGGCGGTGTGTAGACGATCGCTGGAGGAATGGGCACTTCTTTCCGATCACCGGTGACCGGGTCGGTCATCGGCATCGTCTGGCGGCCGAAGGTGAGCACAGTGTTCATGATTTTGGAGCCCGGCAGGTTCATCAAATCCGCTCCGGAAGTGATGCAAATCAGGGCGGCGAGAAGGAAGAACGGACCATAAAGCAAATGGTGATAAAGCGAGCGGCGCTCAACTATCAAAGACTTGTCACTGGACGGCAGGTGCAAGACATAAGGCGACAGCCAGGTGATCGGGACAAACAGGAATCCGAAATTCTCGAGACCAGTCCAGTACCGGACTCGTCCCTGAATGGCGGCCAGATAAGCTTTGTAGCAAAACGAAGCGCCTAGCACGATCATTGCTCCGCCTACGACGAAGCGCAGGGCGGGCAAAAACGTTTCCATTCCTTCCATTTCTGTATTCCTTGCAGAGCCCTTTCGGGGCAGAGACTTTTGAGCCTGAGAGCCTTCCTGTTGGATTGTCAGGAGGTATTAACATACCTCAGTTTACACTGCTTCTATGCCAATTGTGTGGGTTTAAGTCACTTCCGTAAGCGAAACTCTGACATCTTTTGGCACATTTCT
The DNA here is from genome assembly GCA_046328035.1 of Candidatus Obscuribacterales bacterium. Lineage (GTDB taxonomy): Bacteria > Cyanobacteriota > Vampirovibrionia > Obscuribacterales > Obscuribacteraceae > JBGASG01. The sequence goes on along the minus strand of JAXLXI010000002.1, from coordinate 116,957 downwards.
TAAATTAGAGACCGAACGTGCGTAAGATCTTGCAGCAGGCAGCGGATGCCCACGCACGAGCTTAACCAGTGACTGATGTTGCTGGGTTGTTGCAGTCGTTTGAGGCCACCGCGAGCAGATTTGAGGAGGCTATCGTGACTCGGCCATTTCGCACCCATAACGCAGGAAAATTGACAGCTACCGACGCGGGCAGCCAGGTGACATTGGCCGGCTGGGTAAATGTGCGCCGGGATCTCGGCGGATTGGTTTTCATCGAGTTGCGTGACCCGAGCGGTAAAGTGCAGCTAGTTGCCGATCCCAATCGCAACAAGGCAGTGCACGATGAATTTTCGACCTACAAAAGCGAATATGTGATATCAGTCACCGGCACGGTCAGTAAGCGTCCGCAGGGCAGCGAAAATACCGAGACTGCCACCGGCGCAATTGAAATTTATCCCGAGTCGACTCAACTTTTGAACACGGCGCGTCCGCTGCCGTTCTCCTTGCATGACGCCGCCAAAGTAGATGAGGGGTTGCGTCTGAAAAATCGCTACTTCGACCTGCGCCGGCCGGAAATGCACAACAATCTTGTGACGCGCCACCGCGTTGCGCAGGCAATCAGGCAGTATCTGGACAGCCAGGGTTTCATCGAAGTGGAAACGCCGATCTTGACGAAAGCCACCCCGGAAGGCGCTCGCGACTTCCTGGTGCCCAGTCGTCTGAATCCGGGACAGTTCTATGCACTGCCACAATCGCCGCAGCTGTTCAAGCAGACGCTGATGATCAGCGGCGTCGATCGGTATTACCAGATCGCGCGCTGCTTCCGCGATGAAGACTTGCGAGCCGACCGGCAGCCCGAGTTCACTCAGGTTGATCTGGAGCTCTCTTTCTGCGATGAAGAGGCGGTGATGGCTGTGACTGAAGGACTGGTAAGCGCCGCCTTTCAGTGCGTCGGACTGAACATCGAGGGTCCGTTCGAGCGACTTCCGTACAAAGATGCCATGGCTCGATTCGGCTCCGACAAGCCGGATAGACGCTTCGCCCTGGAGCTGCAGGATCTGACACCTGTCGCTTTAACCTGCAATTTCAAAGTCTTCAAAGGCGTCTGCGAGTCCGGCGGTCAGCTGAAAGCCCTGGTTGTCACAGGCGGAGCTACCGGCGTGTCGCGCAAACAGCTTGATCTGTGGACCGACTTTGCCAAAGCCGCCGGCGCCAAGGGGCTCGCCTGGCTGGCGCTGGCGCCGGAGGGTCTGCGCTCATCGGGCATTCATCAGCATTTCTCGGCGGACGAAATAGCTGAGATGAAGAAACTGAGCGGAGCCGTAGATGGTGACCTTCTGCTTCTGGTGGCCGACAAACCGAAGATGGTGGCAAATGTGCTCGGACGCCTGCGGTTGAAACTGGCGGAAGAGCTGAATTTGATCGACGAAAGCCAGCATGACTTGCACTGGATTACCGAGTTTCCCGCTTTCGAATACGACGAGGGTGAAAAGCGGATGTTCGCCGTCAATCACCCATTCACGAGCCCGCGGCTGGAAGATCTGGATTTGCTGGATACAGACCCGAGAGCTGCCGGGCGCGCGCGTATGACATCATCTACAACGGTGTGGAAATCGGCGGCGGATCGATCAGAATCCATTCGAAAGATGTGCAGGAACGGGCTTTCGCCGTGCTGGGACTGACTGCAGAGGAAGCCCGCGATAAGTTCGGATTCTTACTGGATGCGCTGGAATCAGGCGCGCCACCGCATGGCGGGCTGGCGATCGGACTGGATCGGCTGGTGATGCTTCTGGTTGGAGGCAAGTCGATACGCGACGTGATCGCTTTTCCCAAGACGCAATCAGGAGCCTGTTTGATGACCGAGGCACCATCGGCGGCGGCAGAAACTGCGCTCGCCGAGCTCCACATTCAGTTCAAAAAGCCGGCGGAGGAATCGGTCGGAAAAGCCTCGAAAGAAGCACAGAAAGATTTAAACGCAGCGCCGGCCAAAAGCTGAAACAACCGCGTGCCATATTTTGGCTGCCCATATCCGGGTAAAACCCTAGGAAAATCCGCGGAATAGCCGCGTGCGCCGAAAGCTGGAACAAGTGATAAAATCGAAGGAATCTAAGCTTAGAATTGCCCGCGCTATTTACGTTTGATGCCTCACGCCTCCCATTTACTACAGAAACGAATTCGGACTCTCACTATCGTCGCCGCGGTAGCGATTGGCGCGTCCGGATTTGCTGCTGGATGCGGCGTTATGAAGAACTCCGCTGAATATCTCATCTCCGGCAATGAGTTTTTCAAGGTTGGCGACTACCCCAAGGCCGAGAAAGACTATCGTGAGGCGCTTAAGCGTTCGGCTACGCCTGTTGAGCGGGCCACAGCCCTCAACAACCTGGGTGTAGTTTTGAACGAGGAAGGGCAGTACGGGCAGGCGGTTGAAGTCTTCAAAGAAGGGCTGGGCATCGATCCCAAGAACGTGATTGCCACTTACGCGATGGCACAGGCGCTGGTGAATCTCAAGCGGTACGACGAAGCCATCGAGATGGCGCGCAAGGCCATCGAGATCAATCCGGATGAAGCCGGCGGGCACCGGGCTCTGGCTGATGCCGCATTTGCCAAAGGCGATTACCAGACGGCCTCCGACGAATACCGCTACCTGACGCAAGCCGATGCCGACGATGACGAAGCTCATCAAAATCTGGCCAAAGCACAAGCCGCCAACGGCGACCCTGAAGGTGCGATGGTCGAAAATCAAAAAGCTATCGAGATTAATCCCGACAATGCGCTGGCGATTACGCAGAAGGCCGAGTTGCATCTCAAGAAGGGTGACCGCGCGGCTGCTCTGGCCGAAGTCGAAAAGGCTCTGGATAAAGATCCGGATTTGAAGCCGGCGAAAGACTTGCTCAGCCAGCTACAAGGCAGCTCGGAAGCCAGTCGCGCCACCGGCACCGGCGCTGCCGCGTCACAGACGACTGAGACCACCAACTAACGCGCGCTATCAGCTTGTTTCTGATCTCTGTCGGCAGATCTTTTTTGGGGCTGGCATTGAACTTTTTTTGCCTCTTGGCCGTTTAAAAGTAAAGACAACAAATGCAGTTCGGCGCCCTACGGCTATGGAGGTGTCTATGTTTGCACGTGTCCTATCAGGCAGCGTCAGCGGAGTTGAGGCCTATCGAATTGATGTGGAGGTGGTTTGCCGCAGTGGTATTGGACAGATCAATATTGTCGGATTGCCCGATGCAGCTGTTAAAGAAGCGCAGGACAGAGTGCGTTCAGCGATCACAGCTTGCGAATATTTGATGCCTTCATGCAGCAAGTGGGTGATCAACCTCGCACCGGCCGACATGCGCAAGGCGGGGCCAGCCTTCGACTTGCCGATGGCGGTGGGCATGCTGGCTTCGAGCGGGCGCCTCTGCCAGGAACATCTGGGTGATTTCTGGCTGGTCGGTGAAGTTGGATTGGACGGATCGATTCGTCCGATTTCCGGGGTGCTGCCGATTGCCATGGCCTGTTTGCGAGAAGGGGTGACCAAGATGATCGTGCCCGAGGCCAATGCCGCAGAAGCGGCGCTGGTAGTGGGACTGGATGTCTATCCAGTCAGCCATCTAAAGCAGGTTTGCGCATTGCTCAATGACCCTACCAGCGGTGCGCGCTATTATGTCAATCACGAAGAAACCTTCGCGCGGTTGTCGCGGAACGGACGCTTCGAGATTGATTACATTGATGTGAAAGGACAGGAGTACGCTAAGCGTGCCATGGCGATCGCCGCGGCCGGACGCCACAATCTATTGATGGTCGGACCGCCCGGTACCGGCAAATCCATGCTTGCCCAGCGGCTGCCGACGATCATGCCGCCGCTGGAATTCGTCGAAGCTCTAGAGTTGACTAAGCTCTACAGTGTGGCTGGGCTGCTGGCGTCGAAAGGCGGGATCATAAGCGAGCGACCGTTTCGGTCACCGCACCACAGCGCCTCCATGAGTGGTCTCGTCGGTGGTGGCAACTATCCCCGCCCGGGAGAGATTTCTTTGAGTCACCTCGGCGTGCTGTTTCTGGATGAGCTGACTGAATTTCCGCGTCACTATCTGGACTGTCTGCGGCAGCCGCTGGAAAGCGGACAGGTGACAATCAGCCGTGCCAATCTCAGCCTTACCTATCCGGCACAGTTCTTGCTGGTCTGTGCCTGCAACCCCTGTCCATGCGGCTATCGCGGTGACCCGTATCGCAGCTGCACCTGTTCGTCGGGGCAGGCAGATCGGTACTGGTCGCGACTGTCTGGACCATTTTTAGATCGGTTGGATTTAAATGTTCCAGTCGGACGTTTGTCTGCTGAAGACATTAACGGTCTGGGGACCGCTCCCCCCACCAGTTCGGAAACGCTGCGCTTAAAAGTACTGCGTGCAGTAGATCGGCAGAAGGAGCGCAATCAAACAGTCGATTACTTCTACTACAATTCGCAAATGCCGCCGGCAGCTGTTAAAAAGTTCTGTCCGATTGGCGAACAAGCACGCCAGTTAATGTCGCGAGCCGTTGACCGGATGGGACTGAGCGCTCGTGGGCACGACCGGATACTGCGGGTGGCTCGCACCATTGCCGATCTGGATGGATTCGATGACGTGACTTTGTCGCATGTTGCAGAAGCAATAAGCTATCGGCTGCTCAGACAGCCGATACCCTTCTAGAAGCAGTCAGCCTCTCGCCGACACGCCTGGATGCGAGGAACCAAAAAGCCGCCGCTGCGTCGATTTAACGACCTGCGGAGGAAAGCTATTGGCAGATGTATTAGGCACCAGCGTTGCGGCAGCCCGTTTCTATCGAACTTTGATCGAACTATTGCAAGCAAAGCAAATCCCATTTCTGTTGGGCGGCGCTTATGCGCTCGTTCGCTACGCGCCGATCAGACGCCGCACCAAAGACTTGGATTTATTCGTTCGTCGGTCCGACTGCGCGCGAGTTTTGAAAGCTGCAGATCAAGCGGGTTTTCGCACCGAATTAACAGACAAGCAGTGGTTGGCAAAGGTATTCTCAGATCAGTACTTCACCGACATTATCTTCAGTTCGCGCAACGGAATTGCCACCGTCGATGATGCCTGGTTTGAGCATGCTGTTACCAGCAATGTGTTCGGGGTGGAGCTGAGCCTCTGCCCTCCCGAGGAAGTTCTCTGGTCCAAGTCCTATGTCATGGAACGCGATCGATTCGACGGTGCGGACATCGCCAAATTGATTTACACGCGCGGTTCGCGCATGGATTGGGATCGCTTGCAGTGGCGATTTTCCGACACATGGCAAATTTTGCTCGCACATGTGACGCTTTACGATTTCATCTATCCAGGCGCACCGGAAGCAATTCCCACCTGGATCCGCGACTGGCTGCTTTCGCAAGCCTTTCGTCAGTCCGAGAAGGGACATGACACAAGTGAATGTCGTGGACATCTGTTAGCACAGAGCCAATATCCCACCGACGCTCCGGCCGAAAAAAGTGGCGAAATTCGTCGTCGCAAACCGGCAGCATGACATCATCTAGAATCTCAACCGATATCGGTTGAGATTCTAGACGGCGGCCGCGGCGGAGAAAAATTCGGAATGTAGCTGCTTGACGGCTTTGTCGGCGTCCGTGTTGTTGACAACGAAGTTGATGTTGATGTCGGAGGCGCCGCCGGAGATAACGATGATATTTATGTCGCTGAGGGCTCGGAACACTCGGCCGGCGATGCCGCTTTGTTCACGAAACTGTCGTCCGACAACTGAAACGATGGCTACTTTATCCAGAGTTTGTAATTCCCCGAATTCGGATAGGTCTTTAAGTAGTGGCTCGGCCTGGTCTTTTGAGTCGATGGTGAGTGCCACCGAGACTTCCGATGTGGCAATCAGGTCGATGGGTACTTTATGGCGGTCGAAGACCTGGAAGACTTGAGCCAGGAAGCCATGAGTCATCAACATACGGGGAGAATTGAGGAACAACGCTGTGATGTCTTTTTTGGCGGCCACGGCGCGTATGGTGCCCGTAGCGCGAGCGGTGGCAGTAATTAGTGTGCCCTGATTCTCTGGATTGAAAGTGTTGAGGATGCGCACCGGGATGTTTTGTTCGACGGCTGGTTTGATCGTCAGCGGATGCAAGACCTTGGCGCCAAAATAGGCAAGCTCGGAAGCCTCTTGAAACGAGACTTCATCCAGCAAGCGAGCCTCTGGTACCACACGAGGATCGGCTGACAGCATGCCGTCGACATCGGTCCAGATCTGAATTTCGCGGGCTTTAACAGCCGCGCCGATAATGGAGGCGCTGTAGTCGGAGCCGCCTCTTCCCAGGGTGGTGCTCACACCGTCAGTGGTGGCACCGATAAAACCTTGGGTGAAGACGATTTTCTTCTGCTTCAACTCCGGCGTGATTAGCTGGCGGCAGCGCTTTTCGACCTCCTCCCAGAGCGGGGAGGCTTTTCCGAAACTGTCGTCGGTGATCATGAAGTTGCGGGCGTCCAACCAATGCGCATCTATTTTTTGCTGCACCGCGTATGCGGCTAGTATTTTGGAAGACAGCAATTCGCCGATCCCGGATACGGCATCCAGTGAGCGTTTTGAAAGTTCTCCCAGGTAGGAGATACCTTTGTAGAGTACGTCCAGCTCTTCCAGGTATGGTGTCAGTTCCTCAAGTATTTTTGCCGCCGCATCACTTTTGCCTAGCAATTCATCAATCGCTTGTTCGTGCTTGTTGAGAATGGCTCTGACTGTCTGAGATGCTTCCGTCAGGTTGTGAGCCAGTGCCTGCTCGGCGCCGGCAATCAACAAGTTGGTAACGCCGGACATGGCGGATAAGACCACCACCGGCGGTTCACCTTTTTCCTTGTCCATGGCGCGGGTAGAAAGCGCCAGCACTTGCTTCATGCGCTCCGCTGAGCCCACGGAGGTGCCGCCAAATTTCATCACCAACATGACTGGGGAAACCTCATTCCGAACTCCTTCTGGGGAGCAAAATTCAGCCGCAGCAGGCTTGGCTGCGACGGACTGATTCAGGGGTGTACATTCCGGATGGAACCGACGCGCTACCGGCGGTAGACGTTCGCTCCCAGTGCTCGGAATTTTTCTTCGAGATTCTCGTAGCCGCGATCCAGATGATGCAGACCACTGACCTCGGTGATGCCTTCCGCGGCCAGACCGGCGATGATCATCGCCGCTGCGGCGCGCAAGTCGGTGGACTTCACTTCGGCTCCCATCATGCGCGGAACACCTTTAACCACAGCCACGTTGCCTTTGACTGTGATGTCGGCGCCCATGCGTCTGAGTTCGGGAACGTGCATGAAGCGGTTTTCGTAAATGGTTTCGGTGACGATTGCGGTGCCTTCGGCGGCGGAAAGAACTGCCATCACAGGGGATTGCAGGTCGGTGGGGAATGCCGGATAGGGCAATGTCGTGATGTCGGTTGCGCGCGGTTTCTGGCGCATGATCACTTTGATAGTGTCGGGAGCATAGATGGAAACCTCAGCGCCCATTTCGCTGATCTTGCTGATCAGTGAGTAGAGGTGGTGAGGATTCAAGCCCTCAATTACGACCTCGCCGCCCGCTGCCAGTGCCGCGAGAATGAATGTGCCGGCTTCCAGGCGATCGGGGATGGTATCAAATACGCAGGCGTGCAGATCATTTTGCTGTACACCATCTATGGTGATTGCATAAGTGCCGGCGCCCGAGATGCGCGCTCCCATGGCGCAGAGGAAATCAGCCAGGTTGACGATTTCCGGGTCTTGCGCGGCGTTTTCAATTACAGTTTGTCCGTCGGCCAGGACGGCTGCCATCATGATGTTTTCGGTGGCACCATTAGACGGGCGATCGAGATAGATGCGAGCGCCCACGAGTTTTTCCGCGCTGGCATGCACGTAACCATGATCCGTTTTTACATCTGCGCCCATGAGCTTCAAGCCGCGTTCATGCAAATCGATACGCCGTTCGCCGATGGCGCAGCCGCCCGGCAAAGAAACTTTGGCTTGCCCAAAACGACCAACCAGCGGACCCAGCACTACGAAGGAAGCGCGCAGCTGGCTGACCAGTTCGTACGGTGCTTCAATGTCGTGAATATCGCGAGCATCGATGGCTACTTCATTGCCGTTGATGTCGACTTTGGCGCCAAGGTGACGGATGATGGCCGCCATCATCTGCACATCAGTCAGATGGGGGACGTTGCGCAGCACCGATATATCTTTTGTGAGCAGTGCCGCCGCCATCATTTTCAAGACTGCATTCTTGGCGCCGCCGACACGCACCGAACCGCTGAGCGGCTTGCCGCCGTGCACGATGATTTTCTCCTCGGGACTGCCGTCGCCGGGGCGGGTTGGTGGATCAAGCCTGGTTGCCTGGGTGCTCATTTCTGCGAATGCTCCGCGGATGTCCTTGTCGAATCGAACAATCAGATTTCGATGGTGACGCGCTTGCGCCCCGATTCGTTTCTTGCTTTGCTTAGGAATGGCTGGGCTTAGTACCTCAGCTGATTTAACTGTACATGGTGAACGTAAACCCCACGTTAACCAAGAGCTAATTTAGGGGTATCTGGAAGCTTTGCCGACCTAGATCTTTTCACACAATCGCTGCTGACAACCGGTGCGATGTACACTGGGTGGTAGGCTGGGCGGTAAATGTATATGTCGGGGCTGGCGGCGGTAATGAAACGTTATCTGACCTATTTCTTCACCATCTTCGGTGTCACTGCCGCGCTCCAGGGTTGCTCGATGACCGAGGAGATGCGCCGCATCGAAGCCGTGAAGCGCATGAACGAGCGGGCGGCGGCGGCGCGTTCAAGCGATCTGACCGGCGAACAAATCTTCATGCGCAGTTGCAACACCTGCCATCCCGGCGGCAAAGAAGGTATGGGTCCGGCTCTCAATCAGCTCAACAAGCACTTTTCGGAGGATGCAATGCTGGTAGCGTTTCTTCGCAAAGGCAAGGGCACCATGCCCGGCCAGCCTAAAAACACCATCGACGACCAGGAGATGAGTGGACTGGTCGTCTACGTGCGGGCGCTTTGCGACGACCTCAACGAGAGCAAGTCCAAGTAGGCACAGCGGTCGGCACTACATGCGGTGCCAGTCCAGTTCGCTAGCCGCGCAAAATCCAGAGAATCCATATGATCAACGCTCCATAGGACGTGAAAAAAATGGTGCGAGTGAGCAGATTGGCGTGAGGCAGGATTACGGGCGGCACCGGACTGAAGCGTTTGATACTATCCGGAACTTTCTTTTTGTCAGCCAGATAGTCTGATTGGATGATCATCGGGATCAGTCCGCGGTCTTTGCCCTGCGGGCGATAGAGGACGAGAATCAATCCCGGACTTATATAAAGCCGCACTACCTGGGTCCAGTTGACCGAGCGCCTTTGCGGCCAGTACGGTGCCCTGTATTTGATGCCGTAGCCCGAGAGTTGCAGGCTGGATGGGCTGAGGTAGGGTCTGAGACCCAACAGCAACGCGAGCAACGCAATTGTGATGAAGAAGCCTTCAATGTTCAAGAAGAGCTTCCAGTTGCCGGAGAGCCACAGCCCTTCCCAGCAATATCGAGCCAGTCCGGCATACACGGCGGAAAGGATGATGCAAAAAATCAGCTCGGCCGGCTCGCGCGGTTCGACGAAATTGTCCTGTACGTCCTTATCGACGGCGGCGGAAGCGGTCGGCGGATAAAGGTCGGCGTATGGATCGAACTCTTCTTCCATTTATTGCAAAGCTGTCTAAAAACGAATTCTATCTGCCACCGACAACTAAGGTAAGTACCACAATAGCCCATAGAGAGAACCTCTGACAAGGTGAAAATCCTGGGATAAAGAGTAGTGAGGGCAGCTCAAATCTGGTTGGTGCCGAACACTTCCAGGGCTGACTGCGCCGCTCGTTTCTTCCTCTGCCCCGGTTCGGCAAGGTGCTCGGACATCATGGCTTTGTAGAACTCCTGGTCGAAATCGCGAGCCCGAACCACCACCGGCATCGGCACTGCGTAACCGAGCACGAGCGCTTGCTGCTTGGGATCGAGCTGGGCAAGCACCGTGCGCAGTGTCTGGCTGCCGGCAACGCCTGTGAACACCGCGTCAATATCCTTGTCGTCGTTGAGCAGGGCCGTCACGCGCGTCCCGATCTGAGAGAGAATTTCCGGATCGATGCCGCTCGGCCTTTGATCGACGATCAACAGGGTGACGAAATACTTGCGCATTTCTCGGGCGATGATCCCGAAGATGGTTTGTTTGGCCACTTGTGGTGCCAAAAACTTGTGCGCTTCTTCGATGACGATCATCAATTTGCGCGGCGCTGCCGTCTTCTCGGGATTGGCTTGATGCAACTCGGAGAGGCGCACATACTGGCTGTGAATGCGGCGGGTGATGATATTGGTGGCCAGCATGTAGGAGAGCAGGTTGTTCTGCCGTCCGAACTCGAGCACGATGTGCTTGCCTGATTGCACGTAGCGCAGCAGATCCTCGATGTAGTTGTGCGGTGCTCGCGGCATGAGATAGGCTGTCTTCTGAACAATTGTATTCAGTCGGCGCTGCAGAGTTTTGATGGCGGAAGGATGCCCCTTGTTCATTTCGACGAACTCTTCGATCTCTTCGCCGGTCATGTCCAGCAAAAGCGAGATCCAGTCCTGTCCCAGGCGTTCTTTAACGATATAGGCATTTTCTATCGCTGCGTCGGTGAGCGCCAGCTCTCCTTTCAGAAGTTCGAGATCTTCGATTTCGATCTGGTCGTAGCCGATGAAAAATTCGTGCACGTCAGGCAGTCCGCGGGCTTTCGAAGACTCGCTGTCCAGGCTGAAGACGGCCACATCCGGTCCGAAAAGTTGTTTCAGTCCTTTGACGCGCGGCTGTCCTTTATTTTCCGACATGGCTTGCCAGCCGTATTCGTTGTGCATATCGAAAATCAAGACGGATGCCAGATCTTTTTTGATCACGCCGCAGAGGAAGATGCGTGTAAGAAACGACTTGCCGGTTCCTGACTTGCCAAAGATGCCGTTGGAACGCTCGATAAAGCGTTCAAGATCGACGCAAATCGGAATCTCCATGTTCAACGGGCGACCGATGTTGAAGAAACTATTGGTACTACCGGCGGTGTTATCTTCCTGACCGAAAACGAGAGCGAAGTCTTCCTTGCTGGCTTCGAATACCGGCGAGAAATGGCTGGGGATAGTTTTCACCGGGCGCAGGTTGAGTTCGCCTGCCGCCGACAGCTCCAGCATCAGCATCGGCTGCACTTTCACGGTACCGTAAGTGGCAACGCCGGAAAGGACATCAAGAACGAAGTCATCCGGATCTCGCAGCATTTGCGGGTTACTGAGCATTTGTGCGTTGGTGGCAGATAAAGAAACGTCGGTCAGCATACTGAAGAACCGCGTTTGTCGTCCTTCGACCACGACAAATCGGCCGACCCGCAAATCTTCGACGCTGACGCTGTGATCGAGGCGCATTTCCAGCCCCGTGGACAGCGCCCCCGCGGTGATTATGCCGATTTGATCCAACTTTGCTCTTTTTTTACGCAACTTATGCTTTTACGGCAAAGCCGAGGAGTCGTGCGAACTCCTGCACGGCGGCTTTCTTCTGGTCGCCGGGGAAAGTTCTGGTTCGCAGCACCTTTGCTTCGTCCTCTCCTTCGTACTCAGTAAGTGTGTAGACGAGTGGCTCATTCAGGCTGCGTTCAAGCTTCAGCAAATTGCCGTCGGTGCCGGTGGCGCCCACCAATCCCCAGGTGCCGTCCAGCGACTTGACGATGTCTTCAAGTGTGTGGGGCCATTGCGGTCTCATGATTGCCATCTCTTTCAAACCTCCAAGTGCTTTAGAAGTCCTCGGTCTTATCTGAAGCCCCACGCTCGCAGCAGCCGAGCATATGGGCTTTCGGTCAGGTACCCGCAATAAGGAAAGAAACTGTCCGGAGAGGGACTTGAACCCTCACGGTTGCCCACACGCCCCTCAAACGTGCGCGTCTACCAATTCCGCCATCCGGACTCGACTGGGATTACATACTATAACAGTCTGCCCTAAATTCTCTACTCTATATGAGCGAGTTTTTTTGCAATTTAAATGGCGTAGAATGAACTGAGGACCTCATTCCAAGCTGAGCTCGAGGTGAGCTTGAAGCTGAGACGGAATGCCCGATTCACATAAGCGGCTCCCGGGGGGACCCGTCATCCAGCCAGTCACCATGCGGCAATTGCTGCTTGCAGTCGGCGATGATCGCAGCGGCCGAGTGCCGAAACCCGCAACAGATGGCAATATTTTATCTTCTCAACAGGTAAAACAAGTGCGAATGGGCATAAATACATTAATCAATACCGGGAAGTCCCACCATGATTGAAATGCACGTTGCTGGGATTGCGCTGGATGCTCGCAACGGGCATCCTATCGTCGTTTTGAACGACCCCAGCAAGCGGCGTGCTCTGCCCATCTGGATCGGCATGTTCGAAGCCAATGCTATCACCCGCGCTCTGGACAACTACAAACCGGAACGCCCGATGACGCATGATCTTTTGCTGGCAGCCATCACCCAGCTGGGGTTCAGGGTCAAGCACATTGAAATCAACGAACTATCGGCCAACACCTATTTCGCGACGATAGTTTTGCAGGTCAACGATCCCACCAACAAAGTGTCCGACATTACCAAGCCCATCGATGCAAGGCCGTCCGATGCGATTGCGCTGGCATTGCGGGCCAAAGCTCCGATTTTTGTTTCACCGCAAGTGGTGGCCGAAGGCACGATACCGGCTGACTTCGAACGCGATGAAGCGGAAGCGGAAGAGTTCAAGGCATTTATCGAGAATTTGAAAGCGTCGGATTTCCAGCCGGGCGGCGAAGGCAAACCGGGCAACGGCGATTAATAGATTCAACTGCTGCTGCGCTTGAGTGCCTGTTTGAGCGCCGATTCCAGCGTTTGTATTTTTGCTTCCAGCTGTTTTTCGCGATCGCTTTGTACCGAAACTGCCAGTTTTTGATCTTGCACTTCCCAGTCCGAAAGCGTCTTGTCCTGGACCACCTTTTGCTGGCGCAAAAGAAATCCGGCGCCACCAAATGCGAGGCAAGCGACCAGATACGAAATCAGCATGCCGGTGCCCAGTGTCATGCTGATCGAGGCGCCGAAAATGTTCGCGGATACAGCTGAGCCGTTCATGATTGTAAGTGTGCCGACGATCACCATAGAAACGGCAATCAATAGAATGGCGAGCAGTTGTCGGGACATAGAGCGCTCCTGAGTCCTTGATTGGTGGTCCGCATTGGCCAAGGTGATTTTAGCAGGCTGACAGGTACCTGGCTCCGGCGCTGCGCTTGCGCACGCACTGTGTTTCAGCGTCTTCCGCTGATGGCGCGGGGCGGTTGCACCTGCAATCTTCTTTCATGAAGATCGGTTACCGCAGCGCTGCCAGCAGCTGTTCCAGGTCGGCTGGCAGAGGACAGGCAAACTGCATTTGGCGGTCGTCGATCGGGTGGCGGAAGGCGATGAAACTGGAGTGCAGCGCGTGACCTTTGATGCCGAGTTGCTTGCGCGCCTGCTCGCTGCCCGTGGACTTGCGGTTGTAAATCAGGTCGCCGACCAGGGGCGCACCAACGCTCGCCATGTGCACTCTGATCTGGTGCGTGCGGCCGGTTTCGAGCTTGGCTTCGATCTGGCACCATTTATGCCCGGTACGCAATGTTTGATAGTGTGTGACAGCGCGCTTTCCGCCCTCGACGACGGACATCTTCTTGCGATCGGTCGGGTGGCGGCCGATTGGTTTATCGATGGTGGCATCTGGCGGTACCGGGATGCCTTCCAGCACGGCCAGATAAACGCGACTGACAGTGCGCTTTTCGATGGCAGCCGCCAGTGCATGATGAGCGCGATCCGACTTAGCCACAAGCATGACGCCGGAGGTGTCTTTGTCCAGGCGATGCACGATGCCCGGGCGCAGCACGCCTCCGATGCCGGAAAGTGTGTTTCCGCAGTGATACAACAGCGCGTTGACGAGAGTGCCCGTATTCACGCCGGCGCCGGGATGAGTGACCATGCCGGCCGGTTTGTTGACGACGATCAGGTGCTGGTCTTCAAACAATACATCCAGTGGAATGTCCTCGGCCGGTAAGGCCAGTTCCAGCCCGCCCGGCACAATCACCGAAACCAATTCGCCGCCCAGTAATTTGGCAGCCGCTTTGCTTGGTTTGCCGTTTAACAGCACCAGTCCATCGGAGATCAGTTTTTGCACGCGAGACCGGCTCATTTCCTCGCCCTGGAAAAACTGCACCAGAAACTGGTCCAGGCGGGAAGCATCCTCCAGATCATCGACGGCAATCTCGAAAGTGCGCTCTTCAGGCATCTTTCGGATCCTGTGTGATGGCCTCTTCCTGGGCTTGGCGTTCCGGCGTTTGCGGCGGAGCGCGAAACGCTTGAATAAACAGCAAGCCGATGCCCACGTCGATGATGGCATCGGCAAAATTGAAAACCGGAAACTGCACGAATGCAAATTCTATGAAGTCGGTCACGCGGCCGGCCGTAAACCGATCGACAAGGTTGCCGGCGGCCCCGCCCAGAATCAAGCCCAGTCCGATGCTTTCCAGTGGGGCGGGCGGATCTCTCCGGCGCTCGCGGTGATAGATCCAGTAAACGATGGCGGCGCACACTGATATCGCCAGTAGTGTCATAAATTCTTTGGAGTTCTTGCCTATTCCGAAGGCCCCGCCAGTATTGGTGGTGAGCACAAACTGCAGGAATCCCGGTATAAAGGACTGGCGCATGCCTTCCTGTAAGCAGCTGCGCGCCCATACCTTGGTCGAGAAGTCCACGGCGGTCGTGGCCAGAGCTACTGCCGCAGTGATGCCCCATCTCTGTTTGGCGGTTTGCATGGCTCACACTGAGTAATGGTTTGCGTTGTTTTCGCCGGCTATTTGGGCAGCTCCGGCGCTTTCTTCTCGGTAGTGCTGGTGGCGGTGCTGGTGGCATCGATGGACTTCTCTTCGTCCATGTGCGGCACCACATTCAGCCGCCTGGTCAAGAAAGCAATGCCTTTCAGAGAACTCTTAGATGAGTCCGTCAAGCCGATGGTGGCCATGAGCAACTCATTGCGGTTTTTTAGATTGGCGGTCATCACGCGCTCAAGCAGGGGGTGATCGATGGTCGGCTCATTCATCGGGCGCCAGGCATCGCTGGGTTGCGGCTGCGGATATTGGAGCGGTGTGCTGGTGATCGAGCCGACGGCGCTCAGTCCTGGTTCCAGATTCAGCTCCAGGCGAGCTGTGTAGTTGCGGTTGGCTTTCACCTGTTCCGGTGCGGCGAATACGGCTTGCAGCTGGCGAGCCAGTCCGAATGCCACTTTCACTTTCTCGTAATCGATGCGATCGCCGATAATTTTCCAGGCCGCACCCTGTTTCTTCAGGTAGAGCTGTCCTTCGGATACCGATTGCAACTCGCCCTTGGTGCCGATGCCGGGCATTTCTTTAGCGGTGGTGCCGGTGGCCATGTCTCGCGACTCGACGGTGGCAAAGCCGCCTTCGACTCTGATTTGTTTGGTAACCGAAGAAGATTTGGCATCCGGATAAGTTTTCCAGAAGTCCTGCGTGAGAGCGCTCACAGCCTTCTTATCCAGGCCGTCGTTGTTCATGTAATCGTCGGCGTAATAACCCATGACGCTGTCGAGATTGTGCTCGTTCCATTCCTTCTCGATGGTGGAGAGTAATTTCTCGATATCGCTTTTTTCGCTGTCAGTCTTGGGGATGGCGACGTCCGGCTCGCCTGCGGAGGTCTCGCTGGATGTTGCGGATCTGGTCTCGGCGGCAGCGGCCGGTCTGGGTGATGCCTGCCCATTGTCATCCGCCGCGAGAGTCGGCAGAGACAGCGAACTGCACATCAGGGCGCCGAGCGCCAGTAGCTTCACGCGACGCAGTTCGACCACAGGTTCCTCCAGTTGAAGTCAGTGACATTATACAGAGGTAGAAGCTGGCGCGCTCTGGAGCGAGTTTCATCTCGCCCCAGAACCGGGTTTGGTGCCAGTGCAATGCCGACAGGCTGAACCGGCTCGCCGCCGCCCGCTCACGCGTATCCGATCGGTTTGGTTTCGGCTCGATGTCAGCCGTACCGGTCTTCTGGAGCCCGGTGAGCGACCTGACTAGACTGCGACGAGCAGCTTATCCATCGCGGAGATGTTCTCCTTGATGCTCTCTGCCGATTTCTTCAGAGCTGCCACTTCCGCATCCGTCAGCTTGAGCTCGAGAATCTTCTTGACGCCTTCGCGACCGAGGGTGGCCGGCAGTCCGACGTAGACATCCTTGAGCCCGTGTTGACCGTCTGCGTAGACGCAGCAGGGAAGCAACCGATTAGAATCTTTGAGAATCGCTTCTACCATCACGGTAGCCGAGGCTCCCGGCGCGTAGTAGGCGCTGCCTGTGCCGAGCAGCTTGACGATTTCGGCGCCGCCGTCGCGGGTGCGCTGTGATAGAGCTTCCACGCGCTCAGCAGACATCAGTTCGGTGATTGGTACGCCGTTCACTGTTGAGTAGCGCGGCAGAGGCACCATCAGGTCTCCGTGTCCGCCCAGAACCATGGCGCGCACGTCGGTGACCGAACAGTTCAATTCCATCCCGATAAACGATTGGAAACGGGCGCTGTCCAGTACGCCCGCCATACCCACCACGCGGCTGGTCGGCAACTTGGTTGTTTTCCAGGTGAGGTAAGTCATCACATCCAGCGGATTGGTGACGCAGATAAAGATGGCATCCGGCGAGTGTTTGAGCAGATTCTCGCTGACATCGCGGACGATTTTGGCATTGATTTTGAGCAAGTCGTCGCGGCTCATTCCGGGCTTGCGGGCTACGCCGGCTGTGATTACGACTACATCCGAACCTTTCGTGTCTTTGTAGTCATTGGTTCCATGAATCTTGCGGTCGTGTCCATGAATCGGAGCCGCTTCCATCAAATCGAGGGACTTGCCCTGGGGAATGCCTTCCAAGATGTCGATCAAAACGACATCGGCAATATCTTTTTCGGCTACATACTGAGCGGTTGTTGCTCCAACGAAGCCTGCTCCGACAACGGTAACTTTGCTCACAATCACACCCTCCCTGGTGCGCCGCCGTCTGACTCCGTAAATCTCAACCGATATCGGTTGGCGTTTTTGGCGGCTGGCAAATTTCTCTGGGAGCGTCAATTTACCACGTGATACAGGGATATCCCAGCCATGAGTACAGATCCCGTTATTTTTGATTCTTTACGACTTTGGTTAAAACCGCCTGGCAGCCGGGCGGGAAATTTCAGTCCATGGCATTCTGTATTTCATGGGGCGCGAGTGGTGAAAACACTGCTGTAATCGCGCGAAATGGAATTTAGGATATAGAATACAAGTAGTTCTTTGCGGAGAACTCGGACAGGAGGAGTTAGTGAGGCTGCCAGTTCTGTTGGACCATACGAAACGGACATGGACTAGCGTGACCTGCGCATCCCTGCTGGTTCTTTCGCTTGCTTACCCGACCCTGACTCTGGCAGCAGATACAGCTGAGCTAAAACCGCTGTCCCCTAAAGTGGACACCTCAACTCCTATCGATGCCCCGAAGAAGTTGCGCCCGCTCATGGGTTCTGTCCAGCATAGCGATAGAGTGCACTCAGGAACCACCGTCAACAAAGCCGCAAAGCTGAATGCCAACGCATCGAGCACCCAGGCGAAGGCTGGACTGAAAAACCTGATGAACGCCCTCAAGGCGCGAACAGACGACAATACGCTGAAAGCGAAAGTCAAGGATGACCAGCTTAAAGCCCAGGCTCAATCGAGTTTCGGCATTATAGGCGTGAAATTCGTGCTCACCCTGGGGCACCCGCCTGTCATCAACCGAGTCTTTCCAGGTACGCCTGCCTGGGACAAAGGTCTTAAATTCGACGATCAGATAGTTGCGGTCGACGGCGTTCCAACGCTGGGGCTCACCAAAGACGAGGTTTATGACCTGATCATCGGCAGTCCCGGAACTCCGGTGGCACTTACCATCATGCGCAATGGCGACTTTATGCGTTGTACCTGTATGCGCATGGACATCAACGAAATTCGCGACCCTCTGGTTCGGCGCGACTACATGATGCACATGTAGGTTCAATTTTTCAGTGCTTTTGCATACCCGCTTCTGAAACTCAACCGATATCGGTTGAGTTCCGCGATCTGAACCGATATCGGTTGGGGTTGAGGCGACGGGGGATATAATATCCCGTGATGAAACTGTGTATAGATGCCACCAGATTTGGTTTCGGGCTGATCGAAGCAGTAGAACTGGCTGCCATGAAGGGCGCTCAGGCTGTCGAATATGCCTTTGAGCCCTTCGAGACGGGCTCCAAAGGTGGTGCGACGCTGTCGGCGCAGGAAAAAACCTATTTGCAGCAGGTGCGAACTCAGTGCCAGCGTCTGGAAGTTGAAATCGCATGCCTGCGTCTTAATACCTGGCTGAATGTGACGGACAAAAAAGCAGTCAAGCATTTTCAGCAAATGATGAAGAAGCTGGGGCGCGTTGCCGATGTCGCGGGCTGCTCCCGTCTGGCTATTTCGCTCCAACCCATGAGTGAGGATCAGTGGATCAACCTGGCCGTGACAGCGCTGACGCCGGTGATTGCCGATCTGGATAAAAACAACGTCAAATTGCTGCTTTCGCTGGCCACCCCGCAGGTTAATCTGGGGCAACCGCTGCGCAGCTGGCGCCCGCTGGAGCCCCACGAGGTGCGCAATTTGCTCGCCGAATTGCCGGGGCTGTCTCTATCGTTTTCAGCAGCGGACATGGCGTGGCAGAACATCGACTACTTGCAACTGCTGCCGCATTTTGTTGCGGCGATTGAACACGTGGAAGCCAATGACGTTGAGATCAATCGAGCGATGCTGGCCGACAGCGGTCTGTTCGGTCCTCTCTGGTGGCGCTATCGGATGCCAGGAAAGGGGCAGATCGACTGGAGACAACTGGTGGAGGCGCTCAAGCTGTATGACTACAAGGGCACCTTGTCCATTCATATCGAGGATGAGTTTGCCGGCGAATCGATCCAGGATCTTGAAGACTCGCTGGAGACTAGCGTAAAATTCTTGCGCCCACTGCTCAAGTATTGATATTACAGATGGTGTCAGACGACCGACGGGGCGTGTTTTGAAAACGCTGTACTTGTATGTGCACACCCACTGGGACCGCGAGTGGTATCTACCATTCGAAGGGTTTCGAACCTCTCTGGTCGATGTCGCCAGGCGTATCGTCCGCGACCTGAAAATCGGGCAGCTGCCACATTTTTATTTCGATGGGCAGTCTGTAATTTTCGAGGATATCCTAGAAATCGCTCCTCAGTATGCGGAACAGTTTCGGCAGCTGATGAGCGAGGGAAGGCTGTCGGCCGGACCCTGGTATGTGCTTGCGGATCAGATGCTGGTGGGTGGAGAGAGTCTGGTGCGCAACCTGCACATCGGACTGAAGGAAACTTCCCGATACGGCACGCCCAGCAAAATCGGCTACTGTCCGGATACGTTTGGTCATTCGCAGGATTTGCCGCGCATCCTGTCCGGGTTTGGCATCCTGTCGACCGTGATCTGGCGAGGTGTGCCCAGACTGGATTCGCCGGTATTTTGGTGGCAGAGCCCCGACGGCAGCCGCGTTCTCGCTTATCATTTGACCAACGGTTATTACCAGACTGGTTTTCACGAACTGGGCGGTGAACCGGGAGGCGCTGCGGTGGCAGCTGGGGCAGCAGCTAAGCGCGGTGCGTTGGAAGCAGCGAAAGACGGGTTGAAGAAACTGACTAACGAACTGCGTTCGTGGGTGGAAGTCGGCGATGGAGACAATGGGCATATAAGTCCTTATTGCAGCCTTGTGGATGGCGCTCTGCATCCGGTCGGAGCCGATCACTGTGCGCCGCCGTTCAATTTCGCCAGTACTGTCGAGAAGATCAATCAAGCTCTGTCCGCCGACAAGGTGCCACTGAAGGCGGTATCATGTAGCTTGACCGAGTATTTGGAGCGCGTGCAGACCGCTCTGGAGAAACACAAAGTGCGGGTTGGACTTCTGGAGGGCGAGATGCGCGACAACAGCGCCGCCAAGCAGTATGCCCGCGGCTATTTATTGTACGGAGTGCTGAGCACGCGGCTTTATTTGAAGCGCGCAAATCGACTGGCGGAATACAAATTGAGTCGTCTCTGGGAACCACTGCTCTCTTCGCTGCACGTCCGGAAGAAGCTGGCGTATCCAGGTCAGGAGCTGCGTTTTGCCTGGAAGCTGCTGCTCAAAAATCATCCGCACGACAGCATTTGTGGTTGCAGCGTCGACGCCGTTCACGATGAGATGATGGTGCGTTTCTCACGGCTGGATCAGCTACTGTCCGTGATTGAAAAGGCTGCCGAGAACGCCAGTGCAGGGAAGACTGAAGAAGAACCGCAGAGTCCGCGCGATCCCGATTTTGGTACGACGGGACTGCGAATTTACAACACTGCCAACCAGAGTGTTTCTGCGCCGGTGCCGCTTAGCTGGTTCCAAAAGCCGGGTCAGCGGCTGCCTGTATCGGACCTGGTGCAACTGGAAGCGCGCGAGCCTTGCGATCAGCTCTTCGCCGGCTGGGGAGAAGTGCCGTATTACAAGCTGGTAGACGGCTGTCAGGGATGGGTGTGGGCTCAAGATGTTCCTGCTCACGGCAGTCGCAGTATTTCTTGGCCCGCTGAAAGGCCGGCTGCCGCACGGGCAGAAAAGAAACGGCATGCAGGCGCCGGGAACCCGGCACCGCCTGCTGTGCCCGTTTCGAAGGCGCACGGTCGAGCCATGTCCAACGGACTCTTGCATCTTTCGGTCGAAGGGGACGGTACGCTAGTTGTCACCAGTACTTTACCGGGTCGCGCCGTCCACAGTTATCGCCTGGCACACAAGCTGCGTGATACCGGCGACGGTGGCGACAGCTATAATTATGATCCGCTGCCGCGCGACAAGCCACTTTATGCTCGCTTTGAATCGGTGAATGTCAAACGGCGGGGTCCCCTGGTTTCTACACTGGAGATCACTTATTCGCTGGACATTCCAGAAGGGATTGTAGAGCCGGAGCGCCTGCAGTCGTCGTCGCATAAAGCGCCGGTCTCGAAGGCACCGTCGTTCAGGCGGTCGCGTACGCGCGTCAGCCACAAGATCACTACTGAGGTTTCGCTCTACCGCGGGCTGCCGATTGTTTTCTTCAACACCAGATGGAACAATCAAGCTCGAGACCACAGGCTGGAGGTGGTGTTCGATACAGGCAGCCCTGTGCATACCTCGCACTCGGAAAATCACTTCAGCCTGGTGAGGCGCTCGCATTTTGCGTCGCCTCGGGGCAAATCACCGCTAAGCGAACTGCCGGTTGCCGAGGCTACTGAAGCGGTTCCCGATCGTTTTCCGTGCCAGCGATTCTTCATCGCCAACGGGCAGCTATTCTTGAACAGTGGATTACCCGAATACGGAGTCGAACGCAGCACTGTCACCTACACGGTATTGCGTGCCATGTCGTACCTGTCGCGTCCGCGACTGCGGACTCGCGGTGGTGGTGCTGGTCCAAGCTTGCCCGTCCCAGGCTCTAATTGTCTGGGCGAAAATTTGGTTTCCTACGGGTGGGCACCGCTATCGGTGCCGAAGCGAGCCGGTTCCAATGACTTACTCACAGACGAGCTGATTGTTGAGGCCTGCTCGCTTGCCGAACAATATGAAGGCTCCCTCTATCCATTGCTCGAGCGGGGTGATGCGGGAGAGCCCGATCGGCTCTACTTGTTGGATAATCCGGCGGTGCGCTGCGTCGCGCAGTTCGTGGAGGACGACGGGCGTACTCTAGTCTTGCGGTTGCTGAATGTTGCGCAGAGCAAACAGAAGGTGCGGATAAATCCGCGGTTTCGTTTTCAATCTGCGGCAGCTTGTTGGTTGAATCTGGAAGTTATCTCTCCGCTCGTTTTCAACAATGATCTGGCGGAACTGCATTTCGGAGCGAACGAATTGAAGACTCTGCGCTTTGCGCTGAGCGAACCGGCGACTTGCGAAAACTAGAAACCCTGGAACGCGAACTAGACTGGGACTGAGGATATGTTGGGATGGACTATGTTTGGAACCCGTGGCGCTGGGCTTACATTTCCGGGAAGGAGAGAAAACAGGGCTGCGTCTTTTGCGACCTGCCGAAGGAGAACAAGGACGACGAGCATTTCATTCTCCATCGCGCAAGACTCTCCTACATCATCCTGAACATTTTTCCGTATACCAGTGGGCATCTGATGATCGTTCCGTTCGAACATCAATCTTCACTGGCAGAACTGCCGGACGACACGACCAACGAGATGATGAGTCTGGCAAAAGTTTCTCAGCGGGCACTGGCTGAGGAGTACAAGCCGGACGGCTTCAACATTGGCATGAATCTAGGCGCGGCGGCTGGTGCAGGCATTGCGCAGCATGTGCATTTACACGCCGTTCCTCGCTGGATTGGCGATGGCAATTTCATGTCGGTAATTGGTGAAACTCGCATGTTGCCTGAGTCTTTAGAGAACACTCTGCAGCGACTCAAGCCATACTTTCAGGCTTGATATCCAAGTGATATGTGCTACTGTAGGTGGTGCCCTCTTCTAGAAAGAGCACGCATTGGTCCTCAAAGATCGTGACATTCGGCAAGCTCTGCACAAGAGCGAAATCGTCCGTATTGTCGAGGCCGATCCAACCAGCTTGGTGCTCGACGAACTCGGTATCTTCCAGGGCAAGTATCGCATCGATGTCGCGGTGGTCAACGGACAATTGACCGGTTTTGAGATAAAAAGCGCTGCCGATACTCTGGAGCGGCTACCCAAGCAGCAAAAGTTCTACAGTCAGGTCTTTGATCGCATCACACTGGTGGCGGACGAACGGCACGTGGTGGAAGCAATGAAAATCGTTCCACCCTGGTGGGGACTAATGGTTGCCACCACTCGTGATGGCGAGCCTGTGGTCGAGGAGATCTGGCGCTCGCGCCAGAACCAGTCGGTCGATCCGTTTGCTCTTTGTCAACTGCTCTGGCGCGAGGAAGCCCTGGCGATTTTGCGTAAGAAGAAAAGGGCTGCAGATTTGCGCTCACGCTCCCGAAAGCTCATGTGGAAACGTTTGGCCAGCGAGCTGGAGCTCGAAGAGCTAAAATATCTGGTTCTCAACACGCTCAAATTCCGCACAGATTGGCGCTGAAGCCTCTTCAGGAAGCCAAGACAACACCTGATAGCGGAGGTCACCAAAGATCTCAACCGATATCGGTTGAGATCTCGAGGGAACTGTAGAGCCGTGCCGGTGGTCAAGGGTAGAAATTGCGGGGAATTTGCTCGTCGGGGCAAAAGAGGCGGTGCTGTGTCGATTCCGGATGTGATAGAGCCTCAGAAGCTCGATGACTACTTGGAGATCATGACCCGGGCTGTATTTCAGGCTGGAGTCAGCTGGGCGCTGGTGGATAAGAAGTGGGCTGCATTTCGTAAGGCATTTGCCGACTTTGATGTGGAGCGAGTTTCGAGGTTCGACGAGGACGATATGAAGCGTCTGTGTGAAGACGAAGGCATTCTGCGCAGCAAGAAGAAAATCCAGGCCACTGTCGAGAACGCTCAAATCATGAGGGAGTTGGACAAAGAGCACGGAAGTTTTTCCGCGTATCTTCATTCATTCGCATCCTATGAAGCTCTGAGCAACGACATACGGCGGCGTTTCCGCTTCGTCGGTGAGTTGAGCGTCTACTACATGCTGTTTCGCGTTGGTGAGCCGGTGCCACCATTTGATGCGTGGGTACGGACGATTCCTGGAGACCACCCGCGCATGCGGGAGATGGTTGAGCAGGCTGAACGCGCGAAGAAGCCCTGAGTTCAGGATTTTAGGAGGGTTCGCCGGGCTGTCGCTGCTTTGCTTGTCGACGGGCATAAGAAATTGGTGCAATTAGCACAAGCGCCGTACAATGACGTTAGGTCTGATTGAGGACAGGAAAGTTTATGCGTCGTCTGCTGTTTCATCTAAGCTTGGCTGTCGCCATTGCTGGAGTTTCTTCCATGCTGCCCGCGGCGGCTGGCAGCAAGAAATCCAAATGGGCGGACTCGCCGCTGGCAGCTGAACAGCAAGCCCAGATGACGAAAGCAAGCAAGGCTATGCGTTCGGGTAAGTATGAGCGCGCTGAGGGCTATGTTCTGCAGACGCTTGATTCCAGTTCGGACGTCGCGAAGTGTCTGGCTATTGCTGACGCGACGGAGGGCACCGCCTATCCCATGCTGGAAGCCCGTCGTAAGTGTTTGAACAAAGCGCTCGGTCTCTGCTCAACTCGCGAGGATTTTATCCTGGTGGCGCTGAGAGCGCGTAAATATCAGTTTTTCGAAGTCACCCGTGCGTGCGTCACGGCATTGATAAAAAACGCGCGCACCGTTAGCGACTTGTACGATTTGGCGCACAAATCGCAGGAGGTTGCTCTCAACGACATATCCCACCTTGCGATGGAAAAGGCCTACACCGGCATTAAGACTGTGCCGGATGCGGTCAGGTTTGCCACCGAGGCTAAGTCGCTTGGCATGGAAGATCTGCAGCGCAAAACCGTCAAAGATTTGATTGATGACGAGGACGATACGCGCAATCTTTGCGAATTGCTTTTGCAAATTGAGCCGATTCTGCAGCGCGATCAATTGCGCTATTTGCTGAAGAAAGCTCTGGATAAAGCGACCTCCGTCGGTCATATGGAGGATATTCGGGACTTGTCCAGGCGCTTTAATGAGCCCGATATCGCCAATCGAGCTGCGTTCTTTGCCCGCAAGGGTCGGCTCATGCAAGAACAGAAAGACGCAGCGGGAGGCGCCAACTCGGCAGACCGGTTCGGTCCATCGGGAGCGGCGGCACCTGGACAAACGCAGGGAAGCGGCTTTTAAAGGCAGCACACTGCCCGAACTCCGCTGGACCCTGGCCGCGCGTACTGGCGCCAGTGTGGCTGACGAAGGCGTGGATTTTGCTGCAACTCGTCCGGTTCGTCTAGGCTAGGGCGCGCATACACAAACGCCTGACGATGGCGTTCCTGCAATGAATTCAGCGCTTCCTGCGGAGCGACTCTGGAGGCGCGGACTTGCTGATCGGCTACGCGTCGTTCAGTCGTTCTGCCATCGCCATCAGCGAGGACGGCTCTAGATTGAGCGCCCAGGCCAGGCGACAAACATTTTTGAACGACAGACTGCGGCAGCCGCGTTCGATGTCACTAATGTAGGTCCTGTGCAGTCCCGAGATTGTAGAGAGCTGCTCTTGGGACATCGACAAGCTGGCCCGCTGTTTGGCTACCGCCTTGCCGAGCAGCTTGACCATTAGTTGGGCACTGCTAACGGTGCTGTCGCCGTTATGAGTTGGATCACCGGTCATGATCTCATCGACGGGGGCTGCATCCCCGCCTGTCATACCCTCGGTGATGGCTCGTGTCGTGCCGGTTTCTGGCGTGTGATCTTCCTTACTCAACGAAAACAAATTCTGAACCCTCCCGAAAACCTAGCAACAAGTTTTCGAGCTACCCCTGAATCCATTCTTCTACAAAGTCAGCTCGTTGTGAAGGGGGCGAAACCGTTAGCCTACAGGGATCAGAGTTTGTTCAAAGCCGACATGAGAGGATGCGAAGGGACTGATGCCAGAGCGGCAAGTTCAATATGTGTGCAGCTTTGCGCTTCTTATCCAGTTGTCGATGCATATTTTAGAATGCGCCCTAAATCATCTGCTTATTGATCTGGCTGCGACGGCTCAGTCTGCGACGTCTCAATGGAAAGCCAGCGCGGTGAGAAACACTCCACCTGCTTCGGCGATCTCCACGGCAAATCCATACGTGTCGCCCGTTTGACCGCCCAGCAAAGCTTGAACAAAGTAGCAGGCAGCCAATCCGCAGGTGATGCAAGCCAGCGCACACGCTGCCGGCAACCAGCTGTGCAGTGTGATGGTCAAAAGAGCTGTCGCCGCCACCGGCAAGGCTGCCGCATCAGCATCGCGTGGAAAACAGGTGTCGTGCCAAATTTTACCCATGCCGCATGGGGCGGGCGTAGTCGAAGGCGCCGATGGCGTAGGTTTCGCACCACCTTGATCATTCAGGCGGGCACCAGCAGCAAGACAGACCATGCCTGGTGTTGAACAACCAAAGAGCCGCGCACTTGAGCAGCAATTCACCGCCAGTGCGGCGATCACAGCGAAATTGTTGCTGCGGCTGTCACGCATGATTTCCAGCATGTGCTCGCGTGAACGGTGGAAAAATATACCATCTGCGGTTCAGCAGTCCATCAAAATGAATACCGCCGGTGATCAACAGCCAGGAGAGCCAGATAGAAACGCATGCCAGAACTGCGTTGGCGTGAAGCTCCTTCAGTCCAAAGAATATCGCACATAGAATCGCGCCAATCAGGAGCCCAACGGCAGGCAGGTAGACGGATAATCCAGAAAGGCTGTCGGTGTCGGACGCGCCTCAGCGGTTCCATCATCGCTGTGCTTAAGCAGCGGTGCAGGTGGTGACAAATGACAGGCAAGTCAAAAATTTTGCGATGCAGTTCATAATGATTCGTCAGGGCAGCGTGATTTGATCAGGAAGCGTGATTTCTTCAGGGCACTTCAGCTGTGTATTCCGGGCGTTCGGCGATGTTTTCCTGATTGCCGACGATCAAGAGTTTTTTCTTGGGACTGGCGTGATATTACGCCAAATCGGCGGTATGCCGAATGAAGTTAGGATTGGATTCCAGCGCTGAGCAGCGTATTAAAAGCTGATCGACCAGCGCGGCCATGGCCTCGTCTGGCAGCGAGAGCGCGCCTCGATCACTGGCATGATACTCCAGCAGCTCCTGGTGCCACGGCAAGTCGCAGTCCGGTTGCAGGTGTGCCACTATATCGGTGCGGATGGGTAATGGCGAGTTATTGGGAATGCCATAGGCGAAAAGAACCCGGTAGCCGTCGTTGCGTGTCAACATTCGAAATGAATCGATCAGTTCTTCGCCCCAGGCAATCACAAGCAGAGTGCGGTCCAGGCGGCTGAAGTCGCTGATCGCCTCGACTGGCAGGTCCAGGAGACGCCCCAGTGCCTCGGCCAGCGGCCGGGCGCTGTGCGAATGATATTCGATCATGTCGAACTCCATTCCGACGGCATCCATGGCGCCGCGCATTGAAAGCACCGCTTCTGCCACCTTCGACATCTCACTGCCGGCGGTATCAGCGTGCGCGATGCCCGAGAGGGAGAGATCTTCGAGCAGCAATCCACCGTAGAGAATGAAAAACCAGTCGCGGGCATTCAGCGAAGGCTTGCTGGAGAGGAGTTCGAGGCGGCGCAGACTGAGCTTGCGATTGGCCAGCTCTTTCTGAATTTCGTCTTTGCCGCCGACGCTGGCGGTATCGGTGGTTTCGGACAGCTCCACAAGGCGTTCTAGATGATGCCTGGCTTTTTGCGCATCGCGTTTCAATGTATAGCACACTGAAATATTCAGATGAGTGTCGAAGTCTTCCGCCAGCGCCAGAGCTTTCTCAAAATGCGGCAGTGCCTCGTCGAACTTCCTGACGGCCATCAGGGCGAACCCTAGCTCGTAGCGGATCACCGGTTCGTCCGGACAAACGCGCACCGCATAATCGAGCAACATGGCGGCCAGCTGGAACTGGCGCTCATCGATCAACTGATAACCTGTATCAAAGAGTAGTTGCGGACTGGATTCCAGAACATTGTCGGTGGCGGCGAACTTAAGCAGCTGTTCTGCCAGAGGGGCCCGTCCTGACTGTTCGACGATGCGGGCCAAAAGACGAACAGCTTGCATGTCTTCGGGGTGCGACAGCCAGTAACCGCGTGCTAAGTCGAAACTACCCGTGGTGTCACCGGCGGACAGCATTTCCTCAGCCCGTTTCAGTGTTTGTCCGCCGGTTAAAGCCGGCAGACTGTTGCCGGCAGTGGTATCGTCCATGGTGCGAAAATGTAATCAACTCTTTCAGCTCAATTCGCCGACAGGATAAGAACTGCGGACCAGCGCCTCTGAATGCACCTGGCGGAACCCGAGACCAGTCCCGATGTCGGCCAATTCCGGCAAATTCTTCAGGAGTTACGTAGCGATGCACTGGGAGGTTGTTGCGTGTCGGGCGCAGGTATTGCCCAAGGGTGAGGATGTCGCAACCCACTCCGGTGAATCCTGCATCACCGCCACCTTCGTCTTTCGACTCGCCCAGTCCAAGCATCAAACCAGACTTAGTCAGCAGCGCCGTATCCAACTCCTTGCAGATTTCCAAAACCCGCAGTGACCGCTCGTAAATCGAGCCCGGACGCACCTGTTTGTAAAGGCGCGCGGCACTGTTTCTGCATTATGGTTGTAGACCGCCGGATGGGCTGCCACCACCGTGGCAATTGCGTCACGCTTGCCTGAAAGTCGGGCGCCAGAACTTCCACAACCACTCCGGAATCCCTTCGTAAAGCGCGGTAATTGTGCGGGCAAAGTGGTTGGATCCTTTGATCCGAAGCCATCCCGATTGACTGAGGTCAGTACCACCGTGGCGTCCATTTGCGACAGCGGCTTCCACGATGCGCAATGGTTCGGTGCCGTCAAGCGGCTCCGGCTTGCCTTTGTTGACCGCACAGAACTTGCAGGTGCGAGTGCAGACCTCTCCCATAAGCATGAAAGTAGCAGTGCGTTTAGCCCAGCACTCGCCTTTGTTCGGGCAACGTCCGCTTTCGCATATGGTATTCAGTCCCTGCTCTTTGAGAATTTTGCGTACCGAGCGATTTTCCTCGGTATTTAGCACAGTGCGTCGCACCCAATCGGGCAACCGCTCGGTGGTGCCGGAAACCGGCTTCTCGTCCATCGTTTCTCTCCACAACCGGCCAGAAAATCTCAACCGATATCGGTTGGGTTTCGCCGTTCCTAGTCAAGGTCATTATTGTACGCGCCCGCGCCCGGAAAAGCCTAGCCGACGTGGATTTTCGGGCGCCGCTTGGGAACCGGCTCTGTAATTCGCAGCACCTCGCGGCACACCGGCGCCGTTTCTCCCTCGCCCAGAAATATGAATTTAAAGATATAGGTGAGAGGGTTTCCCTCGGTCCAACCGAAGTAAGCGTGGGGAATCTTGCCGGTTTTGTCGCGTATGTGCAACAGGAGGGCGGCGATAGCGTTGGGAATGGCCGGGCTTGTGCAGCGCAGCACCTGGTAGCCGTCAACCTCTACTCCCTTGACGTGCAGCTCGTCCGAGAAATCGGAGGCATCGCTGAGATTTACTTCCAAAAAGATGAAATCACCTTCGGGGTGCTGAATACTGTGTACCTCACGCGATTCCGCTTCTTTGGTGCAGTAGTCGGTGCCGCCCGGGCGGTGTGACAGTATGCGGATTTCGCCTCTGGATGCCGCAGTAGCAATGAACTTCTCGGCGACGCTGTCCAATTTTATGTCGCTGACGCGCAATTCGAGGGATCTGATGGCGCGTGAAATGAGGGAAGTGACCAGAATTGCGCCAATGAAGAATGATGCGATGTGCAAGCCCTCCGGGCGTTCAATCATGTTGAGGATGGTGGTGTAGGTGAATACCAGCGTGATCACCAGGTAGGCGATGGTCATCAGAGACATTTTGCGCGCGGCGGAGATTGTCACCGCGACCGCAGCCGAGGTGATCAAGACCAGGACGCCGGTCGCGTAGGCTCCGGCCTGGGCATCCACATCAGCACGGAATATCAGCGTGACGACGAAGGAGACCAGTGTGAAGAAGACCACCAGTGGACGCATGGCGCCAGCCCAGTCCGGTGCCATGCCGTACCGCGGCAGGTATCGAGGCACCAGATTGAGAAGCCCGGCCATGGCCGAGGCCCCGGCGAACCAGAGAATCAGAATTGAGCTGATATCGTAGGCGGTACCAAAGCCATGACCCAGATACTCGTGCGCCAGGTAGGCGAGCGCCCGTCCGTTAGCTTCGCCATTGTCAGCGAACTTGGCTGGCTCAATCAACAGGGTAGTTGTGATCGCGCTGCCGATCAGAAAGACGCTCATGAGCAGCGCGGCGGTAAATAATAGTTTGCGAGTGTTTCGAACGCGTCCGTCGGGCTGTTCGGGATCGTCATCGGGGCGACCCTTGACCAGCGGCATGACGGCGACTCCGGTCTCGAAACCGGACATGCCGAGGGCGAGCTTCGGGAAGAGAATGAGCGAGATGCCGGCCATTGTCCAGAAGCTCTTATACTGGTGCATCAGCCCTTGCTGCCAATTTTGAATGTGCTCCGGGTGCTCCAGGATGTCGTTGCCGGCGACACCAATGATGATACCGCTCATGGTCAGGTAGAGAATCACGAGCACGATCGAGACACCAATCGCTTCGCGGAAACCCAGCAGAAATATCGCTCCCAGCACGGAGAGCAGAAACAAGGTGATCCCCTCCCTGGACAATAACCAGGGCGGCACCTGTTGAATGACGAGCGGGTTTTCGACGACGTGTGCGGTGGCATCGGCAGCCGAGAGTGTAATGGTGATAATGAAGTCTGTGGCTGCAAATCCCAGCAGAATCAGAACAATTGTTTTGCCACGCCAGCCGGGGAAGAGGTTTTCCAGCATGGCAATCGAGCCCTGCCCGTGGGGACTTTCCTTCGCAACGCGCGAATAGACAGGTAGCGCGCCGAACAAAGTCAAAAGCACGATCGTCAGGGTGGCGAACGGCGACAGCGCGCCAGCCGCTAAGAAGGCTATGCCGGGCTGGTAGCCGAGCGTCGAAAAATAATCGACGCCCGTGAGGCACATGACCTTCCACCACGCCGCCTGATGGAGCTTTGAATCGCGGGATTTTTGTTGCTGTTTGATGCCTTCAAAGAACCAGCGCCGAAATTTTGTCGACATCATGCGCGAGCGCTGCTCATTGTCCTGGGAAACCGTGGTAATCGATGACATTTTAGTTGTAAGGTAGTTTTGATGCTCCGATCCTAGATTTGCGTGACATAAAAACACCGCAAATATTTCCCGATTTGAGATCAAAAAAACGTAAAAATACCGAATCCGATCAGGATTTTTGCTTGATTCAGGCGACGAGATCTTCTGGAGCGTCGGCGGAAGGACGACTCAAATGGCTCATTTGGTGCAGGTCACGCGGAACTCATTCAGCATCAACGCAATTTTGATGCCGCCGGATGCGATTTTGACGCACTCTTAACGCCCTGCTGACTACTCTTGGAGTATCAGTTGCAGTTAGGTGTCCCATGGAAATTTGCTTGATTTTAGGTGCCTTCGTCATCGCCTGGGCAGGCGGACACATGTTGGATAAGCTGATGACGCTGGCTTTCCCTGATGCGCCGCAAGCGACCGGTCTGGAGCCCGTGCAATCTGTCGGTGCCAGGGCGAGGAAGAATGTCGGCGCCGCCGGCGGTAGAGTGGCTTCATGGGGAGCTCGCAGCTGACCCCATGTCGCGGGGGCGGCGCGGGGCTCGTGCTATATTCGAATCCGTCGAGCAAAATGCGACGGGTATGGACACAACCAGGTCAGTCGATCAAGGAATTGTGCTGGTCATTGAGGATGAGCAGCCGATTCGGCGTTACTTGAAGGCTGCCTTGCATCCCTACGGATTTAAAATCATCGAGGCTGCAACTGGCGAAGAGGGATTGAGCCTGGCTGCAACCAGCAATCCGGATGTCGTCCTGCTGGACCTCGGGCTGCCCGATGTTGACGGTCTTGAGGTGACGCGGCGGCTGAGAGAATGGAGCACCGTTCCCATCATCGTGCTGTCTGCTCGTGAGCATGAATCGGACAAGATTACGGCTCTGGATGCGGGAGCTGACGATTACCTGACCAAGCCATTTGGTACCGGTGAACTGATGGCCCGTATTCGAGTTGCCCTGCGGCACAATTTGCGCACCAAGGGTGATACCGCGCAGGCGTCCTTTACTGCCGGCAGGGTGCGTGTCGATTTTGCCAAAAGGCAGGTGTTTTTGGATGACGAAGAAGTGCATTTGACGCCGCACGAGTACAAGTTGCTGACGATCCTGGCTCAGCATGCCGGAAAGGTAGTGACGCACAGACAGCTTCTGAAAGAAGTCTGGGGGCAAGGTTATCAAAACGAGAGCCACTATCTGCGCGTTTATATGGCTCATCTGAGGCACAAACTGGAAGAAGATCCGGCGCGCCCGCGCCACTTTATCACCGAGCCTGGAGTGGGCTACCGATTGAGGGTGGAATAGTCTGCGCGCTGAAAGGGATTTCGAGTTTTCAGGTTTCTTCCCGAATCTCGGGTGGCACTGTATCTAGTGGCAGTGTGAAACAAATCTGAGCACCGCCGCCCGGGCGGTTTCCGGCAGTTATTGTTCCACCATGCGCTTTGACTATTCCGTGGCAGATTGCCAATCCCAGTCCAACGCCTGCCGAACTTTTGGCGGCGCTGCCTCGATAGAATTTCTCAAATACGTGATCGCTTTCTGCCGGGGAGAAGCCGGGGCCGGTGTCTAGAACGCAGACAGTAACTAAGCCCTTGGTAGTGTCACCGGCACCGCTGGTTGGAGTTGCTGATACCGAAACGGCAATAGACGCGGTGGTTCCCGCGTATTTGATGGCGTTGTCCAGCAAGTTGGTCAGTACTTGTTCAATCAGAACCGCGTCCAGCGGCACGAGCAACAGTTCATCCGGCAATAGAACCTCAATCCGGGCGCCGGCTAATTTGGCTTCAACTCGTGCCAGGGCGGTGCCGATTACTTCTTCGATGGCCTGCCATTCCTTGTTGACCAGAATGTTGCCGGATTCAACGCGAGTCATTTCGAGCAAGTTTCCGACCAGGCGGTTCATTCGTTCTGATTCTTCATAAATGACCTGCAGCAGCTCATGTCGGGTTCCGGGATTGCTCTCGGCGGCTTCCTGCAAAAGACTGCTCGACGCACCGGTGATGGTGGCAAGCGGTGTGCGCAAATCATGAGAAACCGAACTCAGCAATGTGCTGCGCAACCGTTCCGTCTCCATCTGGCTGGAAGCTTGATCGGCTGCTTCCGCGTGTTCTCTGACTTGTGTGGTAAGCGTGCTAATCAACACCGCTACGGTCAACATCATGGCGAACGTCAGAAGATACTGAGTGTCGCTGACTGCAAAACTCAGGTACGGATGCACGCAGAAAAAATCGAAAGCTGCGACGCTCAGAAACGAAGCCAGTACCGAAGCGCCTCTCCCGAAACGAATGGCGACGATCACCACCCCTATCAGATAGACCATAATCAAATTAGCGGGTGACAGGTATGGTTTGGCCACCTGCGCGGCGAGCGTAGCGGCTGCGGTGATCGCGGCACCGGCGAGGTATCCCAACAGAGTTGTGCGTTGCCGGTGAACCATAATCTCCAACTATACCGCAGGCGAGGGTCGCACCGGCACCGAAAGTGGTATCAAAACCGAATGTGCCTTGTAAAAAGCCGCATTATATTGCGATCAACGGCAAGTAGCTTGCGATAAAATTCCCGGAATCACCAGTCGAGGACGGTTTTATGACCTTCGTGCGCCAGACGATAATTGCCGGTAATTGGAAGATGAACTTGAACCGTAGCGAGGCGAAGCAGCTGACCTCGACAATTGCCGAAGGAGTCAAGGGTCAATCCGATCTACCCGCTATTGTCCTTTGCCCGCCGTTCACCAGTCTGGAAACCGTCGGCGCCGCCATCGACCCCAAGACGATTGCTCTCGGTGCCCAAAACATGGACTATCGCGACTCAGGGGCGTTTACTGGAGAAGTCGCTCCTCCCATGTTGCTGGATTTGAATGTGAAATACGTCATCATTGGACATTCAGAAAGACGCCAACTTTTTGGAGAAACGAACCAAACTGTCAATCTAAAGCTGAAAGCCGCGCTTAGTCACAAACTTTTACCGATCGTCTGCGTGGGCGAAACTCTCGATGAACGGGAAAGCAACCTCACTGACTCGGTCGTCAGCCGCCAAGTAGTAGCTGCCTTGCAGGGGCTGACAGCTGCCGAGCTTAGTTCGCTGGTGATCGCCTACGAGCCAGTCTGGGCTATTGGCACCGGCAAGGTTTGCGAAGCCATGGAAGCTAATCGAGTCATCCGGACAATACGTCAGACTCTCGCTAACTCCACGTCTCAAGACCTGGCCAACCGGGTCCCGATCCTCTACGGCGGGAGCGTCAATTCCAAGAACGTTGACGAACAACTGATTCAAAGCGACATCGATGGTTCATTGGTCGGAGGCGCCAGCCTCAAAGCGGAAGACTTCCTCTCAATAATTGCCTCCGCGAAGAAATCACGCCTAAAAGTTGCGAATAAAGCCTAGGTGCCGGCTGGACTCTAGATCTGAACCGATATCGGTTCGGGATCGTTTTACGGGACCTTTGCAAGCGAAACTGTTATCCTTGAAAAAGCATGCACCGCGCAGGCGACCGCGGATTAACGTGGGGCGGCTGAGGGATGTCCCATCAGCTATAATGTCTCGCCTGAGATTACTCGGAGAGGTGTCGGAGTGGTCTATCGTGCGGTCCTGGAAAGACCGTCTGTGTGAAAGCGCAGCGAGGGTTCGAATCCCTCCCTCTCCGCCATTTTGTTTGAGCTCCGAAAATGGACCAATTTGTCGCCAAGTTAGAAGAGATTGAAAAGACGTACAGGGAGCTCGAGGAAAAACTCGGCGATCCGAACGTTCTGAGCGATCAAAGTACCTTCAAGCGACTGGCCAAGACACGTCGGCAGCTGGAGCCGACTATGGATCGCTTCAGTCTGTGGCGCGAGGTGGCACGCCAAATTGAGGGTGCGCAGGAGATTCTGCGTACGGAAAACGACAAAGACCTGCGAGAAATGGCAGAAGCGGAGCTGGCTGAACTCAAGGGGCGGCACACGGCACTTGGCGAGCAACTCAAGCTAGACCTGCTGCCCAAAGATCCCAACGACGAACGGGATATCATCGTTGAAATTAGAGCCGGAACAGGTGGCGACGAAGCCTCGCTTTTTGCAGGGGATTTGAGTCGCATGTATCTGAAATACGCCGAGCGGATGCGTTGGAACGCGGAGTTGGTGGACAAGAACGACGGCGAAGTCGGCGGATACAAGGAAGTCATCATGAAAGTGAGTGGTGACGCTGTCTACAGTAAGATGAAGTTTGAATCCGGTGTGCACCGTGTGCAACGCGTTCCGGAAACGGAGGCGCAGGGGCGTGTCCATACCTCTACGGCCACGGTTGCAGTCATGCCGGAGGCTGACGAGGTTGATGTCCAGCTCAACGAGAACGATTTAGAGATATCGACAATGCGTTCTGGCGGTGCCGGCGGGCAAAACGTCAATAAAGTAGAAAGTGCAGTCCGTATCGTGCACAAGCCGACTGGCATCATGGTGGCGTGTTCGGAAGAGCGCAACCAACTGCAAAACAAGCAGAGGGCTAAAGAAATTCTGCTTGCCAAACTATACAAACTGGAGATGGAGGCGCGGCAGAAAGAATTGGCAGATGCGAAGCGATCTCAGATCGGCACAGGCGATCGGTCGGAAAAAATTCGCACCTACAATTACAAGGACAATCGGGTGACCGACCACCGACTGAATCAGAATTTCAGTTTGCAGCAGGTTCTAGAAGGCGATCTGGAGAAGGTGATCGAAGCCCACATCCTGGCAGAACAGCAACGCATGCTGGAAGTTTCCACGCAACTCGATGACAACAATAACGGCTCTGAAAAGCGCGGGCAGTTAAGGCGCTGGTTGGCTTTAGGGTGGAACCGCGAGCGCGTCGCGAAGCCGAGCTGATTGTCGAACACATCACCGGGCTGACAATCGAAGAACGAATGAAAGTCGGTTCTGCCGCCACGCACCCAAGCTGGGGAAGGTGCCCTGGAAGGAATTTTGGCGCGCCGCCAGCAACGCGCGAGCCGCTGCAGGCCATCCTCGGTTACACACTGTTTCGCGGCTTGAAATTCCAGTGCCACCGGGGCGTATTTATTCCGCGCAGCGACACGGAAACCGTGGTGGCGGTCGCTCAAGACCTGCTTGCTCTGGAGTCCAGCGCGCCGATCAAAGTGCTGGAAGTGGGTCTGGAGCCGGCACCATTACGCATATCCCTGTTGCATGCGCTGCCAGATGTTTTGGTGACAGCCGTAGAGAAAAGCGCGGCGGCGATTTGTGCAACGCTTTCCAACGCTGGCGCGCAGGGTGACGCTATCAGAGGTCGTTTGACCGTTATACAGCAAGACTGGCTTGACTTTGTCGCTAGTGCCACCGACCAGTTCCACCTGGTGGTGAGTAATCCGCCCTACATCCCGCTGTCAGAAACCGAAGTTGCAGCCGGAGGTAGGTCTTTGGGAGCGCACGGTACTTATTCGGAGGGGGGCGACGACGGCTTGCTTGTCTACCGTCAAATGGCGCTGCGGGGTCCGGAAGTTCTCTTCCCGGGCGGATATCTGGTGGTCGAAGTTGGTGACGGACAAGCGGAAGGCGTTGTGCATATCCTTGAGGCATCCCACTGGCAGGCGGTGAACGCTCACTTGGATGTCCACGGATTGACGCGGGCGATAAGCGCTTGCGCCCCTAGACAGTCTGTCCAAGCGGGTTAGAAACTGATAAGATGTAACAATCACTCACATGAGGTGGTGCGGAATGGACGATGGCATGATCAAGGCTATCTCGACAGATGGCACTATCAGGGCTGTGATCGCCGGAACCACTCATCTCGTTGAAGACGCTCGACAAAGGCACGGACTTTCTTTTACATCAACCGCGGCACTAGGTAGGGCTCTCACGGGAGCATGCTTATTGTCATCCGTGGTATCGAAACGCGGACAAGTGGCGATGAAGTTCGCAGGCAACGGTCCGCTCGGCAAAGTTGTCGTTGACGCCTCCCCAAAGGGAACGGTCCGCGGGTATGTAGAGCATCCTCAGGTTGAGCTTCCGCTCAACAGTTTGGGGAATTTTGATGTTGGAGCAGCGGTTGGCAATAACGGCTATCTGCACGTGACTATCGACCACGGCTTTGGTCGTCCCTACACGTCTACAGTCGAATTGCAGTCCGGCGAAATCGGGGAGGACATCAACCGCTACTTGGTCACATCGGATCAAACCGGTTCGATTGTCATCCTGGGAACGCATCTCTCGGCTCGAGGAGTCGAGGCTGCCGGAGGACTGATCGTGCAGCTCTTGCCCGGATATACGGAGGAGACCGTCTGCAAAATCGAGAACAATATCAGCACCTTCGGCACATTCACATTTCTTATGCGCCGGGGGATGAGTCTTCAAGACATATTGCAGCGAATCCTGACAGGCTTTGAGGTCCAACAGCTCACTGATTGCCTTTCTCTTCGCTTTGCTTGCCGGTGCACTTCGGAGCGGTTTGTCGAGGCATTGAAAGTGCTGGGCAAAAAAGAATTGGTCGAGATGGCAGAGGAAGATGGACAGGCCGAAGGTCGATGTCACTTCTGCAATGCCGTCTACCACGTCAGTCGCGAACGACTACTCGACATCGCCCGCAGCGTCAGTTTCTGATAAGCCCTGCGCTTCGACTATGCCCGACGGAATCTCAACCGATATCGGTTGGGATTTTTCTTGAGGTAGGAAAAAAAATGCCGGTCTTGTGAACCGGCATTTTTCTTGATATCGCAGAGAGGGCTTAAACCGCTCGGTGCACTTTGCCCGCTTTAATGCAGCTGGTGCAAACTTTCAGGCGCTGGATCGCATTGCCAATCTTCGCCTTGACCGGCTGCAGGTTTGGCAGCCAGCGGCGCTTGTTGTGCGGGTTCCAGTGAGACCGCAGGAAAGTGTAGTTATAGCCGGTTGTAGGACCTTTTCCGCAGACGTCGCAACGTTTAGCCATGGCTGAAATCCCTTCGTTATCGGACGGCGTTCTCCGCCTTTGTAACGGGCAAGACACGTCTTACCAGCTCAAGTGCGCAAAAAACCACCGTACAGAGCGTTTGATTGTATCATGTAACCCGAAATGTTCATGATGCTTGAATATTTCGCACGCAACATTCGCTTTACTACCAGTTCAAATCCAGGAAAGGAACTTTACAGTTGTTACTTGGTAGACGCAGCCCAAATCATGGTAGGCTCTTAGTTGCAGGCATTACTATGCACTGTAACGATCTGCTGCGTCGGCGAGAATTCAAGAGTGTGTAGCTTGGCATACTTTTGGGGTAGTAATCACAATAGACCAGATTCAAATCGGTCATAATCTGGCGATCGTAATCTGCAATTCGATTCCAGGGCAGTTGGCGAGGCAGGGGCAGGAAATTAGGGACTAGGAATGGCACTCGTAAATTACGCAGCCAGAGAGATCAACTGCAAAATCGTTTACTACGGCACCGGTCTCGGTGGCAAAACAACGAACCTGAAATACATTCACAGCCAGTTGGCACCAACCACTCGCGGTGAACTGATCAGTCTGGCAACCGAAACAGAAAGAACACTCTTCTTTGACTTCTTGCCGCTCGACTTGGGCAGCGTGCAGGGATTCAAAACACGTTTCTCGCTCTACACCGTCCCCGGTCAAGTGGAGTACAACGCCAGCCGCAAATTGATTTTGAACGGCGTGGACGGCATCATCTTCGTCGCGGACTCAGACGTGATGCGCGCCAAAGAAAATGTCGAGTCCCTCCAGAACATGATTGAAAACCTGGCCGAGTACAATCTGACCCTCGATCAGATTCCCTGGGTTCTTCAGTACAACAAACGCGACCTGGCCAACGCCATGACCATCGAGCGCCTGGAAAAGGATCTGAATATCCGTGGCGTACCGAGTTTCGAAGCAGTTGCGTCCGAAGGTCTGGGTGTCTTCGCTACATTGAAAGCCATTTCTAAGCTGATTCTGAACCGGCTCCAGTAGTTTCTTTCTCCGCAGTTTCTCGCCGGCGCAGTCGCGTCTGTGACTTGGGCGTTTCATCTGTAGATGTAAATGCCGCTTGGATCCGGCTGGGATGCTGTCTGCGCGCGCCCGGCGCTGTCTGGATGCTTGAATTCGGTCTATAATGCGGTCGGGAAGCCTCACGGGTAGCCTGTTGCATATACATTCTGGTGGGTTGCGTTGGAACACACTCGAGGTCCCAAGCCTTTCAACCGTGAGGTCGAAGTTGCCGCACTGGCACGGGCGATTGTTGTCGAACGGCGGGCTCGTTATGTGGACTTTCGGGGGCACCGCACAACTTTTTCGCAGTTTATGCGGCAAACGGCCGACAAACTCTGCAAGCGATTTCCGCTTGAACCGCGATGGGCGACGATTCGCGGTTTGTACGTGCAATATGCCAATCTTGATTTAGCCTCGCGGATGCATGTTCTGCGTCGCACCGAGGAACTGTTGTTTGCGGATCAGCAGCCGGTTCATCCTGCCACTGCCGATGGTGCCGGCGATCGGGAAAGCGCTCAACAAGATGCGCCCAGCTCGCCCTCTCATGCAAAGTCCGATTCCCGGTCGGCGAGTTCTAACCCCAAAGCCGGCTCGATCTCTAAAGCCGCATCTGGTGCCGGTGCCGCATCTGGTGCCGGTGCCAGTGCCGGTGCCAGTGCCGGAAAGTCGCAGGGCTCCAATGCGGCGCGCAATCAAAAGGACCAGGATCCCTCTTCTGTGGAAGTGAAATTCATCAAGGGCGTCGGTCCAAAAATGTCAGAGCTCTTTGAGAAACTCGGAATTTATACCGCCTGGGATTTGATTCGCCACTATCCGCGCGAGCATGTAGACTTTCAGGACAAAGTGCCCATCAAGTCACTGCAGCCTGGACAGCGGGCGACAGTCTTCGGAATCATCAGGAACGTTGGTGCATTTCAGTCCAGAAACAAAAACGTCTCGATTGTTTCAGTCACAATTAATGATGGCACTGGCAGTATTCTGATCAGCCGATTCATCGGTGGCAAATCCAATCGCTATTTGCTTGAGCGCTACAAGAATCAATTCCCAAAAGGAGCTCAGGTGCTCGCTTCCGGCACTGTTGAACTCGATTCTTATTCCGGACGTAAACAGCTTCGCAATGCGGAAGTGGAAGTTCTGGCAGCGGGAGGAGGTTTAGACGACCAGGAATCGTTGCATGCGGGACGGCTCGTGCCTGTCTATCCCTTAACTGAGGGGATCGGTCTGCGTTATCTGCGCACTGTAATGCATAACGCTCTGGAAGCTTTCGGACCCTCAATCCGTGATCCTCTGCCTCCGGAGATACGGCGACAACATGATCTGATCGGACTTTCGGAGGCTATCTGGGGCATCCATTTCCCGGAAAATCTGGACATGAAAGATGCCGCGAGGCGGCGTCTGGTTTTTGACGAATTGTTCGCTATGCAACTTGAGCTGGCGATACGTCGGCACAAGATGGATTCTGTTGAGAATGCTCTATCGCTTGATTTTAGAGAATCGGGAAATGTGCAAAAATTCCTCGCGGAACTTCCGTTCAAGTTGACTGCAGCACAGGAGCGTGTTTTCCTGCAGATTCGTCACGACCTTGCAGCCAGTAAGCCGATGCATCGATTAGTGCAGGGCGACGTAGGTTCCGGTAAAACAGTCGTCGCCGCAATGGCTTGCCTCGTTGCGATTGACAATGGCTATCAGGTGGCCGTAATGGCGCCGACGGAAATATTGGC
This sequence comes from Candidatus Obscuribacterales bacterium, assembly GCA_046328035.1. Lineage (GTDB taxonomy): Bacteria > Cyanobacteriota > Vampirovibrionia > Obscuribacterales > Obscuribacteraceae > JBGASG01. The sequence goes on along the minus strand of JAXLXI010000002.1, from coordinate 76,582 downwards.
AGAGCAGCACTATCGCCACTTCCAAAATTGGTTTTCAGCTCTCGGACTGCGCTGTGGACTCTTCCTGGGAAAACAGGGAGCAAAGGAACGCAAGCTCATTCAGCAAGACTTGCGCAGCGGGCAGATTCACGTTGCGATCGGCACTCATGCACTGCTCGAGGACGACGTTGAGTTCAACAAACTGGGCATGATCGTCATCGATGAGCAGCATCGCTTTGGGGTCAAGCAGAGAGCTAAGCTGAAAGCGAAGGGCGTCAACCCGGAACTGCTGACGATGACGGCGACGCCGATTCCGCGCACCCTGGCACTGACGCTTCATGGCGATCTGGATGTGTCCGAAATAGATGAACTGCCGCCTGGTCGCAAACCTGTCAAAACTGAGTTGAAGGCACCCACGCAAAAACGAGCCATATTTGATTTCGTTTGTCAGCAAGTCATGGAGGGACGGCAGGCTTATATCGTCTTCCCTTTGATCGACGAATCAGAAACTTTGTCAGCTAAGGCGGCCACCGCCGAGTACGAGCGCTTACGCTTTGAAGACCTGAGCACATGCAAAGTTGGTCTTATGCACGGCAAGCTCAAACCGGCCGAGAAGGACGAAGTGATGGAGAAATTTCGCAAGAAAGAGTTCGACGTATTGGTTTGTACGACGGTCATCGAAGTTGGTGTCGATGTGCCGAATGCGAGTGTGATGGTAATTGAGAATGCCGACCGTTTTGGTCTCGCGCAATTGCATCAGTTGCGCGGACGGGTGGGAAGAGGCGCTGATCAGTCGTACTGTTTCCTGATCTCGAATAGTTCATCCGAGCTAACTCGCCAAAGGCTCGAGGTAATGACGCAAACCAACGATGGCTTTGTGATCGCAGAAAAAGATCTGCAGATTCGTGGACCAGGGGAGTTCCTCGGAGTTCGCCAGAGCGGATTGCCGGATCTGTTGCTGGCTGACATGGTGAACGACGCCAAGATACTCGAGGAAGCGCGCCACGCAGCCATTAACCTTGTAAAGACCGATCCTGAACTGAAGCACCATCTGTGTCTGCGCAATCAGGTTCGAAGGACCCTCAGCAAAGATCAACTCGATTTGGTCGCATCAGGCTAACTTCAGACCCAATTCTATCCACAGCATCCGCGCGCTAGTCAAGAAAAATCTGAACCGATATCGGTTCAGATTTTTCTTTCGTCGATTGAACTTTTTACCCGCTAGCGACGTTGTATACCTAGGCACATCGAGAGATACCATGAACGAACTTCCATCCAGGCAATTGGAATACGACGCCAGCGCGAGCTTCATCGCAGAGTTCAACAGGCGCTTTCCCACTAACTTCCACTGCGTTATCGAACTGCGTCGCAGGGCTACAGGTGAGCAAGACCTAGTCTGCCAATGCGGAAGCGGCAACATCAAGATAAAGGATGATCGGAAAGCGGAGTGTCTTGAATGCGGGGAGCAATTCTGGTTGCTGGCAGATACCTTTTTTCATGGCATACGCAGACCTCGGGCTTATTTGCTTTTGATCGAAATGTTCGCAGAAGGTGTATTCATCAATACGTCCCAGTTTCAGAAGGAGGCACAGGTTGCATACTCGACAGCTCTGGGCATCTTTAAGAAGCTAACCATGGTCATCGCCGGCAGCATGACTGACGGTGCTGAAGTTCCGTCGCACCTTTTCTCTCCGGGTTTCTGCAAGCGAAGCAAAGTCACACCTGCCGGAGAGCACCCTCGAAATGAAGAACGAGTTGCAACTCCGCATCTAAATCCCAACCTGTCGGTTCGGCAAGTAGACTTCTTGATACCAAATCCGGTGACCGATGAAAGCGACCTGTCAGACGCGGACCTGGAAGTCCTCAATGTGCTGACTACTGACCCCATCCAATTTGATGCACTATTCGAGCGGACAGAAATGAGTGTGAGTACTCTGCTTTCTTCACTAACTGTACTTGAGTTATCTGGATTCGTACTGCGTTTGAGTGCAGACAGATATGCATTGAGACCGGAGGTTCGAACCAATCCAGATGATGATACCGTCGACTCCGACCGGCTCCCGGTGCGACACGCGATTTTGGAAACAGTTGCCACGATTCTCAATTGGATAAAGACTAGTTTCCACGGTATCAGCCGAAAATATCTTCAGAACTATCTTGCAGCGTATTGGTGCCTGAGAGACAGAGCGACCTGGAATCCGGGAGCGCTTGCTCGAGCATGTATCGATGCCGATGCCATAAGCGATCAGGTAATCCTTGCTTATGTTTCACCGCCCCTTGTCCGAATGATTTGACAGTCCCTCAATAAACTTGTGTGCCGAACTGCTGCAACAGGCGCGCCAGAAGCGGATCGTCTTGGCTCAAGTTATAACCCTCGATATAGATTCTCTTGAGGGTCGCAACGAGTGTCGGAGTGTCCAAGGTCTGACCCGCGAATGGGAACCACAGCAATTCACCAGGGACAGGCGGACCTCCATCATAGTTTGGAAACCAGTAGTCTATGTCCAATGGTTGCAATCCAAGTTTCATAAAAAAGCTTTTGCGCTTAGTTCTCACGAGCATGGCTTCGGGAGCCACGCCGCTCTCTTTCGTTGATTCGATCTCGCTGAAAAGGCCCAGAAAGGCAGGATATTCGTTTTGCAACAATTGTTCGCACCGTTTCCGGTGCACGGATCCGATTCCGCAACCGCGGAGTGACTTGAGAACTGCGGTATAACAAGCCAAAAGGAATCGTGGACCACGGCTGCGGGGTTTCTCTCGAAAGACTTCAGTGATGGTCATGCAGAGAATCTCGCCTTCCGAGTCTCTGGTCTCGTCAAGCTCCATGTCCCCGGTACGAATCTGAGATCGAATATCATCCAGAGGCTGTCTTTGCTCCGCCGGAAATGCTTCCTCGTATAGCGCCACCCATTCGAGATTGTCTGCTGTGCCGTCCTTGCAAACGTGCAAAGTCTTCTGTCCTAGCGGAGTATTCACTACGGCTGTGTCCACGCTCGAGTCCTCGTTAGTTGATTCAAAGTATAAATCGTTCGGAACCCCATGGCTTACCGACCGGAGCTGTGGGCTCCATGCCTAAATTAAAGCTCAACCGATATCGGTTTAGATTTGGGTCGGCCACCGGTCAGAGTTTTCGATAAAGCCTGTAAGACGCCAAAACTTTGCCAAATTTATCTGCTAGCTTGTAATCGAGCCAATGGCTCAATTACCAATCCCGCGCAATAGATAGAACTAGCGTCCCAGCAGGGCGCTGACTCGCTGCATCGGTTCATGGCACCCACGTGAACCGAGAGAAAAGAGGAGTATTTCATGGTCTCCCAAACGCAAGAGTTGGACTTCAGTATCACCCCCAACAGTCTGACTAATTTTGAAGGCATAACTGGCGTCGCAGCCCATGCCGGAAGCAATGGAGACGGCCTGAGAAGTGAATTTCTCGCTGGAATCTCCGATGTAGCCAGTAACGTGAAGAGCTTCTTGGTTCTTGGAGACCAGAGTGCCGGCGACCATCAGCTAGGACCTGTCAAATTCTTCGACAGTAAGTTGAAGGTCGATCCCATCCGTGCGGCAGCCGAGGAAGTGATACTGGGAGGCTGGTCGCAGCAAGACTTGAATAAGCTGGCGCAAGAGCGCGAAAAGCATAACAAGGAGTTCAAATGGTGGGCGGCTGGAGCCGGCATTGGAATCGAGCCTCCTAAGGCGGGTGAGACCATGCAGCGCCTTGAACGTGAAACTCAGCAGGTGATAGCGCATGCTCAGCAAATTGTCGAAAAGGATTTCGATATGGCTGGACTGCAAAAAGAGCGAGATCAGTATGACCAAGCGCTGAAACGCCGTTCCATGCAAATCGGTATTGGAATTCCATGGCCCGAACCGGGCGGTTTGATGAAGGAATACGAGCGGCAGGTCATTCGCCGCATCAACCAGCTGCAGAAGTAGGCAAAGTAGCCAGGAGAACCGCGGTAGACGCCTGAGTAGACGGGCTGCCTAAGTAGACGAGGAGTGCCGGAGTAGCGGACTGCCGGAGTATCTACGCGATGAGTGGATGCCGTGGAGGAAGTTGTTTAGGGAGTTGAGCAGCTAGCTCAGTGGAGGACTCCCGGAGTAGCTGTGGTGCGCAGGTCCGGTGCTATGGGCGGCGCGACACTTGCTCCATCGGTGCTCGGCGCTGGCGCTCCGCTGGTCGTGGATCCGAGGTCACCGGTTGCTGACTGACCTCGCTGCCCTGATGTGATGTTTTTCAACTTGCTAAGCTGCTCGCGCGCTTGATTGCTGTAGGCTCCTGATGGCTCAAGAGCTACGTAATTTTCAAAGGCCGCGATGGCGTCGCTCGTCGCACTTTGCTGTAAATACAGAACGGCAAGTGCGTAATACGCCGGTGCAAAGTTCGCATCAAGCTGAATTGCCGATTTGTACTGCTCCAATGCGCCGGGTAAATCGTTCAGTCCGACCAGAGAAAGACCAAGATCGTAGTGACCTTCAACATTCTTGGAGTCGATTGCCAAAGCCTTTTTGTAGGAATCAGATGCATCGGCATATGACTGCTGGTTCAAATAGATGTTTCCTAAGTTGATGTAACCCTCGGCGAAGTTAGCGTCCAGTGAGATAGCCTGTTTGTACTGCGACATGGCACCACTCAGATCGCGATTTTTCTGCAGTGCGAGCCCCAGGTCATTGAAGGCCCCGGGAGACTTGGGATTCAGCTGAACGATTTTCTGATAGAGAGAAATTGCTTCTTCGTTCTTGTTTTGATCGCTGAGATTTTCGGCGAGATCTTGCATGACGTCAGCATTGTTCGGATCGTCCGCCAACACTTTGCGATAGATCTGTTCCGCGGCAGGATAGTTCTTTTCAGTCTGATTGACCTCAGCCAGAGCCAATTTGATTTGATTGTTGTAGGGCGCGAGTGTCGCCGCGCTCTCCAGGGCAGAACGAGCACCAACCAGATCCTTCAGTTTCAATAGAGCCGAGCCCAGCTCCAGGTAAGCGGACCAATCGCTGGATTCGAGCGACAGACCTTGCCGATAGTATTGAACAGCCTGCGCGAGATCTCCTCGCAAAATGAATGTACGCCCCAGATTGATCATGGCCTGTCCATCTTCTGGATTGGCTGCCAGTACCGTGCGGAATTCACGTTCGGCGCTGTCGAAATCTTTCAATTCCTTTTTTACCAGGCCCAGATTGTAGTGGGCATTGCTGTTTTTGGGGTTCAAGGCGATAGTGCGCTCATATGATGCAGATGCATTGTTGAGGTCGCCTGTCTGTTGATACAGAAATCCCATGTTGTATGCGGAACTCGCATCACGCGGATTCAATTTCAATGCTGTCTGATATTCGCCAATTGCGCTATTGAAGTCTTTCAGCTGCGCGAGCACTCCGCCGAGCTGCGAGTGCCACTGCGAGACGTTATCTTTGAGCGAAATCGCCGTGCGCAACTCGTCGGACGCATCTTTGTTGAGCCCTTTGACCGATAGCGCGGTGGCCAACATCTGGTGCGGCTCCGCTACTTTCGCGTCGATAGCGATAGCCTTTTTCAGCTCCGCCTGCGCCCCGTCGTAATCCTTGAGACAAAGCAGGGAGTATGCCAGGTTGTAATGCAACGAGAAGTTATTGGGATCGAACGACAGGATGTACTTGTATTCGTTGGCTGCCTGCTGGTGCAGATTTTTGTCCTGATAGGACGCTGCTAGCTGGGAACGCGCTTTTAAATTATCCGGATAGGACGCAATCACCTGTTTTAGTTCGTCGATTGCATTGTCGGTGCGGCCAGCGGCCCGCAAAGCCATTCCCAGGTTGAGATGCAAAAGTGGGGTGTCGGGGCGCAGTTTTACGGCTTCTGTGTACTGGTCGATAGCGTCGTTCAACCGTCCCTGTCCCTGCAGCAAAAGTCCAAGACTTTCTCTGGCGAAAGCATCATAGGGACGTATTTTGATGGCGCGGACATACTCTGCAATTGCATCTTCGGTGTCGCCGTGCTGTTCCAGCGCTGCCGCCAAACTCAGGTGTATAAGCGGATCATCAGGCATGCTCAACGCCACCACTTTGAAGGAAGCGATGGCCGGTTCCAGATCGCCGTGTTTGAAGTAAGCGACTCCCTGATCGTATTTCTCCAGCAGGGCTTTCGGCATTGCCGGCTGCTGAGCTACGTCAGCGCCTGATACCGGCAAGATCCCGACTGAGATTGGCAAACTCAAAGCCAGGCACAGGATAATCCGCTTCAAAACAGAACCCTCCCCATCAAAGAAGAAGATGTAATCAGGGGCCATTATCTCGTACCGGCTCCATATATAAGGAAAGCGAGACGCCCGATAACGCTCTATATGAGCTGGTTTTTAAGAGATGGCACAACTCTGGCCGCCTTGCTGTTCATGGTATCGCTGCTGTGCAGCGGAAACTTTTCTGGCCCCTGCACTATCTAGCCCCGTAGCCAAGCGTTTGCGAACACTAAAAAACCTTGGACAGTTTGGATAACTTCCGTACACATTTTTTGGACAGGTTGCACATTGCCCCGAAACGGGGCGCGGGTGTACATTAAGAGTAGGTGATCCACAGGAAATGAGTCACGGCGAGCCCTTTCTCGGGCGCGCAAGTTTCGATTGTCGTATGAAAAAAACGAGAACAATCCTTTCCAGCTTTCTGTAGCAGTAGCAGCCTTGGTTGCGCACTGCAGACCGTAAAACAGCATTCTTTAAGTGTGCGAAGTCGAGTCCAACCGGAACTCGATGGGGATGTCTGACGCCATATTTGGTGTCATTGTTCGAAAGAACCCCACAAAAGCCTCAGTAAATCAGCACTCAGACTTAGTGAATAGCTCGTACGGCATGCAGTAACAGTGCAAATGCGGCATATGCTTGTGCCGGCTGACACTGCAAAAGGCGAAACGCGCGACCACCGAAGTCTACTGTGATCTGAAGTGGTGATTTTTATGGCAGTTTATAGAAAAAGTGAAACAGCAAAAACATTCCCGTTAGTCGATCGCGGACCTGCTCACTATGAAGAGCTGGCGGATGCGGCGCTGGAAAATTCCATCAATTATTTGAACAACTCCTATTCCAACAAGCTGTGCGGTGCCGAAGGCGCCGTGGAATTCCGGGATGGAGGTGTTTATACCTACGACAATCACGGCAAACGTTATCTGGATTGTCTGGGCGGCTACGGAATTTTCAACGTCGGTCACCGTCACCCCAAGGTGATTGCTGCCGTCAAAGCCCAACTGGATCAAGTCTGCCTGCATAGCCAGGACCTTCTGAACCCATGGGCAGCACATCTGGCTCGCCAACTCGCGTCGGTAGCACCAGGCGATTTGCAATATTCGTTCTTCTGCAACAGCGGAACTGAAGCTGTGGAAGGAGCGATCAAACTAGCCCGTATGGCGACTGGCAAAACGGAAATCATCTCGACCAAGAACGCTTACCACGGCGTCAGCATGGGAGCGCTGTCGGCAACCGGACGCGAAGTTTTCCGCAAGCCTTTCGAACCGCTTCTGAACGGATTTGTGCACGTCGATTTCGGCGATGCCAAAGCCATCGAAGATGCCATCACCAAAGATACCGCTGCAGTGATTCTGGAGCCAATCCAGGGCGAAGGCGGCATTCACGTGCCGTCGCCAGGCTACCTCCGTAAAGTGAGACAGATCACCAAGAAAAAAGGTGTCTTGCTCATCTTGGATGAAGTGCAAACTGGACTGGGACGCACAGGTCGTATGTTCGCCTGCGAACACGAAGGTGTCGTTCCCGATATCCTCTGTCTGGCCAAAGCTCTGAGCGGCGGTGTTGTCCCAATTGGCTGTTTCATGGCCAGTCGCAAGATCTGGAAAGCTCTTGAACCCAACCCGTCCATTCATAACTCCACATTTGGCGGCAACCCGCTTGCTTGTACAGCAGCCTCCGCTACTCTGGAAGTTCTGATGGAAGAACACCTTTCCGCGCGTGCCGCGGTCATGGGAAACCATTTCATGCGTCGCCTGAACGAGTTGCACGAAGAGTATCCGGAGTGCATCCAAGAAGTGCGCGGCAAAGGACTGTTGATTGGTCTTGAATTCACAACCAAAGAATTCCGCGAAATCGTTCAGGAAGAACTCTTCCACCGTGGTGTGCTGGTAGCCGGCACCATGAACGCCAACCGCACAATCCGCATCGAGCCGCCGCTGATCATCACCGAATCGCAAATCAATTTCATGATCAGCACTCTGGAAGGCGTTCTCGCCGAGAAACGCAACAAAGCTGCGAAGCTGAAAGCCAAGTTCGAGAAGTTTCAGAACAAGACAGCAAAAGTCAAAGTCAGCAAGAAAGAAACCGGCGCCAAGAAAGGCGTGAAAAAAGCGGGCAAGGGCGGCAAGAAAAAGGAGAAGAAGCAATGAGCTTCGACGACAACTCCCTTTTCACCAGACAGCTGCAGGAAATCGCCCGTTCCGGAGTCGATGGTCAAGCCCAAGCGGAACACATTCGCTCCCTCCTTGAGCTGCAAAGGCAAACGCATTTGCAATCGCTGCCACCCGACAATGTTCTGCCGTTTTCCGGCAAGCGCCCTCGATTGGCGCTGACCTGAACCAGAGCCCCTCTAAACTTTGAATCCCAACCGATATCGGTTGGGATTTCAGCATTGCAACCTCAACCGATATCGGTTCACGTTTGAGTGGGGACGGCAGCCCGGGGGGTATCGGTGCGATATACTAGGTCCTGGTTCGGGCGATTAGCGCAGTTGGTAGCGCAGCACGATCACACCGTGAAGGTCGGCGGTTCAAATCCGTCATCGCCCAAGGTTTTCAGGCTTTACCCTCTTGGTAAGCGAGCGGTTTAAGAGCGCACTAAGAGCGCCAAGCAACCAAGTTGCTGGCACCGCCTTCTCTTTACTTCTTTCTTCTTCTACTCTAAGAGAGAAGGGTTTTGCGTCACTGCGTCACTGGGGCGAAGGGAACGCCCGAGCAGCCTTGGTTTTATATAATGACGCAAATTTTGGCGCTGCGTCACCAGCGTCACTGACCAGCGCTAACCTACGCCCCTGGCTGGAAGCGGCGGTGACGCTGGTGACGGATTGGATTTTTGGTCACCGACCAGCTGTCGTGATCCCATACGCTGCCTGCGACTTGGCAGGTCGTCCAAAATTCTCGCTGTCATTTCGCTCGTCTGGTTACAAGCTGGGTCGCAGCATTGATGAGCGCTTCCGCGTTTGCGACACCGTATGTGGTGGCGGAGCGAAATCCATAAAAGAATTCTTTGAGCGACCCCCTAGCGATCCCACGACGTGGCGGCGATTTTGGCATAGTGTGCTAAACGCACACTGCGCCCGAAAATTAGGATAGTTAACAGTTCAAAAATTTTCTGGGTGGTTTTATTTGGATAGTTAACAGTTTGGACCCGGGCACCAAATATAGTGCACCTAAGATTACTTCAATCTCTCGGTGCTCTCTGGAGGTGTTGACTGTAGCTTGAGGTGCGCCTAAACTTCCAAGCAGTAAGAGAGCCGACGCAGCCGACGTAGCGGAGAGCACCGCCGACAGCCATCAAGTAGCGAAGAGCATCGCGAAAAGTTGAGCGACCGAACGACTTGAACCTGACTGGTTCTTGGAAGCGCTCAGGTCATTACGCGAGGCTCAAATGGAAAAGCTTTTTACAGAACAGGAATTATGTGCGGCAGGCTACGGATCGCGCGCCAAATTGCGCAAGGATCGTATGAAAGGCTGCGGCATTCCGTTCGTTTATATTGGTCGCGCAGTACGCTATCGCGAATCTGATGTTCGTGCATGGCTGGGTGAGAATCGTGCGACACACGCACTACAGCGCACCACTTCGCAGGCAACTGTCTCGTCATGAAGCTGGCCGCAAGTGTGCTTCGCGAGTTGTTCGCTAGCAGGGCGCAAACAGGCTGCACGCTTTCTGTCGCACAAGTACGCTTCTGGAAGGCGCTTTGTGATGACTATGCGGTTCCGTTTAGCTTGCCTCTTTCGGACCAGTCCAAACGCCTAATGGTGACCAAGCTGTTACTGCAGAACGAGCCTGTACTAGCGAAGTATTCGAAGCACGGGGAAATGGGAGGCGCTGCGCTGACTGGCTTACTGCACGGACTTATCGTGAAGCATGTGTTTCCGATTGCCGAGTCACCCCGCCGAGGACGTCCACCTGGTTCTGCGAACAGTGAAAGAAGACTGCGTGCCAAGGCCTTGATCAACATCGAAAAGGCGAAGGGCGGGACGTTGAATGACGCAGTGCGCCTGGTTCTCGCAAGAAATCCTGATTTGTCACCAAGTCAACGTCTGAGCAGCGATAACTCTCCGGAAAGCGCGACGTACAGCCAGTATCGCAAAGATCGCAAGGATGCCGAGAATCGCGAGGACGCCCGCAAGGGCGAAGAGTCTGCAAAGCTTCAGGCGTTCCTGTCAACGCTCTCAAGTGAGCATAAGGCGTGGGTCATTCGACTCTTTGAGCTGAGTGCGGACATAGGTGATCACTGCGGTGGAAGCCCCAAGGTGCGGGCGGAAATGATTCGCGAATTGTTTTCCGTTTTCGCAAATGTGTTGCCAGAAGGCAGCCTGAGCGAACTGCTTCGCATATTTTTCCGGGTTGATCAGGCTGATCAGATTGTCGGGGAGGCGCTACAGGCGATTGCGGAGCGGCTCCGTGCGCAGACTGATGCGCAGGAAACGACTCTGTATGGAAGGGACTAAGGTGCGCAAGAATTTCTGGGCCCTTTTTAAGCGCATTTTTCAGCGCCACAATTCTGTGTTAGATGGTTTATGCGAGGCGGTCATGAAGCTGGACAATCCGTTTGATAAGGCGCTGAAAACCCGTTTCGATCTCCAGGCTGACGAGGTAATCGACTCGGCAACAGGACGCAGCGGCGATGTTTTAAAACTCGCTGCAATCTTTGTTGTCGACACGCTCGACCTCGCATGGTTGGGGGCACAGGCTGTTTTTGAAACTCACGCCAAGCCTGAGCATGCGGTTCAGATTTACGACAGGCTTATGGCGTTGCTTCCAAGTGTGCGCGAGGCTCAATTGTCCGACGAAGAAAAGAAATGGTTGCAGCCATTAACTGGAGATTCGTCCGCCCTGGACAAGTGGATCGAGAAGCACGCAACGCACCATAAGCAAGAGGAAACCCGCTGATTTGCTTGACTGAGAAAAACAAAAGCCGCTCGGCAAAAGCGGCTCGAAAGGATTGAACATCACCATGGTAGCAAATATTTCCGATTACGCATGCTTCCCGCTGATCCCTGGAGGCAAAACGCCAGCCATTGATGGCTGGCGCAATGTAGCTCCCGGTACATATCCGCCAGCGGGAAACTACGGCATAGCGCTCAGTGCCACCTTGCTGGTGATCGACGCCGACCCCCGCAACTACCCGCCGGGTCGTGATGTCATGTCAGAATTCATGGCGAAATACAACCTGCCGGACACACTGGTGGTGCGCACACCGCGTGGTGGCTATCACTTCTATTTCAAAAAGCTAGGTGACAAGAAATTCAAACAGCACCAGTCAGCGTGGCCCGGTCTCGATTTCCAAAGCGACGGTCAGTATGTGGTCGGACCGGGCTCGCACACCGTTAAGGGTGAGAACACTGTAGAGGGTAAGTATGACGTGCTTGTAGATGTTGAGCCTGCAATTTTGCCTGCTAACGTGGTGGCAGACTTGGAGCTGTACGCCGAGCGTATCGAAACCGGCGCCGAAGTTTCTTTGCTGCACGAAAAGCAGTACGTAAGTGAATGTCAGACGTCGCCACCAGCGGTAGCGGGGCAGCACGGCGACGACGCTACATATGCAATGGCATGTCGCGGGCGTGATCTCGGTTTGCCACGTGAGGCAATCTTTGCCGCGCTGCGCGATCACTTCAATCCTCGCTGTCAACCACCATGGGAAGATGGCGCCCTGTGGGCCAAAGTCGAGCACGTTTTTAAATACGCTAAGAACGCGATAGGCGCTCACACAGCCGAATCAAAATTTAGCCCGGATATGGCGGCGCCCTTTGTGCCTTTAGAGGCTCAGAACGGCACGGCACCGTCTCAAAGTGACCTTGCCGATGGGGGCGCCTCCAAGAAAAGCAAAAAGCCGACAATCGCGGATGCGGCGGTGAATCTTCTTAATGGCGACGGCGCGACTTACTGGCGCAACTCAAGAGGCACTGCATACGCCACCATTATGAATGCCGGGCACTTTGAGCATTGCGCTGTCAACAATGAATACTTCAAGCAATGGATTAGTAAGAAGTTTTTCGACAATCAAGCTAAGACTCTCTCGAAACAAAGCCTGGAAGAAATTGTGCGCAGGCTAGAAGCACAAGCCGTTTTTGGAACGGAAGTCAGTGAGGCACATTTGCGCGTCGCCAGTCACGAGAACTGCATTTGGATCGATCTCTGCAATCAAGCCTGGCAGGCGGTCGAAATAAGCCCGGACGGTTGGCGCGTAGTAGACAATCCGCCGGTTAAGTTTATCCGTAATGGTAATGAAGCAAGTTTTCCGACACCTGAGCAAGCTGGAGTTGAAGCAATCGCAGAGTTGAAGCAACTGCTGAATTTGGCTGACGATTCAGCTTGGGCTCTTTTCTTGTCGTTCTTAGTCTCGTGCTTCAGAGTTGAAGTGCCCTACCCTGTCCTCACTCTGCTGGGCCCGCAGGGGACAGGAAAAAGTACTTTGCTGCGTGTCGTGAGAGCGCTTACAGATCCAAACGCTTGCCCTGATCGTGGACCCCCCAAGAATGAAGAGGATCTGATGATCACTGCACTGCACAATCACGTTTGCTCTTTTGACAATTTATCCAGTCTACCCAAGTGGCTGTCGGATGCGATCTGTCGCGTTTCAACAGGAGGGAGCCTGGGAACCCGGGCGTTTTACACGAACACCGGAGAATCTGCTATAAGCGTTCGCCGCCCTGTCGTGGTCAATGGTATCGGCTCAGTGGCGGTGCGGGATGACTTGTTAGAGCGCGCAGTAATGCCGCGTTTAGCGCCTGTCGTCTATTCGACTGAGGATGCCATCTGGCCGCAATTCAAAGCGCTTCAGCCACGCGTGTTGGGTGCGCTGTTCAACGCGGTCAGCTGCGCCATGCGGAATCTGGAAGACACAAAGCACGTATTGCGCGGAAAATTGCCCCGCATGGCTGACTTCTATTGCTGGAGTGTTGCAGCTGCGCCAGCATTAGGACTTAGTCCCGGTCAATTTGAAACAGCTTACAAAGCAAACCGCCGCGAAACAGCGGAGGTTAGTTTAGACGGCTCGCCCCTTGCTCAATTCATAATTAGTCAAATGAGCCTTCCATGGGAAGGCGGCGCAGAAGAGCTTCTACAGCTAGTGCGCTCGTCTCGCGTTGCTGATTGGAATCTGTTGCCAAAGTCCAATCGCAATGTGTGGGATCACTTAGAGCGCCTGAGAGCCGCCCTCCTTCAGGTTGGTATCACTGTTTCAAGCTTGCCCCGCCGCAATGACTGCCGCCGTCCGATTAAGATCGAGCGCAGCGAGCAAACCGAGCTGAGTTGGCAGGATTTGATCTGATGTTCATTCACAAGATCATCAGCGGCAAACGGACAAAGTGCGTGAAATTTTTGCTGCGGCACAGTATTCGCGACGGACGGAAGGTCAGAAAAGTAACGTTGGCAAACCTCACCCATTGGAGCGAGACGGATCGCTGTCAGCTGGAATTGGCGCTCAAGACAAGAAGAAAGTGCAAAGGCACGATATTGCAAGATCGCGCGAACCAACGCGCCTACGTGCTGCTCGCTAAATGCATCAGCCCGTTTCAGTTGCTGGCGCTTCTATCAGGAGGGACAACGCTGAGAAGTCAGGTTCGCGAACACCAGAGTTACCGGGGAATTTGAAGAGGAATCAAATCATGGAAAACCAGGCACACGCCACGTGCAGCCGCTCTCATGAGCATACTTGGGAATGTATTGATCAGCAGAGCTGGCTGTCGCAGGGATTGCCGCTCGCGACGCTGGCTGCCTTGCGCAAGCAAGAGCGCGAACGGCACGAGCAGAAAAAAGAAGAGCTGAAGGCACGGAATCTGCTCACAAAGGAGCTGTACTTAGAACAGCTTCGCGCCAAGCATCCGAACGGCGATCCCGTAAAGGTCTGTTTTGCCAGAGCGAGATTTGAAGCGGAGCTGCTATCGAAGTGGGCTTCACCCCAGCGCGTGACCGCTGTCGCCCGGCTGCTTCGTCGTCAACGGGTTTTGGGCAAGCAAGTGCCTTGGTGAGACGAACGGTCAAGGCATTGATGTCCGGCGCTCGACCCCCGTCGGCTATTTCAGAAGATGCAATGACTCATTGGATTATGCTGCTGATGGCTGGCAACGTCGTCGCCGATGACGCTACTGGGCTATCGGTTGGTATGGATGGAAGATTAAGAGCGTCAGCACCAATCGCCGGGCTTGTAAAACTCTCCTTTCGCGTCGGTCATTTTCGCCGGAAATTGGCTGGCAGACAGGACACCATTTCGAATAGGCTTGTAGATATTTGCCTCTTTATTGAGCGGGCTGTTTGGCGTCCCGTTGCGCTGCGGATCCAAAATGACCACTTCTCTTTTGAAATAGTGGCGGACGTACTGCACGGCTGACAGAAAGTCAGAGTCACCGGTCACGAGCACCGCTGTCTCAAAGCAGTTGCAGTGAGCGTGCCACATGATGGTTGTCGCCATATTTGCGTCCGACTGCTTTTCTTTCATTCGCCTCACCTTCACGTCGCCTGAGCCGTCGGCGAGAGGCAAAACTGGGTAATCCACGATGAAATGTCCCTGCATAATTTCGAGCTTCTTGATCGTCTTCAGTGCCCGGACGTACTTGTGCTGGCGTTGAGGTGCATCAGGATTGGTCGGGGTTCCGCTTACCTGAGCGGTGAAATAGATAATCTTCTCGATGTCGTGCTGCGGCAGAAGCAGCTCGCACATCTTTTCGACATCGAGCCATTTCAGCTTCGTGCCCTTGAGGCTGCCGTAGTAGAGGTTGAAGCCGTCAATGTAGACGTAAGCTTTCTTCTTTGCCATGGTTTCAAAAATGCCCCAAAAGCAGAAGCCCCCTTTCGGGAGCCTCGCGCCCCGGGCCGTAGCCGCAGGGAAGTTTCAATATTGATTGTACCCAGATATACCGGGATATCAACCTTACTTAACCTTCTGTATACACGAGATCCACCCGGCGGCTATGTGCGTATACGCGACGTATACGTCATACATAGATGCAGTATATATCCGGGCTGTAGCCGCCTATCGAGTGAACTTTCTCTTAGACCTTAGCAAGGCGGCGGCTCAGGGTGCTCTGCGTCCGGGCATGCCGCAACCCCGCCTTGGCTTCCGACAGATCGAATGCGAGGCACTGAAACTCGCCTTGCTGGTTCCGTGGTGCGCTGTGAAACACTTGCGCTGACGCGCGCACGTAAATCATCAATTGCGCCACCGAGCAATTGCACAACTGGGCGACAGCTTCCAGCCTTTGTGCGAATTGCTGGTGGTCGGTCGTGTCGAACATTTCGACGGCGAGATCGTCGACAGCTTTCTGCTCAAACAGTGTCAATGCATCATTTGCCAACGCACTAGCCTCTCACGGAAAAGCGTGAAACGCCGCTGTCGCCTTGCCGGCGCTCAACTATCTGACGATGTGTCAGCTCGATCAGAATGCGATCAAGCTCCCGGGCTGGGCATTCGCCACCGCTAAAGGTTCGCAGCAACTGTGATTTGGTCAATCCGAATTTCGCATGTGGTGCCGCGAGTGCTCGCAGGAGGCGAGCTTCGACCAAGATCTGCTGAGCGGGCGTAAGCTGTCCGTGGTACCTGTCTGGTGGTTGATCCTGCGGGGTGGTGATGGCGATTTGACGTGTTTGGCTCGCTTGCACCGGCTCTGACATTAATTCCTGCCACTGCTCAGCCACCAATTCCATGCCGTTTCTGACCGGCTTCAAATCGAGCCGAGCATAGACATTGGTTGATCGAATGTCCCGATGCCCCAGTGCCTTGGCGATTACATACTGGCTGTGACCTGCCATCGCCATGTAGCTGCCGAGTGTGCGACGCAAGTCGTGAATCGTCAGCTCGCTGATGGCGGCTCTCTTTATAACTCGCCCCCAAGCTCTTTTAGGCTCGGCGATGTGCGACCCTTGGCGCTTACCCGGGAACACCCATTGCGAACTTACTGAGAGGCTCATAGCCGCCTCTTTGGTGATTATTTGCAGAGCTGCGCGGCGCTTCAAAATTGAGATTGCCAACGCGGTCAAAGGAGCGACGTGAGTTGTGCCGTTCTTGAATTTCTCCGCTGGGATGGTCCAAGTCGCCAGATCGAAGTCGATCTCGTCCCAGCGCATAGCTAGGACGTTCCCCCGACGCTGCCCTGTGAGCAGGCACATCCAAAAGAAATCGCGCATGACTGGCGTCTCTTTTGCCAAAGCGGTTTTCAGGCGGGCGAGTTCAGCGGGTGCAGCGAAACGCTCGCGCGCATGCAACCGAAATTTTTCGACACCAACGCAGGGGTTGACGATCTGCGGAATGTAATCGCGTCGCATGCCCCAATTGATGATCGCGCTCATCATATTGACGGCTCGGACTGCAGCCGATTGGCTTTTTGTGCCGTATTCGTCGACCCACGCTTGCACGTCTTGGCGGCTAATCTGATCAACGGGTACGTCCTTCCAGCGTGGACCGTGCACCTTGAAAAAGTAGTGCGCGTTGTTTGATTCCTTTAAATGAATCAATACATGCCGCTCGTAGTACAAACCGAAAAGCTCGCCGAATGTGATGAAACGCAATCGCGGCGGCGCCAGCTTGGCGGCAACGAGATCTGCGATCTGACTTGCAAAGGCAAACCCCTGCGATTCAGTGTAGTCAGTGTAGGTCATTGTCGAAACCTCATGGTCGTTTGCGGAGTATGTCCGACGCGCTCAACTTGCTGCAATGTTGAAAGGCAACAAAACGCTTACGATTAGCTTGATGTGCGGCTTTTAGCTAGAGTTGCACATCGTGAATAGTTCACTGCATGTGGTATCAGCGTTTTGAAATTAGCTTAGATCGAGCGAGATAAATTTGTGATCCCTTTCGCTGAGTCAGGTCAAGCAGCAATTAAGATCGGCATCCTTGGCAGAGGAGCGGAGCATCGATACACCTGGCAGCAGCCCCAGCGATTCGCGCCGTGGATACGGAATTATCGTCTCGCCGTGTGCGGCTGCTAACGCGAAATCGCATGGGGGCACCATGGGGCAAATCTAGGCTGCTCGCAAGATGCTCGCGCCAACTACGAACACTCCGACGAGTGCAAGCAGGAATAAAAGAAGCATCCAGATCACGCCGATCCAGATCACGCCGATCCACTGCATTACGTGAATTACTGCGAAGTCTGTAAGCCGCTCTTTCAGCCCCATATTTCCTCTATCGCGTATGCAGGATCACTGGGGGTTTAGTTGTGGAGTCGGAATTCATCTGCCTGACACCAACTTCGCCACGGCAGCCGCCTTGTGTTCAGGTGCCAAGTGCGCATATCTCAGCGTCATTTTGTAATCGGCGTGACCGAGCAAATCGCGTACGGTGTTCAGATCAACGCCTGCCATAACTAGTTTGCTTGCGAAGGTGTGGCGCAGATCGTGCCATCGGAAATTCTTGATCGCTGCTCGCGCCAGGGCGTTTTCCCAAGCGGTGCGCATCTCTTCGAAAGGCTCGCCATCAGGGGCTGTGAAAACGTAGGCGCCTTTCACGCCGGGCTGATCCTTCCAGTCTCGCAGAACCTGCAGCGCCCGCTCGTTGAGTTGTACGTGGCGAGTCTTGCCTGTTTTTGATGTAGTGCCGACGACGGTCAGTTGTTTTTGGCGTACGTCAACGTTATCCCATCTCAGCTTGAATAGTTCGCCTCGGCGCAAGCCCGTGTGCAGAGAGAGCAAGACTGCTGGTTTTAAGTGGTCGGCGAAAACCTGCTGCCGCAAGTCAGTGTAGGCGGCATAGCCGCGCTGCTCTCGCCACTGATTGCCGCTTTCGCGTCCTGCACGGATAGCCTCTTCCCGCTCGTCCAAAGCTGTCAGCAAGCGCTTCTCTTCCTCGGCAGTCAGATACCTGATCTTTGCATTGGAATCGGTTTTGTATGGTTTCAGCTTTTCGAGCGGGTTTGCTTCCAGCACGCCAAACACGTCGCACGCTCGGTTCAAGCAGGCTCGCAGGTCGCTTAGTTGTCGATTCAGCGTGCTCTTGCTGATGCCCTCCAGCTGTCTGCGCGTGCGCCACTTCTCAATAACTCCGGGTGTAATCTCGCTGAGCCGCAAGCCGTGCAGCTCAGGAAATCCCTTCTTGAGTGTGTCGAATGCGTATTCACCATGCGACAGGTTCAGTAGCAGCCACGGCTTGTAGACTGCTTCCAAAAAGTGTAGATAGTTTTCTGCGATCGCTCGTTTTGCCTGGTCATGCCGTTCGCGTTCGGCGCGCTCTGTGCGCTCGCGCTCTTCTACGGCAGCGCGCTTTCTGCTTTCTGCAGGGTCCTCTCCGCGATAGTGGTCGGCAAGAACATCCCGCGCCCGGTCGCGCGCTTGATCGGGTGAAAACAGGCTGGCGGGTCCAATCTTTATTCGTTTCTGCGAGCGCGTTCGCTTTCCGGCGGCGTCCCGGCTGTGCTTCGAATAGGCTACATAGTAGGTCATGGCACCAGTAGGCTGCACGCGCAAGACCAGACCGGTAACTTTCTCGTCCCAGACTTCAAACGGTTTCTCCTGCGCCTTCAGTTTTGCGACGAAGCTGTTGGTTATGTTGGTTGCCATCTGTCAACTTTCCTCGGTGACGCAAATCAACTCAGTGACACTCATGTTCTTGGTGCGTCACTCTTTGTGTCACTGCTGAATGGGACGCCCTGTGAGGCTGGTGACGTAGGGTGACACATGTGACGCAATTTCGCCCGCGCTTCAGGTGTGTGATCGGTTTCGTTGTGGGCACCAAAAATCACCTGATTGCAGTTGGATACGAGCCGCGTAAGAGCAGTTTAAGAGCAGTCAGCGTCTACAGTCAAGAACTACGGGATACGTCAGTATCGCTTGGCGACGCGGGAAAGCCCGACGGCTTGGCGGTTTGAGATCCTCCGCGGTGTCTCGCTGTTCCTGCGTGTTTCCATTCCCGTCGCTATCACACCGTGAAGGTCGGGGGTTCAAATCCCTCATCGCCCAATCTTTTACAACAGGTCCCCAACGGCCCCTTTGACAACATTGAGCAGTTCGCCTGACGCGATTAGTCCTTCGGCGATCGCCATGTCTATGTGAAGCTCGCGGTCTTGATCTAAATGGGGAATGTGCTCGCGCACGAGTTTGTGAGCCGCGAGCACTCCCGGTCCGGGCTTAAGATCGTGTTCGCAGTGAGCACCGTATTCGGTGCTGTTGTAGATGCGGTAGTCGAGCCCCTGAGTGGCGCACAGAAGTTCGATGGCCAGCACGCGGCGCACATTTGTCAAAATAGCGCGAGCTTTGCGGGCTGCCGTGGCGCCCATGGAGACATGATCTTCCTGGTTGGCGGAGGTGGGAATCGAGTCGACGCTGGCCGGATGGGCGAGCGATTTGTTTTCAGAAACCAGCGCCGCTGCAGTGTATTGCGCGATCATGAAACCGGAGTTGAGACCGCCGAACTGGGTGAGGAATGCCGGCAGACCGTTTGACAGTGCGGGATTGACCAGGCGTTCAGCCCGTCGTTCGGAGATATTGGCCAGAGTAGCTAGGCCCATCGACATGTAATCGAGAGCGAACGCCAATGGCTGGCCGTGGAAGTTTCCTCCGAAGAGAACTTCGTCGGCAAACACCAGAGGATTGTCCGTCGCTGAGTTGACTTCGATTTCCAGAACCTGACGGGCATGGGCGAAAACCTGGCGCGATGCGCCATGCACCTGCGGCATGCAACGCAACGAGTAGGCATCCTGCACCATCGGGCAGTTCTCGTGACTGGCGACGATGGCACTGTCGTGCAGCAGGGCGCGCAGATTGTGTGCGGATGCCAGCTGCCCCGGATGCGGTCGAATCTCGTGAATGCGATCGATGAACGCTCGCGCTGAACCTAAGAGAGCCTCCAGCGTCATCGCACCGATGACGTCCGCGAGTGTGGCCAGACGTTCCGCTTCCAGCACGAGCAGCGCGCCAAATGCCGACATCATTTGAGTGCCGTTGGTGAGGGCGAGGCCTTCCTTGGCCTCCAGATGCAGGGGCGTCAGTCCGGCTGCGGCGAGAGCCTGCGAACCGCTTTGTGCTTTGCCTTTGTATTCGGCGCGTCCTTCGCCAATCAAGACGAGCGCCAGATGCGCCAAAGGTGCTAGATCGCCGCTTGCTCCTAGTGATCCCTGTTCGGGCACGCACGGGTGGACACCGCGGTTCAGGCATTCGATCAGTTGTTCCACCAGCGCCGGACGAACGCCTGAGAATCCCTTGGCGAGCGCGTTTGCTCGCAAGAGCAACATGGCCCGCACCACATCGGTGTCCAAAAGTGAACCGACGCCGGCGGCATGCGAGAGGAGGAGATTGCGCTGCAGCGTGCGCGTGTCTTCCGGCTTGATAAAGACGTCTTTGAACTTGCCGAATCCTGTCGTGACGCCATAAACGGTTTCGCCGGACTCAACGAAATGCTCGATCACGGCACGGCTTGCCTCCAGCTGGTGGTAGGCGGATTCGGATAGTTTTACCGGCTGCCACCAGAGGGCGACGTTTTCGATGTCGGCAAGCTGGAGCTTGTTGCCGTCGATGAGCAGTGGTTCAGTTGCGCGTGCGCTCTTTGTTTTGGATGAAATCATGGCGAATCGACCTGGACCAGCAAGTATAAAGAACGGCGGGCGGTTACCCGGCGACTTTCGACGTTTCTCATGCATGAACTGAAACAAATATTGGCAGGAGTTCTTGGAAACAATGAATCTTTCCGGCCGTCGATGGAGTCAGCCACAGTTGACCTAGCAGCAGCGTCACCCTGCGGTAGTCCAAAGTCCCTTGTTAACTGAAACCCGGGTTTACACGGCAGTCAGGCAGGGGATTTGCGGCAAGATCAAACAGGTTGCCATGCTAAGATGGCAATGCGTGTAAAGCACGTCCCGTGGCTGGTGCCGCAAATGCAACTCCCAAATAACCCTGCTCAAACTAACCGGACCAGAGCCGGCAGTTCTGGTCTGCCCACAATTTTGATGGCCAGCGTTTTGGGAGTGGTCAGCATGGCGTATCTTTCTCAGCCCGCAGCGCAGGCGGTAAACGGCAACGACCAAAGTCTCGTCAAACTGGAGAATAAGTTTTTTCAACACGACTACGGCAAGGACGATATGCCTTCACGGCTCGAGCGTCTCGAGAAAATGGTTTTCGGCGAGACGAAAACAGGCACCGATGACCAGCGTCTGAAAAATCTAGTAGCCGCGGTCCCCAATCTAAATAGCACTGCAGACGACACAGGCAGTGGCGGTGGCAGTGGCAACAACACGGCCAGCAGCGGCGCCGGCAGTGCCTCCGGAGCTGGCAACAACGGTGGTGGGCGACGGCAGCCGCCGCCGTCGCAAGTAGCCGAAGAGTCGTCTGAGCCGATAGCGGACTCATCCAATTATCCAGCTGTCTCGGCAATGGAGAAGCGAGTCTTCGGGAAAGATTTTGCCGGCGAACCGATCACCAAGCGACTCGATCGCCTGGAAGTGAAAGCGTTCGGCAAAAGCAATCCCAGCGCAGAACTGATTGATCGCGTCGATCGCCTGCGGTCATCCACGGGAGTGGACCTGGCGCGCCAGGCGCCGGCCGGCTCCGACTGGGCGGATGACGACGAAACCTACCAGGCGCCCAAAACATCATACGGGCAGCCCTTGCCCTACAGCCCTGACGCCGACGGCAAGACCTTCAGCGGACGCAATCTGCGCAAAGATTTTGCGGATGCGGGTCTCTACAGCCCACCTCCTTCGACGCCTGGCACATACGGTGCCGGTGGCGCCTACACCAGCGGCAACAGCTATTCGCCACCGGGAACCTATGGAGCCGGCGGCGGTAGACCGACCTTCGGCGGTCCCAAAACAGCCTACGGCGGCAGCAGCGGTTACGGCAATCCTTATAACGGCAGCCGCAGTGCTACCAGCGGCGGTGCCGCGGGCGGTAGTGGCTACGGAGCAGGTATCGGCGGCGGCAAGACTTATGGTTCCACCGGTGGCGGGTCCGGAGCTGGTGCGACAACTGGGGCGCCGCGTTCGGCAGTTGGCGGTGGCGCCGGCAATGACGGCATGCCGCGCACTGCACCAGATATAGTGCGTGGCGGCGGAGCCGGGTATCCCGGCGGAATGGGATTGAGCCAGCAAGTATCACTTTTGGAACGCGAAGTGTTTCAGCGCACATTCCAGAGTGAAACGATTCCGGCGCGCCTCGATCGTCTGGAAAAAACGATGTATCCCAACCAGTCACCATCAACGGGAGCGCCCATTCCCA
Source organism: Candidatus Obscuribacterales bacterium (assembly GCA_046328035.1). Taxonomy (GTDB): domain Bacteria; phylum Cyanobacteriota; class Vampirovibrionia; order Obscuribacterales; family Obscuribacteraceae; genus JBGASG01. Next base: position 54,257 of record JAXLXI010000002.1, on the reverse strand, counting down.
GCCGTGTTGCGCGGCTGATGCAGGATGTGCAGCCCAGCGATCCGCTGGCCCAAAATCAAAAACGCGTCAATCCGCTCGATAACGACGATTTGGACGATATGAATGCTCTGGCCAATAACGGCGGAATGCCGCCCACTGCACCTCCGATGGGTCGCAGCGGGCTCTCTAAAGTCATCAATGGCTTGTCCAACTTCTTCGGCGGCGGCATGACCGGCGGTTACGGCACCGGTGGCACGCTGATGCGTGATCCAAGCACCGGGCTGCTCATAGATCCGATGAGCGGCAACTTGATAGATCCCACCACCGGGGTAGTTGTGGGCACGCGCGGATTGCCTGGAACGGTTGGAGTTCCCGGACAACTGGGTGGATTTGGACAACAATCGTTTGGCTCCTTCGGCAGCGGTATGTCACCAATGGGTGGTTATGGCGTCGGCGGCGTCGGCAGCAATGGCATTCGATTCGGATTTGGCGGCGCCGGAACGCGCTTCGGTCCCGGAATGATTCTTCCCTAATCGCGAAAGGTTAGTCTCCACAAAGATGATCCTTGTAGCAGGCGGAACCGGACTGGTAGGTTCAAAGGTAGTGCAAACGTTGCTGGCGCAACAGGTGCCGGTGCGCGTCATGGCGCGCGGACTGAGTGATTGGGCCACCAGCTCCATGCCTAAGCTGCGGCGGGCAGGCGTGGAAGTAGTAGTCGGCGAACTGACCGATGCCGACAAGGTGCGCCAGGCAGTAGCTAATTGTGATGCCATTGTTCACGCGGCCGGTGTCATGCGGGCCGGCGCTACCGGCACCGCTCGTGGTATCACGGTCGACGGTACCAGAAACCTCCTGGAACTGGGCGAAGCCGCCGGCGTGCAGAGATTTATCTTCTTGAGCTGCCTGGGCGCATCCGAGCACAGCCAGTGTGATTACTTCCGCAGCAAGTGGGAGGCGGAAGCGATGGTGCGGCAGTCAAGCTTTTACTGGACCATATTCCGTCCTTCGCTCATCTTCGGAACCAATTCTCAGATGCAGCGTATCTTCGAGTTCTTAGTCACGCGCGCGCCCTTTGTGCCGGTGATTGGCAGCGGGCTCAACATGGTAAGCCCGGTGTCGGCTGTCGATGTAGCGAGTTGCGTGGCGCAATCGCTCTACGATCGCGACACCGTTGGCAAATCCTATGACCTGCTGGGGGGCGCCGATTTCGATCTGGTGACTCTGCTCGTGGAAGCGTCGAAACTGGCTGGACCTGCAAAGGGCACATTCAGCATTCCAACGGGATTGGCCATCAAACTGGCAGATTGGATGGCGAAGCTCAACCCCAAGGCTCCAATCGATGGGGATGTTATGCGGATCATCACTCAGGACTTCACCGGGGACGCTCGCGAGGCAGAGGCGGCCTTTCAGCTGCAATTCTCCGGGTACAAGCTGGGTTCAACCGTCACTGCCGCCATTACGAAAACCGACAACGAAAGAGAAGCCATTCAGTCAGAGGACGACCAGGGACAACCATGGGACTCGGGCTCGGCAGATTCTGGACCGCCCCCCGCCGGTGGCTCGGGACGGTCGTCACGCAAGTCAAGGTCTCGCTAGTCAAATCACTAGAACTCAACCGATATCGGTTCGGATTTCAGATCTCAACCGATATCGGTTCGGATCTGACAGGGCGAGGTAAACGCTGCAAATTGTGTCAGCACTGGCGCAGGACAGGCTTTTGAGTCCCGCTGATGATATTCTTTTGCAGGCGCGAGCCAGGGCGGTATTCAAGATGAGGCGTCGGTGATGATCAGGCTGCACAAGCCGGTAAAGCTAATGGAGTGGGGTACGGGAACGAACACCACCAACCAGGTCTGGAGCGAATCGGGTAAGGGGCGAATTGTTAGGAACACCGTCGTCAATGGTCTCACTCGCCTCGATATTGAGATTGAGGGACAGTTCGAGAAGAAAAATGCTCGCGACACCTCGATCAAACTGGCTCAGGAAAGCGAAGGCATGGCGGCGCAATCGAAGTTCTGGGGCGAAGTGGCCATGGGCGACCTGAGCGCTGTCGAAAGCGAAGGTGGCAAAACCGTAGTCACCATCGCTATCGCTGCCGCAACCAAAATCTCGAGATAAATTAGAGTCTGCGGATGGTGCCGGCGCTGCCGTCCACCTCGACCATGGTGCCGTCTTCCCATAAAGACGTGGCGTCTGGAATGCCTGAAACACAGGGCAGCCCGTACTCGCGTGCCACCAGAGCCCCGTGCTGAAGCATGCCGCCGATTTCCAATATCACTGCGGCACAATTGACGAAAAGTGGTGTCCAGCCTGGATCAGTTGCTCGAGCGACGAGTATGTCTCCCCGTTTAAGCGGCTTTTCATCTGCCGAGTGTAAGACCTTAATAGGTCCGCGCGCTACGCCTGGAGAAATTGCGGTGCCAGCCACTTCTCCTTCGCCGACTGGACGCGGTGGCGGACGGAGGATTTTTCCTCGCGAATCAATGAGTGTCGGTAGCGACGGCACACGCGAGAGCTTGTCGAGAAACTCTCGATTTTTGCGGCATTGAACCCGCAGGTCGATTTTGGGGTCGCGCTGCGCGATCATAACTGCATCCAGCGTCAAATCAAAGATCTGGTCGACTAGATCCAACCGACCTGAGTCCACAAGCGCTTCCCCGGCGGACAACAGACGCTGGCGAATCAGATCGAGCATGAAGATCAAATAGAACTTCGGGGTCTCACGGTACCCGGCCAGCTCAACCACCACTTTGTACAGGTGCTGGAAATTCTGAAGATCGCCAAATTTACGCGCGTCCCGCAACTGCATGCTGACGGATTCGTAGACGGCTTGGCGCTCACGGCAGGCTGTTTCGAAACGAACTTTGGGATTGTCCGTAGCGGAAGTTGCCCGCCGCAGCGCCACCAGTTGTTCAACCAGTAACCGCGGATTGTCTCGATAGCGAGGCGAAGCAATGTCCAGTTCACCAGCACCGCGATGTCCGTAGCGGGTGATGAAATTTTGCCAGGCGCGCTCTAGATCGGCGGGCAGACCTCCCTGATGCAGCTTGCTCATGAATGTTTCGACATTCATGTCCGCTGGCATCGACAGCGAAACATCATACAGAGCCAGACCCATTTCTGTGGTCACATTGTGAGGCAGCCCCTGCTCTAATTTGCGCAGGTCGCTCTCGGCAACGGCGGTTTTGCCGGCGATCTGTTTCATGCGTGCCACCGCAGCTCGCGAGGCACCGACTGTTGGCATCAGCTCGTCGCTGACGGTGCGCAAGACCAGGTCCATGAGTTTGCCGACGAAAGTACGCAGGGGCAGATTTTGCGCGCTCAGAACCCGCGCATTTGCTTCCAGCTCCTGAAGTTTTTGCTGCGCGCGCTTATGGGCTGTCTGCGGAGCCAGGTTCACCCGCGCCAGCTTCGGAAACGAAGCCAGCAGGTTGCGCAGGATAAATACCAGAGCCAAGGGTAACCCGGGTTTCTTGTATGAGTTCTCGTCGAGCGCGGCAATTACAGACGCTGCCAGCGGATCCATGTTGACCAGCAGTTCGCTCAGGCGCCGGGCGCCAAGTATGCCGATCACCACCGACAAATTTACATAAAGGCGTCCGCCGCATGCGAAGGCCATACTTTTCTGGGGTTGGCCGGTGAGTGCGGTACCGACCCGTTTGCCGGCTGATTTGAGCGCTGTCTCAAGCACGCTGGTGCCCATCACGGAGAGCGGTTTGAACAACGCCTGCACGCTGATGGTGGCATCTAAGTAAAGCAGGCGTCGCGCGCCCGGCGGTGTCACCATCGCCGGCAGCAGCGGCACGTAAGTGGTAATCGGTCGGGCTTGCAAAAGGTAGAGCTGTCCGCCTGCAAATGCCCATTCAATATCGATCGGCTGCTTGTAAAAAGTCTCTACTTGCGTGATCAGATTGGCCAGGCTGCGCAGCAGCCGATCCGAGAGAGTGAGCTGGTTGTGCCGGTCATCGACGCGTTCGACAGTCGATCCTTCCGGCAAGAGCCAGATCGATGTTTCCTTCTTGCCGAGGCGGCGTTCCAGCACTTTCTTCGAAACTTTATTGACGATGAAAGTGTCGGCGGTCACCGTACCTGATACCACCGTTTCGCCCAGTCCCCAGTTGGAGTTGAAGACGGCTTCGTCAAAGTCATTGCTGAGAGGATTGAGCGAAAATCCGACCCCCGAAACATCGCTGGCTATCTGTTTCTGCACCACCACGGCTATTTTCGGATCGGTGACTGAGAAGCCGGCCTGCCGCTTGTAGATGACGATGCGCACATCCAGGCAAGAGGCAAACGTCTGATGGATGGCTTCCTCCAGGCGATCGCGGTTGACACCGAGTATGGTTTCATAACCGCCGGCAAAAGAAGATCCTTCCAGGTCCTCCTCGGGCGATGAAGAACGCACCGCCCATAGTGCTGCCGCCGGTTCGGCGGCGGTTAGTTTCGCCAGGCAGGCTCTCTGTTCGCCGGTGAATTCCAGCCCGTGGGAGAAGTTTTTCAGTTCGGCACAAGCCGGTGCCGGGTCGGTATCGAGTGTGGCAAGAAACCGCTGCCAGCTGGGAGACGCCGTGATCCGCTCTATCCAGGGGCGGAAAAAGGCCAGCGGTAAAACATATCCCGGCGGTACAGGCAAACCGGCCGCGCTGGTCTTAATAAGTGACCAGCCTTTGCCGCCGACTTCACTTATTGGAGCATCTGCAGTTCCGGGGAAGCGATAGACGTCCAATGGGCTCTGCACAGCATTGTGCTACTACTTGATCGGATCGGTCTTCTTGCCGCCGGCGCTTTCATTGCTGCGCTGCAAAAGTCCGCGCAGGTAAAACTCATCGCGCTTTGCGTCTCTGAGATCGGCCCAGACATCGTCGAAGGCATCATCCTCGACAGACGGCGGCGGTGTGGGTGGCGTCGGCGGTGCAGGCGCGCGCTTGTTTCCGATGGGCTTTTCGATCGTCATTCTTGAAACCTGTTTTCTAGCCGGTATTACGGGCGGTGACGAGCGCGAGAGGAGTATTCGCGTTGGTCGCGTTGCATTTGCATGGCATTGCATTTGCGTTTTATCGTGTTTGAAACGGACGGGTCGGAGCAATCGACCAAACCACTATACATATTCAGTGGAACCAGAGAGTGAACTGCGTGAAATCCTTGCGCAAAGCCACTTTGCCGCTCAGTACTGCTTCCCTGCCTAAAGGCGACAGAGAGTTAATCTGTCCGTGCGGACCGATGATCGCCGACGGGCCGGTATTGGCGGCAAAAACGAAGTAGCGGTCGGTCTCAACGGCGCGCATGACGCTGAAAGCAACCATCTGGTCGCCGATCATCGACTCATGAAACCAGGCTAAGTCACTGAGATTGACCAGCAACTCGCCGCCATTGCGGACGCTGGAAGAAACCAGCTCCGGGGACAGAGTTTCGAAACAGATTAGCGGCGCCACACTTTTGCCCGAAACAGGCAAAACTACGGGCACCTTGCCGGCGGCGAAGCCACCGCCGGCGGGCGTATTGGTCAGCCGCCGCACCCACTCGGGCAAGTTCTGGCAGCAGGCCGGCAGATACTCGCCGAAAGGAACCAGGTAACGCTTATGGTAGACAGCCTCCAGTAATTTGCCGTCGGCGCCGACGGCAAAAGCCGAGTTAAAAGGATGCCCATCAAAGTCGCGGTCCAGTGAACCAATTATCATGTCGCGCCGGCCGCTTCGAGCTAGGGATGCCAAGGTCTCGCGCAGTGCCGGTTCGGTTTTCAGATAAGTCGGCATCGCGCTTTCTGTCCAGATGCACAGCCCCGGCGGCACCGCGCTCACCAGTTTGCCGTAGTGGCGCACCAGTTCGCTGAGCGTAAAGGCATGCTGAGTCTTCTGCATTTCGATATTGATATTGCCCTGCACCACCGACAGTGGCACGTCGGCGGGTGGTTGGGCTTGCGTCAGACGATAGAATCCGAACGCCAGGCAGGAGATCACCAGCACGTGCGCAATTAGTAAATCGACGAAGGCGATCTGGCGGGTGGGGCTGGCAATGGGTTTCAATGCGGCTTTCTCACTGATCGTAGAAAGCACTTGCGCGATCGCCAGGTTGACGAAAACGATCAGAGCTCCCAGTCCGATACCGCCGATGATGCTGGCTATCTGCAAAATGGGCAGTTGTTTGTACTGGGAATATTCCAGTGCTGTCCAGGGCACGCCCAGAAAATCCGGGGCGTTGAGAATCTTGTTTTGCAAGACCACCCAGAGCAGCGGTATTACAGTCAGTGCCGGCAGTTTCCATTTGTCTTCCACCTTCGCCGGCAGGAAACCACCGGTGGTGGGCAGCACTTTAATCACCAGCGCGACGATGCCGGTGATCAAAGCCTGATGCGTGGCAACAATCATCCAGGCGGCGGCCGCCAGCAGTATGCTTTCGAAATCGTTGAAGCCCAGCCAACCGAGCGGGTGCAGCTTCAGGTACCAGGTCAGGTAAACCAGGTTATAGCCGAGCGCGAAGACAAAGCCGCGCAAAAATGCGGCGCCTTTGCTCTTGGCGGAGACAATCAAAAGGAAGAACGGCGAGAGCGCAAACCAGGCCAGATACCATTGATCGAAGCCAGGCGCCGACAGACCGAGAATGCCGCCCGCCAGCAAGCTGGTGAGCAGCACCGCCCGCGGTGACAGTTTGAGAGGAGACGTAGCCCCGCTGGAAGCTGACTTTTTGCTTCCTTTGGATGACGCGGATTTCTTTTTGCTTTTACCTGCCACAGCCATAGTTTATCTGAGTTTCCTGAAAGTGAAAGTGAGGGGCGAGGTTTAACCCCCGCCCCTCTAAGTCGAGATCAATCCGTTTGCCTGAGCGCGGCTGTTCTTGCCGCAGAAGGCTGCATGTCCGGTTAGCCGTCGCCCGGCTCGACCTTGCCCACCTTGCCCACACCGCGTTCACCGCGTTCAACAGCGGCGCGCACCTTCGTCTCGATTTCCGCCATGATCTTAGGATTGGCTTCTAAGAACAGGCGTGCCCCATCGCGACCCTGGGCCAGGCGCTCGTCGTTATAGCTGAACCACGCTCCGGATTTCTTGACGATTTCCAGTTCGGTTGCCATGTCGAGAATGCAGCCCGAGGTGCTGATGCCGCGGCCGTAGATGATGTCGAACTCGGCGATGCGGAAAGGTGGTGCCATCTTGTTCTTCACCACTTTCACTTTGACGCGGTTACCGTATTCGGTGCCGTCCTTTTTCAACGTTTCGATGCGACGAATGTCCAGACGTACCGAGGCATAGAACTTGAGGGCGTTGCCGCCGGTTGTCGTTTCCGGGTTACCAAACATGACACCGATCTTCATGCGCAACTGGTTGATGAAGATGACGCAGGTCTGGGTTTTGGCCACGATGCCGGTCAATTTGCGCAGCGCTTGACTCATCAATCGAGCTTGCAGACCGGGGAGCGAATCACCCATTTCGCCTTCGATTTCCGCTTTGGGAACCAGAGCGGCCACCGAATCGACAATCACCAGATCGACAGCCCCGGACCGCACCAGTTGTTCGGTGATCTCGAGCGCCTGTTCGCCGGTGTCCGGTTGCGAGATGAGCAGTTCGTCGACATTTACTCCCAGCGCGCGAGCGTATTCGGGGTCCATGGCGTGTTCGGCGTCGACAATGGCAGCGATGCCGCCGCGCTTTTGCACTTCCGCCGCAACGTGCTGAGCAAGCGTTGTTTTGCCCGAGGCTTCCGGTCCATATATTTCGATGATCCGTCCGCGGGGCAATCCGCCGATGCCGAGCGCCACATCCAGCGCCAGTGCGCCGGTCGGAATCGCTTCCACAGCGCCGTGGCGGGAATCGCCCAGTTTCATGATCGAGCCGTCGCCGAACTGTTTCTTGATGGCGTCCATAGCCATGCCCAGAGCCTTGACGCGCTCGGGCGGCAGCGGCAGGCGATCTTTATCCTTATCTTTGTTATCCATTTGAGTGGCCGGCGGTTTCTTATCCGCTTTGTCGCTGGTCTTGTCGGTTGTTGTGGTGCTGGATTTTTCTGTAGTCGTCGATGATGACGCCATTTTATCCTTGGATGCAAATGCCATTTGTTTTTCTCTCTCCTGGTGAGTGACAAGAATTCGTGCGACTTTGATCGCTATATCGATGAAGTATCGATCGCGGAAACCGGGTATATATGAGGCATACACGCCATTTTCGCGCGCCCACAACAGGGCCGATTATAGCCGCAGGCAGCACCAGGACTAGATTAAACGTGCTGAGGCGGAACTACACAAAAAGCAGCAAACTGGCGAATTACTGCCGTGTTATGTCTGCGCGAGCGTTTCAAAGATCGCGTCACGGGTATAAAAAGGTTGCTTACCTTACAAATCCTCGCTTTAGGGTCGGTAATCAGATAACGTCGCCGACGACGAAAAAGTTCAGTACTTTGTAAGTCGTCTTTTGCGGCAAGCCAGGCGGGTCGGCGGAGTTGTGCACCCCTTGAATACGCGCCAAGACAGCAGAACCCCTGCCAAGCTTTCTGTTCTGCGGCAAAGCGAGATCTTCGACTCGTTCAATGCCATGGAAATGGCGCGCCTGCTGGGCATTGTCGAAGAGATGGAATTGCCCAAGCACCATATCGTCTTCTCTCCGGGGATGCCATCGGACGCTATCTACTTCATCGAACAGGGACGCGTGCGATTGACGCGGCTGTCGCCGGATGGGCGCACCGTCATATTGGCACTGCTCGGTCCGGGCGATTTGATCGGCGAAGCCGCCTGGGACCTGGGTGAACACGACAGCTATGCCGAGACGCTCGAGGAAGCACGACTTTATCTGATCTCGCGCGAGGCGTTTGAATCCCTGGTCAGGCAAAATCCTGAGTTCGGGCTGCGCTTGATTCAAGTGATTGGATTTCGCTTGAAACAAGCGCAGGCGCGTATTGAAGATCTGGTGTTCCGGCAGGTACCCAGCCGTGTGGCGCGACTCTTCGTGACGCTGGCAGAGAATCATGGCAAAGTGACACCGCAAGGCATCAAGCTGGAATTTCCTCTCACGCATCAAGAAATCGCGGATATGGTCGGCTCGTCGCGTGTCACTGTCACGCAGATATTGAACAAGTTTCGCTCCAATCGCTGGATCGGCATCGAATCCAAGCGCGTGACAATCTACAACCTGGATGCCCTGGAAGCCCTCGTAAAGAGCGATCAGTGCTTCCTGAAGAACGGCGACGGCGCCCACGACGCCGAATACGAAGAAGAGATCGTATAATACTGACACCCTCTGTGCTCGTAGCTCAGCTGGATAGAGCGTCGGTCTCCGAAGCCGAAGGCCTTGAGTTCGAATCTCAACGAGCACGTTTTTATTCGATACCACCAGCGGTGCTGGTTTCAGTGGCAGTGCCGGTTCTGCTTCGCCGCTCGATCAGCGCTTTTATATGTTCGATGCGTTCAGCCGGCATCGGGTGTGTCGAGAGCATGGAGAGGGCTTTGCCGTTCGCCAGCGGATCTTGTTTCTCGATGCGCTGGAAAAATTCCACAATGCCGTCGGGACGATAGCCGGCCGCGCTGGTCAGGTCTACGGAAACTTCATCGGCCTCGGTTTCCTGCTTGCGGCTAAATTGCAGGTCTTCGAGGTTGACCATGGTTGAGATCAAGGTCAACTGATCCTGGGAGGGATGACCGGTGATAAAACTGATGCACACCCAGATGCCGGCGCTGCGCAGAGCCGCTTTCAACGAATGACGTTTTTCCACGTGCCCGATTTCGTGCGCGAGCACGCCGGCTAGCTCATCATCGCTTTTCGCTTCCTGAACCAAATGCGAGTTGACGATGATATTGCCGCCGGGCAGTGCGTAGGCGTTGATCTCGTCGCTCGGTGCTACGTAGAAATTGAAGTGATAGGGATTGTTTTTGTAATGAGCGAGCAGCTTATCGCCGATGGTTTTGACTCTTTGATATGCGGCGCTTTTCTGCTCCAGTTTCTTGTCCGGTTTGTCCCGGTCAACTGACAGCTTGCCCAGCTGCTCTTCCGAATCCGGCGGGATTTGTTTTTCGGCTATCCCCACCGCCAGATCCACGCCCGCGAAAATCGAGGCGCCAATGGCGGCAACCAGAACGACGGTCACCGCCCACCATTTGGCCTCCTGCCAGGGCGCTGATTTGATTTGCCGGCGCGCCTGCGTCAGTTGACCCTGCAGAAGAGTTGCTTGTGATTCCGTGGACGATGACGACAGTGCGTCGAGAAATTTGAGGTCTTCAGTCAAGTAAGTATCGCCGCTGGATTTGCTGGACAGTATGATGCGCCGGCCGTTCTGTCCGCCCAGCCTCATCTCCAGATCGGTAAGCGGCACGAACTCGGGCGGCCCGCCGTGATCTTTGATCTGCAGCAGTCCGCCGTCCACGCCAATCTTGACCGGCCTGCCGTCGGCGGAACCGGACGCATACTTGCGGGCGTCAAACTCCTGCAGCATTTTAGAAGCTGTCCATGATGATGCCGATGATGCCACCACCTCTGGCGGCAGGTACGAAACGCTTCACCCAGGTGCCGAAGGCCTGAGGATTGCGCGTCTGCAACCAAACGCGGCCCGGTCCGGTGAAACGACAGGCCAGCCCTTCGCCGGAAGTAAATGAAGACATCCATGTTTTGCCGGCCTTCTCGATTTTGTAGGACGTGTCGCCCGACCAGGCCACCAGATGTCCGTTGTCGATGATGTAGTCCTGACCGGCGGGAATCTCCACCTCATGAATGGCGCCGAAGGAAGAAACCGCGATGTGCCCTTTGCCCGTGGCATGCAGTACGAAAAGGCCTTCACCGCCGAACACTCCTTGCGAAATCTTTTGCATGCGCGTGTCGATCATAATGTCGCCCAGGCTGGCTAGAAACGCCCCACCCTGGACGAAGAAATCCTGACCGTTGGTCATGTCGAGGATCACCACGTCTCCCAGCACGGAAGGCGCCAGCAACACCTCACCGGCTCCATGCTCGGCTTTGACGGTCTGCATGAATAAGTTCTCGCCGCCCAGGACTGATCTTTTTAAAGCCTTGCCCCAGCCGCCCATGCCGACGTTGCCGCTGATCGTCAGTGTGTGGCTTTTAGCCACCATGGCGCCGGCTTCGGCGCGCACTTCTTCGCCGGCATCCAACTTGACCACCAGGAGCGCATTGCTGCCGCGGTGCTGAATGTTGTACTCCATGCCAACTCCTTTATTTCACTGGGCTTCCAGCAAGCCGGGCAACTCCACCACTTCCAGGCGGCGACCTTTGAGGTCGACCACCGGCACCAGATCTTTGACGAACGGCACGAGGACGGTCTTGTCCGGCGGGTCGTCCGGGCGGCGAATTTCCAGCACGTCATTGCCACCATATATGATGCTGCACACCTGACCGACAAACTGACCGGCGGTCGTGTAAACATCGAGCCCCACCAGATCTTTTACCCAGAACTCTTCGGTCTCCAGCGCCTGCAGTTCTTGCGGTCGCACGTACAGAAGGGCGCCCAGAAGCGGCTCGACGGCGTTGCGGTCTTTGTAGCCGGCAAAGCGCAAGAAGAGCGTGCGCTTGTCCGCGCGTCGGGACGAGACTTGCAACTTGAAAGTCTCCGCGCCCTCTGCCTGCTGCGCGACGACTTCTTTAATTCCGAGCAGCAGTTGCAGATTGTTGGTCTGCGGTTTAATCTTCACTTCACCGGCGACACCGTGGAATCCGACGATTTCCCCAACCGCGAAAAAATCCGCGAACTGCGATCTCGATCGGTCTCGATCTCGGTCCGGGGTGATTGTCATTTCTGTGCAGCCGGCAGTGGTTTTGCCTGTCCCTTCCAGCGTTTGAAAAGGCTGTGATCGAAATTGAACTGGTCGAGCACGCGGCCGACAACGAAGTCCACCATGTCCGAAATACTTTCAGGTTTATGGTAGAAACCCGGCGAGGCGCATGCCACCACGGCTCCAGCTTCGGAAAGGGTGAGCATGTGACGCAGTTGAATCTGCCCGAACGGCATCTCGCGCACCAGCAGCAGCAGCGTGCGCCTTTCTTTGAGAGAAACAGCCGCAGCCCGGTGAATCAAGCTTTCGGTCAGTCCGGAGGCCACGGAACCCAGTGTGCCCAGAGAGCACGGCACAATCGCCATTCCCAGCGTCTTGTACGAACCGCTGGCCACCGACGCGCCATAGTTGTCCAGTCGGTGCAACGTGAGCGGCGATGAAGTGGGCAGACTCAAATACGATAGCAGTCCCTTCTCCAGATCTTCGCCAAAGCTGAGATCCATCTCTTCCTTCATCACTTGTTGAGCGCCGCGGGAGATCAGCAGTTCAACGGGCTGCTCGATTTCCAGCAAGTATTGCAAGAGACGCAGTCCATAGACAGAACCGGAGGCTCCGGTGATCGCTAAGACGAATGGCAGCGACTTGTCCATGATCGTGACGGCGAGGTCTCTCTAGAAGGAATCATCCGGTTGCGAGCGCGGGGCTTGCGGTGCGCCACCACCAACGGTGGCGCCTCGCTGTTTGGTGGAGGCGGGTAGTTCTTCTTCCTGCACCTCTTCCTCCAGCGACGTCACCGGTACTCCGGCGTTTTGCGGGGTGATGCCGATCTTGAAAGGAGCATTCAGGCGCACGGTCATCGGCGAACCTTCGTAAATGAAGTAGTCACGCTTTTTGAGTACCAGTGAGCGAATCAGAGAGTCCTCGTGGTACTTGCGCTCGTCGTCCAGTCCGTAAATGGCGTCTTTGAGCATCTCTTTCTTTTTCATCACTTTCGCAGCCTGACCCGGGCGCTGCCGACTGGTACCGGGAGCACCCGGCGCGACCGACTCGAAGGAGGCGTTTGATCCCACATAGGCGACACTGGTGCCCAGCGGTGTTTTGCGCGACCGACCGCCGCCGCCGCGAGCGTCCACTTCACCGGCAACCGATGCCACCATAGGGTAGGTGACGCCGTCGGGAGTCTGCAGCCCGGTCAGCTGTATGCGCAACTTGCCGCGCGGTTTCGGCTGCACTTTCTTTTTATATGGGACGCGGCCGGAAGGCACTGCTTCCACCACTTCGCCCAAAATCTTGGAACCGGCAGGAATCAGCACGTCTACTCCGTTGGCGAGCACCGGCGACGACATGATGATGTTGAACGATTGACCGGCATGGCTTTGCGTGGAGCTGAGGGTTTGATCCACTCGGCCTTCGAATGTGGTGCCGACAGGCATGACTACGGTTTTGCCGGACATCGATGAGGGAGCTCGGTAGTTTTTGCCGAACTCAGTGCGCTGCGCAGTTTTTGCCAGAGCGGACGGCGCACTGGTGGTGACCAGTGATGCCACCATCAGTGATGTCGCGAGCAAAATCGAGATGTTTCTTGCCATGTCCTGCAGCCTCTGCTAATTTCTGTTGTGCACTTCGCTTTCTTCGCCGTGTTTACCGTTGCCGTTGCTTTCCACCTGGATATCTGCGGCCGCCTTCGACTGCACGCCGCGCATCCAATTGATAATCACCGCTGCGCCGATGGCCAGCGCCAGCACCACACCGATGAATACCGCAACACGCAATACACCGGCTGCAAATGAGAAGACCTGCGGCAGAACTACCATAACTGCCGCCAGCACTATCACTGCGCCGCCGGCCATCTTCAACATCTGTGCTTTGTCTTTCATGGACTTTCTTTCTTACACGTAATAGTCCGGTTTGTTCAGCATCGGTTCCAGACGGGCAATCACCACCTGCGAAACCACCTTGCCGCCCAGCCACCAGGCACCAAATATGGCGCCGGGCACCAGAAACACCCGCACCAGTTGCGGCACCAGCGGATAGAAAACCACCAGCGCGAGCGTCGTGACACCAATAGTAATAATGACCGAGGCCTTGGTAATCAGACTTTCCTGCTCAGTGCGATTCATGCGGATGAACGCTTCGCGCAGAATGCGCTTATAGGTCAGCCAGGCTTCGGAAAGTTTGGTTTTACCCTTTTTGTAGCCTGCCGTGTCGGTCAGGCTCTTCGGCGGTGCAGGTACCCGCGGATCCCGATCCGGACCGAAGTCCGATGATCCGCCGTCGGACCCAGGATTCCTTTTCGGACCGCTTGCGCGTCCTTTAGCCATTTTGGCACTCCTTTCCATCCTACTTACCTTTACCTGCCTTTTGCTTCAACTTGGCGAGGTTGGCTTCCACCTCTTTGCGCTGAGGATTTGAATCGTCCGCAGCTTCGAGAAAACAGTTGGCGTTGCTGATTGCGAGATCCGGATCCGGTTGCTTGCTCTTCGTATATAAGTTGAACAACCCGTAGTATGCACCAGCAAACTGTGGATCTGCAATCAACGCCTGCCGATAATGATCCACCGCCACTTCGGGAATGGTGAAAGTTGCATCTCCCAGCTTGGTTTGCCGTTTGGCTTCATTCCTCTGACTGTTAATTTTGCTAATACCCTGTTCGGCCCGCGAAGCCACTTCCGGGATTTCCTTTGCGTAGTTGAAAGCCTGCTCCGCGGACGACAGATCGCCGTCGTAGAAAGCTTGCTCGCCCAGCGTCAAGAGCTCATAAGGACTTTCTTTATGAGTGTTGATCACCTGCTGGAAGTGACGGCGCGCTTCGCGGAAGCGGTTTTGAGCCAGCGCTTTCTCGCCTTCTGATAATTCGATGCCGTCCTGGAGATTTTTAGCGCCCTTGAGCACGGTGCCTTTGACACTATGCTCGGTGACAATTGTCTGCAGTTGATCCATCAGCTGCTGCCAACCCGGCGGGTACTGACCTTCCTTGCGGGCTTTGCGGAAATAGACGCGGGACAGTCCCAGCAAAGCTGAAGGGTCGTCGGGCTGGCTGGCGAGCACCGTCCGATATTCGGTTTCGGCCACATCCAGTTTGTCCTGGCGCAATGCCAACTCAGCAAGCTGGCTGCGCAGGCGCATGTCGTTGGGGAGAATTTCCAGCGCGTCATGCAGTCCGGCAATCGCCATTTCGCCGTCGCCGCGCATCGCGTAGTACTCAGCCATGTGCCGGTAGGGCTCCGGTCCATGCGGCTCCAGACGAATCGCCTCCCGCCAGGAAGCTAGCGCCGCCGGTCCGTCGCCTTGTTTCTTGTAGATGTCGCCTTCCACCGTGTACCAATCGTTGGTGCGGTAGTTCTGCGGAATATTGCGCAACTCCATAAATGCGTCTTCGTACTTGCCCTGGGCGTTCAGCACCACAGCCTTCTGCAAGCGTGCCGGATGGTAAGTGTTATCCATGGACAACGCCTGCTCAACCAGTTTTGCTCCTTCTGCATCTTTGGGATCGATTTTCAAAAGTGCAGCGGCAAGCAGTGAAACGTTGACGGCATTTTCACTCAGTTCAACTGATTTGCGGAACGGCTCCACCGCCCCTTCCTCATCATCTTGGGCAACCTTCACCAGTCCCAGCGTCTGCCAGGCAATCAAGATAGATGGGTTGGCCTGCGTGGCTCGTTTGCAAAGCGTCTCGGCCGCCTCTAAATATTGATCGCGTTTAGCCGGCGAAGCGACGTTTTTCGAGTGCACGAATGAAACGTAGCCACCGGCTGCCATCAAATTCGGATTGTCGGCGTACTCGCCGCGCGCCTTACGCAACACCTTTTCTGCTTCCAGGATTTTGGAAGGCCAGGCCTGTTTGGCCAGGGCTACGGCCAGGCCTGCGGACGCGTCTCCGTTGGAGTCGTCGGCCACCAGCCCGCGATAAGCTTCTTCCGCCTGCTTGTACTTGTTGGAACTTAGCAGGCTGTCGGCTTCGGTGATATCGCCTTCTGCAAAGGCCGCCGAAATGCCGGGTCCGACATGAACCGCGATGCCGAAGGAAAGCGCCAGCGAGGCAGTAGCTAGAGATGTGACGAAACGTTTGATGCGCGGAGTCTCCATTACTTCGATGCTGTTGGTGTGCCGGATGCTGCATCGCCCTTTGGCGCCGACGGCGCCTTGTCGAGATCATTAGCCTTGATCATTTCCTTCTCGGCTTCCTTGGGATCGCCCAGTTGCTTCAGCACATCGGCCAGCTTGCGGTGCAATATAGACAAGTTGGGAGCGATGTTGAGTGCGTCACGCAGTTCTTCCGCTGCTTTGACGAAGTTTCCTTCTTTTGAAAACTGTTCAGCCTTCTGCATATTAGGCTGCACTCTCAAAAGACTCACCTGGCGCAAAGCAGATTCGGCCTCTGGTTCGTTGAACGATGCCGCCATGCGGAAGTCGCCGGCTGCCTCGGCCAGCTCGCCTTTCTTCTGGTGGACGCTGCCGCGCAAGGCATAGGCATGCCCGTCGGCGGGGTCTTTGTCGAGAACTTCGTTCAGCAACTGCAGCGCGCCATCCATGTCGCCGCCGGACATGGCTTTTTCCATAGCCGCGTAGTTTTTGGCCGGTTTGCGAGGCGGCGGTGGTGCCGCTGCCACCGCTGGTGGTGCACTGGCGCCGGTGCTGCCGCCGCCGGTCGGTGTTGAAGTGCCGCCGCTGCCGCTGTTGCCGGTGTTGTCCGGGATGTCCCCGGCTTCGTTGGCGGCTCCCAGTCTGCCGAAGGCGATTTTCAAATCCGGATCAATATAAGGATTGATTTCTTTGGCCTTGCGGTAGCAATTCATCGCCTCATCGTTGTTGGCTTGATGTTCTTGCAGTCGCCCGAGGATGTACCACCAGCGGGCATTCGCAGGGTCTTGATCGAGAAACTTCTTGACCTTGCCGATGCTCTCCTGGACGAGCGCCGGCGAAGCCATCGCCGAGCGAGCCACGCGCTGGTGCAATGCGATTCGGGCGGGAGCCAACGCGGTGTTGCGTGGGTCGAGCTTGTAGCACTGCTCGTAGGCAATCTTGGCGTGCTCGAAATCATCGAGCAAAACATAAGCGCCACCCAGCATCAGATAATTATCGAAAGACGGTTTGATAGCCACCGCTTCCCTGGCTACTTCCACAAAGCTGCGCTTGGCGTCGGCGTTGGCATCGTTGATTGTCACAGCTCGCCTGTATTCGGTGCCCGCGTTCATCAAGCGCCGCATGCCGATCGAGCCTTTGCCCATCTTTTTAGCGACAAAGGCGAACTCTTTGAGAATGTCGCCGAGACGCATATGACACTCAGCCAGTTCGATTTTGTCTTTGGGCTCCCAGTTTTTGGAAACGGCTATTTTCAGTTCGGCGAAACCGTCGACGGTCTTGTTGGCTTTCATCAAGGCTTTGCCGAGTTTGGCGTGGGTGGGTCCGTCGTCTGAGATCTTGACGCATCGTCGATACTCAACAATGGCAGTTTCATAGTCGCCGGAAATTTCTGCATCTTCGGCGATGCGCACACGCACAGCCATACTGTATGGGTCTTTTTTGCCGCGCCTCAGGCATTCGTCGAGGTGGTCTTCGGCGGGGTTGTTGCCTGGATCGACGTACAGCGCGCCGCGATACTGTTTCATCGCGTTATAAAGATCGCCTTTATTCATCAACATGTCGCCGTAACGAAGCTGAGCTGCAGACAAGTTGGTGCGGAAGGTTTTATTGTTAGGGTCGCCCATGAGCGCGGCTTCGTGCTCGCGGATTGCATCCGGCCAGAGACCCTTGCTGCCCAGTTCGACGCCGCGGTTGTTGTGCTCGAGCGGCGTGCGTGGATCCGGCGTGCTGAGGAAAACGCCACCGCCGCCTCCTCCACCACCGCCCCCACCGCCGGAACGTCGCTTGGGAGCGGCATCGGAGCTGTTGGAGAGCACGGATAGAGCAAGAAGAGCGAGAAGCGAACTAGTAAAAATGGCTTTCATGGTGGTCGACTCAATTGCGCGCTGTGGCTGACGAGAACTCGTCATACAGTCATTGTTATCACGAATTGCCCGCAGCGTAGAGCGGTGGACTCTGCACTGTGCCCGATTTCGGACAACATCACAGACTTTGTTCCACGTCTGACGGTAATCCTTGACTATAAATATGTTGTTTTTTCGCGGAAATGAAACCGGCTTTTTACCAGTGTTTCGCTAAACCCCGATTAGCACCGCCAACTGCTCAGTTTTCGCAGCGCCACATCCAAAACCCGAACCGATATCGGTTCGGGTTTTTTAGAGTCCGTAAGAATTGCTTGCCAGGGTCGAATTTATGCCTTATTTTGGGTCCACTTACTAAACAACTGACCAAAGTCCTCTTCGCAACCCGCGATCGGTTACCTCGCACACTCAATCCTCTTGCCTTCTCGGCAGGCCCAGGTTGTTACTTTTGCGTTCGTTGAGCCCTGGGCTGGGTATATAGGATTTGTTAGCTGGGATACAAAGTGGCAAGTGCCCAAAAACCCGGATATTGACAATTGGGGTAAAACGATTAAAAATTAGTCACCTTCGCTAGCTGGGCCCGGATTCTGCAATCCCAAACGGAGGTTAAGGAAAGCAGGATCGGACTGCATAGTTAAGTTGCCCCTCGTGGGCAGCATCTCGTTTTTTGCGAGCGCCGCATACCTTACTAGACAGTCGAATATTGATCACGCCCAGCTTAGCGGCGAACTCTACTGGAGGGTTGAGAGTGAAAGCCAAGCATGCGCCTTTAGTGGCCGCAGTTTTATTTCTGGGAGTCGGTCTTGTTGTGCAACCGGCTTCTGCTCAGTTGCCGCCCACGAACATGGGAAAGTGGATCAAGCAACCTGGCGATAATCAGTACACGGCAGCAACAGGTCTGACTCGTCATGGCAGCGGTGGTTATATCGACACCGGCGGTGGCGGTAGCGTCTATGTGAAGAAGAAAAATCCAGCCCCGATGCCGATGGCTCAGAGCGGCGGTGGCGGTGGCGGTGGTGGCGGCGGCGGCGGTTACAGCGCCGGCGCCGTTCCGATGGGCGGCTCGGTGGTCGTGCCGCGAGTAGATATTTCGCTTGAACCGATTGCAGCTGATGAGCCGGTTCCGCCAGGCGGATTTCCGCCTCTGCCGGAACAGCAAGATCTGCCCGTCAAACCAGGCGATACCTGGGGTGCCATATCTAAAGCATCACCCAGTGGTGGCGGTGGTGGTGGCGGCGGTGGCGGCGGCGGTGCCGAACCCTCGTCCAGCATGCACCAGCACTACAAACATGTCGCTCCCGGCGCCTATAAGACGAAAGGCGGTGGCGGCGGTGGTGGCGGCGGCGGTGGCGGTGAAGAAGACACAGGCTGGGGCGCCAGCGAAGGCGGCGGCGGTGGCGGCGGCGGCGGCGAGAGCTCCGGCAACGGTGTCGGTTACTACAAATGCAAGACTGCTCCTTCGCCAGGCAGACCCGCCGGCGGCGGCGACACGTTTGCAGTCAGCACCACCGGCAAAGGTGCGACCGCAGCGGCTCCGCAGGGACGCCCGATTGGCGGCGGCGGCGGTGGTGGCGGCGGCGGCTTCGGCAAAGCGCCAGCGCTCGATCCCAAAGCGGATGTAGCAGGCGCGCCGGAAGCACCGACTCCGATGGTCGTGACGCAAGCTACGACACAAGATCTTTCACTCCCGGATGATGACTACACGTCAGGACAGTTCAAAAATAACCGGACCAAGCGTTTCTTGAAACGGGCCGGCAAGCGTGTCGTCCGCTCGGGTATCCGCATGGGTCGTCGTGCCCTTAATACAGGCACCGGCGGCATCATTGGTTTCTAAAAGGCAGGGGCAAGGAGTTCGTTTTATGAAAATCAAAATCAGCCTGGTGGCAGTATCCCTGACGGTCGGTGTTATGTGCATCGCCTCAGCTGCCAACGCGCAAACAGCTAACGTGAAGGCCAAGGAAAAAGTGCACTGGTATAACGCGCCGCGCGAGTTCCAGATCATTGATGATCGCCCGATTATCAAAGACTTCCGCGAAGCGCCCCAAGGACCGCAACAAGTTCAACTGCCCCCGCCTCCGCAAGGATTCGGGGGAGTCGGCGGTGGCGGCGGTGGTGCCAACGGCGGCGATGACGGCGGCACGATGCCGTCAGGCGGCATGCCGATGCAAGGCAGCATGCCGGGCGGACCTTACCGCACGGACGGCCCGATGACCGGCAACCCGATTCCGCTTCCTAATGCTCGCGGCTTCGGCGCGCAGGGCACCAATATTCCGTCGCGCGGCATGGGTCCTAAAGGACCGTTGCCCGGTGGTTTCTCTTCCGGTATTCACGGCAAAATCATGCCCTGGGCAAAACCAACGCCAGTCGCCGGCGCCGGTGCCGGACGCCCGAACGGCATGGGACGTCCATCGGCTAGCGGCGTCGCCAATGTACCGTCTGCCGCCAGTTATGGTGGCAACTACGGACCTTCCGGCAGCGCCTCCGGAGCTGGCGGCAACAGCACATCAACCGCCGTTCACGGTTATCTGCTCAACAGAAAAGGGAAATAACCTCCTTGCTGAAACGGTCAGCCACACTGTTGTTCGCTATTGTCGCCCTCACTGCGTGCAATGAGGACAACAGCAACACGGCCTCCAATGGGAAACCGCAGATGAGCGTGATCGGCTCGCTGCGCCCGAAGGCTGACCCGGCTATGGTTGAACAGATCCGCCAGGAAGAACTGCAGCGCCAGCAAGCGGCGCAAGAGCAAGCCATTGCTTCGAACCAGGATCAAGGTTCGAACAATGGTTTCTTCGGCTGGAGCGGTCTGCCGAAAGTCGAAACCGGATCTATCTCCGGCGACTACAAGAGACAGAATACGCAAGGATTGATCACTTCATCGACTTCCGGCTCCATACCGGGAACGACCGAAGCCAATGCCACCAGCGGCTCCCCGAGCGGAACGCCGGGCAGCCCGGATCAATCCACCAGTACACAGAACAACTCCAATCCGTTCTGGCCGTTTGGACAATCGCAACCAGCTGCATCCCCTCCACCGCAGCAGGTCGCGTCCTACGGCGGGTACGGAAGCTCCGGGGGGTCGGCCGGCTTAATACCTCCACCGCCGGCCGTCACCCTGTCTACTCAGGCCCAGACGATGGCACCGGCCCCTCCGCCGCAGTATGCCATGGCACCACCCGGTGCTGACTACCAGTACAATCCGTACGCCTACAATCCCTATGCCATCCCGCCGGGAGCGCAACCGGTTGCTCCGCAGCAGCCCAAGTTCCAGCAGGGCAGCATGTTCGGCAATCAGGAAGATGCCGGATCCGGACAAGGTGCCTCGGAAGACAAACCGAAAAAAGCGGACATTCAGGTGATTACTCCCACCGGCATGGAAGCGCGCTCCGGATTCAAACAACGCGATGACCTGAAGATCTTGTTCAAAGCCGCTCTGGCTGTGAACGGGCTCGCTGGTCCTTCCTGCCGCGATGCAAAAATCGCTGCCGACGTGGCCAAGGTCGACGTCGGGCTGCCTTCGGAAAGCACCAAAGGTAGTGCCGCCATCGGCCAGCGTCAGATCGACATGCTGTTCAAAGGCTCTGCCACCGACAAACGGATTGTACCGGCTGTGAAGAAGATACAGTCCGAAGTCGCCAGCGCCTACTTCCGTTACCTCTACTCGTTCAACAAATACTCTCTGGCCCAGCAAACTGTGGCCGCCCGCAAGCAGGAAGTATCAGTTGCCGAATCCAATTCGGAAAAACAGAGAGCCGCGGCAGATTTAGCCAAAGCACAAGAGGAAGCGGATTCGACCAAAGACGACCTGCGCTCAGCGCAAAATGATCTGGCCGGAATATCCGGCGCCCCGGCCGCGCGTTCTGTTATTCAGCGCGTATCGGGAACGGCTCCCAGCCTTGAGTCGCTAGCTCAAGCGGAGCCCCAGAAAGAAGCCCCACAGGCATCCGGCACAGCCAAAGTCATGAGCTCGGTAGGCGGGTTCTTTGGCAACATGGGCGGGATGATCGGTTTGGGCGGCAAGAAACAACAGGCGGCGGACGGTGATACCGCCGGTGGTGAAGAACAACAAGTGGCCAAAGCCAAGCCCGAAAAAGTCAAAGACGACAAGAACAAAGACAAGAAGGGCAAAGGCGTCAAAGCCCCACAAGAAGCGATAGCCGCGCGTCCTGCCGATGCGCCCAAAGGCAAAGCTGAAGTGGTGGAAGAACCGGTTGAGAAACCGGCGGCTGCACCATCGGGTTCCGTTGCATTTCAATTGAAAGAGGTTCAGACCACCCCTCGCAAATCGGTACTGCGTGTTGCTATACGCAACAACGGCGATGAACAATTCAAGTTCGACCCGGACGTGGTGACGGTGGCCGAGGGCGACCACAAATTGGCGGAAGCGGCTGTGAGAGCGG
Source organism: Candidatus Obscuribacterales bacterium (assembly GCA_046328035.1). Classification (GTDB taxonomy): domain Bacteria; phylum Cyanobacteriota; class Vampirovibrionia; order Obscuribacterales; family Obscuribacteraceae; genus JBGASG01. Next base: position 32,232 of record JAXLXI010000002.1, on the reverse strand, counting down.
AATTTGATACTACCGTCGTACAGCCAAATCAGGAAATTACCGGCACCATTACAATTTTCGGCCGGCCCTGGAACGACAAACTGAAAGTGTCACTTTCCGACGGGGGACGCACGATCACGATGCACCGTTAGCTTCAGTCAGTAGTACCGGGTGGGATGGTATGAATAACTCTCTATTTACTACACTAAGGTCCTTCGCGGCGGCCGCCGGGTTGGCTTTGCTTCTGTGGCCGATGTCGCAGACACCGGTATCAGCGCAGACACAAACGCCAGCGCCAAGCCCGCGTCCCGATGTGCAGGCGATTGATATCGCCGGCAACGAGCAGCGCAACCTCTTCCATAACAACTACACCAACCGCCAGGAAGGCTATCACTTGCGCTTTCCGTATGCGAAGTTGGCCGAAGAGATGACCAAACGCGAGACGATGAATGAACATCCGAAGCAAACTATTTATTTGGGCCAACCAACGCAGGCCGACGATGGGACCATGATTCCAGGTCAAATACAAATTGACCCGGGCCCCACGCTTATGCAAAAAGCGGCTAAAGCCACGAATGGAGATAGGAAGGCGGCTACCCGCCCTCAGTATTGGCCGCTCATGAAACCATGTGGCAACGTAGGCTTTTTCATGCCTCCGACACCTTCGGTGATCATGAGTTCAAGTTCGCTTTCGCCTAAATTTCCTCATCCAGTAACAGTTAGGACTCCGACTAGTTACGATATACCCTGTTACTTGCAACCTTATCTGTCCGACGACAACAAAAGTAACATCGCGCAAGCAAGAGACGAAGAATTGTGGGAATACGAGATGACCACGTTCGGCGTCGGACCTATCTCCGATACTCAGTTTCAGGGCATCGACAGAGAAGACAACCAGCGTTTTCTAGAACTGGCATTTGATCCGGAACGCTGGATGTGGACGATGGAAGCATCCAAAGACATCCAGCATCAACAGCTGACGGAATCCGCTGCGCAGGCTTCCGAACAGACTTTCGAAACATCGGTGAGAACGATCGAAGAATCTTTGATCAACGTCGCCAACGAAGATGCAGCTGATCCGGTAACCGGCAATCCCGCTCACAAAACCATTCCGCAAGCCATATATATGGTTCAGCAAATGTACAAGCAGGTGTACATTCCGATGGCCATTCTGTTGCTTTTGCCGGGCGCCGTCATGACGCAAATGAAAGGCATGGTCAAATTCGGCATGATGGGCGAAGCCAAAGACGAAGATGCCGTCAGCCCCTTCGCCGGAATTTTACGCGCCATTATCGCCGTGTTTTTGATTCCGGCTACACAACTTTATGTCAGTTACATCATCGACATCGGCAACTCGATGACCTATGAAGTGCGGCGCTACATCACTAATGAGTTGATGTTCCCGGAAGAACTCTTCAAGTACACTCGCGAGCAGACCTACAACGCTCCGCACGAAAACTCGCAGAACGTGCTGGAACCGGATCCGTATAGACCGTGGTCCGAGCGCCCCGAACAAATGGAAATTCGCGGCGACGGTATTCCGACTTTGCAGCCTCACTGGGACGGTAAAGAGTACGAAATGCCGGAAGAAGACTCGGAAGTTGAGAAACAAACACAACTCTCCAACATGATGCAGTTCGGCTATAACGTCATGAACTTCTTCATGGGACAGGCACTGGTAGTGCTCACCGGGTTCCAACTGGTGATGATGTGCTACCTGCTGCTCATGGGGCCGATCGCCGCATCACTGTTTGCCTGGCCCTCAGGATATGGTCAGCAAGGGCTTTTCCGCCGGGTTTTCTCGACGTGGGTGGATGCCATCACCATTCTCGGTCTCTGGAGATTCTGGTGGATGGTAGTGCTCGCCTGCATGTGCGTGCGCATCGCCTGGCTCAAAGAAATGGGCTGGTACACACCGAACACGCAGTGGGAAATGATGATGTTTACCTGCTTTATGGGACTGCTCATGTATGTTCCATTCCAGCCGTTTGAATTCAAACCCGGTGAAGTAGCCGCCAAAGTTCTCGAGCAAGGTGCGCAAGGCGCCAAACAGATGGGACAGAGCATGGGGCAGATGGCCGGCGGCAATGCTCAAATGAAACAGATGTCCGAGCAAATGACCAACACCGGCTCCATGTTCGAACAAGCATCGGCAGCTTACAGCGGTGCTTCCCCCTCGGGAGAAGCGATCGGCAATTTGGGCAAACTGGCCGCCCCGCCGCCGGCGGCACAGCCGGCCGGCAACAACCTCACTCAGTCGAATGTGCTGGTCAACAATACTGTCGTGCCGCCGTCGGGAGGACAGGGCAATTCCCCGTCCATGGTAGCGCCTGCAGTGGCGCCGCCGCCGTCGTCGCATAAGGGCGAGCCGCCGCAGGCCGCGCCGCGATCATCTCCAACCAAAGCCTTCCCCGGATTCGCCGGCGGACAACAGAACACCATCATCGTTCACGCAGGAGGCGGAGGAAAGAAAAACGAAAACTCATAGCATTTCGTTTCCCCTTCTCTTCCCTCTCTCTTGAATGTACGAGGCAATAAAAATGATTCTCCGCAAGCAACCAATGCAACTGACTAAGCGCCTGACGCTGGCGTACCTGTCACTGGCCGCCGTCGGCGCCTTGATCATTGGTATCGTCGGTTCGACGAACCCGGCTCTCGCGCAAACTCCACCGCGCATTCCCAACCCGGGTGGACAGAACCAGGGTGGTGCCACCGCCAATCCGCAGCCGCTGCAGAACGGCGGGCAGAACGATTTGCTCAACCGCAACAACAGCCACCCATACTTCAACCCGGCCAATATCCGCCAGGACTACACGTACGCCGATCCCAACAACGCACCATTCGTGCCCAAAGAAGTTCATCCGATGGGACATGACGAAGTCGTCGACCGCAAGTCAGTGGGACCGGGACAGATCACTCTGCACGATGTCTATAAATGGCCGGTGGAAATTCCTACAGCCACCTCGCCGCTGGCCACCAAACGCGACGAAGGTATCGGCGATCACATGTTGAAGACCTGGGGCTACCCGGTGTCCGACACGCAATATCAAATGATCCATCGCTACAACCAGAACATCATGCTGTCTGAAATGTTCGATCCTGAACGCGTCATGTGGACCATGGGTTCCATGGGCAACATGCAGATGCAGAACACCGCCGACTCGGCTGCCAACCTGGAAAGAAACCAGGCGGCCTCCGCCATCGACTTCACCGCCAGTTATCTCTACAACTTCACAGTTGATCAGGGCAATCGCTGGAACAAGATTCGCGATCAGCTTTTTATTCCGATGGCGATTTTGATTCTGCTACCAGGGGCGGTGCTGGCTCAGGTGAAAGCAATCGTCTCGGCCGGTACGCCCGTCATTCAAGATGTGTCCAGCCCCTTCGAAGGCATATTGCGTTCGATAGTGGCGATATTCTTGATTCCGGCTACCTATCTGGTGATCAACTACGGTATCGACGTTGCCAACTCGATCACTTACACCATCGCCAGTGAGTACAAGCGCATTTTCAACTCGGACATGTATAAAGATGCACTCTGCTTGCATGTGCGGGCCTTCCCGATCCGCATGGCTCACGAAAACGACAACGGCATCTTCCGCCCGCCCACACAATGGGACCAGCTCGATCCGAAAGGACCGAAAAACCAGACTCCGGCAGCCGTTATGGAAGGACAGACGACGTCCAACATGCTGGAAGATCCGTGCGCCAATACCCGTATCGTTCCGCCCGAGCGCACCAATGAAGCGGCTCCCTTCGTGTCCACTTCCGAGCGCGCCATGATGGGCATCTCCAACGCCGGTCTGGCCGCAACCTGGAACATTCTTTGCGCCTTCCAGATGGCCTACCTTTATTACCTCTGGTGTGTGGGACCGGTCGTGGCCGCCCTCTGGGTCTGGCCATCCAAGCAATTACGCGAGGCTCTTCCCAGTTGGACGGAGGGTGTGGTCACCCTCTGCTTCTGGTCTCTTTTCTGGAACACCGTGGTGCTGCTGATGGCTTGCTTCCGCGGAGTGGATGACACTGGTTCGGTAATCACTGCCGCGCTGCTCTTTTTATCTAATGCAGCCGTCAAGTACGCCTTCGACTTCGCCGGACTGGTGAAAGCAGCCGGACAGGCTGCCGCCGGACAGGCTCTCGGTCAGGCGGGCAAAATGGGTCAAAGCGCCGGCGCCGGTGTCGGGGCCAGCAAAGGTGCCGGCAAAGGATCGACTGCAGCGTCCTCAGGTCCGAGCAGCGGGCATGCAGCCGCGTCTCATGCGCCGGGCATCGGCACCGGTACATCTGCGTCCACAGGCGGCACCACAGTCGGTACCAGCTCGGCTGGACACACTCCGTCGCACGCCAGTCCGTTCGGACATGGACCGGGCGGCAGTCTGGTTTCCGGCGGCGGCTACGGCTACTCCGGAGCCGGAGCCGAAGGCGGTGGTGTGGGCGGTGGTGCTCACGGCGGCGGTTCGTTCAGCATGCTCTCGGCCGCCGACGGCGGTGGTGGCGGCGGCGGTGCCAGCGCCGGCTTTGTGCCGCCTCCGATAGCCGGTCTGGGGTCTGACGGCTTAGATGCCGGCAGCGGTGCAGCCGGATTTTTCGGTGCTCAAGACAGTGATGTCGCGGCAGCGGCTGCCGGCATTCTCGGTGCCAGCAGTATCAGCTACACCGGCGGCGGGTCAACCTTCGGCGCCAGTTATAACGCGTTCTCCAGCGCTTCTCATGCCGCCTTCCACAATCAGCACATGAATGCCATGCACGCTCTGCATGCGCAGTTCGGTGCCGGCACCGGCGGACATGGACACGGACACGGCTTGACGCCGCCCGGCATGAACTCCAAGGAAGCAGCTGTTCACATGCTGGCATTGCAGGCCGCGCAGCAACACATGAACGATCTCAAACTGCACGCACCACAAATCGATGCCAGTGCGAGTCATAATTTCAGCGCCAGCTTCAACACGTCGCTTGGCGGTCTGGATGCTTCGTACAACAGCATGAATCAGCAGCTGATGAACCTGGCGGCTTCCAATCCCGGTCAGTTCTCGCAGTTCACCAACAGTGACGGCTCACTGGATTATGCCCGCATGGCCAACAGCGCCGACATCATCGATTTCGATCAGCTGAATGTCAGCGATACCGATTACAACAGCATGGCCACTGAGTTCAGCAATATCAACGCCTCCACGTCGCAAGCCGAGCAACTGGCTCGGGACGTTCAGGGCACAGCGATGGCGCAAGCTCTCGGTCAGCAGCAAGCGCAGACGCAGCAACAAATACAAGCTGAACAAGATAAGCTCATGCAACAAATGCTCGCCGGCACCGCTCCCGGTCAACAGCAGGCGGTGCAGCAAGCGTTGCAGCAGCAACAACAGCAACAACAGCAAGACATCCAACAGCTACTGGCTCGCCAGGCGCAAGACAGCCTGCAAGTGGCGCAGCAAATGCAGCAGCAATACAATCAGCAAATGCAAGGTCCAAACGCTGCCGGGGCTTCCCAAGATCCGGGAGTGGCCGCGCAAATGCAACAGCAGGCCCAGCAGCAAGCGCAGCAAGCCTGGCAGCAACACGTGCAGCAGCAGCAAGCCGCTGTCGCCGCGCAGATGCAACAACAGGCGCAGCAGATGCAGCAGCTCATGCAGCAGCAGCAAATGCAGCAAGCTCTGCAAAATAATCCGGCCGCCCAGGCGGTTTTCGATCAGACGCAACAGAATATTCAGCAAGCTGTGCAAACTGCTATGCAGCAACAGCAACAAGCGGTCTATTCTGATGTGCAGACCCAGCTCTCGCGCATCGCATCTGATGCGGCTTCGTCGGCTAACGTCATGGCTGTCGGACAAGCCGGTGCCGTTTCTTCGATGGGCAGCATCAGCTCCGGGGTCGACACAGCCGGTATCGCCTACGGAGCAGCCGGCAATATCTATCACGGTGATACCATCCACGGTGATACCACTTACGGTTCAATCGACGGTGGTACGGTCTACAATCCCAACTACTCTTATGATGTGACGACGGGGCAGGCGTACAACGACAACGCGATGCAATTCACCAGCTACACAGGTGGAGCGCTCAACTCGATCGACTCTTCGTCGACGATTGTGCCGCCGGCTAATGCCGCGCCAAACATCGATACTTCGGTGGTGCAAGGCTCCGCCGGCAGTCAGATTATCGCCTCATCGCAGGCGGCCGGACAGGACATCGTTGCCAGTGCCGGGTCGCAACTACAACAAGAAGTGCGCAATCAGATGGAGGCGCGGGCTGCGGAAACCGGCAATGCCATTAGTGCCGGTTATATCCAGCCGTCCGTGATTCAGCAGCAGCAGGCCGGTCTGATCGATACAGTCGCGCAGAATTTCCAGCAAAACCTCACAGGCGGCAGCCAGCAGTTCGTCGATCAGTCGGGGCAGGTCAACAATCTGGCTCGCGAAGTCTCGGCGGCTGCCACCGCAGCTGGTGCGGCGTTGGGCATGTCGTCGTTGATCTCGGGCGGCGGCAATCAAGGAGGCACCTCTGTGCACTATGTGCAGGGCCCAGGCGGCCAGGGCTACGTCGACCCGAGTGTTTCCGGACAGCGAGTGGTGGACATTCAGGGCCGGCAGCTGGCCCGCAACTCCTACCAGGTGGTCGATACCAGCGTCTCGGGCGCCGGACCGGCTTCACTGAGAGGCGGAACGACCGGTTCGCCGGGAGCCGGCGGACAGCCGCAAGCTCGCTATACGCCGACAGCCGGAGGAAAACACATCGCCATGCGCACTGGTCCGGCCATGAATTTGCCAGGCAAAGCCGGACGGGTATCGGGAGCCGCGCTCAATGCCATGCGCGGACAACCGGGCGGACAGGGCTCAGGTAGCGCATTCACGCGTGCGCTGGGTAAGGGAACGCCGGTTCAAGGCGGACGGCCGGGGACTTCCGGTTCAGCGGACATGGCGCGCAAGAGCGTCAACGATCCATTCGGTGAAGTCCATCTGGCTTCTCTGCGCAACCGGAGTCGCAGCCATGACAAAAAGGCCGAGCAGGATGATCTGCAAGAATTCGGCGAAAACATGAACTGGGAAGTCTGACGAAAAAGCGAGATTTTTCGCTGAAATTATGACCCCCGGTCGGTCAACCACATCTGAAACCCCAACCGATATCGGTTGGGGTTTCAGATCGAGGGGAGGCGGACTCTCAATCAATTCGCTTGGCAGCCAACTTAAAACGGCGCTGCTTCAGGCTTTACCCCCCTTGCAGACAGCGCAATTTACCGTTATAACCTTATGGAAGGATTTGGAGCGCATCAGCGCTGGCACGCGCGTTTGCGCATCCATCCACCCATCCCGGTGCCATGAAAGCACAGGATTCTGCTAACTAGATGGATCAGATTATCGATATCGGGGTCAAATGCGCCAAATGTGGCGTGAAGTTCAACACGCGTCAAATGGGTGTGATTTTTGACACCGGCTACCGGAACAGCGAGTTGCGGCACTGTCCAAACAACGGGACCAGCGTACGAACTGAGCCCTACATCGTGGCCACCTGCCCGAGCTGCGGAAGGAGCGATTGGGCAACCAACTTCCAAATCATCGAAGAAACGCCTCAGTCCAATCAACAAAATTCGCCGGCTCATCTGCAGTACCGGGCAGCCGCCATCGAAGGCGAGCGGGAAGGCGCTCCCTGGTTCAACGTGGCACTGCTATACCTGCATGCGGCCTGGTGTGCGGACGACGCACGGGCGATTCCCCAGTCCCGCGAATATCGAAAACTGGCTGCGGACGCCTTTCGTAAATCATTGCTTGACGATTCCATACCTGCTCAGGAGCTCATGGAAGTACAATATTTGATAGGCGAAATCCTGCGCCGGGCGGGCGATTTCGCTGGCAGCATCAGTTACTTCAAAGAAATGGTGCCGCGCCTTTCCAGTCAGTACGCCTTTATGGCACGCAAGCTAATCCGCCTGGCCGAACAGCAAGACACAAACCCGATCGACTTCGAACGTGTAGGAGCCAACTGATGTCCTTAGTTCATCGAGTGATCAAACTGAACGAGCCGTTCAAAATCCGCGGCTATACAGTGCCCCAGTGGATTTTGATGGCAGTCGCTCTTGGTCTTGCCTTCCTGATCGGTACAAAAGTGCCGCAGGACTGGAAGTTGGGCAACCTGCCTGTAGGGTTTCTGGTCGGACTGGCAATTTTTTGCGGCGCCATTGTGTTTATCAGCGCTACTCAGATGCGTCCCATCTCCTGGTGGAAAAACGCGTTCCTGTACAAGTTGAAGCTGATGCCGCTGGTTTATCTGCCTCACGCGGAGGAGGGCGCAATTTATCCTGACCCAACAATTGAGGAAGCGGTAAAGCGGGAAGATAGAGGATATGTGGAACTCGGCGCAGACGACGATTAAACGCGTCCGGAGCGCAGCATGACGGGATTACGCCCCTCATCAGCTCGCCGGAGCACATCATCTTCCTCCTCGTCAGCCTCGAGGAGGCCGAAACCGCGCGAGATTTATGAAGACGAAGCGCTTGATGACTATGATGAGCAGGAAGCGCCACAGCAAAAGGGTTTCCTGAATAATTTCCTGTCTCAGTTGCCTGGACCGGTCCGCGAACTTCTGCCATTTGGCGGCCCCGCTCCGCAGACCAAAGAATCAAGTGGACCACCCAAAGACAAGCGGGAAGTCTCCAGCTGGGCAGAAGTCACCTTCATTCATTCCATCCCGGGAGAGGATGACGATGAAGGACTGGTCGTGCTCGCAGACGGCAGCATGCGAAAGTTTATCGGCTGCAAAGGCATAAATGCGCTTTTGTTCGATGAGGCTGAGCGTGAAATGTTGGCCCGCGGGTTTGCTTCGCTGGCAAACTCCTGCGATTCGGACATTCAGATCATCATTTCATCGCGCAACCTTTCAGTAGATGAATACCTGCAGCGTTACACCATGCTGCTGAAGACCGACAACGAATACTTGAAGTGGTACGCAGACTACACGGATAAATGGTTCCGTCGCGTGCAGGAAGTTCACTTCGTGCCGCAACGCGATTTCTATATCGTTGTCAGCTACAACCCGCCCGACACTAAAAATTTGACGCAGCCGTGGTCTGGGCGCCGTTCCATCCAGAAGCACGAGGAATTTGTAGAAACCCTCAATCGTCTGGTGAAGACTTGTTTTGAGCAACTGCGCGGTTCTAACTTGCGGCCGGCGATGCTCAGTCGTCGCGAAGTGCGCAAATTGATTTACGCGAACCTCAACCCCACACTTTCCGAGATGGATGATGAGGCACCGGCGACCAGACCGGGACAATCAGAGTCATCGGTGCTGGCTCGGTCAGCCTTGAAGGTCGGCGAAGAAAACGTCTGGCTGGACGGCAAGTACATGGGCACCCAGTACATGGCGGAAACCCCGCACGAAACCTGGATGGGCTGGCTCGTCGACCTGCTGACGCTGTCGGTCGAGTATACGATGACCATGTACATTCACATGTGCGATCAAGACTCGGTGCGCAAAAAACTCACCACACGCTATCGCTTGGGTATGGTGGCATCGACACAGCTCGCCACTCCCGACCTTGAAGGATTGGAATCTACGAGAAGCGCAGCGGCAGCCATTCAAGAGTTTCTTCGCTCGTCAAACAAAGCATTCGACATCAGTGTCTACATCAAGACGCACGGTGAAACGCCGGAAAAACTTGCACAGCACATGGATGAAATCCGCCGCGTGTTCAAGAACCGCGGTGCCATCCTGGATCGAGCCCAGATGCTGCAGTTTGATGCCTGGCAATCGACCTTGCCGATGGGCGTAGACAAGCTGGCCATCGTTCATCGTGTGATGTCACCGGTAGTGGGTACGTTCTGGCCGTTCTTCACAGCCAGTTGCGGAACTCCTGATGGCGTGCCGTTCGGCTTTGCGATCGCATCGCGTGAACCGGTGTTGCTCAACCCGTTTTTCAGAGGGGCCGGCAAAGACGCGAACAACATGTTCGTTGTAGGTACGACCGGTGCCGGTAAATCATTTGCCGTGTCGATGATGATTCTGCGCCTGTTGCCACTGGGCACGCGCTTTGTGCTGATTGATAAGACGGTCGACAAATTTGGCGCCTACCGTTTCTTGACCGAACTTCTCGGTCCTGAATATTGCGCTTACGTCGACCTCGGTCCCAACTCGGGATTTATTCTCAACCCGTTCGATCTTGGACCGGAAGACAATCCCGGCGAGCCATCGGCGGACAAAGTCAGTAACCTGCTGTCCCTGCTGGACATCATGCTGGCTCCGGAAGGGCGCGAGGAATTGAACGTCGAAGAAAAATCTTTGCTCGATGGATTGATTCGTGTGGCTTATATGGATGCCACTCTCCGTGGTACCGTGCCTACCATGTCGGATCTGGCTCGCGTCACCACGCAGGCAGCCGCCGACGAAATCGATCCGCTGCAGAGAGACCGCCTGCAGCAATTCTCTAGAGGTCTTTCGTTGTTTACACGCGCCGGTGCCTTCGGCGGATTGGTCGATGGCTACACCAACGTCGATACCGAAAAACTGTTCATCGTATTTGATACCAGAGAAGTTAACGACCCGCGTCTAGAACGGATGGCGGTGTTCATCCTGGCGGAATTTATTCGCCGCAAAGCAGCCGAGAGCAAGGCGCGCGGCATCAGATTTGCCGCCATCATCGACGAAGCCGCGACACTGATGCGGTTCAAAGCCGGGGCGCGCCTGTTGGACGATCTCTCGAGACGCGCCCGCCACTACGGTATGATGCTGGTCACCATTACGCAGCAGTTGAAAGACTTTTTCCGGCAGGCTGAACTTGCCGATTCGGTCGTCAAAAACGCCCACATGAAGATTCTCTTGCGTCAGGATCCCTCCGATCTGCGCCTTTTGAAAGAAACGCTCAGACTGACGGATGCCGAAGTACAGCACATCGAAAACTTCACCAAAGACGAAGAGAAACGACGCGACAGTCAGTGCCTCTTGATCGTCGGCGGTGTGCACGGCACCATTCGACTGGTGCCCAGCCCGATGGATTACTGGATCTGCACGTCAGAACCGATCAAAGACATTCCGCGCCGGGCTGAGATGATTCGTGAAGTGAAAGCCAAAAACCCGCAGCTCAGCCATACGGACGCTTGCCGGCAAGCGGTTTATTACCTGGGCTTGCAGCACGAGCAATAGCGAACTGACAGACACCCGACCGAAAGATACCCGCGACAATGGACGTCAATAAAATCTTCAGCCCGGGCAAATGGTTTGTTGGCTTTTGCGCCGTCTTTCTTGTGGTCTACGCCGGATTGCAGTTTGTCGCCAATATGCGCCTGCAGGAAGTGGCAAAAGACTACGCCTATGACGTTTTTACCTGGAACTGGTCGCAATCGGCGACGCAGAAATGGGCATCAAAAGCTGAAATCACCGATGTTTCGGTGGTTCAAAAAACGGCAAATGACGCTATAGTAAAGGTAAAGGGTAGGCAACAAATTTCGCTTACCACCGGCGACGGACCGGGACAGTCCGAAGTCGTTGACTGTGGAGCTACTCTGAACTTCTATAAGAAGAACAATCAGTGGGAGCTCGGTCGCGTAGAGTACCAATGACTCAGTGAGGAACAGCAACGATGTACTGGCGAATCAGAAAATTCAATCCCGAAGAGTTTGTCCGCCAATATGGTGTGCACGGCGCCCTGGCAGCCAGCGTCCTTTTCAACCTGTTCATGTTGCCTAAGATGATGCCGTCGAAAGCCGTGACCGCCGAACAAAAGGTCAACTTCGACCGGTTCGCGCGCATCGTCACTTATCACCTGCTTGATTGCACATATTTGACTTTCCCGCAGTCCGTCACCATGCTGGAGAAACAAGAACTGGGTCCCAGCCTGCTTAAGAAGTTGAAGAAGTGCAAGTTCTTGCCGCCGACGCCGGAAGAAGCGATTGCGCAGACTCGCATGCTCACCGAAACCAAGACTGTATCGGCGGTTCTCATCGAGTCGATCAAGATGGCGGACCAACCCGAAGCCAACGGGCAGGTGCCCATGTATGTCCGTGGCCACGTGGTCAAACACTCAGCCGAAGGCGTCGAAGACCAACCGATTGCACTCAAGTATTACATCGGTCAACGCCGGGACAATAAAGAGCCGATTCTGGTCGACATGGTCGACATGTCTGCGCAAGTGCAACAACAACAGCCGCAGTAGTCCACGAGCCGGTCGCCGGTCCATGTACAATGTGCTCTCCATCAAGCAGTGAGGGCGCACGTCTTGTTTTCAGGAATCGTTGAAGAAGTTGGTGTAATCAGCGCCATCGAGACCACGTCCGATGGATGCCGCCTGCGCATTGACGCGAAGCTGATTTTGCAAGATGCGAAGGTGGGAGATTCTATCTCCACCTCGGGCTGCTGCTTGACCATCACTGCGTTTCAACCGACCTGGTTCGAAGTGGAGGCTGTGCAAGAAACGTTGCGGCGCACCAAACTGGGATTGCTCAAAGTCGGCGATCGCGTCAATCTGGAGCGCGCTTTGCGACTTAGCGATCGTCTGGGCGGACATCTGGTTTCGGGGCATGTCGACGCGCAGGCGACGGTGACATCAATCACGAAAGAAGGTTTCTCCAACTTAGTGGAATTTGAATCCACAGCGGAGCTGGCGCCGTTTTTCATCGAAAAGGGCAGTGTCACGATCGACGGTGTCAGCCTCACCCTGGTTTATCTTAAAGAAAACTCAGCAGAGGGAGCCGTCGACAAATTCCGCTTTGCAGTCGCGTTGATTCCGCACACGCTGGAAGTAACCACGCTGGGCGCTCTCAAGGCGGGCGACGTGGTCAATATCGAAGCAGATCTGATCGGCAAATTCGTCGCTCGTATGCTGCAGCCACACGTCGGCCAAAACATTAACAAAGGCGGGTTATCGCTGTCGTTTGCGTCTGAGGACAGTTACACTTAACAACCTGAAGATTGGGGCGACTGCTGAGGAAACAAACAAGCATGGCAAACAAACACGTCCATCTCGACGATGCCGGTGTAATTTTTCCCACTCCTTGCGAGAGCCCAGCCCCCACTGAAGCAGAGAGTTCTGCAACAGCGACAGCAATCACCTTCAGCACCATTGAAGAAGCTATTGATGAACTGCGGCGCGGCAAGTTCGTAATCGTTGCCGATGATGAAGGCCGCGAAAATGAAGGCGACTTGATTTGTGCCGCTGAGCTGGTGACTCCGGCCATGATCAACTTCATGATCACCGAAGCTAGAGGCTGGGTGTGCCTGGCGCTGACCACCGAAAAAGCAGACCAGTTGAATCTGCCTTACATGGTCGAGCGCAACACCGAGTCACAAAACACCGCCTTCACCGTCACTGTTGATGCTGATACCAGATTTGGTGTGACCACCGGCATCAGCGCTTATGACCGCGCTACGACAATTCGCGTTGCCGTCGATGCTTCCTGCAAGCCGGACGACTTGCGCCGTCCCGGACACATCTCTCCTTTGATTGCTAAATCAGGCGGCGTTCTGCAGCGCGCCGGTCACACCGAGGCTGCCGTAGACCTGGCACGCCTGGCAGGTTTCACACCAGCCGGAGTAATCTGCGAAATTATCAATGCCGACGGCACGATGGCGCGAGTTCCGCAGTTGATGCAGTTTGCCGCCAAGCATGGACTGAAAGTGATCAACATCGCGCAGCTGATTGCATACCGTCTGCAAAGCGAACGGTTTGTCGTTCGCGAAGCCGAAACGGTCCTGCCGTCAGCTTACGGCGAGTTCAAGATTTTTGCCTACAGCAACAAGCTCGATGGATCCGAACATCTCGCCATCGTTAAAGGCGATGTGTCCGGTAAGTCTGATGTTCTCATTCGCGTCCACAGCGAGTGCTTGACCGGCGATGTGTTCGCCAGTTTGCGTTGCGACTGCGGTCCGCAATTGGAAGCGGCAATTTCCATGATCGCCCAGGAAGACTACGGCGTGCTCGTCTATCTGCGTCAGGAAGGGCGCGGCATCGGGCTAATGAACAAATTGAAGGCCTACATGCTTCAGGACGAAGGACAGGACACCGTGCAGGCTAACGAGTCACTCGGTTTCCGTCCTGATCTGCGCGACTATGGAACCGGCGCACAGATCCTCTGTGATCTGGGACTTTCGTCCGTGCGGATCATCACCAATAATCCACGCAAGATCATCGGGTTGGAAGGCTACGGCTTGACTGTTTCCGGACGCGTCGGCTTGCCGCCAGCCTGCAACAGCCACAATCTGCGTTACCTCCTCACCAAGAAAGAGAAGCTGGGACACTGGTTGGACGGCATCAGCAGCCCGCCGCCGGCGGCGTCTTGCCCCAATCTCTAAGGACTCTTTCTGATACTAAATATGGTGGCACCGGCGGGCAAAACCCGAAGCCTTTTGCTAGCTTCACTTTCGGACTTCAGTCCCTCGGAAACCCGCATGGCTAGCTGTTCTCAATGCATCAGATAGGCGATTTATATATTTGTAATCCATTCTGAATTCAACTTGATTACTTGCTGTTTTTCGATTATTTTGAATAGCTGTATAAATTCTATTGGCTAGGCAACCTTAAACCAGCCGGAAATGGGCTTATTGAAGCCTTCCGGCTCACTGGAAACACGTTTTCAGGCTAAATATCAGGAATAATCCCCATGCGTGCAGCAACTCAGCAACCGCCACTTCTCTCGCCTCTCACACAGGAGGATTTGGGCGCGCTACAGATTCATTTACCGGCGCTCCGAATCGTTTCTTACCGAGGTCCCGGCGTTGGAGGTGGAGTTTCTGCCAGTCTTGGACCGCTGACCAGACAGCTGGGCACAAAAGTGCAATGGATTGCCTGCTCCGGCGTACCGGATGTTTCGGACCAGCAGATGCCCGGTTTCAGTTTCTTTTCTCCCGAAATCCCGCAAGCCGTCAAAGACAGCCATCTGGCTGCTCTCTACGATTATCTCTGGCCTCTCATGCATGGACTGCCTGAGCGTGCCCGTTTTGACCACGAAGCTTGGATGAGCTTTCGCAAACTGTCTCAGCTGCTTGCCCATCAGTCGCTTTCCATCTCGGCGCGCAGCTTCCCGACCCTGATCTGGCTGCACGACTTCGAAACCGCGCTGGTCGCGCCGCTTTTGGCGCACGAGGCCGGCATTATCGTTTCGCAGTTCTGGCACGCGCCCTGGCCGCAACCGGAAGTCATCACAGATTCGCCGGTCGGAAAAGAACTGGTCCTGGCGCTACTCTCCAACCGGCTGCTCGGTTTCCACACTCTGGAATACGCGAATAATTTCCTCGCCACAGTCCAGGCCATCTTCCCCGATGCAGTGATCGACACCGAAAAAGCCGAAGTGCACGTACAGGGGCTGACCACGCGCATCGTCTCGATGCCCCTGGGGCTGGATTTCCCTTACTGGCAGCGTCTATCCAAAAGCTCGCGCGGTGAATCAGAAGCTCTGATTGTGAAACATCGCCTCGCTCAGCAGATCGTTCTGGGTGTGGACCGCCTGGATTACACGAAAGGCGTTCTGGAGAAGATCAACGCTCTCGAGAAGTTTCTCGAGCTCAACCCTGAGTGGCACAGACGTTTCCACTACGTGCAACTGGCACAGCCGGCGTTGGCAAAAACTGCCTCTTTTGAGGAGTACCGCCAACAAGTCATCAGTCGCGTCAACGAAGTTAACCAGCGCTTCCAAGCCGACATGTGGCAACCGATCATCTGGATTGAAGGTCAGGTCCCCCATGCTGAACTGGCAGCCTGGTATCAGGCCGCCGACGTGGTTGCAGTCACCCCGATCCGCGATGGTCTGAACCTGATCGCCAAAGAGTTCGTGGCCTGCCGACTCGACGAACAGGGCGTTCTGGTTCTGGGCAAACAAGCAGGCTCGGCTGCCGAACTGATGAGCGGCGCCGTACTTGTCGATTCTCTGGACGCTCAGGATGTGGCCGAAGGCATTATGGCTGCGTTAACCATGGGCGTTGAAGAAAAGCGCCGCCGCATGTTGTCTATGCGCCATGTTACTGGATGGAACCGGCTCCACGACTGGGCCTGCGGCTTCTTGCGCCAGGCGATTGCCACGCCACACTCCTAGTAGTGAGCTCCGGCGGCTGTGCTGGATGAAATCAGAAGTGGATCGACTGCCGGAAACTGAGACGTTGTCTCGGCAATCAGATTTCGTAAGTGTGTGGCGAAATGCGACCACGAGTAATGATTGGCTACCTTGGCCTGAACCTGCAGACCTCGCTGCCTGGCCTCGTGCGGGTGACTGACGATGTAGCGGATGGCGGTTACATAGGCGTCGATATCGTCGCAAGGTGATACCAACCAGCCGCTTTCCTCATCGATCAATTCGGAAATACCACCGACATTCGGTGAGACAATCGGCAAACCGCAAGCGGCTGCTTCTACCAGAACATTCGGCATGCCGTCGCCTGAAGAAGTATGCAAAAAGAGCGCCTTGTCGTTTACCGGCAGAGCCGAGAAGTCTCTATACTCGCCCATCAACGAGATATTGCTGCGCCCGCGCAGGAAACTTATATCCAGATCGGGACTCTCGTTGCCCCACACCTCAAAGTGAATGTCCGGCATGCGCTCGGCGATTGCAGACAGAATGTGAGGCTGTTTCTGTTTGTGCAAGCGGCTCGCCCACAGAACGACAGGTTGGGGCGGCGCAACAGTTGCAGGGACTGGGCGCGAGTCCGACAGCAGCGCATGAAGTTCGCGAGTGAGAGGGAAATAGCAAGTGCGGACGCGGTTCTCGATATCTGGAATGTGCGCGAAGCGCTCGACCATCGCATCGCGTAGCCGCTGATTGTCTGGAAGAAACAGATCCACGCTGCTCACGCAGCGGGCGATGAAACCGCTCTGAAAACCATATTGATTGTCGTGGACGAAACCTTCGTAGCCGCCCAGGTAGGACGCCACTTTGGAGGAGATCTCAGCTTGCCATATTTCACGATGGCAATCGAGAGTTGTCCAGAAGATCGCCGAGATCACAGCGATGGCAGTTTTCGGACGGCATCGCTTTAAGATCTCCAGAAGCAGAACTGACCGCTCATCGGCAGTAAGGCTTTCCTCGACCGCAAAGAAATTGATAAAGCGCGTTCCGACGGGCAGCCAGTCTCGGCAGGTGACTTCGTTGCGATCGGTCAACAGCATAACGACGTTGTCTCGTCCGCACTGCTCTTGTAAAGCCGTCACCAGCGAGCAGGCGGACCGCTCCGAACCGCCTCTGGTCAGTGAACCGAGGACCACCAGGTGCTGGAACGGCTTGCTGGTTAGTTCGCGAATCTTAGAAAGGGCGGTCTTGAACTGCACCCGTTGCTCAAGCAGTTGCACAGCTTGATTGATTGTCTGGAACCGGCGACCGATGCGCGGTTCAAACTGACCAATTTGCAAATAATGTGTCAGCGGATTTAGTCCGGCCTGCGCTATGTCCGGATTTGTGAGCAGGTAATAAGACGTGTTGAATGTTGGTCCGGGATCCAGCCCGCGAGCGGCTCCCGTGGTGACGTAGTGGACGAGGGGGTTGAGATGGCGTTCGGAGTCCGGCATCTGGTGAGCATAAAAAGCCGTGTCGAAAAGCGGGTTGGGATTGAACCCCAACTGTGCTCCGACACGCAAGTAATGAATCAGTGGATTGCCACCATATTGGACCAGATCTGGCTTTTGCTTCATGTAATAAGCGGTGTCGAAAAGTTGGTGCGGGTCCAGTCCCGCAGGGGCGCCGTGCTGCAAATAGTGCAGTAACGGAATGAAGTCGCTCTTGCCGACATCGGGATTTTGACTCATATAAAACTCGGAGTCGAACAGCGGATGCGGATTGCGGTTCTCCCACACACCATTGCGCAGGTAATGCAGAAGCGGCACCACGTTGGCGTCGGACACGTCTTTGTATGTACTTCGGTAAAACTTGCTGTCGAAAAGAACATGCGGGTCGAGACCCTGGCGTCCCCCATGCAGCAGGAAATGCACAAGTGGGTCCTGGCTGTGCGACGGCGAAATAGACGGATTCTCCGAAAGGTAGTATTCGCAATCGAATAACCGGTGAGAGGGACTGGACTCAAGATTGGCATCGCCCAGGGGCAACGAGCGGTCGATACCCACGGCGCGCATTGGAGATGTGAGTTTCCAGGAAAGGCTGCCGACGACGCGCCGAATAGTATCACGCAAGTAGGCTACATATTCCTCGCGATTGGTCAGCACGCTGCGGTCCGGCAGTCGTACACAGCCCGTGGTGTGGGATATGCCGGCGGTGCGGTTAATTTCTCGCAGAATGCGCGTATACCGCCAGGAGCTGCTACCCAGCAGCGATTTGACAGTTCTCTCGAGAGTGGCAACCAGCTGACGCGTCTGCTCCTCCGCTTGAGCCTGAGCGTCTGGCGCGCGTCCCGGGTCGGCTTGTGTCGGTTGGCCGGTTAGCGATTGCAGCTCGAGGAGAGCATAGCAAGCCAGTTCTCTAAAGGAAAGGAAATCAGAAAGCAGTTCAGTGACAGACTTGCTGTCTTTTGAAAGCGCTAAGAGTTTGTCGGAGCAGCGCAGATCTTCCATGGAAATTTGTTCAGTGCCGTTAAGGTGCTCCAAATGAGCACCGATGGCCCGCAAACACTGACCGTTGAAGGCTTCTGGTGAGTAGCCCAGCTGCTGCAAATGCGCAGCAAATTTTTGACCGATCTTAAGCAGGTCGGGAGCGAAGTAGAGTGTGCGATTGTTGCGTTGAGTCTCACTGCTCGAGTGCACCCGAAACTTGCAGAGGATGTGATCTATGAAGTAGTAGTTGCCGTGTCCAAGAACTCTCAACCAGTATTCGAGATCACCAAGCTGGCGAAAACTGGTGTCAAACCCGCTATCGCGACAGGCTGTGCGAATGGTCACAGTTGATGGCTCACCTATGAAATTGACGACCGGCATCAGGCTCTTCTCGAGCACCAACGCACTTCTTATAGGAGTGGCCGCCGGTAAAAATTCCTGGCTGTCCGGGGTCCCAACGCTGTCCGAAATGTCTACGTCGTGCTCGTTGATCCATTGGCGGCGTGTTGATACCAGCACCACATCTGAATGGCGATTCAGTACATCAACGCAGCGAGCCAGGTGCTCGGGATGCAGCACGTCGTCCTGGGCGAAGAACTTGGTGTAAATGCCCTGTGCTCGTTCCAGACATCTGTTGTAGTTGGCAAACAGTCCCTGACGGCGGAGCGCTCGAGCTGGCTTTACCCGGTCATCTTGTGCGGCGTAGTGCTGAATGACATCCCAGGAACCATCGCTAGAGTCGTCATCCGATATCAAGAGCTCTAGGTCTGCGAATGTCTGCCCGAGCACGCTTTCGATGGCGGATGCCAAAAATTGCTCGCCATCGAAGACAGGCAAGCAAACGGAAACCTTAGCTTTCGGAGCGGTTCGCAACGGAGTACCGGCCATCACTAGATGCCAATGCCAACTTTATACGAAATTGCCTGATAGCCCCTTGGGATTATCTAAGGCTCGTTACCACTTCAACAGGTTGAACTTTTCCATGTCGACGCTGGCCGTATTTCTGTAAATAGCCAACACGATTGCCAGTCCTACTGCCGCTTCGGCGGCAGCGACTGTGAGGATGAAGATGGCGAAGATCTGTCCTTTGACCATGACCGGATCGATAAATTTGGACAGCGCAATCAGGTTCAAGTTCACAGCGTTCAGCATCAATTCGATGCACATCAAAACGCGAACCGCATTGCGCGACGTCACCATGCCGTAGACGCCGAGCGAGAACAAAATTCCCGACAAAGTCATGTATCGAATCAACGCATCCTGGCGGAAGGTCAATATGAAGAAACCGGCTACCGTGCCGAATACCAGCAAAACTCCCGGGTTGGCGCCCATCAATAGAAATATTGCCGACAATCCGAGAATCACAATCGAGATTACGAAATCGGCGTTTTCAGCGCCGACGTGAATCTGATTGAGCCAGTTGCCGACGTCGCCGTGGAGGAAAAGGGCAGCCAGAATACCTACGATTGCCACGTAGAACACCGTCATCAGATCGGATGTTGTCAGCTTCTCAGACTTGGACTGCATGTTGTTCTTTCCCCTCTGCATCGGCAGGCTCGATCCAATCTTCCATTTGCTCCGGTTGCGCAGGCTCGGCTTTAGCCAGCATGACGGCGCCGATCAGTGCCACCAGAAGCAGCACCGATGCAAATTCGAATGGCAGCGCATAATATGTGAGCAACTGCTGCCCGATATTGGTCAATGTGGCGCTGGCTTCTGCCGCCTGTTCCGTTTCGTGTGTCCACATTTCTGACCGTAGAGCCATGTAAACCATGAAAAATACGCCTACCGAAGAAACAACGGCGGGCAATCGCATCGCCGGAACTGTAGGGGTGACGTCCTGCTCCAGTCTTGGGTTGGTGAGCATCAGAGCAATCACGACGACAAGTGTGATGCCGACTGCGTAAATCATGATCTGCGCCAGCGCCAGGAATTGAGCTTCCAGCAGAAAGAACATGCCCGACATTGCGCCAAACACGCCAATCAGAAGAAACCCGCATCGGATGATGCGACGATCGAGAATCACCCCGTATGCAAACCCGATAGCCAGCGCGGCGCAGAGGTAGAAGAGCCAGATCTCGCTGCCTCCGCTGATCCATTGCGCCATTTCAGCAATTAAACTGCGCCCTTCCGGCATTTTGTTTAGCCCTCTTTTTTCTCGCTGTCGTCAGATTTTTCGGCAGCCGGTTTTTCCTTTTTGTCTTCCGCTTTATCTTCGGCTTTTGCTTCCGCAGCGGGTTTTGCTTCCGCAGCTGGTTTTGCTTCGGCAGCGGGTTTTGCTTCCGCAGCGGGTTTTGCTTCCGCAGCAGGTTTCGCTTCCGCAGCTGATTTCGCTTCGCCCTCGGCTGCTGGCTTAGCGGCAGCAGCAGGTTTTGCAGCAGCTGCTGCTCCTGCCGCCGGTGCCCCAGCTGCTGCTGCTCCTGCCGCCGGTTTTGCTGCGCCTGCGGCGGCAGCCGCTCCCGGTGCCGGTTTGGCCGGCTTCGGTTTCGGCAGC
Organism: Candidatus Obscuribacterales bacterium; assembly: GCA_046328035.1. Lineage (GTDB taxonomy): Bacteria > Cyanobacteriota > Vampirovibrionia > Obscuribacterales > Obscuribacteraceae > JBGASG01. Next base: position 11,317 of record JAXLXI010000002.1, on the reverse strand, counting down.
GGTATTTCTTTCTTCTCGAAATAGAATTCCGACTCTTCTTGCGTCAGCGTCAGTTTCTTCAAGTCGTAAACCAGTGACTCACGAGTGTAATCGGACATCTCGAAGTCATTGGTGTTGATGATGCAGCTGGTCGGGCAAACCTCGGTGCATAGACCGCAGAACATGCAAAGTCCGTGATCGATTTTGAAGTTGATCAACTCAGGTTTGCCGGTTTCCGGACTCTTGTGCGATGTAATCTCGATGCATTTGTCGGGGCAAACGCGTTCGCACTGCATGCAGGAGATGCACAGGTGTTCACCGGTCTTGGGATTGACTGTGAGCGCCAGGCGCCCGCGAAACGCCGCTGCCAGCTTCGGCATCTGGTCCGGATATTCCTTGGTAATCGGCGTTCTGAATGTGTGTTTGCCGACCGTGTACAGACCGCGCGCGACCTGCTTTAAACCTTCTAGTGAACGCCCAATGACACCGAGCATGTTATACGAGCTCCTTGAGATACGAGACAGCGAGCAAAAGAATGAGAGTGAGAGGAATCAATCGCTTCCAGCCAAAGTCCAGAAGCTGGTCGATTCGGAAACGAGGCAATGTGCCACGCACCAGAACGGCGGTAAAGATCAGCACATAGACTTTTGAGACGCCCCAAATAAGTGCGGAGAAAGTCTTTGGATCGAAGAAAGTAGTCTCTGGGGTTGGGAATGATTTCAGAGCACCAAGTATGTGGTCGAAGAACGCTGCATCTAAGAAACCTGGAAACAGCGGAGCGCCGCCGCCCAGAAAGAGCACGGTGGCAATGGTCGAGACGATGAACAAGTTTGTGAATTCTGCCAGGAAGAAGATGGCGAATTTGATGCCACCGTACTCGGTGTTGTAGCCGCTGACCAGTTCGCTTTCTGCTTCGGGCAGATCAAATGGAATGCGGTTGATTTCAGCGCAGGCGCCGGTGAGATAGATAAAGAACAGAATCACCATCGAAACCGCCAGCCCGAGGGCTGCGGCGATGTGACCCGGGTTGCCGCTCTGCATGCCCTTCAGGAAGGCTTCTCCGCCGATGATATTCCAGTGCCAGAAGCCACCAGGAGAGGCAGGCAGACCTTGTTGTCCTTGAGCTATTTGCACCACATCGAGTGTGCCTGCCACCATGCAGACAACCACCAGAGAGAGGACCAGGGGGATTTCATAACTGATCGCCTGAGCTGCCGATCGCAAGCCCCCGACCAGCGAGTATTTGTTGTTACTGGCCCAGCCTCCCATGACAATGCCGATGACTGGAATAGAAGACATGGCGAGAACAAAAAAGATACCAGTGGGCAGGTTGACCATCTGGAAAAGGGGATGGTTACCGGTGACTGGGGCGAGCAGAGGAATGGCGCCGAACACCGACGGTGCGAAGAAGATAATCGGAGCCAGCGTGAACATCAAACTGTCGGCACCACGGGGGGTGATGCTTTCTTTGAGCAACAGCTTGACTGCGTCGGCTGCGGTCTGGAACATGCCATCCATGTTGAAACCGAACAATCCAACCCGGTTTGGTCCCTTGCGGACGGTGAACAAAGCCAGCGCGCGTCGCTCCTGCAGCACCATGAACATGGCATTGATCGGAATGAAGACCATCACTGCCACTAACGGCGTCAAAGCTCTCAGAACGTTGGCGGTATTCATCCGCACGTCGGCTGGGATACCGGTGATGCCTTCGATCAAGTACGGCAATACGATGCCGACCAGCCAGGCGGCGCCCCACACAGGTATAAAAATGAAGCTCATCCAGAGCAAGACCAGTCTGGCGAATTTGTAGACTTCCCACCAGTTGGCCGGGCCGGTGTCGGCTGGCAAGAAGGGGTTTCTGGCTATGGAGCTTGTCATGTTACCTGTCCACGTCGGGGATGATTACGTCGATAGAACCAAAGATGGCCATGATGTCTGCGATCGGGCGTCCGACTAACAGCTCGGGCAGAATCGAGAGATTGCAAAATGAAGGATTGCGCCATTTGAAACGCACGGCGCGATCGCTGCCGTTGGAGATCACGTAGCAACCGAGCGTTCCGCGTGGCGATTCCACTGCCGCGAAAGCCTCACCGGCTTTAACCCGCAGACCGGCGATCTGTTTCTTGATCATGATGCGCAGGTCGCCGCCGCAGTTTTCGCAAGCGTCTTTGCCGCAGCTGTTGCAAGCCTCGCGCTTCTTGCGCAGTTCTTCTGTAGTCCCGCCAGGAATTTGCTCCAGGCACTGACGAATGATCTTATTGCTTTCACGCATCTCGCGAATGCGGCAAATGTAGCGAGCCCAGGTGTCGCCATCACCTTCCATGACCGGCACTTCGAAATCGAGTCTGTCGTACACCGAATACGGCTTGGTTTTGCGCAGGTCGAGATTGACGCCGGAGGCTCGAATGGTAGGTCCTGTGACACCCCAGTCCATAGCCAGTTGTTTGGGAAGAATGCCGACGCCTTGCGTGCGCTTCAAAAAGATGGGGTTTTCGGTGACGATGGCTTCGTATTCATCGACGCGAGCTTCGAAGTCATCGACGAACCACTTAGCTTTGTCGAACCAGCCCAGCGGTGGGTTGGATTGCACGCCGCCGATGCGAATGTAATTGAACATCATCCGCTGTCCGGCTACGGCTTCCAGCATCTCGAGCAATTTCTCGCGTTCGCGAAATGGATAGAAAGGAAATCCGAACATGGCGCCCAGGTCGATCAGGTAGGTGCCCAACCAGAGCAGGTGCGAAGTAAGACGATTCATCTCGGACATCATGACCCGCAGATATTCGGCGCGCAGCGGTAGTGTCGGAGTGCCGTCCAGGACTTCGGCGGAACGCGCCATCGCCCATGAAGTAAACATGCCGGACAGGTAGTCGACGCGGTCGATCAATGCCTGGTACTGGAACCAGGTGCGATTTTGTCCCTGCCATTCTTGGGCGCGGTGCAAGTGTCCGACTACGCATTCTGCGTGTTTGACGATCTCGCCGTCGAGGGTAAGCAGCAATCGCAACACGCCGTGTGTTGCCGGGTGCTGCGGACCCATGTTGATGATCATCTCATCGGTCTTTAATCCAGTGTCGGGGGCAAATTCGATCGCCATTTTCCTATCTCATGCTATGCGGGTTTTTGTCGTTGAGCGCATCAATCGGTTGTTTGTACTCTTTGCGCAGCGGGTAACCTTCCCAATCCCACGGGTTGAGAATGCGCCGCATGTAGGGGTGTCCGATGAAACGGATTCCGACCAGGTCGTAGGTTTCGCGTTCGTGCCAGTTGGCGGCGGGCCAAAACGGCGTCAAACTGGCAACGTGAGGCAGTTTGTCTGCGGTCAAATCACTCTTCGGTAACCGCACTTTCAGCACGACTTCCTTGTTGTGGTTGTAAGACCAGAGGTGGTAGACGGCATCGTATGTGGTATCACTATCGACGCCGGCGACACAGACTAAATAATTGAAGTCGGTCTCCTGACTGTTGCGCAGGCGCTTGACGGCTGCTTCCAGGTCGGTCTTATCGATCTCGATGCACTCGACGTTGCCGCTGACGCCGAGGTGATCGGCCAGCCGCGTGCTGGCGATGCCATGCTCCTTTAGAAACGTGCCATAAGGTCCGGGCGGCAGTTCCTTCGGTTCTTCGGCAGGTTTAGCAGGGGTATGCTCAGTCATTGTTTCTTTCCCGAATTATTCGATGCCGGCTTGACGCAGCTCGTCCGCAGTCAGCCGTGCTTCTTCTACGATTGCCTTCAGGCGCTCTACCGGACGGCCTGTGTCGTAGTCGACATACCGCACGGCTTGCTGTTGATAGGCTTTGCGTTTGCGTTCTTTCCAAGACTCGGTGCGAATCTTCTGCTGAAGTTTGAGCAGAGCATCGAGGATGCCCTCCGGACGAGGCGGGCATCCGGGCAGATAAACATCGACAGGAATAATCCGGTCGACACCTTGAACGACCGAGTACGAGTCGTTGAACATGCCACCGGTGATGGTGCAGGCACCCATGGCGATCACGTACTTAGGCTCCGGCAGTTGTTCGTAGAGAGTAATCAACGCAGGAGCCATTTTGCGAACGATGGTGCCGGCGGTGATAATCAAGTCGGCTTGGCGCGGCGTCGCTCTGAACACTTCGGAGCCGAAGCGCGAAATATCGAAGGCCGACATGCCCACCGACATCATTTCAATTGCGCAGCAGGATGTACCGAAAGTCAGCGGCCAGACGGAATTGGAACGCGCCCAGTTGATCGGGTAATCGACCAGATAATGGTTGAGACCCTCGATGATCGCGTCCAGGTTGCCCAGCTGAACTGTTTGCCGAAGCTCTTCCGGAATATCGATTTGAGAGGTGCCACCGGATGTGGTGTCGGGCTCAGGCATCTTTTTTTACTCCCACTTCAGGGCACCCTTCTTCCAGGCGTAAGTCAGCCCGACAGCAAGGATGGCGATGAAGATTGCAATTTCGTTGGCTGCCACCAGATTACCCAGCGTCTTGATCTTCGGGGTGGCGGCAGCGATGGCCCACGGGACGAGAAAGACAATCTCGATGTCGAAGACGATGAACAGCAGAGCGAACAGGTAGTACCTGATATCGAACTGCACATGCGCCTCTTGAAGAGGCTTCATACCGCACTCGTAAGGCTGATCTTTGATCGGGTTGGGTCGGTTGTGGCCGAATACCCATTTCGATTGGAGCAGCCAGGATATGCCGATCATCCCCACTGCCGGCAATGCAAATCCGGCAAGAACGAAGATGGCAATCTGAAGAAGTTGGAGTTCGTACATATTCACTTCCGTCGGCTTCTGACGCCGAAACGCCTGCACGGATAAGCATAGCAAGCATTCAGGCAGCATCTCTAGGCTGCTTACCTATATGTAGATAAGACGGTCATAATTGAATCGCGAGCATAGTCGACGGTTTACAATAAGGCAGTCTGCACAGGGATAGATGCGCCAGGCATGGGCAGCGAACAACACCGAAACGAGCACCAGCATTTGCCACCACAGCGCAAGGAGCTTCTCGAGAAGCTTCTCAAGAAGATGGGGGTCTCCTGCAATCGTCTTGACTATCTCGACCAATCGCTGACGCACAGCTCGTTTTCATCCGATCATCCGGGTTTCGACAATTACGAGCGTCTGGAGTTTTTTGGCGACTCTGTTTTCAAGTTCGTCGTCAGCGAGTATCTGTACGAAAACTTTCCCAGCCTTGATGAGGGCAACCTGACTGAGATTCGCTCGGTCCTGGTGTCAGGGAAAACACTCGAGCAGGTTGCCAAACAACTCGATCTCGATGATTACATCCGCTTCGGACGCGGTGCCACCGCCAAGCCGAGCATTCGGGCGCGGGCGATGGAAGCGACTCTGGGAGCGCTTTACCTCGACTCCGGATTTACGCACGTGCGTAAATTCATCAACGAATTTTTCTGCAAAAATGCCGCTGACCTCTCCAAAGATGCAGTTAAAGAAAACTACAAAGCCCAGCTGCAGCAAATCACGCAGTCACGAGCCCAGGGAATTCCAGTGTATTCAGTAGTCAATGTCACCGGTCCGCCCCACGACCCCTACTTCAGTGTTGATGTTTCAGTTGCCGACCAGGTTCTGGGCAACGGCGGCGGACGTTCTAAAAAGGCTGCGGAACAAGCGGCTGCGCAAAAAGCCTGCGATGTTCTACTTTCCGAGAAGAACGGACAATCGTAACTAGATCTCAACCGATATCGGTTGAGATCTCAGAGGGACTGCTGCAAAGAGAAGGCATAAAAATGAGGCAGCTTTCGCCGCCTCATTTTTTGGACTTTTTTGAACTTTTAGCGAAGTTGCGGAATGTCTGCTTGTGGCGCAGCCGCCGGCTCAGCCTGCATAGGTTCGGCGTTGAAATCGACGGCTGGGCGCGTTTCGGCTCCCGGCAACGGAGTTCCCGGAGCGCTGCCTGCTGCCGGAGCGGCTTCAGTCGTCACTTCTTTAGGCGGTTTGGCGGCCATCTGAGTCTTGTTGGGAACTTGCAGTTGGGCGTCTTCTGCCAGCTGGTGTGCTTGATTCTTCAAGGCAATCGCCTTGCGATCGCTTTCGGCTGCCCGCAGATCCGCTTCGGCAGCCTTCAGCAGCGCCTGGGAGGCGCGCAGCTGCTTGCGGGCCAGATCCAGTTGACCTTTCGCATCTTCGATGCGGGCATCTGCTTTTTGCAGTTCGGGGGTTTGAATTTCAAAGGATGAAGCCGGGATCGGCTTCTTCATGACCGTGTCTTCTGCACCATATGCGGTGCCAACTCCGCCCAGCAGCAGGCTGCCGGCAACCAGAGTAAGAGCCAGTTTCGTTTGCAATCTCATCGCAGTCCTCGCTGAACGCTCGTCGCGGGCACCTTTCGGATTTCCGTGCCCAATGGGCTGATCAAGCCAGCCCTCACCCATTCCGCACGCATTATAGAGGACTGTTAAAACACACCTCTGTTTATGAAAACCATCATAAGATGAGGTATTTGCCAGGTTGTCCTTTGTATCGAATAGCGAGCGCAGTCGATATAAAAACGGGCAAAAGCAGAGATCAACTACCTTTATGGATATCAAGAGGCGTCGAATTGTATCAAATCTCGATTTTTGCCCGTTTGCGGAAGTCCTCACCAGATCAAGCTTTTCAAGTTTGTAAAAGGAATATCTAATTTAGAGACAACCTGTATTGTTTGAATGCACCCCATAGCGCTAAACTACTGGAGGCGACTTGTCAGAATGTAAGGAGCCTCCTAAGCCTCTACTGGCTGAGCTTTTGAATTTGACAAGGTTTCCGTTGGACCACTGGTTGTCTCACGTGGTCTTACAGGGCGAGTTGTTCGCCCGAACCGTTATCCCTGTCGGAGGTTCCTACCCTTCTCATGGCCGCAAAACTAATGAATAAAGGAGAGCACGCGTCAGTGTCAGAACAATCAGTTGGGAATTCGAAAAGCGAGTTCGAGCGACTTTTGGAGGAGTCGTTCAACTACAAGTTTGAACAAGGTGACATCGTCACAGGTGATGTCGTCCGCATCGAGCGCGACGGCGTGCTGGTCGATGTTGGAGGTAAATCGGAAGGCTTCGTGCCCGTCAAAGAAATCTCTAACATGCCGGTCGACTCCATCGACGAAGTCGTCAAAGTAGGTGATCGCCTCGAGTTCTACATTCTCCGAGAAGAGAATGAAAATGGCCAGTTGACGCTGTCTCTCAAGCGAGTTGCCCAAGCCCGCGGCTGGGTGCAACTGGAGCAACAAAAGAAAAACGACGACACCATCAGAGCCAAAATCTCTGCTGTGGTCAAAGGTGGCGTAGTGGTGGATGTGTATGGCTTGCGCGGATTCGTTCCGGCCAGCCAGTTGCGCGTCAAAGGCACCACCCCGGAAGAACTGATCGGCATGGAAATTCCGATGAAGATTCTGGAAACCGACACCAAGCGCAACAAGCTGATCCTCAGCCAGCGTCTTGCTGTGCAAGAAGAGAAAGCCGTTCAACGCGAGAAGATCCTCAACACCCTGGAAGCCGGCAACCAAGTTACCGGCGAAGTGGTGCGTATCGCCGATTTCGGTGCCTTCATCGATCTGGGCGGTCTGGACGGACTTCTGCCTATCTCCGAAATTTCCTGGGAACGTGTTTCGCATCCTTCCGATGTGCTTAAGGTCGGTCAAGTCATCGCCACCAAAGTACTTAAAGTGGATCGCGACAAAGGTCACATCAGCCTCAGCTTGAAGCAGATGCAGCCAGACCCCTGGAAGGAAATCGAAGACAAGTTCCAGGAAGGTCAAGTTCTCACCGGTACCGTCCGCAAGATCCAGAGTTTCGGCGCTTTCGTCCAAATCTACCCGGGCGTGGACGCACTCCTGCCTACGGTCGAGATGTCCGAACAGCCGAACGTCAAACCGGAAGAAATTGTCCAGGTCGGACAGGAAGTGAAGGCGATCATCAAGAAGTTTGCTCCCAAAGAGCACAAGATCAGCCTCAGCCTGCGCGGCATCGATGTCGCCGATCTGATCGGCGCCTAGACAACCAACCGGACAGCTCTAACGAAATTAGAAGAGGCGGCACCGATGTCGCCTCTTCTTGCTTGAGGCGTTTCTGGGGAACCATCTGGGCACCACGAGTGGTGCAACACGATTCCCGCTAGCTGGCAGCGCCGACCCGAACCTGACTGGCGGCAGCGAGCAGCAACTCGACCAGGCTGGGGTCGAAGGCTTTGCCGGCGGCAGCGCGCAGCGCCTGCTGGGCTTCCTGGGCCGAGAGGGCGGGGCGATTGCGCAGCGGCGATGCCAGCGAGTGGTACGTCGAACATATATTGATGATGCGGGCGGCAAGCGGAATCTCTTCGCCTTTCAGTCCCTGTGGGTAACCGTTGCCGTCAAACTCTTCGTGGTGCGAGAGGATGATTTCGGCGAGGTGCTGCAATTCAGGCATGCCTTTGACCAGCTCCATGCCGTCAATAGAATGCTTCATGAGCATGAACAGCTCTTGATCGGAAAGCTCTTCCTCCGGCTTCTGGAGCACGGCTCCAGGGATCGCCATCTTGCCGATGTCGTGGCAGATGGCAGCCAGGCGAATCGTTTCGACCTCAGTGTCGGGCAAGCCCATCATGCTGGCCATGGCAACGGCCAGTTCAGCCACAGCTAGCGCGTGACTGGTCGCATACTTGTCTTTAGCTTCCACCTGCGAAACCCAGGCGTCGATTCTGCCCAGGACGCGAGTGCCGACGCCTTTGATTGAAAAGATGTAGTCGCTGGTGGCGCTGGAGGCTGAGGCGCTGGACAGCACTTGCTCAATCTTTTGTTTTGCTTGCTGATCGTCGATCTGAATCGGGGGTCCGTCGACGACTTGCACCGGCTGTTGAAAGCGAGATTTGTCTTTGTGGAACGATGCCGCTAATGCGCTCGGACCACCTGATTTGGCGGCTCTGGCGCCGCCGCGCATGGAGCCGAGGAGTCCGCCGCCTGATGCTGAGGCCGGCGTGGGAATGTTGTCGAGATTGCCCCACTTGCCGTCGTCTACGGGAGCTGCCGGAGCGGCCGGCGCAGCGGTATCGCCGGCGGTGCCGTTGCCGGCGGCCGGTGTGCCGATGGCGTCTAAGGTGCCCCACTTGCTCTCACCGGCAGCCGCAGCCGGTGCGGCTGGTACCTCGGCGCCGCCTGAGCCACCGGGCGTGGGTATGGAGTCGAGCTGGCTCTTCAAATCTGCTGCTGGTGCCGCCGGGGCAGGCGTTGCGCCCTGAGCCGGTGTGCCGATAGCATCTAAATCGCCCCACTTGCTGCCACCGGTCTCGGCGGCTGGTGTCGCGTCCGCCGCGGGTTGAGCTGCAGGCGTTTCGGCCTGAGGCGCCGGTGCAGGCGGTGTCTGGGCTACCGGTGCTGGCGGTGTCTGGGCGATCGGTGTAGGCGGTTCGGCTGCCGGCGCCGCACCAGATGCGGTGTCAGCTCCCGGTACCAGATCGAAAATCGGCGGCGCGTCCGGGCGCTGCATCCACTGGAGAACCCAGTCCGCGCACGGCTCCCAGCAAGGCGTTCAATCCCTGGTCGGGCGAGACTGTTTCGCCCTCGAAGCTGGCGCCTGGTGCCGGTGCACCTGGTGTCGCGGCTGGTGGCGGAGCTGCGGATGATTGTGCGGGCGCAAAGTCTTGCTGGGCGGGCGTTTGAGCAGCGGGCGCGGCGGGTGTGGGCGTGGAGGAGGGGAGGCGGTGGCGGGGCTGCCGGTGCCGGCATCGCCGCTGCTGGCGGCAGTGTCGGCTTGGTGTGCTGCCCCGTCTTCTGAGCTGTCGGGATAGCTTGCGCTCCCAGCGCGCCTTTGAGCGCACGCCGCACGGACTGAATGCTTTCCTTCTTGTCGCCGTCGGTTCCTTCGCTGACCGTGCGCTGGTGCAGGCGCATGATCGGCTCGCGCGCCTTCTTCTCTTCCGGCAGTTTTGCCAGGGCGTCGGCGACCGTGTCGGCGACTCGCTGGATCAAATCAACTTCCTGGCGAGTCCAGGCGCGACGTGAATCGCACTGCTGAACAATAACGCAGCCGTGGGTGGCGTTGTCGGAGCGCAGGGGCACCGCCAACAGCGAACGAGCATCGAGCAGCGCCAGTTCTTCCTGAACCGGCGTCAAATGGCTGTTTTGCGCACCTTCGTAGACGATGACCGGTGTGCGAGCCAGCAGACTGCGCGCCACTATGGCGGAGTCAGTGGTCGGCCAGCCGTAGTCCTGAGAGGACTTGACGCGTCCTTGCTGCCAGTATTCGTAGCACTTCCAATCGGACTGCGAATCGTCTACGCAGATGAAGAGGCAGCGGCTTGATTTGACCGCTTCGCCGAGAATATTCACCACCATGAACAATGCATCGCCGATGCCCAGCGAATAGTTCATGAAGTTGTTGATTTCTACGAGAAACGTCTCGCGGAAAGTGTCTCGCTGGACGATGTCGTTGATTTGAGCATGACGAATGATGGTGGACAGCTCGTTGAGTGTCACCGTGATGTAGTTGATTTCGTCGGCGGAGAGCGGTGGATTGGCTCTTTGCAAGGAAACCATGCACAGTCCGCCGCCTTGCAGGTGCAGCGGGAACGTGTGATGCGGCGCACCACTTGGTTCGGCATCCGGGTCGTTGCGATATTCGCAGATCGAAGTGCTGTTGCGATCCAGAGGATTGCTGAGCACGATCTGGCTGACTTCGCAGGAGTAGGTTTCGCCGAGTTCTTTGACGGTCGTTTCGAGGATTTTCTTGAAATCCCGGACGCCGGTCAGTTTTTCCGCTAACGGTGTTCGCATGTGGTTACTTTGAGATAGCCTCCGCCATTTTCTTTATGCCAGGTTTTGTACTAAAACCGCGCTTCACATCTACTTTTGTCATATCTTTGTGGGAATTTCTTTCGCGGTCAGCACCCCCCTGCGCCCGTCCAGGACACGGCGCAGAGCCTCCCGGGTGAGGCTAACACCTTCTGAAACATTTTTTGCTAACGGGAGCTTGTCAAGCGCAGATAAAGGCACCCAGCGCACATCTTCGACTTCTTTGTTGGTGCGCAGAGGCGGCAAATCCGACCGATTCTCATAACCCGCCGGCAAGCATGCGTACGCCAGGTCGACATGGTAGAAATCGCCCCCCTTTTCATGGGCGGTGACGCATTGGATGTAAGCCGGCTGCAAGAGGAAAAATGCTTCGATGTCGGCGTTCCTGGCAGGCTCTGTGCTTGCCTGTGTGGCGGGTTCGACGCTGACAATCTCCACCGCCACGCCGGTTTCTTCCAAAATCTCCCGCACGCAGGTTTCTTCCGGCACCTCATGCGCTTCTACGTGTCCGCCCGGCGGCACCCAGGACTGCAGGCGCTTGTGAAAAACCAGCAACACATGGTCGTTGTGGAGCACAATACCACTGGCGGTG
>JAXLXI010000019.1:0-112037 GCA_046328035.1 Candidatus Obscuribacterales bacterium | reverse complement strand
CTGATGTTTATGCGGAGCCACTGCAGGATCACTATTTTGATGGATGGAGACAATGGGCCCGTGGCTCCATTGCGATCCGGAAGTCTCAGCTACAAAATGCGACCGCCGAACAAACACATCTGCGGCAGCAAGCTTCAGCACACCTGGCCGCAGCCGCCACTAATCTCGAGCTGGCACACCTAAAAGCGCTAAATTCATATCAGCTGAAGAAGATTGAGACATTGCAGCTATACAATTTCCGCGACCAGTACCAACTTGCTAAGGAGGTCCGGAGCCCTGAAGAGCTGGCCGTCCTGTCCGACCGCTTAATGGAATTTGCGGCAACCGCCAGCAATGCCCCCAAGCATGATAAGGACTTCTTTGACACTGTTTTCGAGGCAGGATTGGGCGAGTACATAAGGTCGAAAAACACACAGGCGGCGATACATTTAGTCGGCGCCAGAGTTAGGGCATGCCGCGCGCAAGGCTATTCTTTGAAAGAGATCGATTTTCAGGTCGAGCTGGCAGCAAAGAAAGTGGAGGCTCTTCTTGCTGACAAAAACGCGGCTGCGGAAGTCCGACTGTTCAAGTCCGCGCACCAGTGACGCGCGAGATTTTACGCGGGGGCAAGAGCCGGATCGCAGCGGCCCGGTGATTCATGTCCCGTGATTCAGGCGGCGCTGGCTAAAAAGCGAATCAGGACCATCAGTCTTGAGATGAATTTGATATGCGCTTGAAGGTCACTTATGCCGGTCCCTGGTGATCATTCACAGCGGTCTGAATGCAGCAGTCGATGTTGTTCTGCGCAGGCGCGAGCGGACCAGCAAGCTCAGTCCGGTTCTACCTTTAACCGATAGCCGACGCCGGGCTCGGTAAGAATGTGTTGTGGGTGAGCCGAATCTGCTTCCAGTTTTCGGCGTAGCTGAGCCATATAAACGCGCACGTAGTGGCTCTCATCTGCATACCCCTGTCCCCAGACCTCCCGCAGCAACTGGTTGTGAGTGACGACTTTGCCTGCGTGTTGGATTAACACGACCAAGAGCTTGTACTCGATGGGGGTGAGGTGCGTTTCCGCTCCGTCGACAAATACCTGACGTTTTACCAGATCGATTTTTGCCCGGCCGATGTTGACCACTGACTGTCCTTTCGCGGCCGGCACATTCACTGCGTGTCGCATGGCTACACGCAGGCGGGCAAGCAACTCGGCGACACTGAACGGCTTGGTCAAATAATCGTCGGCGCCGGCGTCTAATGCCGCCACTTTGTCTTTGTCGTCCCCGCGAGCTGACAGTACAATGATGGGCACCGGTGACCATTCGCGGATCTGTTTGGTTACTTCCAGTCCGTCCATATCGGGCAGTCCCAGGTCGAGTATGACCAGGTCAGGCTTGTCAAAAGCAATCTTTTGCAAACCTTCTTGAGCGCTCAAAGCCTCTTTAAAGGTAAATCCATGCTCCGAAAGAGTGAGCTTGAGGAAGCGCCGAATCGGGGCTTCATCTTCGATTACCAGAACAATGGCCGGGTTGGCGTTGGGGGAGTCTACCATCGGCTAGCCCTCGCTTGGCTCTGCAGGAGCCTGAGCGTCTATGGGCAATGAAAACTTGAACAGTGCACCGCCACCGGTATTATCCTCGACCCAGAGCCGTCCTCCGTGGGCTTCGGCAATGCCGCTGGCGATCGCCAGACCCAGTCCCGCACCAGGACCGGATTGCTTGCCCTCACGAAAGAATTTTTGAAACACTTTTCCTTTGTTCTCCGGTGTAATTCCTTCGCCGCGGTCGCCTACCGAGATCACTACATTATCGTCTTGTTTGGTGGCGGTAATATCAATCGGCGAATTGTCAGGCGTGTATTTGATAGCGTTCTCAAGCAAGTTGACGAGCAATTGTTGCACCAGCACAGAATCCACCGGCAAAAGAGGCAGCCCGTCCGACACGTTCGGCTTGACGTCGCGGTCGCCAAGCCGATCATCGACTGAAGTCAATGCCGCGCCGATCAATTCGTCGACCGGACACCACTCTTTTTTCACCTGCAAGGTTCCCGACTCGAGTTTGGTCATGTCCAGGAGGTTAGTGACGAGCCTGTTCAGGCGCACGGATTCGTTGTAGATTTCTTCCGCTCTCACCTTGCAGCTGTCGACGTCGATACTGGCGGGGGCTTCCACGATGCTGCTTGCCGCCCCGGCGATGGTGGCGAGCGGCGTGCGCAGGTCATGAGAAACTGAACTGAGCAAAGTGCTCCGCAGTTGCTCTTCTTTGATCTGAATTCGCGACTGCTCGTTTTCTTGCGAGAGATAAGCTCGTTCACAAGCTTGTGCAAGTTGGTGAGCAAAAGTTTGCAGCAACTGCATCTGTTCGGGGCGGGCAAATTTTGGAGTTTCATTGGGTCTGATTGCCAACACGCCGATGTCCCGATTGGTTCCCGGCAGCGGCACATAGAGTGCTTCCGCTCCGGGAAGAGTGTTGGTTCCCAACCCCGCCATCTGATGGTTCGTTTGCACTCACTGAGCAACGGATCCAGATTTGCTGCCGCCTGTTTTGCCTTTGTGCCGGTCTGACGGTCTTGGCCGCTGATGGTCGTCGGGCAACAATGCGCTCACGCTGCCGTCGAATACTTCGTGCTAACATGCCGCATCCTGATGGACAGCAATCCATCTACATCCTCTGTCGACGCCAATTCCCGACTCATCGAATAGAGAGCGGCCAGCGTCTTTCTCGCAGGCTGGCATCTTCGCCTGCTGGCGCACACGGGGCGGTCAAGGTGCTGATCGACGTTGATCATCAGCATGACCGCGAAGGTGACCGATACTGGGTGTCGGACACCGCAAAGGTCAGTTGGGGCGGAACGGAAGAAGAAGTCGAAAGCCGCAACGCTGAGCACGATGCCAGTATTGACGGTCCGGCGCACAAAGCGCACTGGCACCAGAACTGTACTTAACAAGTACATCATAACTACGTTGATTAGTTCGAAGAACGGCTGCACTGGCGCAGGCATTACAGGTACAAACGGCAACGACAAGAATGGCGACGAAATATCTCAAGGGGCGGCTACTGGTCTGCCAGCGGCGCGGCTGAGAGCCGGTGACCCTTCATCGCCAGTGACAACGTAGACGTCGATGGCACCGCTTTGACGCACGATCTCGTCCAGAACGTTGAGCCGAAGAGCGCTTCTTTCACCGCGGTGTAGCCGGTTTCCCAACAATGATTTCGATGCATTGAACTGACGCGCGCACTTGATGATTTCGTCAGCGACATTCTCGCCTGTCACTTGCATCACTTCTGCACCCAGTTGTTCAGCCAGTCGCAAGGTTTCGCTGACGCGATCGCGCTCTGACTCGGAACCGGCTGGTTGCCCCGTTTTTTGCACAGAAACCACCAGCCAGCGAGCCCGCAGAGCGGTCGACATGCGGCGGGCGGCGCGCACCAGTTTCATAGACAGCGGGCTGGCGCTCACGCAGACGACGATCCGATCCGATACCGGCCACGGTGCTTTAATGCGGCGCACTTCACGGTAGCGATTCATTTGTGCGTCGACCTGCTCGGCGGCAAAGCGCATCGACATTTCGCGCAAAGCAATCAAGTTGCCTTTCTGGAAGAAGTTCTCCAGGGCACTGGCTGCCCGTTCGCCTATGTAGACTTTGCCTTCTCGCAAGCGCTGCAGCAGGTCGTCGGTGGGCAGATCGACCAGCTCGATTTCGTCTGCCCGTTCCAGAAATGAATCTGGAATGCGCTCGCGCACTTGCACTCGCGTAATTTGAGCCACTTTGTCGTGCAGGCTTTCCAAATGCTGCACGTTCAAAGCCGTGTAAACATCTATGCCTGCATCGAGCAGTTCTTGAATGTCTTGCCAGCGCTTGGCGTGACGACTGCCCGGTGCGTTTGTGTGCGCAAGTTCGTCGACCAGAATCAACTGGGGTCTGCGAGCCAGAGCGCCGTCCAGATCAAATTCCTTGAGAACGTTGCCGCGATACTCCACATCCTTGAGAGGCAGTATTTCGAGTCCTTCCAGCAGCGCCAGAGTCTCCGGGCGTCCGTGCGATTCGGCATAGCCGATCACGACGTCCTGCCCTTCGGATTGCAATTGTTTCGCTTCTTGCAGCATCGTGTACGTCTTGCCGACGCCGGCTGCATAGCCGAAAAACAGTTTCAGTCGTCCGCGCGCGTGATCGCCGTTTTCCTCGTGGAGCAGGGAAAGGTAGGCTTCCGGATCTTTGCGTGCGTCATCCATACGGTCATAAACTAGCTCATTTTGCTGACTTATCCAATGAGAGATTCAATAGCAGGACGTTCACTCGGGGTTCGCCAAGCACACCCAATTGCATCGGTTCTGTCGCCGCCTCAATCAGCTTGTTAACTTCTTCGGCCGTCAGGTGGCGTTCGCGCGCAACACGGGCTGCCTGATATCGGGCAGCCGCTATACTGATGTGGGGATCCAGCCCGCTGCCCGATGATGTCACCAGATCGACCGGCGGCAGTTGAGTCTCCATTCCCGCGTCCGCAGCGGACAACGCGGCGAGGCGGTCCTTAGCGTTTTTGCTCAGTGCCGGGTTCAAAGGACCCAGGTTAGATCCGGAAGAGGCTGCGGCGTTGTAAGCAGGCGAAGTCGCTGAGGGCCGCCCCCAGAAATACCGGCTGCTGGTGAACTCCTGACCGAGCAGGGCGGACCCGACTACGTTGCCGTTCACGCGCACCAGCGACCCGTTAGCTTTAGCCGGCCACAATACCTGGGCGATGCCGGTGATTGCCAGTGGATAGACAATACCCGTGATAATTGAGAGGACGACAAACAAAAGGCAGCATTGACGCAGTAGTTCGCTGATGTTCATACCCAGTGCAATGCCTCGAGAATTAGATCGACTAATTTGATGCCTACAAACGGGACCACCAAGCCTCCCAGTCCGTAGATCAGCATGTTGTCGCGCAGGAGAACCGCGGCGCCGACAGGGCGATAACGCACACCGCGCAAAGCCAGAGGCAACAAGGCCAGAATTACCAGGGCGTTGAAGATGACTGCCGAGAGGATGGCGCTCTGCGGGCTGGCCAGATGCATGACGTTGAGCTGATTGAGCACCGGGTAAGTGGTGGCGAACGCCGCCGGAATAATTGCAAAATACTTAGCGACATCGTTGGCGATACTGAATGTGGTGAGAGCTCCGCGCGTCATCAAGAGTTGTTTCCCTATCTCGACTATCTCGATCAATTTGGTGGGATTGGAATCGAGGTCGACCATATTGCCTGCTTCCTTAGCCGCCTGCGTGCCTGTATTCATGGCGACGGCCACATCGGCTTGTGCCAGTGCGGGCGCATCGTTGGTTCCGTCGCCAGTCATTGCCACCAGCCGACCGCCGGACTGGGAAGTGCGAATCAACTTCAGCTTGTCTTCAGGCGTTGCCTGCGCCAGATAGTCATCGACGCCGGCTTCTGCCGCAATTGCTGCCGCCGTCAATGGATTGTCCCCGGTGATCATTACGGTCTTGATGCCCATCGAGCGCAGTTCGGCAAAGCGTTCTTTGATGCCACCCTTGACGATATCTTTGAGCTGAATGACACCGAGAACGGTTTTTCCGTCCGCCACTACCAGCGGCGTGCCACCCTTCTTCGCGATATCGCTGACACTTGTGGAAACTGCCGCAGGAAGAGCGGCACCGCTTTCAGTGATAAACTTCTCAATGGCGTCGCAGGAGCCTTTGCGAATTTTTCTGCCATTCATATCGACGCCGCTCATGCGTGTTTGGGCGGAGAAAGGCACAAACGTAGCTCCGAGAGAAAGCACGTTTCGTTCGCGAATTTGAAACTGTTCCTTAGCCAGAACAACGATGCTGCGTCCTTCCGGAGTTTCATCCGAAAGCGATGAGAGTTGGGCTGCATCGGCGAGATCTCGCTCTGATACTCCCGGTGCTGGGATAAAGGCGGTCGCCTGACGGTTGCCGAGAGTGATCGTGCCGGTTTTATCGAGCAGCAGCACATCAACGTCGCCCGCGGCTTCCACAGCTCGACCGGACATGGCGATTACGTTTGCTTTGATCAGTCTGTCCATGCCGGCAATGCCGATGGCGGAGAGCAGACCACCGATGGTTGTGGGAATCAGGCACACGAGCAGTGCGATCAAAACGGTGACACTGACCACTGCGCCCTGTTTGTTGAGGACGACTGCATAAGCGGAATAGGGTTGAAGCGTGACAGTGACAAATAGAAAGATCAGCGTCATCGCCGCCAGCAGAATATTGAGCGCGATCTCATTCGGCGTCTTCTGGCGCTTGGCGCCCTCCACCATGCCAATCATGCGATCCAGAAAAGTTTCGCCGGGATTGGCCGAAATCTGAATCACCAGCCAATCAGACAGCACCCTGGTACCGCCCGTGACGGCGCTGCGGTCGCCGCCGCTTTCGCGAATAACGGGAGCGCTTTCGCCCGTGATGGCGCTCTCATCAACTGAGGCGACACCTTCGATGACTTCTCCATCGCCAGGTATGGTCTCGCCGGCCTCAACCAGTACGACATCACCCTTGCGCAGGCTGCTGCCGGAAACCATCTCTTGCGCCGCACCGTATCGCGGTTCGGCAAGTTTTTTGGTGGTCACATCTTTGCGAGCTTGCTTGAGCGCTTGCGCCTGAGCCTTGCCCCGTCCTTCCGCCATTGCTTCGGAGAAATTGGCAAAAAGCACCGTGAACCAGAGCCAGATGGAAATCGAGAAAATGAACGAAGCCGGCGCATCTGCTGTCCCTGTGAGAGCCAGGCATCCGAGGACCGTCGTGAAGAGACTGCCCAGTTCGACAATAAACATGACCGGGTTGCGAATCTGCACCCGCGGATCGAGCTTGAGAAGCGCATCGAGACAGGCCCGTTTTACTATAGGCAGATCAAAGAGAGGGCGTGCTTTCTTGTTGGAACTCATTTTGTCTCCACCCCCGTTTTTCCGGCGGCGATCATGTTCAGGTGCTCAACGACCGGACCCAGGGCCAGCGCCGGCACAAATGTCAGAGCGCCGACGATTAGCACCACGCTCACCAGCAGAGTGACGAACAGCAGGTTGTGAGTGGGCATGGTGCCGAGACTGGCGGGTACCAGCTTCTTGCGAGACAGCGAGCCGGCTACTGCCAGGACGGGGATCGCCAACCAGTAGCGGGCACAGAACATGGCGATGCCCAACGCATAATTGTAAAAGGGGGTGTTGGCACCCAATCCGGCAAAGGCACTGCCGTTGTTGTTGCCGGCTGATGAGAAGGCATATAAAACCTCACTGAAGCCGTGCGCCCCGGGGTTGAACACCGTTGCTTTGCCCGGGTCGCAAGATACCGCGACGGCAGTGCCTACCAGCACTACGAATGGTGGCACCAGAATCACCAGCGACGACATCTTAATTTCGAAAGACTCGATCTTCTTGCCGAGATACTCCGGAGTTCGTCCTACCATCAATCCGGCAATGAAAACGGCAATCAGGGCAAATATCAACATGCCGTATAGCCCAGAACCTACGCCCCCGTAGATCACCTCACCCAGTTGCATGAGAAACATCGGACACAATCCGCCCAGCGGGTTATAAGAGTCATGCATGGAATTGACTGAGCCATTTGAGGCGGCGGTGGTGGCAACCGCCCAGATGGCGGAATTGGCTATGCCAAAGCGCGTCTCTTTGCCCTCCATATTGCCACCAGGGTTGACGTCAGTCATGGCGGCATCGACTTTCAAAGCTGACAGTTGCGGCGAGCTCGTCGACTCGCTGACCAGGCAACCGGCCAAACAAAAGATCCAGATAATGCTCATCGCGGCGAGCATGGCAATCCCCTGTCTCGTGTCTCCTACCATTTTTCCGAAGGTGAAGCATAGTGCGGCAGAGATAACAAGAATCGAGATGGACTCCG
The DNA here is from genome assembly GCA_046328035.1 of Candidatus Obscuribacterales bacterium. Classification (GTDB taxonomy): domain Bacteria; phylum Cyanobacteriota; class Vampirovibrionia; order Obscuribacterales; family Obscuribacteraceae; genus JBGASG01. The sequence goes on along the minus strand of JAXLXI010000019.1, from coordinate 104,197 downwards.
CTAAATTGGTGAGCGGTGTTGGATTCTCGAATGGGTGAGAAGAGTTGACGTTGAAGAAGCCACCGCCATTGGTGCCCAACTGTTTAATTGCAATCTGAGAAGCGGCGGGACCGAGAGCTATCAATGGCGCCGGTGCCGCCGCGGCCCGTTGCGCTAATGCTGCGGCCGTGGACGCAGTGGCGGTCTGCGTGGCACCAACTTTCTCGAGCGGGGTGTATGCGGTGTACGCGTCAAAAGTTTGCACTGCTCCTTCAAAAGACAAGATTAGAGCCAGGACAACCGACAATGGTAAAAGGACGTAGTATGCACTGCGCACCAGATCAACCCAGAAGTTGCCGATTGTCGACTTGTCTTGCACGGTGAAGGCCCTGATCAGGGCGATCAAAACTGCAATGCCGGCCGCTGCCGAAACAAAGTTTTGCACATTGAGAGACAGCATTTGAGTCAGATAAGACATGGTGGTTTCGCCACCGTAACCCTGCCAGTTTGTGTTGCTGACGAAACTGATGGCCGTGTTGAATGACGAATCAGCCGAAACGGGTCCGAGATGCTGCGGGTTGAGCGGCAAATATCCTTGCAGACGTTGCAGCCCGTATGTGACGAAAAGCCCCAGTGCCTGAAACAGCATCATCGCGACCGCGTAGGTCTGCCAGTTCATCTCAACCGAGGGGTCGATGCCACATATTTTGTATGTGAGTTTTTCCAGAGGCTCGATGACTGGATGCAAAAAGGTCTTCTTACTGTCGGTGAAGACCTTTGCCATGTAAAGTCCCAGTGGCACGGAGAGACCGAGCAAGATAACCAGATAAATTGCGATTTGCAGACCGGAATGCAGATTCATGCGAAAAGTTCCGGCTTCAGCAGAGCAACGAACAGATAAATGATCAAAAGCAACGCTGTGATACCAGCCACCAGCTGAATGGCAACCATAACAGTTTCCTCAGTTCCTCGATTTCGAGAGCATGTCAATTCGACAATTCTGCGCACAAACGCAAAAGCAAAAACGCCGATCCCAGGAGGAGCGACAAAGTTGCCAGTGCCATTAAGTCTTCCATCTGCTTTTCTCCGATCAAGTAATAAAGCCGCAGCCGTCAGGCGGTCGTCAAAAATTGCCACGCCCCTATCAAAATTTTGCAAAGATAAGCGCTGATGAGCTGTTTAGCCCTCTGTCCGGCGCGGGTATCTACATATACAAGATGAGTGAGTTTGACGTCGGCAGTGTCATCGACAATCGCTTTCAAATCGTCTCGCGTTTGGGCGAAGGCGGCATGGGCGTCGTCTACGAAGCGCTGCATCAGGAGATGAATCGGACCGTCGCTCTGAAAGTCTTGAAAGCGGTGATAGATCGCGAGCCTGAGAAGCTGGCGCGTTTTCGCAATGAAGCGCAGGTTATGAGCTCTCTCCAGCATCCCAACATCGTATCCGTCTATTCGATTGGATTGGCCGAAAGCGGCAGTCCGTATATCGCCATGGAATTGCTTTCCGGGCGCAGTCTTTCTTCGATAATTCGCGAGGATGGACCTTTGCCGTACACAGCCGCTTTGCCGCTATTCATGCAGCTTTGTGACGCGCTCCAGCATGCACACGCGCTGCAAGTCATTCATCGTGACATAAAGCCAAGCAATCTGATTATCGAGATGCGCGATGGCGAGCCGCAACTGAAGGTGCTGGACTTCGGCATAGCCAAAGTATTAGGCTCGGAACAGCAGTTGACCGCAACGACAGCCCTGGTCGGCAGTGTTTTTTATATGAGCCCGGGGCAGTGCGAAGGGCGCAGCGTCGATGTGCGCAGCGACATTTATTCACTGGGCTGCACGATGTTCGAGACGCTGGCGGGTTGTCCGCCGTTCAATCCTGATTCACTGGCGGAGCTGGTTGTCAGCCATCGCGATCGCGTGCCGCCGCGCGTCAATGAACTGAATGCCGCGGCCAATATTCCTCAGTCTCTAGAACGTTTGCTTGCCTGTTGTCTTGAGAAGGACGAACGCCACCGCTACCAATCGATGGCGGAGTTGCGCGCTGATTTGCGGCAGGTGGCGAGCGGCGATAGCCCCCGGCATATCCCAGAGAAGCAGACCGGGCTGCCGGCTCCGTCGCGCACTTCGAATCCCAGACTCGGACGCTGGCCGATTGTACTTTTGACGGTGCTCTGCATGGTGGCGCTGATGGTGCCAGTTGTCACTTGTGTCACGCGTGCGCCGGACAAACTCCCGGAAGATCCTTATGCCAACTTCGGCAAAGACGAACTGTTGCTCAGGGAGCAACAACTTCTGACGCAGGAAGACTCGTTGCACCATGAGGAGAAATTCGCCGAGATGGAAAAGGTTATGGCTGAAGCTGATCGCCTCAAGCCGTATCTCAAGATGGATCCGGACCTGCAGGCGCGCATCGATGGTAAGCGCGGCGCCTTGACCTACACGCGGGCAAGAGACTCGGCGGTCGGGCAGGAGCAGCACGATTTGCTCATTGATTGCCAGTCGCCGCTGGAACTGGCAATCAATGAGTACGATCAGGCTCGCTTGATGTTTGGTATGCGACATGACACGCACTCCCGGAAACGAGTGCAGCGGATGCTTGGCGAGGAATCCCACAACCTGACGTTTCTCAGGGAGTCGGCGCAAATGCTCAAGCAGCGAGACAAGGCAGAATCGGCGGCAGAGAAAATGATCCAGTTATCAAAAGCGATGGACATGCCTATGGAGTATGGCGAATCTGAGCGCTGCCAGAAAGCGTATTTGTATCTAATTGAAGCCGGATTGTTGAGAAAGCAACCTGAGCCCGCGCTGAACTGGACCAGGCAGCTGATGCACTTTTACAAGCTTCAGGAATTCGACAAAGAGTACGCGGTCGTGAAGAAGGAAACGATTTTGGCTCTCTGGGAGAAATACTGTCCGCAGCGCAGAGCCGACGTACTGAAGCTGTTCAAGGCGGAAGCCTGGTGAGGACGCAGCAGCGCTATGGCTGAAATTTCTGCCGGCAGTATTGTCGACGACCGATTCGAAATTGTCTCGCCTCTCGGTGAAGGAGGCATGGGATCCGTTTACAAAGCCATTCATCGCGAGATGCAGCGAACAGTGGCATTGAAACTGCTGAAGGCATCGCTCGTCACCCATACCGATGCTCTCTCGCGGTTCCGTCGCGAAGCGCAGGTGATCAGTGCGCTCGATCATCCCAACATTGTTTCAGTCTACTCAGTAGGAGCTGGAACCGATGGCGTTCCTTATATAGCGATGGAATTTCTGCAGGGACAAACCCTGGCGCAGACAATCAAGCGCGATGGTGCTCTTGCCTGGCGGGAGGCGCTACCTCTGTTTATGCAGATCTGTGACGGGCTGAGTCAGGCGCACAGGAAGGGGATCATTCACCGAGATTTGAAGCCCGGCAATCTGGTGATTGAACGCAAGGACGAAACAGTCACCGTCAAAATCGTCGACTTCGGCATCTCAAAAATTCTCAGCGCTGAGCAGGGACTGACCAAGACTTCCGCCGTCATCGGCAGCGTTCTGTATATGAGTCCGGAACAAGCAACGGGTGGTGTACCGACAGGGTCCAGCGACATCTATTCTCTGGGCTGCACTCTTTTTGAAGCATTGGTTGGGCGCCCGCCTTTTGGGGGCGACAGTGTCGCCGAAACCGCGATGCAGCACCAACAAGCTGTGGCGCCGGCACTTTCGTCTTTAGTGGCAAATCTGCCGACGGCGCTCGACCGGGTAATGTGGTGCTGTCTGGAAAAGGATCCGCTCAGGCGGTACCAGACGGCCGATGCTTTGAAAGAGGATTTAGACAACGTTTTGCATGCGCGTCCACTGCAAAACGTCCCGGACGGGCAAGGGAGTTCGTCCGACAACTCGAGGTTCCGGTTCGTGAGAGGCACACGCGGCGGGTCTACTCTACGTCAATATCTGTTGCCGCTTGCGGTACTATGCGTGGTGGCGGTCTTTGGTGTTGGAGCCTACTCGACTCTATATGAGAAATCAAAGCGAACGCCTGGTGCTTCAGAGACAGACGATGCGCCACAGCGGGCACACGCGGAATTGTTGCTTACCAAAGTCTATGATCTGGTCGATAGAGGAAAACTGGCCGAGGCAGAAGCTGCGCTCCAAGAAGCTGATGATTATGCAAAACCATTACAGGATCCCTACTTGGACGGTAACCGGTTATGGAGTCGAGCGCGAATACAGTTCAGGCAAGCGCAGTTGCTGCAGCAAGGGACGAAAGGCCGCCGCGACCTGGTCAAGAAGGCTGAGGAAAATTATGTGACTGCCTACGACTATATCGATCGCGCCCGCGCGACTGCTCTTGCGGATGGCGAGCGCTTGCGCCTGAAAAAGGCAGAGGACCTCGAGATGCTGTACTTTCACGACGCCTACGAACTGTTGGCGAAGACTCGGAACCCCAGGCCGTTGCCGACCTTGTCCAGGGAACTCGCAGATTTCATCGTCGCTCGCGGCACCAAGTTGAGTAAAGAAGAACGTTCGTTTTTCGATGGCATGACAGCGCAAGCGATCGAGGAGTGCGTGCGCGCCAAAGATAAGCGCGTGGCGAAACTGGTGATGGCTAGAGCGAGAGCGTGCCGGCAGCAGGGCTACGCGCGCTCCCAAATCGATGAAGAGATTTCCAGGGATGCAAATGCTGTTCAGGCGTTCAATCCTGACAGTGCTGAAGCGATCAGAAGCCTGCTGCTCAACTAGTTGAACAGCTACAAGTAACTACTTCTTCAGTGCTTCGTAGCTGATTCCGGCAATCGCGGCCACAGCCAGTCCACCAATCACAATCGGCTTCGGTGTCAGCAAGCTGTACCAGGGAAGGCGTGGCGCATATAGTATGGAGGCTGCGACATCACCGCGACCCAATAATCCGAAAGCGATCGCGCCTCCGACTTTGGACAACGGCTCAACCGCCCGACCGAGTGCATATTCACCAAGCGCGGTGGCGGCGCTTCCAGCCACAAAGCCGGTGCCGGCGACAACGGCAGTATCAAGTCCGAGTGCGGATCCACCGCTTGTTTGTTTTGCCAGTCCCATCGCGTGCTGACTTAGTATGTCGCGTGTTTCGTCGCCGCGCCTGTTCTGAAAAGCAGACAAAACATCTTCTTTAGGGGACGGTTCGGTAGTTTCTCCAGGGAAAGTCATTATGGATTCCTCTGTGGACGGAAAAGAGGGAAAGGAAAAGGGAAAAGGTTCTGCGATTACTTCTTCAGCCACTGATATCCTTCGTAGGCGCCAACGGCCAGCGCTGCGGCGATGGTGCCGCCGATCAGCACAGGCTTAGGAGTGATTGCTTTCAGGAAGGGAACCGGTTCGGCGAATTGCAATGTCGCCCTGGTTGGATTGGCCCCCACCCAGGAAAGCAGTTCTGAACCAGCTTGATTGATGATGGCTTCCCCAAGTCTTTGCGCGCCAAACTGCCCAGCTGCTGTAATGGCGGCTCCACCGACAAAAGCTGTTCCTGCGGTAATTAAAGTGGTTGTGTCGACCGGCGCTGGATCGTCTTTGAATCTCGCTAACCCAAAGCCGATAGTCTGACTATGTCGGCTAAGTGCGAGACTGGCGGCATCAGCTTCGCGCTGATAAGCACTCGGATTTTCGCCGCCGGCGCTAATGTTAGCGTCGCCTGGAAACGTCATATTCTTGTTGCACCTCAGACCAGGGAAAGTGTCTTTTGGAGGGGGCTAGGAATAAAGGTAAGGCAAAAATGCCCCTCGCACATCGGGGTTTCCACGTACTCCGCCCTCGAAAACTGAATTGATATCAATTCAGTTTTTGCTTTACAGGTTCGTCGCAATTGCCCGCCAGTATCGCGATTTGGCAATTTTTGCCGGTAAAATTGTGATTCTCCATTTTTCGGGAATTCATGCAAAGCGAAGCGGGCGGTGGACAAGAGAAGATTGCCATTATCGGCGCTGGCAGTTGGGGCGCCACTCTGGCCAATCTTTTCGCCCGCAATGGCAAAACTGTAAGCCTCTGGTCGCATACGCCTGGCAAGGCTGAGAAGCTGCGCGTGACGCGAGTGCTTGAAAAGCCCTTCAAGGTCGAATTCCCTGAGAACTTGGCAATCACCGGAAATCTAGATGAAGCCCTCAGTGGAGCCCCGGTGATACTCCTTTGCTGTCCGGCTCAGGCTATGCGTGAAGTAGCGGGGCGACTGGCCGGACATGTCGATGAAGCTGCGGGTCCGGTACTGGTCAGTGCTGCTAAGGGACTGGAGCTTCACACTTTCAAGCGCATGACTGAAGTTTTGAGAGAAACTCTTCCCGAATTGCCGCGATGCTCGTTGTCTGGTCCAAATCTGGCCAAAGAAGTTCTGCTCAATATGCCGAGCGCTGCTGTCGTCTCTTGTGAGAACAGCAACGTCGCGCATCGGGTTCAGCAAATGCTTTCGGTTTCCACATTTCGGGTCTACACCAACGACGATGTCGTCGGGGTGGAACTGGGCGGTGCATTGAAGAATGTCGTGGCGATTGCTGCCGGTGCCGTCAACGGACTGAAATTAGGAGACAATGCCAAGGCGGCGCTCCTGACTCGTGGGTTGGCTGAAATGACGCGCCTTGCCGTTTCACTCGGGGCGCGCCCGACAACACTCATGGGACTTTCCGGGATGGGTGACCTGGTGGCGACCTGTTATAGTTCGCTGTCAAGAAACTACAGCCTGGGTTTTGACATGGCTCAGGGTGTATCCTTCCAGGAAGCACAAGCGCGAGCCGGTGCTGTCGTTGAAGGTGTGACGACGACTTACGCAGTTTGCGAACTGTCCAGCAAGCTGTCCATAGAAATGCCGATCGCCGAACAGGTGGCGGCCGCCCTGCGGGGCGAGACAACCCCGAAAGGGGCAATTATGACCCTGATGGCCCGACCCCTATCCAGCGAGTAATAACGGTGGCAGAGAATCAAAAGATGCGCATCCTCATGTTGTCCTGGGAATATCCGCCGCGAATCATCGGTGGATTGGCTCGTGTAGTCGCCGAGTTGTCGAAGCAACTCGTGAAACTACCTGGCGTCGAAGTGCACGTGGTGACAGCCGATCACCCCGGCACGCCTGAACACGAACTTGATGAAGGTGTGCATGTGCATCGTGTCAAAACGCAGACCGATTGGACGCCGGATTTCTTGTCATGGGTGCACAAACTCAATTATGGGCTGCTCGCGTATGCGCTGGAGCAGCATCTCAAGACGCCTTTCGATCTGATTCATGCGCATGATTGGATGGTTTGCGACTCGGCGTGGGCACTGAAAAAGGGACTGGGGTTGCCGATGATTGCCACCATCCACGCCACCGAAGCCGGTCGCATGCACGGTTTGCATAACGACCTCAATCGGTTTATCTCACAGGTGGAGTGGCGCCTTACCTACGAAGCCTGGCAAGTGATCGTCAACAGTCAATCGATGTTCGGCGAGTTGCAGCGGCTCTTCAACACACCGCCCAACAAGATGGCAATTGTGCCCAACGGCATCGACCCCGATAAGTTCGAAAACGACTACGATCCCCTGTCCATGCGTCGCCAATTTGCCTCCGAGTCGGAGAAGATTGTTCTTTTCGTCGGTCGCATGGTGCTGGAAAAAGGTGTGCAGGTATTGCTGCATGCGGCCCAGCGTATTTTGCCGCAGGCGCCCGGCACGCGTTTCCTGATGGTCGGCACCGGCTACTATCTGGATGATCTGAAACGAATCGCCAACGATCTCGGCGTGGCGCACAATGTCAGCTGGCTCGGCTACGTGACCGACCAGGATCTTCTGACGTTGTACAAGGCGGCCGATGTCGTCACTATTCCCAGCCTTTATGAGCCTTTCGGCATCGTGGCGCTGGAAGGCATGGCGGCTCGTCGTCCGGTAGTTACTTCTGATGCTGGTGGACTGACCGACTTCGTCGAACATGGCGTGACCGGTATCACCACGTATGCCGGTGATGCGAACAGTCTTGCCTGGGGCATCCTCGAGGTCTTGCGTAATCCGCAAGTCGCCCATGGGCTCCAGGAGACAGCGTACGACAAAGTGAAACACATCTACAACTGGAAGGTGATCTCCAAGCGCACGCTGGAAGTCTATGAGAAGGTTTTGAAAGAAGCAGCAGCCGTCGACAAAGATGGTGTGAGCTCTACGCCCAAGGTTCCGCTAACTGCCTCTGCACCGTCAGCGGTGCCGGCGTCCGGTTCCAAAAAACGCGAATCGTAAGGGAGGGGTGAAATGAAGGCAGTAATTATGGCGGGCGGTTCGGGAACGCGCCTGCGCCCGCTGACCAGCCATCTACCGAAGCCGATGGTGCCGGTGGCCGGCAAACCGATGGCCGAGCATATCGTGCGTCTGCTCAAGAAGCACAATATGAAAGACATCATTTTCACGCTGCATTATTTACCCGACTCGATCAAAGATTATTTTACCGACGGCAGCCAGTGGGGTTGCAATATCAATTATTCGGTGGAGGAAGGCCGTCCGCTCGGCACCGCCGGCTGTGTCAAAGCCATTCAAGACGCTCTCGACGACACGTTTGTCGTCATCTCCGGCGACGGACTGACGGACATCGATCTGACGAAAGCCGTCAAGTTTCACAAAGAGAAAAAATCGAAAGCAACTCTCGTCTTAAAGAGGGTAGAGAACCCGCTCGAGTACGGCGTCGTCATTACCGACAACGACGGACGCATTCAGCGTTTCGTCGAAAAGCCGGGCGCCTCTGAAATCTTTTCAGACACGGTCAACACCGGCATCTACATTCTCGACCCGGAAGTGATGCTCTATGTGATTATGGGACGCGAGCAGGATTTCTCCAACGACCTGTTCCCGCTGCTCTTGCTGCGCAACGAGCCGATGTACGGATACGTCGCTGATGGTTACTGGTGCGACGTCGGTAACCTGGCGGTTTACCGGCAGGCGCACATCGATATTCTGGACGGCAAAGTCGACCTCGACCTGGACATGCCGCAAATCGAACCGTCCATCTGGGTGGGTGAAGGCTCTCAGATCGACTCCAGCGTGCGGCTGCAGCCGCCGGTTTTGATTGGACGTAACTGTCGCATCGGCAAAGACGCCGTCATCGAACCGCACACCGTCCTCGGTGATAACGTGGTGGTTCAGGAGAAGGCGTCTCTCAAGCATCCGGTAATCTGGAACAACTGCTATGTCGGCTCTGAAGCGGCGTTGCGCGCCTGCATCGTCTGCAACAATGCCACCATCCATCGCTCGGCGGAAATCCTGGAAGGGGCTGTGATCGGGGCGACTTCCTCGATCGGTCAAGAAGCGCAGGTTCTGCCCGATGTGCGCATCTGGCCGGATAAAGTAATCGATGCCGGCGCTCGCGTCACCATGTCGGTTATCTGGGGCACAAAAGCGCCGCGCAACCTGTTTGGTGCCAACGGCGTACTGGGACTGGCAAACGTCGAGATCACACCCGAGTTCGCCGTCAAGCTTGCCGCCGCCTATGGTGCCACGGTGAAGAGCGGTCCGATCCTGGTCAGCCGCGATTACTGGGGCGTCAGCCGCATGGTCAGCCGGGCGATCGTTTCTGGCTTGATGTCCGTGGGTGTCGAGGTGCAGAACCTGGAAGCCATGCCGTTGCCCATCTCGCGCTATTACGTGAAGACGCAGCGCGCCTCCGGACTGATTCACTGCCGGGTTTCTCAACGCGAGATCGGCAAGATGAGGATCGAGTTCTACGACAGCGAAGGTGTGGCTATCACCAAGGCCATGGAACGCAAGATCGAATCGACCTATTTCAAAGAAGACTTCCCCCGCTGTTTGCCGTCGGACGTCGGCGTGATCAGCTATCCCAGCCGAGTGCGCGAGTATTACATGGCTGAGTTTCTCAATCACGTCAAGGGACAGGTCTTCGAAAAAGATGCGGTGGCATTCTGCGTGGTGCCGGGTTCCAACTACACCCGCACCACCCGTGAAGGCGTGCAAACCACCCAGGCACCGAAAGTGGTGATCGACTACGCGATGGCCGAAACCGGCGTTATTCTGCCGGACCTGCTTGGACAGCTGGGTATCGAGACCGTTGTGCTCAATGCTTCTATAAGAGGCAACCCGCCGCGTCAGGAAGAGCGCATTTTGATGCGCAAACAACTGGCCGATGTGGTGCGGGCTCTCAACGCCGATCTGGGAGTCCAGGTCGGGCGCAACGGCGAACAGATTACGCTGGTTGATGAAACCGGACAGATTATCCGCGGCGAACTCTTGCTGGCGGTGGTCGCCGATATCATTTTGCGCGACAAGCCTGGCAAGTCGATTGTGATCCCGGTCAACTCCAGTTCCGTCATCGAAAGAATCGCCGCTCGTTACGACTGCAAAGTGATTCGGTGTAAGGCGTCCGAAACCGAGATCGGTTCAATGACCGCCAAGACTCTGGATGCGGTTCTGGGCGGCAGTGCCAATGGATGTTTTATCTTCCCGGAATTCCAGAACGGTTACGACGCTATGTTCACGACCGGGCAGCTGCTTGAGCATCTGACCTATCAAGGGCGAAGCTTGCATCAGGCTGTCCAGGATCTGCCGCCCCTGGTTTATCAGGTCGACTCGGTGCACTGCCCGTGGGAACGCAAGGGCCGAGTCATGCGTCTTCTGGTAGAGAAGCACCACGACAGGCCGATGGAACTGTTGGACGGAGTGAAAATTCAAACACGCACCGACCATTGGATTCTGGTTTTGCCGGATGCCGTGGAACCGCTTGTCCACGTCTACGCCGATGGTGTAGATTTGCAGAGCACCTCACAGGACCTCAACGAATACACCCAGCTGGTCAGATACTTCCAGCACGCATAAGAAAGCAGCGTGACTATGCGAAGACTGTTTTTACTTGCAGTTTCACTTTGTCTGTTGGCACCGCCTGTGATGGCGGGCGAGGCGGAATGGGATGCAGCGTTCGACGCCGGCGCCAATGCGTACGGCAAGGGCGACTACGTGACCGCGGAGGCTGAGTTCCAGAAAGCCGCGACCGAAGCCAGGGCACTGGCCAATGGGCAGCCGGACTCTCGTGTTGCTCAGACCTTGAACAATCTGGGACTGGTGCTCTACTCCCAGCGCAAAGCCGATGCGGCGGAGGCTGCCTACAAGGAGGCTCTGGACATCAGGCTGAAGCTGTCCGATCAGACGCCGCTCGGACCGCTGGCTCCGCTGCGCAACCTCGGTGCGCTCTATCGTGAGCAGCGCAAGTATGCCGATGCGCAAAAGTGTTATGAGCAAGCGGTGGCAATTTCGGAAAAGGCCGGCAATCAAGCGGAACTGGCTACCAGTCTCAATGAGCTGGGATTGCTTTTCGCAAAGGAACGCAAACATACGCTGGCGGCACCACTGATCGAGAAAGCGGTGCAGATCACGGAGCAGGTATCGGGGGCGACATCGACTGGATTGGCCACTGTGCTTGCCAATCTGGCCGAGGTGCGGGCTGTGCTCGGCAAGTTGAATATCGCTGAGGGGCTCTACAAACGGGCGCTGGACATTCGCCGGTCGGCCAACGATGACCAGATAGTCGCCTCACTGGAAAATAGACTGGCAGGTGTCTATCGGGAACAGGGCAAGTTCGAGGATGCCGAGCCGTTGCTCAAAGACTCACTGGCACTGGTTGAACGAGCAAAGCCGCGCAACATCGGCAATGAGATTGCAGCGATGAATTCACTGGCGGTGCTCTATCGAGAAGAAGGGCGCACGGACGAAGCAATCGCTATCTACAAACGCGCGATCGAACTGCGCAAGAACAGCAATTCGAAGCCGGAAGACCTGGCGAGAGAAATGAACGAGCTGGCCACCGCCATGCGCGAGAAGGAGCAGTACGCGGAAGCGCTCAAGCTCTATCAGGAGTCGCTGGTCATTCTGGAGACGACCTTCGGAAAAGGCAGCGCCGAGTCAGCCACCACCGTTTCTCAAATAGCCGAAACCTATCGGGAAATGGGCGATCTCGGGCAGGCCGAGACGTCGCTCAAAACCGAGGTGCAATCGCTTGAAGCCGGTACCACCGATGGTGCTCAACTGGGCTCGTCGCTGACCGATCTCGCTCTCATTTATCGCGAGCAAGACCGATTCGACGAAGCGATCGATGCGTTCAAAAAAGCCCAGGCTGCTCTGGAAAAGTCGTCCGGACGCGACAGTGAAGAAGTTGGCAATGTGCTCAACAACCTTGGTAAGGTCTATGCAGCGGCCGGCAAGTTGCCGGAGGCTCAGGCGGCGTTTGCCGAAGCTTTGCGTATTCGACAGGCCACATTGGATCCCGCCGATCTCGCCATTGCCACCACTCTCAGAAGTTATGCGCAAGTCTTGAAAAAACTGAATCAGAGCGACCAGGCTGCAAAACTGGAAGCACAGGCAACAAACATCGAATCTAAGGCGTCAAACGAAGAATGAAAAATGTTTCCTCCCTGACTCTGGTGCTGACAGTTGTGGCTGTTTGTCTACCATTTTCATTTTCGGTACCCGGTGCTCGCGCCGACGATCAACCGCCGCCTGGTGCCCAGCGCTTCAGCGGCAACATCTCCTGGTACGGCAATCCCTTTCACGGTCGCAAAACCGCTTCCGGACAGATCTTCGACATGAACAAGCTGACGTCCGCGCACAAGAAGCTGCCGTTTTTTACCCGCGTGCTGGTTGAAAATCCCAAGACCGGCAAGACGGTGATTGTTTCCGTCACCGACCGCGGACCGTTCGTGAAAACGCGAGTCATGGATGTATCGCGGGAATCGGCCCGGCGCCTTGGTATCTTGCTGGGCGGCATCGCGTACGTCGACTGCACGATCGTCGGCAGCGGCACGGCTCAAGACATCAAATAGTCGTTTTGTTTATTTATGCGACACACAAACGTCCAAAACGCCGCTCTGTTGGGCACAATAGAGTCAGACAGTCTAGGCCCGTCGCTCTGCTGTTGATCCGTGGGAAGCCCACGCACGGCTTGTTTTGAGAAGGAGATGTCTATGTCTACCGCCGAGAGTCTGAAGAAGCTGCTCGACGAATTTAACGAGAAAGAGAACATGATCTCCGAGGAGCGCAGCGCGGTCGAAGGACAGATTGCCGAGCTTGAGCAGCGTCTTGAAGAGTGCAACAAGCGCATGGGCGTCGTAGCGGAAGACAGAGCCAAGGTGCTGGCTTTCAAAGATCGCTACGGCAGTGACCACGGCTCGAATGGTGGCGGTGGCGCGGCTCTTGGGCTTTTGAAGAAGCCGGAAAAAGACAACGCGGCCGAGCACACCAGCCCGGCAGAAACTTCAGAAGCCGCGGCAAAAGCTGTGGAAGCCAGCAGCCCGCCCCACATCGAACCGGTAAAACCTGACAGGCGCGGCATCTTCGCCAACAGCCGCCTGAACAAGCAGAATCAAGAAAAACCCGCCGAAGAGCCGAAACCGAAAGCTGAAGAGGCAAGCCCGCCCCGGACCATCGAACCGCCGACCGTCTCGGTCCCCGAGCGTACACATGGTGCCTCCGCCGAAGCCAAAGCTGAGACTCCTCCAGCCGCATCCGTCATACCCGAACCGGCAGCCCCGCCAGCCGATGTGCCGGCGCCGGCGCCCCTGCCTGAACCCCCGCAAGCCCCACCGGTGCCCGTTGAGCCGGCTCCGGTTGCCGAAGCGCCCCCGCCTTCGCCGCCGCCACCCATGCCCAAACCGGAAGTGCCCGCTTGGCTTTCACAGCCACCGGGAGCTCAGACAGCGGAAGTTTCCAGACCAGAGCCCCAGTCCGGCGGTATGTCCGCCGTAGAGCGGTTTTCGGCGCAATTTGCTAAAGACGCCGTCTCCGGACCGGGCAGCGCTTGGAATGCCAACATGAACGCTGAGATGCCTGTCCCGCAGGTCGATCAACCAGCCGCGGCGCCAGTTGCACCAGCGGCGCCGACACCTCCACCGGCCCCCAGCATGCCGGCCGGTGGTATCAACAGCCTTCTGGCTGACCTGAGCTCGGACGAGCCGGCACCAGCCTCGAACACAGGCGAAATGGCTCGCGGCGGCATCAATTCTATTTTGCGTCGGTCGGGAACGACCGGCGAGATGCCGGTGACCGAGGCGGCTGCGACTCAGCAAGCCGTATTCGGCGATAGCGGCGGACCGGCGCCTATGCCGGCGGGTAGCGAAACTCCCGGTGCAGCTGCCATATTCGGCACGCCGCTGGGCGGCACTCCGGGACTGGGTACGCCACCGCAGCCGACGCCACCGCAACCGACACCACCACAGCCGGTGGCGCCACAGCCTGTAGCACCACAGCCTGTAGCACCACAGCCGGTGGCACCGCCATCGCCATGGGACAGTGCTCCGGCAGGCGGACCACCGCAACCGACAGGACCTCAAGGACCGCCGCAGCCGACAGGACCGCAGGGACCGCCACAGCCGCGCGGACCGCAGGCACCAGCCGCGCCACCAACCAACAACACCGGCGGCTGGACACCGCCGACCGCCCCGGCTGCTGATGCGCCGGCTCAAGCTCAGGCTGCTCAGCCCGCACAACCGGCCACCGTCGATTTGAATGCCCAGGAAGGTCCCAAAGAAGAAGACGACGGCGACACGGTCAAAAACATCAACGACGCTCTGCGCAGTCTGTTCCGCTAGCAACCTTGTGGTTTTTCTGCCGCCGGCAAGCTGATACAGCCGTCATAAAAGCACCGCCTTCGTTTGCTACCATAACGGGCAAAGCTCAGTGCAGCCTTGTTTTGGGAATTGGAGAGTATGAAGCAAGTAAACGCGATGATGGCCGGCACCGTTGTAGAAGTGCTTGTGAAGCCTGGTGACGATGTGTCCGAAGGGCAAGATGTTGTTATCCTGGAATCTATGAAGATGCAACTGCCAGTGCAGTCGGAAATCTCCGGCAAAGTCAAGGAAGTCAAAGTAGGCGCCGGCGACTTTGTCAATGAAGGCGATGCCGTCATCCTTCTGGACTGAACATTATGCTGGAGAAAGTGCCACCGCAAGTCAAGGTCGTCGAAGTCGGACCTCGCGACGGCCTGCAAAATGAAGCCCGCCAGGTTCCGACGGCGGACAAGGTGCGCTTGATCGAAGCACTGGGTGCTACCGGATTGCAGCACATAGAGTTGACCTCTTTCGTCAGCCTAAATGGATCCCGCAACTGGCTGATGCCGCCGAAGTGGTGCGCACCGTCAAGCTACCACCAGCGGTGACAACGTCGGCGCTGGTGCCCAACATGAAGGGGTACGAGTCGGCTAAACAAGCGGGTCTCAAAGAGATTGCCGTCTTCATGTCGGCCACCGAGTCGCACAGCAAAAAGAACATCAACAAATCGATCGATGAGGCCGTGGAGACGCTGCGCGAGGTCGTCGACGCCGCCAAAGCCGACGGTATGCGCGTGCGCGGCTATCTTTCGGTTGTCTTTTATTGTCCCTACGAGGGCAAAACCGACCCGGGCAAAGTAGGACCCCTGGTGGAACGGCTGTTCACCATGGGTATCGACGAGCTTTCGCTGGGCGACACGATTGGAGCGGCAACTCCAGCGGAAGTGCTGGCGTTGCTGAAGAAGCTCGAAGGACAGGTGGATAAAAAACGAGTCGCGCTGCACTTCCACGATACATTCGGCACGGCGCTATCGAATGTAGTGGCAGGACTGGACAGCGGCATCAGTGTTTTCGATGCCAGCATCGGCGGTATGGGCGGCTGTCCTTATGCCCCAGGAGCGGCGGGCAACCTGGCCACCGAAGACCTGGTCTACATGCTGGAAGGCATGGGAGTCAAAACCGGCATCGACCTGGATAAGCTGGTCGACTGCGGGCAACTGGCTGAAAGCATTATCGAACACAAGCTGCCGGGGCGTTGTTTGCAAGCGCGTCTGGCGCAGCGCGCCAAGCAGCTGGCTAAGACCAGCTAGGGTCGCAGTTTTGACAGACAGAAGGCAATAGCGAAGATGACAGGAACGAGTGTTATGACAGAAGTGCTGCTAGTTGAACGCGAGGGTCCGATTACCTGGTTCAAGCTCAACCGTCCCAAAGTGCTCAATTGTCTCAATCGTGAGTTGCTGCGCGCGCTCATCAAAGCCTGCGAGGAAGTTGCTCAGGATAAGTCGACGCGCGTTGTGATTATCACAGGGGCCGGCTCGAAAGTATTTTGCGCCGGGGCTGATCTTGCCGAACGCAAAGGCATGACCGAAGGCGAGGTCCTCGATTACCTGGTCTTGATTCAGCGCACTATGCTGGCTATCGAGCAACTACCCAAGCCGGTGATTGCGGCCATCAACGGTTCGGCATTCGGCGGCGGCACAGAGCTGGCGCTCTCGTGCGACTTGCGCATGATGACCGAGGACGCGTCGTTGCGTCTGACGGAAGTCAAGCTCGGTATCATCCCTGGTGCCGGCGGCACCCAGCGTTTGCCGCGCCTGATTGGCAAGTCGCGAGCGAAAGAGTTGATTCTTACGGCTCGTCCGTTGCCGGCGGCAGAAGGGCACAGCATCGGTCTGGTGCACAAATTGGTGCCGGCTGGAGACAAGGACAAAGAGTGGCATACCGAACTTCTGGATCAGGCACGCGCCTGGGCTAAAGAGATCGCGACAGCCGCGCCTCTGTCGCTCAAGCAAGCCAAGTTTGCCATCGACAACGGCGCTGACCGCGATCTTTCTGCCGGACTGGCGCTGGAGACGCGCGCCTATATCGAACTGGTCAACACCAAGGATCGCTTGGAAGGGCTGGCGGCTTTCGCCGAGAAGCGTGACCCTGTCTATACTGGTGAGTAATGACTTCCATAACTTCATCAGCAATTATTGAAACGGCGACGCGGGAGACGCTGCCGCTGCCCGTCACCGGCTTGCTGCTTTGCGGCGGCAAGAGCAGTCGCATGGGTTCACCGAAGTCGCTCTTGCCGTTTGAGAATTCCACATTCGTGGAGCACCGTCTGCAGTCGCTGCGGCAACTGTTTCAAGAAGTCCTGATCGTCGCCAACTCACCGGCTGAGTACGACGCATTCGGAGCATCTGTCGTCAAAGACATCATTCCTGACCGCGGTCCGCTGGTCGGCATTTTGTCGGGGCTTTTGGTCAGCCGCCATGAACATTGCTTTGTGATCGCTTGCGACATGCCTCTAGTGGATAACAAACTGATTCGCCAGCTTTGTGCCGGGCGTCGGGAAAACGACGCCGATGCTGTGGTGGTCAGGCATGAGCAGGGACTGGAGCCGCTATTGGCTGTTTATTCACGTCGGGTAATCGAGCGTCTGGAAGATTACATCTTTTCCGGACGCTCGCGGGCGCAGGATTTTCTGGCGACAATCAATTGCTCCTATTTCGACTTACAGTCGCCTGGTAACGGGCTGCCAGTCTATTTCAATGTCAACACGCCCACTGATTATGCACGCGTGATCGAGTAATCAATCCGGACAGTTCTTCAATGAAACTGCAGCGGCATCCACGGCGGGCAGAACGGAATCAGAAACATGGCGGCCATGCCGCCCAGTGCCAGTGCGGGTCCGAAGGGAAACGGCTTGGAGACGCGCGTGCCGATCGTGACGGTGCCGATCAATGCGCCGGTAAGCGCACCGAGCCCGACCAGCGGCAGGCAGGCAAGCAGCGGAGCGCCCGCCGCCGTTGCTTGATTGCCGCCTACGAACAGGATCAGTCCGGCGCCGATGGCCCCGAATGCGGTGCCGCCGATTGCCGCGAACATAGCCGCGCGGCGCGCGCAGGCACCGAGCAGTCCAGCTTTTTTCATTTCGCCGATCAGGAAAACCAGACCCATCGCGGTGCCGACAATAAAACCGAGGAAGAGCGCTACTATTAATAGTTGCCAGCCCAGGTAAGCGGACATGACTGCCGAAAGGACGGCGTCTCCGCCGCCCATGACTTCCAGCGGCTCTTCGCCGTGCGATTGGGACGGAGTGTATTCATCCAGGGCATCTTCAGCTTCGGTGTCCAGCTCTGCGTCATCGGTGCCGTGCATCTTCTGGTAAAGCTGCAGGCCGTAGAAAGCCAGGAAATCGAAGAGCATATAACTGGCGCCGATACCGGCCATGGCTCCCAGCAGGTCGCCTCGCCAGCCGCTGAATACAATGCCGAGAATCATGGACGGATAAGTGATTTCGTGCGGTATCAGTTTTTCTTTGAAGTCGGTGACGGTGACTGCGATTAAGGTGCAAGCCAGAAGCGTCAGGCCGATCGTCAGTCCGATGCGGGTTTCCAGCGGCAGAAAGTTTGCGTGCACACGTTCGGTTTGCAAGGCGGTGGCAATTTGCACCCACAGTCCACCGGTAACAGATGGGTCATACGGAATTTGGTTAGTGAGAAACAAGCGTTCTATTGCGACGAAGACGAACGCTGTCAGAACCTCGACCAGCGGATATTGTCGAGAGATTTTGGCGCCGCAATAACGACACTTGCCCTGCAGAAGCACATAAGAAAGCACCGGAATCGTGTCCAGCGGATTCAATGTATGGCGACACTGTGGGCAGTGCGAAGCCGGCCATATGGCAGACTCTCCTTTCAGCGACCGCAATGCCAGAACGTTCAAGAAACTGCCGAAGTTCAGCCCCAGCACAAATGCCACCAGATCGAGGATCGGTGCCGGCAACTGCTGAAATATCTCCGCTGACATTAATTGAACTCTCGACGCTCGACGATGTACGTTCCGGCGCTCAGCAATAAAAGAATGTACCCGAAAATATAGGTCAGCACCATAGGTAGTGCGGGCCCGGTGCTGGGCGGCAACGACAGGACTACCCCTTCCAGCTGGGCGTGGCGGGCAAGCTCGTAGGCCCGCATTAATTCCTCCTGCGCTCTGGAGAATGCTGATAAATCAGGAAGCACCAGATACACCGCCTGCGTAATGGCGGTTGCTGCCGAACTGTTTGACATCTGCGAAAGTCCCAGCATCGCAGATGAGCAGTGGGCGATCGCCCAGAAGCAGAGGGCAAAAAGCACGCTGGACAGGGGGCTGTTAAAGGTAGAAAAAAACAGTGCCAGAGCCAGGACCAGCAGTTCCTCTACGTAGATCAAAACCAGCGAATAGAAGACGGCCTTGAACAAGAGATGTGCGGCTATTTGATCTGGCAGTAAAAAATGGACGACGAGGCACAAGAAGACTCCCATGAGCGACGTCGCCAGAGCCAGGCAGGCAGCCAGCCCCAGAAACTTGCCGGCAATCAAGTGCCAGCGGGGCAGCGGTTTCGTAAATATGAGGTCAATGGTGCCCTGGTCGATTTCGCGGTGGAAGAGGCTGGTGCCCAGGAAAATGGCGATGATACCACCGACAGTGCCAATCGTGAACAGTCCGAGATCGACCGGAATGCGCACGGTTTGGGCAATCGAGAGGCGACCCAAAATCCAGCCGCCCAGAACTGCCAGACCGGCTAGAAAGAGCAGCACGGTGACGAGGCGTTCGGCGAACGCCTCGCGCATGGTATTAAGCGCTATGGCTGCCAGACTGAGCATGAGCTATCCGTTCCATGAAAAACTCTTCCAGACGGCGGTGGTCGCCGTCCGGGCTTACTTCCCTGGTGACCGCCTCGGCAGCCAATTTGCCGTCGTGCAAGACGGCAATGCGATCGCACAACTCGCTGACATCCGGTAAGAGATGAGAGTTGAGAAGAATGGTCGTGCCGTTCTGTTTGAGATTCTGCAGTATCTGTCGCATGTCGCGCCTGCCGACCGGGTCAAGTCCGGAATTGGGTTCGTCGAGAAACAGCACCGGCGGGTCGTTTAGAAGACACTGAGCAAGAGCCAGCCGTTGCACCATACCCTTGGAAAATGCACTGACCGGTTTGTCGCCGATGTCGCCGAGCGACAGGCTATTCAACAACTCATCGATTCGCTGTCGGCGTTTCTCGCCGGAAAGGTTCAACAGGCGCGCGAAAAAGTCCAGAGTCTGGTGCGCGGTCAGGTGTGGATAAAAGCGCGGGTTCTCAGGCAGATAGCCAATCTGGCTCAATGCCTGCCGATCGCCTGGTGGCAGTCCGAGTGTTGTACAGGACCCGCTGGTCGGTTTAATCAATCCGAGCAGCAGTTTGATGCATGTGGTTTTGCCGGCCCCATTGACGCCCAAAAGACCGAAAATCTCTCCGGCTCGAACTTGCAAGCTCAGTCCGTCCAGAGCACGCCTGCGCTGCGTACGGCTTGAAGCGGACGGGCGGCAGTGATCTTTGACCAGGTCGATCGTCTGAATTACCGATCCGGCCGTCATTACTTTAGTCGTAACGGGTCTTCTGCTGCGCGGCTGCTTGCGCCTTCTTGGTCTGCGTGATGATCTTGTAGAGCTCAGCAGTGGCGGCACGCAACCGGCGCGAAACTTGCATCTGCGAGATGCCCAAGCGTCGCGCGACTTCAGTTTGACTGAGGTCTTCGTAGAAGGTCAGCTGCACCACTTCGCGCAGCCCATCGCGCAATTGCTTGATGGCTTCGGCGAGCATGAACCGATCTTCTTTGGCGGTCTGGTTAGTTTGGTAGCGACCGTCAATCAGTGTATCGATCAGGGACTGTTCGCTGCCGGCATCATTGGAAAGTGCCTGGTCCAGCGAGATCAGCGTGCGCCGACGATCTACTTCGTAAGCTTCGTTGACGCGGCTGACAGGAATTTGCAATTCGGTGGCAATTTCGATGTCCGAAGGCTCGCGACCGAGGCGGGCTGTAAGACTTTGCACCAGACGATTGATGCGGAATGAGAGTTCTTGCAACTCACGCGGAGCGCGAATCATCGCCGTTTTGTCACGCAGGTAGTGACGGATCTCGCCTGTAATCAGGTGAGTGGCGTAAGTCTGGAACTTAGCGCCGGCATCCGGCTTGAACTGATCGACCGCTTTGATCAACCCGATCGAGCCGACCTGGATCAGATCTTCGACAGGGTCGGTAGAACGGCGTGCCAGGCCATACGCAATGCGTTTGACCAGAGGCAACGACGCCTGGATGATTTGATCGCGCAATGAGGGGTCGCGGGACTGCGCATATTGGAGGAGCCAACGATGAATTTGGTCTTGTCCCTTATCGGCTGACGCCGCCTTGGAACTCGCACCGGTTTTGAGAGACGCTGATTTCGCTTGCACGCCTGTGTACTTCTATGTGATTACTAACGGAACCTAATCTATTGTAGTCCGCTATTTTCATTTGTACAAACCAGGGAACAAATTTCCGCCTGGGAGCGGGTAATTTCTTTCCCTGTACGGGTCGAAGTTGGAACCTGTACCCGTGTGGCGCCAATTCTACAGCATTTTTGAATTGTGAAGAAGATCAGAGTGTACCACTTGACCTGCCGGCGGGCGCCATCGCGTGCGGTCCCACCAGGCGATTGAAGTCATCAGGGCGCACTGCCTTGTGGAGAGCGGCTTCGTACTCGACCGCGCCGGACTTGACCAGGGTAGCCAGCGCCGTCTCCAGCGTCTGCATACCTTGCTGCCCGCCCATTTGAATGGCGGAGTAAATTTGCCCGATTTTGCCTTCCCGGATCAAGTTGGCAACGGAGGGCGTGTTGATCATCACTTCCACGGCGGCTATGCGACCGCGGGTCGTAGGTGAAGCCCCGGGCTTCGGCGTTTTTCTGGGCAGCAGGTTTTGCGACAAAATGGCGGCCAGCGCGTTGCTGAGCATGACGCGCACCTGTTGTTGCTGTGCTTGCGGGAAGACGTCGATGATGCGGTCGAGGGTCTGGGAGGCGCTTTGTGTGTGGACGGCAGCCAGAACGAGGTGCCCGGTTTCGGCGGCCATGAGGGCGGTGTGAATGGTTTCGGTATCTCGCATTTCGCCCAGCAAGATCACATTGGGGTCTTCTCTGAGAGCCGAATGCAGCGCATTCGGGTAGCTCTTGGTGTCGGCTCCCAGTTCTCGCTGCGAGACGATGGACTTGTTATGTCGATGCAAAAACTCAATCGGGTCTTCGATTGTAAGGATGTGCTCAGCCTTGTTTTCGTTTATCCAGTTGACTATGGCTGCCAGAGTCGAAGATTTGCCTGAGCCGGTGGGACCGGTGACGAGGATTAAACCGCGGTTGCGCATAACCAAATCTCTGGCAACGATCGGTGGCAGGTCGAGATCGTCGAAGTTCGGCACTTTGAAAGGAATGGTGCGCAGCGCGGCTGCGTAACTGTTTCTGTCTTTATAGACGTTGACGCGAAAACGCCCCAGACCGGAGACGCCGTACGAACAGTCGAGTTCGAATGTAGTCTCTATTTGCCGACGCTGTTCGGGGGTGAGCATTGAGAAGACCAGGCGCTGCAGGTCGTCCTGGCTCAGAGAAGTGAAATCGGTGCGCTCGAGTTTGCCCGAGACTCGAATAATCGGCGGCTGTCCCACCTTCAGGTGCAAGTCTGATGCACCACGGTCGACAACGCTCTTGAGAATCTCCTGAATTTCAACTGGCATCTGCCCCTCCTGCTGCCGTGCTGACAAGCGCCAAAATGAGCACGGTTATTGGAAATTTTCCCGCAGGCTGAGGCGCTAAACCTCATGACAGTGGGTTCGCCGTTACAATTAGGGCGCAAGTTACCAATTTATCTGCGGCTGAAGTCTTTGATCCGAACCGGCACCACCTTTTTGCTCGTCGTCCTTTTGGCTCTGGGCCTGCGTTTGGCAGGTATCACCTTTGATAGCTTCTGGCTGGACGAGGGCTATCAAACGATGGTTGATGCCATCGGTCAGCCGCTGCCTGATTTCACGCAAGTGCCTGATAAACCATACCTGTTCAAATTTGGAGAGCCGCAACCGGTTCGGCAGGTGCTCGAGCAGTTTCGCTCTGTCGATCCTTTATGTCCGCCACTGCATGCGGTGCTGCTCAATCGCTGGATGACTGTCTTCGGACAGGGCGATCTGGCTATCCGCAGTCTTTCCGTGGTCTTTTCGCTATGTGCGCTGACTGCTATATATTGGTTTGTCTACGGAATCTTCGGTCCGCGGGTGGCGTTTTTCACCGGTCTGATTCAGGCGCTGTCTCCTTTCGACATCTTTTATGCGCAGGAGGCCCGCATGTACAGCCTGCTGATTTTTTGTGCCTCCATGTCATTTGGCAGTCTGCTCCTCCTGGCGCACCGCTGCCGGCAGCGGTGTCTGCAAGGTAAGCCTCCGGCACCGCTGGCGCCACTGAATCTCCTTCTGCTCTTTGTGCACGCGCTCTTTGCGTGGGGGCTGATCAATACTCACTACACGGGACTGTTCGTCTTTCTCGCCGAGATAGCGTTCGGGCTGTGGGCGGCATTTTCGCTGAGCAGCTGGCGATTTCTGTTTGCCGTAGGCGGCGCCTGGGTGACGGTGGCGCTGCTCTGGTTGCCGTGGTTTCCCCTGTTTCAGCAGGCATCTAAGTTGCGCCGGGCGACGTTTTACGTGACCCGAGAGAACGGGCAATGGTGGTGGCCCTTTTATGCGATGGGGCGTGTCGTCATCAACTGGATTATTTTCCTCGCAGGCAAGAAAGTGATCTCCTGGTGGGCGACGCCTGTCTATGTGACAAGCGCGGCGCTGCTGTTCACATCGGTGGTGGCTTCTTTGCGGCTGCGCCGCAAGATGCTCGGTCCGGCTCTGCCGCTGGCGGGTGTCTGGTTCTGGCTGGTGATACCGCCCCTGGTACTGCTTGTCATGGATGTGATCGAAAGCCATCGAGTCGTTGAAATACCGCGGTACATCATGGCGACGGCGCCTGCTGTTTATGTGCTGTGCGGGCTGGCGCTGGCGTTTCTCTCTTCACTTTCCGCTCCGGCTACGGCAGCCGCCCGCTGGCTTTTGGTCGCCCATTGTTCCTTCTCGCTGTTGAGCAATCTCTCCTCCCACATCCTGCCGCAGCGGGAGCCTTGGCGTGACGTCGCCGCGTATCTGGAAGAAACGATGCCTGCCGACCAGCCGTTGGTGCTCGTTGCTCAGCCATATGACTTAGTCTGTTTGAACCGCTATTTGACGAAACCGATCAGGCAGGTCGGGGTGAGTCCGGTTCTGGGCGCTCAACATTTGTCTTCTATTGTCGGCAAGCGCCAGTCTTTCATTCTAATCACCGCTCAAGAGGGAGAATCCATAACTGGCTTGGTTCCTGGCGATTTTCAACAAGCGCAAAAGAAGGATTTTTCGCAAGGCGTTCATATGAGGGTCTACACGAAATCGCCGGCAGCACCATAACCCGAATACGCTCCTCCTCTTGACTTCCGGGCGATTATTTAACTTGCCAAGTCATTAAGGCAATCTTAAGATGTAATCCCCCGAGCACAGCTCGTTTACCACCCATCCGCGCGCAATCCCCGGTTAATTCGGCTCCTGCATTGCAGGTCTTCAACCTCGTCGTGCATGTTTCTCACCAAGGAATCCCTATGGCAACACCAGAGCGTTCACTTTCCCACAACTTTCTAGCCGGACCCACGTCCGAGCTGATACCTGTTCCGCAAGCAGCCACTGTCGACCGGCTGCGGTACCAGTTGCTCAATCGCCTGAAAGGCATCGTCCAGAACGCCACCGAAATTTTCACGCCAACCGAGGCTCTGCCGGTACTCGGACAGACTTTGAAAAATCCCGTTACCGAAGCTGCGGAAGCTGTAGTCAACCGCCGCTGGGGTACTGAAGAACTGGCTCGTATGGGCAGCGTCGGGTCGGAAGGCATCGAACTCAGTCAACGCTATAAAGATGAAGTGAAGCGACTGATTCAAAAATCACGGTCTGATATCGAGCGCTCCATGAGCCCGCAGGAATTGACCGATCTGCGCCAGGAAGAGCAGCACTACGAAGAGCGCCTGAAGATTCGCATGAAACAGCGCACTCTCAACATTCCCTGGCCGCAACGCGGAGATGTGATGCAGAACTACGAAGCGAGTCTGATTGCACGCATTGAACGGTGCCACCGCACCAACGACTAATTTTTCACAGGAATGATTAAACATCGCCTGCCGTGCTCGTCAAACACAGCAGGCGATGTCCTTTTGAAAGGATGCCTTAGCCATCGCCCGTGGTGCACCTGCGGCCAGAAACGCGAGGCGTGGCTTTAGCGCTCCGCTAGGTAGCGTTTCTCTCCAAGCGCTACCATGTTCAACTCCAACAGCATTCGTTTCATCTTGTCGATTTCGCAAACCAGCTGGTCGAGCATAATGGTGCGAGCGGTCAGGGTATTGATGGTCAAGCCTTTTTTGTGAGCGGCGCTGGCGGTGAGCACATCCAGCTGCTTTTTCGAGTTCCTGTCCGTGAAGGCCGACATATTCGCATCAGCAATCCAGCGGTCGATAATCTGATCCAGTCGCTTCTTGCTGTTTGGTGTTTCGGCCGGAACCTGGTTTAAGAACGTCCAGACCGAGTTTGGATATTCAATCTCGGGAGTAGTCGGGTAGTTGAACAGTTTAGCCAGCATGTTCGGCTCGACCTCCGAAGTCTTCTTCTTACCATTGACGAGCATGAAGGTATACATAGAAGCGAAGGAAGGCACAACTCCGGCGGGAATGCCGACGATGCCCGCTGGAACGTTGTATATGGCGTGCTTGTAGGTGGGAATGACCAGGGCCTCTGTCACCGCCCATAGTGCGCCGTTGGAAATGAACGCGAGCGCATTTGTTCGTGCAATAGCCTTATCGCGGTCGGCTTTGAAAGTGGTGAGAATCTCGTTGTAGACTTCCTTCTCTGCCTCGATTTCGGCTGTGGTGGCATCGATTTCAAGGTTGGTCTTTTGCACGATCATGCGGGCCGCGAGCCTGGCATCAGCCAGATCCTGCTTGATATACAGTGAACGCAAGCTCTGATCGTTACCGGACTCTGAAGCCTGACGTTGGAGATTTGAAATGCGGTCCAAGACAGGAAGGAGTCCGATGTTAGCAGCCAGCTGCATACTGTTGGGGGATAAGCCCGTCGTAGTCAGGCTCACACCACTCTTGAGAATCTGCGAGGGAAACTCCATACTGTTAGCCACCGGCGCGCCAGGCTGATTCGCGGCTGTGGAATTAGGGGTTTGAGCGAGAGCACGTTTCTTCTGCTCAGCAACTGCCTGCGGATCGATGTATGTATGGGTCATTAAGTAATTGGTGCCGACAGTGCCGCTTGAATCCGCTAAAGCGGGGGATTCAAGAGTGGCGACAATACTTAGAAGAAGAATGGTGACTTTGGCGCGTTGCATGATCATCTCAGTTTCGGCTCGTTGTCTTCGGTGATGTTGCTTGTGCCGGGCTGCAGTCCCGTGCTTGATACCATCTGCTTCTCGTTCTGAACTGCCATGGCCAGCTCCAGCAGCATTCGTTTCATTTTCCATATCTCTGCCTGCAACTGCTGTAGCATCACTGAACGCGCCGTCAGAGTCGCTATCGACAAACCCTTGCGTTGAGCAAAGCTCGCAGTAAGCACGTCCAACTGTCGCTTCGAGTTTCGATCTGTGAAACCGGGCATGTTCGCGTCGGCAACCCAGCGATCGACCAGTTGGTTGAGTCGAGTTTTGCCATTGGGCTCGGAAGCAGGCACTTGATGTAGAAACTGCCAGATCGACTTCGGATACTCAATTTCAGGATTGGTCGGATAGTCGAAAAGCTTGGCGAGCATGTTTGGTTCAACTTCTGATGTCTTCTTCTTCCCATTGATTTGCTTGAAGGTATACATCGACGCAATCGACGGCACGACACCGGCAGGAATGCCGACTATGCCGGAAGGAATGGCGAATTTGGCAAATTTGTAGCTGGGAATGGTGAACGCCTCAGCGATGGCCCAGAGAGCGCCGTTGCTGATGAAGCTGAGGGCATTGGTACGGGCGACTGCTTTGTCGCGGTCGCTCGTGAATGTATTGAGAATCTCGCTATATACTTCCTGCTCCGCGTCGATTTCAGCTGCCGTAAAGTCCACCTCCAGTGCGGTTTTCTGAATTAGAAACGCAGCTTTGTCGGTGGCGTCATACAGCTCCTGTCTGGCGGCCAGACTCTCGACACTTTGCTGACCGCCGAAACCGCCGGCGCGCGCTCGCAAGAATTGAATTCGTTCCAGCAAGGGGGACAGTCTGATCGTTTCGGCAAGTTGCACGCTGTTGGGGGACAAACCTGGAGCATTCAAATTGATCCCCGTTTTCAGAATCTGAGTCGGGAACTCCATAGTGTTGGCGGTTGACTCTTTCGTTGCATTCTGGCCAATCGAGGTCGGTTGGTTCGGGTTCGATCCATTCTGGTTCGAAGCCGCATGGGCTGCGTTAAGAGACAAAACAAAAGCAGCTGAGATCGAGAGAACCTTGAGTTTCATTTGACTTCTCATTCAGTGACAAGCACCTAAAGGAAATCATTGAACTGGTTGTCAAAGGCTAAATGGCAGGCAAGACTCCGTAAGGAAACTATCAATACGCGCATAAGCCAAGGCGACAGGTCGCTTGCGGGCGTTGATTCGGGCGCTCTCTTGACAGTTTCCTATTTACGGAAGAGATCGTCGGCGCGCAAGTTGTTCTTAGCCAGCCAGAATCTGAGCAGCGAGTTCAGTACGCCGAAGCCGTACTTGACGCTGTTCCAGAAGTTGATCGAGGAAGCTTCAGGGAAGTAGCGCGTCTCTACGCCAATCTCGCTGATCTTGAATCCGAAGAAAACAGCCTGGCAGAGAATCTCCGCGTCGAAAGTAAAAGCGAGCGAGTTGCGCAAGAACGGCACGCGTTCGAGGAACTTGCGGCTGTAGGCCCGGTAGCCGGTATGGAACTCCGAGAGATCCGTGCCCAGCACGAGGTTCTGCGTCGTGGTCAGCATGCGGTTGGAGATGAACTTGTACATCGGCATGCCGCCTTTGAGGGCGCCGCCGCCGAGAAACCGTGAGCCCAGTACGATGTCCGCTTCGCCCGAGAGAATCGGCGCGACCATTTCCGGTATTTTGCGCGGATCGTATTGATAGTCGGGGTGCAGCATGATCACTACGTCGGCGCCGTCACGCAGCGCTTCCATGTAGCAGGTCTTCTGGTTGCCACCATATCCGACATTATGCGGATGGCGAATGACTTTGATGTCCACCTGGCTGGCGACTTCGCAGGTGTCATCCTTGCTGCAATCGTCGACCAGAATAACTTCGCTGACCAAACCGCGCGGGATTTCGTCAAATGTCTTCAGTAGCGTCTTGGCCGCGTTGTACGCCGGCATGGTGACGACTATCTTGGCGGTGCCCGGTTTGTCTTTCAGACTAATAGCGCCAGGCGCTGTCTGTGTGTTTACAATGCTCACAGAAAGGTCCTTACGGAATACCCTGAGCATGGTAAGAGGTCAAGCGGCTAAAGTCAAACGGACTAAGGGACTTTAATATCGTGCTGCTTACAACAACCTGGCCTCACCGGGCGCTGACGCTTGTCGGCACGACGTTTTTGCTTTTTGAAGTAGTATTCATCCAATTTTTCATTGGTGAATATTGGTTCAGCATTGACCTGGCGATCTTCGGAGTGCCGACGGTGCTGGCATTGCTGCCAATCGCTCACTTTTTTCTAATCGGGCTGGAAAGTCGGTTCGGTTGCTGGCTATTCAGCTGGATTTTGAAAGGCAAGCCACCGGTAGCGTACAGAAAGTGGGTGTTGCTTGATGAAGAGAGCTTCGCATTCGGCACTCGGTTTGTGCGTTACAGCGTGGTCGATGAACTGGAATTGACTTTGCTCGGCAATCTAAGAGCCAAGACGCGAGCCGTTTCCGGGGCGGCGCAAGCCAAACCCGATGTGGTCATCTCGCTGCCGTTTGGTATCACCAGTCGCGAAAATCAAAAACAGCTGGTGGAAAGAATCCAGCAACAAAGACCTGTTGTTGTTTTGAACAAACGGCTGCAAAAGAGCCTGGCCGCACCGGTCTTGAAAGGTGCAGGCATCGGCATGGCATCCGGCGCCGTGGCTATGTTTGTGGTTTTATTGGATGTCGGCTGGGGCTCGTTCTGGTATCTCGACATGATGAAGCACTATCACCTGTGCGCAGTTGCCGCGCGCGACCAGAAGCTCGAGGACGCCCAGTGGGAGCTGAAAGTCGCGGATGATATTCGCAGTCATCCCTTTCCCCTGTCGTGGGTGGCGCACAAGTTCGTCACGCAGCATTCGGCTGCCAGCATATATGGTGCCCGGGCTGAAGCCTTGTGGCGCATGGGACGCCGGGATGAAGCGATTGAAGACGCTCGCAAGGCTTCTGAGCACGAGGATCACAGCGAAATGCACGCGCTCAGGCTGGCTCGTTATCTGGGTTCCGTCGGCAAAATGGCCGAAGCCCGCGCGGTGCTGGAGAAGCAAATCGAGAAACACAAAAAGCATTTGCTGCCGCGCATTTATCTGGTAGCGAACGCGAAACAAACGTCAGAAGATGCGGCCAGACTGGAGTACGAAAAACAGCATGACGAAACAGTCAAGGAGTTTTTCGAGACGGAACCTCGCTGGCCCCCAGGCGGCGATTTGTTCTTTCACGAATTGATCAGACAAAGCGATATGCAATATGTGTTCCGCCGACTGCTTGACATGAAGACGGATTGAAGATTGTTTTGGGCTAACCTTTCCTTGACAATCGTCGTTTATGATCTGTTTAACTCAGATGACAAATGGGACCACATTCTGGCGCGGTTTTGTGGGCAGCAGCTTCGTTGTTGCCCTGCTTGGCGTTGTTTGTGTCGATCTGTGGTTTGCGAATGCCAATCCGCTAACTAGTGCTCCCACAGTTAATCTCCAGCGCACCGAGCCGTTTTACGCTGCCCAGGAATATCGTCGCCAGTGCCGGCAGTTGGCGGCTGCACCGGATGTGGTGCTGCTCGGCTCATCGGTCATGGTATCGCCGGTGTTGCAAGCGGAATCATTGCGTTTGCAGTCGCCCCTCAAACGCATGCGGCACCGCCAGTGCGGAGAACTAGCGCAGGCGCTCAGTGCCCAGGGGCTGGGCGATCGCCAGGTCTTCAACTTTGCCGTCGGCGGCTGCATGATCTCCGACGCTTACTGGATCACCAAAAATGTTTTGCTGGCTGACGGGCGCGAAAAACCCCGTGCCATCGTCTATGGTGTCGCTCCGCGCGACATTCAGGACAATATCATGCAGCAGACCGGCATTCCGGGGACTGAATCCTTCCAATGTTTGGCGTCTGTGGACGACGCGCTGCGCGTCAAAAACACTGTGGGCATGAACTGGACCAAGCGCCTGGAACTTGTCTGCGCCCGCATTTCTTCACTCTGGCGGTCTCGGGCTGATCTGGTGACGCTCGCCACTCTGCGCGGCAAGAAACTTCTGGAGGCAGCTTTGCCCTGGGTGGCTTTTGACAAGCGTCTGGCGGATGGCACCATTAAAGCGCAGCGCGGCGGCATGTTTCGCGAGGAAGCGATCGGGGAACCGATGGTCGTGCCCGGTTATGGACTGGAGCACATCAGCACCGAACTCACCGATCAGCAATATCAGTTCCGATACAATCCGCAGTCGCCGCGGATGAACGAAGTACAGCTCAGTTACCTGGAGAAACTGATTGCGCTCTGTCGCAAAGAGCAAGTGACGCTGGTTATCGTCAACATGCCTCTGTCCGAACACAACCACAAGCTGATGCCGCCGGCTCT
The DNA here is from genome assembly GCA_046328035.1 of Candidatus Obscuribacterales bacterium. GTDB lineage: Bacteria > Cyanobacteriota > Vampirovibrionia > Obscuribacterales > Obscuribacteraceae > JBGASG01. The sequence continues at coordinate 73,873 of JAXLXI010000019.1, read as the reverse complement.
GTACCCGATGTTCGTCGACCGTGTAGCTTCGGCGTGTCGCCACGGTCAAGTTGAGTTCGTCGACCTGGCTAAGACAGGCTGTTACACAGGTGACGACAATTTCGTGGATGGGGTACATTTATCATGTGAGAGGAGCCGTCCCTTCCTCAAGTTCTTGGCGACCCAGCTGTCAGAGACGAAACTATCCTCCGCTTTGCACCCGCAAGTCGCCACTACTGGTAGTGCCAAGTAATTCCATTCTCTTCAATTCTGATGACCGCAGAAGACGACGACATCAAGAAGAAAACAATCAAGTCTCAAATCGAGCAGCAGGAGCAGGATTCTTCGGCGAGCCGCGATGCGACTACCGCCTCACGCAAAGAACTCGATGATATCGACGCGAAGTTGCAGAGCATCCAGGACAAACTGGATGAAATCAAAGAGAAACAGGGCAGCGAGCGAGCCACCATTGCTTCCAAACGCAAGCTGGATCAAAAGGTGCTCAAAGACTTCCAGGACAAGCAAGACCGCAAGAAGACCGACGACAAGAAATCGACCGACGAAAAGTAACCGGTCATCAGCCGGGTGCGGCGACCGTTTATTGCGACGAGGAGCGATTGGTGTCGGCGAACTGACCGGCGTGGCGGTTGGGCTGTTCGAGCGCCACTTTGACGTCGTTCTGCGCGGCCATGGCGGCTGCTACTCTGGCAAAGAGTTTCTGACCGCCGCTGGCGTCCAGGTGCACGGTATCGAGGTAATCAGCCACCTGATAGGACGGATCGTCGTAGAGCGGCACATACATCGCTCCATGGGCGCGGCAGGCGCTGCCGACGTCGTTGTGGAACCGGGCCCAGAACTTGTCGGGCAAGAGCGCGCGGTTCATGGGTAAGCTCGGCATACCGACGGCGACTACTTTGATATTTTCCTGTTTCATGCGCGCCAGGAAGTCGTTGAAGAATTGCTTTTCGGTTTTGTAGATGGGATGGCGCGAGTCTTTGAAGCGATTTTTGTATTCGGGCGTGTTGTCCTTCCACATGGGTGGAATGTTGGCGGGGACGAGCCATTGTCCCTGTTTCACTTCGCCCAGAGTGCCGAGAACGGCGGCCAGCGGCGTGTCGTTCTTTTTGTCTTTACCCTTGGTGTCGGTTTCCGCTTCCGGTTCGTTGGCGTTTTCCGTACCCAACCATGCTTGTGCCAGCGGATACAACTCACGCAATGTGTGTTGATTGATCTGCCAGTCGAGGGCGGCAAAGAAGTCTGTGAATGCTCCAGCGGGGCGCTCCGCCACCGGGACGAACTGGGCGAAGAAATGCCAGGGCTCAGTGCCGGTCGGCGAAGGTAATGTATTGTCCAGAAAGTCGCGCGGCGCCACTCCAATCACCACTACTTTCGGCTTCAGTCCGCTTTCGTTGAACAGCACTTTACTGATCAGATCGACGTCGGAGACCATACAGCCCGGGATGGCGGCGTTGAAGACGCTGATGGGCTTTTGTCCGCCCAGCTGAGTTTGCAACTCGGTTTCCAGGCTGACCAATTTCTTGTGGGTGGCGGTATCGACCACTTGTTTCGTCAGTTGTGCATCGGCGCAGGCAATTGCCGAGCCCATCTGGGAACTGCCGAACACCACCACATCTGGTGCCTGTTTTTGTTCCATGTAACCTTTGGCGACCCAATAACTCCAGGTCTTGGTCTGTTTCTGCACCGGATGATCGACATTGGCGGGGTTGACTGCTGCTTGATCCAGATGCCGTTTTGCCGGCACATAATTGATCACCGTGACGCAGTTAACGATGGCGAAAAGCATTGCCGCCACGACAAACGCACTTACCAGCCGACGCTTGCCGGCGCCGCCTGTAGTCGAATTGTTTGTGTCGTAATCTGCCACCATCTTCTCCTAATAGGTATCCGGCTGTGCATCCGGATTTTTCTCGCTGTCGCTCTTGTTGTTACGCAGGTCGGCCAGCCTCACGTGTGCGTGCATGTTGACGCCACTCATGGTCACCAGTGTGCGTGTGCGCACGTCTCGGTTGATGGCTGCCACGACGTCATCGAAGAACTTCCGGCCGCCGAACGCATTCAGGTGTACTGTGTCATGAAAATCTTGCTGGTTATACCGTTTGAAGTCCGCAATATTGAAGTAGGTGCACTTCTCATACATGGCGAATTCGCGCAGTTTGAACATATAGTTGGCGTAGACGCCGTCCGGCAGCATGCGCGTATTGAAGTAAGTAATCGGCATGTTTACGATGATCAGTTCGATCCTTTCTTTGCGGCAATAGCGAGCCAGCTTTTGCAGGAAATGGAACTGGGTTTTAAAAGTGTGCTCGTCCGGAAAGCGATACCGCTCCTGATACTCACGAGTGTTGTCGACGAAGGTGCGTTCTGCCTCGGTCATCGGTTGAGCCATGATGCCGGTATTCTGAATTTCAGCCGGCAAGTAGTTGGGCAAAAGCTTCTGCCTGTCCCACCAGGAAAAAGGAGTTGCGGACGGCGGCGTCGGCAGTATTTTGTCGAGGCCGGCGGTCGCCAATTCCGTAGTGGCCAGGCGGAAATCGAGTGATGCACCATACAAATAGACCAGGCGTTGCATCGACCAATCCAGTTTGGCAATCGGATCGCGGAACACTGCACCGGCAATCTCATCGATGCCGATGAAGCGGGTCAGGTATTTGAACGGCTCGGTGTCGGCTGGGCTGGAGAGCGTGCTGTCGATGAAGTCGCGCGGTGCTACGCCGTAGATGACGACGTCCGGGCGGTTGTGGGTGGCGACCATAGCTTTCAGGGCCAGGTAGGCGTCCGACGGCATCTGCCCCGGCGCTGCCAGGCTAAAGGTGCTGTACTTGCCGCCGTTCTTTTCCGCCAGCAGATCGGCTAAATAGGACGCTGAATGGTAGCGTGTCAGGTCGAGCGGCTTCTGCAGATAGTTGGCGTCGCACCCGGCCAGGGCGCTGACCATCGTGGACGAGCCCAGCAAGACCACGTTATGCACCTGCTGGTTGTCTTTCAGATCGGCCATGGTCCACCATGCCCAACCTTTGTAATTGAATTTGTAAGGATCGAAATCGAAGGGCGTAAAGAAGGCCAGGGCTCCATTGATAGCCAGGAAAACCAACATGGCCAGGGTGAAGGTGCTCTTCACCCACCAGATGCGGGCGGGCGGTGCTGCCTGCTCCGGTGTAGACGTTTCCACTACGACTTTCACTTCCGGCGCGTTTGCGGGCACCACATTCGGTGCAGTCTCTGCCGTCAAGGCGGTGGCAGCATCAATTGGCTGCATAGCCACCTCCTTCCCGATCGCTCAAAAAGCGCGAGTTGGGATCGGCTTTGACTGCGGACATCACGTCTTTGTCGGCCGCCATCGCCTGGACGATCTTGTTGAGCAATTTCTGTCCGCCGCCCGAGTGCAAGTGCACTGTGTCGCAGAAATCAGAAAGGACGAAGTCTTTGTCTTCGGAGAAATCAATGAATGTGGCACCGTGTGCTTGTGCCGCCTGGCGAACGCTCTGGCGATAGAGGTTCCAGGTCGAGTCAGGCAAGAGTCCACGGTTGACGTCGGTGATCGGCATGGCGACGATGACGGGATGGATACCGGACAGTCGGGCAGATTCCAATCCCCTGGTGAAAAACGCCAGTTGCGTATCGAACGTTTGTTTCTTCAATTTCGCGTAGCGTTTTCGATATTCTTCTAAGTTGTCGGTGAAGTGCTTGCGTTCCGCTGCGACGGTGGGGCGGAAGAACGCCTGACCCTTTTGCAGTTCAGTCGGCATATACTCGGGCAGCAGCAGGTGCCGCGTATCGGCGGAGATGGGCTGTGCGCCATGCGGCAGTGGCAAGAGGGCATCGACGGCCGCTGCCGCAGTTTCCTGCAGGTTGTGGACGATGTCTTCGCGCTGTCCATAAAAGAAGAAGAGTTTTCCGAGTTCGAAGCTGAAGCGTTGTTGCCAGTCGGGCATCATCAAGCCGGCTTGCGGCGAGACATCGTCGAAGCGCGATAGCGACCGGAACGGATCCGTCGATGCCGGGCTGGGCAGCAGGTTATCGGTGAAATCGCGCGGACCGACTCCGTACACAATCACGTTTGGTTTCTTCTTCTTGAGAATGAAGTCGGTGATCATGAACGCGTCGGACGGCATTTCGCCCGGCAGCGCGAAGTTGAACGTCTCGATGGCAAAACCGGTTTGCTTCTGAAACTCGCTCTGGAAGTAGTGCGAGGTGTGGTGCTGAGCGCCATCCAGCCGCCGATTCAAGTAATCCGCATCGACGCCTGAAAGCGGCACAAGCATCAGCGACGAGCCGAGAAACGCGATGTTGGGCGGCTTCGGACGGGACAGATAATCCTGAATCGCCCAGGCTGTCCAGGTCATGAGCGGGAAGTTGGCTGGTTGGTTCTGACCGAACCGGTTGGCGGCGCACACACTGCCGAACACGATAAACAGAGCCGCAGCCCAGACGAAAACGCTCTGGCGGAGTCGGCGCGGCGAGCGCTGAGCATCCGTCATTTCCGGGTGCGGCAAAACCGGCTGCGTTCCCGCAGCTGGCTCTGGCTGAATCGTAGTGGGCGCGCTGGCCACCATTAGAACTGGAAGTAGATGAATCTGGGTGAATTGTCGGGACTGAAGATCGTAAGCAGGCACATCATTGCCACCATGACGCCCACTTGCACGGCCCATGGCGGACGCTTGTAGAACTGCTTATCGTTGAGCCAGTTGACGACCAGATGCGAAATCATCAGGAGCGGCAAAATCACGAGCAATGCCGGGAAGATGATCGGATCGCGAATCTGCAACACTTGCAATTGCGAGGAGCTGAAGCTGAGCAACGCCGCCGGCGCTTGCGCCAGCTTGGTGCAGACTTGCATCGCAATCTGTTCGGTATCGGCGCGGAAGAGCACCCAACCGACGCAGACCAGGTGGAACGTCACAACCACCGAGGCCCAGTGATAGAGCTTCGATGCCTTGAGCTTTTCGTAGACACCGACCTTCTCCAGCAGGTTCACATATTCGCGGTGAGCGATCAGCAGGACTCCCTGATAGATGCCCCAGAAGGCGAAGTGCATGGCTGCACCGTGCCAGAGTCCGCCCAGCACCATGGTGATAAAGAGGTTGCGGTAGTTGAACCATTTGGTGACGCCTTTGGATCCGCCCAGCGGAATATATAGGTAGTCACGCAACCAGGTGGAAAGGCTGATGTGCCAGCGATGCCAGAAGTCGGATACATTGGACGCCAGATAGGGCAGGTTAAAGTTGATCGGTACCTTATAACCGAAGAGCAGCGCGGAACCCCGTGCCACATCGGTATAGCCGGCGAAATCAAAGAAAATCTGGAAAGCAAACGCGTACGTGATCAGCCACATATCGAGAGACGAAAACTTCTCGGGGTGGCTGAAACCAGCTTGCACGACCAACGCCAGGTTGTCGGCAATAATCACCTTCTTGGTCAGACCCATCAAGATGAGCTGCATACCTTCATCGATATACTCCCACTTGAATTTGGCGGGAATGCTGAGCTGCGGAATAAAATCCTGATAGCGCTTAATCGGTCCGGCGATCTGTGTCGGAAAGAAGGAGGCGAACAGTGAGAAGTCAATGAAATTCTTGACTGTCGGCTTGCCGCGATACACTTCGATCGCGTAGTGAATGAACTCGAACACGAAGAACGAAATTCCCAACGGCAAGATGATGTGCAGGTGCGGTTCCCGCCAATCGACACCGAAGAGATTGAGTCCACCCTTGACTGTATCGACTGCGAAGTAGGCGTACTTGAATATGCCGAGCGTGATGATGTTGGCTGCGACAACCAGTGCCAGCCACCACTTCTTGTGGTGCTCTTTGGCCGCTTTCGCAATGAACGGCACGAGCAAGAAGTTGCCCAGCGTCAAGCCAAAGATCAGCAAGCCGTAGATCGGCCGCCACGACATGTAGAACACATAGCTCGCCACCAGCAATAGTGGCACGCGAAACTTATGCGGTATCAGCCAGAACAGCACAAACACTGTCGGCAGAAAAACCAAGTACTGAAGACTGTTGAAAAGCAACTTAACAGCTCCTTATAGCGACCCTGACAATATAGGCTTGAGAACTCGAAACTGTCATTAGACGAGACAAACGTCAGTTTCCATTTGATGTGCCTTGTCATCATAGTTGGCGGATTTCAAGAATGTCTACACCGCCAGCAAACGTCTTAATCTAAAAGCAAATATAGAAACTATTTCACTAGCCGCAAAACAGGCACCGGGCGTGAATCTCGGCGCGCTTGACATTGGCCGCAGTGCCATCAATAGTGCAACTAGATGTGCCACCATTAACGGAATATTGTTATCGGACAAATGCCACCACTTGGCAAAGCGGGCGATATCCATCTCTACGCCTCCCGGAACTGAAGAGATATCAATTGAGCTGTGGAAGCTGAATTGATATCTCTTTAGTTTTATGGCGGGCAGGGGCTTTTGGGATGCCGTGCTTCTTGGTAAGCGCGATTTGTTGCCATCCGTCGAAGCGGACGGCAGGATTCAGATCGCTACTTGCCAACCCTGCCTGCGGAAATATTTATTGCTGAAAATTACTCGTTATCGAATCGATTGTTCACAGATTGCGACTAATTAGTGGTAGCTAACCTGCTTGCTTCAATCTCGTTGACGCGGCGGGCGAGCCGAAATTGGTATCAAATGCGGTACCAGGCACTATGGCACTAGCGAATTGCATTTTTGAATTCGGAAAGAAACGTTTCTGCGCTTTCGTACCTGTCGTCAGGATCTTTTGACAGCAAACAGAATGCCACCTGTTCTACCTGAGCCGAAATGCTCAGCTCCGGGCAGGCGACCGCGAATGGATCCGGCATCCGTGTTATGTGTCCCGACATGGCTTGGTAAGCGTTCTTGGCCTGGATAGGTTTCTTGCCAGTCAGCATTTCATATAGGATGCAGCCCAGCGAATAAAGATCGGAGCGTCTGTCGAGTTGATGACCCATGCACTGTTCGGGGCTCATGTAGGCAGGGGTGCCGAGCACTTCGCCGTTCTGGGTGAGGGTGGCGGAGCCGTCCTCGTCGGTGAGGATGACTTTTGCCAAGCCAAAGTCGAGCAGTTTTGCGCCCAGCACGCCGCCGCGATTGACGATGAAGATGTTGCTGGGCTTCAGGTCACGGTGAATTAGTCCAGCATCGTGGGCTGCGGTGAGCGCACCACATACGGCACTAATGATTTCGTAGCATTGATTGACTGTGAGGCGACCGTGTTGGCTTAGCATGCGGTCCAGACCCATCCCTATGACGTATTCCATGATGATGTAGGGGCGTCCGCTGCGTGCGCCCTGGTCGATGATGCCTGCCAAACAGTCATGTTTTATTTTGGCTAGGGTTGCCGCTTCACGGCGAAAGCGTTCGATCTTGATCGGATCTTGCGCCATGTGTTTATGCAGAATTTTGATAGCGACTGGTGTCCCACTGGTTGTATCGCGACCTTTGTACACCTCGCTCCAGGCGCCGAGGCCGAGCATCTCTTCGACCTGGTAGCGGTCGCTGAGCATTACTCCGACAAGTTCGGCGTCCGAAATGGAAACAGTGTTGGAACCGTCGGCGGTGCAGCGTTGCACTGCGGATCCGTACTTGCGGCCGCAGGTGGTGCAGGCGCGCATCGGTTCTGTGGACTGTGGAAACGGTGGCAGTGGTGTCTGTGCCGGTGCGGATTGTGCGGGAGCTGGTGCGGATTGTGCGGGAGCCGGTGCGGATTGTGCGGGAGCCGGTGCGGATTGCGCGGGAGCCGGTGTGGCGTAGCTGAGCAGCGAGCGCAGGCGGGCGCCCAGCTCATGAACGTTGAAGGGCTTGCTCAAATAGTCGTCGGCGCCGATATTCTGCCCGGGCAGGCGGTACTCTTCAGCGTTTCTTGCCGTCAGCAGCAAGATCGGCGTGCGCCCTCCCGCCCGGCGGAAACGCTGGACCAGCTCGGCGCCGCTCATTCCGGGCATGTCCGAGTCGATAATCGCCAGGTGGTACGGCTTCGAGGTCAATTGCTGGTAGCCGGAGATGCCCTCGGACGCCAGATCGACCTCGTTTCTTCCCATCACGAGCCAGTCGCGGACGGAATTGGAGAGGTGCGTATCGTCATCTACCAGCAGAATTCGAGCCATTACGGTCGCCCGGTCGCCTCGGCGGTTAAGGGAAGGAACGCGGCTGTGAAGGAAGGAATGCCCGCTAATTCTACGTTCCACCGGGAGCCGGTGGCAAAACCGCGGATTTTCGCTGAAAAGCAGGTCTGTTTTACGGTTCAGCGCTTCCGGGTATATGGCGAGGGAGCTCCGGCCTAATCATAGAGAAGAAGTAATGTCTGATAAGTCCGCCGAGGTGGCTAAACCGGCGATGTCTATACGGCTCTCGAACACCCCTGGACTGGCGGAAGTCGACCAGTTCCTGGCGCAGGCTTTCGAAAGTCCGACCACCGTGGAGGCGCTCTGGGTTACGCCGGACAAGCGAGTTGAGTTTCAACTGTCCGTGCGCTCAAACCAGCGGGGCGGCGAACCGGAATGGCGCCTGTCGCAGTCGGTCGACGGCAAGGTCGATGTTCTGTGGACGTATGTGTCAGGCGACATGCTCTTGATTCACAACCTGATTTTGACCACCTGCGGCGAGCAGCATAAGAGCTTTGCCGGCGAAGGCAAGATTATCAAGTCCACCGATTTGTACAACCAGGTGTACAAAATGCCGGCGACATACCAGGCGCCCATTGAAGGTGCCGCTTTCGTGCCGGGGAAACCTCCGACGCGCCCACCAGGCGCGTCCCATTTCGAGGGTGAGCTTTCCGAAACGCTGGCCTGCAATCTATTCAATTCGATTCACATGGCGGGCGCGACCGGCCGATTAACCATTAAGGCACCGGGAGACGAAGCCGAGGTCTTCTTCGCCGACGGCAAGCTCTTGCATGCGCGCTGTCGGGAAGCGTATGGCGGCGAGTGCGTCATGGTCTTGTGCACGTGGGTGGAAGGGCACTTCCGCTTCGATCCCGATGTGCGTTCGGATCGCAAAACTGTCCATCAGAACATCGAGAAACTTTTGCTCAAAGGCGTTCTGCTCGCCGACAAGCAGCGTTTTCTGGAAAACAACGGCGTCATGCCAAACTCGGTGCTCGTCTGCGCGCGCCGCGATCTGGCGGAGGCGGAGTTCGAATCTATCTCGGCGGCGGCGGAGAGCGGCTCATACCTGTCGTACGACATGACATTCCAGAAGCAGTTCTACCTGGCTATCGACAACAAGCGCACGGTCACTGAAGTCATAAACGTCATGGGACTTCTGCGCAGTCAATGGGTGCCTCTGCTTGTGCGCATGATCAAGTGCGGTTTCGTGAAGGTGCAAAATCCTCCCGCCGATCGAGCGGTGCGTCCGAAAGCCATCGATCGTGGTGCCATCCGCAGTGTCATGACCGCGCTCAAGCGCCCGGAAACGGGGCTTCTCACGTACCCCGCGTTTCTCTATTTCCTGGAGCAGGAATTTCTGCGCCACTATCGAAACAATAAGCCGATGTCGGTGGTGCTGATTCAGATTCGTGCCAGCGAAACCACCAGTGATGGCACGCACCAGCCCCTGCCCCCGATCATGCTCGGCGAAGCCGTGCGCCGCATCTCGCATGTGAAGCGGGACGTAGACTATCTGGCGCACTATGAAATGTTCGACATCGCGGCAATACTGCCGAACACCAAGTCGGAGGGTGCCGTCAAGTTTACAGAACGCGTGATGAAACAGCTGACTCGCGCTCCGCTCGACGAGAAGATGGGAAGCTCCGCTCAGCTCTCTGTGTGTATGGGCATTGCGACCATTCCCGATGATTGCAAAGACTTACGCATGCTTCTGGGCTCTGCTGAGGCGGCACTCAGTCGCGCGGAGCTGCTGAACAAGAACGCAGTGCAGTTTTGCCACATAGCCAAATAGTTCGCTGATGACCATTGATCATGCATGATCATCAAACTTGAGACAGAGATAAGTGCTCCGATCGACGTTTGTTTCGATCTGTCGCGCAGTGTCGATGCTCACTTGTTTAGCACTCGGGACACGGGGGAGCGCGTGGTCGCCGGAGTCATGACGGGGTTGATGAACTTAAACGACACGGTTACCTGGCAGGCTAAACACGTCTGGACGCAGCGTCTAACCTCGCGGATTGTGGCTTTCGATCGACCGCATCACTTTCGAGACTCGATGGTCTCGGGTTTTTTCAAGCGCTTCGACCACGATCACTTTTTTGAGGAACGCGGCACCGTGACGCTGGTCAAGGACTGTTTCGACTTCGAAAGCCCATTTTCAGTTGTCGGTCGGATAGTTGATGCTGTTTACTTGCAGCATTATCTGCGGCGGTTTCTCCAGGAACGCAATCGTGCGCTCAAGCAAATCGCTGAACATGCAGCATTGTGCGCGCAGTTTCTGCCTGGCTGCTAGTGCTCTTTTCTGGCTGCTGGTGCTTAGGAACTCACATCCGGCAATTCGCCGTAGCGCCCGCGCGAGACAACCCGCGCCGGCAGCTTGTTGATGTCCACTTCTTCGAAGTTGATGGTGGCACCATCGGTGAACATGATGTGCCTGGATGAAACTGAAGGCACGCGGTCGCCGGGTACGAGAATGCCGATCAGATTGAGCGGGTCGGCTGCGCTAAGTAAAATCGGGTCAGAGAGCGGCTCGGCTTTGCGCATCGCCCGCAGCGATTCGACGGCAATCGGCAGGCCGAATTGCTCGCCGATAAATCCACTGATGAAGCGTCCGCCTCGAATTTCGCCGCGCGCCTCCAGGCGTCGGAAGCCCTTGAGCAGTTCGCGCCAGCGCGGTATTACAGTTTCGCGCGCCAGCAGATCGCGGAAGACGATGCCGTAACGTTTGAGGAGCATGCGGCAAGTGGCTTCCAGAGCTTTCGTGGGATCGCCGATGTCGTCGGTGTAGAGACATGACCAGCGGCCGCCGGTGTTGCGCGGGCGAACGGTGCGAGCGCGCCCGGTGCTGGTGCCGGCGCGGCGTTTGGGATCTATTAAAGCTCGCAGATTATCGAAACCGTCGGCGGTGACCAATCCGGCGGTGACCAGTTCCCAGAGGGCGGTCTCCACTTCGGATTTGAGGCGATTGCTGGCGCGGACGATGTCCGGAAAGAAACTGGCACCGCGTTGCTGCAGATACTCGTAGACTTGCTGGGCGGCGGAACTTAGATGGCGAGGTGTCGGCACTTGATCGTGGTGGAGCGACGACAGCCAGTCGGCTTCTTCCCGAACGAAAAAGGTGATCGGTGCCACGCTGGTGGGGATGACCCGGCGTATCTTGCTGTCGGCTTCTCGCAGCGTCGCATCTTGGGCGCGCGGCGTTTTTTCGCTGGCTGGTCGTGCGGCATCTGTGGTCGCGTCACCTTCTATGGTGGCAGGGTGCGGAGACAGTCGGCCCCAGCCGACCGAGCCGGTCATGCACAGATTGTCCAGCACTTTGGCGTCATATTTGATCAGCCGGCGCGAGAGGATATGGGCTTCCCAGGCGTTTGCCGGCATTTCGAAACCTTGCAGTTGTCGCAAAACTTCTTCGGTGCCGCGCTCGCCGGCCAGTTGCGTATGTGGTGCCACGTGTTGCCAGTGCATCAGCCAGCGCAAGAACTGAGCGGCGGTGACCGGCTCGATTTGTTTGCGCAAAGTGGAAATGGTCAGCCTGTGAATACGCGAGAGCAGCCGCCGGTCGCACCACTCTATGGCGGACGCCGCATCGGTCGCGGATGCCGTATCCGGCGCGGATGCCGTATCCGGCGCGGATGCAGCGTCCGGCACGCGTTTGCCACCGGTGAAGTGCCCGCGAATGACGATACCTTTGCCTTCCAGAAGAATCAGTCCACGTTCGATCACATGGGGTGGAAGTGCCAGTGTGAGTGCCAGCTCGGAGACGGTAGTCGGTCCGAAGTGTGTCATCCAGGCGCGCAATGTTGCCACCAGAACTTCATCTTCTGCAAGCGGATGCCGTTCGATATCGGCGAGTTGTTCTGCGAACTGAGACTCGGGATAAAGATTTCGGAAGGACGTCAACTTTTCGGCCGCAACGAAAAACTGACGGCCGCCCACCGTGGCGATGGTGGCACGTTTCTCTTGGCGCAATGACTCGAAGTGCGAAAACCACAGTGCGCCCGGTGATGACTTGGGGCGGGTGGGCAGCTTCACCGGTGTGGCAATCAGGTTTTGCAAAACATCCGCCAGTTCGTCGGCGTCCCGCACATCGGGCCAGGAATCTTCCATGACCTGAGCGATGGCTGCTTCGTCAAGTTGCCCTATTTCGTCGACTACCGCATCCGGGAGGACGCGCCGCATTTGCACAGCTCGGGCACGTCGCTCTTCCAGGGGCGCATCATCTAAATAGGAATAAGGATTGGCGTTGAGAATCTCGTGTGAGAACTGCGACGGCACGGGCGTATCCACTGCCACCAGTTTGATCTTGCCCGCATTGATATCGATCAACAGCTGTTTGAAGCCCTCAGTGTCCAGCGCCTCAGTGAGGGCATCCTTCATGACTTCATTGATCAAAGGGTGGTCGGGAATCTGGACATCACCATCCATGTTGTCCTGGCAGGCGGCTGCCTGCGGGAACACCGCAGCTAAGAGATCTTCGGCGCGCATGCGCTGCAATTGCGGCGGCACTTTCTTGCCACCGGAGAAACGCAGCACCGCCAGCGCCCGTCCGGCATCCCATTTCCAGCGGCTGGCGAAGATCGGGGACTGCAAGACTGCCTGTTCCAGCACTTCACGAACAGTGTTCGGGTGCAGCCAGTGGAATATGTCGTGCAACGGAAAACTGTGTCGTTCGGCGAGGGCAATATTCAGTCCGTCGTCCGTGGCGGCCGCTTGCAGCTCGAGATCGAAGGAGCGGCAGAATCGTTTTCGCAGTGCCAGTCCCCAGGCCTTGTTGATCCTGGCGCCAAATGGGGCATGAATGACCAGCTGCATGCCGCCGCCTTCATCGAAGAAACGCTCGGCGACGATTGTGTTCTGGGTAGGCACCGCTTTCAAGACGGCGCGCCCCTGCGAGATGTATTCAGCTATCTGCTCGGCGCCGGAGGTATCGACCAGGCATTCGGATTTCAGCCAGGCGACGGCGTCCTGGATTTTGTCGGTGTTGTCGGTGGATAGAACTAAGGGTGCATCAGCCGGCAGCAGTTCGTCGACACGAGCGCGCAATTCCGCGACGTGGGCGGACAACTCGCGCGTGCGGGCCGGGGCTTCGCCTCGCCAGAACGGCACCGTCGGCGGTGCGCCGTGCGCATCTTCCACCAAAACGCGGCTTGAGCTTTGCTCGACGCGTTTTATGCGCCAGGACGTGTTGCCGAGCAGGAATATGTCACCGCGATTGCTTTCCACGGCGAAGTCTTCGTCGAGCGAACCGATTGTTTGCCCTTCCGGTTCTGCCACCACGGCAAAAGCACCAGTTTCCGGAATAGCACCACCGCTGGTGATGGCCGCCAGCCGGCTGCCTCTGCGCGCCTTCAACCGCTGATTCACCTGGTCGCGGAAGAGCCAGGCGACATGGCGACCGGTGCGTCCGGCGATGCCGTCCGAGAGCATTTCGACGGTGCGCTCGAATTGCTCCAGGGTGAGATGGCGATATGGATAGGCGCGCCGCACCATGGCGAAGAGGTCGGTTTCATTCCAGTCATCGGCGGCGCACGCGGCAACAATCTGCTGAGCCAGGATATCCATCGGACATTCCGGTATCTCCAGGCGATCCAGTTCTCCCAATTTGATCGCGCGCGCCAGGGCGGCCATCTCCACCAGCTCGTCGCGAGTGGTGGCGAACAGGCGGCCTTTTGGAATGGCACCGCGCCAGTGACCGGCACGTCCGATGCGCTGCAATGCTACGGCAATTGAACGGGGTGAATTGAGCTGGCAAACCAGATCGACGGCACCGATATCAATGCCCAGCTCCAGCGAAGCGGTCGCCACCAGTACCGATAGCTCGCCGTTCTTCAGTCGGTTCTCCGCCTCCAGGCGCAGTTTGCGAGACATGCTGCCATGGTGCGCGGCGACAGTTTCTTCACCCAGCCGCTCGCCCAGGTCCATCGCGAAGCGCTCAGCCATCCGGCGTGTGTTCACGAAGACAAGCGTCGAGCGATGCTCTTTGACCAGCTGAGCAATCTTGTCGCTGATCTCATCCCACATCTCGTTGGATGCCACCGGTCCCAGTGGCATGCCGGGCACTTCGACAGCCAGATCGAGTTCGCGTTTATGTCCGACATTGACGATCAGGGGCAACTGTTTGGTGTTGCCGACAAGAAACCCGGCCACGGCCTCAATCGGTTTTTGGGTCGCCGACAGCCCGATGCGCTGCGGCTTGCGATAGGCAAGCGCGTCCAGGCGCTCCAGCGATAATGCCAGATGGGCGCCGCGCTTGTCGTCGGCGACGGCGTGAATTTCGTCGACGATGACAGTTTCGACGTTGCGCAGCAGTTCACGACTTTTAGCGGCCGTCAAAAGAATGTACAGAGACTCCGGTGTCGTCACCAGAATGTGAGGGGGCTTGCGCAGCATCTGCTGGCGCTCGGGCGTCAGCGTGTCGCCGGTGCGCACCTGGGCACGCACCTCAGGCAGTTCGAGCCCTTCTTGCCTGGCGCGTTGCTGAATCTCGCGCAACGGCACATCAAGGTTTTTCTGAATGTCGTTGCTGAGTGCTTTGAGAGGCGAAATATACAGGACGCGGGTTTCGTCTTTTAGTGTGCCCTCAGTTGCTCGGACAATCAAATCGTTGATCGCAGAGAGAAAAGCTGCGAACGTTTTTCCCGACCCGGTAGGCGCGGCAATCAATGTGGCCCTGCCGGCGACTATCTGCGGCCAGCCCTGTTCTTGCGGCTCAGTCGCAGTGCCGAACTTGTCGACAAACCAGCGCTGCACAAGTGGGTGCGCCCACTGCAAACTTTGAGGAATTTCCCGTTCCATATAATATATGTATTGTATCGGATCGTTTGCCCGGCACGCTCGTGTTTAATCAACGGCGGCGCCAAAGCTGAGTTCAAGCTTGAGTTTGAAGCTCGACCGTAGATTCGATCAGTCCTGCTCAGTCCTGGTTCGGTCCTGGCTAAAGTTAGTCCTGGTCTTTGTCGCCGGCCTGCTTGGCGAAACCTTCGGCGATCAGCTGATATCCGCCACCATATACGGTGCGGATGTATTTGCGATCGGGGGTCTCAAGACGGGTGCGCAGGTGCCGAATGTGCACTCGAATCGTATCGACGTCGTCATCTGGCGAATAGCCCCAGACTTCTTCCAGTAGCTTGCCGGTGGAGACTGTCTGTCCGTGGTGCTGCATCAAGCAGTGCAGAATTTCGAATTCTGTAGGCGTCAGTTTGACGATGCGCTCCTTGACCTTGGCTTGCAAATTCTCCGGAATCAACGTAATTTCGCCGGCGGTGAGTATCTCCGGCAAAGAAGCCGATTGCGGCACAGAGCCGGCGCGCCGCAGTAGGGCCCGCACACGCACTTGCAGTTCTGGAATTTCAAATGGTTTGGTCAAATAATCATCGGCGCCGGAATCAAATCCTTTGACCTTATCTTTGGTCATGCCGAGTGCTGTCAGCATCAAAATTGGTATGCCGTTGGTCGACGAATTCTGCCGCAGTCTTTGACAAACAGTAAATCCATCGAGGTCCGGCATCATGACGTCGAGAACGATCAGATCCGGACGATTCTGCTGAGCAAGCGCCAACCCCTTGATGCCGTCGTTGGCGGTCGTCACCTGGTGTCCCAGGAGATCGAGATTGACCTTAATAAGTTCTGCGATAGCCGTGTCGTCGTCGATTACGAGGATTCTGCTCAAAATTGGCTCCGTTCAAGCGCTGACAGCTAATTTTACAGTGACTTTTATCAACTTCCCTCGCCTGACAATGTTTAGTGTCACCGTCTGCCCTGGTTTCTTTGTTTCGACATAAGCCAGCAGATCATCGGCTGACTTCACTTTGACATCGTCGATACCGGTAATGACATCAGCCACACTGACGTCCTGGTTTTGAATGGTGAAGCCGCCGCTTTTGTAGATGCTGAATTTGGGTCCAGAAAGTCCAGCTTCCGCTGCCGGTCCCTTGGGATCCAGGCGTATGATGCGCAGACCGCCATCGACTTGCTGAACCTGCAAAATGCCCAGGTCCGGCCGAATGATGCGGTGGTTGGCGATCAACTCGGGCACCAGCCGTTTGACGATGCTGACCGGGATGGCAAATCCGATGCCCGCCGACTGTCCGGAGCGGCTGAGAATCGCGGTATTCAAGCCGACCATACGGGCTTCGGTATCGAGGAGCGGACCGCCCGAGTTGCCCGGATTGATTGCCGCGTCTGTTTGAATAATTCCCTTCACCATCCGTCCTGATTCTGTTCGCAGCGATCTGCCGATGCTGGAAACGATGCCCTGCGTCATCGTGCGCTCCAGTCCAAATGGGTTGCCAATGGCGAATACGCGTCTGCCGACGACCAGGTTCGACGAGTCGCCCATAGCGATGGCGGTCAGCTTGCGGCTCTTGGGATTTATTTTGATGACGGCGATGTCGTTGGGTGGGTCAGCTCCCACTAGTTCCGCTGTTTCGGTTGTGCCATCGAACAATGTGACTCGAATAGTCTGCGCGTTCTCAAGAACATGCAAATTGGTGACGATGTATCCCTCGGTGCTGACGATGGCACCCGATCCGCTGCCGGCGTGGGGCAAAATGCCGAACATGGCTTCTTCTGGGGTGCTCGCCAGAGTTGTGATGTTGACGACGGCTCGGTTGGCGACTTCGTAGACGCGAATATTCGCCTGTTCGTCAGTAGTGAGTTTGACCTGTGACTGACTAGTTTTGAGGACTGCCGGTTTTTGTGGTCCAGCTGCCGCCCCGGCCTTTGAAAAACCCACCACAGCAATAATCACGGCAACAAGCGGTACGTATTCTCTGGACAGCATTTTTGCCCCCAAAATCTCTTCTGGCGGCCCATTGTACGCGCCCCGCCGGTGACCTCGCCAATAAGTGAATTGATATCACTTCAGTTCCGGGCCGCAAACTGAATTGATATCAATTCAGTTTCTACGGTAGTCAGTATGAATTTTCAGTCGTTGCTCTTCGGGTTGGAAATCTCGGCGTTTTTTGTTTCGTCTTTGTCTGCTGGTTTTTTCGCATTGGACTGGTCAGTTGTTTCACCTTTTTCGGTGTCGGCTTTCTGACCAATTTTGGGCTCGGTTCCAGACAAGAGTCGTTTGATATTAGCCTTGTGGCGGTAGATGACGTAGGAGCCGCCGACCGAGCAGTAAAGGATGTACGCCCATTGCGGATGCTCGTGGAAGTATGTGTTGACCAGATAGACCCAGACTGCGGAACTCGCTGTGGCTAGGATCGATGCCAGAGAAACAAAGCGACTCAAGCCTAAGATCGTCAGCCAGGTAAAGAAGGATAAAAGTGCTGCCAGTGGATTCATGGCGAAGACACTGCCGAGGGCGACGGCAGCGCTTTTGCCACCGCCTGTGAAGCCGAGGAAGATTGATTTGCTGTGTCCGAGCAGTTCCATGACTGCCACCGCTGTTGGTAGCACGTGCCAGCCCATCAGTTGTTCGGACATCGCTGGTCCCAGCTGGGATATCTCGCGCGTGTAGGTGGCTGACACCCAGACGGGAGCGTAAGCTTTGAATATGTCGAAGAGGAAAACGAACAAGGCCGGACCCTTGCCGACGCAGCGCAGGACATTGGTGGCGCCGGTGGACTTAGAGCCGTGTTCACGGATATCGATGCCTTTGACTAGTTTTCCAACCCAGTAGCCGGTAGGGATGGATCCCAGAAGGTAGCCCGCAAGAATAGCCAGAAGCCAGCCGAACAACGCGATTCTCCTACTGCCGTTTCTTGGGGCGGGCGATCAATCTCAGCGGAGTGCCTCTGAAGCCGAAGGCTTCGCGCAGTTTCCTCTCCAGATAAACTTTGTAGCTGTCGGTGAGCAGTTTGTTGTCGTTGACGAAAAGCACGAATGTTGGCGGCGAGACCCCAACCTGAGTGGCGTAATAAATGCGCAGCCGGCGTCCGCGGCTGGCCGAGGGCGGTGGAGTTAAGGTCTGTGCTTCATTGATGATCTGATTGAGCAGTGAGGTGCTGACGCGTCGGCGCGTCTCGGCGAAGGCGCGCTCTGCGGCTTCCAGAATCTTGGGTAGCCGTTGTTTTGTGTGCGCCGAAATGAAGACGACTTCCGCCCACTTCAGGTGCGGGAGATCGGTGATCACGCTTTCCTGAAACTCTTTCATGAGCTTGGACGATTTGTCTTCGATCAAGTCCCATTTGTTGAATGCCACCACGCAGGCTTTGCCGCCCTCATCGATTTTGGAGGCAATTTTTTGATCCTGGTCGGCGATGTTTTGTGTGGCGTCGAGCATGATCACTGCTACATCCGAGCGATCGATAGCGCGCAGGGCGCGCACCACGGAGAACGCTTCTACTCCGAAGTCCACTTTGGACTTGCGCCGGATGCCGGCGGTGTCGACGAGCGTGATCTCCTTGGTCCCGTGATTGATCACCAAGTCGATACTGTCGCGTGTGGTGCCGGGAACGGGGCTGACGATGGTCCGTTGCCTGCCGGAGAGCGCGTTGACCAGCGATGATTTGCCGACATTGGGGCGCCCGACTATGGCGATGGAAAGCTTGCTTTCGTCGCGTTGTTCGTCGAGGCTTGGTTCTTCAGAGTCGCCTCTGTCATATCCGCCGTCGGCACTGTCTGTTTGGGAGAAGCTGTCGCCGTTGCGGGTTTCGCGCTGTCGTAAATGCTCGGGCAGCGCTTCGATGATCACATCGAGCAGGTCGCCCACTCCGCCGGAACCGCGCAGGGCCGAGAGCGGGTGCGGATCTCCGATGCCCAGCTTGTAGAATTCCAGCAGGTTCGCTTCTTCGTGCGGCTCGTCGATTTTGTTGGCAGCTAAAATCAGTGGCTTCTTGGTGCGGCGCAGCATATTGGCGATGTCTTCATCGGCTCCCGTCATGCCTTGCTTGCCGTCGACGATGAAGATGATCACGTCTGCTTCTTCGATAGCCAGATTGACTTGTTGCTTTACCTGTCCCGTGATCTCTTCGGTGGCATCAGGCATCAGTCCGCCTGTGTCGACAAGCAGAAACTTATAGCCCGACCACTCAACTTCGCGGTAGAGGCGATCGCGCGTCACGCCGGGCGTGTCGTAGACGATGGCATCGCGCGCTCCGACACATCTGTTGAAGAATGTTGATTTGCCGACGTTGGGGCGGCCGACAATGGCAACCACTGGTTTGGCCATAGGAAAGTAACCTTTCGGACACTGAACTTCGGGACGTCTAACAATACCCGAAAACTCACATCAAGATGTCAGAAAGCACGCAATTATTTCGGTTTTGCGCCACCGCCGCCGCCGGCGCCGCCGCCAAATTTCTTGCCAAGTTTGGGGGCTTGCATGTCGAGCCACTTCATCAGCGATTCCTTGGCATTGTTGATGTAGATGGCAATTTCGGTGTCGCCACCGGTGTCCGGGTGCACCCCGGGTTTGGCCATTTCCATTTTCCAGGCGCGGTTGACATTCTCCCGGGTGATCTCATCGCTCTTGATACCGAGGATCAAGCAAGCTTTACGAATTTCCGGTGGCACCATCCGTGATACCGGTGACGGGGCGGCCGGCGCTTCCGAGCCTTGCCTGTTCGAACCGACAAACTTATTCGAGCGCTCCGGTTGTGCATGCACGGCTGAAGCTGGTTCACCTGGAGCCGGTTCCTCATGCGGCGCGCTGACATTGTGTTCGAGTTGATTGTTGACCAGTTGTCTGAGGTCGTCGGGATTGAATTTGTTCGGGGCCGGGGCTGCCTGTGCTGTTGGCGCTGTTGGCGCGACGGCTGCAGTGGGCGGCGGCGGGATGCTTCCCAGTGCGCTGAGATTCTGATTGAAGTCGTCTGCCGGCTGAGTTGCATGGTTGGCGGGATTTCCGGCGTCTTCCCAGGCTTCTTCCTCCATCTCAGCGAGGGCGTCCCAGTCGGGAATGTCTGTCTCGGCAAACTCGCCGGTGTCATAGCGCTGTCCGCCGAGCCCACTGTCCGAATCGACCTCGGCTTCCGAGCCTTCGGTGTTGAGAGCGGCGAGCAGGCGCGCTGAGAAGGCATCCACCGCCTGTTCTTCCTGCAATTCTGGAATATGACTGGCGATGAAAACCTCATGCTCGGCCGTTTCTACTGTGGAGTCTTGCTCTTGGTCGTCCACGTCGTACAACTCTGGCTGCGCCGCATCGTGTTGCTGGAGCGCACTCGCCCGAACCAAAGCCGAGTCTTCCTCTTCGGAGCTCTGATCAGTCCATTCCTGTTCGTCTTCGTCTCCGTGTGAGTAGGACAGGGGCTCGGTTCCGGTGTCTTCCCCGCTCTCGCTCTCTTCCGCGGCCGACTCCTCGTCGCTCTGATAGAGACTTTCGTCCTGGAAGCCATCCCGTGAGGGTTTCGGATAGTCGGTCGTCTGGTCGCCGCTATATCCACGCTCTTCGGGGTCGGATTGCTGAGCGACCTCATGCGTGTACGCCGGTGCCGGCGGGATTGATGAGGAGGGAGTTTCGTAGAGTTGGGCGTGCGGAACGTGATTGGAGAATTCATTGTTGGGTTTGGTATCGCCACTACTGACGGTGCCTGTTCGCACGATGTCCTGCAACCCGCTAGCCAGCGCCAGCTCTGCCTTGGCTGTCGTATAACCTTGCTGGAACGCTTCCTGCACGTTGAGAGCCAGAAGTTCACATTGCTGGGTGAGGTTAGCCAGGCGGTCTTTGAGGCCGCGATTCTCCTCTTCCAGGAGGTCGACCTGCCGCATTAGCTCGTCCGAAACCTGGTTGGTGGTGGCGACAGCCTTGCCCCGCGCCTTTGAAACCAGGTCCATGTATTCGCTGGATCGCACGATGACGGAGCGAGCAATTCTTGCCTCGTCCGCGACTGTGTACGGGTTTATGTGCCAGCCTTTGGCTTTAAGCGAGTTGATGGCGGCAAGGATAACTTCCCTGTCGCTTTTCTTCTGACTGGCCAGATCCTTAAGCATGCCGTTCTTGTATAAAACCGAAATAGGAGCCTACAACGTCAGTTTTAATATTCCCTTTAAAAACGACTCATGTCTAATAAGGAGGCAAGAAACCCCCAGAAATTGAGGTTAATTTACCTTAGAGCGTTACCACCACCCCAAAATGGCACTCTCATGTCAAATAACGAGTTAGTAAGGGTTCGGCTGAAGATTGTAGGACGTGTTCAGGGAGTCTTCTATAGACAGACGACAAAAGATAAGGCGCAGCTACTTGGCTTGTCGGGCTGGGTGAAAAACGATGACGACGGTGCTGTCAGTGTCGAGGCTCTCGGTCCACGCGCGAGCGTCGCCGAGCTTATACGCTGGTGTCACCAAGGACCGCCCTCAGCGCAAGTCAAAGATGTGAAGGTCTCAGAAGAAGAAGCGACCGGTGCCGCCTCTCACCACGGACGGTTTGATATCCGCTGAAAAGTATCGCAGCGCCCACCAGGCGGCATTTCCCCGTTTAGAAACTGAATTGATATCAATTCAGTTTTTGGGTTGTACAGGGGCGTGGACGCGCTTTGGGGCAAAATCGACGGCTTTTTCTCTTAGTTCTTTGGTTTCTGAACGAGCCGTGAGCCGGGACCTTCAAAGAGCTTATAGGCTTCTTTGATGGTCGTCGCGTCGTGCTCGACGGCGTTGCCGGCGGAGCCGGAGTGCTGCTTTTCGACCACCGGCGTGGTCGGCGCAGGTGGGGGAGAGTTGCGTGGTTCGGTACCGGACTCTGGGGCTGTTTCAGGGGGAGTTTTGTCGGCTGACGCGGGCGGAGCCGGCGTCGAGATAGAGGTCGGAATTGGGCTCGGGGTTGCCGGCTCACCGATTTCGTCAGCATCATCGTTGGATGTCTGCGACGAAGGTTGTGGGCCGGCGCTGGCTCTCTGGCGAGGCTTGCTCTGAGGGGGAGCGGCCATTTCGGCGCTGACCAGGCGGACTCTGATAGCAATTGGGCGACGGCAGACTATCTGCGCCGCAGCTTGCAGGTGTTGCACCCGCTGCTCGAGCGATTTCTGGAATACTTCCTTAGTGGTGCCTACTTCCATAATCGTGCGCGAAATCGCTAACGGGAAGCCGTGTGTAGAGGCCATACTGAACGTTGGAATATTCCGCTGTTGCAATTCTGCGAGCAGTTCCGACCAGATGTGCTCGATGTCTTCGCCGGTGTCGTCTTCGTCGCCTGACGTGGTATCGGAAGTGGTGGCAGTATTGTCTCTGGCGGTCGAATGCTGCGCGCTGGGCATGCCGGAGTTTGGTACTGCTGGTGGTGTCGCTGCTTGGTCGGGGATTACCGCTACCGATTCGATGTACGTGGTTCCTTCCGGCTCCCGATCATCGCTGTCATCGAGATCTGGCGCTTCTATAGTTTCGTCAGCGAGAATCTCTTCGGTATCGTCTTCTGCGGTTGGAGGAGTCGGTGACGTTGGTGTCGCGGCTGGTGTCGCGGGGGCGGGTATCGGGTCGGGTGACGCAGGTTCCGGGTTAGTAACGGACGCCAATGCGGCCGGTGCTGCTGGTGCTGCTGATGCTGCCAGTGCCGGGGGTGCTGCTGATGCCGGTGGTGCCGGTGGTGCTGCTGATGCCGGTGGTGCCGGTGGTGCTGCTGATGCCGGTGGTGCCGGTGGTGCTGCTGATGCCGGTGGTGGTGCCGGTGTTGCCGGTGGTGGTGCCGGTGTTGCCGGTGGTGGCAGGCTGGGTCTGCTGACCGGTGCCGCCGGGCGCGCGGGAGATGCTGCCTGCCCCGCTGTCGACCCTGATGAATTGCCGCTCTCCAGTTGTGAGAGGCGCGAGTCGAGTTCGCTGATGATGGAGAAATCGCGACGATGGCAGATCGAAATCATGCCTATTTCTAGATGCATGGCTGGCTGCGAGGTGCGGCGGCATGTCTGTTCGAGCTCGTCGAGTTTCTGCAGAATAATCGCCAGTTCTGCCCGGTCGAAATGCGGTGCTTGCTCGGTCACGCCCTGAATATAGGGCGCCGAGCCCAGCACCACATCTGATGTCACCGCAGCAGCGTCCGCGCCGCCGGACATGTATGAAGCCTTGATCAAATTAAGGAAGTGCCGCGAGAGTTCCTGGGCGATCACCGCCGGTTCGCGTCCTTCGTCGAGCAGCGCCGCAACGGCTGAGAGCAGCTCTTGCCCGTTTCTTGCCTGGACTGCAGCGCTGATCTTGAGCAGCACATCTTCGTGCAAAGCGCCGAGAAGACCGAGGAGCTCCGGCATGGTTACCGGTTTGCCTGGGGATGAGAGCAGGCTGGCTTGATCGAGAAGACCGAGGGCGTCACGCAATCCTCCTCCCGAGCGGCGGGCGATGAATTGCAACGCGGATGCTTCGATTTCGATGCCTTCTTTCTGCGCCACCGATTGCAAGTGGGCGGTCAAGTCTTCCAGGCGCGCCAGGCGGAACATCAAGCGCTGACAGCGACTGACAATGGTGGGCAAGACCTTGTGTTCTTCGGTGGTGGCCAGAATGAAGACGACGCCCTTCGGCGGGTCTTCGATGGTTTTCAGCAGGGCGTTGAATGCTTCCTTTGTGAGCATGTGGCATTCGTCGATGATATATACCTTGAAGCGGCTGCCCACTGCGACCAGAGGCGCTCGTTCGATCAAGGTGCGAGCATCGTCGACGCTGTTATTGGATGCGGCGTCGATTTCGAACACGGCGGGCGAGTTGCCGCTCTTAATTTCAAGACAGGACGAGCACTGTTGGCAGGGAGTTGCCGTCGGTCCTTCGGTGGCATGGCAGTTGAGCGATTTGGCGAGAATGCGTGCCGATGAGGTTTTGCCGGTACCGCGCGGGCCGGTAAACAGGTAGGCGTGCGTCAGCCGGTTGTGTTCGATGGCGTTGGTCAAGGTGCGCGTCACAGCTTGCTGCCCGACCAGATCGGTGAGCGCCTGCGGCCGGTGTTTCAGGTACAGTGGCTGATACGCGTTTAGTTGAGCCATAGCCCCTCCGGGAAAATCGCCTATCCTGGCTGCCGGCTGGCTGTTTGCACGCGGGCGTAACTAACGAGTCTGCCGTGCATCAGCTGCCAGTGAATAAGCCGAGATCGTACCCGATCTAGAGCGGCTATTTATTTAACGTGGAAAATCAGCACGCTGACGACACGGGGCGACTGATCCGGCGCCGGGCGCGCAATTTGGAAACCCACCTGGCTGATCGGATATATATAGTTCTGTCCGGCGCCGGGTGCCGGTTCGGGCACCATGAAAGCCGGTTCGCCGAACTGTTCCTTGACTTTGCTTAAATCGTCGCCAAGCGTCACTCCGAAGTCGGAACCAATCAAAGAGCGATCGAAGATGCGCATGGCATCAAGCAAACCGTGGCGTACAAACAACTGCAAAGCGGGGCTTTTCTCGCCCTTTTTCGACCAGGTCCAGACTTTCCAGTTGTTGACCTGGTCGACTTTCATGGTTCCCAGCTGGGCGAGCGCCGACGCTGCTTGCTGTTCGGAGGATCCCAGGCGCACCAGCGGAATTCCGGTGACGACGTTGGGCGGCAAAAGCGCTATCAGATCGCGGTCGGCGCGCTTGTTGGACGGCGCGGCATTTTGCAGGCTGTCGAAAGAACTCTGGAAGGCATCGCCTTCGGTGCTCTCGGCTCCAGCGCCGGCGCCGGTATCTTTGTTGAACTCCCAGATGCCGGGGCTATTGGCGTTGTTCCAGGCTCCGGAACGCTGTTGCACGTACGTTTTCATGTTAGTGTTCTGGGCAATCTGTTGCTGTTGCGTCGGCACGATACTGACGACGCCGGATTGCGAGAAACCCTGACCAGTCTGTTCGCCGGCGCGTTCGTCGGACACCTGAGTGGCTTTGCGCTCGCGGCGAGCCGAGGAATTGCCGAATCCAGTAAATGCTGGCGCTGCCGGAGCCTGGTAGGCGATTGTGGAAGCAGCTGAAGCTTTCTTCTTCATGGAGATGGTGATCGGATTTTGCCGGGCTTCGTTGTAGGTGCCGGCGGGCGCCGGTTCGGCAGCCAGTTTGTCCACCTCTTCCATTTTCTTGTTGGTGTCGTTGAGCGTTCGGCCCAGTTTGCCGATTGACACCGAAAGTGGTGGCGGCGGAGAAGCCGGTGCCTGAGCGATCGGCTTGGGCGCCATCAGCGCTCCCGCCGCGCTTGTACCGGGACGAGCTTTGTACTTGCCGGCAAAGGACGCGGTCATGCCGTCGATTGCATAGCCGCCGGATTGTGGTGCCGCCTGTGGTGGCAGCGACGCCGCCGGGCCGGCATTGGAGGCGATCTGTTGCATCTTGGTCTGGGCGCGGTTGCTGACCCGCGTGGCGTTGCCGCTGCTCGCCCCCGCTGCGAGCGGCTGGCTGTACATATTGTCGCCCGGTTGCTTCACCCATTTGCCCATGTTCACGGACGGCAAACTGCCACCACTGCCGCCACCACCGCCGGCGGAGCGAAAGCGGGTGGCACCGGCGGAATTAGAGGCAATCAGGTTGGCGTCCACGCCTTGCGGTCCGATCGTGCCGTTGGTTGAGCCACTCAAACCGCGTGTGAATGACTCACTTTCGGAAGCCGGCATGTAGAGGCTGGGGGCATTGGCTACGTAACTGAGATTTTTGCCTTTCTCTTTCGGACGAATGGTTTTGCTGTAGTCGGTGAGGCTGTCGGCGTTAGCCAGTTGTTGCTGAGATTCGGCGAGGCGCTTGCCGCGCTGTTTCTCGAGGGCAATTTGCGGCGCTGACCGCACGCGATTGAAAATGTCTTGCAGCAAGCGCACGCCGCCTGAGGGGGGCGACACTTTCGAGTAGGCAATGTGCATCTTGGCGCTGTTGACCATCATCCGGTTGGATGGCGGCACCTGCGACTTGACCGGCTCCAGGCTCCAGGCTGAAATGCAAGCCATGAGCATGACCGATGAGGCGGTGAAGATGCGTCGTCTGGACATTTTATTTTTCGCTCCCGACAGGTTTTTGTTCGAAGATTTTCTGTTCCCACTCATCCAGCTCCGACTGGTTGACCAGTCCGCGCCGGTATGAGAGGTAGACGGCGCGGCAGCGCTGGTTGTATTCGGTGTCCGATTGTTCGCCTCTGCCGGGAATCGCCAGTTTCGAATACAGCGATTTGAGCCGGCTTTGCACGGCTTTTTCTGTTAGATAAAGCCGCCTGGCGATTGCCGAATCGGTCAGTCCCAGCGAGATGCAAATCAATGCCTCGTACTCGGCGACAGTCAGGCTGGTAGCTCGGTTTTGAGTTCTTTGAATGACTCGAGCGATGCCGGGATGAATCCAGCAGTCGCCGGATAGAACTGCCCGTGCCGCTTCCACGACCTGTTCGTTGGAGGCATTTTTGAGCACATAGCCGAAAGCACCGTCGGCGGGGACAATCTTCCACAACTGGCGGACGTAGACTTCGTCCGAGAAGTTGGAAAGAATGATGACGCCGGTCTCGGGCAACTTCAAAAGAATTTGCTCGGCGGCTTTAATGCCCGACAGGTGTGGCATTTTGATGTCGAGGAAGACCAGTTGCGGCTTGATCTTCAAGGCTTGCTCGACGGCTTGCTGTCCGTCGGAGCACTCGGTGACTTGATGATCCGACAGGTTCTTGGTGAGAAGATCCTTCAGCCACGTGCGATCTCGTTCTTCATCATCAGCTATGAGAACCGTCATTTTTACCCCCGTTTTCCTCTGCAGTAATAGTTGGTGGGATGCCGTTTTCCCGAAGCATCGGGATGGTGAGTCTGATTTCTGTGCCTGTTTCGAACTTTTTCGGTTTGCGCCACTCGACAGAGGCGCCAATCAGCTGCGCGCGGTGTTTGATATTGGTTAACCCGTGGGAATCCGGACGCACAGCTTTGGGATTAATGCCCTGACCATCATCGGTGATGGATATTTCCAGGTCGTCTCCACGCTGTCTAATACATACATCTACTATCTTAGCTCTTGAATGTTTGCCCACATTGTTGAGCGCTTCCTGAACGATGCGGTAGAGCTGCAGTTTGGCGAAATCGGAGAGCTCATACTCATTGGCCCCTTCCAGCGGAATGAAGGACCCGGAACTGGTGATCGAGCCCTCGCCGTTGTCGCCCGCATCCGGGTCGCCGTCCGTGAACGTATAAACGATGCCGGTGTCGCGTTGCAGCATGACTGCCAGGTTTTCTAGGGCAGGCACAAAACCCATGGTCTCCAGGACCGAAGGGTGCAGGTCGTTGATGACGCGCCGCATTTCCTGAATGGTTTCATCCAGTTTGCGTCGCATTTTGGTGGGCACGGCGCTTTCTTGATGTTCTTCGCCCAGTTCGTCGATCATGCGGGCCACCGATGAGAGCGCCGGCAGAGTTTCATCGTGCAGATCGCCGGCGATGCGCTTGCGTTCTTCTTCGGCGCGTATCTGCATCGACTCGCGGGCGGCAGCCAGTTCGCGGTTGCGCACCCGCAAATCGGTATCCAGAAAGATGACGGTCCCGATCACGAAACCGGAGCCCAGCATGAAGAGCGGTGCCACCACCGGCAGTGCGACGTGGAACATCAAAAGCGACAGCTGTCCGGCCAGCACAATGGCGGCGCCGGCGCCGATGAAGTAAGCGGAACGCTTGCCCAGAGAAAGCACCGAGAACAGCGCCCCGAAGGCGGCGCCCAGAATGATCAAAATGTGGCGAGCCAGCGCATATGGGAATGTGTAAACCACCTGGCGCGAGAGAATCGATTGCAGGGCGTCGGCGTGGACGAAAACTTCCGGACCGGGCGGGCGAATCGGGGTGGACGGCTGGGTGATGGTCTGGTCGGCCATTTCGCGGTCGGTATCTGGTTTGCGGGGGGTGAGGACGGAGCCGATTAAAACAATGCGGTCTTTGAAAACGCCAGCGTCGAAGTGCGGTGCCACAACTTCCGACATGGAGTAAATCGGGTAATCGGTGCGGTGAAAATCGAGATATACCGGCTGGTCCGATTGTATAGACCCGAATTCGTCTTGCGGGCTGAGACCCTTAATAGCGTTGTACGCAGTTGTTATCGCCTCGGTAAATGAATAAGCGTGCTGGATAGAGGGCTCTTTAGTGCTGGCGTTGGTGGGGACCGGTTTGACGGGCAGGCGGACGACGGTGCCGTTCGATTCGTGATGCAATTCATGGTAGCCGTGCAGGCGGGCGTGTTCCAAAAGCTCGGCCGATGGCAGATCCGGTTCGTCTTCCAGACCCCCAAACCAGGCCAGCACGACATTGCGGTAACGCCGGAAGATTTTGACCAGATCGGGATGGGCGCTGTTTTTGAGGTTGAGGTCGATAGCCACAATCGTGGGCTCGCCCTGCTCGATTCGGTCGACTACCTGAGCCAGAAACGCCTGTCCGGGACTTGAGCTGAAGCGTTCTATCGAAAAATCAAACTGGGTGACATCGTCGAAGGCGACAACGCATATATCTTTAGAGAGCCGCGCCTGGCCGAATTTAATCGAATCGACCTGACCCGCGGCGTTCTGTCCGGCGGTTATCTGATCGGCCATCTTATAGCGGGCATTGAGCATATTCAGCTCGAGTGTCTCTAGAAGTGGTGAATCGCCGAAAAACAGTGCAAACAGACCACCTGCCAGAGCTCCCCAGAAAAGACGCGGAAACATAAGGCCGTGGCGGCCTTGGGGAGTCAAGGGTCGTAGGGCATTAGGGCGTTTCACAAACGCCGGTCTCGCCTCGGTTGTCGGGCAGCGCACTGTGCAATCAGCTCACCAACTAGTGTAACCCACAGCCCGCGCAGTTTTCCTAGGGGAAACACTAGAGGCGCAAAAGCCTGTTTCCCGGCGAATTGCGGCGCCTTGATCGGTAGTCTTAGGGTGAGGCGTGACTCCCGCGCCGGAGTTGTGAGAGGTAGATGTATGAAGCGTTCCAAAGCCGCGTCCTTGCTTATGCTGGCAGCTTCGGTCTCGGTGTCGGTTCTCGGTGGACCGGCTGTGCCGACGGCGAAAGCTGCAGGAATCATTGTAGTGGACCCGATTATGGGAGGCATGCCGGTCGTGCCGCCTGCACCCGTCGTCAGACCCGGAACTCCCGTGCGCCCGGGACCGGGCGTTGTGGTCCCGGCTCCTGGAGCAGTCGTGCCGGCGCCCGGGCATCGTCCCGTGCTCACCGGACGCGTGACATTCGGTCTGCGCATGGAAGCCGCCGATATCAAAGTGGATATCAACGATCAGGTAGCCAAAACCTACATTACCCAGACTTTTGTCAACGACACCGACCGTGATCTGGCCGGGACCTATTTATTTCCGCTGCCCGAAGACACGACTTTCAGCTCGTTCTCATTGCATATCGACGGCAAGCCGGTAGAAGGCAAGATTCTGGAAGCCCAGGAGGCGCGCGCCGAGTATGAGCAAATTGTCCGCAAGATGGTGGACCCGGGCTTATTAGAGTACGCCGACAACAAAACGGTGCGGGCCCGCATTTTTCCGATTCCCAAGCATGGCACCAAGAAGGTCGAGCTGGAATACACTCAATTATTGAAAGCCGAAGGCGGACTTCTGAAATACAAGTTTCCGCTCAAGACCGAAGGCGAGGCAGCTCCCGCCGATGAAGTGAAAGTCAGCGTCAAGCTGAACAGCAAGCAAGGACTGCGCACCATCTGGTCGCCGACGCATACTATTGATACCAAGCGTGATGGCGATCACACGGCCAAAGTCTCGTATGCCGCCAAAGACTCAGTGCCCGACAAAGATTTCATGCTCTATTACAGCGTCTCCGACAAAGAGATGGCGGCCAATCTGATCAATCACCGGGCGGTCGGTGAGGACGGCTATTACCTGTTGACGCTCACACCGCCCGTGGAGACGAAACAAGCTGTCGGACGCGACATCGTTATGGTTGCCGACACGTCCGGTTCGATGGCCGGCGAGCGCATGGAACAGAACAAGAAAGCGCTCAAGTATTTCGTCAACTCACTCAGTTCCATCGATCGCTTCAGCATTGTCCAGTTCAATACCGACGTCGACACATTCAAGCCAGAGCTGGTGGCGGTGACGCCTGAATCTAAGAAGGCTGCGCTGGAATTCATTGATGATCTGGAAGCTCGCGGCGGCACCAACATCGGCGATGCGTTGCGCACCGGAACCACGCTCCTGGACCAGACCTCAGACCGCCCAGCTTATCTGGTTCTGATGACGGACGGTGAACCGACTGTCGGCGAAACAACCGTCGCCGGACTTTTAAAAACCGTCAATTCCAAACGCGATGTGCGCCTTTTTGACTTCGGCGTCGGCTACGACATCAACACAAAGCTGCTCAATAAGCTGGCCGAAGAGCATCACGGGCTGGCTCAGTATGTCGAGCCCGACGAGTCGATCGAGACCGCCCTTTCCAGCTTCTACCAGAAGATCAAGGCACCGGTGCTCTCCAACGTCAAGATTGCCTACGACGGCGTCACCGTCAAAGACGTCTATCCGCGCGAAGTAAAGGACATCTTCGCCGGCAATCAGGTAATGCTGCTCGGCCGCTACAAGGCTGGTGCACCATCGACGGTGCAAGTCACCGGCACAGTCAACGGTGTCCAGAAAGCCTACTCATTCCCGGTGAAGTTTGCCGAAACCGAAGCTGACCACACCTATCTGCCGCGTCTCTGGGCTATGCGTCGCATCGGACACCTGACAGAGGTCGCGCAGGAAAACGGCAACAATCGCGAGATGGTCGACGAAATCGTGGCTCTCTCGAAAAGATACGGTATCATCTCCGCGTACACATCCTTCCTGGTCACAGAACCCGGCTATAACAGCAATGGCGGTGTCGCCACACCCGCCTGGCGCAACCGCACTGGTTCCAGAGCTGGACTTATGCCGCCACCGCCTGCGGTGCCCATGGCTACGAGTCCTTACTCTTCGGGCTCAGGGTCATTCGCCGGCTCGGCGTCTTCCACAACCGTCCGCGGGGCGCTCGGGCGCCGCTCGACCGGCGCTCACATGCTGGCATCAGCCGGCGGCGGTGGCGCGTCTCTTCCCGTCGTCAATATGGGCAAGTGGGTTAACCAGCCCGGCGACAACATGTACCGCGACGGCGCCTCTACGGTTGCCTTCTACAAAGCGCCCCGCAGCATGCAGGTCATCGACGATTCCTTGGTAGCCAAAGACAGCCGAGAGGCTTCCGGTTTTGGGGACGAGAGCATTGCCTCCGGACCGAAAGGAATCACCCCGACATCGGCGGGCAAATTCAAATCCTCGGTTGGTGCACCGGCTGTGTCTATGCGTATGGGCTACATGGGCTCAGGCGCCGCCGATAAAGGCGAGGGCGCAGTCCTCAACGCTAAGAAACTCGGTGAACTCAAAGAAAAGGTCGCCCTCGATGCCGAAGGCGCAGCCAACGTCAAGGTAGTGGAAGGCAAGACCTTCTTTGACCGTGGCGGTTTCTGGACCGACACCGACTTCAATGAAGCGAACACCAAGCCGGAAACGATCACGTTTGGCTCCAAAGAATACTTCGACCTGCTCAAGAACAATCCCGGTATCAACAAATACCTGGCAGTCGGTCGGCAAGTAATCGTCGTATTCAATGGCAAAGCCTACAAAATCGTCTTCAAACAGGACGCCTAAACCTGCCATCTCTGTGAGAAACAGCAAGAGCCGCCACTCTGGCGGCTCTTGCTGTTTTGATCCCAAGACCTTCCACCCCAGGACGCTAAAACTGAATTGATATCAATTCAGTTTTAGCGTCCTGCCGGTTGCGGAACCGCTCACGGACGCGGAAAACGATAAAAAGCCCCTACTTCTATCCCCAAACTCATTTGATATCAATTCAGTTTTTTCCGCCAGTGTTGCCTTTCGGCAAAGTCTTTGTAAGAAGAGGACTAAATCGGGCAGAAAAGTGCCCCATTAAGTTGTCCTAAGCCCTGACGGGACGCGCCGTGCGGGCATTAATTGCCAGGACAATTTCTTATAACGCAAGGTATGGCCGGCATTGCTATGATGCTTGGCAAATGGTGCCCTGGTTGCCTTTTATCGGATGTCCACGCTTCTAAACGCTACTCAAACCTTTGTCTCCGCCGTTTGCGCGCCGGAAGATGTGAAGCGCCTGTCTATCGAGCAGCTGACCCGACTGGCTGCGGACTTGCGCCAGCAGCTGATCGGCTGCGTGTCACAGACGGGTGGACACCTGGCTTCTAATCTCGGCATCGTGGAGATTACTCTCGGACTGCATCATGTGTTTGACAGTCCGCGCGACAAGATCCTCTGGGACGTCGGTCATCAGGTGTATATACACAAGATGCTCACCGGACGCAGAGAGCAGTTCGACACTCTCCGTCAATATAAGGGATTGTCTGGATTCGTTAACCCGGTCGAGAGTGACCATGATGCATTTATCGCTGGTCATAGCTCGACTTCCATTTCGCTGGCAGTCGGCATGGCTATAGCTCGCGATCATTTAGAGCAGCGGCACAAAGTGATTGCGTTGATCGGAGATGGCGGCTTGACCGGCGGCATGGCGCTGGAAGCGATTAATCATCTGGGTCATATTCAGCGCGATGTGGTGATAATTCTGAACGACAACGAGATGTCGATCAGCGAGAACCTTGGTGGTTTCTCGCAGTACATGAAGCGAATCAAGGAAACGTTCTTCTATAAGGACATCAAGGAAAAGCTCGATCTGATCGAAGACCGGCTGGATGACCTGACTTTAAGTCCGCAAGTGCGCGAAATGATTCGCTCGGTGAAACGGAAGGCTAAAGAACGGTTCGACACTCCCGGCATCGTTTTCGAAAAGCTTGGCATTAATTACACAGGTCCCGTGGACGGGCATGATGTCCGGGCTGTGGTCCATGCCTTGAAGTCCGTCAAGGATAAGAGTGCACCACAGATAGTGCACGTTATCACGCAGAAGGGCAAGGGCTATGCCCCGGCTGAGGCTGATGCCATCAAGTATCACGGCGTGACGGCCTTCAGCCTGGACAAGGTGGATCCGCCCGCGCCAGTGAAGGCTAAGGCCAAAACATATTCGCAGGTGTTCACCGAAGCACTGATTGACCTCGCGGCCACGCAAGACGATCTGGTGGCGATCACGCCGGCGACGGCTGAAGGCAGTGGACTGGTGGCTTTTGGACAGGCATATCCGGAACGGTTCTTCGATGTCGCTATCTGCGAGCAGCACGCCGTCACCATGGCGGCCGGCATGGCGAAAGCCGGTCTGTACCCGGTTGTGTCGATCTATTCTACGTTCCTGCAGCGAGCCATGGATCAGGTGATTCATGACGTGGGCATCCTCAACTTGCCTGTGTTTTTTGGCATAGACAGGGGCGGACTGGTTGAAGATGGTGAGACCCACCAGGGTGTGTTCGACATTGCCCACATGCGAGCAGTGCCTAACTTCCGGTTGTTCGCACCCAAAGATGCAAAGGAACTGCGTGACATGGTCTACACGCTTGCGTGTGAACGCAAGGGACCGGCGGCCATTCGTTTCCCGCGCGACAAAGCCATCAACGGTGACGAGCGCCCCGCATTTGAATTGATTGATCTGGAAGCCTGGGAAGTGCTGGAGGCGCCGGCTGCTGAAGTTTCTTCCCCGGTGGTGCTGTTGTGCTACGGCGCCATGGTGGATGCTGCGCGGCAGGCGTTGCCCGCGCTCAAGCAATCTGGAATAGAGCCGTACCTGGTGAACGCCCGCAGTGCCAAGCCGTTAGATGAATCGTTGCTCGAATCTTTTGTTTTCCGTTGCGACACCAAAATTGTCACGCTGGAAGAAGGTTGCTTGGCCGGCGGTTTCGGAGCGGCGGTGCTGGAGTGGGCGGCGGCTCAACGCGCTCGTCGCCCCCGCGAGAAACAGGCTGAAATCGCCTGCCTCGGCATCGGCGATCACTTTGTGGAGCATGGTGCGCGCGCCAAACTTTTGGAAATCAACGGTCTCAGTCCAGAGCGCATTGCTGAGTTTGTGCGGCAGTTCAGCCAGGTGGACTAAACAACGAATTACTGCTTGCCGGCAGACAAACCCTTGCGTGAGTAAGGGAACCGAGCGGTATCGTATGCGGTGCGCTTAGGAACGTGCAATACGTGCGTGCAGTACTGCTAGATTTCCAGGCGCCCTTGCAGGGACTTGGACAGTGTCACATCGTCGGCGTATTCCAGGTCGGCGCCGACGGGCAGACCAAAGGCGATGCGGGAGAGACGCGTTCCCAGAGGTCGCAAAATCTGGCTCAGGTACAGAACGGTGGCGTCGCCTTCCACCGTCGGGTTGATGGCTAGAATCACTTCTTTGATCTCTTCGCGGCTGACGCGCTCAAGCAACTGGCGAATCGAAAGTTTCTCCGGACCTTTGCCCTCGAGGGGCGAAATCAGGCCGGTCAACACGTGATAGAGACCCTTGAACTCACGGGTGCGCTCCAGCGCAATCAAGTCGCGCGCCTCCGCGACAACGCAGATTGTATGGCTGTCGCGACGAGTATCCTGACAGATTTCGCAGGGATCGTTTTCGGAGAGATTGAAGCAGTGCGAGCAATGCTTGACCTTCTCCTTGGCTTCGATGATTGTTTTGGCCAGCGACTGCGCCGAGTCGAACGGCATGTCGAGGACGAAGAACGCCATGCGCTGCGCGGACTTCGGTCCGACCCCGGGGAACTTCTGGAATTCTTCGATTAGTTTGGCGAGCGGACGCGTGAAATACATCTGGCTCTAGAACATGCCACCGAGTCCGGGCGGCAGATTCATGCCGGCGGTCAGGTGTCCGGCTCTTTGCTGCAGCATTTGCTGCGCCTTGCCCGATGCATCTTTGATGGCTGCCAGAACCAGGTCTTCCAGAGTTTCTACATCTTCCGGATCGACGGCTTCTTTGGCGATCTTCACTGACTTGAATTCGGCGTTGCCGTTGCAGGTGATTTTGACCACGCCGCCGCCGGCTGTGCCTTCGACGGTGGTGTTTGCAAGTTCTTCCTGCATCTTGGCCATATCTTTTTGCATTTTCGCCATTGAGGCTTGCGCATCGCGCATCATCTTCGAAAAGTCTTGGCTCATTTACTTAGTCCTCCGAGCGCGTAATTATTGCATGTTCTGCCGATCGGCACGCAGCGCTCCGCCCGCCAGCGCAAACAACGGACTGAACAGCTGTTCTCAAGCGGCGGTTAAACTTTGTTTAGATGCGCTGTATCGGCATCACCTCTCTACCTTTGCAGCTCTTATACTGGGCGGCATTATTCACCTCAGAGTGCGAATCTCAAGCAACGGGCGGCAAGCAGATAGACCATGCAAGACTTTGATTCGGTATCCGTCGACGACGATAATCTCTGCGACTCGCGCGCTGAGAAACTGGAACGCGCTCGCGTGCTCTCGCGCATGTTCTTCAAGCGCTTCCTGATGATGGTGTTTTTTGGACCGGGGGTTTTAGGTTTTCTGTGGTTGATTGGCAAGCTCTTAAAGCGCTAAAACCGACAGATCCGGTCAAGGATCTGGAGCGGCGGGCGCCGGCATTCTGCGCCCGCTATGCGGGCGTCGAGGATGAGTTCGGTTTTTCGCTGACCACTTATGCCTGGTCCTTCCCGATTTTTCGCTTTCTGCTCGAAGACTATTTCAAGGTCAAGTATCACGGCATCCACAACATTCCTGATTCCGGCAAGGCGCTGGTGATTGGTAACCACTCCGGATTGATTCCTCTGGATGGGGCGCTGCTCACCTGCGGGCTGATCAACTATCATTCGACGCCGCGCCCGGTGCGGTTTCTGGCTACCGACTGGTTTTTCAATTTGCCGGGTGTGTCCGAGTGGATGAGACAAACCGGACAGGTGCGCGCCACGCTGGAGAACGCCCAGAAGCTGCTGGAGCGCGATGAGCTGGTCGGCATCTATCCGGAGGGCATTCGCGGTGTCGGCAAGACAATCCGTGAACGCTATCGCGTTCATGACTTTCACCCTGGTTTCGTGCAACTGGCAATCAGCAGCCAGACGCCCGTGATTCCCATTGCCACCATTGGTGGTGACGAAATATTGCCGAACTTCGCGAACGTGAAAACTCTCAAGCAACTGTTTCACATGCCTTTCTTTCCGATCACGCCGGCATTTCCTTTTCTGCCTTTCCCGACGCCGTTCGTGCCGCTGCCCGTTAAATGGCTGATGAAGATCCACAAGCCGATCGATTTCGGCTATCCGCCTGAGAGAGCCAACGACCGCAAACTGGTGAGGCAACTGGCCAAAGAAGTGCAATACACGATTCAGAAAGATCTAAACGATCTGATGCGCGAGCGCAAATCGCTGTTTGCCGAGTGGGAGGATGACTGATGCGCACAAACTTCGCACAGCGCTATCGCTCCTTCACCAGAGCCAATGTGCGCGATCACCAGTTCGGATTCAACTTAAAGACGCTGGCCAAAATTGAGCCTTATGTGGCGTTTCTGTACGAGGACTGGTGGCGGGTTTGCGTGCCCAACCTGGAGCGACTGCCCAAACAAGGCCCGGCGCTGATTGTTGCCAATGCCGGCGGTATTTTTCCGTGGGCGGCTTTGATGCTTTCCTATGCGCTCATGTCGCAGCGCCAAGCCGGCCGGCGCTTGTATATTTTGATGGACATGGATTTCATTGAGGACGAGCGGCTCTATCAGTTTCTGGTCGAGATCGGCTTCGTTCCCTGGTCCGCAGATAATGCCAAGAAAATCTTCGCGGCTGGTGATCTGGCGTTTCTTTATCCGGAACCGGCCGGCAGCGCCGTGCGCACCGTCGGGGATCGTTATCGGGTGCGAGACTTCGACTGGACCAAGATGATGCCGGCGGTGGAAACGCAGGTGCCGATCTACCCGGTTGCGGTTGTCGGGCCAGATGAAATCGCTGATGTCTGGCTGAACTTCGAGCAACTCGGACGTTATCTTGGCTTGCCGTCGTTTCCGGTGACCACCGCTTTCCCGTGGCAGCCGTTCCCGGTCAATCTGATACCGCGCCGCAATCAATGGGTCATGCATGTCCTAAAGCCGCTGAAGCCGGAAGACGTGGGTGATTCGCGGGACGACTTGGAAAAATCCTGTCAGCAGAAAGCCTTCTTCGCCGGTGGTGAAGTGCAGGCGGAACTGAATCGCATGCTGCGCACGCGGGTGAAGACGTTCTTTTAACGTGCAGTCGCGGCAGAAATATATAAAAGCAAAAACAATCAAGACACGCTCCGGGCTCCCTTCTAGAATCGATTGCCATGAAGACACGGTACGTTGATGCTGTCGGAGCAGCCCTTGAGTTCATCGAGGCCAATCTGGATCGACCTCCATCTGGAGCCGACGTGGCTGCGCAGGCGGGTTTCTCGACCTATCATTTCCACCGGGTGTTTTCGGCTGTATTGGGTGAATCCGTTACCCAATACGTGCGTAAACGGCGACTGGCGCGGGCCGCCGATCGCCTGCTTTCAGGAAACGAAGCAATTATGGAACTGGCGGTGTCCAGCGGCTTCGACAGCCAGGAGGCATTCACGCGCGCTTTCAAGCGCATGTACGGCACGACGCCGGGGCACTACAGGCAGACGGGCGGTAGCACGACCTATGTCAAAAAAGAACCTACGACACTAAATATGGTGATTCACATGACAAACACGCTGACCATGCAACCACAGATTGTCGAACGCGGCGAGGACCTGGCCGTGGGTCTCGGCGGCGGATTCGCAGAGGGTGCCACCGAGCAAATCAAGGCGCTCTGGGATCGATTTCTCGAACGCAAGCATGAAATTGGTGCCACTAATCCTGATTACGCACTGGGCGTTTGCATGCCGAACCACTCCGACATCAAAAAACAGTCGGAACAACAGTTTGTCTACGTGGCTGCTCTGCCGGTGCGAACGGCTGATAATGTGCCGGAAGGAATGGTGGTTTGCAGGATTCCGGCCGGACGTTACGCAGTCTTCACTCACAAGGGACCGATTGCCAATTTGCCGCTCACACTCAAATATATCTGGGGTACCTGGCTGCCTGGCAGCGACTACAAATATGCGGACGGGCAGCCGGATTTCGAACTTTATGATGACCGGTTTTGCCCCGACGGCGCCGACAGCGAGTTCGACATCTATATCCCCCTGAACTGAAAAACTGAATTGATATCAATTCAGTTTTGGGGACGGGACCGGGCTCCACCGGGTGCGCTGGTGCCAAAAATTGCCGAAAGTTCAACACCGTGGTTTGTCCGTTATCTGACCATGGTGTTGATTTTTGGCTTAATGGGGTGTTTAGCTTCAGGGACTTTAAACATAGGGCCTGGGTGGGTATAGCTCAGGAAGTGCGTGAGTTTCTAGAGGCGAAGCTGGAAGAGGCTGAAATGCAAAAGATCCTGCTGGTTGACGACGACCCCCATATTCGCGAAATTGCCCAGATCAGCCTGGAAGATGATTTCAATGTGGTGTTGGCGGCATCCGGTCCCGAGGCGTTGCAGCTCAGCCAGGTAGAGAATCCGGACTTGATTATCCTGGACATGATGATGCCGGGGATGGATGGCGTTACGACGCTCGCCAAGCTGAGAGAAAACGCGCAAACTGCTAACATTCCGGTTATCTTCATGACCGCTAAGGTGCAGGCTCAGGAACTTGATAGTTACCGAGCTCTGGATGTGGCTGGCGTTTTGTCCAAGCCTTTCGACCCGATGAAGTTGCCGGGCGAAATCAGGCGGATTGTGGAGAACCGCTAGGCAGAAGGGGTGCACTCGGTGAGCCAGAGATCGCAAACACGTCAGTTGCCTCTCAAGAAGCCCAGCACGCGCATCAGAGTTTATTCGCTGATGATACTGGTGGTGATGGCGGCTATTCTGACCGTGGTCGGTATCGTCACCTTCGATCATTTGAAAAAGGTCGTTGAAGCACGCGAAGACGTGACGCACAGCCACAATGTTTTGTCGCAAATAGAACGCGTCGAAAATCTAGCCCAGTCTGCTGAAGCGAGCAATCGCGGGTTCATCTTGACCGGACGGCAAACTTATCTCGAGCCTTTCAATAAAGCTGATAAGCGCATACATCCGGAACTGGCGAAGCTGACCAATTTGACCAAGAATCACGAGGAGCAGCAGGAGCGCGTCGCGGTTCTGATTCCTGTCGTCAAATCGAAGTTCGACGAGATGCGCAAGTCAGCAAAGTTGCGCGAGCGCCTGGGATTGAGCGCGGCCATGGAAGTGCTTTTGACCGACAAGGGCAAGCAAGACATGGACAAGATCGAGCAGCTGCTTGCGGACATTAAGGAGGAAGAGAGCCGTTCGCTGAAAATCCGCTCGGAAGTATTTACCGAAGCCATCAGTGACTTCCGGCGCCGACTGATTGTGTTGGCTGTGGTCAGCCTCGGTTCGTTCCTGGCGGCGGCAGCCTGGCTGAATCATTTCTTGTTACGCCGCGAACGCAGCGAAACCCTTTTGCAAATCGAATCGGCGGCTACGCAGGCCGTCAACAAAGACTCGACTCTCGAAAACACGGTCATGGAAGTTCTGGAAGCGCTGTGCGTAGATCTGGACTGGACCTTCGCCGCGCTCTGGATCGTCGATGCGCGTTCCAATATTCTCGATTGTGCGCTCGCCTGGCACGAGCCTGAACACAACTGTGACGCGTTTTTGAATATGACGCAGCACACGCGGTTTCTTTCCGGCGAAGAGCTGCCGGGACAGGCCTGGGCGCTCAACAAACCGGTCTGGGTCAAGGACATGGCCAAGCATGCCTCTTTCGATCGCGCCGATGTCGCCAAACAAAACGGATTGCATACCGGACTGGCTTTCCCCGTGTCAGCCAGCGAAAAGGTGATTGGCGTTTTCGAACTTTTCAGCCACAAACTGGAACACTACGACGAGGATCTGCTGCACTCGGTCGAACTGGTGGGATCGCAGATCGGTCAGTTTATTCAGCGCAAGCAGGTGGAAGAGATCGTCCACGAAACCGAAACACGTTTGACAGCAATTCTTTCCAGCATGGGAGAAGGTATCTGCCAGATCGATAATGACGGCAACCTGGTTTATCTGAACACCCGGGGCGAAGAACTGCTCGGGTACACATCCGATGAACTGGTGGGACGAAACATGCACGACATGATTCACCGCCATCCACCCGAAGGTAAGGTGCTGACCAATCACACTGCGCAACAGTGCCCGATTCAGCAATCGGTTCGCAAGTCGGAAGCCTACGAAGCGGCCAACGACTTCTTCCAGCGCAAAGATGGAACGACATTTCCGGTCGAATACGTGAGCACGCCCCTCAAGATGAGCGAGAGCGACACCGGAGCGGTGCTTTGCTTCAGGGACATCACGGAGCGGCAAGAGATACAACGGCGCGTCAACGAGTTTTATTCTACCGTGTCGCACGAATTGCGCACGCCTCTCACTTCCATCCGCGGTGCGCTGGGACTTCTGGAGGGCGGCAAGGGCGGCGAGCTGTCGCCCAAGGCCATGCACCTGATTCAGGTCGGACGCACGGAAGCGGATCGGTTGGTGCGTTTGATCAACGATATTCTCGACATCAAGAAAATTGAAGCCGGCAAGTTGGAACTCAATCTCAGTGAGGTGTTCATCGATGAGGTGATTATGGATACCCGCGATGCCGTGGCGGCCATTGCCACCGAAGCTGGTGTCACCTTGGTGACTGAGATTGCCACCACCGGCAGTATCCGCGCCGACCAGGATCGCATCACCCAGGTGCTGACCAATTTGCTCT
The DNA here is from genome assembly GCA_046328035.1 of Candidatus Obscuribacterales bacterium. Taxonomy (GTDB): domain Bacteria; phylum Cyanobacteriota; class Vampirovibrionia; order Obscuribacterales; family Obscuribacteraceae; genus JBGASG01. The sequence continues at coordinate 33,343 of JAXLXI010000019.1, read as the reverse complement.
CCAACGCCATCAAGTTCTCGCCGCCGGGATCGCAAGTAGTGATTCGCACCAGTCCCGGCAAACTGGCAGGCAACATCCGCGTCTCGGTCATCGACCAGGGTCCTGGCATCAAATCAAGCGAAATGGCCAAGCTGTTCGGCATGTTTCAACAATTGGATTCGTCGGACCGGCGCGTCAAAGGCGGTACCGGACTGGGACTGGCGATCACCAAAGCGATCGTGCAGCAACATGACGGCATTATCGGCGTCGATTCGACGGAAGGCAAAGGTTCGGTTTTCTGGTTCGAGCTGCCTTCCTCCCATGCCGAAATGGTCGAACGGGTTCTTACTTCGGAATTGCAAGCTTTCAGCTACGACGTTTTGATGGTCGAGGATGACGATGTGCTCTCCGCCACGTTGAAGGAAACGCTCGATTACGAAGGTTTCAGCATTCGTCGAGTCGGCACCATGAACGATGCTCAGAAAGAACTCTCCAAGCGCCTGCCCGATGCCATGGTGCTGGATGTGCAGTTGCCGGACGGCAATGGATTGCGGTTGCTCAATCGCCTTGTTGCCGAAGGGCAACAAGATCTGCCGGTCATTGTGATGACCGGTGCCGAGATTGACATCAGCTCCATGAACTACCCGCTTCTAATTGATTGGTTGCCGAAGCCGTTCGATGCTCAGCGCCTGATCAATTCGCTGTACCTGGCAGTGGGCAGCAGGCGGGAAGGTCCGCCACGAGTGCTTGTCATCGAGGATGATGCGGCGACGCGCGAGGTCATATCGCAGCAGATAGCCTCACTGGGAGCGCAAGTGATTGAGGCTGCGTCCGGCGAAGAAGCGCTCAGTCTAGGCACGACGGCTCAGGCCGATCTGATCGTTCTGGATGTCGGGCTGCCGCAGGCCGACGGGTTTGAGGTGATCAACCATTTGCGCGATCGCGGTGCCAGAACCACGCCGCTGCTGGTTTATACTGCCAAAGACCTGAGCAAGGAAGAAAAGCGGAAACTCACCCTTGGACTGACTATGCACATGACCAAAGGCGTGACTACTTCCGATGACTTTCTGGATGGAGTGAAGGCGCTTCTCAGCGGTCTGCTCAAGCGTGCCTGATCAGGTGTGATAAACAGTTACTAGAGGAACCCCGGATTACGGGAGAAGAACGTGGAAGATCAACCAATTCTAGTTTTAGACGACGACGCCAAGTTCAGGAAACTGCTGGTGGAGATCCTGTTGACCACCGGGTGTCCGGTCATGCAGGCGCGGTCGGCGCGCGAAGCCTCGACGCTCGTGGCCCAGGAACAGCCTTCCATGGTGATCGTCGACTACCGCCTCCCTGATGAAGATGGATTGACGTGGGTGGGACGGTTCCGCGAAACCGGCGCCAAGACACCAGTGGTTCTACTGTCCGCTAACTGGTTGGACAAACAAACCTTTGACACGGCGCGTAACGTGCATCGTGTTTCGCTCATTCTGCGCAAGCCGATTGTGCCCAACTTGTTTCTCGATCAGATCAAAAGCTTGTTGCCTTCGCTGCGCAGCGCACCGCAAGTGGTGCCGCAGGCTGTGCCCAGCGGGGAGGTTTCGGACGGCGTTGATCAGGGAGCCAGCGGTCAGATACAGGCACCGGTGAAGACAGACAAGCTGGAACGTGTTCGCAAAGCCTACGTCGCCGATCTGCCGCAAACCTGGGCGCAACTGCAAGAAGCCTCCGGTCGCGGAGAAGGTGGTGACCGCGATGCCAAGGCTGATGCTCAGATGCAGGCCCATAAAATCAGGGGCTCGGCAGGATCGGTGGGACTCAACTATGTCAGTGAGATGGCCGGCAAGGTCGAAGACATGCTGATGGCCATCGGCAAGGTAGAGGCGGCGACCGCCAAAATCATCTGGACCGACATCAATAAAGTGATCGCCGAAACCGAGCGTCACATCAAAGAGCAGCTGGTCGACACCAAGTCGTCCTCGACAGCGCCGATGGAAGCACTGCCTCCCGGCTCTTCGAAGATTATCTTTTTGAGTGCCGTGCACGAGCCGGAGAAGATCGGACGCAAGAGTTATTGGGGCGGCACTGTCGATGTGCTTTCCGTGCCCACGGTCAAGCACCGTTTGATTCAGTCGCTCGGCAAGGGTGTCGTCGATGGCGCAATAATCAGAGCCGACGAGCCGGATGAGCTTCTCGAATCATGTAAAACTGTGCGTTCCTTGCCCGGCGCTTTCGCGCTGCCGCTGGCGCTCACCTGCAAGAGTATCAAAGCCTTCAGCAAAGCCGAACTCAACTATGCCGGCATATCTTACATCCTCGACGCCAACACGACGGTGCAACAGATCATCGAGAAACTGATTGCGCTGTCGCGGCGGCGCAAGCCGCGAGTTCTCAACGTCGAGGACGACGAAACAGTCTCCGAGATTGTGCAATCGATTTTGAATAACGAAGGCATGCTGGTGCGGGGGTTGAAAGAGCCGATTCAGACGTTGCAGGCACTGGAAGAATTCAAACCAGACCTGCTCCTGCTCGATGTGCAGATGCCCGGAATCAGCGGCTACGATGTTTGCCGGTTGATCCGCAGTGATGCCACCTGGAAGTCGCTGCCGATCTTGTTTCTCACCGCCAATGGTGGCTATGAGGCGCGCACGCTGGCGTTCGAAGCCGGCGCCGACGATTTTATTGCCAAACCGGTTGTGGAAACCGAGCTGCTCACTCGCGTCACCGCGCACTTGAAACGGGCGCGGGCGGCTGGCGGATACAACCGCGGCGATTTCTGGTCGGACTCTTCACTGGCTACCGCCGCGTTCTACAATCTTTGCGAACGCCAGAACATAGCGGGTGGGGGGTCGTATGCCATTGCTTTGATCGAGATCGAACACCTGCACGAGATCAGTGTCATGCATGGTTTCCATTTTGCACTGCAGGTGTGGAGTGCTCTCTACCAGCTGGTTCACGAACGCTTCACGGCCGAAACTCTGCGGGCCCGATGGGGCGATTTCGGGATGGCGCTGGCGTTTCCGCAGAGTGATTCAGTTTCGGCCGGTGAGGCAATGCAGGCGCTGCGTCGCGAGTTCCAGCAAACAGTGCTGGCTGGGTCGGGCAGCGCGGTCACCTGTTCGTTCAATTTCGGAATCGCCTCCGCACCGCGCGACGGCACCCGCGTCGAACAAGTAGTTGCTTCGGCTTCCTCGCGCCTGGTCACCGAAGTGAAGGCGCTCACTCCGCCGGTCGTCACTCACGATCAGCCAGTGAAACAAGTTACCTGGACCGGCGAGGTTGCTAAGCCTAGTGCCAGTGATGTTTTCGGTTCCTTTGCCGGCAAAGGCGATCGGGACGACTGATACTAACTGGGTGACCGAAAAGCAACTCGCAGCCGAAAAGCAAATCGCAACCCGAGAAAGCAAATCGCGACCGCACAAACAAATGGCTCAGAAATCCAACTGGGAAAAATTTTTCAGTCGAGGTCGCAAGGCTTACGCCCAAGGTTGGTTTGAGGAGGCGCAAGATGCTTTCTGGGAGGCAATGAACGCTTGCGTGGGGCTGCCTGCGGATGATGTGCGCATTGCCCTTTCACACAACAATGTCGGACTGGTTAAGCAGGCTCTGGGGCGCCTTTCCGATGCCGAATGGCATTATCACAAGGCGCTGCGCTGCTACAAGCTCTGCGCCGGCGGAGATCTGGCTGGCATCGCCAAGGTCCTCAATAACCTGGCAACTCTCTACATGCAACAAGGGCATGCGGACAAAGCTGAGAGCGTCTACCGGCAGCTGCTCGATACATACCTGATTTGGCTGGGGGACGGGCACGTCCTCAATGCCATCTGCGAAGACAACCTGGCATCGTGCCTCTGCCAGCAGGGGAAACTGGACGACGCAGAGGTACATGCACAGATGGCGTTGTTCGCCGCCGACAAGATGGTGACGCCGGATTGGTCGATACGGGCCAACGTGTTTCAAACGCGGGCAATGATTCTAGCGATGCAGCAACGATTCGACGAAGCGGAAGCTTTGTTGCTCGAGGCCATGGAAATCCATCGCTCACGCCAATCGGTTGGACGCTATCGCCTCGCTGTCAGCTTGAACAATCTGGGCGAGCTATATCGTCGCCAGGGTCGCCTGGAAGAAGCGCAAGCGCTGTGTCTGGAGTCGTTGAACCTGCGGCGGCAATTGCTCGGTAATTGCCATCAGTCAACATTTGCCTGTTTAAACAATCTGGGCCTAATAGAACATATGAAGGGACAGCCCGAACAAGCGCGTTCCTTTTATGAAGAAGCTCTTTCGGTTTCTCTAGAGGGCTTTGGCGAATCTCACCCCAACACAGCTTTGTGCATGACCAACCTGGGACAGCTGCTGATGCGATTGGGCGAATTCGACCGCGCAGAATCCAACTTGCAAAAGGCGCTGAAGATATTCGTTGATCGCTACTCCGGCAAACATCCGAACATCATTACGACGCGCAGCCACCTCGGACGTCTCTACTATGAGCAGCAGCAGTTCGAAGACGCAGCTGATCAGTACCGTGAAGCCGCGAACCTCTCAGAGGAGTTACTGGGCAGTCTGCACGCCACGACCAAGCTGATGCAATCAAGTTACGAAAGCCTCACTTTCATATTGCTGCAGTCGGCGATGAAGGATGTGTCTGAAGCAGTTATCAATTACAAAAATAGTCAGAAAGAACCGCGCCACAAGCCAGGGGGCGAAAAGAAATAAACGGGCACGTTTGCTGAATTTTCACGTCTGCCCAAAAGGAGGCGTGAAATGCGCATATGCGATACGAAGTCAATTTATCCCAAATGACCTTGCTTGAGCTTCTGGACTTGTATTCCGAGTGGCAAATCGGTGTCGTCGCCCTAGATCCACGTAGCTCCCAAACCCTGTTCAATTATCTACAGGCACGCGACAACGTCGTGCGTTCGCTGGAAACCGAACGCTACGTCGGCGACCTTGCCGAACCACGTCAGGATGCCGCCTGAGTAGATTAAAACGGCTCCGCCTGCCAGTAGCCAGAACTGAATTGATATCAATTCAGTTCAGATTGCCGACTCGGGAGACTTTTGCTCCCGTCAGCTTCTGCTGACAACTAGGGCCGCCAAATCTGGTAAAACAGTGGCGAGCGCTAATCAGGTTGAGCAATGGACACAACTCGCAGCACGCCCCTGCAGTGGGAACTGGTGGAAGCCAATAGACCCTTGCGTGACGATGTCAGGCATCTGGGAAACATTTTGGGTGAAACGATTCGCCGACTAGAGGGCGAAGAGGTATTTGCGGCTGTGGAGAAATTTCGAATTCTCTGCAAACAGCGCCATGAGAATCGCGATGACAGCCAGATTGCAAGTGAATTGTTCACGCTCATTGATACGGTTGATTTTGATATCGCACGCAAAGTGATAAAAGCATTCCTTTGTTATTTCGATTTGATCAACATCGCAGAACAGCATCATCGCTTGCGACGGAGAGCGCAACATGAAAGTAGAGAAGGTGAACCGCCACAGCCCGACTCGCTGGAGGAGCTCTTCTTGCGCCTTGGAAAGAATGGCGCATTGGCAGAAGCGGGCCGTGCATCTGTAGAAAAACTGGATGTGCAGGTGGTGTTCACGGCGCACCCAACTGAGATTACTCGACGCACTGTGCTGCTCAAACAATTGGCGCTGGCACATTTCCTTCGAAAGAGGGATCATCCTCCGTTGACGCGCTCCGAACAGTCAGAGGTGCAGCGAGGGCTTTACGGCGTTGTTGAGGCTCTCTGGCTCAGTGATCATGTTATCTATTTCAAGCCAAGAGTTTTCGATGAGGTTCAGTATGGACTGGCTCACTTTGACCAGGTAATCATCGACGCGGTGCTGGATGTACACGAGGAACTATTTGCTCGCCTACAGCCAGAAGTGGCGCCGGTCCAAGCATCAGGCGGACGGCGTTTCATCACCTTCGGCAGCTGGATCGGGGGAGACCGAGATGGCAATCCTTATGTAACTCCGGAGGTTACGGAGCAAACGCTGCGATACCATCGCTCTTTGATTCTGAGGCGCTACATTCAGGATGTTCAGAAGTTGTTCAGTCAGCTTAGTCATTCAGCCAACTGGCTCCCCGTGGATGATGCTTTGCTTGCCTCGCTCGAAGAAGACATGCATGAACACAAGCAGCTCGCTGAGAAGTTGGAAAAGCGATATGTGTTTGAACCATTCAGGCAGAAGTTGCTCGTGATTCAGGAACGTCTGGAAAGCACCGTGAGTGGTGCTGAGCACGCGTATGCGCAGGCGAGCGAATTGCGCGCCGAGCTTATCCTTTTGCTGAAGGCATTGCAGCAGTCGGGCTGCCAAGCAAGTTTGACGCAATTGCAGCGACTGATCTACGCAGTCGACATCTTTGGATTTCATCTAGCCAAGCTTGACGTTCGACAGCACAGCCAGCGGCATTCAGCCGCTTTAGATGATCTGAGTCGCAGCCTGGATTTGATTCCCGGCGGTTATGCCAGTCTTCCCGAGCCTGATCGAGTTGCCTGGCTAAATCAGGAACTGGCAACGATGCGTCCCTTGATTCCCGCTAAGCTCAGCTTCGAGGCGGAAACGAATGATACGATACGGGTGTTTCAAACTGTGGCTGCCAGTCAGGATCTGTACGGTGCGCAGGCTCTGGACACATACATCGTCAGCATGACTGAACAAGCAAGCGACCTGCTCGTCATCTTGCTTTTTGCCAAAGAAACTGGTCTCTGCCGTACCGCGCGCAACTCGCACGAAGCTCTGCCGGTCGAAGGTTCGACGCGGGCGTTGAGCATTGTTCCTTTGTTCGAAACTATCGACGATCTGCGAAGGGCGCCCGTTTTGTTCAAGAGTCTGCTGGACAACGCCATCTATCGGAATTACTTACGAACGAGAAATGACGTGCAGGAGATAATGATCGGCTATTCCGACAGCGGAAAGAACGGCGGCATTGTCGCTTCCAATTGGGAGTTATACAAAGCCCAGATAGAACTGGTGCGTCTGGCTCGCGAGTACAATATCGAGTTGCGACTGTTTCATGGCCGTGGTGGCACAATCGGTCGCGGTGGCGGACCGACTCATCGAGCAATTCTGGCCCAGCCGCCCGGAACGGTAACCGGACGCATCAAGATTACCGAGCAAGGCGAGGTGATTGCCTCCAAGTACGCTTTGCCCGGTATCGCGGCCCGAACATTCGATCGATTGGCGTCCGCTGTTATCCAGGCTAGCACCAGCGATTCTCAGCCGATTTCAGACGCACATCAGTCATGGACCGCCTTGATGGAGCGTTTTTCTCAGTTTGCGTTTGAGGAGTTTCGTTCCCTCATATACGACAATCCGGACTTCGTGGATTTCTTTTACGAAACCACTCCGATTGCGGAAATCGGGCAGTTGCGACTGGGGTCGCGTCCGGCCAGCCGCAAGCGAAACGCTCGTTCGATCAATGACTTGCGTGCCATTCCGTGGATATTCGCATGGACTCAAAGCCGTTTCCTGTTGCCTGCGTGGTACGGCGTGGGAACCGCCTGGCGGCGTATCGTTAACGACGATGCCGATGCACTAACCGTGGCGCGCGAAATGTACCGTGATTGGCCTTTCTTCCGCGGGCTAATCGACAAGGTCGAAACTGCTGTAGCCATAGCCGACATGGATATAGCACGATATTATGCCGATCAACTTTGTTCTCCCGCGCTGCGAGAGCGCATTCTGCCCACTATCGAAATGGACTTCGAACTCACATGCGGAGCCATCCTATCGATCTCGGAACGCTCGGACCTGCTCGCTGATAACCCCTTCCTCAAACGCTCCATCGAACTGCGTAATCCCTATGTCGATCCGCTCAGTTATCTACAGGTACGGTTCATCAAAGAATTGCGGGAGCGGCACCGCCGCAATCAGGCAGAAGTCAAATTTGCCGAACCAGGCGAAGCAATCACAAACAGCGATACTCTCCTCGACTGTGTTCTCATGTCCATAAATGGAGTTGCCGAAGGGCTACAAAGCACCGGCTAAAACTCAATTGATATCAAATAAGTTAGTTTGAAAATGTAGAGCCCGTTTCAGAGATCTCTGGTTGCTCTTCTCCGGACAAAAGACCAGCAGTGTCTTGCGCTGCTCGATTGCGCCATTTCCACAGGCGCAGTGCTAACTGACGTTTTTTCAGCCCTGGTGCGGCGTAGGCTAGATCGTGCCAGGTGAGCAGTTTGTCGAAAGCGCGATCTGCTGCGGAACAAGCGGAATTGCCATCCTTGTAACCGAGCGCTCGAGCAATTTCGGGCCAGGTGTCGCCTTCGAGGAGCATGTCGAGCAGGCGGGCTTCCTGCGCCGTAATCTGCTCTGCCTCAAACAAGTGCCTCATCTCGGGGGACATGACGATGACGCGCTTCTCAATGCAGACCTGCAGGGCCGCTATTAGGTCGTTCAATTCTCGTGGCTTGGTCAGATAAGCGTCACATCCTAACTCGAATGCCATTCTCCCGTCTGCAAAGGCACAAGACGCGGTCAGCATGACGATGCTGCCGGCGAATCTTTTGCCGGCACGCAAATACCCCAGCAACTTCAGACCTGAGTCGCGCTCGATGAAGGTATCGATTGCGGATCTAGGCAGGGCCAGGTCCATGATGATGCAGTCGAAAAGGTGCAGACTGTAATCTATCAGCCTGACCGCGTCTTCCGTGTCGTGTGCCAGGTGAGTCAAGCGCAAGTTGTCGGAAGCGGCTTCCAACGACTCCTTTAGAATGTGGCAGAAGTCGATGTCGTCATCGACCAATAGGATGCGTATCATTACCTGACTAGGCTGGGAAGTTTCGGCTGTTGCCAGCCTTAGACTGCGGAGAAGGCAATTATTAAAAGGACGGCACCAACTTCAGTATAGGAGATATGCGGGCTGACGCATAGGGACCGAAGGTCACTCATTGTCGCCTGCGAGTCAACCACCAAGGGCGAGCATGGGTTCTAGAATCTCTGCAACCAGTGGTGTTAGCTTGACAAAAGCAACCCAACAGTGATCAGTCGGATTCTGGTGGAGCGACGCGCTGTAAATGATACTATATGTGGTGCTGATGAAATGGTGGTGCAGACTGCGAAGCCGCTGATGAGCATTCGAGAACATTGATTGCCAGTGGTGAAACATACTCAGTGATCTGCTGGTCTTCGAGTTCGCCAACTTCCATACAAGCGCTCAAAATGTTTTCCAGCGTCCACGTTTGGCTGGACAGGCACCAGTATAAACACGCATATCGCTGTAGATACTTTCGACTGATACCGCGATGGATGGTCTTTAGATGATCAATCATCTTCTCAACGATAGATTTTGCATCATCGCGATGACTTTGGCAGCAACTGCGTACGACGGGAACCGCGCCTCCCGCCGCGGAGCCCCTTCTGAGCATAAAGTGGTCTCCGCCGACCCGCACAACAGTGCCTGCCAACTGCATTAATGTTAGCGTGGCAGATAGCATGGGAGCATCGATCATTGTGAGAATTGAAAGCGTTTCAAAGTTCGTTCGACTAGCATTCGATAGTGCTGCGGCGACTGCTGACTCAAGATCGGAAGAAAGTTCAGCCGCGTTCATCGCTATTGATGGAAGGACTTCTTTGCGTGCATCATCATCATCTTCTTCTTCTTCTTCTTCATCTTCTTCTTCTTGCTGCGAGGTGCTTGCTTGCGCTCCCGTGTCAAATAACGTGCCCTCTCTAGGTTGTCCGTCTCGCGCTTCTTGTTCCTCCGCACGCGGGTGCGCTCCTTTTGGGGTTTCTTTGCTGCGGCGACAAATTGCTGGCAGAAATTCGCCGGAGGCTATTGCAAGAGTTAATTCAGTCATTTGCGTTTCGATAGCCTTTGCCACATTCTGAATAACTCGCCAAATCGTGAAGTAGCTTCCACCCAAGAAGTCCCACAGTGATTTAGCGCTAAACTTAAGTTTGCTGGCGAGTGTGACAATGACGCACCACCAGGTGCGCGGCCTGCGCATGTGATCGAAAAATGTTCCAGCCGTGACATAAGTCGCGCGATTGCAAGAAATGCAGACTCCAGTTCTTGAGCCATGCTCTCTCTCAATCTTTCCGGAATGACAATGGTGGCAGTCAGTCGTATTTATCTTGGACGCAATCAGCAGCGCTTCCAAACAGTCTTCGTCCGTAGGAAACGAGCGCGCAAACCAAGCCAGATGCTCCCAAAGTGGTTGCTCAGTGCTTTCTTCAGCAACACGCAAGTGAAATTTACGGGGATCTTTTATCGCATACATACTGCACCGTTCCTTTATTTTGTATACGGACAGCGAACGAAAAAAGTTCAATGTCGATTGCAAAATTTAGAATTGGTGCGAATATCGAACTGATGCGAGCGAAAGAGTAGAAACTCGATTGATATCAATTCAGTTTCTGCTCTTAAGTGGAAAGCGGTAGGGACTTAGTTGAATTTCTGCGGAAGTTGTTCCTTGGTTGGAACCACCGCATCGTCGAAATGCTTGAAGAGAATTATGTTCAGGCGGAAGCTATCTGGCTTCACGCCAAGGTCTCCGGAGAATGGGCAGTTTAGCACGACCCACATGATGGGCGACATGCCATGACCAGCGTTGACGATCCGGATGCGGCGTTTTGAGAACATATCGCAGATTTCTGAGAGAAGCTGGTTCTGGATGCCTTCTTGTTGTGCGTCCTGGGGTTTGAATTCGGTGATTGTTCTTATAAGGTCACGGCAAGCGCCGAACGCTTGGGGCTGAAGGCGCTGCGCTCCATTTGCGGCCATTCATCAAAGGCCACCGCTTCAGCATACGAAACACATTCTTTGCGCAGTGTGTTTCGCGTGTCAGATGGTAGTCCGTTGGAGAGGAGAAAAATGTGCGACACCGCTGGCTTCGTCTTCAGCCAGGACACGTAGATCTTGGATGTGTTGCATGGCTTCGACGATAATGAAACCGAGCAAAACGGCATACAGAGTTCCGACTACTGAGAGGAGATAGCCGGCTACCTCATGATAGGTTATCAACGTCGCCACGCCGACGCGTTTGCGGACTATTAGCATGCCGGCTACGGAAAGTCCGGTTGCCACTACGACTGCCACCATTCCAATAATCAGTGCGTTCATGTGAAGTGATTACAGTCCCGGTCGCGGATTACTCGGTTCGACACCCAGCGCTGGATCGCCTCCGCTCCAAGTTCGCATATTGAGGACTGGCGTTTGTTCCTCGCCACGATCACGCAAAACTTCAGACTCGACTTTGTCTTTCAAATGTTCGTAAGCCTGACTGAGACTGGTTTTATCACCCTTGACGCGCAGCGCTTCAATAAGACGTCGCGTGAATACGCTGTTAGGATACGATTTCGACTCCCAGGATATTTGATCGGCGAGACTGGAGCAAAGTACTGCTTGCCCGTTTCCCATGTTCAGCTGCGCGACATCAAAGCCGGTGCGGACCAGTCCTTTTTCTCCCGTATCGATAGCGGACCCGCTGTGGCACACGTCCATCACCAGGACGATGCGATCGCATTTGACGTCTTCTTTGATCATGTCGCTCAGCCATTGCATCGGAATGCCGGTCGTCACCAGGTGTGCCTTGTTTGTGTCGTAGGCAACCAGGAAATTGATCGGAGCCGATGAGCCGGACGGCGATTGTTTGCCGTCACCGGCATTCGCTCCGGCATTCGCTCCGGCATCGAGTTGCCGTTTGGATTGGCTGCCGTGCCCCGATATGTAAATGACCACCAGGTCACCCGGATTTGCCAGGCGCCCGAGCCAGTCTGTGAGCGCCGAAGAAATGTTTTGTCGCGTTGCTTGTGCATTGAGCAGCAGTTTCACATGGTCGGGTTTGAAATGATCTTCTGTGACGAGATAGTCTTTGAAGTCTTTGGCATCCTTAGCGGCATATTTCAGATTGATGGTCGGGTCTTTGTAATCGCTTATGCCGATCACCAGTGCCCATTTATCCTTGACGTTGCCGCTGGGACCTGTTCCACTTGATGCGCCGGCGGGTTTGGCCAGGTCTGGCAATGCGGCAATGAATTGACTGCCCGGCAGTTTCTTTTTGACTTCCACCGCACGTTTCTGGTTGGCTTCAGCTGCTGGTTTCTTCCCTTGCAGCATTTGCACCTGGGCGAGATTGCTTAAGTCGCTCGCCACCGGTGCACTCGATTGTCCCGAAACCTGCTGGTCACGCGTCAAAAGCTTGTTATACAAGTCTTCCGCTTCCTTCAATTTACCGGCGGCCTTGTACGAAGACGCCAGATCATCCATATTGTTGGCTACGTCTTCGTGGTTCTTGCCCAGCGACTTTTCGCGAATCTGCAAGGCGCGAGCATGCAGTTGTTCGGCATTGGCATGGTTGCCCAGGGCATCGTACATGGTGGCAAGTCTGCTCAAGCTCTGGGCAACTGAGGGGTTGTCCGACCCGAGAGCCTTCTCCTTGACGTTGACGGCGCCCTTGTAGAGCGCCTCGGCATTTTGATACTCACCGGGGCGGTCCATCAGGGTTCCCTGTTTATCCAGTGTTTCACAGATGTCCACTACGTTTCGTGAGTGCAGTCCGTAGAGTTTGACCAGAATGTTTACCGCTTCGGCGCGGGTCATTTTTTGCTGCGGATGAAACAGTTTCTTTCCCGCATCGCTGGCGTAGGGATTGACGTCGAACGCCTGTTCCAGAACACCAGCCTGATTCGCTACAGCCACCCACTTGCGTGCCCAGTCGTCGATGTCCCCGGCGTCCTGATAGGTCACCGCACCGTATGTACTATCATCTGGATTGTACTTGAGGAACTTATCAATCTCCTCCTTCTTCAGAGTTTCGGCGCGGCCTCGCTTGCCGGAGAAGGTTCCATACATGACGGCGAACTCTTCCCGGGTTATGTGTTGCTCGGGTTTGAATTCCTTCACTTTGGAATCCTTGATGTTGTAGCCCTGCACCATCATGGCTTTGGTGGCACCCTCGATTTCGTCGAAGTATTTCGTAAACGGCTCCACATCCTGATAAGTTTGGTGTGTGCCACCAGCGGTTATCGGCGTTTGCCGAACTCTGACCATCCAGCGAGTAAACTCTGCCCTCGTCACAGGATCGTTGGGACGAAACTTTTCGTCTTTTGTCGGATCGATGATCCCTGCTTCGGCGGCCTGAGTGACTGCTGCTTTGAGGCGTTCATCTGTATCGTTGAGATCGGTGAACTTCTTGGCCAGCACTTCAGCCATTGCTTGCTTCGGATTGGCCGCCGGCAGCGTCGAAACCACCGGTGTCACGGGCGTGGTCACCGCCGGTTCAACGGCCGCCGGCTTAGGCGCCATAGTCGGATCAACGACTTTGACTGTGCGACTGTTCAAACCGATCGCATACGACACGAAAAATGTATCGACGACCAGGAGCGAGCAAATAAAGAGATTGGATATTTTCCACATGATTCTTCTACTTTAGCCGTGGTCATTCAAAGCAATCGAGTTATTCAAGTTATTCAAGTTACTCAATTGGCAGAAAGGTCATGGTGTCATCATGATCTTCAAATTCATTGGCATGCCGCGTGTACTTCAGAAGTTCTTCCTTACCGTTTGCTTGTCCGACCACATTGCCGGAGTAAAGATACAAGGTCAGGTAATAGCCTGCTTCACCGGCGTGTTCGCGCATGCCTGAGGGCAAGAGCTTAGCCTTGAACTGGATGCTGTTTTCGCCCGGTTTCACGAACTTCGTCACTTCCACATCCTTGTTGTCGGAGAAGAACTGTCCTGCTTCCTGTCCGTTGACCAGCACCGTAATCGAGAATCCGACATGGTCATATCCATAAGAATGAAGCCAGTACTTCTTCTTCAGCTGGGAGGAACCTGTGTTTGACACAGCCACACTGCCGCCTGCCGATTGTGCTCCAGGAGTACCTGGCGGCACGTTCTGAATCGGTGCGAATTTCTGGTACGTTCCGAAGAAATAGCCGCCGGCACCAGCGCCAACTATCAATAGGAGCATAATCAAGATGCCCTTAGCCATCGCTCCGGCGCCGCCGCCCTCACCCTTTGGTTTAGGGGGCTTGTCATTTGTCGATGAAGTCACGTTCTTTCGTCTCCCGAGACGGTCCCAGCCAGGAATCCACGCTTATCCTATCCTCATGGAAACTTTGCACCGCCAAATGTCTTAATGGAGACCCTGCCTGAAACCTGGAAGGCTTTTCTGGACTGTGTTTTCAGCTAGGGGCTTGTCAAATAGCCGCCAAGAGGCAGGCGAGCCCAAAACTGAATTGATATCAATTCAGTTTTGGGCGGACCGGTGAGGGTGGGCGGGATGGAGCATTTTTGCCGAAAAGTCTCCAGACTGCTGGGCTTCCCGGGAACATAACAGGTAGCTTCGTAGCGCTAATTCTGGAAAGATTCCTCATACGCATGGCTCGTGGAGCCGACCTGACCGGTATGTTGCTGACAAAAGGCACCACATTCGAAGGCAAATATCAGATTCGGCAAATGCTGGGATCTGGTGGCATGGGAATTGTCTATGAGGCAGAACACCCAGAATTGGGGCGGTTGGTAGCCATTAAGGTGCTCACCGGCGCTGCCTCTGACGACGAAGACGATTGCCGACGGTTCGAACGCGAGGCGCGAGTTCTGAGTCGATTGGCTCACGCGAGCATCGTTCGTTTCTTCACCTATGGGATCTGGAATACCTATCCTTATATTGTTATGGAGCGTGTCGTCGGACAGAGCCTCGATCAGGTTTTGAGCGAGCGTCAAAGTGGCATGGGCATCGGCGAGGCGCTGGAGATTGTTCTACCGATCTGCAGTGCACTCAAACATGCGCACCGCGAAGGTATTTTTCATCGCGATATCAAACCGAAAAATGTCATGCTTGCAGTCGCAGAGGATGGTGGTGCCGACGAGAAAAACGTGAAGCTGCTTGATTTTGGGCTTGCCAGGCTGACAGGAGTGGACGGCGAACAGAAACTGACGCGCACGGGCATGGCAATCGGCAGTGTCCAGTATATGAGCCCGGAGCAGTGTACGGGATTGCCGGTCGACGCGCGTTCCGACATTTACGGAGTGGGGTGCTTGCTGTATGAATGCCTGACGCTGGCGCCACCGTTTCCTGCCGATTCCGGCGTTGCCTGCATGTACAAACATCTGCATGAGCCAGTTTCGCAAGCGCCCGACTTCCGCGGGCTGGACCATTCGATACAAGCAGTCATCGAACGCATGATGGCGAAAAGTCCGGAAGAGCGTTATCAATCAGTTGATGACTTGGAACGCGATCTCGACCTTTTGCAGAAGGGCAAGCGCATATCCGCAAAAGGTAACAAGCGCGCCGACAGAGGTACCGCCGGAGCCACGTATCGTAGCGACAAACCGCGGGTCGACAAGCCGCGTACCGACAAGCATCTTAGCGACAAATCGCGCGCTGCATATTTTCGCGCGGCTCTAATTGGGCTGGTAATTGTGGTTGCCTGTATCGGTGCCTGCGCCGCAACTATGCTTGGGTTCCTGCCTCTGCCGGAAAGGCATGCCACCACCGGTGATGATGAACTGGCGAGCGGAATGGCACAGCGTGCGCCACTTACGTTACCGGCCACGCCCCGTGCTTCGTACGCGCTGGCCGTACAAATGCGCATGCGCAGACGCCCGCAGGATGCACTGACAGTCCTGGAACATGCGGAGACAATATTTGACCGCAATGCTCGTGTAGGACAACCCGGATACTTCAGTCAGATGGAGATGTTTCACCTGAAGCTGATGAAGGAAAATTGTCTCACGTCATTGGCGCGGCACAAAGAAGCGCAACAGGCGGCGGCGGAGGCTATCGAGGCATCCAAATCGCTCGACCTGCCCCAGCAGGCTGAGGCGCAACTGATCGCCAGCCATGCCGCCCTGGATGCGGGTGACTCCGCCGCAGCCTTGCGTTTTGCCGACAGGGCCGAGTCTCTGTTCAAGAACGAGCTGAAACGCACTGGATTCACGAGCGCCCATCGACATGTTGTGGAGAGATCGCTCGTTGAGGTTTACCGCAACATGGGCGCAACCTACGAAAATCTGAATCAGATGGACAAGGCGGAGAAATACATTCGCCGAGCAGCCAATGAAACACGACGGCTTGGCGAGAGCGAGAGCCTCATGTCGATCCTGTGCGAATTGGCTGAGGTGCTGCGTCGGCAGCAACGAGACAAAGAAGCATTGACTGTGATGAAGGAGTGGGAGGCTTTGCAGGCCGGAATGCGGAGCAATGTGGCTGTGTCCAGCGACGAGCTAGCCTATGGTTTCGGATTGTTGGGACAGTTGCAGCTGGTATCGGGAGACTATGCTATTGCCGAACAATCGTTGAAGCGAGCTGTCGAGTTTGCTAAGGACAATTCGAGAGACCTCGGAATAAGGGACATGTGGCGCGTGCCGGAACTGGATTATCAGCTCTCGATTGCACTCTATGACCAGGGAAAGATTCAGGAAGCCGATGCTGTCGCGCAAGACGAGGAGCGCAGTTGGCTCGCGGCGGGGTTGGACCAGAAACAAATCGAGCTTCGGCGGCGCGCCAACCGCAAGGAAAGGCAACTGCACCGGCAGGCGGCACTCGAACGGGCGCGGAACTCCACCCAGCCGCGGAACTCCACCCAGCCATTGCCGAGAAGCAAATGATTCTCGAGCCCGGCACCATATTTGAAGGCAAATATGAGATTCGCAAACTGATCGGATCTGGTGGCATGGGTGTTGTCTATGAAGCGTTCCAGACTGAGTTGGAACGACTAGTGGCACTGAAAGTATTGACTGCAGCGGCCGCCACCGATGAGGAAGAATGTCGCCGCTTCGAGCGCGAAGCGAAGATTCTCAGTCGATTGGATCATCCCAACATCGTCAGATTCTATTCGTACGGATTTTGCAACGGCTATCCGTACATTGTGATGGAAAGGCTTACGGGTGTGAGCCTGCAGCAAATGCTGAGCGAGAAGACCGCAGGTGTGGATTTCGATTTCGCTATAACGGTTGCCCGCCAGGTCGGCGACGCGCTGCGCTACGGGCATGGGGCGGGAGTGTATCATCGCGATATCAAGCCTTCCAACATCATTATTTGCGACATGCCCGCAACCGGTGCCGATATGCCCGCAACCGGTGCCGACATGCCCGCAACCGGTGCCAATATGCCCGCAACCGGTGCCGACGTGCCCGCAACCGGTGCCGACGTGCCCGCATCTGGTGCCGACATGCGCGTAAAACTGGTCGACTACGGACTGGCTAAACTGACCGACCTCGACGGGCAAAAGTTGACCCAGACGGGTATGGCGTTGGGCAGCGTGCAGTACATGAGTCCGGAGCAATGCATGGGCAAACCTGTCGATGGTCGAGGCGACATTTATTCTCTGGGTTGCATCCTTTATGAGTGTTTCACGGGTGAGCCGCCCTTCACGGCCGACAGCAGTGTGGGCATCATGTTTCTGCAAGTCAATCAGCCGATTTCACTGTGCTCGCGCTGGAACAGTCTGTCGGCAACCGCGCAGCACGTCCTCGAACGCTGTCTGGCTAAGCAGCCTGAATTCCGCTATGCCACCATCGACGAACTGGAGGCGGACTTGACTGATTTGTCTCGCGGCGATGCCCCGCACAGCGAGCGACTGCGCGCCAAACAACTCGGCAAACGACAGACCGGAGTTGCCGGACTGTCTTTGAAAATGCCGGCTTTTCTGGCTGTCTGCGTGCTCAGTATCGTATGTGGTGCGTTGCTTCTGTCGGGAGGGAAAGGACCGGCGCCATTTGCCGGCGGCGACGGTCTGCCAGGCGGCGAAGAGCTGTCCAATCACTTTGATGCCAGCCTCTACACCTCCGCAAAAGCTGCTTACATGACCGGCGAATCGGAGCACTTCGTCAAGCGCAATGAACGCGCCATTGCCATTCTCACCCGCGCCGAAGAGCTCCTCAAAAATGAACCCGACGCCCTCACTCCCTATGAACAATTCGAACTGCGCATGAAGCTGGGCGAGTGCCACCGCGAGGCGGGAAATTTCGAGCTGTCGGGCAAGTACGCACAGGCGGCCATGAAGCTAGCCAAGCCTTTGCCGATCGAGCATCTGGCCAGTTCTACGGCACTGGCAGCCAACGCGGCGTTTGATCAAGGGAAGTTCGAACAGGCCATCGAATATGGGCAGCGTGCCGCCAAGCTTTACGAACAAGTCGAGCGCCAGTCACCGTTACTGCCGGTGAATCGCAAGCCCTGGTTTGAGCGGTGCTCCCACAGCTGGACTTTTCTCGGCGACTGTTATGGAGAAACCGGCGACACATCTAAGGCGATTGCCGCCTACAGCACCGCGGTGCGCCTGGGCAAACAGCAAAATGATCCGGCTCCGCTCCTAACCGCATACCGGAAACTCGCCAGTATGCTGGACCACTCCGGAAACCCGGTCGAGGCGCACAAAGTCATGGACGAGTGGTCGGCGCTCGAGGCTGCCGTGCAACAGCGAGATCCGAGCAAGTGCTCGACGGAACGCGCCTTTGGTTTCCAGATGCTGGCCATTCTGAAGAGTGAAAATGGGGATCTGTCGGGGGCGGCCGCCGACATCGACCGCGCCCTGGAGCTTTGCCTGCAGTCCAAAAGCGCAGATGGTTTGTGGTGGCACCGCCACTGGCAAGCTGTGAACTTCTATCGTCGCAATCAGATTGCCCAGGGAGACGAGGCTGTGCGGGCGAGTCAGGACGCCTGGCAGCATGCCGCCGCTCCGGAGAAACGCCAGCAAGCGGCAGCGCAGAAGTTTCTGGATGCGCAGCGCCAGGCTGCCCTTGAGCGCCTATCTAAGAAACGCTGATCGTGTTTGTTCGCTTTAATGCTCGCTATTGTCTGAACTCGCTATTTCAGATCCCTTATTTGCGAGCCGACCACCGAAAGGGTTTCCGGGAATGAGTCAGACAGCCACTTTCGCATCGACGGGATTTCGGGCCCGGTAAGCGCCAGTCCGAACAGGGTGGCGAATACTTCTTGCCGTCCAGCACCGCCGGGTTGCGAAAAATACCTGACGACGTCGTCATTTTTGTCGAGCCGGGCTATTTCTCGCTCATAGGCCCTTACGAAGGCTTTCTCTGCCGACAGGAAACCGTCGCCGGCTCCCCGCGCGAAATCCAACGCATGCCCGATCTGATGAACCACTTCGTCCCGGCGTCTGGCCTCGGTGGGCTGCCCGTCCACCACCCACATGGCGGGGATGACTATGCGCCTGGTGACATTATCTTCGGTGCCGTCGGAGTTGCGGAAGGTCTGGTTCCTGTCCCACCCTCGCGGAGTCAAGCCCTTCAAACTAGGCATAGCGTCTTCGATCCAGTTTGTCAGGATAATCTTGTAGCCTGCGTTTTGCAGCGCTGATATCACATTTGGTGGCAGTTCCGCCAGTTTCTTCTCGATTCTTTCCCGCAGCGCTGGTGCAGTCCCCGGCACCACTTCCACGAGCCCGTCGTGATTATCGCGGTGTTCCACCTGGCAGTTGTACGTTTTGGTCAAAACCAGGCGATCCTTGTCTCCATCAACTTCGCGGATGCGCCACCCGCCATCGATTTCGCCTGTACTGGCATGCAACAACTTGTAGTCGGCCGCCTGCGATACTCTTGCCGGGTCCTTGCCGAACTTCGCCAGGGCGTCAGGATTGGTCCGAAAGAACTCGCTCGCCGTCACGCTCACGACCGCCGCCATGGACAGCGTATCGACGGGTTCGCCAGTTCTGCTCAGGATCCACCGGTTTTCATGTTTGTCGGGCTCAGCAGCATTGCCTATTAGCGCTTTGCGCTCGGCACCGGACTCGCTCGCCGCAGTCCGTTCACCGCCGCTCGCCGCAGTCCGTTCACCCGACCCACATGCACCAGGCGTCGCGAAACAATCGTTCTGGATAAAGCTGGTAATCCAGGAGTCATCATCGGCATCGATGGACTGCCGAAACAGTTCCTGTAACCGTTCCGCCATGTTCGCAACCTGAATGAGCGTCTTCTGCAGCCAGTGTACGGGCGCCGGACTGCAGTTTAAATGTTTAATTGTGCAGAATCGGCTATCCTACTTGTCCAGCGGTGGAGCTTTTATGAAACTGAATAAAACCGGGTTCAGCACAACGATAGCCGTATTCTCGATCGTCGCGGCACCAGTCTGGATGCTGGCGCAAACACCTGCTTGCGCGGAGCCGGTGGCTGTCGATGTGGTGTTTGAGCCGGCATTGGGATCGCCGGATGAGGCTGCCACCGAGTTTGCCAATGTCGTTTCTTCGATGGTCGAGGCCAAGCTCAGCGAGCACCGAGACTTGTTTGCGGTGCACAATCGCGACTCCGAGATGAAGGAGCTCGAAAAAGACCCCAAGCTGAAACTTGCGCCCCTCAACTGCTTGATCCTGGGAAGCGTTTCGACCGGCGATCGGCTGCTGGGTTTCCTCAAAAAGCCAAAGCCCGGCACCTCGGAAAGCGAGCCGCCCGGTGCCAAGCCGTCTGCACCAGCGGAAGTTTCCAATCTTGAAATCAATGCCCGCATAGTCAACATCAAAAACCGAGAGATCCTAGGTGTTGCCTCGGCGAACGTTGTTCCGAAGAGCAAAGTCACGCTGATGTCAGTGGCGCAAATGAAGAAGTCCGACTTTGCTGAGACAGAACTTGGGCGCCTGGCAAATCAGCTGTCCCAGCAAATCGCTGACCAGGTTTTCGCCCAGGTCCCGGACCTGAAGCGCCAGCTCGGCGTCCCCTAAGCAGTCCAAAACTGAATTGATATCAATTCAGTTTTGAGGGGCGAAGTGCGCGGTGACGGCTGGTGGATAAAAATGCCCGAAATTTATCTTCGGACTGGTACTGTGCACGGTGCCTGGCTGCTGTTCCTGCCTGTTGGCGGCGATTCAAGTTTCTCTAACTATGTTGAAATCGCTCGGGGCGGGAGAGTATCGTATGGAGCTCACATTGGGGCGCGTTTGATAAGGAGCTGAGCCGATGGCAACAGGTATTTATGAGTTTCATGCCAAAGCGCTTGATGGCAAGGACGTCGGGTTCGAAGGCTTTAAAGATAAAGTACTTTTGATTGTGAATACAGCCAGCAATTGCGGTTTCACACCTCAGTACAAGGGATTGCAGGAATTGCATGAGAAGTTCGCGGGGAAAGGGCTGAATATTCTGGGTTTTCCTTGCAATCAATTCGGCGAGCAGGAGCCGGGCAACAGCGGAGAGATTGCCAATTTTTGCCAGCGCAACTATGGCGTTGATTTTCAGATGTTTGAGAAGGTTGATGTGAACGGAGCTTCCGCACATCCCCTCTACAAATATTTGACGACAAAAGCGCCAGGACTGCTGGGCAGTGAAGCAATCAAATGGAATTTCACAAAATTCCTGGTCGATAAGAACGGAGAGATCGTTCATCGCTATGCCCCAAACGTCGAGCCGCAAGCAATAGCTAATGACATTGAGAAGCTGCTTTAGCCGGCAGCGGATTGTTTCGAGTTCCAGGTGCGCAGGAGCGCTACAACCATATAGGTTCCGAAGACGAACGGTAGAAGGTTGTACGGAAACGGTGGCGCTGGATACAGCGAGCCGACCAGGGCGACGGTCAGCACTAAAATTGACATGCCGACCACGATCATTTTCGGCAATGTAAGCGCTTTCTCTGAGCGGAGCATTTTTGCCGCCGAGATCGAAGTCGCCATATAGGCATAGATAAATCCAAATGTGGCCAGGGTGCCGAGCCAGCCAACGATGTCCAGGAGCGGACAGTTGAAAGCGGCTAAGGTGAGGGCTATAGTCAGGCTCAAGCACGTCGAGACGACCACGGCTACGTGTGGCGTGCCATTGTGGTGGTGCGTGCGGGCGAACCGGTGGTGGAAGATGCCGTTTTGGCTCATCTTATAAATGGCGCGGGCGGCGGCGTTCAGATTGGCTAATCCAGCGGCGAAGAAACTGAGCATGATGCCGACATCGATGAGGTGCCCGAGGACCGGCATTCCCACGTTGGAGGAAACGATGAGAAGCGGCGTCGAACACTTGTCCAGACTGGTCGGATTGCCGTGGAAACTGAGCACCATCGCATAAGCCGCGAGGGCGAAGAACGAGCCGCTGAAGATCACGCTGCGCATGATTGCTCGGGGAATCGACTTTAGCGGATTTATCGCTTCGCTGCCCAGAGAAGCGGCGCTTTCAAAAGCAACGAATCCGAAGATTGCCATCACCAGTCCCATGCGTACATTCTCGAACGTAACCCCCCGCAAGCCGAATTGCTGCCAATCCGGCGACAAGCCGTGTTGTCCGACGACCATGGCCACGATTACCACAATCAGCGAAACGGAGACGAGCTCAAGCCAGAGCATTACTTCGGCGGAGAGTTTGATGTTCTTGTAAGCGAACAGGGCAACTGCAAATGCCGAGACCAGCATCATCAGCTGGCTCGAAAGCTGCAGATTGAGGAAGTGTTTCGAAAGGGAAAGGGCATAAATGGCGAACTCCGTGATGCAGGCTGCGCCGCAGAAGACGTAGGCAAAGAGCAATGCCCAGCCCGTCAGGATGCCGGCCCGCGTACCAAAACCCTGGCTGACGAACGAATAGAGCGAGCCCGGGCAAGCCGAGCGGGATGCGAATTCGTTGATGCACTGAGCGGTAAACAGAATGCCGATGGTGGCTAGCACGTAGCAAAGCCAGGTGCCATTGCCGGCGAACCCGAAAACGATTGGAATCAGCATCCCTGGGGTCGCGCTGGGAGCGATGCCGGCTATGGATTGGGCGAGGGTTTCAAGTGGAGTCAGGACCGCCTTCTTGAGACCGCAGACCGGTACGGTTGGAGTTAGCGCCGCGGCTGGCGCAGCCGGAGCTGACGCAGCCGGAGCTGGCGACTCGTGCGGTTCGATGCCCGCTTTCGCATCTTCGAGTTCTGTACCCATCAGGAGACATTCTAGGTGAGCCAACCGGGAGCGCATATGGTGAAACCACGCAGCTCCCAGGGCTTCCAGCCGCGCGATCGGATTCCGAAGTTGCCGGATGCGATTCTGTCTTGGTGGATAGGCTTCATGACCGCTTCATGATCTCTGATTGGTGCGTGATACCGAATGCGATACCGTTGAGATTCGCTTAACGAAGCGAGGGTCTGGTTTGTGATGTTCCCCATATGCTTTAAGGACCGTGATTGGCTGCCGGTTGCAGGATTTTAGTGAAGCCGGATCAGATACTCACGAGTCGTCTGGATTTTTAATATCGCAGAGTCCATTTTCCACTTGCGCGTTTGGAAACGAGCACTCTAAATTGAGTTAGAGGCGTTCTGTAATGTACGTTGTAGTCGCACGGTGTCCGGAAAGAGCTCTGGAGGTAACTTGTAAGTGCAGCCGAAGACCATCTTATTGGCTGAAGACAACTATCCGAATCAGAGAGTGACCAAGTTCCTTCTCGAAAAGCTTGGGCTGGAAGTGCATTGTGTTTCCAGCGGACGTGACGCGGTGACTGTTGCTTCGCGCAATCAATTCGACTTGATACTGATGGATGTGCGGATGCCTGTCATCGATGGATTGCGGGCTACTGCCGAAATCCGCGAAATTGAACAGGAGCGAGGAAGCCGCACACCGATTATCGCGTTGACGGCATCTGCCATGCCGGGCGACCGCGAACGCTGTCTTGATGCTGGAATGGACGATTATCTATCGTTGCCCTTTACCCAGAACGAACTGGTGAACATGATCAAAACCTGGTTGGCGCCCGGTGAATTGGACTATGAGACCAGCAGCATTATCGGCACCGGCATTGAGACAGTGCCGGGCGAGGCAATCCAGGGTGAGGTCTCCGGAGGAGCCTGACGCCGCGCCTGAGTCAGAACGGTCCAGCCTAAGTCAGTGCGGTCCAGCCTTAAGTCAGATAGTTCAGAACCAGGGTCTGCTTGCCGGAGCCCGATGACTCCGTTTCTCGATTCGATGCTCGATTCGATGCGATCTGCACCGCGCGGTAGTTTTCCAGAACCGCGGCGACCACGGTGTGGACAGACTGAGAAGCTTCGGCTGGGAAGCCGTTCCAGGCTTCCAGTACCAACTCATACTCCTGCTCCGCTTCCGCGAATCTGCCTTGTTCGGCAAGCATCTGCGCCAACTGGTTTGAGGCATCGAGGAAACGAATCAAAGCTTGCTCTCGTTCAGCGGTGTTAACGAGCCCTTTGTCGTTCATAAAAGTCAGCTTTCGGAAGGCATTCTCGTGCAACCGAATCGCCTCGCGGAACAGTTCCTCCGCCTGCAGATAACGTCCCTGATCGTGGCAAATCCGAGCCAGTCCCATCAGATTTGTTGCGCAACCCGAATGCGTGCGCCCGAACTGCTGTTCTCGGATTGATAGTGCTCGTGCATGCAGGCGTTCCGCGTCGTCGATGAAACGGCGCCGATGTTGAAGCTCGGCGAGGCTGTCCAGATGCGGCAGTAAGCGTGCGTCGCTCGCGCCGAACAGACGCGTAATAATCTTCATCGATTCTTTGGCATACCACTCGCGCGTCGTCGTGCGCAGCCACTGAAGAATGCACACGTCCTCCGGCTTTTCGTAGTCGTCCATGCAGCGCAGTTTCTGAGATTCCAGTTTGCGCAAATTGCCGGTCGTGGCGAAACGCTTCGACTGAGGGACGGCTTGCAATGCAATGGCTGCTGCATTCGGGTCCGGGATGGTTACAGTGGGTTCGCTCTCGGCGGTGTCCGGGATCGAGCCCGTCGTGTCTTTTGCGCCAACAGGCTGCGCGAACTGATCGACAGCCTGCGCGAACTGATCGACAGTCTGCGCGACCACAGGGTTCTCCAATTCCAAGCAACGGAGGGAAGAAGCTGTCTCCCCTTGGTGCGCGAGTGAAGGAATCGCAGGCGCCGTTTCCCACTGCACTTCACTGTTCGCGGAGTGACCGAGTGTTCCGACCCAAGCACCGGGTTGGAACGCCGTCCCAGGCTGGAACGCCGCACCGGACTGGTCGAATGATTGGCCCGGCAGGTCCAGAACTGGAGGTTCTGGTTCTAAGTGCGCAGACCCTGCGGGTGATGAGCAATTCTGTTCCGCGTAAGCTGCTGCAGCCTGCGCGAAACTGGCTTCATCCTCAATGGTAATGGCCGATGCAAGAGCTTGCCGGTCGACTTTTTGTTCGCGAGTAATTACGTGATCGAAGCGCCCGGTTGCCTTGGATGCGGCTGCGAAGGCGGCTTCCAGCGGACCCTCTAGGTCGGCTTTTAATGTCCCGTTTACAGCACCACCTGTGGTGCCGACCCAAACAGGTTGCGGCTCGCAAACACTTGCAGCCGGTCCGCCGCCGCCCTGTATATCTGGCTCATATGCGCTTGAAGTCATTTAACGTGAGAGATTTTGTAGTGAAACAGCTACAGATTATCCACTTGATAAGTGTCTGGCAAGGCTTATCCACCGGTTTTCCGCCGTTTCCAACGGGATCGTTGGAAAACCCATAATTCGATATGGTTCTTGCTTAATGTTAGAGACGATGCGCTTGTCATTGAATCGTTCGGATATTAGTATCGTCCTAAGCTGCATTACATGTGGATTGTAAAGGCATATGCAATAGAGGGGCCGAATGAACGGCGGTAACCATCAAGATCGCATCGATACGGGTACCATCCTCCGCCGCAAGTTTGTAGGTCGTAACCGGGAGCCCGTGCCAACCGAAGAACTGCGGCGACCGCCGATGCTTCCTCCCGAAATTCGCAGAGCCGCGCAAATACTGGGGCTGGATCCCGCCGAAGATTTGTCGAGTGAATCGGTCTACCGCGGCTGGCGAAGAGAGATGTCTGCGGGTAGTGCCCACCCAGATCTCGGCGGAGAGACCGAGATGGCCATCCTGCTCAACACTGCTAAAGACGAGCTGCTGCAATTTCTCGAAGCTCGTGCCCCTAAGCTGGGCAAGCAATTTCCCTACACAAGCTCATAACCGGCTCTCTGTCGACACCATATCTGGTGCCAATCTTCGCACTCGGCGCCTGAGAATTGCAGGCACCTAGAAGCGGATGAGTTTGCGGAGACTGCCTTGGTGTGTCAATCATCGTCGGCAGGGAAATTTTTCAGTTTTTCTCCCTATCGCCCACCGCCCGTGTGCCTCATGGGTCGAAACTGAATTGATATCAATTCAGTTCTGAAGCCGCAAAGGGCTCGCTGGCGCTCAAAATGACAATTTCCGGTCAACAATTCCTGCAAAAACTGAATTGATATCAATTCAGTTTCTAGACTGGCGGCTGCCGGTCGGAAGACTCTGTAGGCTTGGGGTTGCGGATTTGCCCGCGATTTTGTTGGGCACAATATTGTTACCAGGAGAGGAATCGGATTTCCGATGACGGTGCAGCCAAGTGATTCTTGCCCCGCGAAAAGCAAGGATCCCGCAGATACCCTTAACACCGAGGTCGAACCTCGCGGTGATAATCATGACCCGCGGACACTGAGCGCGGGCACTTTCGCTGATCCGATTGATTTCCAGAACACTCTCAGGGCGCTGACTGCGAAGTCCGGTACCGGCAATGCGCTTCTGTCACTGGATGGATCATCAGGTGGACCGATGATCGTCGATGGGAACCAGATAGTCTGCGATGCCCGCCACAACGTGAGTTTTTACCAGAGTCCTGAGGACGGTGGCACAGGCTCCGGTGATGGCGGTGATGGTGACGGGACCAATCAGGTTGTGGGAACCGTAAATAAGGACGGCAAAGTAGTCCGTGAGTATATGGAGACTGGTCCCGACATAGTTGTGGCTTATGACGATCAGGGTAATGCGCATCGCTACCCGGACGAGAGAATTACTAGTTTGCCTGTGGATTTCAGCAGCATCCCCGATTGGCGGCTCAAGCAGATGAATGAGACTGCCTATAAGTTGTTAGAGAACTACGCGATTGGTGCCACTCCGATTGGCGGGCCCGACGGCATGATCAGTTTTCACGATGTGGCGAACATTATGAAGGACATTTCGAAGATGGACGACTTGACCGAAGTCGAAAAGTGCCGTCTCTGGTCCGAAGTGCGCAATGTGATGCAAGCGCAAGATGTGCCGATCCTGGACGCAGACGAGCAGTCCGAGAAAATTGATTCGTGGAAAGGATCCGGCGATCCCTGGCATGCATTGATTGTTCTCAACGACGGATACCATGGCAACACGTTGATCAACATGTCGCCTGAAGATGCGTCGCAAGCCATTCGGAACCATGAAGAAGGCTCCGAAACTGAGAACATGAGCTGGTTCGATGCATTGAAATGGAAGACTGCCAAATTGGTATTGGGCACTAATACTGGTGACATTGAGGCTTCGGAGGGACAGCTGCGCGCCCTGCGCGAACTGCGCTCCCAGGGCACATTCGCCGCGTACGCCGCTGAATGGGAACGGCAATTTGTGCGCACCGATCGCGATCAATGGGGCTATCCGCTGATTGTGAATGAGTAAATGCAGGCGCCGCCGCAGAGGGGCTAGAGGGGCTTTCCTCCACGGCGACGACACTGTCTTTTGAGGATGCACCAATGGTGTCCTCGGCATCGTTTTTACTTACATGCATGGTACCTCCTGTGTTGTGGTGATAAAGTTTCCTCCGACGGATCTCTGCATCGACCGCGTTCACATTCACAATTGCGCTGGGATGTTTCAGTCGAGAAACGCTACGGTGTCGCTGCGGCGTTCCGTGTTCATGAGAACGCGGTGTCACGTGTCCAGGACGACGGTTGCGTGATCTGCGTGCTTGATGCGACCCTTGACGAAGACAGCAGCGTTGCGCCGTCTGTCTTGCCACTTGTAGTGCAGGGCACGCGCAGTGCGCCGAACCAGTGCGTTATATTGTGCGATGGTCAATCCATTCGGATATTGGTCGCAAACCTTCACGAGTTCGCCGCCATAACGGTAGGCGAATTCAGCGATGTGGGGTTTGCTGCCCCGCCCTCGGGACAGGGATTCGCCCCTGATCACAAAGTTCGGATCCGGTGTGAAGTCGGACGGAATGAAAAACCATTCGCCCTGTCTCTTGAAGATCTTGGTTTTGCGCCGATTGCGTTTTTCTATTTTGAGACCGGTTTCTTGAAGAATGATCTCCCAGGGTTTCAGAGACGCCTTTGCCATAGCGACAGTGGACACGGAGTCGACGGAAGCTACGAACAAGTGGCGTTCATCGTGACCGCAGAGGAAGTGGTTTTTGGAGATGACCGCACCTTTTTCGTCCAATTGCCGGGACAAAAGAACGAGGTGGCGATCTTCTGGTTTCACTTCCAGAACGGAAAGATCAATGCTGCCTGAGAGGTCCTTGCGGATGGCGATCTCAAATAGTTCTTGCTTGTCTTGGTTGATGATGTTCAGGCGCGTAGATGGAATAGCTGTGGAAGCTCGTCTGACATGCATGTTGCTTTCCACATAAACAATCCGTACTCGGGCGCCAATTTTTCCGAACATTCTCTCTATGCTGGATAACATGATGCTGCTCCTAGAGTGGGTGGTTTAGCCGTCGTGCGAAAACGATCTGCGCAAGGCGATGCGCATTGCCGTGCAGTGCAGCGCCTATACATGATGCGCATTGCTGCGCACCCGCGATTGCGATGCGTGTCGATTGACGCACTAACTGCGGTGCTACTTAATTGGATAAATTCCAGTCGGCAGCAGGAGTGCAATCAGCTTTTTGCGATTGAAAATAATCAGGAACGTTGGTTGTTCAGATCATGTTCCGTGCGAGAGCAGGAGCTGCGTTGCAGCCCTTATCGACATCCTGCTAGTTTGTTTGATTTCGGAAAGACATGAAAAATACCTCGCTTGCGAGGAACCACAATAACCATTCTACCAACGAATGTTCGGCTGTCAATAAGGGAAATTACCAGATCGGAATCGTTGGGAATAATATATGCAAGTTCGACAATCAACCCGGAATCGCGAAATCGCTGCTTGTGCAGGATATGAGTCGCCTCATGTTTTTCAGGTTTCAGCAAAAGAAGAAACAGTCTGACGTCGAGTTAGTGACGGACGGCGATGGAGAAACCTCGTTGGCACCGCCGGCGGAGGCAACTTCAAAAGCGCCGGTGAAGGAGTACAAATCTCCGTTCCGCCACGGTCCGGGGCAGCCGTACATCCGCACCGGTGCCATGCTGATTGGCTTCGGCTTTGTAACCTTTCTTCTGGCGTGCTGCTATTTTGCCTGTTACTCGTTATTCGGCTGGGGGGCACAGCTGCAGGAATGGTCGCATCTACTCGGCAATCTGGCGTTGCTCGGCATTGCCGGTGGTGTCATGTGCATTCCCCTGGGAGTGTTCTATCAATTGATCGGGTTGATTTTCAGTCGGCACGAACCGCGTCCGGGGGACATCCCTTCGTATGTTGTGGCTGGAGTACCATGGGCGCTCTTCCTTTTGATTACCAGTGTCACCCCTGGTTACATTGGACCGTTTCTTAACGTGGCTTATCCGTTGGTGATTGGCGCCTATCTATTGAATCTGTTCGGGCTGTATCGGATGTTGCGGGCTAAAAGTCTTGGCATCTGGTGCCTTTGGTACCTGATTACATTGCCCTGTCTGTTCTTGCTTTTGCTCGGGCCGGCGGCCCTGACCATCTGGCAGGCTTTGGCTCCGGTCTTCAGTAAGTGAGACGGACGCCGTTTAACACGGATTTAAAATCTGGTACTCCTAATTCTTCCGATTCAGCGGTATTCGTTTAGAGGCATTAGTTAGAGGCGTTAGAAGGAACAACTCAATGAGCAAGCACTCGGTTGCAGCAGTTGCCATGTCGCTGGCACTGATTCTTAACTTTGGCGCGACCACGGCTGCGTTCGCCGGCGAGTATCGGGAAGCTGACGTGCAAGCGGCAATAAAGGCATTAGCCAGCAAGGACCAGTCTGAGCGCAAATCGGCTGCCTTCAAACTGACTGAGATGGGAACGGCTGCGACCAGCGCCGTGCCTACCTTAATAGAGATAGTACAGACCGACGATACGATGAGTGTGCGTGGCGAGGCAGCCAAGGCACTCGGCAATATCGGAGCGGGCGCGGAGCCGGCGGTTCCAGCTTTGATTGCGTTTTTGCAATCCAAAGAGGGCGGCTACGAAAGAACTTATGCAGCCAGCGCCCTCGGCGGTATCGGCAAGAAACCAGAACAAGCCGTCCCAGCGTTAATCAATGCGTTGCAGCACGATCAGGAACCGGTAGTGCGTGAACTGGCGGCGCGCGCCCTGGGCGACTTCGGCTCCCAGGCCGGCGATGCCATTCCGGCGCTTGTTGAAGCCATTCGCACGGGCGACAAAGACTTGCGCACGGCTGCCGCTTACGGGCTGGCGAAGATTCCCGCCCGCAGCTCCGACGCCCCGGTTTTGATTGCTCTTTTGGGCGATGAAATCGATTCGGCTCGCCTGGCTGCGGCCAAGTCGCTGGGCGGACTGGGGTCCGATGCGTCGGACGCGGTGCCGGCTCTCGCTAAGCTCCTTACCGACAAGGATGCCACTGTGCGTGGCGCGGCTGCCGACGCACTCGGCGCCATCGGTCCGGCGGCCAAAGGCGCGGTGCCCGACCTGAAAGCGGCACTCAAAGATTCCGAAATACATGACCATGCGGAAGAGGCGCTGAAGCGCATCAAGTCCGCGCGCTAACAGCGACGATATGAAATCTGGATCGACTGCGTTCGCGTTGATAGTTGTCGCTGCGGGACTGGCATTGGTACCACGCATAGTGCTAGGTGCGCCCGGCAATACCAGCGTACGTGCCAATACCGGTGCGCCCAGCAAGAACAAAGTGAAGGAGGAACTTCCGGTGAATGCAACTCCGGGAACCAAGTCGTTCGAAGTAACCGCTAAGCAGATCGAACAGCTTCGTAAATTGATTGTCGGCTGGGCGGAGGTCGAAGCCGGTGCGCCAGGCGTGGACTACGTGCAAACGTTTGGCATGAACCCCGATGACGAGGATCCCGGTCCGCAGATTCTCCAATGGCTGGGTGTCGAGCCTAGCGGGGCGGGCGGGCACTATACGCCTGAGCAACAGTCCGCCGGCATGGCCCAATTCCAGAGTTTGGAGAAAGCTTTTGAGATTCTTCTGTCCGCCGGCGAGATCAAACCGGGGCACTATTCATTTAAGAACCATGGAAAGAAACTATTTCCGCATGGTGGCTACTTTTTCGATGGGAAACTGGTTCCGGTGCCCGAGGGCGAAACCGTGGAATTCGACTTGACGGCAGAGCACTTGAAGTTGGTGCGGCGTGCCAACACCACAGGATTATTCATAGATCCCAAACGTCCATATGGCGACATGACTTTCTTCGAGATCGACATGGCGGACGCATTGGGAATCCCGTATCAACGTAAATCCGACGGCACTCCTGATTTCAGCAAGCAGCAAATGGAGCATTTCGCCAAACTGCACACTGACATGATGCCCGTCGTGCAGATTATGTTGCTGCGTGCGCACCTGGTGCCGGGGCGATACGCGCTGGACTCAGCGGGCACGTGGCACCGCGCCCTCGACTAAATCGGCATGCGATAGCCGTAGAATTCGTGATCTTCGTTATAGCCGCCCTGCCCGCTGCCGATGCGCGAGAAGTCGTCAACGAATTCGATGGCTCGGATCCACTTCACTTGCTTGAACCCAAGCTCGTTCTCGCAACGCAGTCGCAGCGGAGCACCGTACAACGTGGGTAGCGGCTTGCCATTCATTTCGTAAGCCAGAATCGTCAATTCGTGCTTCATGTTTTCGACGGGGTGCGCATCATAATAGATGCCACCTTCCCCGCCTTCACCAAACGAATAGAACACCGCATACTTCGCTGCCGCGGTTGGTTTTCACAATTTCAAGGATCCGGCGCATTGGGACGCCTGCCCATTTTACGACGCCCGACCATCCCTGAATGCAAAAAAGTGCGCCGTCGTCTGTTCTTGCTTCGGCATTGCTTTCAGCTGTGCCAGACTAAACTCCTGCGGATTCTCACACAAACCATCGACCCGCAGTTTGTAATCTTCAAATGCCTCATCGGCCAATTCCTCATATTCCGCTGACTCCGGCACCAGCCCATTGGGCCACAGGAAAGGCGAAATGTCTTTGTCGCTGTACTGTGTTTTGGGATCCCAGTGTTCCATTAATGCTTTTATCCAGCCGACCATCGTCTTGCCGACTTGCTGCACCAGCCGTGCGTGTTTCAGGGTGAACGGAGTTGCCCACATCCAAAG
This sequence comes from Candidatus Obscuribacterales bacterium, assembly GCA_046328035.1. Lineage (GTDB taxonomy): Bacteria > Cyanobacteriota > Vampirovibrionia > Obscuribacterales > Obscuribacteraceae > JBGASG01. Next base: position 1,362 of record JAXLXI010000019.1, on the reverse strand, counting down.
CGCGCCCAGAAGTGTCAGCACAATGAAAGCAATAATTGCTCCATCCCAGCTGCCCGTGTCATTGTTTAGTGTGATGTGATTGAGGTTTCGGCGCATCCCCGTGATGAAAACCATCGTCACGTGGATGAAAAAGAACTGCACAAACCACAAAAGAATAATAAAGTGAATCGAACGTGCCACCTGGCGATTCACAAGTTTCCCAAGAAATCCGAATTTGTTCGCGATTGCCGGGGCTTGCATCAGACCGGTAAACACCGCTGCCGGTGCCGCAAGAAACACCGTCACGAAATACGCTATCTGTTGCAGCGAGTTGTATCTGATCCATCCGTCATCCGGCGGTAATCGCAAAGCGAGATACTGCAACGCGGTGGAAGCCGCATTCGGAAAAACTTCCCACGTGGTTGGCACCAGCCTTTCCCACTGATGCGTCGTGAAGAGAAGCACGTAAAAGACTATGCCATTAGTCAGCCACAAGAGGTCGCAAGAAAAGTGCCACCATCTCGCCAGACCGATCGAATGCCGAATTCCCGGCAGTCCTAGCCACCCGGGAATAGTGACAGCGTCTTCCTTGGCAGTCCAGATCAATCCTTTTGGAATCTCGTGCTGAAAACGAAACCATTCGGTCCCTGGCGTACAGTGCTTGTTCCAGTACAAGCGCGGGTGGTCGGCGAGAATTTGAATGCCGGAGCGAACGATGAAGACCATCAGAAAGAGATTAAACACGTGCGCGAGTCGTACCCAGAGAGGAAACCCTGTGTACGCTACGGTCCCGGAAGGTTGACCCGGGTAGCGGGCAATGAACTCCTGAACAGCAGGCAGTGAAAACAACTCGTGCGCGATGGAGATTCCCAGGACAAGCCCGACGCATGCCAAAGGCAACAGCCACAAAACATTAAACCAGCGTTTCCCAATTCGAATGTGCGGAATAGTGCCGTAACGTGCCGGTGCCCACTTCTCGCGCACCACCTCATCGTGGGCGCGAGCGATTTGTGCCTCCAGCGGATCGCGGTTTCCATCGGCTGGTGTTGTCATGGGACATCCTTTCGTCCCCTGACTATAGCAGAAAGCCGAAATGCCCATCAGTTGCCGATTTAGGGCGTTTGCCCCGCTTTGCAAGAGCCTTCCACATCCTTCTTCCATCGAAAACTGAATTGATATCAATTCAGTTTTTTGTGCCTGATGGAGCCCGAAACAGGAAATCCATCGGGATGGGAGAATTTCCACGAAAAATTGATTTTGCTTGGGGCCTGAGAGCCGGGCAACAGGAGTCGGTTTTACCCGGGTAGAAAACGACCACCGGAGCAATCGGATCAGGCTAGTCCCTCGCGCCGGCGCCCGTCGGTGTATTCATTGACGCTGAAG
>JAXLXI010000018.1:0-112975 GCA_046328035.1 Candidatus Obscuribacterales bacterium | reverse complement strand
CAAAGACCACGTTAGACCACCCCGAATAAACCGAAAACGCCGCTCCAGAGACCAAGTCCGGAGTCGCGGCGGATTCGACACGCCACAAACTCACCTCCACACCTCACCGAACCCGACCACCCCTCCCACCTAATGTCGAATATCTTTAGCGGACTCGAAGATTACCTCGCGAAGAAAGAAGCGGACCTTCCGCCTGACCAGCGCCCGCTGCAACGCGCCGAGCCGCACCGCGAAAGCAAAGGATTCTTGGGAGAGCTGGGCAATTCTTTCGCCTACAGCCTTATCGAAGACCCGATTCGGGCAGTCACCCAAACCGTCGACCAGTTCGCGAACACCAAGATGACGCAGGGCGTCACCTCGGCGTTCGCTTCGGTCGGCATCGAAAAGCCGGGAGCCCCTACGGGCGCGAGCGATTGGGTCGCGCAGAACCTGGGCGGCGCCGGCGGCATGATCCTCCTTTTCCAGGGCGCGAAAAGCCTGGTCGGCAACCGCGCCGGCGCATTGTTCGACAAATACGCACTGGAGCCCGGCGTCAAGCCGACGATGCTCCAGTTGTCGCAGCGCGAAGGTCTGGTATCCGGCGTCAGCGGCTTGTTCTACGGCGGCTTGATGCGCAGCAGCAACGACGCCAACGTCGGCACTTCGCAATTCTTCTGGGACCGCGGCAAGCAAGCCGCCGGCGACGGCGCAGTCTTCTATACACTAGGAGCCACCACTCCATATATCAGTAAGGGCGTGACCTCGACGTTCACCAGCATCGAACGCTCGACGACACTGCCGGTGGCCCAATTCGGCGGCCAAAACGCCCTCTCCAACCGCCTGTTGACCGGTCTCATCTCAGCGGTACCGGCCGGCACGGTGGCAGCCGAATCCCACGCCCTCCAGGACGGACGCTGGCTGCCGACCGGCGGCGAATGGCTGAACGCAACCGGATCTATGGCATTCGTCGGCACCGCTTTTGCCGGTGCTCAGTGGGCCGGCTCGCAACGCCCCGGAACTCTATCAACTAATGCACGCTACCTGACGGACAAGATCGGACTGACGACCGAAGCACCGGCAGATGCACCGGCACAGTTCCGCATCGTCAACGGCAAGAGCGAATTCGATGCCTTCATGAATGATCTGGCCGCCGGCAAAGAAACCGCCGATGCCCAGATTACAGTTCGCCCGCGCCTCAACACTCTCACCGGTTCGATTCTGGGCAGCCGCTTCAATGCATTCGGCGATGCGCGCGCGATAAATCTGGTACACCGCGGACTGGGCGGACAGCTCACCGCCGCCGAAGTCGCAGGCGCCGACCTGGTCGCCACCTGTCTGCCCATGGAAGCAGCGGCTGCAGCCAAAGATGTGCTGCCAGGAAGAAACGCACCTGACGCCACCGTCGGCGACGGCACCGCCTTCATTACCCGCGGCACGCAGAAGCCGTATGACTTTACCGTTTCGACCGAGCCGCTCAAGGTCGCAGACCAAACTTCGCAAGCGCCGGAGTCGTTCGCACTCGGCAAACGCGTCACCGGTCCTTTTGGAAAAACTCTCGATTCGCGCGTCGACGTCATGGGACAAGAGCTGGCTTCGGGCAGCATCCGCATGAACTTCGATATGTATGGCGACCGCCTCAACAGCTCCATCGGTGCCGCCACCATCAGCACCATCGGTCTGACCACCAACGGATATCCTTATTTCGAAGTCGGCGTCGGACTGAAATCATGGACCTTGAACGGCGAACCTCTCGTACCCGGTCGCAACTACCTCGACATCAAAGGCTCCGATGTTCTCAACTACAACAATGTCCTCAACCTGAGACTGACTCCAGGAGCCAAGTCCGGCAAGCTCAGCACCTTCGATTTCCGAAGCGAAAACCTGCTGCCGATCGAGAATCGTTCGTTCAGAGATGCCCCCGAGGCTCGCATCTCGGTCGACGGCAAACCGCTCGAAGCCAATGCAGAAATACCGATCGGCGAACCGATTATCAAATTGGGTGGACGAGCAGAAGAAGGTCTGGTCGCCGGACTGACCAGCAAGGTCTTGCCCGAAATCGGCGAACCCACAATGGGCGGTCAATACGGAACAGTCGCCCGCCGCGCGGACGGACGCCTGGTCTTCCGCGCCCGCGGAGGCAATTCATTCCTGAACGGACAACCGATTGCCGATGGCATGGAAATTCCGTTTGCGTCGACCGACCGCGTCGTGCTGCCGGACGGCAAGGTATTGAGAGTGGACAACTATGGTCCGCCGCCGCCCGAACCGCCGCCGAGAGAGCCGCGCGCACCGAGAGAGCCGCGTGAGCCGCGGGAGGGTGAACCCCGTGAACCGCGTGAGGGTGAACCACGCGAAGGCGAAGTAGTTGAGCCACGGGAAGGCGAGCCGCCCGTATCCGACACGCCAGTCACACTGGAAAATGGCGACGTCATTAATCCGCGTACAGGCGAAGTGCTGAAGGAAGGCACTGGCGCTGAAACCGAAGTTAAAACTGCAGTCGAAGTCGATGGCACCGGCGTCCCGACCATCAAGATCGAAAACGACAACACCGGCAAAGAAACAGTCGTAGAGCCGCCGGTAGAAGTCGTCGAGCGTCCCGTAGCCGTAGAACCAGTCGAGCGCGTCGAACAACCGCCCGTTGATGCCGCTTCCACAACACCAAACCCGGTTCCGCAAAAGATCATGGGACTCGGCGAAGCCAAAGTTAACCCCGGCAAAGAGATGGTCACTGACTCCTGGAGCACGGGCATGGAAGCGATGTTGGCCAAAGCCGAGCGCGTGCAACTTCCGGATGGCTCATGGTATCCGCGCTTCAAGAATGCCAGCGACGCTCGCGACGCAGCTCGCTACTTCGGCAAGATCTTGCAATCGAAACACAGCGATCAAACCATTCGCTTCGGTCACGGCGAACAAGACGGTGGGTTCGTGCCGATGGTCGATGTCACCACGGTCACAGTGACCAAGGTGGGCAAAGGCATGGCACCGACCAGAACCACCACCAATCAATTTGGTGCCCTCACATTCAAACCGGGTGAAGGCGACGTCAGCGTGCAGGTCACACCGCCAGCCGGTCAGCCGAGCGACATGCTGCACGTCAAGAAACCCGCAGGCACCCCCTAAAACGGGTTACTGAATAAACGGCTTCAGCGTCACGTCTTTGAAGTAATGCGACAGTATGTTGGGCGCGTTGTAGCCCTGTTCGGCGAGCCCTTTGGCACCGTACTGCGACAGCCCCAGCCCGTGCCCGAAGCCGCGTCCCGCAAACACATACGCTTCATTCGCATGACCGACATTGAAACAACTGCTCGGCAGACTGAGCATGCCGCGAATCTGTTCACCGGTGATATACGTGGTGCCGCGCGTACCTGTGACCAGCAACATCTTCACCCGCGACGAGTTGCCACGCGACACAGGAAGAATGGCCAGCAATCCGCCGACATCGCGCTTGGTGCGAGCCAGCGCCGCTTCCAGTTGTCCCACACTCACGGTGCGCGTCCATGTAAAAAGCGGCGAGCCGTCATCGTAATCAGGCACGGACTTCAGATATGGAACCGGTCTGCTCCAGACATTCTCGGCAGTTTCGGTGCAGCCGCCGCTGGTGCTGTGGAAGAAAGCCGTCACCACCTTATCGCAGTGGTAAAGCACCAGCCCGCGTGTTTCGGCAACCGCCTGGTTGCTCGATTCCTGTTCGGATTGAACCCCAGAATAAACCTGATCTTCGATGGTCGGACGTACGTCGAATCCCTGCGAACCGTTCTTGCCGATGTTCGAGATGGCATAAGAGCGAGCCGCGATGGCTTGCGCTTTCAGCGCTTCCAGCGGCCACGACGAGGGCATCTCGGAAGGCACCACGGACAGCAAGTAGTCTTCCACATCTAACACATTGATGACATTGAAGTTATCGGGCGTCTTGACGTTGGCGTTCACCAGCAGCGAACCGCGGTAGAGTTTGCCGTTCACGCCGACCACACCGTCTTCGCCCTGCGGCATAATAAGGTAGCCGGTCGAACCGAAGTTTCCGGCGCCGCTGCCGGGGCGATTCTGAAATGGCACCAACGGCATCGAGAGGCGCGGCGCCGGGTCACGCATGGTCTCCGGTGCCCGTTTGAAGTCACCGAACTGCGGCACCGAGGGCGGTGCGGCACTGGGTGCGTAGGCTACCGGTTGGTAATCGGCATTGTTGCGCCGCGCGACGAGCATCTGGTTGAGGCGGGCATTGCCGCAGCGACCTTCGAACTTGATGCGATTGCCGGCGGCGATGTTGTTGGTCGAGACAGACCAGAAACTTTGCTTGGGCAACTCAGCGAGCGCTTCGCCGGTGCTCAAATCCACGAGGCGCGCGCCGTCGGGCAAGGAGACATTAACGGAAGAAACGCCTAGCGCCAGCGCTACGCGGATCGCCGTCTTGCGATTATCGGTCACCATTGGTGGTGCCATGAGCTCAGCGACAGGCGGCGGACTCATAGGAGCCGGCAGCATCCCGGCACTCTCGGGAGCGACGGGCATCATACGAGAGCTGAGCGGCATCAAGGCTCCGGCTGAACGCGTCTGGAGCGGCGGGGCGGCAGCCTGAGGCGTTCCGTCCTGCGGACCGGAGTAAATGCGCCAGCCGGCGGCTGGTGGCGCCGGTGGTGCACCGACGCTGCCGTACATCAAGGCGTTATTGTTTCCTTGCGCGTTAGCAGCCGCTGCAGCAGCAAACATAACGGCGAGCGCGGCCATCGTGTAGCCGCGCATGCGCACCTTCCAAGGATTGACACGCAGTTCGCTGGTCATCGGGCGAGAAAATCTGCGACCCGGCTCGACGCCCTCAAGCAAGCGAGCAGCACGCCACGAAGGCTTTGCTGTCGCCTCCTCGGCCTCGGTTGCCCGCCTGGTCTCATCATCTAAGACGCCTTGCACCGCTGCCAATGCGGCAGCGACCTCATCTTCGTTGGCGTCTTGCGACTCGAAACGAATGTCCCTCATACAATGGATTATATAGCCGACTTGGCAACGCGGGACTTTAAATTTTGCCGCGTGCCTCTTTGCATATACACCCGGCCACCATCTATGGTGCGCCCGTGCGTAACATCGCCTAGTGACAAGCGACCGGCGTTTCTCAATAAATCATGCCCTTGCCAACAGTACAACTGGCGGTTATCCGCGCTATTTACTTCCCTGCCGGCTGAAAACTGCCGCCGCCGCGACCGTTGAAGACGTTGTAGTCGAAGGTAAATTGAATGTCGATGTTCTCCGGCGAACCTTGAGGCAAGGGACGAAACGGCGCGGCATTCTGCACCGCCTTCATGGCTGCCTGATCGGCAATAGCCACACCGGAAGACTTGTGCAGTTTCAAGTCCGATAACTCACCCTGCGGAAACCATGCTCGCTTGATGCGGCGCTGCAAGTCAGCACTCTCATCTACAGTCCCTTATTGGAAGTGGCGGCGGTCACAGGCGCTTTGGAGTGCTCGTCGAGCCAAGCCAGCAGTTGCTCCATGATGCCGTCGATCGTTTCGAACTGTGCTTCTTCGAAGGTGAGGTGCTCGCCGTTGGCGATCACGATGCAGCGCGTATCTGGTGATTTGATTTCGTTGGTGACGTTGAGCGTGCTGGAAGCCTTGACCAGCATATCCTTTTCACCTTGAACGACCAACACCGGCGTCTTAGTGATGCGGCGGGCGCATTCGACGTTGCCCTCGCAAAGTTTCTGGAAGTGAATCAGATCCATCGGCGTCAAATCAAAACGCGCGAATTCGTCCTTGTGCCACTCCTCCCGCAAGTCTTCCTTGACGGTGGAGCGCATTAAGATCGGCGCCACGTCCATGGTCTTGCCCGGGCGCAAAAACAGGTTCATGCCCACCTTCACCGAATCGGACATCATGTGCCAGCGGTCGCCTGCCGGCACCGAGGCAATCAAGCCATCGATCAATTCAGGGTAGAACGAAGTGGTGCGCACGGAGATGGCGCCGCCCATCGACTCACCAAGCAGGAAGACCGGCTTATTCGGATGCTGGGCGCGAATAAACCGCAGAGTCTTCGCCACATCTTCAATCGTGCCGTGGAAATCCAAATGCCGCACCTCGGGCATCTTCTGGAAAGACCCGAAGCCGCGCACATCCATGGCATACACCGCCCAGCCTTTGGGCGCCATCCGCTCACCGAATGTTCTGTAGCAGCCTTTGTGCAGTCCCAGTCCGTGCACGCAAAGAATCACACCCTTGAGCGGCACAGACTCGTCGATCCACGTCATGCATGGCGTGTCGTTGACGAATTCGGAATTGCCCTTTTCATATTTCGGTTTGGCACCAGGGGCGGTATCATGAAGCTTTTCGGTATCGTCGCCCCTGAGCAGCTGGGCTTGCACCACCGGCATCGTCAGCGCCAGCGCCGCCAGGGCAGCGAGGAGGGCGATCCGCAACTTGATGAGCTTCATTGGCGTTTCTTCCTTTACTTCATACCGACGACAACGTCGCTGGAATAGAGTTTCTTGAGCGTACCGACGTCACGCTGCGACAACATGGGCTTGGCACCGGCGGACGGCATCGAGCAAAACATGATGTCTGTCGGTTTCGGGCTGTGCCCCATCAGTCCCAGCGAATGCCCGACCTCGTGCAGACACACGGCATTGACCTGGTTGACGGTCAACGGTGCGTCGGGCGACGGATCGCAAGTCATGATCGTGATCGTCACGTGTTCGATGCCACCACCGCGCCAGCTGACTTTGGCAACGCCGCCTTCGGACAATGATGCGGCTTCAGCCGGATCGCTGCTCCATCGGCAGTCTATGTCGGCACCGTTTTCTGAATTGACGAATGCAAACTTCACAGCGCTGCCGGATGCATCAGACCAGGTGCTGAAAGCAGACTTGAGCAGGGCTGTGTACTCGGTCTTGTAGCCCTTGGTACCGGACCCGTTGGAGATATAAACCTTGATCGGTCCTTTGCTGGCGCCAGCCCAGCGAATCGGCTTTTGCTTGGTGGCATAGGCGAAGTAATCAATGGCATCTTTAAGACCGGCGACTTTCTCCACCATCGATTGGTCGGCGGCTTCCTCAGCCAAGTGATCCGAAAGGTCTTTGGCTTTGGCAGCCAGGGTGTCTTTCGGGAAGCGGCGAACGAACTCTCTATATGTAGCGACCGACTCCTTCAAGTGCCCGCCCATCTGGAAGGCGCTGGCCAGGTTCACCCAGGGCGCCGGCTTGGTGGCATCGAGGGCGATGGCATCTTTGAGGTGATCGATGGCATCCTCCTGATTGCCGGTCTGAATCATGGCCAGCCCGATATTGGTGTGCGCCGAGGGCAATGTGTTGCACATGCTGAGCGCCTTGTTCAACAGTTCAATCGCCAGCTTGTACTTCTCTTCGCGAATCAGTTCATACGCCTGGTTAGCCAGGAGCATCGCCTTGTACTCGTCTTCGGTAATCAGCTTGCCGCCGGCCAGATACTGGATACGACCCCAGTTTTTGGGATTGGAGACGCCACCATTGACGGCGGCATGTCCGATCAGGGTTTTGCTCCCAGATATTTGCCAGGGACGAAACTCGTCAGGCGTCGACTTCTCAGACTCCAGTCCAGGCATATGCACTATTCGCGGAGTGCTGGCGCTGGCAATCTGGGTCGTCGTGCCGCTGCTGCCCTGTCCGACCGTCGTGGTGCCGGAGTCGGGCAAGCTGCCGCCTTCCTGTGGACGCGGAATGTTTTTGTTTTCGACCGGCGGACGTGGAATGTTTTTCTCCTCATCCGGCGGACGCGGAATGTTCTTGTCCTCGACCGGCGGCGTCGGGATGTTCTTCTGCTCGACCGGCGGACGCGGAATGTTCTTGTCTTCGACCGGCGGTGTCGGAATGTTTTTGTCTTCGACCGGCGGACGTGGAATGTTTTTGTCCTCCACCGGCGGCTCGGCGATCGGCTTGGTCTCAACCGGCGGACGGGCTATGTTTTTGTCTTCGACCGCTGGGCGCTTGATGTCTTTTTTCTCAGCAGCCGGGCGTTTGATGTCTTTGTTCTCGACCGGCGGACGCGGAATGTTCTTATCTTCGACCGGCTTGGTTTCTAGGTCCTGGGTATTCTCGGGCGCGGTCTTCAACGTGCCTTCGTCTCCGCCATCGTCATCGGGCTTGAGTTTCGGGGTCTTGGCAGGCTTCGGAGGTTTCTTCTCCTCAACAGCCTTAGCAATCGCGGACTCAAGTGATATCGGCTTGGCTTTCGACTCCCAGTTACCGGTCGGCTCGCCTTCCAGAGCACCGTCATCGCCTGTGTACGGGGTGTTCAATTGTTGTTGAATGAAACGCAAGTTTTCTTTGGCGGCGTCCAATGCAATCGAGCTGCCCGCCGAGCGTCTCAACACATCGATGGATTTTTTGGCGGTGGTTTCGGCTTCATTGAGATTGCCCAGGTTGGCTTGCGACTGGGACAAGAGGGTCAATGCATAACCGGCTTGTTGGCTATTGGCGCCGTATACGGACTCCTGGACGTTGACTAATTGCTTGTAGGTCTTATTGGCATACTGGTAATCGCTGGCCATGATGGCTGTGGAAGCCAGGACCGGCAAAATTTTGGTGAGGCGTTGATCGGTCGGACCGTACTTGTCGGACCAGATCTGCACGACGCGCTTCAGCCAGACTTCAGCCGACAGCGGCTTTTCCTGCTGAGCGCAGACAGACAGCCCGTAGAGAGAATCCGCCACTTCCAAGCTGTCCGGTCCGAACCCCTTGGTCAGCCCCGGCAGCGACTGCTCGAAGTAGTCTTTCGCTTTCAGGTAGTCCTGCTGCCCGAGATACATCTGAGCGTAGAGCTGGTTGACCTGAGCCAGACGCGGGTCGTTGGTGGGAAACGCAGCCGTCTGCTGCACGGCCGTCTTCAGCGTCTGATTGGCGAGGTCATACTGCCCGGCGGTGATTTGCTGGCGAGCCGTGTCTACTGAAACCTTCCAGGGCTCCTCTTTCTTGCCGGCATATACCGGTGTCGACACCAACAGCTGCATGCCAATACTCAGCGCCAGCGTGCGTTTCAGGAATTGCATGAAGTCACCTGCAAAAGATAGGGGTTATGGAGACACGAGCCATTTTATCCCGTCTGCGCCCGGTTGAGCCACGGCACGGGCAATGCCTCACGACCTTTTACAGGATCCTTACCGGCAGGCGGGAGTAGTTAGGAGGGATTAGCGAGAACACACCCTTTTATTGAGCATCTTTAAGGTCGCGGGCGCCCAGCCGCAGCATTTCGGTGCCCAAGATTTGCCGATAACTGTAGTCGTCCGGATCATGCGCGTCGATGAAATTCACAATCGCATCGAGCGCTGCCGAACGCAGGTATCTGGTCTCGAGCAGAAGGTGGCTGTACCCCGTCATCCAGCGGATCGTTTGATCCGGCGAGTTGATGTTGCGCGCCAGCTTGGTCACCGCCTGCGGTACCATCGCTTTGTCCTTGCTGCCCTGCAAAATTAAAACCGGCATCCCTTCCTTGAACTTCCTCGCCCATTTATTGGTCTTTTTCACAAAGCTCTGGGTCTCCAAAAGCGCCGCCAGCGGCATGTCGTGGCGCACCAGAGGATCGGCCGCCAGCTCCTCGCGAATCTGCGGTTCGTCACTGACCAGCTCTTTGAAAAAGACCTCGTAAGACATCTCGTGCCCCTTCTTGAAGAGAGCACCGATGCCTTCAGCGATGGTTTGCGGATGCACATACATGAGCGGATTGACACGCGAAGTCGGTGCGGCAACGATGATTTCATCGATGATCTCCGGATGTTCTCCAGTGAGCCTGACGCAGAATGATGTGCCGAGACTCTCGCCAAGACAGGCAATTGAGAGATTCGTATATTTCTCTTTGAGGGCTTTCGCCAGGCCGACTATGTCGTCATAGCTTTTTTCATTGTCGATCTTTTGCAATGCCTCCGGTGCATCGGCTTTGGAGTTCAGTCCGTAGCCGCGCATATCCGGCGCAACAAATATTGCGCCACCACTGGCGAAACCACGAGCCAAAACTTCATAGCAGCGCCCATGCAGTGTCAAACCGTGCACGGCCAGCACCACCATGCGCACCTTCTGTCCGGAAGGAGCCCAGACGTGCACCGGCAATCCGTTGGCAGCCTTGCTCAACTCCGGATCATTTTCGATGTAATTGTACTTGCCGTTCCACGTGACTTCTTGCAGAAACACCGGTGGGAAAACACCCGGCTCTGCCGACGGCGGTTCAACCTCGGCGAAACAGTGCGGCATCGCGATCAGCGATACGATCGCAGCAAACAGACCCGCTATCACAATACGAAGATTTGGCACCGGACGTTTCCTCACCAGAGCGGTCGTGGTCACTGCACAGACAACCATACGCCGAGCAGCAAAATAATTCCAGAGACAATCTGTTTGAAGATCCGGTCGGGAATTTTGGCCAGCACTTGTCGTCCTGCGAAAGTGCCGACGAGGACGCCGGCGGTGCTCAGTGCGAGCAACGTCCAGATGGCGGACAATTGCTGCCACTGCAGATAGAAATAAACCGGCATGCGCGCGGCATCGACACACAGGGCAATCGCAGTCGCGGTTGCCACCATGGCATTTTTGCTCAGATCAAACGACAGCAGCGCCGCGGATCTGATACCGCCCTGGTTACCTACAAGACCGCCCAGCGCGCCGGACAGCCCACCAGCGACCCAGCATAACGGGCCTTTGAACAAAGCGCGTTCATTGACCCGGGTGATGCCCACCAGCCCGGCGGCAATCAGCACCACGCCGAGGATGCGCGTCAATAGCAGGCTGTCGAACAAATTGTGAGCCATTGCTCCAGCCAGCCCGCCCAACGCGCTGGCGATACCAAAGTGCAACAGCACCGTTTTGTTGATGTCGGCGCGCAGCATCCAGCAGCGCACCGCTGTCCCGATCAAATGCGGAATAGAAACAGCAGCCACTGCCAGCTTTGCATCATGCAGATGCAACCAGAGCAGCGGCGTCAAAAGGCTGCCGATACCAAAGCCCGAAACTGACGCCACCGCACCAGCCAGGAATGCCACCAGCATTAGGAGCATCACGAACTGCATGCCCCAAGCTTACACCGCGCCGAGTCTAAGCTCTAGTATTCCAGGAAAAACCCTGAGGCTGAATGGCTGAGTTGCAGGTACGCTTGATCACAGGGTTAATTTCGCAAGGCGTTATGCGCGTAATCAAAGTTTTTGCGCTCATCATCGCAACCGCGTGCACGGCAGCCGCGGTTGCAGAAGAGAAACCGCACCTGCACGGCAGCATCAATTCGCCGGCAGCGCCTGGTGCATCGGTGAAGAAACCAGCGTCGGCATCGACCAAGCAATCCACTCCTAAAACAAAAAAGCGCGGACTAGATCTGGTGATCGTCGACCCCAGCGGATCATACATCTCAAATCTGAATCCGAACTCAGACAGCAGCAACACAGCCCGGGCGCGACGCGAATCGATGGCAACATATGCCAACCGCCGCGCTCGCGATCTCATGCAAAAGAAAGACTACGAGAATGCACTGCGCGAGTTCAATGAAGCGATCATGGCCAATCCTGATATGTCATACGTAATCGGTCGCGCCGAACTCTATGAACTCATGGGGCGCTACGAAGACGCCGCTCGCGACTGGAACAAGATTTACACCGACTGCCCGCAAGCCGACGGCGACCTTTTGTTAGGCGCCGAATTTTTCAAGAAACGCGCAGACTACGAGAGCGCGTTGAAGTTTTGCAATCAGTCGTTGAAAGCATATCCGTCATCTCAAGCCTACCGCACGCGAGCCGACATTTATAAAGCGTCCGGCAACTACAGGCAGGCAATCGAAGATGCCTACAGTGCTTATCGCACAGCTCTGCAGAGCGGCTACGACGGGCAGGCGGAGAGGCAGTTGCTCAAGGCTTGGCTCGGTAAAGACCCTGGCATGCCGCAACCACCGAGACAAAAAGTCGGTGCCGTATTGAGCGTAATTAAGGCCCTGTCCGAATCGAAGAAACCATTCTCCCCGACGCTCACATCTCGACTCACAGGGCTGGCGTTAACGGAGCTGCCACTGCAGGGGACATCCGAACATACCGGCAGTTTTGAGTCTCTGGTGCGGGACAGTTCCAAAGAGTGGTGGCGAGTAGAATTAGATCGTCCTGATGCGGGTGGATACCGAAATTGCCTGGAATTAGTGCTCAATCCGGCGGTCGTATCCGTCTCGGAAGATGACGTACGCAGCGTGTTCGGAGCCTGCGACCTGATTCCGAATCGCTCCACCATGTGCATCCTGTCTCCCGCACATATGGAATACATTCGTCCCTGGGGCAAGCTGACTTTCCTGTTTCAAGACAGCGGATTCAAGTCGTTGTCCAGCGTCGTGATGTGGGTGGAGCCTATATCAAAGCCCACATCCCGTTCGGGTTCCAGAAGTAAGGATTGACGTCGGAGAATTCGCACTTGCGCCACTGAGCGATGAACGTGCGGTCGTGCACCACCGAGTAGAAATTGCATTGCGGCGGCAGCTTGTTGTAGTTGAGCGCCTGAAAGCGCGCGAATTCCTGGATGATTTCGCGGTAGTTCGAAGCATTCATGGGCGCTTGCACGCGCACGTCGGCATAACCGATAGAGTGCATGCCGAACGAGTATGCATCCTGTTCGGAAAATCCCATCATCACCAGCGCATTGAATGTATATCCAGATTGAGCGCAGCGCCGCCACTCATCTGCATCAAGAAGCAGTCCGCTGTGAAATGACCAGATCAACTGACCGCCGACCGCGTCCATCAATGCCGATGTCGTGCGCAGAAAAGATTTGGCGAAGGCTTGCTGATTGGGAAAACTCTGGGCGATGGATGAAGCCGGTCCGCTGATGCGTAGAGAATAATTGCGTTCTTTTACTGCCTTGAACGCTGAGCGGTCCAGGTAGCCGAGCGCCAGCATGTTTTCGTACGTATCGAGACTGGCCTGGCGCTCGCCCGGTCTGGCAGGCTCGATGCTGATCTCGAAGATGGCACCATGCCCGCCCACTGTGACACCATCTGTAGAGACAGTGCCGGCGTTGACGATGCGGCGCAGCACTTCTGACGGATCCTTCGCCCGCACAAAGACGACGGCACTGAGCGCACTGTTGAAGGGAGCCAGGTTTTCCACAGTGTTCTTCGCGCCGTGCGCACGAAATTTGCATTGCTCAAGTGACGTGCGCACCCCTTCAGCATCACCATGTTCATTGATATGAGCCAGTCCGGCACAGGCGCGTGCGTAAGCAGATTCATAATTGCCCAGCGAAAAGTGCAGCTCTGCCAGTTCAAGCAATGCACTCGGAGATTTGACGAAGCCGAGCGCGATTTCAAACTCTCTAGCTGCTTCATCGAGTCTCCCGCTTGCTGCAGCCTGGCGCGCCAACGCCATTCTCTGAATAGCGTAGTCATTCCAATGGCCGGACAGATTCGCTGTGGACATTCCTGCCACCTCCTATGAACGGGTAGGGGTGAAACGGTTGCGGGACCAATCTGAACCGATTCTCGGTCAAAGCCGGCGATTAGTCATGCGTAAATTTACTAATCAAGCGGCGCCGAGAACCCGCTCCAGCACAGGCCAGTTGGCGAATGGCGGCATAGAACACTTTCGGATCGCAAGTGTACATGCGTGATTCGGGAGGCAGGGAAAAATCGCTTTGGCGACGCCACCACTGAGAATTTACGAGACAAATCTCGTTGCAATTTGAATCATTCTTAACATGGAAGAAACCGCTCCAGCACGAGAGTGCATCAAGTTTCTTCCGACGGCAAATCGGGGGCAGCTTGCGGCGGAGATTCCGGTGCGGCTTCCGACTCCGGTGTCGCAGGCAGTGGCTTGCGCATGAAGTTGAGCCCCAGCACCGTTGAATAAAGCGCGGCTCCGATAAAGCCCAATGCCCGGATTCCCACCATCATCGAAGCATATTCAAGACATACACCGCCGACGCCGCCGATCAGGTTAAACGCAAGCGCCGTACTGGGATTGCGCGTGCCCTTGAACAGCAGCGCAAAGCAGGTAGAGGCGAAGATTAGCGGGAAGAGGTACATGGTGCAAGCTGCGGTTCCACCAAGGGTCGGACCGAGCGGAATGAAACTGCTGGAGCTCACCATAGTCGAGGCGAGCAGCGAAGCGATGACGCCGGCGAGCAGCCAGGATACCCATTTTTCGCTGATCTTCATGGCGATGTAGTTGCCGATCAAAATCACGATCATGACGGCCGAGATAATGACGCTGTTAATCACCCAGGTCGAGCCGAACAGCAATGATATATCCGCCATAGCACGCACTTCCATCATCATGAAAGCCATGCCCAGGAAGAACATCTGCCAGTTGCGGACGTTGCGCGCTCCGCGAGCGAATTCCAGTGCCACCGGGATGGCACTCAACAGCAGTACCGCCACGATCGGCAAAATGTACGAAGTTGGAATCTCTCGTTTAGGCAAGAACAAGAACGGCCAGTCATCAGTTGAAATCGATATCGGCGAGCTGGAAGTGACAGGGACGGCACGCCCCTTCAAGTAATCAGGCACCGCCTCCGGCTTGATGCCGCCGTTGGCGCCGAAGAGCATGCCGCTGTTCATATCGGCATAAGCGCGATAGCCAACCGGAGGCGCGCCGGTTGCATTAGCCAATGTCTTCAAATGCCTGTCCCAGAGCCATTCACCAGGCATTACGAAACTGACGCAAATTATGCCGCCCGGCTTCAAACAATTGGCGGCGCTCTTCAGCGATTCTTCGGTGAAGACGTAGTTGTCCATGCGCAATGACGACAGCGACGAGAACGCGGCGTGACTATCGAGAGCAGCGAAGACAATCACATCGTATTTCTTGTTGCAGGTCTGCAGGAAGTTGCGGGCATCCGTGATGTACAGCTTGACGTTGGGGTTGTCGTACGGCTTCTCGGGATGCATGTCCTTGCCGATCTGAGCAATCGCCGGATCGATTTCGATGGCATCTATGTGCTTGATGCCGTTTCTGATGGCAGCAGCGACATCGCTGCCGCTGCCACTGCCGAGAACCAATACTTCCTGCTCGGGACGCTTGTCTTTGAACCAGCGCATCGGCTCGGTGAGCAGGTCTCGCTGCGCTGTGGCGACGTTGGGCGGCAACTTAGCCAGGGTCTCGGACGAGCAATCAACTATCGATTGGAACGAGTCGTAATTGATAAAGAGGTTATAGCCGATGATCACGTCTTTGAAGCGGCCTTCATTGCCGCCCCGCTGCTTAACGACGTCGATACGGTAATACGGCGACCAGACCGTCTTCACGCAATCGCCGCCGTAAGCGCGCTTGGTCATCAACGGTTCCAGGTACACACCATAGGCAATACCAAGCAAGCAGAGCGCAATCGGTATCGCTCGCCGCTCGATCGTAAAGTAGAGCAAGCCCGCGACGATTAACCAGACCATCGGACCGGTGCTCATGAACGAGAGCACGGAAAATAGTATGGTTCCAAGCAACCCACCAAAGACGTTTATTGAATAAGCGTTCAGCGGCGGCAACTGCGAGAAACACTTCCCTGTGCGCTGCCCCAATCCTATGAAGATGAAAGCAATCAGCGAGAACACGGACAGCATGATCGCCAGACTGCGCAATGTTTGTTGGATAGTCACGACATTTTCCGGCTTGAGGCTGCCCTGCAAGCCCCACATCATGAATTGATCGGGATTCACGAACGTCAGGTAAGTCAGACCCAGTCCAAATGCCGTCGTCAGGAGACCAGCCAGGATCATCAGCGCAAAGGCTGACCAATTATACAGATCGCGCTTACGCTCGGACCAGATGAAACCGAGACCCAGTCCCAGAAAAACCGCCATCAAAGGCAGGTTTTTGAAATAAGCAAAGATGCGAATTTCGGTAGAGACCCAGCGAATGACCAGCAACTCGCAGAAGAGCGCCAGAACGCTCAACAGCAGCAACTCTATGGCTATGCTCTTAGCACTTTTTACCGATTGAGAACTAGTAATTTTGGGGCTCCGCGCTGCTTACTACACCAACATAACAACGATATCACAACGCAGTCGTCAAGCCCTCCCGTCCAATCGTCGAAACGCTACCTACCGGCAGTCTTCACGCGTACCAGGCGCGCACTCACAACCCCTTCGCCTTGATCAGCGGCTGATTGTTTGTCGTCCGCGGCAGAACCGGTGTCCGGCTTGCCACTATATATGGTGTAGCACACGTCAATGACGGCTGGTCCCCTCGCCGACCAGGTTTTCGGAAGGCGCACGTTCCGCAGCATATTTACGGTCTCTGCCGAAAACGCTGGATCAGTGGAGACCGTCTCATCGACTTTTATCGCCGTGATCTGTTTGGTTTTCCTGACAATAGTGAACCTGACTGTAGCAGTGTGTCCCTCGTCCCCGCCTCCCAGTTTCTTGCCGCCGTGCCGCTGCGCGTACAGTCGATCCATTTGCGCATCGAGCTTGTCAAACAGAGGATCGGCTTGAACGCCGTCCCACCCCTCTACAACCTCGCCTTCATACATACATCCATGTACCGGGATCGACGGGTAACCAACAGGCGCTTTTGCTTGTCCTCTGCCGACGCCCCAGCGGCGGCCCAGCCCTGGTTCTGATTCAGGGCAGGCAACATCTGCGCTCGCTGCCGTACTCGCCAATATGTTGATGATGACCGCCAACACCAGATACTTCACTACGGGATCGCTCCATTGTCGGGTTCCGGATCCATACTGGGATTTGACTCGCCACCAAATATGGTGAGTTCACAGACAACCAGCGTCGGTCCCTTCTGCCAGCCTCTCGGCAAGCGCACACGTCGCACCATATCTAGTGCCTCAGCCTTGAAGGCAGGATTTTTCGACGAGTCCAGAACGCGGGCCCCCGTAACCCGTCCATCGCGCATCAGGTAAAAACCGATCTTAGCCATGGCGCCCTCATCCCTCTGTCCGAGCGTTCTCCCTGGATGGGCTGCGGCATAGAGTTTGTCCAGGCACTGCTCGAACTCAGACATCGGCACACGGAACGACATCGGCGAGCTGCACTCGAAATCGTAGCTCCATTGATGGAAGACACCTTCATCCGGTCCAATCATGCCACCACCCACATGCGGCAGTGGAACGGTAGATGTTGAAGCAGGTATCGGCATGCCGCCCAGCATCATTCCCGGCTGGGGAAGGAGCACAGCCTTCCGGGGCGCACGGGCAGCTGGTTTCTTCGCGGGGGCAGCGCCTGCGTCAGCGGTCACAAAAGACAGTACAACCAGCGTCAGCAGCACAAGAGCAAATTGTTCCACTTGAGCCATTACGAACACTCCGCCGCAATTACCGACCAGTCAACACGCGCCCGCTGATATGTCCTCGTTCGTCGGAAACGTCACCGGCAGCGTCGCTTTCTGCCATCGCGTTGTTGCCGTAAATGTTGTAGTAGCAACGGACCTCAGTTGGTCCATCTTTTGGCAGAGGCGCCATCTTCGGCAACTTACGGACTAGGCTTCTCGCCTTCTCATTGAGTTGCTGGTCGCCACTGGTGCGACATACGAAAACGTTCTCTATGCCTCCATTTTGCGAATAGGTAAACGCGATTTTGGAAAACCCGATAGTGCTTCCGAATTTCTTCTCAGACTGACGCCGCATCTTCAATATCTGCTCATCGAGCGCCTGCATATATGGACCGAAATCGAACGCGTCGAGACTGCGTTCTCCCAGCCTTTGAAAGCAAGATTCGCTTTGTGCTGACTCCCAACCAGCCTCAAATCTGGCTCGCGGAGGCCATTTTCGCAAAAGCGCTTGCCATTGGCTGTCGTTCAATTCGTCGAGCGTGTCAGCCATAGCTTCACCCTCAACCGGCGTCGCCTGTTGAACTTGAACGACCGCAGGAGGCGTTGGAATCGCGTCATCGGTAGGCGAGGCGGTGGCGGCTGCGGCGCAGATGCTCAGGAATAATAGGCATGAAATTAGTACTACTAGGAACATGGGAGTTACCTCCATGCTCCATAAAAACAGAAACTGAGTTTTTCAAGTAGGTGGAAAACCCTTGAATTATTTGGCGACCGGCTCCTTGATCCACAGCTCATAGCGCGCCTTAACTCCAGCCGGCGGCAGCGACGGTATCGCCAGAAGCTTGGGGCACGACTTGAACTGCGCCAGGAGAGTCTTTTTGATTGCTTCCGACCGCGCGCTCTCTCGCTGAGCATCCGTCACCCGAATTGTTGAATCGCCCACACTGGGATTGACGATGCTGCCATCGGGAAGATAGGTGAATGTCACGGTCACCTGGCGCGCGGCGGGCGTGTAGTTATCCACGGTGGTGAATGCGGTGCACTTGCCTGCCTGCTCCAACAGTCCTATAGGTTTCCAGGCTTTCGCCCACCTGTCCCGCTCACCAGCGACTTCAGCGTCCGTGGACAGCTGCACCGCGGGGGACACCAGCGCATTCAATTTTTGAGAAATTTGGGCGGACTCGGAAAGCAGACGGGAGTCGCCGGCTCCATTCCGAAGCTCTGAAGTGCCGACCTTTTGCTGGGCGTAAAACCTGAAATCGGGTGGACTGGACTGAAGTTTCTTTTCAGCAACTACCGCCTGCGGCCACGCAACCGCTATGCCGACGCTGAGCAACGCAGCAAAAATTGCCACGACACAGAGATTGAATCGAGTTCCTGACGGCATCTCGGCGCGCTACTTGTTGAGCGCTTCGGCGCCGCCGACGACTTCCAGCAGTTCTTGCGTGATGCTGGCTTGACGCGCTTTGTTGTACACGAGCGTCAAAGACTGAATCAGGTCGGCTGCGTTAGTAGATGCGTTGGACATGGCGTTCATACGAGCAGCCAGTTCCGAAGCTGATGCATCGAGCAACGATTGATAAATGACGTTCTCGATGTACTTGGGCAGCAATTCGCGTTGCAGAACTTCTTCGACTGTGGGCTCGAAGATAAGCAGCGGGTCGACATGTGGCGTTTCGTCCTTGGCGGCTTCCGGCAATTGCACGGGCAGATACTGCATGTGGTTGATCTTCGAACGCAGCATGGAAATGAAGTGCGTGTAGATCAGCTCAACTTGATCCGCTTTGCCTGAGACAAAAACTTCAGACGCGGTTTCAGCGATCAACTTGGCTTCACCGACTGTCGGCACGGCAGGCAATTGCGTGAAGTGTTTGTGCTTCTCACCGCCGACATGCTTCAAGAACGCAGCGCCCTTCAAACCGATGACGATCCAGGACACTTCTTTGCCTTCTGCTTTCAGAGCACGCATGCGCTCGATAGCGAACCGCAACAGAGTTGTGTTGTAGGAGCCGCACAGACCGCGGTCGGAAGTGACCACGAGCAAACAGACTCTCTTCACTTCTTTGCGCTGTTCCAGCAGCGGAATCCCAGCCAGGTCGATAGCATCAGTGTCGCGCACCACTTCGCGCAACATGCGAATGACGCGCTCCGTGAACGGTCGGGCAGCGAGCGTGCGGGCTTGCGCTTTACGCACTTTCGCTGCAGCCACCAGTCGCATGGCGCGCGTGATTTTTTGCGTGGCTTGAACGCTCTTGATGCGCCGGCGAATTGCCTTCAGGTTGGCCATCTTATTGTCTGGGCTCCCTTTCCTTTACGTGCGTCCTTGCCTGATTACTTGCGAACGAAGAAGTTTTGTTTGAACTTGGTGAGTTCATCCTTCATTTCTTTTTCTTGTTCTGCGGTCGGCTTGTCGCCGGCATTCAAGCGCTCTTCAATGGCCTTGGCGGTGGAGCCGAGGTACTTCTTCCATTCTTCTTTGAAGCGAGCGATGTCTTTGTTGTCGACATCATCCAGCACGCCGCTGTTGGCAGCGAAGATCAGCGAGACCTGTTGAGCCAGTGTGAGCGGAGCAAACTGCGGTTGTTTCAAGACTTCCATCAGCTTTTGACCGCGGCGAATCTGGTCTTGCGTGGCTTTGTCCAGGTCGGATGCGAATTGGGCGAATGCTTCCAGTTCACGGAACTGAGCCAGGTCGAGACGCAACTTACCAGCCACCGATTTCATGGCTTTCGATTGAGCGTTACCGCCTACGCGGCTGACCGATATACCAGCGTTAATAGCCGGGCGGATGCCGGCGTAGAACAAGTCGGTTTCCAGGAAGATTTGACCATCGGTGATTGAAATCACGTTGGTCGGAATGTATGCCGATACGTCACCGGCCTGGGTTTCGATAATCGGAAGAGCGGTCAGCGAGCCGGCGCCCAGTTTATCGGACAACTTGGAGGCGCGCTCCAGAAGGCGGCTGTGCAGGTAGAACACATCGCCGGGATACGCTTCGCGGCCTGGCGGACGGCGCAGGAGAAGCGACATGGCGCGGTAGGCCTGGGCGTGCTTGGAAAGGTCATCGTACACGTTGAGGGCAGCTTTACCCTGGTGCATGAAGTATTCGCCGATGGCAGCGCCGGAGTACGGAGCCAAGAATTGCACCGCGGGCGGAGACGTCGCCGGAGCGTTGACGATAATCGAATATTCCATGGCGCCGTTTTCTTCCAGGATCTTTTGAATCTGGGCGACGTTGGATTCTTTTTGTCCGATGGCGACGTAGATGCAAATCGGGGTGTTCGGTTGCGTCTTCTGGTTGATGATGCAGTCGATAGCGACCGCAGTCTTGCCGGTTTGACGGTCGCCGATGATCAACTCGCGCTGTCCGCGACCGATCGGGGTCATGGCGTCGATAGCAGTGAGACCGGTCATCAGGGGCTCGTGCACTGATTTACGAGCGATGATGCCAGGGGCTTTCTTTTCAATCGGTACATATTCCATTTCGGCGATCGGCAGCGGTCCTTTGCCGTCAATCGGCTGACCGAGCGGGTTGATCACGCGACCGAGCAGTTGAGGTCCGACTGGAATCGAGGCGATACGACCGGTGGTCTTGCAGGTGGTGCCTTCTTGAATGTCGCGGCCTTCGCCCATGAGCACGATACCGACGTTGTCTTCTTCCAGGTTGAGCACCATGCCCATCGTGTGTTCCGGATCGTCAAACTCGACGAGTTCGCCGGCCATCGCTTTTTCCATACCGTAGATACGGGCGATACCATCACCGACTTGCAGCACGCTGCCGACATTAGCAACGTTCAGCGAAGCGCGGTACTTCTCAAGTTGCGACTTGAGAATCGAGGTGATTTCGTCAGGTCTGATTGCCATTTTTTTGGACCTCTATTGTTCGTAATTCCGAGAAGTGTGAGTACTAGACCGAAAGCAAGCTGCGTTCGATGGCTTGCAGTCTGCCTTTCAGACTGCCGTCGATCACTTGATCGCCGATGCGCAGAACGTAGCCGCCGATGAGCGAGCTGTCGACCTGCAAATTGAGTTCCAGTTGTTTGCCGAGTTTCTGACGCAGTTCGCTCTCGAGATGAGCGCGCTGCTTGTCGTCGAGCGGTTCCGCCGAAACCAGAGTGCCGACGACGATGCCTTTCTTATCGCGAAGCAGTTGATGATAGGAAGTCTCCAGCGCTGGCAAGATTTCCAGGCGCCGGCGGTCGGCCAGCATCTCCACCAGCCGCATGGTCAGGTCGTCGCTCTTATCTTTGAACAGGTCGACGATGATCTTCTTCTTTTCGCTGGCGGGAATGCTCGGGTGACCGAGCATTTTGCCGAAATCTGGAGTCGATTGCAGTGCCATGTTGATGGTCTGCAAATCGCCCAGCACTCGGTCGATCTTGCCGTCTTTCTCAGCCAGATCGAAGATTGCCTGTGCGTATTGGGTGGCGACGCCGCTCAAATCGGACTTCATTATCTAATCAATTCCTGCCGTTGGTGCCTGTTTTTACTGTGTCGAGCTGTTCGACGAATTGCGTCAGCAAGCGTTTCTTGGCACTATCTGTGATGGCGCCGGGAAGCGATGCTTCCGCCAGCCGTACGGCTGCCGTCGCTGCCTGCGAGCGCAACTGGGTGATTGCCATGTTGCGCTGCGCGTCGACCGATTGTTCGATCTTGCGCGCGATTTCCGCAGTTTCTTTCTTGGTCTGCTCGCGAATGTCGGACTGCATAGTGGAGGCGATTTTTCTGGCTTCTTCCAGAATCTGTTCCGCTTCCTTTTCGGCGTTTGCGATGCGTGCCGATTGTTCTTGAAGAAACTTCTGCCCTTCTTCTCTGGCTTTGTTTGCTTCTTCGATGGCGCGGTTAACGCTGTCTTCGCGGGTTTTGAACATCGGCGGCGCCATCTTCATCCAGAGGATGACGAGCAGAATGACCAGCAAAATCCAGTTGGCGACGTTGGTTGTAAACGCCTCCACCAGCGGATTTGCTTCGGCGAACAAGAAATACATTATTGGGGTCCCTCAAGCGACTTGCGAACCTGGCTGGCATCCAGAGAAACGGCGACCGGCTCACCGAGCACTTTCTGTGTGATTACTTCCACCAGTTCTTTTTCTTGTGCCACCAGGGCATCAATCAAACTGGCGCGCTCGGATTCGATCGCCGCTTTGGCGTCGTTCAGCTGCTGCTGACCCTGTTTGTGCAAGCGGGAGATTTCCGCGTGCCGCTCCTTGTTGGCTTGTTCAGACGCGTCGGCGATATGCTTCTGCGCCTTTTCGCGAATTTCGCGCAAGTCTTGCTCGTACTTCTCGAGCAGCTTTTGCGCTTCTTCACGGGAGGATTTGCCTGCTTCGATCGCTGCTTTGATCTTTTCATCGCGCAGCTCGATGGTTTTTGCCACCGGCTTCAGGAGAATCGCATCGAGCAGATACATGAACAGCAGGAAGCTGATAACAAAGATTGCCAGGGTGCCATTGATGTCAAACATGTTGATCCTGCGAAGTTGCTTACGCTTATGAAATTGACTGATTCACGAACTCGACTTGAGAAGGCACGTTCATGTAGGTGGTGGATGCATGCTCGGCAGCCTTGGAGCCGAAGGTGTAGAGCTGAATGGCGATAACGAATGCCAACAGTCCAAGCGCTTCCATGAGGGCGGCGATAATAATCGCGTTGACCAGCAATTTACCGGTCATTTCCGGCTGACGAGCCATGCCTTCCAGGGCGCGCGATCCGGCGACACCAATGCCGATACCAGGGCCGATAACGCCGACTGCTGCGATGCCAGAGCCGATCAGCGAAGCGGCTTTGATAATCGTTTGGCTGTCGATAGCGCCAGCACTTTGCGCGATGAGTGTGTGGTCCACTGTAGTTCTCCCTTTGAATTCGTAAGTTGGACAAAAGCGGCTGGGCTATTGACTTCCCGGCCTGGTGCGCGTCGGACACGGTCTTGTCAGCTCGTCTGAACGCGCGATTTAGAAAACAGACAGCAGAAATTATATCAAGCGCGATCTGCGCTTTTTGGCGTAAAACGGGCGTTGTAACGCCACTTTGGAATTGCTGAGCGACATTTAAAAACGCCGCGATCAGCGCAAACCAAGAGCGCACCACGTGACAGCGGTAATCGCCGGAAAAGCGCTTCTCATGCGGCTGAACGCCACGCAAGTTTAGTGGTGCTGAACAGTCAGACCGATGTAGATCGAGGTCAAAAGCGCGAATACGAAAGCTTGAATGACGCCGATGAACATCTCGAAGCCCATAACGAACGTGGGCAGGATGAAGGGAACCATCATCAATGCGGCAGCGCGCATCAATTCGTCGGCGGTGATCACCATCATCAGACGCAAAGCCAGTGTGGCTGGGCGAATGATCAGGTCAAGCCATTCGATCGGGTTGAGGTAGAGCTTCAAGTAGCCGGCGCCGTGCGCCCAGAAACCAGCCCCCAGGTAGGTGAGAAGTGCTATGCAAGCCAATCCGAACGTGACGTTGAAATCAGTTGTCGGTGAGCAGAGTTCAAGCGGTTCGCCGTGAATATGCGGCCAACCGGCTTGTCCTTCGAAGACTTTCCAGGGACCGATGCCGATGAAGTTGGCTATTAATACAAAGATAAAGATTGCTGCAATCAGTTTTACGAACGGCTTGTACTCATGCCCCATGTTTCCCTTGCACAAGCCTTCGATGGATTTGTAGAAACCCTCAGCCATTGCCTGCAGTGGGTTGCCCGGTCCATCCGCTGTGAGCGAGGAGCGAGCAGCGACTGCCCAGACCAGGATGATCACCATGCAAGCCCAGGAAAGACCGATGGTATCTGCGTGTACTTCGCCGAGGCTGCCGAGCGGTCCGAGCGAAACGTTCGCCGTGTCCGGAAGCAGCGTTTTCAAGGGTAGGTTATGACCGAGCATCTATAAGAATCCGTCGTGTACGTCGTTGCCATGCGGCGCGAGAGAGGCGCCAGCAACGGATGATAACAGATGCCTTTAATCGGAATTGTCTTCCGTGAAGTGTTCGTAAGCGGCTCTCGGTGCGCTCGTGCCGCCGTCCTGCACAGCTTGTCCGTAGGCGCCCCGGTCTGTGCCCTGCTTGCCGGGCGTGGTGCCGGTTTCTGCCTCTTCGCCGGACGGCGTAGCCGTTTCTTCCCCGGACAGGCTCGAGGTCGCCCCCCGTTTTTTCGCGCCCGTGAGCTTTTTGCCGCTTCCACCCGTGTCCAGGGCCATGGCTTTGACGCAGAGCCGCCAGAGCCCCAGCCCACCACCCAGCATCGACAGCCCAAGCGACCACCAGGGCGCCGAATGCAGCTTTTCGTCCAGCCAGTTGCCGGCAAAAACCCCGACCAAAACCAGCGCCGCGGCGCCCAGAACGCCGTCCATGACGAACATCATCGCCTTCTTGGAATTGTCGGATTTATCGGATGCTCCAGGCTCATTTGGTGTCAAGTGCGGCTCCCCTCGCTTAATCTTTGTTTGATGATTGGGGTGAATATAGGGCGTAGTCAGGCGATCCAAACTGGGAATAACCTTAAAGGTATCTCTGTTAGACTGAAATATTGGCGGGGAATGCCTCTTTTCAGGAATACCTCTGGTCAAGAATATGCCCACCCGGGCGCCCGTTAAGGAAGGGAAGGAGTTCACAGGATGTTTTCGCGCTTCATGTCGCTCGTCCGCGCAATGTTCGGTCGTGTCATGGGTCAACTCGAAGACCCGGAAATGATGCTCGAACAGAAGTATCAAGAACTCCAATCCAATCTGATTCAAGTCCGTCAGGCTGTTGCTCAAGCCATCGCCACCGAAAAGCAACTCGAACAGTCGTTGCAGAAAAATCGGGATCAAGCAGCTACCTGGGAAAACCGCGCCCGCATGGCAGTGCAGCAAAACAACGATGATCTGGCTCGCCAGGCTCTGCAGCGCAAGACGCAATATTCGCAGGCCGCCGCCGATCTGGAAGCTCAGCTCAATCAGCAGCGCGAGCACACCGCCCAGTTGCGTGAGCGCCTGACGTCGCTGGAAGGCGAAGTGCAGAAAGCCTATACGAAGAAACAAGTTTTGATCGCCCGCGACAAAGCCGCGCAGGCGACCACACGCGCCAACGAGAT
The DNA here is from genome assembly GCA_046328035.1 of Candidatus Obscuribacterales bacterium. Taxonomy (GTDB): domain Bacteria; phylum Cyanobacteriota; class Vampirovibrionia; order Obscuribacterales; family Obscuribacteraceae; genus JBGASG01. The sequence goes on along the minus strand of JAXLXI010000018.1, from coordinate 87,748 downwards.
TATGGCCAAGACCACCTCGTCGGGCGCCATGTCGGTCATCGAACGCATGGAACAGAAAGTCGTCGAGCGTGAAGCGAAAGCCGCTGCCCTGGCTGAATTGGGCAGTGACACGCTGGACAAGAAATTCAAAGATTTCGAAGGTCAAGTCGACATCGAAGCCGAACTCATGGCTCTCAAAGGGACCATGGGCGGTCCGAAACTGATCGTGGACAACAAGGTCAAAGAACCGGTTTCGGCGCAAAAAGATGAATCGTTGTCGGTGGAAGCAGAAGACGTCACCGAGCTGGACGAGTCTAAGTAACGACACGCGTTTTGCACACCATATCTGGTGATCGTCCGTACCGGAGGTTTGCAGACTAAATGGCCGGCGAAGCCCTGAAGCAACTATTCAAAGCGTTGATGCACATCACGCTCTTGAGACGGCTGGCGTTGTTCATGGTCTGCGTCGCCATCTATTCCACCATCGTCGCCTTCTTCGGCAGAGATCTACCTTATAACGATGCGCTTTTGCAAACCGACTCGGCACTGTTCGTCGGCGTGATTCTCAGCGTACTTCTGGTGTTCAGGCTGAACAGCGCCTACGAGAGGTGGTGGGAAGCCAGCAACCTCTGGGGTCAACTGATCAACGAAATACGCAACGCCTGCTGCAAGGTCGACCGCGTCTTGCTTCTGGAACTGCGCGAACGCGAACGCTTCGCCGTATTGATGGTGGAATTCGCCTATTCGTTGAAAGACCACTTGCGGCAGGTGACCGCCGAAAGCGGTGCACCATCTGCGGTGCGAGCCAGCGGTGGCGTGGTGCGCAAACCGATGGCAGTCGTGCATGATGTCTACGCGCAGCTGGGCCGCCAATTGCAAGCCGGCAAGATCAGCGTCGAGATGGTCGAACTGATGGACACGCACATCAGAGCGCTCGCCGACATCCTGGGCTCCTGCGAGCGCATCAGCACGTCTCCGATTACCGCCGCGCACAAAAGTTTGCTGGCGCACATGCTCTTGATTTATGTGGCACTATTACCCTGGTCGCTGGCGCCGGGGCTGGGTTTCTTTTCCGTGCCGGTGGTTGTGGTGGGCGTCTATCTGGTGATGGGCATGGAAGTGGTGGCAGCCGGCAACGAACATCCTTTTGGCACCGACGAGGAAGACATTCCTTTAGATAGGCTTTGCAAGACGGTCGAAACATCCGTCTTCGAATTGCTCGAGTTATCGCGACCGATTGAAGTTGTAATCTCGCCCGATGATGTGGTGCAGTGGGTGGTGCCCGATGACCTGACCGACTGCCTGGCGATTCAGAAGCACCAGTTTGACAGTGGCGCTGCGGCCGACACGCACGGTGATCCGGAAGGAAACGGTGCCAACGGCGCCGCCGACGATGCTGACAAAGGCAAGGGTGCAGTCGCGTCGGTGTATGATGACCCGCTGGCTGATTTGAGATCCTGATTGAATTGCCCAGAACACTTTACGACATCGGTTCCCAAACTATATAAAGAGATCACCATTGAGCCCCGCCAGCAACGCCGACCAGATCAGAAAAACGCTCTTCAAACTGGGCGAAACTAAAGACCCTGCGCAGTTCAATCAAGCTGCCGAAGCGGCGCTTGCCATGCTGAAATCTCAAAGCGATCCGGTTCCGAAAGACTGCTGCTCGACGCTGCAGGCTGTACTGCGGCGACTGGGCGAAGCGAAGAACACTGAGCTGCTCGACCAATACGGGGACTTCATTTCGGCGCAGGTCTATCCCCACATACCAGATGCCGAGCTGCGCTCGGCAGTCAAAGTGTGCGTCGATAAGATGTGCGCTCGGCGCGTCGAAGATCCTGTTGCCATAGCCGGACTCTATGCGGGTCTTCTAAAAGAGGCTCTGGTTCCGCATCCGGCAACCGCCGGCGCCTGTCTCAACTATTTCATCTCCCTGGCGGAGGAATTCACTGATCGAGACGACACCGACGATGTCGATGTTATTTATCTGGCTGCCGTCGATATCTCGATGCGTTTAAACGGCAAAAACTGCACCGAGACTGCCGACTCGTATGAGTTTTTGGCCCTGGCGTACAGGAATCAGGGATATTACGAAGACGCCTACACAGCCTTTCAACAAGCCAAAGGCATTCAGGAAGAACTGCTGAAATCGGACGCCGTCGATCCATCTTCTTATTACAACGTGCTGCTGACTATCTGCGATGTCGCTCGTCAGGGCGGTTTTCCAGAGAAAGCAGCAGATGTTTTTCAGATGCTGAAAAAACTCAGCGAGGACAACAAGCTGCCATCTAAATTGCAGGCGCAGTTGCACGGCATGCTCGGGCGCCAGGCCCAGGAGGAAGGCGACGAGGCGGACGCCATCGAATCTTTTAAACGCGCTCTGGAAGCATTGCGCGAGATGCCTGAGGACAAAGCCGCGCTCGAGCGTCAACGCATCGCCATCTCGCTGGCGCGCGTCTACTCCAACTTGAACGAACCGGCGCTCGTCGAAAAGTACTATTCGGAAGCGCTGAGCGTCATGGACAAAATTGCTCGCCTGCATGCCGACGAAGTCTCGGACAACATATATTACATTGCCTGTTTCTTCAGCGACCGACATGACTACAGGCGCGCCGAAGAACTGCTCAAGCAGTCGCTGAAGTTGAAACGGCAGGCAGCCAAACACAGATATGTCGAACTGGAATTGATCGAGCGCGAACTGGCTACCGTTCGCAAATTGGTCGAAGAAAATTCCAAACGCGATGCGCGCAGCCTCGAACATCTGCTGGGCGAAATCGAAGGCATGGTCGGTCTGGAAGAGCTCAAGAAAGCCTTGCGCGAACACGGTGTCTATCTGGACTTCTTGCGCTTGCGCAAAGAACGCGGTTTTGAGTCGGTGGAAAATCCGGTACTACATGCGGTGTTCACGGGCAATCCCGGAACCGGCAAGACAACTGTGGCAAAGCTCCTCGGCGAAGTTTATTACAAACTGGGATTGCTCTCCTCAGGGCATGTGCACACAGTCGTACGCGCCGATTTGATCGGAGCTCAATACGGCGCCGGCGAAAAGGGAGCGCGCCGGGCACTGGATGCCGCCCGCGGCGGCGTGCTATTCATAGATGAGGCATATACCCTGTCTCGTCACTACCGCGAAGGCGATGTGGACGGACGCGACCCTGGACAGGAAGTGATCGAAACATTGCTGCCCGTCATGTCCAACCCGGGCGCCGACATCGCCATCGTGGTGGCAGGTTACCCTTCAGAGATGGAGGCATTTCTCGGTTCCAATCCCGGCTTGCGTTCGCGTTTCAAATTGTTTTTCGACTTCCCCGACTACACGCCGCCCGAGATGCTGGAGATTGCCGTCGCTGCCGCCAAGCGGCATGATCTCACCTTTTCAGACGAAGCGCGCGAGCTGTTTCTTGAAGCGCTGGAAGATGTCTATCGCAAGCGCGACCGCACCTTCGGCAATGCCCGCCACGTCATGTCGCTGATCGATGATTGTAAGCGCGCGATGGCGCTGCGCATCATGCGCTCTTCAAAGCTCAATCTTTTGACCAACGAACAGATCTCTGTGGTGTCCGCGGAAGACGTCCGCAAAGTGACCGGCATCAAACGCAAAGCCGGCCCTTATTGCGCCCCGCTCGACGAAAAGATGCTGGCGCAGAGCCTCGCCCAGCTGGATGCGCTGGTCGGTCTCGATAACTTGAAAGCCTTCGTGCGCGACACCGTAAAAGTGGTGCGCGTCTACCGCGAACTTGGCAAGGACGTGCTTTCGGCATTGAAGTTCAACCTGGTGTTCGCCGGCAATCCCGGCACGGGGAAGACGGTGGTGGCACGCATCATCAGCGACGTCTACAAGGCGCTCGGCATACTGGAGCGCGGACATCTGGTCGAAACAGATCGATCCGGGCTGGTCGGCAAGTACATCGGCGATTCGGAAGCGCAAACCAAAGCCAAGATCGAAGAAGCGATGGGCGGCGTATTGTTTGTAGATGAAGCTTATGCGCTGATGGGCGAAGGCAACGACTTCGGTGCTCGCGTGATCGAAGTTTTGCTCAAGCAGATGGAAGACCAGCGCGGCAAGTTCTTCTGCATATTCGCGGGTTATCGCAAGGAGATGCAGCAGTTTATGGATGCCAATCCGGGGCTGCGTTCGCGCATCGACAAAGTGCTGGACTTCGAAGATTACACAACTGCGCAGCTGGAAGAGATAACCGTGGCTATGCTGAAAGCGCAGGACCTGTCTGTCGACGAAGAAGCCTGCAAGGCCCTGCGCCAAAAACTCGCCTCTATAAAAGACTCGAAGGGTTTCGCCAATGCTCGCTCATGCCGCAATCTGGTGGAGCGCATCGCACTCAGGCATTTCGCGTCTCTCGCCGATATACCAACCGACGAACGCACCGCGGCGGTGCTCACAACCGTCACAGCGCGTACCGTGGAAGAAACCGAACTGAGCGACCTGGCAGTCAAACGCCCGGTGGGCTTTTAGTAGTTTTAGTTCCGTCAGTTCGGCGACAACTCCGGCTCTGCATGCCCGGCGGCCAGGGCGTTGGCCACAAAAGTCCCGACCGCTGCCAGAAACAGCAGCAAGCCTATGAACGCGAAAGCGGCCGACATGCCACACCGGTAAGCCAGCAAACCCAAAATAAAAGGCGCCACAAATATCGAGCCGCCGGTGCTGATTGACATACGCGAAGCGGCGCGCGCCGACTGATTGGCGGCCACACCGATAGCGGCGCTGAAGCTGAGCGGATACATGTTGGCTTCGCCCAGTCCTAAGAGCAAGAGCCCTAATATGTGAATCGGCAGGCTGTGCGCCAGCCAGAAAATCACGAAGCCGACCGCTGCCAGAGTGGCGGCCGCCGGCAGCATGACGCGCATCGGGACGACGCGATTGAGGCGGCTGCCGATGATGCGCCCGAAAAACATGGTACCCAGGAAGGCACTAACAGTGGTGGCAGCATCAGCCTTGGTCAAGCCGGCCGCACGCTCCATAAATTCTGCAGTCCAGAAGATCATTGACCATTCCGCCGCCACACTGAACGCAATAACCACGAAATATGCCCAGTACGAGGCGGGCAGCTTGACCGGCGCCGGCGGCACCTGAATCGCCGATGTTTGCGGTGCCACGGTGCGCAGGTTGGTGAGCGCCAGGAGCGCAAACATGGCCACCGGAAAAATCATCGTATAGCGCCAGTTGTAACCGGCGTTGGCCACGGCACCGACCACTGCGGGCGAGAGCGCACAAAATGTCGACGCGACGATATTGCATTCGTAGATGCCCACGGAACGCTGGGCTCCGAAGCGATTGGACATGATGGCTGTGACGGTCTGCCCCATCAAGCTGCCGGCCGAACCAGTCAATAGCGCACCAAATATGGTGACGAAGGGCGACTGCCCGGAAACGATCAATACCAGACCGGCGAGAATGCCCAGCGCACCGCCCCAGAGTGTGGCGGGCGTACCAAATCTGCGCATCAGCTTGTCGCCTGATGTCCCCATCAAAAGACTGCCCAGCGCAAAAGCGCTGAAGTGCAAGCCGGCCACGCGCAGGTCCAGGTTCAATTCGCCGCGCAAAAACGGCATGATTGGTCCCAGTGACGTCATGACGAAACAGCAGTATCCAACCAGCAGATACCCGAGCCATGTCAGTCTGTCGCGGATGAACAAAGTTGCGGGGTCCTCCGGAGCGACCCCACAACTTTAGCATCATATGCGCCCGCGGCGCCTGACTACCTCAGGATGTTGCGCGATTTAGTGATGTTTGTAATAGCCTTTGCCGCGGCGGTGGTTGCGGTTCCAGCGGGTGTCGGCGTCGCTTATCTGGCGCGTGATGGCGTTCTGCAGGCGATCGAGTTTCGCTTCCAACGCACCGCGCTCCTTGGGCGACAGTTTGCCGCCGCTGCGGCGATACTGCGCTTCTATAGCGGTGATTTCATTCATACGCGATTGCATTTGCTGCGCCTCCGATTTGGTCAGTCTGCCGCTGGCGACGCCTGCATTAATCTGATTTTGCAGCTGCACCTGAGTGCCATTGATGCCGTCGCCGCCCCAAATCCAGCGGGCTTCGGCGGGAAGGCTGGTGGCAGCAAGCGCGATCAAAGCGAGAGAGGCCAAAAGAGTAGTACGTTTCATGACGGCTCCTTGTCTTCATTTGCCGGAAATCTGTCTGTCCGTGAATTCAGGGTTGTCTTCACGTTCGTAAATGATGACGCGCAAAAGTTGATGAGGGGTCCCGTTTAAAACGATCATTTATATTGAGGAACAACGTTTCATCTATCCAACAATTTTGCCGCCTCCGGCGGGCGCCACTATATGTGGTGCCGGTTCTCAGTCAGCTGATGATGCGGCAGTTTCCCGCCGGCGCGCGATCGGTCTCTTTGGCACTGCTATTTGATTTCAGCCTGCAGTCAGCATGCTAAACTCTGTGTCAAGAGGGCAGGCAGACGCATGACCACTAACGAGCCGAAAAGCGACGCGCCAGTGCGCATCCCCGCCAATCCAGGCGAGGGTCTGGAGGCACGCATCGTCATCGAGGCGGATGATGGCAAGAGATCGACCGAGTTATTCAATATGGTCGAAGCCGTCGAAGCCATTTTGCGCAGTTACGGTCACCGGGTTGAACTCGGAGAGTTTCATCTCAAACACGAAGAGAGCGGCTTCCTGATCACGCCCGCAATTGTTTCGATCGCCGACCTGGATGACGGACGATTCAGCACCACGACCACGATTCAGGTTAATCACCCGGACCTGTTTCCTGACGGCATTTTCGAGTATCAGCATTTCACGGGCGGCACCATCAGCGAAGCCCTGATCGGTGGCATCAATCAGTGGTATCAAACGGATTTCGAACCGCTGCTAGAGATCCAGCGGGCCACTCCCAAGACCTGCACCACCTGGGAGATGGACATCAAGGACGAAAAGACCCATGCATCCAGGACGAGACGGGCAATTTTCGGTCCTTTGATCTGGTATCGCGCCGTCAAACCCGAACAGGAAGAACCTGAGGAAAGCGGGCACACTGTTTGTCCGTGTTGCATGTTCACCAATTCAATCGAGCAATTCCAAGAACTGGTAAAGAGCCAGTCGATTTGCTGTGTGCGCTTATTCGTCTTGCGCGACGAAGACGGATCTATCGAAGCCGACTGCCGCGTCAACGGCGAAGACTATGCGCTCGGCGCGCAGGCATTGACCGAATATGCCGGTTCCTGGCGAAATCAGGGTTTCGAATTTCGCAAGCAGTATGTTATTTTGCACAATCTGGAATCGCCCAAGAAGACGCGACGATTGTGGCGCAAGAAGTAAATAGTGTTTCTTATTTGCTGAAACGTTCGGTGATTGCGTAGCGCGATGCCATCGTATCGAACAGCTGGCGGAACCGACCTTCGATAATCGCCTGGCGGCATTCGCGCGTGCGCTCGTGCAGGAAGTGAATGTTGTGAATAGACAGGAGCGTCGATGCCGTCATTTCTTTGACGCGTGTTAGATGGCGTATGTACGCGCGCGTGTGGTGCGCGCAGGTGTAGCAGGCGCAACCCGGATCGAGCGGTTTCCAGTCGTCTTCAAACTTGGCGCTCTTGAGGGCGATGCGACCTTCGCTGGTGAAGGCCGCACCGTGGCGCGCCAGTCGCGTCGGCAAGACGCAATCGAACATATCAATGCCGCACCGCACAGCATACGCAATATCCCAGGGCGTGCCGACGCCCATCAGATAACGCGGCTTGCTCTGCGGCAGAAGCGGGGTGGTAAACAGGACAATCTGCTCAATCAAGGCCCGCTCTTCCCCGACGGCTACGCCGCCGATGGCGTAACCGGGCAAATCGTGTTCAGTCACCGCCTGCACAGATTCGGTGCGCAGGTCTTCATAGGTGCTGCCCTGCACTATGCCGAACAGCGCCTGGTCGTGCTTGCGCTGATGTGCCTGCACGCACTTCTCCAACCACTGGTGCGTGCGCACCATGGCCGCTTTGGCTTCCTCGTAGGTGCAAGGATTATGTACGCATTCGTCGAATGCCATGATGATGTCGGGACCGAGCGCATTCTGAATTTCCATGGACTTTTCAGGTCCGATGAAGTGCTCGTCGCCGGTGGCATGGTCTTTGAAAGTGACACCATCGTCGGTGATGCGCCGCAGGTCTTGCAGGCTGAAAACCTGAAAGCCGCCGCTGTCGGTGAGAATCGGTTTCAGCCAATCGCTCCAGTGATGGAGCCCGCCCGCCCTTTCGATCAGCCGATGCCCCGGACGCAGATACAAATGATAGGAATTGGCAAGCACAATCTGCGTGCCGGTGGCTTCCACCTGTTCCCAAGTGAGAGCTTTGATGGTCGACTGAGTGCCGACCGGCATGAACACAGGCGTCTCGATGACGCCGTGCGGCGTATGCAGCTTGCCCGCCCGCGCGCCCGACCACGGGCAGACCGCTAACAGCTCGAATTGAAATTCCGTCATGATGTCCATTTTAATCCGGCTAAAACGGCTCGTCACTCAAGTGCTCGACAAAAAGCGGTGCGGCATATGTAGAATCGGTGGTTGTGACGACGCCTCCGAAAAACCCATCCGCCCCGATCTCCCTAGCCGCCGCACGCGACACGCTGCGTCGGTCGCCGGCTATTGGTGTACTTCTCGTCATGGGTATGATCGCCTACATTTTTTCGTCCGTGGTGGGCAGCAGTGTTTTTGCCACCGCCTCGCTCGACCTGTCTCTGTCGCCCGAGGCGATACTTGAAAAGGCCAAAGAAAAAATTCAGCGCTGGGGCGACTTCCATCCCGGCATGATGTCATCGGTCTCTTTTGATGGAGACAACGACGGCAAAATTTTTCTAGAGAGAAACTACGGGCAGCAAGAAGCCAACAAACTGATGTCGCAGCTGCCAATCTGGTACTGGTATTGCCGCTTCGTCAAGGAAGGCGATCCGGAGCCGGTGGTTGTTGGACTCGACCCAGCCGGCAAGCTGGTTATTTATGGATGCAGCATCAACAACGATAAACCGCTGCCGTCGTTGACTCGCCAGCAGGCGGAAGTGGTGGCACGCGACTTTATCGTCAAGGAAGCGGGTATCGCGCTGGATGACGAGCGCTTGCTGCAAACGAATGACACCAAGCAACTGCATCGCACCGACCACTCATTTGGATGGGACCTCAACGGCATCGAATACAAAGGCGCGCACGACCGCCTGCAAGTTGTGGTGAGCGGCAACAAAGTGACGCAGTTCTACCACTACCTGCAGACACCCGAGAGTTGGCAGCGCAGCTATAACGAGATGCGCAGCTACAACAACATGTTCGGGACGGTGGCATATTTCTTCATGGGCGGGCTGTCGATCGCCACGCTGGCGGTGTTCATTCGCGCCGCCACCAAACGCACTTTCACATACAAGACGGCGGCCATATTCGGCGCCTTCTACGGAATGGCGATGATCATTCCGGCGATCAACTCCATGCCTTCCTGGGTGTCGAGCTATAAGTGGAACGAACCTTATTCCTCTTTTCTGCTCAGCAAATGGTTCGGCAGTATCTTGCTCGGTGTGCTCTACGCTATTTTGATGGCAATACTGTTCGCTGCGGCTCAACCTTTGTATCGCGAACTGTGCCCGCAGCGCATGTCGATGAAACGCTGGTTTTCGCCGGAAGCGCTGCGCCGCCCCGAGTTAATCGAGGCGATTGTGGTGGGGCTGGCGGTCTGCGGTTTGTCGAAGGGCTACCAGATTGCCTATTACTTCTGCGGCGAAAAACTCGGTTACTGGTGCCCGCTCAGCGGCGCAGGACCGGCCACTCTCGGCACCTTGGTCCCGATTCTGGACGGGCTGAGTATTGGTGTGCAGGCGGCACTGATGGAAGAGGGGCTGTACCGTATTGTCGGATTGCGGCTTTTCGAGCGGCTGTTCCGCGGTAACTTCTGGGCAGCAAACTTTTTGCAGGCGGTGCTCTGGGGCTTCGCACACAGCTACTACCCACAACAACCGGCATACGCGCGCGGCATCGAACTGACCATCGAAGGCCTGTTCAACGGCTGGCTCTTGAAACGATTTGGTCTGTTGCCCTGCCTCCTGTCGCACTTCCTCTTTGATGCTTTGTGCACAAGCGAGGTCTTGAAGGCGGCACCACTTTCGGTGGCATGGACGGGACTGGTGCCGGTATTGATACCACTTGTCGTGCTGGCGGCGGCTCTGGTGGTTTCTTCTCGAAAAGGCTTTGTGCAGGAGCCGGCATCGCGCGCCGACACGCAGGAATTTTTGCTGCCTGACCTGAAACAAAAGACCACCATGGGGCGTCCGACCGCATTTCTTTATGCCAAGCCGCTGTCGCTGCGGGTGCGCGCGGCTCTGGCAGTGGCGGCGGCCGGGTGTATTGCGGTGACGCAATTTTTGAGCTGGGAGCCGATCGAGGGCGGCTGCAAGCCGCTGGCGTTGTCGCGCAAGCAAGCCGTCGCCAAAGGACGAGAGTACTTCCGCGGACTGGGGATTGATCTGGATAAGAAATATCTGGTCAGCACCCAGTTGTTCTGCGCGCACGAATCGGGAGACACGCTCGCTTACCTGCAAGAGCAACTGGGTTATGCGCGCACCAAGCAGCTGGTTGAGAAGCTACGCAATTTTATGTTCTGGCGAGTCAAGTTCTGCAAGCCCGGTGAGCCGCGTAGTTACGAGGCATACTTCGTGCAAAATGGCGATTTGCTGTCGCCCGACATCGAATTGGAAGAAAACGATCCGCTGCCTTCGCTGACTGAGGCTCAGGCGCGCGAGCTGGTGGAAAAATATTTCAAGGGACGCCCGAAGATGGCGCCCTGGAACTTCTCCGATGCGGCGCAGCAAAAGCGGACGCGCACCGATTACTCGCTCACGTACGAAATTCCGGAAGGGAAGGTGGGTGATGCCAAGCTCGAGATAACCTGTGAAGTGAAGGGCAATCTGCTCACGGACGTCAGCACTCAGTGGGAGCTGCCCGATTCGTGGACCCAATTGCGCGAGAAAAAATTGCCGTACGAAAGCATATTGGGGTTGGTGCGCGCGGCGGTGGCGTTGTTTGGCGCCGGGCTGGTTCTGTGGTTTTTGATTGGGCTGTTCCGCGAAGGGCATGTGCGCTGGAAGGTGCCGATTCTGGTGGGGTTGGTGCTGATTGTGTTGCAAGTGCTGGCAACCTTGAACGACTTGCCTGAGTTTTTCATGAGCTATTCAACTGAGACGCCGATGGCGAATTTCCTTATGCAAAGTTGTATCGACTTGCTGTGGAGTTTCATCACCGGCGCCGCGGCGAATGCCGCTGCGGTGCTTATAACTCTGGCGGTGATCAACAAATACTTCAAAAAATCATATCTCGAGTCCGCGTTCAAGCTGGCTTTCTATGTATGGCCGCGGGATTTGCGCGTGGCACAGCGGCAGATGTGGTTCGACGCGATGCTTACCGCGCTGGCGCTGACGGCTATGTTCAGCGCGTTGGCGTGCCTGTCGGTGGATGGACAGATATTGTTCGGGCATGCCCCGCCGTGCACCGCGCTTGGATCGACGCTGGCGGACGCCAACACCTACTTCATGACCTATAGCGTGATCGGGGACGCGATAACCGGCATAATTACGCGCTTGTGTTTTGTGGCTTTGCTGCCGGCGCTGGCGCACAAATACCTGAAGGGGAACTGGTGGCTGTCGGGGCTTGTGATTGTGGCGGCGGTGGCGCTATTTGACTCGGATACGCGCTACGTGTCGGACTACGTGCTCAGCCTGGTCGAGTCGCTGGCCGGTGTGATGGCGATGACTTGCATTTTTGTAGCCGGGCGGCGCAATATTTTGACGGCAATGCTCACTTTGTTGTGGACGGCGTTTGTGTCGAGCATCGCGTTCATCTACCAATTCGGGTTGCCTTTGTTGGCGTTCCACTTTTGCCTGCTGATAGCAATCTGCCTGGCGCCGGTGGCTTACTTCGTCTACCTGCAAAATGCCGCCGACCCGCCCGACGCGTCCGCAACCGCTGACGGCGCGGGCGGCGCCGCGCCCGCATAACTTCCGCCGCCCCCCTGCACCGACGCCATGTCGCCACTCAGGCACCCCGCCCGAAAGCTATACGCAATACGTATAAATCGAGCCCCCGTTTTATACGTATTACGCATAAGCGCTTCGCCACCGAACCGCTATACCTAATGCGTATAAACCGAACCCCTATTTTATACGTATTAGGTATAAGCGAGGATAAATAGCGAATCGCGGTTATACCGACAGAAATAGCCCGATTGCCAGCTCAAAGTTGGCGCCGACTCTCTCCGGAATTTGCGGGTCTTTTCTGCTTCGGAACACTATCCAGCGAGTCTGCCCTGGAATTGATTTCGTGTTGCAACTCAACTTCGGAATCAATTCGTGGAAGCATGTACCAAGGTAAGGCGCGCAGTCCAACCCCGAGCGCCAGACAGATTGATACGAATTTGTCTACTACCAGGCTGCCACACCCGGCTTCGGCGTGCGAGACGTCGGCTTGCCTGCACCCTGCCATGGCGGCGAGCTCGGACTGAGTCAGCTTGAGTCTCTTGCGTCGGCGCAGTATTTCACGCCCTAACTCTTTGCGCACAGCCTCAGCCTGATTCGAACAATCCGACGCTCCACAGAAGCCGGCAACTCGCTTGCATTCTTCGCAAGCATCCAGGTTGTGAGATCGCTTAATTTCCTCGATCTTGTCCTTACAGGTCCAACGATTGAGGCGCTCACTGGTGTCGTAATGACTGAGCATGTTCAAAGTTGCCTCCCAGGCAACGCGGTCATCTATGATGGCGAGCTTTTCGTGACACTTTGGACGAAAATTGACATGCACGCCCATCTTGCGCAGCCATTGACAAAGGCGTTTGAACTTCGCCGCTTCCTCCGCAGTCTGTGGTCTGGTAGGCAGCTCCAGAAAGACGCAGACTCTCACGTTTCGCTTTCGCGCGTTGACCAGGTGGGGACTCAACTGCTCCATCTGGAAGTCCCCTACAAAGGGCACGTGAATGATGATCAGCGAACGAGCCTCGTTAATGTCCTGTATAAAGCGATCGAGATAGTTGTGGTGGAAGTACACATCATGTTCGCCATTCACCATATTCGATACCCCCTTTCTGATATCGCAGTACCTATATATAGGAATACGTTCGACAGGCAGAAAAAGTTCAATCAGTTGCCAACAGTCCGTACGAGCAGAAGCCAGTCCTGTAGTGCGTTTCGCGGGTAGTCGCCGCAAGTTTCTTGCAAAATTCGATTTGAACTTTTTGAGGGGGTGGAGCGTCTATATGATCACCTCTCCAAAATTTTCGCGCTCGAAGACAGCAGCTTCGGGCACGTCCAAACTCACCTCCTACAGGGCAAAGCGAGACTTTTGGCTGCGGCATGAGCGGTAAACCTCGATACCGCTCCTGGTATCGGTTTGCCGGGTGCATTGCTCCCGCACCCGGCTCGACCGACCAGCCATTAATCAGCGGAAAGGATCGCCCACGCCGGAAAAATGGCTTCGGCAGCCGCCCGAAAGACCCAAAGCACGGCCACTAGCTAGTAGAAAAAATACCAACTCGATATATACAAAGTACACAATCGGCATCGCCTGTGGTAGCAAAATTGGTGGCATTAATGTTAGACTCGTAGCGCTTGACAGCACGCCTGGTGAGGCAGCCCTGGCGGGTTTAGGCTTGCCACCACGGCGCTGGTATTATCGGTAGCACCATATTGACACCATCTGTTAGGATGTAGTCTAATCTGGCTGTGGGTGCGGGTTGAGGGATTTTGGATTTGGCAAACCCGATGTTCAATAGGTAGCAGGCACATACCTGTTGGGCGCACGTTGGTGTGCGCGTGAGGGATCGAAGGAATCTCGATGCGGATCAAAGAAATAGAGTTAGACAACTTCAAAAGCTTCGGTAAGCAGACCACCGTACCCATCTTGAATGGGTTCACGACCATCTCCGGTCCCAACGGCTCAGGCAAATCAAACATCGTCGACAGCCTGCTCTTCGCCCTCGGCTTGTCCAGCACACGGACCATGCGCGCCGAGCGCCTGCCTGATCTGCTCAACAACCTGAGCGGGCGCAATGAGGCGAAAGTCACCGTCCGCTTCACCAACGACGCCGGCACAGAAATCGAAGTCAGCCGCAGACTGCGCGTCAAAGACAACGGCTACACCAGTACCTATAACCTCAACGGCAAGGTCACGACTCTCAGCGAAATCCACGATGAGCTGATGAGATATAACGTCAGCCCGACCGGTTTCAACGTCATCATGCAGGGCGATGTGACCAACATCGTCACCATGAGCCCCACTGAGCGCCGCCGCATTATTGATGAGTTGGCGGGCGTTGCCGAGTTCGATCGCCGCATCGACCAGGCGCAAAAAGAATTGATTACGGTCGCCGAAAAAATCGATCACCAGCGCATCGTGCTGGCTGAGATAGGGACGCGCCTCGAGGTCCTGCAATCCGACCGCGACGTCGCCCTTAAGTATCTCGACCTCAAAACTCAGAAAGAGCGCATCGAACGCGACCTGGTGTTCATTCGCGTCAAAGAGCTGGAAACCAAAGTCGAAGGCGAGCGCAACGAAATCGTTAAGCTCGACAAGCGGGAAGAAGAGCTTTGCGAAAAGCGTGAGGAGTCGGAGCTTGAGACACTCAAGTTGCGTTCCGAGATCGGTCGCATAGAAGAGGATATACGCGAAAAGGGCGGCAACGAGCAGCTGCTCATCCGCCAGGAGCTCGAGAACCAACGCGGGGAACTCACCCGTGAAGAGAACAAGCTCTCCAATCTGTCCGGTGTCATCGGCGAAAAGGGCAAGCTGCAAAAGCAGGTCGTCGATCAGATTAAGACGATCGACAAGCACCTCAACTCACTTGGCAAGGAAAAGAAACAGCACCAGGCTGACCTGGAAGCCGTGCAACAGATTCTGGCTGAGAAGCAGGGATCATTCAGCGCCGTCAATGCCGAACTGGAAGTCGTGCGCCAGGCGAAGGACACCGCCACCAGCAAAGTCATGTCGCTCCACGAAAAGCTGGAGATGCTGCGCGACCAGAAAAACCGGTTCGATGTGCGCCGCGCTGAGCTGATCGCCCGCAAGGAATCGCTCGAAAAAGAAATCGAAGCAATCCGCACCAATACAACTAATTCCATCGGCAAGACTGCGTCTTTGAAGAGCCTGATCGGCACCATGGAACGCAAGTGCGAAGACCAGCAAGCCCAGGGCTTGGGTCTGGCAAGAAACGTTCGCCAGATGGAAAGCGAAATCGAATCGACGCAGGAAGAAATCGAAGCCAAGCGCGCCGAACTCGAGCAAGTCAACCGCAAGCTCATCGAGATGGAAACGCACCGCGAAGTCGCCGGCGAAAGCGGCTACGGCAAGGCGGTGGAAGCGATCCTGGGAGCCAACATCAAAGGCGTCTACGGCACCATCGGTCAACTCGGTCAGGTCGACGAGCGCTACACGACAGCCCTGGAAATGGCCATCGGACCGCGCCTCAGCCATCTGGTCGTGGAAGATGACGAGGTCGCCGCCCGCTGCATCGAACTGCTCAAGTCGAGCAAAGCTGGTCGGGCTACGTTCGTTCCTCTTAATAAGATTCAGACGCAACCGCCGGGCTTGCTGCCGAGCCGCCCGGGCGTCATCGACTTTGCCTATAACCTGATCGATTTCGAGCCGCGTTTCGTCAAAGCCATCCAGTATGCCTGCGGTCAGACCGTGGTCATGGACTCGCTGGAGAACGCCCGCAAATTGATGGGCACCGGACGCCTGGTTACTCTCGAAGGCGAACTGCTCGAGAAGTACGGCACCATTTCCGGTGGCATGGACAACAAAAACAAGTTGCACTTCTCGGCGAAGGGCGAAACCGACCTCAACAGCCTGCGCATGAAGGCGAAAAACCTCGCCGACGACATCAAGTGGTTGCAGGACAGCCTCAAAGAACTGAACGCGTCGATCGCCGGCGACCGCGACAAACTCAACGAATTCAAAGGCGTGCAAGCTCAGACGCAAACCGAGCTGGACGCCAAGAAAGCCGAACTGATTGCCGTTGAGAAAGAAGTCGAGGACCTCAAACCGCGGCTGCGCGCCAGCGGCGATGAAATCGAAGCCGTCGACACTGAAGTTGCATCTATTGATACCAACTTGAAGCAAGTCAACAAGGAGCTGTCGAAGTTCCAGGATGACATGGCTGAAGTGACGGGCGGTGCCGCCAAGTCGCCGGTCGACAAACTGATCGCCGAAGCCGAAGAGCTGAAGGCCGACCTGGATGCCACCGAAAAGAGCGCCAAGGAAATCGAGCGCCACATCGACCGCATCATCACCGAAGAACGCGTCGAGCAAGCCAATCGCCAGACGTTGCAAGAGCAACTCGACACGATTACCAAAGAACTCGATGAACTCAATGCTCAAAAGCCGGAGTTCGAAGCCAAGATCAACGAGCTCAAAAAACTGATCCAGGATCTGGAGAAGAAGAGCACCGACATCTCCGACGAGCTGAAAGCTCTCAACGACGAGAAGGCTGCCGTTCAGGAAAAAATCCACGCCATCGAGCTGGAGAAGACCAAGCTGGAGAGCCAGCTCGAACACCTGGCAGAAGAGCGCAACAAACGCCGCCAGCTGATGTACGAACTCAGCGAAGAGCTGATTCTGAAGCGGCAAGAACTGGACGAACTGCTCGCCGAGCAGCCTGACTACAAGCCGCCGTCGCAAGGCACCGTCGACCAGCTGCTGCATCAAATCGAGCGCCTGGAGAAGCGGATGCGCGCCATGGAGCCGGTCAACATGAAGGCCCTGGAAGAGTACAACGAGACGAAACAGCGCCAGGAAGAGCTGGAAGAATATCTCACCGTCTTGAACACCGAGAAGGACGAGATCAATCAGCGCATCGCCGGCTACGACGAGCTGAAGAAGAACACGTTCATGGAGGCGTTCAACGCCATCAACGAAAACTTCAAAGAGATCTTTGCCGAGCTGTCTCATGGTTCCGGCAAGCTCGAACTTGAAGATCCGGATCATCCTTTTAATGGCGGTTTGATTATTCGTGCGCAGCCACGCGAGAAGAAGATGCAACGCATCGAAGCGCTCTCCGGAGGCGAGAAATCGCTGACGGCGCTGTCGTTTGTGTTTGCCTTCCAGCGCTATGCGCCCGCGCCGTTCTACGCTTTCGACGAAGTGGACATGATGCTTGACGGTGCCAACGCCGAACGCCTGGCGCGTATGGTGGCACGGCAGTCGACCGAAGCTCAGTTTGTGGTGGTCAGCCTGCGTCGTCCGATGATCGAAAACGCGGACCACGCAATTGGTGTCTCGCTGCGTTCCGACGGTTACTCCAAGGTGGTCGGTATCACGGAAGTGAAACTACCGGAGGAAGAAGCAGTTGGAGCATGAGGAACACGCAGTAAATCCGGCACCGGTGCCGGCACTTTCGGACCAGCCCTCCGGCACCATACCCGGTGACACGCTGATCAGCGTCGAGCGCTCCGGCGGTATCGAGATTCTCGTGTCGATGGCGTCGAAAGGCGAGATAGATCCGAAAAACATCGACATCATCGATATATGCGATCGATTCCTTAAAGCAATCGCCGCCGCCCCCAAAGAGAACTTGCGCCAATCAGGCAAAATCATCTTCCACGCATCTGTTTTGCTGCGCATGAAAGCCGAACAGCTTTTGATCGACAAAATCGAAGATCTCGATTTCGGTGGCGATGACTTCTTAGATTTCGAGGATGATTCAGGAATAATCTACGACGGCAACAATCAAGCCGTCGCCCGGCAGATTACGCTCGCCGACCTGGAACGAGCACTGACGCGCCGTACCAAAAACACGCAAGTGCGCCGCCGCCGCGTCACCCTCGAACAACTGATCGAAGCCCTGCGCGACGCGGAAAAACACGAAAAAGAAAAGTCGCAGCGCAAGCCGAAAGCCGTCATCGATATGGAAGGCTATGCCGATATGAAGGGCATGGAAGACATTCTCGAGTTGGCGCACGACGAAGACATCGAAGACGTGATTGCGCGTATCGAACAAATACTGATCGCATATTTCGAAGCCGGGGACATACTGTCTCTGGTGGCACTGATCGAAAAGCTGGGCGGGCGCGGCGACTGGGTGGATGCGTTCCTCGCCGTGCTGTTTCTCTCCAATGCTGGTAAAGTACAACTACAGCAAGAGAAATTTTACGGTGAGCTTTTCATCGCTAGATCAATTTTGGAGGCAACCGCGTGAGCCTAAAAGCGAAAGTTGAAGCAGTGCTCTTCATGACCGACAAGCCGATTCAGGCTGCGGCCATAGCACGCATCATTAACGCTGATGTTCAGCAAGTGCGGCAGACGATGTTGGAACTGATTCGTGAATACGAAGAGCGTCCGGGTGGATTGCAGATCACCGACGAGGGCGGATATGCGTTCCAGGTAAAAGATGAGTATTCATCTTTGATGAACGAGTTTGCACCAGTCGAGATGTCCGCGGCATTGCTGCGCACGTTATCAGCAATATGCATCAAGCAACCGGTTATGCAGTCGGAGATTATCCGCGTGCGTGGTGCCGGCGCCTACGAACATATTAAAGAGCTCGTCAATCGCGAGCTGATCGCCAAGAAGGACGACGGACGCTCGCCGATTTTGACGACCACCAAGAAGTTTCAAGACTACTTCCGCCTCACTAAAGACGGCGGTGAGTTGCGCTCCTATCTGAAGAAACAAGTGAAGAAAGCGGAAGCAGCGGCCGCCGCAGCCGCTACCACTACCACTGAAAGCCCGACCGCCGACAAGCAGTTGGAGTTACCGGTGGTCGGCGGCGATTCCGGTTCCGACAAGCAATTGAACGAACGCATTTACCTGGAGCTGTCACCGGAAACCGAAGAACCGTCAGCGGCAGGCAGCGCCGGGGAAGAAACTGCCACAGCGGACCGTCCGATGGAAGAAACATCGGCGGCAGGCGCGGGAGAAACCGAAGAAACAGTAGGCGAAGAACCGGATGCGCCAGCTGTCTTCGAAATCGAAGCAATTCCGCAAGTCAGCGAAGTGTTCGATGCAACGCCGCCGGCGCCCGTGGTTACAGACCTGGGCTAGTAAATCATGCACGTTGCAGCAGTAATTGTGGCTGCAGGCAGCGGCACCCGCTTTGGCGGCGATGGTCCGAAGCAGTTCATCGAACTTGGCGGCAAACCGGTTTTCTTGTGGTCGGTTGACGTCTTCAGGCATCATCCGCATATCGAGCAGGTGATTGTTTCGGCGCCACCAGATATGGTGCAGGAATTGCAGGCGTCGCTGGCAGTTGCACATTGCGAAGTTGGCGCAACCTGCCTGGTGGTAGGCGGGGGTAACACGCGCCAGGAGTCGGTGTTCAACGGCTTGAGCGCGCTGGCACAGAGCAATCCGCCCCCGACCCACGTGATGGTGCACGATGCGGCCCGCCCGTTTGTTACCCGAGAGATATTGGATCGGGTACTGGAACAGCTAGAGAAGACCGACGCATGTACGGTAGCTATCCCGGCATCAGATACGGTGAAACGTGTTGTCGACGGTAGCATTGTCGAAACGCTGAAGCGCGAGGAGTTGCACTTGATGCAAACGCCTCAGGCAGCCAGATTCGAATTACTTTATCGGGCGCACCAGGACGCGCGAGCCAAACAGGTTAATACCACGGACGATGCCGCAATTCTGGAAGCCGCGGGCATCCCTGTGCCGGTAGTCCTGGGTTCAAGATTTAATATCAAGATCACCGAAAAGGAAGATCTGCTGCTGAGCCAGGCAATCGCCACCATCATAGGCGGGAGCCATTTGTGATACCATACACGACACCAGATCGCGGACCGGTTGGTTAGACAAAGGCTACTTGCCAATTGATCTGAATCAATTAGAATGAGGTCATGTAAAAGACACGTGTCGGAGAGCGGGTAACTATGTCGCAAGAGTCGAAAGATCCTCCTAATGAGGATCGGGCACCATCCGCGGGGCGCAACGCGAAAGTCGGCGTTGATATTTATCCTGCACTGGTAGATCGGAAGTTCGCACCTATATCCACTCGGACGGAAAATCGTCTGGGCACACAGATTTCTATATTCGAACCGGCCTCGTTCGATGAAGCTGTGGATATCGTTGAGTGTCTGCGCACGCGCGCTGCCACCACTATCTGTCTCGATAAAATGCGCAAGATGGATGCGATTCGCCTGGTCGACTTCGTATCTGGTGCCGCCGCCGCCATCGACGGTGACTTCCACAAACTCACAGAACAGGTCTTCGTGTTCTGCCCGAGCAACATCAAAATCGTTGCTACCGAAAAACCGACCGAGATGCGTTCAGCCCCTGTGACTCAAACGACCGGGCCGAATCCGCTTGACTATCTGTTCGCCAACTTGAGCACAACTACCGCGGCAACCACCCAGACTCCCTGGACCAAGCAGTAGTTCTCCGAACGCACAGCATCTAATAGTCGCGAGTCATCGCAAATCGACCGGTAGTAATTTCGCGCAGGCGATCGTCTGAAATTCGGCACTAGTCAAGCGCACATCTGAGACGTCAGGCGCAGAAAAAGAGTTAAAGCAATCGGCACTGCAGCCCCAATGGGCTCGCACGCAGGCACCTTCACGGTTTTTTACACGACCTCAAAATCTGCGCTGCTATTATTAGGTCCACGAAGCACACAGCCGTTTTTTCAGACTGGGTGCTGTGTTTCCTCCTTACCTAATCCACCACAACTAGTACTTCGCCTTCATTTCGGTGGGGGCGAAGTTCTATTTTTGGGGTAGGAAGACCCCGATATGTGCGGCACTCGCCGCACATTCAGGCGATATCGCCGGATATCCCAAATCGCACTCGAGCGGCATTCGATGCATATCACCATTTTGGACCTGAAACCTGCCGGCGCCAAAACGCACGAAGAAGTCGCTCAACTCGTGTTGAACGGAATGTCTGCCGGCGCACCAACTGCCTGGCCGACGATCGAAGACGCGCGGGAAGAAGTCGCGGAGTCGTTCGAAGAAGATCGAATCAGCCTGGTGGCAATTGCTGACAACGGTCGCGTGGTCGGTTGGATCGGAGGCATCTCCTGTTACGACGGCAACGTCATCGAGTTGCATCCGCTGGTAGTCAAGGAAGAGCACCGCAACAAGGGAATTGGCAAGAAACTGGTGGCGGCACTCGAGGAACGCGCGCGTGAGGCCGGCGCGTGCACGATGTTTTTGGGAACCGATGACGAAGTCGATCGCACCAGCCTTTTCGGACAGGATCTGTATCCCGATCCGCTCGTCCACCTAAGCGCTTTGCAAAATCTGCGCGGACATCCAGTCGGCTTCTACCAGAAGTGCGGTTACGTTGTGGTCGGCGTTTTGCCGGATGCCAACGGAGCCGGCAAGCCCGACATCTTCATGGCGAAGCGCCTGGCAACTACTTCCGCTTCTTAGCAGCTGGTTTCTTTGCCGCGGCTTTCTTCGCAACTGGTTTCTTCGCGGCGGCCTTCTTCGCAACTGGTTTCTTCGCGGCGGCTTTCTTCGCAGCTGGTTTCTTCGCAGCTGGTTTCTTCGCAGCTGGTTTCTTCGCAGCCGCTTTCTTCGCGGCGGCTTTCTTCGCAACTGGTTTCTTCGCAGCGGCTTTCTTCGCAACTGGTTTCTTCGCGGCGGCTTTCTTAGCAGCTGGTTTCTTCGCGGCGGCTTTCTTAGCAGCTGGTTTCTTCGCAGCCGCTTTCTTCGCGGTCTTGCTCTTGGAAGCCTTAGCAGCAGCTTTCTTTGGTGCTGCCTTCTTAGCCTCTGACTTCTTCTTCGCCGCAGGCTTGGCAGCCGCCTTCTTCGCGCTCGCGGATTTCTTGGCGCCAGCTTTCTTGGCTTTGTGCTTGCCGGAACCTGAGGCCGGCTTTTTCGCCGCTCCAGTTTCCTTGCGGGCGGTTGCTTTGCGTCCGGTGCCGGCACGCTTGGTTGGTGTTTTGCGCGTGCGCTTCGGCTTCTCGGCTTCGCTCTCAGAAACTTCTGTGCTCTCGGTCGCACTTATGATGATGGTTTCCGTCTCATCATCATCTTCGGTAGTCGGCACCGCTATGGCATCAACGACTTCTTCGATGATGATGATTTCCTCGTCGTCATCGATTTCGTCCTCGTCGTCGTGCTCGACTTCGCCGGCTACGTCCTGGTGCACGGGCGTGGGAGCGGGCGGCGGTGGCGTTTCCTCTTCGGGCGTGACGTACTCCGGAACCACCTCTTCCGCAACCACTTCCTCTGCGGTCACCTGTTGGCGATCAGAATCTTCTTTTTCGCGCTCTTCGCTATCTGCTTCTTCGCGCTCTTCGTCATCATCTTGTTCGTCCTGGTCTTCATCGTCATAAGAAGATGCGCGAGTGGACGAATTCGCATTGTCATCCTCGTCCTGATCTTGATCTTCCTCTTCGTCGTCGCCCCAGTCCTGGTCGTCATATTCGCCCCAACCGCTAGCCGGTTGCTGGGGTGACTTACGGATATATTCGTCGACCATAATGTCCTTCCTTAGAATTTCGTGAACTGGACGTGCCGGACGGGATACCTGGGTCCTTACTATTGAAGTTTGAAATGGAAAAAAGATCAAGTGGTTGGCCGATACCGCAGGTGGTGCACGAAATCAGCCCGCGATCGCCAAAACCCGCTACAGCGGCACAAAAAGAGGCGCTCCCCGCAAGGGGAGCGTCTCATGCCACCTTATATTTTTCAGCGACCTGCAGGTGGCTTGGTCGTGGACTCGGCGCCTGTACCAGTTACCAGTGGCGTGTCGGCATTCATTGTGCGTGTTTCACTGGGATTAATTCCCCACATCGCTATAGTGAAGAGCATCAGCGTGATGGCGGACAGGAGTGCGATTTTGGCGATGTCTCGGCGGTCTGATTGGATCGCTTGTTCGAGATACTGCAATCTCACCCTCTCTGTATCGTGCCTGTAAACGCTGGATGCCATTCTTTTGCCTCTTGCGCTCCGGTCAGGTTCCCCCTCCCGAGTACACGCATTGACGAATGGGTTCGATGTGGGTTCCCGCCCGGGCGAAATCCCCGAAACCGACAACTGGTAACAGGTTATGCCGCGGGGGCTGCCGCCCCGGTACCGAACGCAGCAGCCCTTGGCAGGCATACATTCTCTGAACTGTCCCGAGCCGGCTCATCCGCTGCACGCAATTCGCTAATGTCAGATTAGCGAGCACCACGTGATGCTCGCACCACAGTAGACGGATCAGCTACAACGCAACGGAGAAGAAGGAAGCACATGAGAGCCCAGTTGACAGATCGCAAGACAGGACTGGTTTACGCGTTCTGGAGCACTATAAATAAGATCGCCATCGCCCTGCACTTCCGCAAGGTGGAAGTAGAAGGGCGCGAGTTTATTCCCACTGACGGTCCATATCTGCTTATCAGCAACCACACCTCGCGCTGGGACGGGCTGCTGGCTTATCACCTGATTAATAGACCGGCTAATTTCATGGTTTCGCCCAACGAACTGCTGGGTCTGCAAGGTCATGTGCTGGGCTCAATGGGTAGTTTTCCAGCCAATCCGCGGTTCGATCTGGTCGCACACATGCAGCGACAGGTGAAGAAGGGCGAGCCGATCGTCATCTTCCCAGAAGGCGACACTTATCGCGACGGCGCCACGCACCGCTTCAAGAACGGGGCCGCCCGCTTTGCATTGTCAAGCATCGCTCAAGGGCTGGAGTTTCCCGTGATACCGATGGCGGTGCGCTACTCTGAGGACGGCAAGCAAGTTTCGATCAAGCTGTCAGCGCCCATCGACATTAAACAGTACGCCGGCACTCATCAGCTGGAAGCCATTCAGGCGTTGACGGCTCGCATGCAGCGCGAGGTTTCATACCTGAAGTACGAACTCGGGCATCAAGAAGATGTGGCAGTGCTGTTCGCCGGCGATCCGCCGAAATGGGCTGCGTGACACAGCCTCATGAGCTATGATTCCGCAATGACTCAAGCTGATGATCTGATCAAGCAACTAAACTTGGTACCGCATCCAGAGGGCGGCTTTTACCGCGAGACATATCGCTGCCGGTTGACGTTGCCCCAAGACGCGCTGCCGGCAGCTTATTCCGGCAATCGCTCGGCATCGACCAGCATCTATTATCTGCTCACTCCCGGAACTTTTTCCTGCATGCACAGGATCGTCACCGATGAGGTGTTTCATTTCTATGCCGGCGATCCGGTGGAGATGCTGCAGTTGTCGGAGCCGCCGAGCGCGGTGCCCGACGGCACGATCATGCTGGGCAATCAAATAGATAAGGGACAGGTGCCCCAACATGTGGTGCCCGCCCATGTCTGGCAGGGCTGTCGCATTGCGCCAGCCGCACCCGGTACCGAGTCTGGCGGCGAAGTTCAGTCCGGCTTCGCGTTATTAGGTTGCACGGTGGCGCCGGGATTTGATTTCGCCGATTACACCGAGGGCACTCGGGATTTACTTACCGCACAGTTTCCACAGTTTGCAGAACTGATTGCTGCTTTGACGAAACGCTGAAGGCGCGCGCCTGAAGCCGCGCCTGAGTCGGGGCGCTAGAGTGGGTGGCAGACGACGTTCACAGAGAACGTTGTTTTGCGGTGAATTTTCATGGTGCCCAGACAGCCATCATATCCGGTGCCCGGGGTCCAGTCATGCCAGCCCTGCACGAAACTGAGACTGACAGCCGGGTTGGGTTCGCAGGAGCAATACGGGTCGGGAATAGCAGCAGCACTGGTGACTTCGTTGGGAGCCATGCTCATGTATTCCTTGGTGATGCCGTCTTTTTCACTACCGTCTGCTTGCGCGCTCTTGTTCAGCCAGAGAGCTGCCGAGCCCACGATGGCGGTTTCGGGTGTGGCAATCAGCATGCTGCCGGGTCCGTTGGACGGATAGATGTAATAGGTGTCTTGTCCCGGAATGAAGGGGCAGGCAGCCAACGCGCCGAGCATTTCGCCCATGCTGCAGTCATGCTTGAGTTCGCGGCAGCGTTGCAGAAGCCGGTCCTTGCTGGGTCCCCAGTTGCCGGGTACGAGCGGATTGAACATGACATTGGCGAGGGTGCCGACATATTCGTTGCCGACACTGGCGTTAACAGTCAGGGTGCCGGTGCCGACTTCCGGTATGAATATTTGCGTGTCCGTACCCGGGCGATTGTCGTAGCTGCCCTTGCGGCTGGGGATGCCGTTGATCACATACTGGATGTCATTGCCGGGGAAGTTGATGCGTATGAAACCACGCATCTCGGCGTCATAGTATTTTTGCGGATTAGGTTGTACGAAAGCGAGCGCCTGGTGTGCGAGCGAATCCTGCTTGAGCGACTTGCTGTCTACGGAGTAGCCGTTGGGAACCGGCTTGTTCCAGTTGATGGCTTTGGCGTCTTTCTTGTTTTCGCTGAAGTAGGAGCCGGCGATCAGGTGCGTGCGTTCCTTCACTTTGAAGGGTACGAAGGCGAATGTATGGTCGCCGACTTCAAATGTCTGGTAGCCCGGCACGTAGTCCAGCCCCTCGGCTTTGGTTTGCGGAACAGTGACGCCTGACGGCAACTGGCCGGATGTAATCATGATGTTGCTTTCGGCGCCGCGATCGACTAACGATGTCGTCCAGTTGCCGGGGTCATGCGCTTTCAGTTCGCTATCCTTACCGATCATGCGGACGGAGTTGCGCTCTGCTACTTCGTTGAAAAATGGATACAGGTTGGTTGGCGTGTTGAGCTTGTCTGCCAGGCGGTCAGACATGTTTTGGGCGGAGTTGTAAATCGAGTCGGCATGCGAATTGGCGGTACCAGTATCGGTGCCCTCGCTTTTCATGGCTTGATAATTTGCCGAGACCAGCATCGACTTTGCCCAGACGCGGTTGATGTTGCCGATGCCGAATTCGCCGTTCTTGTCCTGGAGTTCGTTAAACTGTTCTTCCGCGGTGCCGGCTTGCGCCTTTTCTTTGACGCGCACCATCATTTGCTTGCCGACGTTGAGCGCGCCGGAATCGGTGGCGTTGCGCACTTCCCGTGAGCCGCCCATATACATGGTCAACACGAACAACGCGACGATGATCATGACGAGCACGAGGGCGCAGACTATTACCAGTCCAAGCACGGCGCCGCGTTTCTTTCTGCCTCGGTTGGTCATTGCTGCTCGCTCCGGGTGTATGACAAACTCCAATATAGTCTACTGACACTGAGTCGCGGATAAATAGGCGGTTTCGGAAGATTTGAAATATGTCACATGCGCAACGGCGCGTGTGCGCTAAAAAAGGGAAGTGCCCGGCGGGGGAGCCGGGCACCGCAGATGGTGCTTCGTTGTCTCGGGGTTAAACTCGGTTAAATGTCGGCAGGAGCGGCGACGACGGGCTCGATGGCCCTGGCGACCAGGGTGGTTTCGGTCCAGCCCAGAAGAGGAGCTGGAAATTTGACGACCATCTTGGTCTGGACCGTGACTTCGTTGCTGTAATCGAAGGAGGTCATTTCGACGCTCGGTATGATGTTCGATTTGCCCATGCCATGCACTGTTTTGTCGGCGGCGGCTTTGGCGGTGTTGACCTGCTCTTGGTTGGCAGCGGCGCGGGCTGCGTCCTTGGCGAGGTGATCGTTGATGGAGTTGCTCATCACGATGGTGGACAGGTTGACGGCGCCAAGCGCGATCGGAATGATAAAGATGCCGCCTACCATGCACTCGATAAAGCTGGTTCCTTTGCGGCTTCTGTTTCTGGTTTTCATATTTTCCCCCGGCGGATTCGCCGTTTCATCTGCGTCTGGGGAGTTAACGGACCGCTCCGGAGATTTAGGGAGGCGCAAGATTTAACGCCACTAATCTTTCCAGGCTTTTTAGGCATGTGCCTTCGGCTGGGATTGGGCGCCGGCTGGCTCTCCACGCGGGTCTCGTTCAAAACACGCGAAAAACATCGGTTCTTCGCTGACCAGGTCCGGTCGCCCGGGCTTTGGAGTTACCTATTGGACATGTGCCAGTTCGGGCACTGTCCGGCAAAATCTGTGCGCGAGATGCGTCTCCATAGGGGATCCAGACCCCAAAAGCCGGGTGCCAGTGCCAAAACTGGCACCCCGCTCTCTTGAGTGAAGCAAGCGGCGGGCTCATGGGCATGAGCGAATCCTAAAATGCGCGCGCAGGGGGGCTTTCAGGGTGGAGCGAAACATAATTGTGATTTTCAGGCGCGTCCGTGGATGACTCCCCCAACAGGTTTAACAAATTCCTTTCTATAGAGTAGTTAGAGGACTCCGCACAGCGAATGTCGGGACTGTTCGATACCTGAAACACTTGATTGCTCCCCAATTTGGATGAACTGACCGATTTCAACGTCATAACTGAACACTTGCCCCGTCTCGATTTTGTACGTCCAAGCATGCAAGCTGAGCTCGCCCCGCGCTATTCTTGCTGCTACAGCCGGATGCGTTTTCAAGTTCTCAAGTTGAACCAAAACATTTTCTTGAATCGCTATGTTCAATAATTGCTCCGTAGATAGACTCTCGGAGCCGTAGTTCTCGTGCATAATCCGCCGAGTCGCTGATGCATGACCTAACCAGGCCGCTACTGTTGGCAGTTCCGCAAGTTGACTTGGATCGAGAAGCGCTTTCACCGCACCGCAATGGGAGTGCCCGCAAACAATGATGTCTTTGACGCCGAGAGCGGCTACAGCAAATTCAATTGTGGCTCCTTCTCCCCCATTTGAAGCTCCATACGGAGGAATGATATTGCCAGCATTTCGCAGGACAAAAATGTCCCCTGGACGCGTTTGCGTAATGAGATTCGGATTGATGCGCGAATCGGAGCAAGTTATGAACAACGCCTCTGGACTTTGACCTTCTGCAAGGCGTGTAAACAGCTCTTGCTCAGACTGAAATACATTCGTCTGAAAATGATGCAATCCCGAGATGAGCTTAAGCATTGATCTCTCCTTTGTTAGCCACCTTGTCCGATAGCCACACAGACCGGGCCTTTTGTACGGCCGTTGTGAACTCTTGAATGTCGGCTTGAAATGGACCTGCGAATGGCAGTCCGCCGAGAATCCAATTTGCCAGGTCCGGTTGGCGAAGTCGGTAAAACACGTTTCGGCCTTGCTTCCGCTCGGAGATAAGCCTATGAGAGCGCAGAACCGACAGATGCTGTGAAACTCCAGCAGAATTGATTTGCAAGACGTCCGCGATGGTTTTTACGTCCTTTTCTCCAGCTAATAACTCTTCAATGATGCGGATACGTTGCGGATGGGCAAGAACGCCAAACAGCTCCGCCAACTCTTTAGTCACAATTGTTCGGTACGGCATAAGCCCCCTCAAGCATTCAAATGTTCAAATTTTTGAATTTTTGCAGCTTATCATGCAAACCAATGCCTGTCCAGCGCGAAAGCCAAGGACAGGCGCCTGTCTTACTGCTGGGCGCCGACAGCAGCAACACCTGGATTCGGTCGTACTCAGGGTTCCCCGCCAAATTTCCAGGTGTCGCAACCTGGGGATTCGCAGAAGAAGCCCGGCGGGACTCAGCCCGAGAAATAGATGGGTGCGGTCAGGGATTTACCCTGTTGGCGACAGGGCGCGTGCGTGGCATTGTGTAGGTAGGCTGGCAGGGGGACGAAACATTGGCACCACCGGTACTACCCTGGGGGAAGAGCAAAAAATGTCTGTCGACGAGATGATGAAGCACGCCGAGATTGCGGCGCCGTGTTCCGCCAAGTGGGACGAAATGACCGGCGACGACAAGATG
Organism: Candidatus Obscuribacterales bacterium; assembly: GCA_046328035.1. Taxonomy (GTDB): domain Bacteria; phylum Cyanobacteriota; class Vampirovibrionia; order Obscuribacterales; family Obscuribacteraceae; genus JBGASG01. Next base: position 59,180 of record JAXLXI010000018.1, on the reverse strand, counting down.
CGGTTTTGCGGCGAGTGCAAGCTGCATGTTCTGAATGCGTCCGCAATGACGGACGAGGAAGTGATGCGCGCATTGCAACGCACACTCACCGGCGAACGAGTCTGTATGCGGCTTTACCGGCGCGACGACGGAACGTTTCTTACCCAGAACTGTCCGAAAGGACTGCAGCTGATTCGGCAACGCGCTCAGGAAGCGGTTCGCAGGGTGGCGGCACTGTTCTCCGGCACGCTCGCACTGGTTATGACGTGCGCCGCCAGCGCGGCTCCGGGCAACAGCAACAACAACAAGCCGATCTGGCATTCCATAGTGCAAGGCGCACCGGCGCAGGCTCCGAAGGGTCCGGCATCGACAGGCGCGGCGAATGTGACGCCGGTCGTTCCGCGCACTTATTTTGCGCACGAGCGCATGGGACGCATGAAGATGTGGACCGCAGAAGAGATCAAGCAACAAGAGACGAAACTTGCTCAGCTCAAGAAAAGCGGTGCATCGAAGGCAGAGATAGTGAAGCAACTGGAGTTTCTTGCCGGCATCTGCCGCTACACAACCGGCACTGACGGCACCATGTCTGCCACGCAAGCGCGCACCGAAGCGCTGAAGCTGTACGAAGAGATGGGCGACTGGACCAAAGCGGCGGAAACCAGTCGCAGTCTGTCGGAACTGTATCTCGCCGGACCGCACGAAAACCCGGCCAAAGCCGCCGAGTATAGATTGAAAGCAGACCAATATTTTGTGCGTATCGCTTCCAAGAAACAGGACGAGGACAAGCGCATCGCGACAGCACTGATCGAAGTAGAGAAGAACAAGGACTGGACGAAGGGCAACACTCTCTGCGCAGACGCAGCCGATGCGGCACAGACCGCCAAAGAAACCGAGCGATTCAATCACTGGTCGGACCGCGCCGACATGTACGCGCGGTATATGAGAAACCCGCGATAACTGAGCGTGTGTTCGCTATTGTGCGTTGTTCTGGTTTTCCACCAGACGCTGCGTCTGAATTTGGAAATCCATCGGAGCGCCCAGTCCAGGAATGCCCGGGAAAAACGGAATTGTCAGGAATGGGCTAATGCGCACCCGGGTGGTGACACGCACTTCCATATCTTGCCGCTTCTGCGTGTCGGCCGTGCCGGCCACATAATCAACTTGCGTGTTGACCGGTTGCTGGAGACCAACGAAATTGCCGATGCCCTTTGACTTCCAGTCGTCAGGGATCTTCTTGCAGACAGTGCCGTTGGGATCCTGCGCTTCCTTTTTAGGTAGCAAAGCCGCTTCGCGCAGTTGCAAGTCGTTCAGCGTCGCGCAGGAGAAATAAGCGGCGCTCATGGCCACCAGGTTGAGCAGCGGGAAGAACAGCATCAGCAAAAGGATGAAGATAGCGGGACCGGTTTCGGCGATGGTTCCGCCGAAGGTGCTGCGTCTTCTTTTCATGCGTCGGGCGCGGCTGTCGCTGATCATGATGATGAACTTTATCCTATGCGTTTGGTCGGTGGACCGGGTTGGCGCGTGCCGCCAGTTAGAATTACTGTCGGTTCGGTGATTTTAGCGGTGCAAGACCGCACACCGACCAAGCGTCCAGATTGTGCACCCCTCAGACTCCCACGTCAAGCGGATTTCCTTCTATGACTGCACCATGCACGGAACATGAGTTCATCGTCTCTGCTCAGGACTATCAGATCTATCTACAAGATGAAAAAGCAGAAACCGAATTTAGCGAAACGATGCACGACGAATTAGTCCAGGACTTGTTTTCCATCGGCGATCGCATCGTTGCTATTGGCACCGTGCGTCCCACCGAAGTGCAGGTCGTCATCGAATGCGTTGAAGAAGAACCGGAAGATGAAGATCTGGAAGACTGGGATCAAGTGGTGGAATGCAGTCTTGATGTGCCATCGGGAACGCTGGTGATCACCAACAATATCGAGAGCTTCGACATGGCGGCGCGGGTGCAATTGAATGCACCAGGCGTTTATCGCTTGCGCATTTTCTACGGAATGCTCGATGAAGTCGATGACGAAGGTTTTGAAGGCGACGACTTCTATAAAGTGGTGCTCTGGCCGGATTCGATGCAAGAGCCGAAGATGTTGAAGAAGTGGTTCCCGTCACTCAACTTCGAACCGTAGAACGGTGGACACAAAACGCGTTCGCGCTATAATGAGATCACTATGAACAAGAACCTGACACTACGACTTAGCCTCCCACTGCGCCTATATTATTTAGGTTAGGCAGTAGGCTTCGCGCGTATTTGTGATCCGGTCAATTTCATACAAAGAATTCCGCTCTCTTATCGCGTAGAAGCCGCTTGCACGGCTTAAATCAGCGCACGCCCGTGTGATGCAACTGGCAGACATCGCCGTCTTAAAAACGGTGTTTCTGGTGGTTCGAATCCACTCACGGGCACCACATGCCGACGTGATGCAACTGGCAGACATCGATAGCTCAAACCTATCGTCTTGGTGGTTCAACTCCACTCACCGGCACCACTGGCCGACGTGATGCAATGGCAGACATCGTTGATCGAGAATCAACGTCCTGGTGGTTCGAGTCCACTCGTCGGCACCACTTTTTTAAATCACCCTGAACCAATATGAGGAAGAAACTTGAATACGGAGAAACGACCCGGCGGGTGAAGCCGAGTTGGTCGAAGGCGCCGTCCTGTAAAGTCGGACTCGCAAGAGTTAACACGTAGGCTCGAATCCTACCCCGCCGAATCGTTTCTCCATGGACTCTGCTACCATGAACAGGTAATCATACCGTCTCAAGTTAAGGCGAGTTCAGATGCAAATGAGTAATCGCAGAAATTCGATGCCCCCGAGCGCAAAACAGGCACAGGCAGCCGGTTTTGCCGGACTGTGCCTATCGCTTTTGCTGAGCAGCGTGTTGCCGGCGGCAGCCAATGTCATTCCGGGCGGCACGGGTATTTCCTTCGGGCAGAATCACTCCTTCATTCTCAAGGCGCCTCCTGGCTGGTCGTTAGATACCGATGCCGGCGCCCAGCAAAATCTGCAGGCGGTCTTCTATCCCGACGAGTCGGACTGGGACGGTCCCGTCGCCATGTACACCGAAGTAGATGCGCGCGAGGGCATGGGTCTCGATGCGGCGATTCAAGCTGATATTCAGGACATGAAGACAGACACGCCAGGACTTAAGGTCAGCGACGGCGGCACCGCGCCGACCGGCGACGGCAAAACCGCCACAATCAAGTATTTCAGCGGCAGCAAAGACGGCAGTTTCGAAGCCATCGGCTACGTGCTCGAAAAGAATGTCGTCATCAACATCATTCTCACTGCCCGCAGCAAAGCGCAGTTCGATGGTGCGCTTCCGACTTTCCGCAAGCTGGTTGGTTCCTATAAATACCTGACCGACAATCCGAAGGGCGCCGATCTGAAAGCGCTCGCCAAGGCAGCCGGTGCCAAACCGACGCCGGGAGCGGAAGAATCAGGTGATACCGGATCTGGTGGCGGTACCACCACGGCTCCACGTAGCGGCGGCACAGGTTCCGCGAGTACCGGCACCACACCTGCCACCACCAAGCCGTCGATCGGCAAACCCGTCACCAAAGACGATTTCTAATAAGCCTCTTAGAGCGAGACCTGGTTCCACGGATCGTACGGGTCCTGCTCGTCCCACCATGGCTTGACCGGCTGCGGATTGAGAAGTTTATTCGCCATCTCTTCGTATTGAGCGGCCGGCTTGACGGCGCCCTGCTGACGCAAAAGCGATGCATAGTATTTGTAGACCACGCCTTTTTGCGTATCGGTGAACCAATCACTATATTGGCTCAGCGAGTTCAACGCGGCGGGAAACTGCTTCGCGGCAGCGGCTTTATCACCAGCGAGAAAGCTGGCAACCGGCAGCATCAGCCTCGCCTTCTCATGTTCGTAGCTGGTCAATTGATCGTAACCACCGGCAGGCGTGCTGTCGAGCACGAACCGCCAGTAGCGCAGCGCCTCACTATACGCGCCGGCGGCCATCGCGTTTTCTGCGGATTTGCAAACCGCGGATAACCCGGCTTGCTCATCATACTTTCCAAATCGGGGAGGCGGCTGCAATGAGGGATGGCTGTCATCCAGAAATCGAGCTCGATCAATGAGCTCTTCCACGCGTTTGACGTCGTCCTGCCGATTGGCATGCAAGTACGCAAGTTGGATCAATTCGAACTCTGGAATCCGCGAGGGTCCATACGGCTGATCGATGGCGCCGAACCACTCATCGGCAACTTGCGCCGCCTTTTGCCATTGCTTCTGGTCAAGCCTCAGACCCAGCTCGGAATATGTGATGGCAGCATTGGGATAGTCGTCGCCTCCTCGTGCGTCGTCTAAATAAGACTCAGCGCCCTTGACGTTGCCTACCCACAAATAGTAATTGGCAATATCCATGTTGGCCGCGTTGAGCGTGGCGGGCAGAATTATTCCGCGTGCCAGTCGCAGTTTTAGTTTCAGCAACGTCACGGCATCGCCTGTCTTCGGAACATCGCCGAGATAGCCAATATTCCTGGGCGTCTCGCTGACAGGTCCAATCAGGTAATTAGTAACGGACAAAACTGCGGCCAACACAATTGCGATGATCGCCAGTCCAAGATCCCCGGCTCTTCCGGGCTTGTTCTTTTTCTTCGGTCCCTCCTTCTTGCCCGTCGGCGACGATGCGGCAGGGGTAGCAGCCGATGTCGGCGCAGGTTGCGGCTCGTCCGACTCAGTCTCGCGGGGCGACTCCTTCAACTCGACAGAGTCGATACCGTCCGTGGTGTCCGGCTTGAAGGGCTTCGGATCCATGGCGGCTGATCAACCTCGCTAGCGAGCGGGTATGTTATTGCGGCTGAACGAGACTTCCTGAATCAAAAGTTGCACGAGTGGCGTAAGCTTCATATTTTGCGCGAAGTGTTTATTGATGGCGCCCAGAACGTATTGGCGCAAATCGTCGCCCGACAGCTTCGACAGCACTGCCTTATTTTGCAAAATCTCGGTGACGTCGGCTTTCAGCTGATTGATGAAGTCTTCGGGAAGCACGCCGCGTGGCAAAATCAAACCGCGAATGGAGATGTCGGGACCGGCAACAATGTCGCGTTCTTTGGTGAGTGTCAAAACTATGTTGACCACGCCGTCTTCAGCGAGCAACAAACGTTCTTCCACAGTTTGCCAGTGAATTTCCCAGGACCCATTAGAATCGATGAGCACGATGCCGGCATCGATGCTGCCAATCTTAGATCCGCCGTCCTTGCGCAGTTCAAGCACATCACCGTTTTCCAGAACGAAGGTGTTCTCGCGCGCAACACCGCACTCGACTGCGAGTTCCGCGTGCTTCACGAGCATGCGAAATTCACCGTGGATAGGAATGAAATACTTCGGTTTGCAAAGGTTGATCATCAACTTCTGTTCTTCGCGGCAAGCGTGTCCGGACACGTGCACGCCGGAATCGCGACCGTAGATAACCTCCGCGCCACGCACGAACAATTTGTTGATCGTGTTGGCGATGGAACGCTCGTTGCCGGGAATCGGAGTCGCCGACACGATCACCGTGTCGCCACGGGCGATTTTGATTTGCTTGTGTTCGTCGCGCGCAATACGGCTCAGCGCTGACAGCGGCTCGCCCTGGCTGCCGGTGGTGAGAATGACGACTTTGTCGTGCGGCAGGTTGACGGTTTCTTCCACGCGAATAATCAGCCCGTCGGGGAACGTCATGTAACCGAGTTCTCGCGATATGTTGGCGAGGTTGAGCATCGAGCGTCCGAGGATCGCTACCTTGCGGTCGTATTTGATAGCCGCCTGCAATATCTGGCGAATACGGTGCACGTTGCTGGCGAAGGTGGTGACGATAATGCGCTTCTTCGCGTTGGCGAAGACTTCATCGAGTTTCTTCCAGACAGATCTCTCTGAGGGTGTGTGCCCGGCGCGCTCGGTGTTGGTGCTGTCGCTGAGCAGGGCGAGAATGCCATCTTCAGCCGCGGCTGCCAGACTGGCGATGTCGTATTGCTCGCCGTCGACCGGCGTGAAGTCGAACTTGAAGTCTCCGGTGTGCACCACGGCACCCACCGGTGTGTGAATAATCAAACTGAAGGAGTCGGCAATCGAATGCGTGCAACGAATGAATTGCACGTTGAAGCAACCGACCTTCACTATTTGACGCGGGCGCACCTGGCGCATGACGGTGCGATCTTCGAGCCCGTATTCTTTGAATTTCTCTTCCAGAAGACCCAGTGCCAGTGCCGGTCCGTAAATAACCGGACAGTCGACTTCGCGCAAAATTTGCGGCACGCCACCGATGTGGTCTTCGTGTCCATGCGTGATCAAAAGCGCCTTCAGCTTGCTGGCATGTTCTTTGATAAATGAAATGTCGGGCAGCACGATGTCGACGCCCAGCATGTCTTCTGAAGGAAACGCCAGTCCCGCATCGACAAGAATCATGTCGTTGCCGTACATGATGGCCATGGTGTTCTTGCCGATTTCTCCCAGCCCGCCAATGGGGATGATCTTCAGACCATTGGGTGAGCCGAGTTGGCCGCCGTTGTTGATGGCAGCGTTTGGTTGCTTTCTATGGCGTTCGGTGGTCACGAATTTATGTCGGTCTCCGTGTGAGTGAGGGCTAGACGCGCGCGTGCACTTTCAAATCGCTGAGCACTTTGTCCAGAGCATCGCGCTGCGCGGCATTCAGCGGCACCAGCGGCAGGCGCAATGTCGGCTGGCATAATCCTATCTTCGACAACGCGTACTTGACGCAGGTTGGATTGGGAGCAGTGAAGAGCCCCTTGAAGAGCGGCAGATATTGATAGTGCAGTTTGCGGGCCTCATCATGATTGCCGTCAAAATATGCGGCGATTATTTGTTGAATTTGAGTGCCGACCAGATGACTGGCCACACTGACTATGCCGCATGCCCCCACCGAAAGAAACGGCAAGGTCAAATAGTCGTCGCCCGAATAGACGCGGAATGTGTCGCGCGCCTGCCCGGCGATCTCAGCAGCTTGCTCGACGTTGCCGGTGGAATCTTTGACGGCGTGCACGTTGTCGTGCCGTTTCGCCAGCTCTATGAGCGTATCGCTGTTGATGTTGACACCGGTACGCCCGGGAATGTTGTAAATCACAAGCGGCAGGCTGGTGGCATCAGCGATGGCACCAAAGTGCGCCAGCATACCGTCTTGCGACGGCTTGTTGTAATAGGGCGCCACCACCAGCGCACCATCGACGCCGGCGCTCTCGGCTTCTTTAGTTGCCCTCACCGACTTAGCGGTGTCGTTGGAACCGGTTCCCATGATGATCTTGGCTTTGCCGCCGTTGGCAGCTATGACCGTCTTCAGGAGTTCCTGTTTCTCCGCTTCATCCAGCGTCGGGCTCTCACCGGTGGTGCCGCAAACGACAATCGTGTCGGTGCCGTTTTTGAGCAGGTGTTCGACTATCTTGCGCACTGCGGCATGGTCAACCTTGAGGTCGGCATCGAAGGGTGTCACCATCGCGGTGGCTACTCGTCCGAAGAGGTTGGCATCCGTCTTGATCATTGTCTTTTCCTGCGTTGCTTGGTTGCGTAACTATTTAGAGCCGACTGCGGACCGCAACAGGTCGTGCTCCACCATGTACTCGGCGATGCGAATGGCATTCAGCGCGGCACCGATGCGCAGGTTGTCGGCGACCACCCACAGGTTCAAGCCGTTTTCCGAGGATGTGTCGGGACGGATGCGCCCGACATACACAGGATCTTGTCCGGCGGCATCAACAGGCGTCGGGTAATGAGCTTTGGTTGGGTCATCCCAGACTTCGATGATCGGGCTGTTGGCCAGGCACTCGCGCGCTTGCGCCGGGCTGAGGCGACGTTCGAGATCGACGGTGACCGCCTCACTGTGACCGATCATGACGGGCACGCGTACGGTCGTAGCGGTGACGGGCAGGTCGGGCAATTCGAGGATTTTGCGGGTTTCATGCACCATCTTCATTTCTTCGAGGGTGTAGCCGTTTTCATCGAAGACGTCGATGTGCGGAATCAGATTGAAGGCAATCTGTCTGCTCAGCACTTTCGGCGCATATTCGCTGCCATGAAGAATGGCATGCGTTTGCGTCTCCAATTCTTCCATGGCTTCTTTGCCGGCGCCGCTGACGGACTGATAAGTCGAAATAATCACGCGCTTCAAGCCGGCGGCTTCGTGCAGCTGCTTGAGCACCGGCACCAGTTGCGCCGTCGAGCAGTTGGGGTTGGCGATGATGCCGCTGTGCTTGTGCAAAGCATGGGCATTCACCTCGGGCACCACCAGCGGTACACCTTCCTGCATGCGGAAGGCATTGGAGTTATCGATGAATACGCAGCCTTGTTGCACCGCCAGCGGTGCCAGTTCCTTGCTGATGCCGCTGCCGGCGGACGCCAACACGACATCGACACCTTTGAAGGCTTCGGCGCTCGGCTCCTGCACGGGCAGTTTCTCACCACGAAACTCGATGGTCATATCCTTGGAGCGCGCGCTGGCCAGCAAGCGCAATTCTTTGACGGGAAACTTGCGTTCTTCCAGAACTTTCAACAACTCCTGACCGACGCGCCCCGTCGCTCCCAGTATTGCTACAGTAATTGGTTGACGTTGTCCGGTCATTTCGCTGTTACCTCCTGAGCGCGTGCGGGTGCGTTCAAATTTAGTATGTTCTCGAGTCCGACCACCATGTGATCCAGATCCATCACTGCTTTCAGCGCCAGCTCAATGCCCTTGCCGAAACAGTCGGTGTTAAAACTATCGTGGCGGACGGTGAGCAGTTCGCCCGGCGCGCCGAAAATGACTTCCTGATGCGAGATCAGACCCGGCAATCGCAACGAATGAATGCGCACGCCGGATTCTACCTTGCCGCCGCGCGAGCCTTCCAGAAGCTCGTGGTCTTCGACCTCACGCGGGTTGAACTGATTTCCTGACTCGCTGAGTTTGCGCGCGGTGTGCATGGCGGTTCCCGATGGTGCATCTAATTTCTTAGTATGGTGCATTTCGACAATTTCGACATTCGGGAAGAATGCGCCAGCCTGGCGGGCGAACTCCATCATCAGGACGGCTCCGACGGCGAAGTTGGGAACGTGCATGGCGCCCAATCGCTTGCGGGCAGCCAGCTCGGTCAGTGACTTGATGTCCTGGGGCTCGAGTCCGGACGAGCCGGTGACCGCGCGCAATCCCTTGTCCAGAGCCCATTTCATATGCTCGACGGCTGGCTCGGCGTGAGAAAAGTCCAGTAAGACATCGGCTTCCAAGCCCTGCGGCAGGTCATTGAGACCGCCGACGATGACGACTCCGGTCCTCAAGAGGCCGACCAGTTCGCCGGCATCCTTGCCGATGTAATCCGCGCCGGCACGCCCGGTGGCGCCGACCAGCTTGAAATCGGGGTTTTCAGCGAACAGCTTCGTGCAATAGCGGCCCATGCGGCCGTTAATGCCCGTAACGATTACCCGAATTGGCTTACTGGGGGATTGCAAAACTTGAAGGATCTCCCGAAAACGCCAGCGGTTCTAGACAAGCGTACCAGGGGATGCCATTAAATGATCACTTCGCTAAGCGATGAAAAGCGCCGAGCGGGCGTCTTTTGGCACTACAATCTGCGGTATGAGCTACCAGACATTTCACCGCCACCCGCAGATAATCATCGCCGGAGCGCTCTGCGTGCTGTTCTTCGCCGCCGGCTGCACAGCTCCTCTGTCGATTCCGGCACCCAGTGCCGGACCCGGCTCCGCCAATGTGGGGGCGGTATCTGCATCAGACCGCCAACAGCTCGAACAATCGCTGGCTCTCACGGTGGCGGCCAGCCGCCAGGACGGGTCTCCGACTTTTCCGCACAATGCGGAAATCGACGCGCGCCGCCTGCTGGCGCTCGACCGCAACGAGAACAACTACGAGAAAACCATGGAGCACGCCACTAGTTTGGCTGAGATTCTGGAAAGAAACGGTCGGATTGACGAGGCGGACATACTGCGCGAGTCGCTGAGCAAGTACAAAGAGGCGCAAAGCGAACGGGCTCTCGGTGAAGAGAACTTGCAGAAGGGCGACCTGGAGGCAGCTCTGCAGCACTTCAATAAAGAGATTGATGCTCTCGAACATCTTGATCCCAAGATCTTCAGCGCGTATTCGAAAACCCTGATGGATGCTTACACTCACCTGGCTCTCGTGCAGCAAAAATTACAACACTACGAAGAGGCGGAACGACTGCACCGCCAGATCATTGGTGCCACAGTGGAGGCGGAAGGGGACGAGAGCATTGCGGCTCAAGACTCCCAACTCGATCTGGCGCGTTTTTTCGCCGCCATCGGCGACGCGCACCGAGCGCGCCTGATGCTGGACAACGTGATCACGAAGTTTCCGAAGTGCGATGAAGCTCGCAAGCTGCGCGCGCAACTAGGCGACGAATCGAAGAGCTAAGCGTCAGTCGAGGATGGTGGCGGAGGCCAGCATGGCGCGACCGGTCGATCCGAAGCCGCCTGAGCCGCGTTCGCTGTCGTTGGTTTCGTCGACTTCAATTACTTCCACGCGCGGAACCGGCGTGATCAAAAGTTGGGCGATGCGCTCGCCGGGTTCGAAGATATAGACTTCGTCGCCGTGGTTGATCAACAGCACCACCACTTCACCGCGATAGTCACTATCGATGGTGCCGACACAGTTGGTCAATGTGACACCAGCTTTGGCGGCAAGACCGGAACGCGGACGCAACTGACCTTCGTAGCCCGGCGGAATTTCCACAACCAGTCCCGTCGGCATGCCGAGCCGTTTTCCCGGCGCCAGGCAGAGCGGTCCGTCAATGGCAGCAGTCAAATCAAGTCCAGCCGCTCCCGGTGTTGCATAACGGGGTAGATCGCGGCAATGCGGAAGACGTTTCACTTTCAGTTTGACTGCGGCTGTTTCCACTTCTGCGTTCCTCTTTGATGAGATTAGGTGTTTAGCAAGCGAGCTCGTATTGCGATTGCAATTCGGACGTGGGTCCAACGACCACCAGCGAGAGCTGGTCGTTTCTCAAAAATTCATTGGCGATGTTCTTCAGTTCTTCCGAAGTCACTTTGTCGATGTCCTGACAGATCTCTTCGACTGTCAGTTGCCGACCGTAATAGAGTTCGCTGTACGCATTGCGACTGGTGCGGTAGCGCATCGATTCCAATCCGAGCAGAAGCTCCGATTTCAGTTGCGTCTTGGCGCGTTTGATTTCTTCGTCGGTCAGACCGTCCGCTTTCACTTTCTGGAACTCAGCTCCGGTCAACTCCAGCACCTGCGAAACGTGCTTGGGACTGGTGCCGGCATAAACGCCGAACAATCCGGCTTTAGTATGGCTTTCGCGGAATGTATTGATGCTGTACACCAGACCGCGTTTCTCGCGCACTTCCTGGAACAGGCGCGATGACATGTTTCCTCCCAGGCAGAGATCGAGAATCGCCAGGGCATAACGGCGTTGATCGAGCATTTCGATACCGGGCACGGCCAGCACCAGATGCGCTTGTTCGATGTCGCGGTGTTTGACGAGGTTGAATCGTTCGTATGCCGGAGTGCCGACATCGGGCTTCTGCAACCCAACAGACAATCTATTGAGACCTCGCGACAGCTGTTCAATCACTTGCTTGTCGTCGAACTTACCGGCGATCGAGATAACAAAGTGCTCGGGGTGGTAAAAATCGCGAACATGCTCTTTGAGCATTTCGCTGGTCAGCCCGCACACGGTTTCAGCCGTGCCGGTTATCGGTCGGCTTAAAGGATGTTCAGGCCAGATGTTGGCGATCAGCGTCTCGTGCGTGACGTCCTCAGGATCGTCGTCGTACATCTTGATCTCTTCGAGGATCACCTGGCGTTCCATATCCAGGTCATCCTGCGCCAGCCTGGCGTCGGTCAGCATATCGAGCAGCAGATCAATCGCCACATGCACGCGATCGCCCATGACGCGCCCGTAAAAACAAGTGTTCTCTTTGCCGGTGGCGGCGCCGAGACTGCCGCCTACATCTTCTATTTCCTGCGCAATCTCGCGCGCCGTGCGCTTGCGCGTGCCCTTGAATAGCATGTGCTCGAGACAATGAGAGACACCGTTTGTCTTCAGTGTCTCGTCTTGGGAACCGACATCAACCCACACACCAATGGAAGCGGAATACACCTCATCGACGACTTCGGTGATGATGCGCGCTCCATTGTCTAACTTTGTGGTTTGTATCATTCTCCAAACGCCGTGGCCGGGCGCTTCCGGTGCCAATTATAGCCGAATCCGGGACAACCAACAGCAGTGAAACAAACAAAAACACCACCCGAACTGAATCGCGGTGGTGTTTTCATATCTGACTGCCCGTTGTCAGGCTCAGTATTTCCTCACGCTTCAGCCAGTCCTTCACGTGGGGCGAGCTCACATCAGCTGTCGTTCCCGGTCAGCGCTGACCTGACGTTCCGCTTGGCTCCTCGGCTCGACGCGATTGCAATTTCAATCAATCCGCTCCGCCTGATGCATTCAAAGATACCAGGGCAGCTGCACGCTGAGAAGTACCCCAGAGGACCTTTCAATAATCAGCGTTTTGCGGCCTCCCAAAACCCGCATCAGAAGCTATGGACTGGCACCACATTTGGTTAAGAAGCCGCTCGATCCACGCGCCCAAAGACTCCGGCATTCCCGCCATTCTTTATATATAGGTACACAATCGAATCGATCGCCGATCCCGTCCCGATTTATATAAGAGCATCGCCAATAAGCGACTGCAGGCTCTAAAAATGAGACCATAGAACAAGGATCACCACTCCATTGGATCGAGACCAAGTGGGGGGGAACGTATCGATCAAGACCAGTTGAGAAACAGCAGCCCGGCTGGAAACAGGCGCTTAGCTACGATCCGCAAAAGTCAGCAGTTGAACTAAAAGAACGAGCAGATGACGCTTCCTCCTACAGCACTCACACGCGCACGGCAACCGGCTTACGGATGATGAAGGAAGAAGAAAGATGTCTTTCTTCGATTCGATTTTGCTTTGGCAAGCGATGGCGGAGAAGTGCAATCAGGTAATGAAGTCGAATCCTCAATGAACGAGATAATGGACTTCTGCGAACGATTCAAAAATCGAATCCGACTCCGCACCACGCATGACTCCGCTGTGGCAGCTGAAGATCAGTCGCATCGTGCAGACCGGCGATCGGACTGCAGCAAAAACCATCGCCGAGCGCTATTTGCCGTGCACGAAACAAGGCTATAAAGCAAGCTTTATTGACGATCAGGTGCGCGCAGTCAGAGCATTGGCGGGGCTCGACTTGCGAATTGAAAACAAAAAACACACCCGAACTGAATCGCGGTGGTGATTAAATACTGCCTGACTGCCCGTTGCTCGGGCTCAGTATTTCCTCATGCTTCAGTCAGTCCTTCACATGGGGCGAGCTCTCATCAGCTGTCGTTTCCGGTCAGCGCGGATATAGTGTTTCTGCTTGGCTCCTCGGCTCGACGCGATTGCAACATCAGTTCAATCGCTCACCTGATGCATTCAAGAATACACGGCAGCTTCATACCCGAGAAGTACCCCAGAGGACCTTTAATGATCGGCGCTTCGCGCGGCCTGCAGAACCCACGCCAGGAGCTATAGACCGGCACCACATTCGGTTAGAAAGCGCTCGATCCATGCGCGCCCCAAAGGGTTCCGGCATTCCATATCGTTTATACAAGTACTTATATATAAACGCATTGGCGATCCGCCCTAAAGAATTCATCCGGTTCCATATAGACACATCGCTAACTATCAACCCGAAGCGTAAAATGAGAAGGAACAAAGAAAGCATCGTAGTGGATCGACCTCCCGAACACCATACAATCCGGCATGCTTTATAGGCGGCAAATACCGCATCGAAGGCTACATCGGCGCGGGCGGTATGGGTAGCGTCTACAAAGCGATACACGTGCAACTCGGCAGCCGGGTCGCCATCAAAATCATGCACCCGCGGTTTTCACTCGACCAGAACTCGACAGCCAGGTTTCACAGAGAAGCGAAATTATTTCCGGGCTGCATCACAGAACATTCTGTCGGTTTATGCATTTGGATCCGGCGAAGGATCTCTATACATGGCAATGGAATTCGTCGATGGGCAGTCGCTGGGAGATCTGATCCAGGAGCGCGGCCCCGCTGGCGCCGGAAAGTGCAGTACAATATCTGCAGATCTGCGAGGCGATGACCTACGCGCACCGGCACAAAATATTGCATCACGATTTGAAACCAGACAACGTACCCGGAGCGCGACAGCACGCTGGCAAAAGTCGTCGACTTCGGACTGGCTAAACTGACGACGCAGAAATGCAACGATTGACGAGTACCGGCATGATCGTCGGCGACGCGCGCTACATGAGCCCCGAGCAATCGCAAGGCAAGCCGATCGATCAGCGTTCTGACGTGTACTCATTCGGCTGCCTGATGCTTGTGAAACACTGAAGCCGGACGCTGCCCGTTCGAAGCAGATACCCCGGTGCAATTTTGTTCAAGCAAGTCTCAGAAGATCCGCAGCCCTTCGCCGCCGATTCGAATATCTCGCGCTCACTGCAAGCAATAACGCTCCAGGCAATGCAGAAAGAGCAACAACAGCGATATCAATCGTTTGAAGAGATCGCCACACAACTGCAAAAGCTGGTCGCCGATCCAAATGCAAAAGTCGACGGCAGTCACCAAAAGCAAAAATCGACCGGCTCACACAGAATAAACAAAACCACGGCACACTGATAGCGGTGCCGCTCCTCTGTCTGACAGCAGTAATGGTACAGCCGTTGCTGGCATTATTTCTGCCACGCACGTGGGACGAAGAACACGGCAATCCGGCAGTCTAAGCGATCAGCAGAAATGCAAATAGCCAACTTAATGCGACAACTAGTGCTGCGCGGTCATAAGGCGAGCAATTCAGTTCGCTTCTCAACGAAGCCGAATCAATTGCGAAACAAAATCCTGACATCGACCTCGTCTTCAAGGGATCTCAAATTTATGCACGGGCGATTGATCGAAGATCCCGCCACCTCGCAGCATGACCAAACATCTTCAGAGATCTACAGGCTCAAGATAGGCGCAACCTGCAAGAAGGGAGCTAAATTACAGCCGCATCCGCAGTAAACGAGTTGCGCCAGTCCATGACAGACGCGGAATCGCGTCGCGTCTGGAAGTCAGAAACCGCGAGCGGATTGAAACCTCGCCGTCGAAGAAATATTTTTCCTGATCGCTGGCGCTCTGGCGGGAGATGTCCATCTGTGCGATTCGTTTGTAAGTAGAAGCTGCTTCGGACCAGATGTTTCAAATCTGGATAAATGGACGATATTCTTCAACGAAGCATCCGTGCGCGCTGCGTATGTCGAGTTGATCAGGATTTTACGGGCTTCGTGACAAGACTGCTGCTGCAGACAGCTTGACGAAACGCTACCTGGACAATTTGAAACTGCAGGGCTGCGATCCGCTATTCATCGCCGATGAGCAAAAGCGGCTGCAAGCGCAAAAACAAAAACACCACCCGGGCTGAATCGCGGTGGTGTTAATGCTACTGCCTGACTGCCCGTTGCTCGGGCTCAGTATTTCCTCATGCTTCAGTCAGTCCTTCATGGGGCGAGCTCACATCAGCTGTCGTTTCCGGTCAGCGCGGACCTGAGTGTTTCTGCTTGGCTCCTCGGCTCATTGCGTTGCAACTTCAGTTCAATCGCTCACCTGATGCATTCAAGAATACACGGCAGGTTCAGGCGAGAAGTACCCCAGAAGACCTTTAATGATCTACATTACGCGTACCTCTAAAAATGGCACCATTACTTATTCTCCGGCACCACATTCGGTTATTGAGAGCCGGATCAATGCGCTATCAGCAAGCGGCTCAGGCGTTCAATATGCGCAATATATAAATCCCGATCAAGGTGTATCCAAAAATTCCCCCGGATCGATATAGCACATCGCCAATTTCGTACTTCAGGGCATAAAATGAGAGAGAAGAAAGGATCAAAGTGGCATAGTGGAATCCCAAGAAACAGCCGGCGCACTGCCCAACGGCACTGTCGTCGACGGCAAATTCGAAATCACCGGATTCATCGGCGCCGGCGGCATGGGCACCGTCTATCGCGCCCGCCACATTGAGCTGGGCAGCGCCGTGGCCCTCAAAACACTGCACCCGCGTTTTTCGGTGGACCAGGACGCGTCCGCTCGTTTTCGTCTCGAAGCCAAGATCATCGCCGGGCTGCACCACAAAAACATTCTGGCCGTGCACGCGTCCGGCTACAGCAACAACTTGCTCTACATGGCAATGGAATTGATCGAAGGAACTTCGCTGAGGGCAATGGTTGCAGAAGGCGGCTCCCTGAGCACCAGCGCAGCGTTGCCTCTTTTGATCCAGATTTGCGACGCGATGATTTATGCACATGCCAACAAGGTTTTGCATCGCGACTTAAAACCGGACAATGTATTGATCGAAACCAGGGGCACCGAGCGAACTGCCAAGGTCGTCGATTTCGGACTGGCTAAATTGACCGACATCGAAATGCAACGCTTGACACAGACTGGGATGGTCGTCGGCGATCCGCATTTCATGAGCCCCGAGCAGGCTCAAGGCAGACAGGCGGATGAGAGGTCGGACATCTACTCATTCGGTTGCTTGATGTATGACGTGTTGTCAGGCAAGCCTCCCTTCGAGTCAGACTCCGATGTGGCGGTGCTCTTCAAGCAGGTCTCCGACGAACCACAACTCTTCGCAGACGCGAAGGCGCCCGCGTGCTTGCGGTCGTGTCAATCGATTTGCTTTCAGGCGATGGAAAAGAATCCGGAGAGTCGATATCAGTCTTTTCAGGAAGTTCGCAATGAGTTGCAGAAACTTGCAGACAATCCCGATGCGAAGATTTCCGCCTCGTCAAGAATGGCTAAGGAGGCCGCAGCGGGACGAGGTCCCGGAGCGCACAAATTCCGTCGTTTGCCTGCAACAGTTGCCGCCGTTGCGTTGTTTGCGCTGCTTTGCTTCGCGGCTGCGAAGTTCTTGCACCAAGAAGATGCAGACACACCGACCGACAAAACCCCGTCGACTGCATCCCAACCCGACGTCGCTAAATTGAAGGAAGCGTACAAGAACCTCAGCGAACGCGATGCACGAGAGAGAGTCAAAGAATTGATTTCGGTGCTCCAGCGCGCACATCTTTCGGAGTCCGCACGAAAAGCGACTTTTGCAGAGCTGGACATTGCGGAATCGCGTATCGGTTTCGACCCATTGCAGAGCGGACGTGCCGAATACGAACGAGCGGCATCAATGATGCGCTCCGTAATGGAGCAACCGCAGAGGAATCTGACCATGGATACGGTCGAAGGTCGCGAAGCCATCGAGCATTGCCGCAAGGCGCTCGCTCACTACAATAAGATCATCTCGCTCTACCAGCGCAGACCAACAGTGAACGACGCAGAGCTGAGCGATATCAACGCCGCCTCCGTTGAACTGTACCGCACTTACTCTCTCCTGATTCAGATCGCGAATACATACAGTGACTACAAAACAGCGAAGAAGGCCGCGAAAGAGTGCGTTCGACTCTGCGAATACGTGAAAGTGCCGCCAAGCACTCTGGAAGCTTGCCAGACAGCATTCGACACACTGATCATGATCGACGTTCAAGACGTTGATACTGAGGGCGCGCAGAGTATGTCGCAGCGCAAGTTGGCTTTTCTAAAATTGCAGGGCTTCGATTCCGATTCGCTGAAGGAAGAGAAAAGAAACCTGACAATCAAGATGCGGGAATGGTCAAAACAAAAACACCACCCGAACTGAATCGCGGTGGTGTTTTCGCTACTGTCTGACTGCCCGTTGCTCGGGCTCAGTATTTCCTCACGCTTCAGCCAGTCCTTCACGTGGGGCGAGCTCACATCAGCTGTCGTTCCCGGTCAGCGCTGACCTGACGTTTCCGCTTGGCTCCTCGGCTCGACGCGATTGCAATTTCAGTTCAATCGCTCACCTGATGCATTCAAGAATACAGGGCAGCTGCACGCCCGAGAAGTACCCCAGAGGACCTTTAATAATCAGCGTTTTGCGTATACAAAACCCGCATCAGAAGCTATGGACTGGCACCACATTTGGTTAAGAAGCGCTCGATCCACGCGCGCCCCAAAGGGCTCCGGCATTCCATATTCTTTATATATAGGTACGCAATCGAATCGATCGCCGATCCCGTCCCGATTTATATAAGAGCATCGCCAATAAGCGACTGCAGGCTCTAAAATGAGACAGAACAAAGGATCGCCACTCCATTGGATCGAGACCAAGTGGAGACGTATCGATCAAGACCAGTTGAGAAACAGCAGCCCGGCTGGAAACAGGCGCTTAGCTACAGTCGCAAGTCAGCAGTTGAACTAAAGAAGGCGCGAGCAGATGACGCTTCCTCCTACAGCACTCACACGCGCACGGCAACCGGCTTACGGATGATGAAGGAAGAAGATCAATATTTCTTCGATTCGATTTTGCTTTGGCAAGCGATGGCGGAGAAGTGCAATCGGGCCAATGAAGTCGAATCCTCAATGAACGAGATAATGGACTTCTGCGAACGATTCAAAATCGAATCCGACTCCGCACCACGCATGACTCCGCTGTGGCAGCTGAAGATCAGTCGCATCGTGCAGACCGGCGATCGGACTGCAGCAAAAACCATCGCCGAGCGCTATTTGCCGTGCCTGAGGAAACAAGGCTATAAAGCAAGCTTTATTGACGATCAGGTGCGCGCAGTCAGAGCATTGGCGGGAATCGACTTACCGAATTGAAAAACAAAAACACCACCCGAACTGAATCGCGGTGGTGTTCATGCTACTGCCTGACTGCCCGTTGCTCGGGCTCAGTATTTCCTCATGCTTCAGTCAGTCCTTCACATGGGGCGAGCTCTCATCAGCTGTCGTTTCCGGTCAGCGCGGACCTGGTGTTTCTGCTTGGCTCCTCGGCTCGACGCGATTGCAACATCAGTTCAATCGCTCACCTGATGCATTCAAGAATACACGGCAGCTTCATACCCGAGAAGTACCCCAGAGGACCTTTAATGATCGGCGCTTCGCGTATACAGAACCCACGCCAGGAGCTATAGACCGGCACCACATTCGGTTAAGAAGCGCTCGATCCATGCGCGCCCCAAAGGGTTCCGGCATTCCATATCGTTTATACAAGTACTTATATATAAACGCGACAGCGATCCGCCCTAAAGTCATCCGGTTCCATATAGACACATCGCTAACTATCAACCCGAGAGCGTAAAATGAGAAGGAACAAAGAAAGCATCGTAATTGGATCAAGACCTCCCGAACACCATACAATCCGGCATGCTTCTCGACGGCAAATACCGCATCGAAGGCTACATCGGCGCGGGCGGTATGGGTAGCGTCTACAAAGCGATACACGTGCAACTCGGCAACCGGGTCGCCATCAAAATCATGCACCCGCGGTTTTCACTCGACCAGAACTCGACAGCCAGGTTTCACAGAGAAGCGAAAATTATTTCCGGGCTGCATCACAAGAACATTCTGTCGGTTTATGCATTTGGATCCAGCGAAGGATCTCTATACATGGCAATGGAATTCGTCGATGGGCAGTCGCTGGGAGATCTGATCAGGGAGCGCGGCCCGCTGGCGCCGGAAAGTGCAGTACAAATACTCCTGCAGATCTGCGAGGCGATGACCTACGCGCACCGGCACAAAGTATTGCATCGCGATTTGAAACCAGACAACGTACTTTTGGAGCGCGACAGCACGCTGGCAAAAGTCGTCGACTTCGGACTGGCTAAACTGACCGACGCAGAAATGCAACGATTGACGAGTACCGGCATGATCGTCGGCGACGCGCGCTACATGAGCCCCGAGCAATCGCAAGGCAAGCCGATCGATCAGCGTTCTGACGTGTACTCATTCGGCTGCCTGATGTATGAAACACTGGCCGGACGCTGCCCGTTCGAAGCAGATACCCCGGTTGCAATTTTGTTCAAGCAAGTCTCAGAAGATCCGCAGCCCTTCGCCGCCGATTCGAATATCTCGCGCTCACTGCAAGCAATAACGCTCCAGGCAATGCAGAAAGAGCAACAACAGCGATATCAATCGTTTGAAGAGATCGCCACACAACTGCAAAAGCTGGTCGCCGATCCAAATGCAAAAGTCGACGGCAGTCACCAAAAAGCACTACAAAAATCGACCGGCTCACACAGAATAAACAAAACCACGGCACTGATAGCGGTGCCGCTCCTCTGTCTGACAGCAGTAATGGTACAGCCGTTGCTGGCATTATTTCTGCCACGCACGTGGGACAACGAGAACACAACCGGCAATCAGCAGTCTAAGCGATCAGCAGAAATGCAAATAGCCAACTTAATGCGACAACTAGTGCTGCGCGGTCCTCGCGACGAGCAATTCAGTTCGCTTCTCAACGAAGCCGAATCAATTGCGAAACAAAATCCTGACATCGACCTCGTCTTCAAGGGACGTCTCAAATTTATGCACGGGCGATTGATCGAATCCCGCCACCTCGCAACACACGCCAAGCCAAACATCTTCAGAGATCTACAGGCTCAAGATAGGCGCAACCTGCAAGAGGGGCTAAATTACAGCCGCATCGCAGTAAACGAGTTGCGCCAGTCCATGACAGACGCGGAATCGCGTCGCGTCTGGAAGTCAGAAACCGCGAGCGGATTGAAACCTCTGCTCGTCGAAGAAATATTTTTCCTAGAGTCGCTGGCGCTCTGGCGGGAGATGTCCATCCTGTGCGATTCGTTTGTAGAAGTAGAAGCTGCTTCGGACCAGATGTTTCAAATCTCGGATAAATACAAAATCGACTATTCCAACGAAGCATCCGTGCGCGCTGCGTATGTCGAGTTGATCGAGTTTTACAGGCTTCGTGACAAGACTGCTGCTGCAGACAGCTTGACGAAACGCTACCTGGACAATTTGAAACTGCAGGGCTGCGATCCGCTATTCATCGCCGATGAGCAAAAGCGGCTGCAAGCGCAAAAACAAAAACACCACCCGAACTGAATCGCGGTGGTGTTAATGCTACTGCCTGACTGCCCGTTGCTCGGGCTCAGTATTTCCTCATGCTTCAGTCAGTCCTTCACATGGGGCGAGCTCACATCAGCTGTCGTTTCCGGTCAGCGCGGACCTGGTGTTTCTGCTTGGCTCCTCGGCTCGACGCGATTGCAACTTCAGTTCAATCGCTCACCTGATGCATTCAAGAATACACGGCAGGTTCGAGCCCGAGAAGTACCCCAGAAGACCTTTAATGATCTACATTACGCGTATACAAAAATGGCACCATTACTTATTCTCCGGCACCACATTCGGTTATTGAGAGCCGGATCAATGCGCTCAGCAAGCGGCTCGGGCGTTCAATATGCGCAATATATAAATCCCGATCAAGGTGTATCCAAAAATTCCCCCGGATCGATATAGCACATCGCCAATTTCGTACTTCAGGGCATAAAATGAGAGAGAAGAAAGGATCAAAGTGGCATAGTGGAATCCCAAGAAACAGCCGGCGCACTGCCCAACGGCACTGTCGTCGACGGCAAATTCGAAATCACCGGATTCATCGGCCTTAGCGGCGGGCACCGTCTATCGCGCCCGCCACATTGAGCTGGGCAGCGCCGTGATATCAAAACACTGCACCCGCGTTTTTCGGTGGATATGGGACGCGTCCGCTCGTTTTCGTCTCGAAGCCAAGATCATCGCCGGGCTGCACCACAAAAACATTCTGCTCGTGCACGCGTCCGGCTACAGCAACAACTTGCTCTACATGGCAATGGAATTGATCGAAGGAACTTCGCTGAGGGCAATGGTTGCAGAAGGCGGCTCCCTGAGCACCAGCGCAGCGTTGCCTCTTTTGATCCAGATTTGCGACGCGATGATTTATGCACATGCCAACAAGGTTTTGCATCGCGACTTAAAACCGGACAATGTATTGATGAAACCAGGGGCACCGAGCGAACTGCCAAGGTCGTCGATTTCGGACTGGCTAAATTGACCGACATCGAAATGCAACGCTTGACACAGACTGGGATGGTCGTCGGCGATCCGCATTTCATGAGCCCCGAGCAGGCTCAAGGCAGACAGGCGGATGAGAGGTCGGACATCTACTCATTCGGTTGCTTGATGTGACGTGTTGTCAGGCAAGCCTCCCTTCGAGTCAGACTCCGATGTGGCGGTGCTCTTCAAGCAGGTCTCCGACGAACCACAACTCTTCGCAGACGCGAAGGCGCCCGCGTGCTTGCGGTCGTGTCAATCGATTTGCTTTCAGGCGATGGAAAAGAATCCGGAGAGTCGATATCAGTCTTTTCAGGAAGTTCGCAATGAGTTGCAGAAACTTGCAGACAATCCCGATGCGAAGATTTCCGCCTCGTCAAGAATGGCTAAGGGGCCGCAGCGGGACGAGGTCCCGGAGCGCACAAATTCCGTCGTTTGCCTGCAACAGTTGCCGCCGTTGCGTTGTTTGCGCTGCTTTGCTTCGCGGCTGCGAAGTTCTTGCACCAAGAAGATGCAGACACACCGACCGACAAAACCCCGTCGACTGCATCCCAACCCGACGTCGCTAAATTGAAGGAAGCGTACAAGAACCTCAGCGAACGCGATGCACGAGAGAGAGTCAAAGAATTGATTTCGGTGCTCCAGCGCGCACATCTTTCGGAGTCCGCACGAAAAGCGACTTTTGCAGAGCTGGACATTGCGGAATCGCGTATCGGTTTCGACCCATTGCAGAGCGGACGTGCCGAATACGAACGAGCGGCATCAATGATGCGCTCCGTAATGGAGCAACCGCAGAGGAATCTGACCATGGATACGGTCGAAGGTCGCGAAGCCATCGAGCATTGCCGCAAGGCGCTCGCTCACTACAATAAGATCATCTCGCTCTACCAGCGCAGACCAACAGTGAACGACGCAGAGCTGAGCGATATCAACGCCGCCTCCGTTGAACTGTACCGCACTTACTCTCTCCTGATTCAGATCGCGAATACATACAGTGACTACAAAACAGCGAAGAAGCGCCGCGAAAGAGTGCGTTCGACTCTGCGAATACGTGAAAGTGCCGCCAAGCACTCTGGAAGCTTGCCAGACAGCATTCGACACACTGATCATGATCGACGTTCAAGACGTTGATACTGAGGGCGCGCAGAGTATGTCGCAGCGCAAGTTGGCTTTTCTAAAATTGCAGGGCTTCGATTCCGATTCGCTGAAGGAAGAGAAAAGAAACCTGACAATCAAGATGCGGGAATGGTCAAAACAAAAACACCACCCGAACTGAATCGCGGTGGTGTTTTCGCTACTGTCTGACTGCCCGTTGCTCGGGCTCAGTATTTCCTCACGCTTCAGCCAGTCCTTCACGTGGGGCGAGCTCACATCAGCTGTCGTTCCCGGTCAGCGCTGACCTGACGTTTCCGCTTGGCTCCTCGGCTCGACGCGATTGCAATTTCAGTTCAATCGCTCACCTGATGCATTCAAGAATACACGGCAGTTTCATGCCCGAGAAGTACCCCAGAAGACCTTTAATGATCGGCACCGCGCGTATAGAAAAATGGCACCATCACTTATTCTCTGACATCACATACGGTTATCGAGCGCCCGATCAATACGCGGCGCAAGAAACTCCAGCGATTCATATGTCATCCATATCGAATCGGCAGCAGCAACATAATTGCGACACCGCGGATAGATATAGCCGTATCGCCAATTCCCGACTCCATGACCTAAAATGAGAGAGAAGAAAGGATCGAGTCGCGAGCGTGGATCAGGAAAATCTATCTTCAGCAGACGGCGGCCAGGCTGCGCATCAGGCGGCGCTGGCGGCGGGAACCATCCTCGACGGCAAGTACCGCATCGAGAGTTTCATCGGCGGCGGGGGCATGGGATCGGTCTATCGAGCCCATCACCTGGAACTGGACAAAGAAGTTGCGATTAAGACCATGCATCCGCGGTTTTCAGCCGATGCGGAATCAGTGGCGCGCTTTCAGCGCGAAGCGCACATCATCTGCGAGTTGCACCACAAAAACATTCTTGCCGTCTACGCCTTCGGCATCGACAAGCAGCTCGATCTTCTTTATATGGCGATGGAGTTTGTCCAGGGACAATCGCTGGGACGACTGATTGCCGAACGCGGAGCGATCAGTCCCCAACAGGCTCTGCCTCTGCTGATGCAAATTTGTGATGCCATGGCATACGCGCATGCCAATAACGTCCTGCATCGCGATTTAAAACCGGACAACGTGCTGATTGCAAATTCCGAAAGCGGTGAACCGGTTGTGAAGGTGGTCGATTTCGGACTGGCAAAAATAACTGATGCCGAAATGCAAAAACTGACCAGCACCGGCATTGTGGTCGGCGATCCTTATTACATGAGCCCCGAACAGGCACAGGGACGCACAGTCGATGCGCGATCAGACATTTATTCTTTTGGCTGCCTGATGTACGAAGTGCTGACAGGTGAGCGTCCGTTTGTGGGCGAGTCGACTGTGGCGATCTTATATAAGCAAATCGGCGAGAGCCCACCACCTTTTCCTGAAGCAAAGACCAACCTGGCTCGATCGTGCCACTCGATTGTTTTCGAAGCGATGCAGAAATCGGTCGACAAGCGTTACCAATCTTTCGCAGACATCGAACAGCAACTGGCCAAGCTGCATGCCGACCCGGACGCAAAGGTGGAAGGCATTCAATCGGTTCCGACTTCTCGCGGCATCAGCAGCCCGTCGCGCATGTTATCAACCAAAACTGTAATCCGCGTTCTCGCCGTCGTATTGCTGGTGGCAGCGCTGCCCGCAGTTTCTTTTCTGATCCTCAATCCGCGCAAGGTGTCGCTAACCAAAGTTGAACCCGACGATGGATACAGCACCTTATCAACAGCCGATGTGCGCGCGCGAGCAAATCAATTGCTTTCGCTCACTAGAGATTCCGAATATCAGGTCGACCGCGCCGAATCTGCAATGCGCGAGTTGGAAATAGCACGGAAACACATAGGCGACGATCCCTTCATGCAGGGACGGATCGATGCACACCATGCCGTAGTCTTGCGGCTGAGAATGCACAAAACGAACTCGGATTCCGAGGTCGCCAAACAGATCGCATTTGGACAAAAAGCCGTCGACGAGTTCGATGCGGCTGCTCGCCTGAGCGATGCCGACGGACGTTATACCGCAGTCAATCAAACCGCCAGCCTGGAACACATCAGAAAAGAGCAATTGTGGGCGCTGGAAGTAATTCGCGAAACCGCCCAAGAGACAGGCGACACAAAAACAGCGCGCGCTGCTGCAAATCGCATTCTCGACCTCTGGGAACACGTTCCGACAAAATCGCCCGACCCGATCGTTGAGAGTGCGTTCGACCAGTTGCTTGAGTGCAACCTGAACGAAGATCATCCAGAGGAAGTCGAAGAAATTGCAAAGCGCGCTATGGAGTATTACCAGCACACCAAGTGCGACGTCTCGTTCATCCAGAAGCAAAAGGAGAAACTTGACCTGGCACGGTCGCTGGCAACACAGAAGCTGGCAAAACAAAAACACCACCCGAACTGAATCGCGGTGGTGTTAATGCTACTGCCTGACTGCCCGTTGCTCGGGCTCAGTATCTCCTCACGCTTCAGCCAGTCCTTCACGTGGGGCGAGCTCACAATAGCTGTCGTTTCCGGTCAGCGCTGACCTGACGTTTCTGCTTGGCTCCTCGGCTCGACGCGACTGCATTTCTCAATCAATCGCTCACCGGTATGCAAATAAGATTACCGCGCGAATCGCCGCCCGTGAAGTACCCCAAAGGACCTTTAATGATCCGCATTCTGCGTATACAGAAGTGGCATCATCACTTATTCCTCGGCACCACATCCGGTTATTAAGCGCCGGATCAATAAGTGCGGAAAGCGCTTCCGGCGTTTCATATGCGCAATGCATAAAAACAGATCCGCTTACTATCCGATGCGCCACCGCTTGCATATAGCAAGGCCGACAAGTGTCGCCGTCAGTGGAATAATGAGACTGGCATAACTGAGATTCATTGTGGAAGACAGCTCATCCGACAAGCAACCTATCCTGCTAGAGCCAGACGAGATACTGGAAGACAAATATCGCGTCGTCCGCTTTCTCGGCCGCGGTGGCATGGGCAGCGTCCATGAGGCAATCCACACACACCTCGGCAACCGCGTTGCCATCAAGCTCTTGCATCCCCGTTTGTCAGGCGATGAAAAGCAGCTCGCCAGGTTTCAGCGTGAGGCGCACATCATTTCGGGGCTGCGACACAAGAACATCTTGTCGGTCTATGGCTTTCATCGCTGGCGCAACATGCCTTTTATGGCGATGGAGTTTATCGAAGGGGAATCGATCCGCGATCTACTGATAGAGCGGCAGGGCAATCTCTCAGCAACGGAGGCGCTGCCCCTGTTTCTGCAAATCTGCCAGGCTATGCAATTTGCTCATAACAACAGCGTGCTGCATCGCGACCTCAAACCAGACAATGTGCTGGTTGTGAAGGAGAGCGACGGCTCACTGACGGCAAAAGTCGTTGACTTCGGACTGGCCAAACTGCAAGGGACCAACGAGATGCAGAAACTGACCAGCACCGGGCAGGTGGTCGGAGACCCGCATTATATGAGCCCCGAGCAATGCCAGGGCACGCAGCTCGATGCGCGCTCGGACATCTATTCATTCGGTTGCCTCATGTATGAAGTCTTGACGGGCGCGCGACCGTTCCTCGGCGATTCACCGGTTGCCACCATGTATGAGCATCTGCAGAAAAACGCCAAGCCGTTTGCGAAACAATGCGGATTGCCGCTGGCAATCGAAGGCATCGTATTCAAGGCGATTGCCAAGGACCCTCGCCATCGCTACCAGTCTTTTGAAGAGCTGGCGGCTGACTTAGAAGAATTCTCCCGCAATCCGCAGATGCCGAGCATGCGTGCCGTGTCCGCCCCACAGGTGGTGGCATGACTCCCGCAGCAAGAAGTGCCGTTTTGATCATCTTGCTCGGAGCGCTCATCTGCCTGCTTTATGTGTTCAGCCGCCCGCAGGCAGCAACCGATCCTTACGCCAACATCTCCGACTCAGAGTTGCGAGCCCGCGCTGTTCCGGCATTGGCGAAGGCGCGCGATGCTTCGCGCAACCACGAGTTCGAGCAAGCTGATTCGTTTCTCGCCACAGTAGACGAACTGCGCAAACACCTGAACAACGACCCTTATCTCGAAGGGCGCATTGATTATCAACATGGCGAACAGTATCTCGAAAGATTCAGAGTCACCCAAAACAAAGAGTTTGCCGCCTTAGCCAAACAATACTTGCTGAAGGCTGATGCCGACTTCAAAAGGGCCCGTGCGTCCTTATCGGCGACAAGCGGAAAGACTCAGCTGCACGACATCGAATGGCAGATGATCTCCAATCTGGACATGCTGCTCGCGGTCGGGCTGGAATCCTCCGGCTCCACAGCGGGTGACGAAGCATCGCAGCGACTGCTGGAAGAACTAGAACAAGCACCGCCACCACTGGAGTACATGCAGGGACATTCGGTGCAGAAGGCATTCAACTGGCTATTCACGCGCCGCATCAGCGAAGGGAAACCTGACGCGGCGGCGGCTCTACTGATACGCAAAATCGATTTTTCCTTACGGCAAGACTCCGATACCGACTTTATTGCGCGGGAGAAAAAACGCATGCTGTCTGAAATCGCCGCCGTCGATCCCGTCCTGGCAAAACGGGTGCAGCAGCGGCTGGAAAAGCGCAAGTAACCGCGGCGACAGGCGGTAGCATATACTAGTTAGGACACCGAGCGTACCTAAACCATTGGATCCGGACGAGACACCGAACGACCCGCAAAATTCCAACCATGCGCCGTCACCGTCGCTGCAGCCGGGCGCGATCATCGATGAGAAGTACGAACTGAAAAAGTTCATCGGCATGGGAGGCATGGGCGCGGTCTACAGCGCGGTACACCGGCAACTGGGAACGGACGTCGCCATTAAGGTGCTGCATCCTCGCTTCGGCGTCGATCAAGAATCGGTGGCCAGGTTTCAGCGGGAAGCACGCATCATAGCCTCATTGAGACACGCCAACATTCTCAGTGTGTACAGTTTCAATTCATGGCAGGGCATCTTTTACATCGCCATGGAATTGATCGAAGGCGATTCGCTGGTGGCATACATTTTTGACGGCGACAGGCTGCGCAAGCCTGAGGATAAACTGCCTTTGCTCATACAAGCCTGCCGAGCAATGAGCTTTGCACACAAGAACGGCGTGCTGCATCGCGACCTCAAACCCGACAACGTGCTGGTCGTGAACAACCCCGACGGCAGTCAATCAGCGAAAGTTGTCGACTTCGGATTGGCAAAACTGCAGGGTGCTTCCGACGTACAACAACTGACGCGCACCGGCGAAGTGTTCGGCGATCCCAATTACATGAGCCCCGAGCAATGCCAGGGCAAGCCACTCGATGAACGCTCCGATATCTATTCATTTGGATGCCTCATGTATGAATTATTTTCCGGGGTGAGACCGTTTGAAGCCGACACACCGCTCGGCACTCTCTACAAACACTTGCAAGACAACCCGCAGCGCTTCGCCAAACAAGTGGGGATTTCCAGTGCGCTGGAAGAAATCATTTTTCGCGCCATGGAAAAATCGCGCGAACAACGCTACGAGTCATTCGACGAAATCGCCGCCGACCTGACCCGCTTCATCGATAACCCGCAATTGAAGGCGAGCAGCTCGGTGCCTCCGGGTGGTTTTTCAGGACGGCGCCCAGCCGTACGCAACACCGCATCTGATACCAGCGGCTCAGCGTGGCGCAAAGTTTCGTCGCGGGTGATGCTGATTGTTCTTTGCCTCTTGCCCGCAGTGACTGCCGCGGTTGTCCTGATGACTCGGCGCGATGCAGAAAATGATGGTGGTCATGGTACTAGCGATGATGGTCGACACGGATTCGTCAACCTGTCCCAGCTCGAATTGCGCACGCGAGCACTTGAGCTTTGTTCGCGCACAGCGTTGCTCGTAGCCCGAGAACGTTTTCCAGAAACAGAGACCAACCTGGCTGAACTGGATCAGCTGCGCCTGCATCTGGAGCACCAGCCCTACGTCGAAGCTCAGATAGATTTTCTGCATGGGTGGTATCAGTTGCAGATGTATCGCCGGTTGAAAGTACCGGCAGACGGAAAGAACGGAGTGAATTACCTGCGACGCTCGCTGCAAGAATACGACCAGGCATACGCCGATGCCTCCGCCAGTGGTGGCGAGGCTAATAAAACACGACTGGATGAGATAGCCACGCACAAATTCGAAGCCGCGGATCATTTGCGCTACCTGGGGATCGAGTCTGATGATGCACAAGCCACACGCCAGGGTGCATTGGAAGTAATCAGGCTGGTCAGACACCTGCCCGATAAACCGGACTACGACCAGTTGAAGGCACTGCAGCAGTCGTACGACGTACTGATTCAAATGATTGCCGCCAAAGGAAATTACGAGCGCGCACTGAAGCTGATGTGGCGCAAACTTACTTTTCTCGAACGACAAGGATGCGATCCGGCTTTCGTTGCCAGTGAACGCAAACGCCTGGAAGTTATGATCAACGAATTGGGCGGCGCCAAAGCGCTGACTCAGCTGTCGCCGGGACTGGAAGCAGAGATTCGCAAGCAATCAGCTTTGCGACACAGCTCCGCGCCGGCTGCAGACCCCGGCATCGACGATATCGAGAAGTGAAAAACGCGCACAAACAAAAACACCACCCGAACTGAATCGCGGTGGTGATCATGCTACTGCCTGACTGCCCGTTGCTCGGGCTCAGTATTTCCAAACGCTTCAGTCAGTCCGTCACGTAAGGCGAGCTCACAACAGCTGTCGTTTCCGGTCAGCGCTGACCTGATGTTTCCGCTTGGCTCCTCGGCTCGAAGCAATTGCATTTCTCAATCAATTGCTCACCGGTTATGAAATAAGAATAGCAAGCTTTCCGAGATTCGACCACTACCCCAAATGACCTTTAATGATCAATTTTCTGGACATACCAAACACGCATCAACACTTATTCTTTGACACCACATATGGTTTTTAAGCGCTCGGCCAACAAGCTGCGCAAGCGACTGCGCGATCGAATATGCGATACATATCGCCGGACACGCATGCCATTTCAAGAAACTTTCAACCGCTCCTCACTAGCATGTCGGCAAAAGCAAGCAGGTCCTGTATAACAGAGGAAGGCACAAGGTTTTCAAGATTGGACCACGACGAACCGGCATTCGACAACGCGAGGCTATCGCCCGGAACCGTACTGGACGACAAGTACACGTCGGCGTGGGCGGCATGGGTTCCGTGTACAGCGCCACGCATCTGCAACTCGGCAATCAAGTTGCCATCAAAGTTTTGCACCCACAATTTGCGGCCGACCACGAGGCGGTCGTGCGCTTCCAGCGCGAGGCGCGCATCATCTCAGGCTTGCAGCACAAGCACATCCTGGCGGTGTACGCGTTCAGCTCCTGGCGCGGCATCGTCTACATGGCGATGGAACTCGTCGAAGGGCATTCGCTGGGACAACAAATTGCCGACAGCGGTCCGCTCAAAGCTGAGCAGGCGGTGCCGCTGTTGTTGCAGATTTGCGACGCGATGACCTTCGCCCACAAAAACGACGTGCTGCATCGTGATCTCAAGCCGGACAACGTCATCGTTGTGAAGAGCGAAGAAAAGCTTTCGACAGCAACGGTGAAAGTGGTCGACTTTGGATTAGCCAAGTTGCAAGGCGACAACGACATGCAGCGGCTGACCAGGACCGGCGAAGTCTTACGAAGTGTTCTCGGGACAGAAGCCGTTTCCTGCCGACAATCCAGTCGCCATCTTGATGAAACAGGTTTCGCAAGAACCACCTCCGCTGCCTCAACAGCTGGCGGTGCCGCCCGCGATCGAGGCGATTATCTGGCGCGCCATGCAGAAAGACCCGGCTGAGCGGTACGACTCATTCGATGCAATCGCAGCAGAGCTGCGCAACTATGCCGACAATCCCGAGGCGGGAAGCCGCGCGCGACTGCCGGCGCGCAGCATCGCCAGCCAGGACGGAAAGAAGGGCAAGCAACGATTGCTTGTGACTGGAACAATCGCGGTCGGTGTTTTTATCGCCGCGGCGGGGATGTACCTGGCATCAACCAACACACACAACACCGCGACTACAGCCAGCGAGCCATACGAACACCTGTCGCCGAACGAACTGCGACAGCGCGCCTACGCCCTCATGACATCGGCATCCGATGCCGCCAAGCTCGGGCAGTATGAGGACGCCAACAAAACGCTGGCTGAGTTGCAGAGATTGCGACGTTATCTGGTCACTGACGAAGATACGCAGGGGCACATCGACTACAACATCGCCTTCGTAGCGATGGACGAAGGAGACAACAATTCCAAAGCACTGCAGCGCAAAGCCCTCGACTACTATTGCAGTTCAGCCGAACATCTCAAGAAAGCGCGCACCGCGATTTTGTCCAGCAGTCAGCCGCTGTCCAGCTTGCAACTTTTGAAAATCGAGGAGGGCTTGATCCTATCCCTCGATGGCGAGCGGCGGGTGGCGGGATATCTGCAAGACAAAACCGCCGCCGATCGCGCCTGTCGCGAGACGCTTGATTTTTGCGAAGGCAAATCCGCACCGATTGATAAAGGGCGGAGTCACTCTGCACAAGCCAGTTTCGACTGGCTGTTCGCTCGAGCTATCCAGACGAAACGCCTGAAGCGCGCCTACAAACTGATGAAGCGGAAGATAGCGTTTCTTGAGATGCAGAAAGTCGATCCTGGTTTCTTGCAGGAAGCGCGAACCAGCATGGAACATCAACTGGTTGAAGCAGCCGCGAATCAGCAAGGCAAGCGCTTCACCAAATTTGAAGATGCGAAAGATGCGGCGGATACGACGGGTGACGATGCGGATACGGATGACGCGCACTGAACACCGCAGTAAACACAAACAAAAACACCACCCGAACTGAATCGCGGTGGTGTTTAAGCTACTGCCTGACTGCCCGTTGCTCGGGCTCAGTATTTCCAAACGCTTCAGTCAGTCCGTCACGTAAGGCGAGCTCACAACAGCTGTCGTTTCCGGTCAGCGCTGACCTGGTGTTTCCGCTTGGCTCCTCGGCTCGAAGCAATTGCATTTCTCAATCAATTGCTCACCGGTTATGCATATAAGAATAGCAAGTAATTCCGGAGCGTGCCACTACCCCAATGGACCTTTAATGATCTAATTTCCGCGTATTCGAAAGGCGCATCAACACTTATTGCTTGGCACCACATGTGGTTACTAAGCGCTGGAACCATTTGCGGCGCAACGCGATCGGCAAACGCATATTCGATCCATATATCATTCGGGAGGGGATCTGAGATCAGGGTTTACCCGGGAAACTCGACAGTACTCGACCGGCTACCCGAAACCGGCGCCGGACGTACGATAGAAGTGCCCGCCCAACTTGGCAACGCCCATGAAGACATCCCTGACGCCCGGCATCGCCCTCAGTTTTTTGCTATCAGCGACACTCGGCTGGACGGCTGCGGAGGCAGCTCCTGAGAAGGAGAAGCAGCAGCCCGGCAAACTGATTCCGCTGTCCGCGACCTTCGACAGCAGCAGAACTCTGCAAGGGCACCTGGAAGTTAAGGGCAGTCGCGTGGCGCTGAGATCGCGCACAGCCAGACGCTCCGGCAACCTGGCTGCCGTGTCCCCCTCGCGCCGACGCATGTCCGGGCGGGCTACCCTTGCCGCACGCCGGCGTGCGTTATCGGCGATGACCGCGTCGTCCGCCGAGTCCGGGTTCAAGCTGGCGGTGGCGACGAGTTCGCCGCGCCCCAAACTGTCTGCTGCCGCCGCGCCGAAACTGGCGATGGCAGTGCCTGCTCAGCAGCTGCAAACCCGGGTTTCGAAATCGCACGCACAGTCGGCGGCAGCCGCTCAGGAAGATGCGGATTGCACCTGCCACGAAGCCCGCAAACTGGTGGACCAGAAACGCTACAGCGAGGCAGCCATAGCCTACGAAAAATACGCGGACAAGCTGCTGAAGACTTTCAATAAAGAGAACGGCGACTACGCCAGCGCGCTCACCTGGCAGGGCTACAGCCTGGAGATGCAGGGTCGCAAGAAGGAAGCTCGCAAAATATTGGAGAAGGCGGCGGCTGTCTATCGCACCGCCGATCCCGAAGACGAGACCCTCGAATGGATCGAAGATCGGCTGGCAGAGCTGTAGTCGGAAGAAACGCCGCGCGTACACGCGCAAACAAAAACACCACCCGAACTGAATCGCGGTGGTGTTCATGCTACTGCCTGACTGCCCGTTGCTCGGGCTCAGTATTTCCAAACGCTTCAGTCAGTCCGTCACGTAAGGCGAGCTCGCGATAGCTGGTGTTTCCGGTCAGCGCTGACCTGATGTTTCCGCTCGGCTCCTCGGCTCAAAGGCGTCGCATTTCTCAATCGACGACTCACCGTTGATGAAAGTAAGAATAGCGCGTATCTCCACGCTCGTGAAGTACCCCAATGGACCTTTAATGATCCGCGTTTTGCGTATACGAGAATGGCATCAGCACTTATTCTTTGACACCACATTTGGTTAACAGGCGCTCGATCCATTTGCGGCACAAGCGGCTCCAGGATTGGATATTCGGCGCATATAAGTATTGTCGACAAACCGATTGCGCGCTTGTTAGAACGAACGCGGATATGTTGACTACCGCACCACCGGCGGTGTCAACTTCTTGCGACAGAACATACCTGGGAAGAAACGCTGCGCGCACGCGCACAAACAAAAACACCACCCGAACTGAATCGCGGTGGTGTTAAAGCTACTGCCTGACTGCCCGTTGCTCGGGCTCAGTATTTCCAAACGCTTCAGTCAGTCCGTCACGTAAGGCGAGCTCGCGATAGCTGGTGTTTCCGGTCAGCGCTGACCTGATGTTTCCGCTCGGCTCCTCGGCTCAAAGGCGTCGCATTTCTCAATCGACGACTCACCGTTGATGAAAGTAAGAATAGCGCGGATCTCGAGGTTCGACCACTACCCCAAATGACCTTTAATGATCTTCGTTTTGCGTATACGAAAGCGGCATAAACACTTATGTCTTGGCACCACATTTGGTTACTAAGCGCTTGAACCATTTGCCCCGCAAGCCGCTCCGGCTGTCGATATACGCCGTATATAACTTGCCAACTCAGCCGTGTTCGGAAAGGTGCAAAACGTCGTTGCAGCTCAGCCATAAAATGCGAAGTGATATCACTTGGGTTGGAACTCGGACTGCTCCGTAGAGTCGTTATGAGTGTCGAGCCGGACCATATATAGCCGGGCGATTTCTTGGAGGATGTCCAGCATGACGTCACGCAGACGGCGCAAGAGAACAGCAGAATCGCGGCAAGTACCGGCCGCGCAGGGCGACCAGCAGGTCAGACAGCTGCCTGTGCCAGCGAGCGCCGTCAATTCTGAGAGGAAACTGCCGGCGCCTGACGGTCTGGCAGAAGAACACCTCCCAATCGTCGCGCCCAGGAGCGCGGGGAAGTCGGTGGGAATCTGGCAAAAAGTGCAGCGAGCTGCCAAGAAGGCTCAGGAGGAACTCCATCTATATAGATCAATCCTGAAGCACCCCCGGACCCCCTTGGCTGCCAAGGCACTGTTCGGGGGCGCCATTTTGTACGCCCTGTCGCCTGTGGACCTGGTTCCGGACTTTTTCCCCGCCATGGGCTGGCTGGACGACCTGATTGTCGTGCCCGCGATGGCTTGGCTGGCACTGGAGCTGGTTCCGGACGATGTTATAGAAGAGTGTAGGGAGCGCGTAAAGGCTGGAAACCCGCCGCCTGGCACGGTATAATGGAAACTGCGCCGACGTAGCTCAGGGGTAGAGCAGCTGTTTCGTAAACAGCAGGTCGCGAGTTCAAATCTCGCTGTCGGCTAGGTTTTTTTAGAAGATACGACTTTGTGCGGTGCCCCTTCTGATTTCCCGAAGCGGTTTCCAAGAACCGCCTTAAAGGCGCGGAGAAAGCATGCAGCGTGCGATCCGCTAATTGGCGTGGTCCTCTTTTTGGTGGCAACATGTGTGCCATGCATCGCTGCTGATGAGGACGCAGCATTCATCCAGCTTTGGAATCGGTATTTAGCCAAGCCTGAAATTCAGAAGTTGCTATCGGAGCGCGACGTATCCAACGAACCGGAGTCAATTCGCGTGCGCCTAAATCGCCTGCTCGAAGGCGATCTCCGCGATCAAGACAATTCCACTCGTAACTCAATTGGGTTTTTAGTCGGCGACTTCCCCGTTCCAGACTATTCACCGACAGGCGGATACGGTGTTAACGACATCAGGGGTCCGTGGGCAAGACCTGCGCTGATAGGTGCTGGCGGGGGTGCCACGATTGGCGCGAGAATCGGCATGAACAGGAAGGACCTTCTCTATTCATCAAAGGTCGTAGAGGCGGGTGAGTCCGCTTATGAGATTCACGAGGTTCTCTTGCACGACGCCAAACAGATTCAGCACAACGTCAGAACAATTGTCTGGCAACTAAGAATTCTAGGAGAGCTTAAACAGTCGATCGCGGATGGAGACAAGTCGGAGATTACGCGTACTTGGCTGAAAGATAGCGAACAAGTGGTTCTAAGCGCAGAACAATCTTTGGCATTACAGCTTGGCATTGACTTAACAAGGGTGAAGAACCTCCTTCGCGATGAAAGTCACTAAAATTACCGTCAATGTCCTGAGCCTTCTTATCCTCTTCGGAGGAATCATCAGTGACGCACGGGCGACTGATTCTGAACGCTTCAAGTATGGAATGGTGCGCGTGCTGAGCGACATCGATCAAAACTCGATGCGCTTTTGCAGCGGCGATCTTTTTGGATTGGAGGATCAAAACGGTAGAACCATACTTGATGCAAAGTATTCCGACATCGAATACTGCGGACACGGCATTTTCCTCGCGACAGAGATCCAAAAGTCGAACAAATACTTCTTTGGAGACCAGCGACATTTCTTCAATCGCGACGGCGTCGAACTCAGCTACGAGCTACCAGAAGGAACTCTGTTACTGAATATCTTTTCGTTTGGAGACAAAGGCGATCAAAATCCTGATCTGATTCTCGACAAATTTGCATCTGACACGATTTTGCTTTTTGTTTATCGGGAGTACGATTCTGCACGTGCACCTTCTTGCTGCCGCCAGGGACTGTGCGATTTGAAAGGAAACATTCTCCTGCCGGCGCTGCGAGGTACCATACTATTTCTCGAACCCGGTTCTGCCTTCGTCGATCCTAACGATGGCAAGCGATTTATTGTAGACCTGAAGACATGGTCGTCTACGTCGACAAATCTTTCGCGCAATCCGGGCTCCGTGCCGCGGTCACGCCTCCCATGGCTAAAAAACTATCAAGTGCCGATGCCTTTTCCAAATGACCGCAAAAGAAAAGTAATTCTTACAGACAATGGTTCATTTGACTCTCAGTATTGGCTGGACAGAAGGGTCAGGGACGGTCCAGTCAAGCAGGTCGAAATGTTCAACCGCTTTCTGCATGAATACGATTTGATTGGAATGCATCGGGATCGCGTCGCAGTCTTGCTTGGAGAGCCCGAGACTGGTACGGTTTCGCCCTCCCTAACTGCCCCGGATTCCTACATCTACACTTTTCCCTGCATGAGTTGCGTGGGATATTTCGACGGCATCAAAATCAACTTCGCTAATGAACGCGTCATTAGTTGGTCGTTCATCGGCGGCAACAAATACGAACAAACCGGGCACGAGTTCGCACCAATTACAACGAACATGGTGCTCTGGCGTCCAAAGAGTAAGAATTGGTTGAGGACCATCGGGTCGTTCAATTTTCCACCATCAACCGAACCTAAGGAACCGGCATTCTCGCCCTAGCCGGGTGGCACAGAATCGAACGATTGATGCCTGCACCTGAGCAGGATAAGTTTGTCTCGCGCAATTTGCTACCGACTTTCATGCCGCTGATAGTTCCTGCTACTGCCACCAGGACTGGTGACTTCGTCAAATCGCTCAGCCACAACGATAATCGCGTGAAGGGATCTGCAAGATCACCCGACCTGGTTTTCCGAGTGACGTCGAAACATTAGGCGGGCTGACGAGCACATAGAATGACCAGAGTAACTCTATGGGGCTTTACGAAGCAAGACGAATTGGGAATAATGCACACATCCCAGCGCTGTCACGCCGGCAGAGGTAGTTATGCAAGACGACTCGACACATACTGAGAAGTCCGGCACGCTTGAAAAATCAGTTGGCGGCGAGTCTAAACGCCTTGTCACCCATACTGTCGGCGCATCCTTTCATAGCGAAACTAGCCAATACACGCTGATCGACCTGATCGGCCATGGCTCAAGCGGGGATGTCTGGAAGGCGTCTACCGCATCTGGTGCAGACGTTGCCCTAAAGCTCTTCAAAAGAGAACTGCTGTCGAACGAGGAGGCATTGCGCCGCTTCAACCTGGAAGCAAAACTTCTGCGTCGGATATCGCATCCGAATATCGTGTCGATACTCGACATGGGCGAAACTGGCGAAGGAATTCCATTCATCGTCATGGATCTCGTCCAAGGTGATACCATTCGCGATAGGCTCAATAGTGTGGGTGTGTTTGCGCCTGACCGGGTCGCTCAGATTGGACGGGAGATTTGCCGAGCACTATCCGCGGCTCACGCACAAACTGTCATCCATCGCGATCTTAAACCGAGCAACGTAATTATCGCCGACAGTAACGACGTGCGATTGGTTGACTTCGGCATCTCAAAGGCGGTCGGCTATACGGGCGAAACTATCACTGAGTTTGGCGGGATGGTTGGAACTCCAGCTTACATGAGCCCCGAGCAGTGTCTCGGCAAACCGGTGGACGCTCGTTCAGACATCTACGCTCTTGGATGCACATTGTTTGAAATGTTGACCGGCACCAAAGCTTTTGAATCAGGCACCCCAGTCGAAGCAATAGCAAAACAAATCAGCCCGGATCGACAATCACTTAGAGTTCGCTTGAAAGCAACCGGAGCACCGCTAGAACTTCAATCCATGATTTGGAAATGTATACAGCGGGAGCCGTCTGACAGGTACCAAACAGCTGTGCAGGTGGAACACGACCTCACCGCATTCCTGACCGGCGCACCTCTCCATTTCGTTCTGTCCTCCAAGCCACACATCTGGTCACGCGTTCTAGTGTGCTTTATCGGGTTCACCGCAGCAATTGCACTTTTCTGGCCAAACATTGTTAGCCACTTGCATATTGGAACACTAATCCGCAATCGTTACACGAATCAGGTTGTGCTCTGGGATCCCTGGGCTCCATCAGTTAGAGCAGCAATTGACAATGCGGTGGCTGATCATCGATCTCTGCGCGCTGGTGACTTCCGTAACGCAGCAATGGTGGGATGCACTTTTCGATCGCTGGACTTGGAGCTAGCGGACTTCACAGGAGCACAACTAACCGGTTCACATTTCATTGACACAAATCTGTGTGGTGCAAATTTCTCAAATGCACAGCTAGGCGCATCTACTTTCATGGGTGGCACACTGAGCCGTGCTAGATTTCAGAATGCAGTGTTGCAGAATTGCAAAGTCAGTCCGTCGACAGCCTGTACCGGCGCAGACTTCTCCGACGGCAATCTACTCATGGCAACGCTCGACGGTGTGAATTGTAGGGAAGCAAATTTCACCAGAGCAGACTTGCAACAGACTTCCTTTCACAGCGCCTGCTGTAACAACGCAAATTTCACTCGAGCAGACTTGCAACAAACCCTTTTCAGGGGAGCCTCCTGCGACAACGCGAATTTCCAATACGCCATCCTCAGTGGGACGGAGTTCGAATACACCAGTTTGCGTTATGCCAATTTCGCACACTGCACGCCCGATATTGTGCGGGCCTCGCACGCTGACTTGACCGGCACAGGAGCGCGTATCAACGAGGAAGGCGAATTGGTAAGATGAGGTCTCCTGGGCGTATCTCTTTTTGACGCAAATGACAGAACAGAGCCATCAAGGATTGGGAGAAGTTCGCATCCGCTTCGAGAAGGGGTGGGGTATTTGCTTGGACTTGTCGCAATCCACAGCGCAACTGCCCGACGGCATCGACCAACCGCTGCGCATTGTGTCCGTTGATGGCACACCGATCAAGGGAATGAGAATTGATCAAGTTCGAGGTTTGATGCGAGGACCTCTGGGGTCGATGGTGACCCTGGAATTGTTGAGCACCCGCGATTTGAGCATAAATCTAACCCTTGAGCGAGAACTCAGACGTGTGGGTCCAGCGACACCGAATGCAGTGCCTGCGATGTTAGCAGCATCTGAAAAACTCGACAACTTCGATGAGTCCGACTTTCCCGACCAATACTCAACTCATCGTGACCTGACAAAACTGGAACCCTATACCACTGGGCTGATGCATGCAGCTTTACTTTGTGGAGAGCATTGGCACGAAAGGTCCGCCATGACATCGGCGGTGCAGCTGTTTACTGTGGTTCCGTACTATGACCGGGTTGGGCGGATTGTTGAAGCCGATGCAGCGGCATCGAAAGCCATCGAAAGGTTGCGCCGCACCAACCCCAAAACAATATGGCTACGTGACGCCTTCTTCAGGTTTGCAGAACATTGTGAAAGGAAAGGCCGATTCCACGAAGCGGAAGCAATCTACGCTTATCTGCTGGGTAGCGTGGAACCCGTCACGTGGGAGAATTCCGGCTCAAGGGCAGACGTGCTAAGTCGTTACGCGCGCATGCTGATCAAGTCTGGCAAAGTCAGCGAAGCAGAAAGGTTGTTTGACGAAGTCGCTGACCTGGAAAAGGGGCGTTTCTCCATTCGCCGCGAGGTTGCAGACTTTTACGCAGAGCGCGGTAGATTCAATGACTCGATCCAAATCTACTCCGACATTGTTATGGAGCTGGAAAAACGATCAGAATCTGAACGAATATCGCGCAAAGACCAGCCGCTAGTCGAAGCGCTCTATCAACTTGGGACTATATGGCAGCGCGCTGGTGATCTGTCACAGGCGACCGTACAGTTGCAGAAAGCCGTGTCCGTTTACGAGGCAAGACTCACCCCATCCGACCGCCTGGAGTTAGAGAAAAACCCAAGCTGGTTTCCGACGCTTAGCGATCTCGAAACAAAATTGGGACAGCTGCACCTCGCGAAAGGGGACCTTGACGCCGCAGAAATCAGCTTGCGCAGCGCCATAACGCGTCTGCGAGCCGCACTTGGCACAGCCTCGCCCCGGTTGAAAGTTCCAACAGCCGCACTCGAACAATGCCGTCGCGAGCAGGCAGAACATTCCGAATCGATTGAACTACGCGGGATCGAGCTATCTGCCACGACTGAGAAGGTTGACGATACAGATGAAGTCTATCAGCAGATTGCCTATGTATCACGAATGGTCTGGGCCGCGAAGTTCGACGTAGCGCTGCCGAGCATCTTCAATTTGCTCTTACTATACGAGGCACCAGTCGACGAAGACACACCAGCAGCTCGGACGAATTTGCTATTAAACAGCCTGTGCGTGTTCGCAAGAAAGCTGCTCGACGCCGGCAATTTCGAAGAAGGAAGAGAACTTCTCGATCGGCTTGAGAGTGCCGTCAGGGACAAAAACGAGCCGCCTTCGACACTACTCCCAATTATCACGGAGTACGCGGTATTTTCGGCGGAGATGAATTTGCCGGTTAGCACATTCTGGGATCGTCTGGAGGCAGCCCTAGCCTCTGGAGACCTCGATCAGAGGAGCGAAGCGCTTGCTTCTTCTTACACGATTCCGGAGAGGCTGAGACGCTGGTCACTCGGTTATCTGTTTGCCGGTGAGTATCTTCGTGCGGAACGGCTTTTGCAGCACGCTTCATATCTGCTCTATAAGTCCGAGAACCTGCAAGATGAATTGGAGGTGATGACTAGTACAAGTCCAATGTTGCCTATTGACCTGGGCATTGTCCACATTTATTTTGGGAAGCTCCAAGAAGCCAGATCGGCAATCAACTATGCTCTCTCATTCGACCGAAACTCCCAATATGCAATTGCGCGAAAAATTACGCATGTCGCTTTCGCCTTGCGCCAATGCGGACACGACGGGGAAGCGCAGTCACTTCTGCGCGATGCGATAGAGCGCATACCGTATTCATCGTTGCACGACAAGAGACGGAACCAGACCGTGGTACCAGCCCTACTACGTTGGAAACTTGGAGAGCTCTTAGCGAAACAGGGTGACACGACGCAAGCTCAGGCTGAACTCAGTAAAGCCAGTAACCAGTATGCTGAGCGCGGCGCAAGTCCATTGAGTCTCACCTTCCTGGAGGCGGAATTGGCTGAAAAGCAAAATAACTTTGCCGCAGCCTCCAGAATGTACTGGACGAGCCGCAACCAGCCACCTCTTTCCATTATGCAGCACCAGCACGATCCGGCACGGCGGGACCTGCTCCGCGCAAGACTGTCCAGAGCATTGGCATGCGCAGATCAGGCACCAAACTTTCCTGCTGATGAAACTGTCTCACTCATCCTTGAATTGATGAGTTATTTGCTACCTGGCGACCATGCTCATGCAGAGAATTTATTGCGGAGAGCGGCGCAATTGGTTCCAGCAGAGAGCGACATTGGCAGAAAAGTTACGCGCGCGATGTACGGACTGACGCTGGGAAGCCAGTCGCGCATAACCGAACACATAGCCGCTTGCACTCGTGCAGCTCAAGATGCCGAGAAATCTGAGCAACTGGATGCCTATCGAGCGTGGCTGTCCGTCGCCGCCGCAGAAATTCGGGGCAATCTTCCTGATGAAGCAATTACACATGCAGCCCACGCGATCACAGTGTTCAAAGATCGCTGGACAGCGCAATCGTCTTTTAGTCCGCTGCTTGAAGCTCGCGTCTCAATCATAAAAGGACTGCGGGAAGGAGGGAAATCGGCAGCTGCCGAACGGCTGCTGAAGCAAGCCTCAGATGCTGCAGGCTTTGTTTACGGCGAGAACAGCTACGCGGTCGCAGCTAGTTTTGCTCACCTGACAGACTTTTACGCTCTTGAAAGCAAGAAACAGGAAGCGTTAGAAATGGCTGAGCACGCGCTGGCGATTTGCCGGGAGTCAAGTACACAAGGCATTCGCAACATTGATGCATCGGGAGTTATCCATGTCATCTTGTACGCGGCGACACAGTTCGCAGACGGCAACGAAGTGGAAATTTCGATTCGCCTCGCGGAGAATGCTCTGAGCACACATCGTGCGTGCGCCAAACCGGACGAATTGCTCTTGTCCTTTACTCTCTCTCGACTTGCCCACTTCTACCAACGGAATCAGCAAAATGAGGACTGCGATGCAGCATTCAGAGAAGCACTAGAAATTTCGCGGCAACATCCAGAGTCAGCGCACGTTATGTGGCAGATAATCAGAGATTACGCGACCTTCCTTCGCGCCATCGGCAAGTCCGCTGAGGCAGATGAGCTTTCAGCGGTTGGCGGACGGATGGAGCCAGAGGTTCCCGAAGAGAGCCCGGCAGCCCTCGCAAGCCAGGCGGCTAGCCTGGAACGGATCCGGCACATTGATACGGCCCGGCAGCTTTTTGAGAAAGCATACACTGTGTCCAGAGGACGAGAACCGTACAGTCGGCACACATTGCAGGCGTTGCGTCAACTCATTGGATTCCACATTCGACACA
This sequence comes from Candidatus Obscuribacterales bacterium, assembly GCA_046328035.1. Classification (GTDB taxonomy): domain Bacteria; phylum Cyanobacteriota; class Vampirovibrionia; order Obscuribacterales; family Obscuribacteraceae; genus JBGASG01. Next base: position 16,680 of record JAXLXI010000018.1, on the reverse strand, counting down.
ACGACTTCATCCGAGTTGAGCAATTATACAAAGAAGAGCTTGAGCTGCTGGAGAATTACAGATTCGTTGAATCGTACGAAATAATGGAATGCCTTTTAGGGTTGGCGAGCACATGCGCTCGTACCGGCAAGACAGAAGAAGCAAAAAGCTGGTTCAGCAAAGCTCGGAAATCAGACGCTGACTGGAAGCAAAGTAAAAACACTCCATCATCCGCAATGTCCATTGCCGAGGCCGCAATTCTCGTCGGTCATTTAGAGGATGCGGAAATCCTCTTGGACGCGGCCCAGAAGTTATTGGTGGAGCAAGCCCAGAGCCGGTCAACAGAGACTTCTAAAACACTGACCGCCATCGCCGATATGTGGTCAAAACTGGGTCGCACCGACAGAGCTGAAGCAGCGTTCGCTCTCTCAAATACGCACAGCAAGCCAGTCTCCGGAACACCAGATGCGGGCTCACACTCCGTTCAGCCCGACGCGCCAGTTGCCTTTGATTCATACCTTTTAGATTTAGAGCGTAGAATTCGACGGTGCTGGTCTCCGCCAGCGGGCGAAGAAGACAAACGCATCATCGTTCGTTTCAAGATCCATAGGATGGGAGAAATTTCGCACCTGCGGATCGCCAAATCGTCAGGCAAGTCAAGCGCAGATCAGGCAGCCCTGAAGGCAGTCGAACGAGCGTCCCCCTTCAGGTCCTTACCATCCGAAACATCTGACGACCAAGACTTCGAAATGGTTTTCGAATACAACGCAGCGGGCGGTCCATGCCAAGCCGCCATCGTGATGGAGAATCGATAACTACCCAATTGCCCGCCGTTGCCTCAGCCACTCTGCAATTGCGCTCTCCGCTCGGCGGACGGCTTCTCCTTGTTCCTGCTCTCGATTTTCAACTTTGGGAAGCAAGACTAAGCCTAACTCGATCGCTTTGAGTGCGGCCGCACTTCTTGTTGGCACTTTGAGCTTTGCCAAAATGCATTCAATATATTTTTCGACCGTCCGCAATTTCATGCCGAGTTCTTCAGCTATTTTGTCGTTGCGCAGATCGAGTCGAACCAACACCTCGATTTCTCTATCAGTTAGATTCGTGCCGACAGGCATCGCCTGTGATTGTTTGATCAAACGTTCAATTGCCGGGTCGCAGTACGGACGCTTGCGGCTAGTGGTACTAACTGCTTCAAGAAACACGTCCGAATCCGAGGATTTCAGACAGACTCCCAGTACGCCCGCCCGGACCAACTGGTTGTGGTACTTCGTCGCAAGATAGGAATTGGTAGCTACTATGATCGATGCCCCGAAGAAATCGACAGACAGCCTGCGGCACAGTTCGATAAAGTGCAATTCTTCGTCATCGAAACTCATCAGAAGAAGATCTGGGCGGCGAGTCGACGCAGATTCAACAAGAGCGTCAGCCGAGACAACGTCACTGACTATCAAGGCGGCTGGTTCAAGCATTGCAGCGAAGGCAAACCTAAACAACAAGCTACGATCATAAATCACCACACTCGGGCGATTTGCCGACGGAGATCCGCCCTCGCCAGATGGCCAATACTGAAAGTCATCGAAGCTGCCACCATTACCGGTGCCAACAGCGGTCTTCCCCTTGCGACCCGAACCACCCCGTTCGGTCTCCGGTTTAGGTTGCGGCGTAAAATCTTCGTCGCTCATCTTCCTAGGTTTTCCTATTGCGGCGACGCTCCCTGCGGGCGGAAGCTGCACTGTCTCCGTCCAAGAGCTCGGCAGAGGTGCCTACCTCTCCTTCTGCCACCAGCGCGTCTAACTCCGCCTCCGCAAAGTCGCCGAAGTCCTCTCGCTGCTCCAGAGCTAAGAGAGCAGCGGTAACAACTTCTTCGCAGGTAGCAAATCTACCCGACTTCACATATTCGTCTATCAATCTCACGGTTTGTGGATCCAATGCCAGTTTCATACGCAATCGCCCCTATTCCAAGTGTCATTATCTCATGCAGCTACCTGGACTTCGGATTCGGGACGCTTACCCCAGTTGCCCCGCAGTATCTTGTTCTTGCGCTGACTCGCCAGTCGTACTACACTTGTAGTACAACTGGCGAGAATATGTCGTGCAATATAACTGGAACTCGCTGGAGGACGCCGGAACCTGAGGCAGCTCGATGGATCAAAAACAGCTACAAGAAAAGATGCAAAAGGCAAAGGACGAGGCCGCAAGAAGGGTCGCTGACCGAGGCGTAGTTCAGTTTCGGGCTGATGCCGATTTGATACTTCGACTCTACACGCTTGCAGAGAAGAGAAAGACGTCCATCAGTGAACTGCTTCGGAGCTGGGTTGGTGAGCGGCTGTCGCTGGAAGAGCAAGACAAGCCAAGCTTGGAGTCCCGCGTCACAAATCTAGAAAAAATGATCCTGCTTCCAAAAACCTGGAAGAAGGCGGCAGCAAAACCAGGCTCGCCACGAAAGAAGACGACCGCTGCGAAGCGCAAACCGGCGCCAGCTGCGCTCAAGCGGCAATCCTCGCGTTGAGGTCAGAACCAATCCGACCTATGGTTAGACGAAGACTAAAGAAGTTCGGTGAATATGGGTGTAATTACAGACTTGGTTATTGGGAACCCGAGCGAAGCAGAACGGATCTGCGAGAAACTCATCACTCTAACCGAGATTTTGAAAATTCCTGGGAAGCGTCAATTGAAGAAGCGCCCCATATTTGCAAGTCCCCATGGATCTTGCCTCTTTCTATTACCGGACGAGCTTGTTGATCGATTATCGAGCCTGAGCAAGTCAGAGTTGGACGACGCAGCGGCTAGCTGGGCAGAGATGGAGGATGAGTTCCGCTGGCAGGGATGGCCAGACGAGGTAATTCATACGTTATTGCAGAAACTTCGCACACTTAGCCAGAAGGCACCGAAGAAGAAACTGTCCTTACTTCTAAGACACTGTCCATAATAACCGTGCCACTCCTAGCCTGAGTCATTGTCATCATCCGGTTCCGGCAGGGCAATGCAATGTCGGTCCCTCCGGTTGATGGCATAGGTCGTCGTGAAACTCCGGTTGGTTGGGTTGGTGGAAACTCCGGCGGCGGACCGCGAAGTCCGGCGATCGCGTCCGGACCATCTAGATTAGTCCGGCCGCACTGAATTCTTGTTCAATTGTGCGCGTCAATTTGAAGATGCGGCGTTCAGCCCCGGGGAATGGTGCGAAACCGTACTGAGTGTAAAAGCCGAGTGGATCGCGGACACCGTTTGCAATTTCCTCATCAGTTGGACGCTCCGCGTCGATAATCATGAGAGCCGCGCCTGCTGCTGTCGTTGCACCCTGCAATGTTCTATTTTGGGCATCCATCAGCAGAAACTCGCCTAGGCGAGGCTTCTCGCCCAATCGACTTTTTAGCTGAGCGCTGTACGCTCTATCAACTCCAAAACGACCTAACAAGGTAGCGCTCATACGGGGATATTTTGGTAGCTTCTTCTGAACCTTATCAGGCAATTCAGCGAACAGAACGCTGAGACCGGACAGCGAATAATACCCGCGGATAACCTTATTTCTCTCCGTTAGGACGAATACCACTGAGACGTGGTTAAGCATCTCGCGCGCAGCCTGGATCTTGATGTATTTGTCTATAGTCGCCATTCCTGACGAAAAAGGTGTGGCGTCGTGTTGCGGCGTCCACAGCTCTATAGTGTATGGCTGATCCTTCGCCAACTATGCGCCCATGATTTTCTTGTAGCGACGCGCGGCGGCAATCGCTTTTGCGTTAGGCTTCGGAGGATTCAAGATTGCTTCCGCAAGAGCCTGGCTGTCCTGGATGGACAGCTTGATCAGCTTGTGCTGCTCGATAACAGCAGCAGCTTTTTCAACAGCTGCCGCAACCACGAAGTCGGATCTATTCACACCCTGCAAATCGGCAGCATAGTCGATTTGCTGTTTCGCCTCAGCAGACAAACGAGATTCGATTCGTTCTCCTTTCTTGTCCTTTGTGGCCATAATTGAAATCTCCACATGATGATGACTGATTGCTTTCAGCTATTGTACGGTAAAATGCCGTACAATGTCAAGGTGGTGTCATCCGGGAAATTGCCGACCGCCATCAACTCGTATTTGAAACGCCATGCGCGAACCTCGAAGACACAGAGAGCTTTCCGACTCCTCTGCATCTCCCCTCAATGTTTATCGACGGACCACGAACCAGTCAAAAATTTTCAATGTCATTGTAATTTCTCGATGAATCGCCTGTGGTGCTTGAAGGAAAAACCAAATCATGCCCGTGCCGGAATCCTCGTCTCGCGCAATGCGAAAACCTAATTTCAGCTTTGCTGGTTTGGCACCGATTGGCAAGTGGCGGACAGGTTCGTGGGTATCTTACGCTAAAATGCCTTAAACACTTCGCGGACGGAGCGTGCGTTCTTGAGTTATTTGCAGCGGTATGAATCAGGTGAGTGTGGCGCGTGGGACGAGCTGGTCTCCTTGGCGCCACAAGTTCTCGCCGACTCGGACTTGCGTACGGAAGCAGAGGCGGTTGCAGAAGCGCTGATGTTGCGAGTGCGAAAGAACGCCGCAGTCCTGCGAGAAACGTTGAGCGCATCCGGAGCGTGGATCGCGGATGAAACGGCACCGCTCACGGCGAACGATCTCAAATTTCTGACTGAGAAGTTTGGACCATTACCATTGTCGCTGGATGTTTTTTATCGCACCGTCGGATCAATCAAACTGATTCCGAAGGCAGATTACAACTATGGCGATGATGTGACTCTCGAACAAGCGGACGGTGTTTCGCTCATCGCGCTCGACCCGCTCCAGGTTGAAGCAGCTACTGAACTGACTTGGCTAGTCGAGGAATGCAGCGAAGATCCGGACTACCCGTTCGACGAATTTTATTTCTACCTAAGCCCCGATTACCTGCACAAGCAAAACATCAGTGGTGGCATGTCGTACTCGGTGCAACTGCCTTCTCCGACTGCGCAAGAAGCACTCGATCCCGCAGTTCGCTTCGAAAGGCATGAACTGTCGTTCGTGAAATACCTCCGATACTGTTTTCGCTGGGGAGGCTTTCCGGGACTTGATGTTTGCGAACACACAGATGAAGATGACGTTCCTTTGAATTGGCGAATCGGTTTCTACACAGTGGAAGGTCCATGGCGACCCGCGTACCGACGGCTGCCCGATTCGCTTACCAAAGGACTCGTGGACTTTTAAGTTTCGCGTAGCACCACATTCGTCGCCACTGTTGAGCCACAAATAATGACAACCATGGGATACTAATCAATACCTGGGTCGTTTCCCTTTCTCGTCTGGAGCAAGTCGGCATGCTCAACAACAGTGTTCTACCGATTCTCGTCGTCGATGACAATGCGGTCAATCGGCTGGCGATGAAAGCCCTTTTGACAAAACTTGGTTATGCACACGAAGTTGCCTGTAATGGCTTCGAAGCATTGGCGGCATTCGAAAGTCGCCGCTTCAGCTTGATTCTGATGGACATCAACATGCCCGGCATGGATGGGTATGCCGCCACGCAGGCGATCAGAGCGCGGGAATTTGGTACAACTAAAAGCGTACCCATCATCGCTGTCACCGCATTGCCTGAAGAGGCGCGATCTCAGTGCATCAAGGCGGGTATGAATGACTTCATTCAAAAACCAGTTCGCAAGGAATCCCTCATGGAAAAGATTGAACACTTGCTGGAAGACGCTGACTCAGACTTTAAGCCCATCAGCGAGGACAAGTTGCTATCGGACTTTGATGCAGGTGAGGTCAGGCAGATTTTGGCGACGTTTCTCAATGTCACTGAAACTTTGCTGTTCGAACTAGAGACTGCGATCGCAAAACGCGATCAAGAAATGGTCACTCGCGTCGCACTGGAATTGAAGGGTTCCAGCTTGCAGGTGAGCGCTGACGAAATGGCCAAGGCTGCCGCAAATCGAAACAACGAAGAACAGCGACGACTGGACGACCTGGTGAGGAACATGCGGCACTCGCTCACGCCTTCGCCCGCGTTAAAGCACCGTCAATGACAAACAGTACATCGCGGTGGTTTCTTCCATCGGTCCGGCTGCGTAGATCTCAGCTAGCTCTACGCATACGCGTGCTTCTATGCATGGAAATTCCGTGGGTAATGGTGTTTTCCGATACTGACCGCCGGAGTCATGTCAAGCTTAGGATAGGCAAAGTAAGGTCTATGTTTAGCAGGAGTTTAGCGAGTTCGGTTGATCCATCGATCTTCGGACGCAGTGACTCCCAACACGATGAATCAGGCGACCGGTACAGAACTGCCAGACAGGCTATGTCAGTTGAGAATCTGGCACAAATTGACCTCGGTTGAGTCGGCGGCAAATCGATAGGATTGCGTCCAAGCGCCTGAGTGGATGGACATATGGCTAAATGCAACCTGATTCTATTTGTGACACCACAGACACAGCACGTGGCTTCGACTGTGCGCAAATTGATGCCTCCAGGTGCTGATTTGTCCGTAATTGATGTTTGCCAGCATCCCGAAGAAGCCGAGAAAGAAAACGTGATTGCCGTGCCGACGCTAGTTAGAAAAGCGCCGCTCCCGCGTGAGAGCTTCATCGGCATGGTTTCCGACACGTCGGCGCTGGAAGCGTTTCTTCGACTCTGCTCATAGTCAGCGAAATTATATGTAATTCGTAGAAATGAGTGGTAGACTGCGTGAGCGCGTGTCGCCGGTAGCATATTGACCACAGCGCAAGGAACTTTAATTACTCGTCTTTGGTCTTAGCTGAAATTGCTATCGCCAGATTTCGACAGAAACCCCCGTTTCAGGCGAAACTCCGGCACGTGTTGGTGCATTTATGGACAGCTGGGAGCGAACCGAACATCAGGCACAAAGACTGAAGCCACAACCCAATCGTCGTCGTGAGCTTCTCGAATCCCTGGAGTTACTAAAAAATCTTCTGATACCATTCCGGACCGCAGACCCGGAAATCAATCTTCTGATTCAGGAGGCATTGTGGCTGGCGTCTCGCGCAGACCGTCCGACTGCGGAGATCAGCGAACGAAAGCCCTGGCTGTTTCGCGCTGTGCGCGATGGTGCACTCGAGAGAATTCCAGGCGCGACGATCCTCGCCCGCAAAATTCTGGACTTGCTCCCCAATCCGGGATCTGAATCACAAGACACTCCCGCGCCTGCCGACCCTGACTATCCAGCGCCAGGCAACACCAAGTTCAAACTGCGGCTGTTTATCTCTGGAGATTCAAGAGCGTCGCGCGCGGCACAAGAAAATTTGAAAGTGATTGTCAAAGTACTGGGAGACTGCGAATATCAAGTAATAGATGTTCTGACACATCCGGAAGCAGCCGAGATCGAAAGAATCATCGCCACCCCGACACTGCTTAGAGACCAGCCCCAGCCCAAACGAAAAGTAATCGGTGACTTGAGCGATCTTAAGACAGTGCTCCTAATACTGACCTAAAGCGAGAACCAACCTGAAGATCCTATTCATCTACGACAGACCTGAGGATTACAGATCGCTGGTGTCCGTGTTACCGGAGACGACAGTCGAGGCCGTTCCTGATATCGACCTCGCACTCAAAATGTTGAGTTGCTCTGATTTCACGTGCACCGTCGTATGCCTTAATGGACTAGAGCAAGACGACAATGGAGCAGACTCGCAAGCTATGTGCACACTGCGCGCGCAGCAGCCACTGATATTCCTGAGGGGATCCGATCTGCACGACGCAAACCTATCAGCCCTAATTGAAGACGCAGTAACCAAGTTTGCCCGGCGAAACCCGCGAGTTCAGGAAATCAGCTCAACAGTACGAAGCGACAATCCTGAACTGTTCGCCCGGCTCGTGGCGGAATACACCTCACTGATGGACGTATCTCTTGACCAAAGAGCGTTTAAAATCACAGCAAGCGCTTCAGCGAAATTGAGCGAAGTATCCAAAACGCTTGGCGACGCCAGAGCCGGTCCGCGCGACATCATCGAACTTTTCGCCACAGCGCTGAAAGCGAAATCGAAAAACGTTCCCAATGCAAAGGCTAAAGCGTACTCCGACATCGCGCTGCTAATGGCTTTAGAGCTTATGGGTTACCTGGTCAGTTACTACCGAAACTTGATTTTCAAAAAAGCACCACAGCATCAAATCAACCACGAGGAACCTGCAGATGACTAGTGCCACAATCGGCGTTGAACGAATTAAGACCGGCATGTCCGGCATTGATTCAATCACTGGTGGCGGATTGCCAAAAGGACGCTCGACTCTCGTCGCGGGCACCTCCGGAAGTGCTAAGACGGTGTTCGCTGTACAGTTTCTCGTGGAAGGCATCCGTCAATTTGATGAAGGTGGCGTGTTCGTCACGTTTGAAGAGAAGCCGGAAGACCTGCGAAAAAACGTCATTGGCTTCGGATGGCAGGTCGCAGACTGGGAGCGTGACAAGAAATGGTTGTTTGTCGATGCTTCCCCGCGAAGCAGAGAAAAGAGCACCGTGATGGGAGAGTACGACTTTGGTGCTCTGGTGGCGCGCATCGAATACGCAGTCAAAACCGTTAATGCAAAGCGAGTCGCACTTGATTCTCTGGGCGCCATCTTTGCACAATTCACCGACATCGATGCGGTTCGCTCCGAACTTTTGCGCCTGACGGAGGCACTGAAGGAAATGGGCGTTACTTCCGTCGTCACCGTCGAGCGCACCGCGGACCATGGCGATATCTCTCGACATGGTGTTGAAGAATTCGTCACAGACAACGTGTTGATTCTACGCAATTCGCTGGACAACGAAAAGCGGCGACGCACAATCGAAATTCTCAAACTACGCGGAACAGATCACAGTAAGGGTGAGTTCCCGTTTACCGTCATTCGCGATGAAGGCATCATCGCCAACCCACTGAGTGCAATCGAACTTAAGCAGAAGTCTTCTGATGCTAGAGTCAGCACGGGAGTTCCAGACTTAAATGAGATGAGCGGGGGAGGCTTCTTCCGAGACAGCGTGGTGCTCGTATCGGGTGCCACCGGTACCGGCAAAACCTTGATGGTTACACAATTCCTCGCGACTGGTGGCAAAGCAGAAGAGCGTCGTCTGTTATTCGCCTTCGAAGAAAGTCGGGAACAGCTATTCAGGAACGCCCGCGGCTGGGGCTTTGATTTTGAGAAACTCGAACGAGACGGACTGCTGAAAGTGCACTGCGTTTACCCGGAAGTAAAAGGACTGGAAGAACACCTGGTCGATATCCACAACATGATCAGAGACTTCAAACCGCATCGTGTAGCCATCGACAGTTTGTCGGCGCTCGAGCGAGTTGGGACGCTCAAAAGTTTTCGCGAGTTCGTGATCGGGCTGACTTCGTACATCAAGACGGCTGAGATCTGTGGTGTGTTTACTTCCACGACACCAAGCCTCATGGGCGGTACGTCGATCACCGAAGCTCACATCTCCACGATTACCGACACGATCATCTTGCTGAGATACATCGAACTGTTCGGGGAGATGCGGCGGGGATTGACTGTGTTGAAGATGCGCGGCTCTTCACACGACAAAGAAATTCGCGATCTCACGATTGATAATACGGGGATGCATATCGGCAAACCGTTCCGCAACGTCACCGGAATTTTCGCTGGTACCCCGAATTACTTAGACAATGAAGAACTCGGCAGGCTTGCCTCTGTATTTGCGGAAGACTGATAGAGATGTGACGCTTAGCGCGCATACAATTCCAGCTTCCCACACTTCGTGCAACGCAAGCTGACCACCTTCCGGTACACAATGCCCTCGTTTTGCGAAGGTGCCATTTCAATTGGCAGTCGCGTTGCCCACATGTGATCAGCTGCGGCTTTTCGCCGCGCCTCGAAAGTGCGACGAGGCTCCGCGAGTCAATTTGGCTCACGAAGGTCCTGAAATTGGGACTGACTCGCGGTGACGCCTCCTCGCAGCATGGAGAGGCGAAAAGTACTCTCTCGTATCCTGGAGAAACACGAGTTGCTTTGGACATTGGTGTTGATAGCTACCGACTAATCAGGTGTAACGAGATTGCGCAACGCACGCTCATGCGTGCAGAGGTTTGCCTAAGTACAACTGCCAACGTGGATATTCTCCAGGGCGGTCCTGCAAAGGCCCGCCCGGTCACACCGTGCCTATCTGGTCCGCAAACGAAAACTATTGAGCGGGGCACCCAGAGACCAACAAACTTGGTTAGAGAAAGCTTCGCGCAAATTAGGGATGCTCGGTAAGAAACTGATGGGCCTGCGCAACTACGTCACGCCATTCCCCATCTATTGCGATTCCGGAAGCAATCGCTAAATCAAATAGCTTGGCAATGAGGGCTGTGGTATCGCATTCAGAACCATCCTCGTTTTCCGATGAAACAGATGCGCCCCAATACGGCAAGGGACGTGCTCTATATCTGGCAACACGCTGTTCCGCCTGATGTCTTTGGTTCAGTGCGTCTACTATCCACTCAGCGGATTCTTGCGGACAGTTTTCCAGCGTAGTAACAAGGGAGACGTCATCCCCGGTCATAATGAAGACTTCCCAGTTGGCGCCATCAGTTTGGGTAGCCAGACAAAACGGCTCGTCATCGATATATGGTAAATCGTCGCGTGTACTCACATTGCTGGTCCAAGTAGTCTCTACCCTCGTTATAGATCCAGCATCGCACGCTGTCAAGAGCGGCTGGCTATGCCCGAGTTCACATCATCATACTCACGAAACTCACTTCATCAGAGATCGAATTTCGAGTACTCGCGTTTCAACCAATTTATGATGGTGGCTACCACCCGGGCGCGCACCACACTTAGCGGCACCCACAAAACCATGCGCAGCAGGGCGCTCTTCACGCCACCCAATTTTTGTTTGACGAGCGCTTGCACCACCGCATCGAGACGCTGTCCAATCGCTTGCTCCAGTCCCTGCCAATTAACGACCGCCAACGGGTTGACCCGGAAGTCGGCGGGCAGGGGTTCCTCGGTTTGGTTAATCACCGGTATCACCTGCACAAAGTAATCAGCCTCCTTCGGCCCATCCGGACGGCTGCTATGCGTGTAGCTCCGGAGAAGAGGCTGCCCATTCGCCTCGTCGACGTCTGCCGCATGCCGCAGCTTCATCTCCTCAGACAGTCCGGCAAACAACGCGTGCTTGGAGGGAAGGACGAAATGGTTTCGAAGAAACTGCTGACAGTTCCTCCGCCCCAGCAAATAGTCGTGCTTCCGAAACGTCTTGTGAACGAAGGCACCAAATGCGCCGACCAGTTCACCATAAATCGGCCAACGCCTAGTGTTACCTCGCCGGTCGGAGTAACTCGGCGAGATGATGAACCGGCTGTACACATCCTCATCCAGGGCAAGGCGCAGCTCGTCTATCTTGAACCGCGACTGATCGAGCATTGCCACGACTACCGCTTTGGCGATTGAGAAGATGTCGGACGGGCGGACATCCGGCGAGGACTGGCGGGCGAAGGGGGTGATCATGATTAGTGCCTTGTCGGCTTGGTCGGCGAAGCGGGGGTTGCGCCCCATGCCGGACCCGCGCAGCGACAACCGGGCAAACTCCACGGCTGAATTGTTGACGATGCCACCATCCACGGCGGTGAAGGTGTAGTCGGCTTCACTCGTGCGCCAGGCTTTGACTGGCGGAATGGTTCTGACAACGATGCACCCTTCCTCGGGACTGACAGGCACCATCCACGGTAGAGAGAAATAATGCGACCGGCTCACGGTGAGATCGCGGCTCTTCAAGCCGATGGGAAATGCACCAGATGCCAGGGCTGCATTCTTGAGCTGTCTGCCTGCCTGCGAGTTGCTTGCAGGCGAGCTGCCTCTGAGCAACGCCGTGTTCAGCCAAATCGTATCGGCGAGCCAGTACGGTCTGGGAGATTGGGGTGCCAAGTTGGGGCTTAAAACAAAATGCAAGAAACTTCCGTGCGAGCGCATGCCCAGCGCGGCGCCGTTCATGTCGATCGCATACGGAACGCCCGTCAAGTCGGTCACCATTATATAGATGTCCAATTCTGTGTCCAACCAATCGGGCTGGGGGCGCGCCTTGCCTAGTCGATCGACGTCGAAGATCTGATCGACGATGTTTTCGATTTTCGTACTGTCAAACACGGAACATACATTCTCAGTCGCATTCAAGTCGGAGCGCTGGAGCAAATCGGTCATGTCGATGTCCTCGACCCAACTCCAGTAGAGCCGATTATTGCTGTTCGTGACTAAGGCTGAGCTTCGCTGTGCGAAGTGCTGGAAATCACCATAAAGGGCGCCAGGCAATAGGGAGGCTGTCATGGCACCACCTGATGTGCCGACGACCACTCGCACGAGAACATTATGCGTTGGGATGTCACTGCAGCCGGTGCGCTTCGCTTCGTACCAGGCATCTAGAGCCTCGATCAAATAGTCGATGACTCCCGCCGTGTATGGGCCGGCGGAGACCGTTCCTGATAAGACTAGTCCGATTTCAAAAATCATCCTCGATCATCCGCTTAGTACCTACGTCCCCCGGAAGCGTTCGAAATACGCACGCAACACATTTAGCACCGGTTGCCACTGCGCCTCGGCCGCCTTTTGGGGTTCACTCGCGATCTGGTAGATGCACCAGATCACGTGCTCGGCGCGGCGGACCCGATTCTCAGATTTCTGAAGGCGCATCTGCTCGTCGCGCTTATCGAAAGCCTCGGCGAGCGCCCGGCGGACGAGAAACCTTTGTTCGCTCCGATGAAGTTCATTCATGGATTCGACGATCCAGGCAGCGACAGGTTGAGAGCAACCCTCCACGGTCGCGACATCAAAAAGCGCTCCGTCCATCCGCTGGACAATGGTCCACTTAACGCCACCATCCCTGGTAGCCAAACAAAATAGATCTAGATCATGATCATCATTATTACTGCTGAATGCCATAGTTCGACGGTCCGTCCGGACCTCTCCCGAAGCGACTCCCGCTAAGTTCTGGAGCCACTCTTACCGTTATAGTGCGACTTGGCGATTCCGTCAAGGGCACCACAGGTGGAGACAATGCCTGCCACTGTCACCGGTGCCGGGACTAGCGCAAACCGACACCAGGCGATAGGATGGAAGTGCGACTTCAGGACTGGTGGCACTTATGCTGGAAGGGATCGATACATCAAGTTGGCAGGGAAACGTCTCGTGGGCGAAGGTCAAGGCTAGCGGCATTACATTCGCCTTTATCAAGGCAACCGAAGGAATCAAATACGTCAACCCGCGTTTTAAGCACGACTGGGCAGAAACAAAATCCCAAGGAATCGTCCGTGGTGCCTACCACTTCTTTGACCCAACGCAACCCGCCGCCCTGCAAGCCAAGCACTTCCTGTCGACGCTTCAAGCAGCCGGTGCCGGCGACCTTCCTGCCGTCCTGGACTTGGAAGGCAACAAGTGGACTCCGATTGCACCGCACCAGAGAATGGATATGGTTCTGACCTGGCTGCGCATGGTCGAGGAAGAACTCGGCACGAAACCTATTTTGTATCTCGGGTTTTATTTCGCGCGAGACGTTCTGCAATCGGCTAAATATTCTGAACTCAGCAGTTACCCACTCTGGATTGCGCACTACACATCGAAACCCAATCCGTTGATTCCGCCACCCTGGTCGAAGTGGACTTTCTGGCAATTTAGCGATAAAGGGCAAATTCCTGGCGTCTCCGGCAACGTTGATGTAAATCGGTTCAGAGGCGCGCTGGGCGATCTTGTCGCCCTTTCGAAGCCAAAAGCATGACGCACTTCCAGATTGAACGTCGACCATGTTTTGCAAGCTGGTGCTAGCCGTTCAATCTACAGCGAAGTCGGTGAAGCGAGATTTGGCGCCGAAGCACTCGCTGGTCCGTATAGCATGTCCAAGATGCGCTTCGAACGAAACTTCGAATAGGCTTTTGCTTCAATCTGCCTGACTCGCTCTGCGGTTATCTTCCACTTCTTTCCAATCTCGTCCAAGGTGTGCTCGCCGTCTCCAAGAAGATCAAGTCTTAGAATGAGGACATCGCGCTCGCGCGGAGTGAGGTCCTTGAGAAGGAAGTTCACCGTATCCCTATCCTGGACTTTCGCAAATGAATCGTTATCGTCAGGGAAATTCGCATACGGAACGTCTGCATCGTCCTCACTCTCTTTTTGATCTCCGGATACGATCCATCGCCTTAGACTTCTTACTTCCAAAACTTCCTGAGCGGTAAGATCGAGCAAGGCTGCAACTTCCGTTTCAGACAGTGTTCGTCCCGATAAAGTGTAGGTCTCATATTCGAGTGCTTCAACTCGCTCTTCAATCTTCCTCCATCTCTCAGATCGATGCAATAGTTCGCCAGTTCTGCGCGCGTAGCGATATATGCCGCGAAAGATGAGGGTTGTAGCGAATGTTGAGAATCGAACTTCTCTACTGGGGTCAAATTTCTTGGCAGCATCCCAAAGAGCTTCATTACCCACTGAACACAGGTCGGAAAACTCGAGTCCCAGGTTGGGGCGTGTGAACCTTCGCGCACATCGAGAGATTATCGCGGAGTGTCGGTTGAGCAAGGATTCAAAGGCAGTCGAATCTCCCTTCTTAACTAGATCAATTTCGTCGACCGTCGTTTCGGTGATGACTCCCCGTTTCTCGCTATCGTCCGCGAATTGACGCTCTGCGGCGGGATTCTCTTCCTCATGCTCCGATTCCCTGTGTTCCTCAGGTTCGGCGTCGGGGGGTGCTGACTCTGGTTCTGTGCCAACCATCTCGGTGTACCTTGGAACCGGCTGCCTCCTGAAAGTCAGCCTGAATGCCGACTTACGGGTTTCCAAATACAGCATAGCAGATTCACGCCGGTTGACAAGCGGCACCACTTATGGTGTCGTTGTCCACAGAAAAAGTTAAAAACCGCTGTTGGAAACTTGTGATGATTTCGTCACAACGACCCGATGGTAGCGCCAGAGGACCCAGTAAAATTGGTTGGCGGCGAGGGTAATTCCTCCGGACAGTTTCAAATTGTGTAACATTAGGGGTTTTCGCTATATCCACGCAAATCGCTCAGGAAGGGCAGCACCGAGGGTAGTGTCAGCACAAGAATGAGTGGACCCCTCACAGGGCGTTCCAATGCCACGGAGACTGGCTTTTGGAGCTTGAGAGAAATCCTATATTCGCTGACGCACTCATCGCCGAGGTCCTGTATCTTACCCTGTTCTTACAGGCACACAGCCGGACAACCACATACGGAGCCGCACTTCAAGCGACACACTTCAGAGGGGGTCTTGAAATTTTTGACGTTTGTGGACAATAACCTAATTGGAATCCGCAAAGCATCCCTTGCCCAGGCAGGCGGCGAGAAGTTCAAGAGATTAAAAGGTTCAATCGAATGATCACACAAATACCTAACTTGAATTTCGAAACGCCTGTCCTGGATATCTTTTAATAGAACTGGTTCGACAGGCGATTGCCTGCCTGCCCAACGTCCCGGAGTAGAAGAAACCCAAGGCTTCCATGTCGCCGCAACATCCACCAGAAAGACGCTGGGGAATGAGCGACGCGAAACGTATAGAGCACGACGCTCAGCCATGAAGAAGCGAGCACATATCTTCCCTCTATAGTGAAAGGCACCGCTTCTGGTGCCCATTGAGTCATTAAATCCGCGCGAGATCTTAAGCTCGCAAGTAGACGCATGCACACTTATCAGGAGGTGTGATAGACAATGCTGCACATTTCACCAGAGCACCATAAGCTGTGCCGATCTCAAATTAGACAGCGCTCGTTCGATTGGTTCGAACAAGTGCTTTGGATATTCGTAGTCGCGAGCGCAATCCTCCTACTTGTGTGCTTGGCTGCACAGGCAGCACCACGCAACCCAGTATTCAGTGTCCCCAGCGGCACAAACTTCTCCGCCCCGCATCAGGTGGCAATCGCGATTCCTTTTGATGGCGAGATCCGTTTTACTCGTGATGGAAGTTCGCCTTCGACCGGCAGCACCTTATACACCGGACCACTGACCATTCGCTGGAGCGAAACGATCAAGGCTATAGCTGTCGTCGGTGTCTCGACCAGCAGCGTCGTCACGGCCTCATACACCTTAGACGCCCAAAAGTACCCCGCACCATCCGCTGGTGGCACCACCGCACCAGTCATCAATTTGCAGCGCCCAGTTATCGGTCAGTAAAACTGACAAAGCAGGAGAATTATGTTTCGCACTTCCAAGAATAACCAGACTCTGAAAAAAGGCATGAGCAGCCTTATGTCAATCCTGGTTGTTTTCACCCAGGCGGTATTGCCGGTAATGGCAGCCGAGCCGGTTCATCTGATGAGGCGAGCGCCGCACGGACATGCACCAAAGAAGATGCCTCACAATCCTATTGGCGCTGTCAGCGCCCAGGAACGAGCTTCCCTGTCGACTGCGCGCAAACATCAATTTGTACTGTCACCAGCTCCTACTGATGCCGAAATTTTTAGATCGAGGTCCTTCTCCGAACCACTGGTGCCCATGAGCGGTGCATTAGTGGCCGGAGAGAATGCCGCCCTGGCGAAAGCGCTGATTGCGTTCAAAGCCAAAGACGACCCGGAAGATGTCTCTGCGATTACATCATTCATGAAACAATATCCGAATTCGCGTTGGAATGCGGCGCTGGCACTGAATGTTGGATTGCTGCGCCGCCAGACCGGCTACATAACCGAAGCGCTTGAGCAACTGGACAGCGCGTGGCAAAAATCGAAAACCGCAAAAGGAAAAGAGCAATCGCAAATAGCGCAACGCGCCGTCTCGGAGCTTCTGTTCTTAGAAGGCATGCTGGGCAGACTTAGCGAAATG
>JAXLXI010000017.1:0-131218 GCA_046328035.1 Candidatus Obscuribacterales bacterium | reverse complement strand
GATAGACTACTGGTCCGCCAGGAAAGTCAGTCGTCGGGACTCAGAGGAGACACCGGTGGCACTTCGCAAATGCACTCTTGAGACGAGTGCTTGAGCCGTTTGCGGGGAAACTCGCACGGGCGGTTCTTAGGGGAGGGGACTGCAGCGATGCATGTCCCCTTACCCGACTATGTGACACCACATTCGCCACCGCCACAAATCGGCCCGATTGTGACTCTCAGCCTACAGAGCCGCTCTGCAGAATATCGTCAGCACATCTCTTCTTTCCCAGCCCTCGCGCAAGCTGATCCCTGGCTGGTTCTTGCCAATAGCAATACGCCATAAACCTTCCACAGAACCACATCAAATCGTGAAAGTGTGGTTCAAGTAAACTCGGGAGAGGGATTGGTTCGGCTCAATCCTTCTCCCGAGTTTACTTTGCGATGCCCGGGCCAGTGATAACATATCGATAGCAACAATCGTCACGGTACTGGATCTCCAGACGGAAGTTATCCCACTTCTTCTCATACGATTTCCCCGACCACTTCTCACACCATCCGGTAAGATTAAACCTATCGGTTGTTTTCGTAGAGCTGAACGGAGTTCCAAAAACGCAACGCATTTCGCTTTTAGAAACACCTACTAATGTTTCACACTTCTTTTCAGGAAAAAGCCGCCCGACATAGGCGACACCATTCCTATCGATAACCAAACGAAGCAACGGAGTGGTGCTGGGGCTAACTGACACCCGGTAAAGTTTCGCTCCTTCTCCATATATCTCCGGCACCGCGATTTCATCGCGTACCGTAAACCCTGATGACTTGCTTTTGCCATCCGATATGCTGCTGGCAGAGCTTGCCTGGAAAGACATCAATCCAGCGATACCTATCAAACCCATCTTGTAAGAAAACCGCATTGTCGTAAGTCTCCTTCAGTTGCTAAAGCATACTCCTCTTTCGAAGGTCCAGTTTCCCTTCCGTCCGAGCGTCAATTTTTTGCCCTCCGAGTCTAAGCGAAAGCAGGATAAAAATGGCGAACCCAAGGAGCGTATTCAGCTCGGTGACAACTCCGTTGTCGCTGCAGGCTAACAAGCATCAAGCGTTGGTTCCTTAACGCCGAGTGGCGGAGGACCTTGTTCGAGGTTTGTCCAAAGCCACAACTATTTGCCGAGGCGAGGGATGGTTCACCTCGCCTCGGATTTTCTCTTGCCGGATGCGTAGGGATGTGCCTTTCTGAAGTCACTAACAAGCCTGGAGCCAGCGGGCAGAATTTCAGTGTCTAATCTTTCCATGTGTTTAGCACCTAGGAGCATGGTTAGCTCTCCTCGATTTGACATGGCTTCATTCGCTAAATAATCCCAATTCGCTTTCAGCTTGTCTTCTGACGCGTTAGCAAATTCGGTTCGGTTCTCAACGAACGAAAGGTAATCACGGATGCTCGTTTTGTATCGGAGATACGTTTTCTTAACGATGAAGAGATCAGGACGCGTACATGGTCGGACAAGATCGTTCTTTCTATGTGCATTAGAAAGCTTGAGAGCGTTGTCTATTGAATCAACGCGCTCCTTGACTGAGGTATCCAGAAATTCCAGCTCGTCTCGGGACAATTGCTGATCAACCGATTCCAGGGATTGCCTTTGTTTAGGACGTATGGACTGTCTCAACTTGGACTCACGCTGATCGAGCGGAAGAGTTTGCGCCCCGGACTGCTGCATCAGGAGCCCAGCAACGGCTACGACCACGCCAACCTGGAAATAGTCAAATTTCATAAGAAGGAACCTAAAACCTGCTAGAAATATGCTACCAAGCCCCGTGTTGAACTGGACTGGTATTTCTCCGGATTCTGCTGGATGCGCTCTGACAAATGAGGCGTAGCACAGTACTATTGGGGGAACTCTTCTTTTGTGAAAACACTGCGGAAAAAAGCAGTTTCGGCACAGATTTTCCGAACAAGGTCTGCTCGCCAGATATGCGCCGCGCAGGCTAGTCCTGCCGTATCTGAGTCGATAGTGTTGACGATTGCACCAAGATCGACACCCCGAAACGGGGTTCCCCGATCGAGTAAACAGTCCGGCTAGGCAAAGGTCGTCCCAAAATCATTGTAGCCGTCGTCGTATTATAGGAAATAGTATGAAAAAGAAAAAGAGGACAGCGGGGAGGGGACACAAGTGTCCCTCCCGCTGCACCTCAGGTGGCCCGTTACCACTCGAACCAGGAGAGCACGATGTCCCACAGCCGCCGGCGCACAGTGCGCAGGGCGCGGACGCTCTTCGTGATCGAGTCGAGTTGAGCGCGAGTACCGTTGAACCGGTTGAGATCGACTTCTTTGTTTTCGATGCCGGGAACGGTGCCAGTCTCGGAGTACTGCCAGAACGTCCAGCGTGTCCACGGGGAGGGGACGCTGGGCGTGGCGACGTTGTAGTTCGCGATCCAGAGCGGATACGCGGCCAAACGATTGTCGACTTCGAGAATTTCCCGCGCAAAAGACGGGCTCAGGTAGACGATCGGCCTGATTCCCAAACGGCTTTCCACGGCGGTAAGCCATTCGAGAACCATGGCGACGGCCCGTTTCTTGTCGATGCCTTTCCAGAGGGAGGCGTCTTCGATATCGAGAACGGGCGGCAGATCACCGGAGGTGATCGCGCCGACAGCGCGCACGAAGTTGTCCACTTGCGTGCTCACTGCCGTCTTCGGCCGGAAGAAGTGATAGGCTCCGCGCAGCATGCCTGCTCTGCGCGCCGCACCCCAGTTGGTGCGAAACTCGGCGTCGATGTAATCGCCGCCTTCGGTAGCCTTGAAGAAGGCGAACTCATAGCCCGCCTGGCGCACCTTCGTCCAATCGACTGTGTTCTGGTGATGAGACACGTCGATGCCGAGAACGAAAGTGCCAGCCTCTGCCTGCCGAACGGTCATGTCAGCCTCCGGCTTTGGGGGCGCCACCGTCCGCAGTGCCTGTCTTGTCGGGGTGATTGCAGGTGCAAGCGCCACGGACAAGCCAGGGGAAGAACGGCGATGGTTCCATCGATTTCGACTCGTAGGCCTTCCGCACGTGCGGATAGTTGACCTTGAGCAAAATCAGATAGACGACGTAACCGGCAACGAGGCCGATGAGGTAGAGGGCGAACTTCTCCTCACAGCCGCCGAGGCGGTCGAGAAACTGGAGAACCGTGCCACCGAGAACGATGCCAAGGATCCCCGCGATGTCGGTGCCGTTCGGTTCGTTGCGACGGGTCGACCAGGCAAAGATGTAGCCCATCAACAGTCCGAATGCGGCAGCGGCAATGCAATAGACGTTGAGCGTCATAGCGTATTACCTCGCGGTGAGTCGCTCTAACAAAGCGACATGTAATTGGCGCAAGCACCGTTAAGCGCAAGCACCGTTGGAACCATCCACTACTCAGTGTCCAAGCAAGATCACTCCGCTCGAACATAGTTCGACTTTGGGGGTCGATTAAAGTGCCGGGGACCGTGTTAGTCGGTTGAGGCCTTTAGTTCTGAGGGGAATGGATGGAAGAGGCCTTTAACCTAAGACAGATCGTCTTCTGATTACAACCTTAAACAGGCCGAATGGCTCCAGGGGCGGCTTTCAGGCGATGGTTGTCATGAGCGCGAGCTTGCGCTATGACCGGTGGCGCCTCGCCTCTCAAAAGCTTCACTGGCGTGCCTTTCGTGAGGGACAGCGACGCGAGTCGCGCTGTTGTGAGAAACGCTCGCGCAAGCCGCTGCATCTGTGGCCGAAACCAGCAGCCTGCAACGTGTTTGGTCCTGCCGCTATTACTTTGCGGAATGTGTAGAAGACTGTAAAGCGCCGTCTAATCTAGGACTGAAACCGCTCACCGTCCCAGGATTTCGGCTGCTTTGCGCGCGGCATCGGCGGCGTCGTGGTCAGTCTGTATGGCGCGCACTCGCCGTTGCTTTCCACAACTGCGCACAGTTTCATCGCTCCGCTCGCCTCAAGGTCGCTGCCTGGCTGTAAATCTGAGTTCCAGAACTTGGCGTCGTTCAACTAAGTGACTGATGCCCACTGCTGTTTCCCGTCGCAACTCACCAGATGTTTCAGGAATTCGCGCATAAGCTCTGAGCGCTTTTGCAGACGGTCCATTGCCTCCGCTTTCTTTTGCTGCAATTCATCTTCCAGCGAGACATCGGTGGTGACGCCTTGCATCAAACGCATGCGGCGTAAAACTTCCACTGCCGGCGAATTGCGACCGGCTCGGGCTCCTGAAACTTTGCCAGATCTCGCTGTGCAGCGGCTTCGTATGCGGCGGAAAATTCTGTCCGCTCATCGCCGGACTCGCGGCAAAAGACACCAGTTGAATCTGCATCAAATAGTTCTCCGATGCGAATGTTTGTTATTCTTGGCGAACCGAATTCTGTGTCAAACATGACCGGCTCAATTCCAATCAAACCTGTACCAGGTACTGAGTTTTTCGAAACTGAAATTGCTGGCGTCGACGGCGTCAGAGTCACCGATCGGCGTGCGCGGCAGTCACTCGGGTGGGACCGCTTTGTGCGACTTAAGGCAGTCGCAGATCAGATTGCATCCGCAGGTGTGAAACTCCGTTCGCTACTCGATGTCGGTGGCTATGATGGCGCGTTGGCGCTTTTTGTCGATGCGGCAAAATTTCATCTCCTCGACCCCGAAACCACCGGCGGCAACGCCGCGGAGATCCCTGTTGCCGACCATGCATATCAGTGCGTTGTGGCTGTCGATTTAATCGAGCATATCGAACCGTCGCGACGCGCGCTAGTTCTTGAAGAATGCGCTCGTGTGAGCTCGGAGGTGCTGGTGCTCAACTATCCCGCCAGCGAAAGCCGGTCGGCTCAGGAACTGGTTCTCCGATTGACCGGAAATAGTCTGATTCGCCAGCACGTCGAATGGGAACTGCCCGACTCAGGTTGGGTAATGAAAAGACTCGAGGAACGAGGCTTTGTCTGCACGTTGCGCAAGCACTCGAGTGTGGCTGTCTGGGTGGGTCAGTACATCCTGCAGAATCTGGCTCCCGAAGCCGCTGCACTCGTAAATGAATACTTGATCGCGCAGCATGCGGAGGAATCATTCGATACGCCGCTCTACCATCTGATCAGCGCCAGACGATGCCAATGAGAATTGCGCAGTGTTGGTGGGCAACGGTGTCTGGGCGCAATGTGTCAGTTGTGGTTTGCACCGAGTTGATTGCGTGTGCAATCAAGTTAACACCGTGCGGAAACACAGTCACTGTCGTGGTTTCGCACGGTGACTGAATTGGCACGAGACTGATTGTGCGTGCAATGGGGATTTTTACGCACCCGTGGCACCACATTGGGTTGTCCGCGCGGCGCCGGTTTTGTAGGGTGCGGGCATTCCATTCCATTGCCGTCCAGCAGGTGCGCTGAATCCGTCGCAGACATTGCTTCGCGACTACCGCCAGTTCCAGACCTTCCCTCGTTGGGAAACGGGATGGTCCAGGCTCAGCAACTTGTTGGCGGCTTATGAGGGTTTCTCAGATGAAGAAACTGAATCTTCGCGGGCGGCTTTTCGTGGAACTCCTGGAACGGCGCGACGTGCCGAGCGTAAGCGCGGTATTCACCCCGCTGCCGAAGGTGTCCATCGTACCTTCGCCCAGCCTTGGTTCTGTTCCGGCTCAAGTAGGGTCCATTACTCCGTCCGTCGCGCTCGCTACTCCATCTGTCACTTCCGTTAGCCAGCCGACAACTGCGAGCGCGAATGTTTTGCCGGCGGTGGGAGCGCCGCACGCACCGGTGGTGGTGGCGCCAGTCGGCGGCACCATTGACGAGGGAGGAACGTACGGTTTCAACTGTTCACTGTCCGACGTCGACGGGGGACCGCTGCAGGTGCGTATCCAGTTTGGCAACGGCAGCCCCGATCTGGCGTTCACCAACCTGCCTTCGGGCATTGCCTTCAGCGTCACCCGGCAGTACTTGCAGGATTCGTTGAGCCAGACCGGCGGTGCCTACCACGGACTGGTGACGGCAACGGACAGCACAGGACTCTCGACCACCTTGCCCTTCGATGTGAAAGTGCGCAATGTGACGCCCGTGGTCACGGCGCCGCTGGTTGCCATCAACTTCGCGCCGACAAACCCGCAAGTGTCGCGGACAGCGACCATCAGCGCCGGGTTTACCGATCCGGGTCCGGATGCGTGGACGGCCAGTTATGTGATCCAGACTCTCAACGGGCAGGTGGTGAAGACCGGCGCGGCGACTGTCGATGGGCTGCGCAAAACCGCTAACTATGTAGTTTCCGGATTGGCGGCCGGTGACTACTATGCCTACGTGACCGTCGCCGATGGTGCCGCCGGCGGTGCCGGCACGGCGAAGACATTCCTGCGCTGGAGCCCCGTGGCGCAGGTCAGCTCGCCGTACGGTTACTCGCCGTACAGCACGTATTCATCGTACGTGTACCCGAGCTACAGCTACTCGACCTACAGCTACGGGGCTTACAGCTCGTATCCTTCGTACGTGTACCCGAGTTACAGCGCGCCTTCGTACGCGTCCATGCCAAACGGATTTACCGTGTACTACTTCGGCACCTACCCGAACTTCAAAACGTACGGCTGGGATGGTGTTTCGGGTTACTACCCGATCACCTACTACGGTGGTTCTCCGTACGGCGGGTATTCGTCGGTGCTGCCGAGTGACATTTCCTACTACATCACGCGCCTGTAAGGCGCCCCCGTTACTATGTCTGCACCACGGCGACGCTTGCGTCCGCTCTCGCAAGCGTCGCCAAGGTGGTCAGTTCTGAATCAGCATTATTTAGAGATCAGATAAGCCACTTTTTTTCGTATACGTCTGTTTCTTGCGCTTGCACGGGGGTGGATGAACTGGTTTAGGCTACAGGCCGTTCATTTGCTCCCACAGCCCAGCGCAACACGTCTCAGAAAGACAGTCTTTTGACTTCGCCAGAAACATCAAACCGGCCATGCGGTCGGGGCGGTGTGGCGCGCGTTCCTGAAACTGGCTGTGTGAGCCAGTCAGGGCAACCCGTGGAGCAATGAACCGTTGGGAGACCTAGTTATGCCTTCGAACTCTGACGACCGCCTCCAGCAGCTGGAGACGGCAGTCGCTGATCTGCAAAGGCGTGTGGGAGGCGTCGAGCGCCAGCTCGGCACTCACTCACCCGCCCCCAAGCCAACCCCGTTGCCGGCGCCACCGCCGCCGGTGTCAACCCCGGATGGCGGCGATGCCCCTGGCGACCAGCCGCGCGTGCCCGACACTTCCATCCGCGATGCCTGGTTGGCATTCGAGAAGTGGTTCGGCAAGTACGGCATGGCCACCGGCGGCGCGCTGCTGCTCGCCATCGCCCTTGTCTGGGGCGCCATGCTCGCCTACTCGTACATCGGTGCCGAGATCAAGCTGGCGGCGCTCGGCTTGACCGCTGCCGGGCTGATCTTCTTCGGCGACCGCTGGTCGCGCGACGAAAAGATCGGCTGGTGGAGCCAGGCGCTCGTCGCCGTCGGTTACGCCGTCGGCCAGTTCATGTTCTACGCCGCACATCACATCGAGAGCCTGCGGGTTCTGGCGGACCCGTTGCCCAGCTCGATTGCCATGCTGACGCTGGCGCTGGCTGCCGGTCTGCACGCTGTCTGGCGGCGCAGCGAGCCGATCGCGCTTCTGTCGGTGGTGCTGTCCTTTGTGACGCTCTCGCTGAGCCCAGTGAGCTACTTCTCCGTGGCGGCGTCGGCGATCATTCTCACGGGACTGGTGCTGTCCACGGTGCGCATGCGCTGGTACACCGTCTACGCGGTGGGCGCGGCGGCGTCGTACGCGACGTTTCTTATCTTCACCCAGCCGCAGGTGATGGCATCGACCGCCACGGCCACTGCCGGTCTGACGCTCTGCGCGGCGTTCCTCGCCGTCTACTGGGTGGCTTTCAACCTGGTCGGCTTCCTGCTCAGTGGCGGCGACGAAGCCGGCAACACGCGGCGCGGCACCATCATCGGTGTGACCATCGCCAATGCCGCCGCGTTCATCGTTCCGACGATGTTCCAGATGGGGTCAGTGTTCCCCGAGCTGCGCTGGGTGTTTCTCCTCGGCGTCGGCATTGCCTACCTGCTGTCCGTGCCTCTCTATAACCGGCGCGACAAGCTGGTTTCGTCCGTAGTGCTGGTGCTGGGACTGCAGTTCGTCACTGCCTGCGTCCCGCTCAAGCTGGATGGACAGGCTGTGGCGGCGGTCTGGCTCCTGGAGGCGGCGGCGCTGACGGCGATTGGAATGCGCACCGGCATGCCGGTGTTGCGTTACTTCGCGGCGGTGCTGTCGGCGCTCTGCGTGGGGCACCTGGCGATCTTCGAGTTCTCGTCGGAGCGCGCGTTTGAATTCCTCGGCTGGGCGATTCCGGCGCGTTCACTGATTGGGCTGGTGGCGGCGGGCGTCTTTGCCGGCTGTTACGGGCTCTACCAGCTGGCGCGGTTCGAGCGGCGCGAGAGCGAGCAGTGGTTCGGGCACGGTTACCTGTGCGCGGCGCTGGCGCTTACCGGCGTGGTTGGCTTCCTGGACGTGCCGACGGCGTGGCTGCCCCTGGTCTGGGGGCTGCAAGCGCTGGCGCTTCTGGCGGTTAGCTTCCTGCCACCGCGGCAGGTGTTTGCCAATGGAGCGTTTGCGTTCTTCGTCGGTGCGGTGCTGGTCGCCCTGACCGGCTTCGCTGAGGTCGGTCTGCCCGTCGTGGCTTTGCTGGCTGCGATCGGGCTGGGCGCCGGGTTGATCTACCGGCTCGGACAGGCATCTGACGCCCAGGTGCAAACGCGAGCGGAAGCGTACTTCATCGCCACCGCGGTGTTGATGTACGGGTTCACGCTCTGTGTGCATCACGCTGATCGGATGCTGCCGGTGCTGCAACTGGCAGTGCAGGCGGCACTGCTGGCGGTGGCAGGGCTGCTGCTGCGCGTCAAGGTGCTGCGCTATCTCGGAGCAATCGGCTTCGGCATCGCGCTGTTCGGGATTGGCAGCGCTTTCGCCAACGAAGTCGCCTGGACCTGGCTGGCTAACGGCGGCGTCGCCGCGCTGCTCGTTCTGGTCGGGCTCGGTTACCGTTTCCTGACGGTGACCGATGCGCAGGCGGGGTTGGTCGGCGCACAGCTGCCCGCCCCGGAGGTGGAAACCCCGGTGGCGCGTGAGGCGTACGCGCTGCTGCCGGCGGTGCTCATGGCGGTGACGGCTCCTGCTCTGCTTTCGCTGACGGGCACGACCGTGGCGTGGGCGGTGGAGGGGGCGCTGTTGCTCGTCATCGGCTTCGCCTTCCGTGAGTACTTCGTGCGTTCCGCCGGGCTCTTGCTGTGCATCGCGCTGATCGGCAAGCTGCTCTGGTTGGACATGCGCGGAGCCAGCGATGTGCTGCGCTTCCTCAGCTTCCTCGGTGCTGCCATCGTGGTGCTGACGGGCGCCTGGGCTTACTTCAAGTACACCCGCGACGAGAAGTGACCAGGCAAGAAACTGTCGCCAGAACGGTGTGCACCATGGATGGTGCCGCCGCTCCGGCGCGGTTTCTTTTGTCGTTAGAATACTACGGCAGATAGAAGCTAAGAGAAATCAAAAAACGCCTCCGGGCGCAAAGGGCCGTCCGGAGGCGTCGGTGCTTGACTGTGCCGGTTGGTGACGCGGACGCGATGTCCGTTCTCGTCAGTCAGCCGTTTCGTCAGAGCACCCGGATGAGCGACGCGGGGCGCCGTTCATCGGTGTTGCGGGCGCGGGTTAGCGCACCTGGACGCGCACCGTAATGCGCACCGACTTCTTGTCGCTCTTCGCGACGTCGACGGAGGCTTCCGCACGGTCAGCGCGCGGGCGGCTCCAGAACGGCTCCAGCTCTTGCTTGGCCGGAACCTGCATTTCGATCTTGGCGGTGACGCCCCGATCGGTCTTGTAGTTGTACACCACCAGTTCGTAGGTGCGGTCCTCGAACTTGGGAGTGTTGTCCTGCTGCGGGGCTACGCCGTTGGGACGAGTGCCCTGTTGCGTTGCGCTGGCGTCTTCGACGTCTTTGGCGCCGACGTACTTCAACTCCCACTTCACGTCGGAAGACGTGCCGATGTTGAGGTCGAAGATTTCGTCGGTGGCCTTGTCGGAGACATGCGTCGAGCCCACCAGTTGCAGTTTCTTGGCAGAGTTGAACTGGTAGACCTTGACGGAGCCCGCGGGCAGCGGCTTGCCGAGGTGGTACTTGTCGCAGTTTTCCACCGTCAGACGGATGGTGGCGTTCTGCTTGCGGTCGGTCGTGTAGCCGTAGCGGCTGGACGCATTGCCCACCGCGTAAGCTTGCTTGACCGGCACGTCGTTGCCCGTGAAGAGCGGGATCTGGCGAGACTGACCGGCGCCCAGATCCACGGTGCCGGGAATCTCGAAGACCTTCTGGTCACCGACGTTTTCGACGGTGGCCGCACCGTCCGCGAGCGATTGGACCCGAGCCGCGGCAGCGCGCTCGTACATCCCACCGGGACCGCCTTCGTCACCAGCCACGGCGCCCGAGAGCAAACGCAGCGTGGCGTTCTTGAAGTTGGTGCCGCTCTCGTTGACGAGGAACACGCTGGTCTCCCAGCTCTTCACGGTCGAGGTGGTGTCGTCGTAGACGAGCGTGTGCTTCGCTGACCATGTGATGCCTTCGGTCTCGTAGATGAAGTCGAGCGTGTAGGCACCGGCGGTGGTGACGGTCACATCGACCACGAGCGAAGCCGTGTTCGAGAGACCTTCAGGCGTGGTCAAAAGCGTCACGTCGGCGGCGGAGACCAGTTCGGTCTTGCCTCCGGCCGTGAGCACCAGCGAGTTGCCGTTGACGCTCTGCAGCGTCCCGGTCACGGCCTGCAGTCCGTCGGTCGTGAACCGGCGAGCTGTGATCTCCTTGCCGACCGAGAGCGCCAGGAGGCGTTCGGTGGTCAGGTTGGCGGGCTGGTAGTTGGCGCCCAGGTACGCCAGCTTGGCGGGACCGTGCGCTTCGATGATGCGCAGGCTGTCCTGACGGTACCGCTGGGCGATGCCGTTCAGTTGCACGCGGTTCTTGCCCGCCTTCAGCTTCACCGTGCGCGACTCTTGAATCTGCGCGTAGGAGTTGCCGTAGACGGTGAGGTCGACCTTGCTGGCCGGTTCGGCGACCACCAGGTTGTCCGGCGCGACGACGCTTTCGGGAGCGGCGGCGGCGGCAGGCGACTGGGCTTGGGCGAAGGTCTGCGACGTGAGGAGCGCACCAGCGGCTGCCAGAAGCAGGGCCAGAGACGCCATTTTGAGTTTTCGCATGTTTCAGGTTTCCTGTTGCGAAGGTTGCTCGCGCTAGGCTGAGGATGAGCGCGTTCCATCCACTCTTTCGAACCGTCTTCCAGCCGTGCACCATATGCGATGGCGCTGGAGGAACCCTGCGGCTGTAGGGAGCAAACTTTTAGACGGTGAGAACCCAGTGAGGACGGTATGGAAAGAGGTTCCTGAAACTATGAAACGAGGCTGATCCAATACAGGTTGGGTAAATAAAAGCACGTTCAAGATGTGTGCTTGACTTCGTAAATGCCACACTGAATTAAGGCCGGCGGCGAGCGCGACCTCATGTAATTGCGCTAGCTGACTCGGTTAGCGAAGTGGCCGGCGCGTCCTCGAACCGCCGCTGCTGGCGGGATTTATGTCCGAGAGCGGGGCGATAAGTGGACATATAGAAATTGTGAATACTGCAATTTATATATAGCCACCGTGGACAGACTTGCGGGACCACTCTATGCGCGGGCGCGCGTTGCCAAGGGTTGCGATAACCCATCATTTTCGAGGCAAAAAGATGGGTTATCGCAACCCTTCAGCTGTCGCCGGACACGGCGGAGTTGGCTGAGGATGCCGCCTTACTGAAGCCGCCCTGAACGTAATCTTCCGGTGACGCCAGACCTTCACCTTTGAGCGCCGTGCGGGCATTGGTATCGACAGCCGTGTGGACCGCTTCGCCGGTGAATCCGTTCAGCAAGTTGGTGCCGGTGCGCAGGGCTGTCTGTCCGCCGGAGAGGAAAGCGCCTATCGATCCGTTAGTCAGTCGCGATTCCCAGAAATTCTCACCCGTCGCCGATGGGCGCATCAAGAAGTTGTAGCCGAAACTGACCGGAGCGCTGCCTGCCACCTTGGTGGCCAGCTGCACGCCGGCGCTGCTTTCCGCCGTTACTTCGACGCCGGCCATAGCCATGGCACGCGGACCGAGACGAGCTGCGATGCTGCTGCCGCCCAGTAAAATCGGTGCGGCGGTGCCGACAGCCAGTCCGCCCTGTTGCACCAGCCATTCCGGCGACCATTTCTCCGCCGCCTCCGGCTTTTCGATGATGTCGACATGCGGAATGAGTTCGGTGCCGGCGACCTTGTTGGTGAGCTGCGACACGCCGTCGACGGTCTGCTGCACGGCAGCGTAGGCGGTGGCTTGAGTGAACTCGTCTTTCAAGTTATCGACGTAGTTGACCGCGTTGAGCACTGGTGCCAGCTTGTCTTCGACGGCATTGACAGTGTCGGACTTGCCGACGAAATGGAGTTCGGGCACGTCTTTCCCGGTTATGGACGAAAGCATGTGCGCTGAGTGATTGACCGGCGAAGCCAGCATCTCGCTGCCTGCCCAGGCGGCCGTGCGGAACACCTCCAACCCAGTCGGCGCTATGTCGTCGGTGACCACATTTTTGACGTCGCCGGCAGCGTTGGCCGTCCATTTGGCGCCGTCGGTCGCTTTGTCGGCAACGAATCCGCCGGCGTCTTCAGCTTTGTCGCCGACCCAGCCGGCTGCGTCTCCAAGAAATCCCATAGTAAGTCATGCCACCATCAGCGGTGATGGTGCCTCAAGCAAAATAGTAATGACAGACGTGCGACGGGGGACGTCTGGCGCTGATGCGGGGCGGGTTCGCGGGTTCTTTTACAAGCGCTGCTCTATTGTACGCAGAAGTCCGGAATTGTCAAGCGTCGCCTGGTTGCAGAGTTGTGCTGTCGCGACTAAGTGCAATAGTAGAGGCTGGGTTTTTGAAACGGTGGTGGGGTTCCTGTGGCGGCAGGGGCGCTGCCACCACAGGAAGTGCTAGTTGTCGAATCGGTGTCGCGCAACGCTCATTCCTGATGTCGACGCAGCCATTGCGATTGCCACTCGTCGTGGGCAGCCGTCTTCAGCAATCGGGCTGCATCACGCGACTGTCGCCTGGCTATGGTGCGGTCGCGCTCCCTGCGACGTCGTTCCCAGCGCGGCGGACGACTGTCTGCTTGCGGCTTCCGCACCTTGAGCCCTGGCTGGAAGGTCGCTTCCTCGGTGATTAGAAGTCCTCCCTCATACCGCGGTTCGTACATGTTTCTCCAGGCAGCTGCGGTGCCGTCACCAGTGGTGGCACTGGTGGGCACCGCAGGCAATTGCCGTCAGGAGCGGGTCCTTGCCCAGGCTGCCTGCACGGTAGTCTGGATCCAGTGGTCGAGTCCATTCCACTTTGTCGGCTCGGGCGCCTCCCTGGTGATCAGAGCGGCGTGCCGATCAAACGAACTGACCCAGCCGTGAATGCTCTGCGAGCTGTAGTCGCCGCCAAGAGCGGCTGCCTTTTCCAGCACGCGCAGCCCTTCATCCATGAGAACGCGTGCCGGAGCGAAGCGACCCAACAAGGCGTGGGACCGGGCTAGTTCGAGCATGGCGAGACCACTGAGGACATGAGTTTCGCCGAATTCCGCGCTCACCTGCACCAGCGCTACCAGCAACAGCGTGCAAGCCGCCCGCGAGTTGCTCTGTCTGCCGATGCTGTCTGCGAGCCCGACCTGGATCCAGTACTCCTCTTCGGTGTACTTGCCGTAGCTCTGACGGCACTGGACGAGAGCCCACTCCAGGACCCAGCGGACGTCATCGAGTGCGGTGCCGGCCTGAAGCATATCCCAGGCATTGATGACCGTGGCATACGTTGTGTTGGAAGACTTACCAGATGGTGGGCGGAACATAGCTCCTCCGCGGCATCAGTTGCCGTCCTGCAGCGCGTTGAACGCGTTGCACAACAGATGCGAGATCGCCGCATGAACTTCATCGCTGACCGAGTCTGTTGCCGCTGCGTCGCCAGACTCGGCGAAAGCGAAGGACTGCCCCGCCTTCTCCGCCAGCAACTGCGCGATCAGGTACTGCGTACCGAAGTAAATGCGGTCGCAGCCTGCATGCCGGTCGATGTGCCGCACCCTGGCGGCGGCAATCGCCAGTTCTTCAGCGGAAACCAGCGCCCATTGGCGCAGCCGCTCCGGCAACGCCAGCGCTTCGTTGCCGCCATGGAGAGCAGTGAGAGCCGCCTGAAACACCAGCGGGTCGCACTCCTCGAGAGCGGCGAGCATCTGCCACCGCCCGTGGTCCTTGGCCTGCAATTCCAGCAGCCCGTCGGTGAAGTGGTAGCGGCGTGCCCAGGCTGCGCACAAAAGCTCAGCCTCGCGCCGCTGCCAGTGCCGGCAGGTTTCTTGCTTGAGAGCGTGCTCGGTGCGCGGCGACGCGCCGAGCAAGCAGGTCTGGCACAAGCCGCTGTTGTCCGGGCAGCCGCAGGAATTGAAGAGCTGATCGGCGCCGACGATCCACTGCAGGAGCTCGAAAGCGCTACGGTGCAGGTGCGCCTCGCGCAGCAAGGGCACCAGCGGCAGTGCCTGGTCGATCCACCCTTGCGAGGTTTCGGAGCGAGCAAAGCACAGCAGCGTTCGGCGAGACAGTGGCGCGGTGACGGCACTCTGGCGGGCTTGCCAGAGTTCGTAAGCCGTGTCGATGTGCAGGCGATGGCGAACCGCAATGCGCCGGGCGCGCTTCTTCTGCCACGCGATGTGCCGCTCCGGCACCATGTCGATGATCACCTGATGGTGCGGCCAGGGCAGCCAGGAGTTGGTGTACGAGCCCTGCAAAAGCAGCGAGCGCATGCCGTCCGTAGCAGCGCGCGGCTGCAGGGAAGAGTGATGAGCCATGGTGAAACTCCGTCAGCGAATGTGACCCATGAGCGCCAGGACGCGCCGCATGGACGAACCTTTGTCAGGCGATCTGCGTCGACGAGACCGGAACGCCGTCGAGCGACACCCGCACCTCGACCGCCAGGCGAGGGTTGTAGATCTCGACGGCGATGTGCGGGTCCAGGCGCGCGGAGAGCCCCGTGGACGGCAGCCGGACGCAGCCCAGGCTGGGGCAGTCGACGGCCCGCATGTACTGCAGTGATTCGGGCAGGGTCACCGAAGCGAGTTGCGGGCACTTATCGGCCCACAGTTCGGTCACCGTCGGCGGCGCCGTTACCTGCAGGAGCTGCGGACAGCCATGCAGGTGCAGAGTCTCCAGCCTGGAGAGCGGGGTGACGGCCTGCAAGTTTGGCCAGTTGGAGATGATCAGGTCCGTGAGGTTGGGCGGCAGAGTCGGCAAGGTCGAATCGGAGAAACCGCCAAGCGCCAGGCGGAAGAGCGGGGACGGCAGGTCTGCGGAGGGCAGTGCCGGGCAGTCGACCAGGGAGAGCACCTGGAGCGTATCCGGCAACTGCACCGCCGGCAGTGCGGGGCAGCCGATCAGGTGCAGGTCTGTGAGCGCCGGCGGAAGCGCCGGCTCAGCAAGCTGTGGGCAGCCCGCCAGCCAAGCTAAGGTCAGCGAGTCGGGCAGCGATACCTGCCGCAGCCGGGGAGCGCGCTCGACGAAGAGAGTGGCAGTGCCGTCCGGCACGATCAGGGTTTCTTCCTTAAAGTCCACGAAGCGCAGGGCGTTGTCGCTGCTCACTTGTTCACCCACCAAGATGTGTGCCGCATCGGATTGTTTTCTCGTTCCAGTCAGACAGTGCGCGGTCCGCCTCAGCGGCCGCGCACTGCTGGTGGTGCGGGTGGCTAGCGGTTGTACCCCTTCGTGCGGCGGACGGCGTGGCGCACGCGGCGGCGGTTGACCGCCTGGTCGCGCTCCCGGTTCCGGCCGTTGCGGAAAGCCCGCGGCGGTCCGATGCGGGACAACCGCGGCGCGTCGTCGAAGGTCTCGCCGTCGTAGGTGGTGCCGAAGTCGTCGCTGGTGGTGTCGTCGTCGAAGGCGTACCCGATGGTGTGCGACATGGTGATGTTGCTCCTTGCGCATCTGGTGATGTCGAAGTCGGTGGACTTTCTGTGCTAGCGCGGTTTTCCCTCCATCTCGAAGTTAAGCCCCAAGCCTAGGGGCAAGCGGATTTCGGCCAGTGCCGGGCAGTCGCCGATGTAGTACCGCGGCGAGCCGCCGAATTGCGAATCTATGTTGATGGTCACCAGTGCCAGCGCGCGGCACTTGAAGAGCCGGAATTCCGTCACTTGTGGTGGCACGTTCAACTGGGGGATGTCCGGGCATTCCTCGAGGGTGAGCTCCCTGAGGCGGTCCCCGAGCTGCAGCGATGCCACATTGGTGCATTCACGCAGCCTCACTTCTCGCACCGCGAGCGGCAACTGCGGGGCTTCTGCGCAGCCGGAGAGGTCCAGCTTGTAGAGATTTCGCAGCAGCGGCAGCCCGCTCAGGGACACATTCGGGCATGCGCCCACAGTCAGCTCCTCGATACTGACAGGCAGTGTTTGGAGCCTGAGTGCGGCGCAGCCGATCAGGCAAAGTTCTGCCAGACCGGCCGGTAGGGCGACAGCCGGCAACTCAGGGCATTGCTTGAGGGTCAAGTGAGACAGGCGGTCCGGAAGTTCTACCGCGACGAGCTGCGGGCAGGCAATCGCTGTGAAGCCGATGACCGACTCGGGCAACACCACCCGCCTCAGGTTAGGGCAGTCAGTGATTTCCACAAACTTGACGTCGCCTACGACAGTGAGTTCGGTGTCGCGCAATCCGGAGTAGCTGGTCGGCGCGATCCGTAGGGCGCTCATGTTACTTCCCTTCGTCCCTGGTTGGTCTGACTACGATGTCGCCTCAGCGGTCGTAGCCCTTGCTGTGGCGCACCGCCTGGCGGTCGCGTCGCAGGTTGACGGTGCGGTCGCGCTCGGCGCGGCGGTTGCGGACGAAGCGCGGCGCGCCCGGGGTCTTGCGGGTGAGCGTGCTCCAGAACTCAAGCAAGGCTTCGGCGTCCGGGATGTCGAGGTTGAAAAGCAACTGTACGCTCCAGTGCATGAGCAGTTCGGACAGCGGCAAGTTCGGGTATGACTTGATGTCGCCCGCGGTTCTCGCCGCAGAGCGGACCTGGTACGCGGCCGTCAGCAGCAGCTCGCACGCCGCGATACTGTATGGTTGCCGGCTGTCTTCGAGGCGCAGTGCGTCGAGGTAGGCAGCCGCAGCGGTGAGGACGAGACCGAAAATTTGCGGATATGCGGCTTCGCAGTCAGCCAGCATCTCGAACTCGTCCAGGCTGCGTTCCGCCAGGTGCGTAGCAGCCTCAGTGTGTGGATACTGCAGCCGCCAGCTGGCTGCCAGAACGACCACCAGTTGCGACCGACAGAAAGGTGTGAGGCTCGGCGCGTGGCGGCGGTCTTGGCCGTCGATGCACAGCGGGCACTCTGTGCCGCCTTCCGGCACGGCGGCTGCGTCGGAGAGGGCAACCCATTGAAAGAGTTCGAGCGCCGTCGCCGGCATCCCGCGATGGCGCAATTGAGTCAGCAGGCTGAGCGCGTCGCGGCGCCACTGCGGTGATCGATCGGCAGCGAGGAAGAGGCGGAGCGCCTGCCGAGCCAGGGTGGTATTGCCGAACTGCGGTGCCGACCAGATCTCCTCGGCCGTCGTGATGTGAATCCGACAGGACTGCATGATCTGGAGGGCGTGCCGCCGGCGCTTGTGGCTGGTGCGTCGCGTCAGGGGACGGTCGACCTGAAGGTCACGTTGGTGGCGCGCCATGAGAATGATGCGCTGCTCGATGGGGTTAATGCCGTTGTCCGTGGAATCTCGATCTGGCATGGTGTGATCGCTCCAGAGAAATGAGTTGAGTCGTACACCGGCTCTGCGAATGGCCGGGATGCCAGTCCCGAAAAGGCCGGCGGACCACGCAAGTTGGCTGACATTGCAACTCTTTCGGGACGGCTGGCGCGACTGGCGCCGGGTGTGGTGTCCGGTGCGGTGTGCGCTGCAACGCGGTGAGCGCTTTGTGGGGCGGGATGCGGGAGAGGGTTGAGCTGTTCTGGTGCGGGAACCTGGAGGCTGCGGGTTGCGGGAGATGTGCCTGCATGATGCCAAGGGCTGGCGGCGAACAGCAAGGCTCTGTAAATCAACGTCAGAGTGCGGGGAGGGCGCCTCTCGCTGCCTGAATAGCGGTGCTGGACGGCAAAACCGGTCGCAGTAAAAGGACGCACCGACTGTGCTTGTGTTGATTATTAGCGGCGTCTAATACTGCCGGCCGCTAGCGCTATTTGCTCTCGGTTGCGGCCAGCACCAAATCCGGTGCGGCACCCAGTTGCCTGAGCGGCCTGAGGAGACATGTGAAACAGACCGCTTGCACAGCTGAGTTCGTATCTAATCTGCCGACTATTGTCTATGTGATGGTATTGCGGACGGTGTCGCCCGGCGGCAGATCGGGTGCAGACTTGGTTATACCTCGTGCACTCCCGATGGTATCAATCCGCGCCCGGCAAGCTTCTCAAGAATCGCCGCTCTATCCGAGTGGTTCAGGATTTCAAGCGAGACGCCGCAGATCGATTGTGACAATCCTGGGGGCGTGGGAGTGGGACGAATTTGAAACTTGTCACGCAGCATTTGATCGGCAGACATGACCTGGAACGTCGTTTCAAAGGTAAGTATCAGACGCGGCATATGTCAGAGTTTGCCTGTGCTTTCCACGTTTTTAACATGAGTCTAACAATCCGATGGCACAATGATAATTGGCGGGGTGCGCGTGTCAGCAGCCCTTCCAGGCTGGTATTTCCCGGGTAGGGTGTCTGAAATATATGTACTACCAAATCTGCCCTCGTTGTCAATTTCGCTCTCCGGCTTCCAAAACGGTGTGTGCCACCTGCGGTAAAGCTCTGCCGAAGAACGCGCCGGACCGCGGCGCCGACAACGCAGCCAGCCGCACCGCCAACCGTGCGCAGAAAGGCGGTTTCTGGAAGTCGATGTTCGGCATCGCCGATGTCGGCGACGCTGCTGAAAAAGCGCATGACGAGCCGGCTCTCGGCGAAACATAGCATTTAGTATCAGGCAAGAAACAAGGCATAGTCGTCTGGGCGCTAGCTGCCGCCCTGATAAACCGATTCGTAGTTCCAGTAACTGCTGAACACTTTGCGGACGTAGTCGCGAGTCTCCGTGTAGGGTATCTGCTCGACGAACAGATCCATATCGGCGGTGCCGAAAGTCTGCGTCCAGTGCGCCACGGCGTTCGGACCGCCGTTGTAACTTGCCACCGCCAGCAGTGCATTGCCGCCCTGCCTCTGCAGTACGTAGCTCATGTAGTCGACGCCCAGCTTGATGTTATTTTCCGGCTTATGAATATCGGCATTGCTGCTGAGCTTGACGCCCAGGCGCTTCGCCACACCATAGGCGGTGCCGGGCAGCAGTTGCATCAAACCAATCGCGTGTGAGCTGCTGAGCGCCTGCGCGTTGTAGCGCGATTCCTCGCGAATCAACCCCTGCGCCAGTAGCGGGTCCACATGCTTGGCGGCTGCTTCGCGATTGACGACGCGCGCGTATAACAACGGGAACGACATCTTCCAGGGTGGCGCGTTATGCGGTGCGCCCTGCATCTTGCCGCTCACTTCATTGATAGATTCCAGAGGCAGATTGAGTTTGGCGTAATAGAACGAGCGCAAGAGCGGCATCGTTTCTTTAGGAAGCAGTTGAAATGCCTCTTCCCACTGGCGCAACTCGGTCAAGGTGGCAATTGTCGGACCGGCGGTGCGAGCGATCGCTTCATAAGAAACCAAATCCGGCGGCTCCGGCCAGGTCCAGTCGCTGCTGGCGTCCAGTGCCGCCGCGTACAGCTGCATATCGCGCGCCGGGCGTGTAGACCAGCCCCGATCAGACTTGCCGTTCAAAGCGGCCAGCCGCGCTCGCGACCTGTGTCCATAATAGTTCGCTGGGAAACGGTCCGCAGCCGCCTGGTAAGCGGCTTTCGCCAGGTCTTTGTGTCCAAGGCGCTCCTCCAGCTTGCCGCACCAGAAAGCGAAGCGCGGACCGGCTTTGGTTTCCGGATACTGCTGCAGTCCGGCTTGCGCCATAGTCAGCGCCTGCTGCGTGCGACCGCCTTTGATCTGGTTCCAGGTCAGCCACCATGCCGACTCTGGAGCGAAAGCCGATGTCGGATGCGTGCGCAGAATGTCGTTGTAATAAGTGAGCTCGTCCGTGCGGTACGCCAGATTGTAGAGCGCCGCATCGTTGTGTTTAGGGCAGGAAGTGAGGACGGCGCGCCACATCTCGATAGCTTCGGCTCTGGTCAAATATTTGGCGAGCAGCGTGGCTGCGGGCACCACCGCGTCATCATCGGGATGCGCCTTGATGCCGGACAGCAGCACAGATTGTGCTTCTTTGACGCGCTTGGAGCGAATCAATGCGATCGCTTGTTTGAACCAGACTTTGTTGTTGCCGGCCGCCTGCCATTCGCGCAGGGCGCCTGAGTAATCACCGACTGCATAACAAACGGAGGCGAAGAGATTGTGATCGTCGGTGGTGGCGGTGAAGCCCGGCAGTGTCTTCAGGCGTTTCATGATTTCGCCGGCGAAACGCCCATCGGGACTGGCTGCCAGATACTGCCGAAAGAGGGCGATACCGTCATCTTGTTTGTCGCCCGAGAGCGCCATCTCGCCGAGGTAATATAGGCTGCCGATGGCATACTGACTGGTGGGCGCCATCTTGCGCAGTTTGGCCAGATCGGCGGCGGCTGTCTGGGCATCGCTGGTACGCAAAAATGACTGCGCCAGTCCGTACTGTGCTGCCGCTTTCATTGTCTCATCGGGTGATTTAGCCACCAGCGACTCGAAAGCCTGTCGGGCGGTTTTTTCGTCGTTGAGTCTGATGGCGCACTCTGAGACGTGCCACTGCGAGCGCTCCCAGAGCGGTTTGTATTGCGCTGATACGCCGAACAACTGCACGGCTTCGGTGAGTTCGGCGTTGCCGCCGCGCGCCTGCAAAGCTCGTGCCAGCACGTAGGCGGCTTTCTGTTTGACGACCGGATCGGCGGCGCCGTTGTAGAACTCGCGCAGCGGTGTCACGCGTTCAGCGGGACTGAGGTGCTCCACTTGCTTGAATATGGACAGCGCACCGCCGGTGGTGCCGGTGACTGCGAAGACGGGCACGTTCTCCACAGTTTCTTCCGCGCTGGGCAGTTGCAGGGTGCAGCTGGTTTGGCAAAATGCAGCTAAAAGCGCCACCGAGAGCGCCATCGCCATTTCGGGTCTTCTGCCGGTGTTGCAAGCGCGCGCGGGTTGGGGCATGCGCAGGGTCCTCCTTGATCAGGCATCCACGGATTTCAGAGCCGGGCAGCCGGACAAAAACAGATCGCGTTTGGCCAGCGCTGCTTCTTTGCCGACTTGTTCGGGCGTCGGGCGTACCACGCCCTGGAAAAGATCATCCAGTCCGTAGGGCTGAAATATCTCCACTTCATCTGCAACATTCAGCCGCACGCCGACCGCAGTGGCCGTGTGCAGCCAATGGGCTATGCCGTCTTCGCAGCTTTTGAAAACGAACTGCCCGTCGCGCCAGACACCGAAGCTAGCCTGGTTTTTTACATCGAATTTGTGGTGGGGGAACTGCTTTTCCAGAATTTCGCGGGCGCGTGCCTCCACCGAGCGGTCGGCTTCTTTGTCAAAAAATGCGACATCGAAATCTTTAATGCCCAGGCGACATTCTTCGCCGAAAATCTGTCGCCACACGGTGTTGCGAACGGCGCCGCCGGCCAGCCAACAATCGGGCAAACTGACGTCGCGAATGGCGCGCAATATGGACAGGTTTTCGCCGGTTGAAAACAAGAGCTTTAGCGTCTCATCTCGCGCGAGTAATTTTTCGCTTGCCATAAGAAAACCTTCTGCCTGGAAGAAATGCTAGCATAGCGTCTGACTGGCTCGCCAAGCGGCATTGGCGCCTGTTTCCAGTGGGTATCATCTCAGTCATCGGTCATGCAGCAGCGGCGGATTTATCTTGATAACGCGGCAACCACCCTTCCGAAACCGGAAGATGTCTATGCCGCGCATTCGCATTTCTTGCGCGAAGCCGGCAACCCCGGGCGCGGGGCGCACCAGTTTGCCATGCAGGCGGCGCGCGCCATCCATAACTCGCGCGTCCTGATTGCTGATCTTCTGGGGGCGAAACATCCGGAGCGCCTGATTTTCACTCCAGGGTGCACATATTCGCTCAATATGGTCATCAAGGGCTTCAAGCTGGAGCAGGGCGACTCGGTGGTCGTATCCGCGATCGAACATAATGCCGTTATGCGACCGCTCACGCAGTTGCAGAATCAAATCGGTTTGAAGGTGCACACGTTGCCTTACAAACCATGGTCGGTGGTCGACCTGCACGATCTGACCTCGGCGTTATTGCGCGAAAAACCCAAACTTTGCATCATCAGTGAAGCCAGCAACGTCACAGGCGAAATCGTCGACCTGCGTCTGGTCTCAACCATATGTCAAGCGAACAGGGTGCCGCTGGTTGTCGATGCGGCGCAAACGGCGGGACGTCTGCCGTTCAGTGCCGATGCGCTGGGCGTGGCAGCCTGGTGCGCTTCCGGACACAAGGGTTTGATGGGGCCGCCCGGTGTGGGACTTCTATATGCATCGCCCGATTTAAAACTGGAGCCGATCATCGCCGGCGGCACCGGTTCGCACTCGGAAGATTTGCAGATGCCGGAAGAGTTGCCTGACCGCTACGAAGTCGGCACTCCGAATGGCCCGGCGATTGCCGGATTAGGAGCAGCCGCGCACTGGATCGGGCAGCAGGGCGGTTTCGCTGTGCTGACCGAAAAAGAGCAGCAGCTGCTGAAGCGATTTCTCGATTGGGCCGGCACTCGCCCCTGGCTGGAGATACTCGGTGCTTTCGACGCCAAACGCGTCGCGACGGTTTCTTTCCGGCTGCCCAATGTTGCACCGGATATGGTGGCATCGCTGCTGGAGTCTGATCACGGCATCGCGGCGCGCTCCGGATTGCATTGCGCGCAGGCAGCCCACCTGGCGCTGGGCACCCTGGATACGGGCGCGGTGCGCGTCAGCTTCGGCTATTTCAACAAGCCGGAAGATGTCGATGCCTTGTGTACGGCGCTCGACAGAATTCGCGGCTGACAGCCTTCCTCTTGATTACAACACTTCTGTTGATTTGCCCTAAGAGGCGAATGGGCACCGCCCCGCTGTCTGTCGCGCGCGCGAATGTCAAGCTTTGCGAACATCGCCAATGTTTGCGCAGCAAATTAGGCATTGATTACCCGCGCCGAGCCAATTGCGGTGCCGCGCAGTCGCCAGCGCACTTGTTTGTGTGACGCGAAGTTCCTAGTGTCTGCGTACACCCTGGATCACTCCATCTTCGAGTTAGCGCTCACAGCAAAAGCGACCTCCACCGCCCCTGCTAACGCACGTTCATTCGCCTCACAAAGGCGAGGGAACTGGCTCGCTCGCTCGGAAATGGACTCCAGGGTTTCACCGCACGCGCCGCCGGCGCGTGTTTTCGACGCGCTATGCGTCATCTGTTGAGGAAACTTAGCAATGCGAAAGCAGCTTAACATTGTTCAAGGCGAACCGGCTTTTGGGTGCACCGAGTACACGTGGCCCAATGGACTGAAAGTCGTCCTGCAAGAAGACCGCTCGCGCCCCGTGGCCGAAGTGCTGGTCGTCTACAAGGTCGGCAGTCGCAATGAAGGTCTCGGAGTGACCGGCATCGCGCATCTGCTCGAGCACATGATGTTCAAGGGCACGAAGAAGTTCAACCCCGACAAGGGCAACAGCCTCGACATCATGCTGGCGCCGATTGGCGCGAGCACGAACGCCAACACCTGGCTCGACCGCACCATCTATCACGAGCTGGTGCCCTCCAGCTATCTGGAGCTGGTGCTGAAGCTGGAATCTGACCGCATGCGCAACCTGCGCCTGCGCCAGGCCGACCTCGACTCGGAAATGACGGTGGTGCGCAACGAACTGGAGCAGCGCGAGAACTACGCCGGCGGCGCCATGCGCCAGGCGCTCTACGCGACCGCCTTCCAGGCGCACCCGTACCGCCATGACACGATCGGCTGGGTCTCGGACGTCGAAGGGATGCCGGTGTCGGCTCTCAACGAGTTCTACAACCTGCATTACTGGCCGAACAACGCCACGCTGGTGGTGAGCGGCGACTTCGGCACGGCAGCCGTGCTGGAGCTGATCGACAAGTACTTCGGCAAGATCCCGCGCTCGCCGCAGGACCTGCCGAAGGTCTACACGGTCGAACCGGAGCAGAAGGGCGAGCGCCGCTTCAAGCTGGGTCTGGCCGGCAATGTGCGCATGGTCTCGCTGGGCTTTCACACGCCTTCCACGTCCCATGCGGACATCTATGCGCTCAACATGCTGTCCAGCATTCTCGGCAGTTCGTATCAGCCTGACTCGCGGCTCTACAAGCAGCTTTTCGAGACGGGGCTGGTGAGCAGCGTCTATGCCAGCTGTGACGAGCTCAAAGATCCGGGGCTCTTCACGGTCAGCGCCGATGTCGGGTCCGACGCCACCACGGACGCAGTCGAGCAGGCTGTGCTGCGCGAGATCGAGCGGCTGCAAACCGAGCTGGTCTCGGACGAAGAGCTGTCCGCGATCAAGATCGCCAACCGCAAGGGCACCGTGCTCGTCCGGGCGGACGCCGCGCGTATGGCGTTCACGCTCGGCGGCGCCGAAGCCCATTCCACGTGGCGCTGGCTCATCGATTACGACGACAAGTTCGACGCCGTCACCGCGGAGGATGTGCAGCGCGTTGCTCGCATTTACTTCCAGGAGAAGAACCGCACGGTCGGCATTCTCGTGCCCGAGCAGGAGCAGGTCGAGGCTGAGATCGTCGTCGCTGCGGCTGAAGACGCCACCGCTAGTGGTGAGCCGTCCCCGGCCGGCAAGAAGCCGAAGCGTCGCATGCGCAAGTCGCGCGCCAAGCGCCCGGTCGAACTGGAGAAACTGCCGATTACGCGCACGAACTTCGCGCCGCGCATCGTCCAGAAGGTGCTGCCCAACGGGCTCACCGTCGTGGCGTTGCCGTTTGCGGGGACGGGCGCCGCGGCGGTGAATGTCTACGTGAAGACGGGCAATTATCTGGATCCTCGCGACGCGGTCAATCTGTCGGACATCGTCGCCGACATGTTGCCCATGGGCAGCGAGGACCTCAGCAAGTCGCAGCTGGCAAGCCAATTGCGCTTGCTCGGCGTCACCGGCACGCTGCGTCCGTGGGTGCGCCCGGGCAAGACTGTCATGGGCGAGATGGTGCCCAGTGGCGATGTGCCGCAACTGCTCAAGCTGATGGCGCAGGTGTTGCGGCATCCGACGTTCAACGCGGCCGATCTGGAGACGATCAAGCGCCAGATGCGGGCCAGCTACCAGCACGGCAAGAACTCGCCGGGCGCGGTAGCCGCCACGGCTCTGACGCGCGTCGCTTACAGTCCGGATGCTCTCTACTTCGTGCCCGCGCACGATGAGTTGACGCAGCATCTCGATCGCATGGACGTCGCCGCTCTGCGCGGCTTCCACACGCGCACTTACGTGCCCTCCGCCACCGTGGTCGCCGTCGTCGGCAACATCGATGTCGAGGCTGCGGTGCAGCACGTGGAGCAGGCGTTCGGCGATTGGATCGGCGGTCCGGCGATTGCTCTGCCGGAAGATGCGCCGGTGCTCCTGGCACCGCGGACGGTGCGGATCCCGATGGTCGACAAGTCGAGTGTCGATATCGCGCTGGGACACCCGGGCGATCTCGATGTCAACGATGCGGACTACGATGCCGCCACTCTCGGCAACGCCATCTTCGGCGGCGACACCATGCTCGGACGTCTCGGCGCGCGCTTGCGGGTCGAAGAAGGTCTGACCTATGGCGTCTACAGCAGCTTCTGGGACAGCTTCCGGGGCGCGCCCTTCTCCATCAGCTTGTCGGTCAACCCGGCAAACGTGGACAAGGCGGTCGGCCTGACCCGCTCGATCTGGCGGGAGTTCCTGGACGGCGGCATCACGCAGGCAGAACTGGATCGCGAAGCGGGTCGCGCCATCGGAACCTTCCAGCTGCGGCTGGCAAGCTTCTGGGGTGTTGCCCACGAGCTGAGCGAGTACGCAGCGCGCGGGATTGACCTCGCCTCGATGGACGACTACGCCGTCAAGATGAGCGCCGTCACCGTCGACCAGGTGAACGCCGCCATTCGCCGGCACATGCACCCGGACAACGCCTCGCTGGCGATGGCCGGTACCTTCGCGTCGTAAGCAGCGACGAAAAACGCGGGACATGTAATCCGCGAAGAATTAAGCGTCGACCAGCATGCTTGATCTCACTCATGGACCACGCATGTTGATCGACCGAATCTCTTCGACCTGGAGTCGGCACAACAGGGCAGCCTCGGCTGTTCTGTCGGTGCCGACTCCGTTTTTTCTGTTTATCTACTAGTTAAAGTCGTTATATAGCACCCGGCTGGGCCTGCGGTGCGTCACGAAGTGATGCAAGCGGCCGTTTTCAAGAGATGCTACCGGCCACTAACTGAGAGCTGTAAAGCTTTGCCAGCGCAGTTTCTCGGCAAGTGAGTCGACGCAGCTCATGGCTATTGGTTTTGTGCCCCTGGAAGAAATAGATTGTAGGCATCCTCTGTATTCCTCCGACCAACTCCCGCAAAAAGCCAACCGCCCCGCGAATCTCAACTCGCACCGCAACCCAACCGTCCCTTCCGGAACGGTTGTATCGGCGCGTGCCATTGGCAGGCAGAAGTTCGTTCGGGCTGCAATTGCGGATCGGTCGGTCGAGAGGAATGAGAAAGGACATGGTTATGGAGATGCGGTCTTGTGTGCGCTGCGAGCGGGAGATTCCGGAGGAGCGGGTGAAGGCGCTGCCGAACACCAAGGTGTGCGTCGACTGCTCGCAGGAGATCGGCGGCGAGGTGGTGATGGTCGTCACCCCGACACAGATCGGCAAGCCGGGCTCTCTGAAGCGCCTGACCGGCGGGGTGGACGTGCAGTTCTTGCCCAAGGAGATTCCGCCGCTTGGCGTCAGGGGCTGGGGGACCCGCCGCCGGCGCAAGTAGGTCGCCGTGTTTGATCGCTGTCGTCGTTAGTTGTCGGTTGGGCTGCAGCACCACCTGTGGTGCGGGCGGCTCCGCCGACTTTTCCTTTTTAAGATACAACTATACCAAGTAGCAGAGACGGCTGCTGCAGTCGGAAAAGGCACCGTAATACTTATAATGTCACCATGGTTGATGCACCAGGCGAAAAACCGCGTTCTCCCGTCTTTGCTGTGTTGCGCATCGGCGTTTCAGTCTGCGCTGCCCTGCTCTCCATCGGGCTGTGCGCGTATATCGTGTTTCTGTCGTCCGGGATGTTCGGCATGCTGAATGACTTCCCTCAGTATGACGCGGCTGCGCGCCTGATCGCCCAGGGGCGCGCGCCGGAGGTTTACGACACAGCCTCCCTGCTGGTTGTCGAACGCATGCTCTACCCCGATCTGCAACGCCCACTGGTGATTTTTGTGCCACCACCGGCGGCGCTCTTCTATTTGCCGATTGCCCTGTTTCCGGCGTCGCTTGCCTTCTTCGGCTGGATGGGCATGCTCGTCTCGGCGCTGGCGGCATCGATATATCTCATGAAACGCCAGTTCGCCGTGCCGCTGGTCGGTCTGGGATGGCTGGTGGCAGCCGTAGTTTCATTCGGACCCACATTCGAGGCGCTGCGTGTCGCCCAGCCGGCCACATTGATGCTGCTGGCGCTGCTGCTTTCCTGCGGCTTCTTTCGGCGGGGAGACCGGCTTGTAGCGGGCGCCTTTCTCGCACTGCTCTGGCTCAACCCGCTAATGCTTGTGCCGCTGGTCTTATTTTTTCTGGGCTGCC
Source organism: Candidatus Obscuribacterales bacterium (assembly GCA_046328035.1). GTDB lineage: Bacteria > Cyanobacteriota > Vampirovibrionia > Obscuribacterales > Obscuribacteraceae > JBGASG01. The sequence continues at coordinate 103,419 of JAXLXI010000017.1, read as the reverse complement.
GGCAGTGGAAAGTGATCGCTGGACTGGCGGCCGCGACGGCGGTGATGACGGCGCTTTCGCTGGTCACGTTCGGCATCTCCGGATATCAGAATTACCTGCACTTGCTTTTCGATCCTGGCGGCGCCGATTTCACGCAGTCGGTGATCAATCCGACGGTGCGTGGGCAACTGGGATTGATTTTCGGTATCGATGAGCCGGTCACCAGATATGGTGCCCTGGCGGCGATGCTGTTCTCCTTTGTGGCTTGTCTCTTCGCCGGTCACAAAGCGCGAGTCATGCGCCATTCTTACGATGCCGCGCTTCTGGTGGCGTTGCCGGTGGGGCTGGTGACTGCCTGGCAGTGCCATGACTGCGATGTGGTGCTGGCTATTCCAGGACTTTTGTCCCTGTTTCTGGCTGCTGAGCGGCGCCGTCAGGCGTTTCTCACTTTGCCGATTATCGCGGGCAGTCTTGTTTATATGATCCCGTTCTTTGTGCCCTTGCATTACTTCTACCTGTTGCAAGGGGGAGTGGTTAATCCCTACTTCCTCTTGCTGTTCGTTTTTGCCATGGGCGGGCTGTTTTCATTTCTGACCGGCAAGTTGCCCATCATCGACGAAGCGTTGCCGGCGACAGAAGCTGCACAGGCTGAGGCATAGAGACAACGAAAAAAATTTGTGGGAAAAACCCCACTGAAAGCGCGTTTCTCTAATGTTGTTTGTGAAAGACCTGCAACAATTACTCGCCATCGCGGGCTGGCACCGAGCGAACGGAGGCTAGTGCGCGTATATGGCGGAATTAGAAACATACCCCCGTCCGGCGAAAGTAGAGGCGCCGGATGATGTAATGGCTCGCGCGAGTAATGGCGAGGCTCCTAAACAAATAGACTGGAATGGCGCGAAGGTGTTGGATTTCACCCCGCCCACTCTGGACGATGCCCAGCATGCGTTGTTGCGGTTGAGTGATGAAGCACAGTCATCACTTAGAACTCTTTTTGACCGAGTCAAGAAATCCGACACAGTCGATGCGCTGTCGCGGACGTGGGAAGCAGTAAAGCAGGGGCTGTCGAGGGAGAAGACAGACTGGACTTTCGCGATTAATCTGACGACCGATTACGGCTCGGGCTATGGCGTGGAAGCGCGCATGGCTGAGCTGCATAAGCTTGCCGAAAAGACCAAAGACAAGCCGGTGTCACTGGTGGTGCAGGCGGCCATGCCGGACTACCAGTCGCCGGAAGCTTTTGCCAGCGGACAACCGGATGGACACTATCTAGAGCGCTGGCTGATCAAAGACGGCAAAATGACCTGGTTGGAATCGGCTAAATCGGTGGGGCTGGCTAAAGACACAGAAGATTTGCTGACCTTCACCGGCAAGCGATTTGACGCGAAGCAGATGGGGCTCTTGCTCGATTCGCACGGCAACGGCAATCTCGGGCTGACCGGTGATACGGGAAGCGCGACGGTGCCTGAGTTTGCCAAGGCATTGCGCAATGGGTTGAAGTCGATCAATCGTCAGAGTCTCGATGTGCTCGATTTCGATTGCTGCTTGATGTCGCAGAACGGCGTCGTCAACGAAGTGAAGGATGTCACCAAAAATGTGGTGGCATCGGCGGAGACCGAGCACATTGCCGGGCAGGAGCTGACCATGCCGCTGGAGCACATCTTCGCCAATCCGAAGATGACCGGTGAAGAGGTGGCGCGCGATTTCATCAAGTCCAATCGCGACAAGCAAGCAGCCGCTGATGCGATCAGCAAAGTCTTGTCGTACTTCGGCATCGACAACCCGGCCAAAGTGCCGATCAAGACTCTCGCTCACATGAGTGTCAAAGAGTACGAGGGCTTCCGCGGCAGTCTCGACAAGTTCGGCGACAAGATGTGCGACGTGTTGAAGGACGAGAAGAATCGCGCCGCCATCGAAGATGTCATCGATGACACCGAGACCTACGGCGGTGGCGGGGGCGGATTCTTGTTTCTCTTCATGAGCGCCAAAGGTGACAAATACGACCTCAAGGACTTCACGCAGAAAGTAGTGAAAGCGATTGACGACGGCAGGATCAAGGACGCGGACGGGTCACTGAAAGCCAGTGCCGAAGACGTTCTTGCCAAACGCAAGCAGCTGGTGGGCGATTACTTCGGACACGGTAGCTACGCGCAGTTGGGCGGATATTCGGTCTTCCTGCCGGGACGCGACTTGCGTGAGGGCACCGATCCGCACGTGCAACGCGAATACCGCGCGCAGCTGGTGAACAACGAAACCGGGTGGGGGCGCTTCCGGCACGCGTTGCAGCACCAGGCGAAGCCGCCGGAGGGCGACAAACCCGAACACCCGGTGACGAAACCAGAACCAGCTCCGGCACCGCGCCAGATCAACGAAACGGCACCGCCACCGCCGGAGCAATTGCCGGCACCGCGCCCGGTGCGTGAACCGGCTGTGCGGCAGAGATAGCGGGTTCCGTGCAATGCGACGTTAGCCGTCGAGAGGAATGCCTTCCTCTACTCGGCGGTGCGCGTCGCTGTTGCACACAGGCGAAGCAGGCGCGGTGCGGCGCAGGCAGAACGCAGTGCCGCGCTCTTCGCAGGTTTCTTATGTCAGCCGTTGCAGTGCGGGTCCAGTCCGAGCATTACATCGAAGAAAGCTTCCTGCACCATCTGCAGTGGCTTTGGATCTTTCATAGTTTTGGAGCGCATCAGCGCGCCTTCGAAAGCGCAAAGGAAAAACTCGGCGCACATATTGACGCAAACGCCCTCCGGCACCTGACCGGCGTCCTTGGCTTCTTGCAGACAGCGCGCGAACTTCTCGCTGCGCTTGGTCATGATCTCGGAAAGACGCGACCGAAACAGCTCGTTTTGATCCGCCATCTCCTGGCTGAGATTGGCTAATAGACAGCCCCTGCTGCAATGGTGCTCTTGCGCTTTGGTGATCGTGTCGGCGACGTACTTATACATGCGGTCGAGAGGCGTCATCGACTTGTCGTTGAGAATCTGGTCCAGCTGGCTGACATAGCGTTCGTCGAAGTAATTGATGATGTTGAGCCCGAAGTCTTCCTTGCTCTGGAAGTAGTAATAAAAAGAACCCTTGGGCACACCGGCGGCACTCAACACCTCGGAAAGACCGGTGGCGTTGTAGCCCTTCTCGACCATGATGTCGATGCCGGTCTCTATAAGCAGGTATTTGGTGTTTTCGCGGGTGGCTGTTTTAGGCATGGCGGCTGGTTCCTGGTATCTACTAGACCGGTCGTCTAGGGCAACAGTGTAACACAAGAGTCATAAATGCAAGCAGAAATTTGTTTGGGGCAAGCGAGAAATTTCGGATGGTGTTTCTATGGTGGGTGGTTAGTCTTTCGCTCGTTACCTCCGAGGTAATGAGACATGAATCCGTTTCGTTCGTTGTTCCTATCCCTTTCCCGCATGCCGCCAATGCTGATGCTGATGGTGATTCTGGGATTGGCGGTAGTCGTCACCATGTTGGTCATGAATCAAATGAATCAAACTGCGAATCAAAACGCAGCGCTTCTTGAACAGATCGACAGGGAGAAAAACCAGAAGACCACCATAGTTCGAGCAGCCAAGGACATCTCCGAAGGCTCTCTGATTGCGGCGGATGACCTGGAAGAATCTCAAATCCAGACTCTCAAAGTACCGGAAAGTGCTATCGGCAGCGCGTCGCTGGCACAGGGCAGTTATGCTGCCGTTCCGATTTCTCAAGGAACTGTGATTTTGAGTGGACACCTGAGAGCGGCTGTCGGTATGCATACTGGCGGTTTCGAAGGCAAAATCAAGGACGGCATGCGTGCCATCACTTTTGCCGTTGATACCAATACTGGTGTGGCCGGATTTGTTGCTCCCGGTTCGCACGTCGATGTGCTCTGCTCCGTCGGAGCTGGTGCCGATACGAAAGTGGCGCCTGTGATGTCGGATGTGGAAGTGATCGCCGTCGGTCAGGTCTATCAGAAGCAAGTGGGAAGCGCCAGCTCACAGCCTGCGTCTTCAGTGACCGTGTCGGTTTCGCCGGAGCAATCGGCAAAGCTCGTCAAGTCGATCAAGGCTGGACAGCTTTACCTCTCTCTGCGCAGCGACAAAGATCACACTCCGGTGGCTGTGGTTGATGTGACTTCGCTCTTCCCCAAACCAGTTGTGCAACCGCAAATTGCTCTGGCTCCCGATCTGCCGCCGCCGGTGCCTCCAAGCTTCGGCAACCAGCAATCGGGTCTGGCGCCCATGACGAATGGTCCCTTGCCGCAGGTGCAACCACCGCAGCATGAGATCGAGTTGTGGACGGGCAGCAAGAAGGAGGTTTTGACAGTGCCGCAAGGCTAAGGAAGAAACTGAGACTAGACCTTCGATGACGCTGACTGTAAGAGGCTATGTCCTCATTTCCTCCTAGGACGCTGGAAGGAAACCGAGTCCGAAGCAACCAGAGAGCCGCTTGTGGAAGGCGAATATCGAATGATGGGCGGGGCGTAAGCTCCGCCCATCGCCTTTGGTGTGCCACGCATGTTCAACAACTGGAGGTGAGAGTCCTCCCACAACCTGACGAGGGTGAAGTGTAGCGACTGCGCAAGGGCGCGACCGTGAGGGGACGTCTGAAGGGAAGTTGAGCAAACTGGTGATTTGACGGACAGAAACCAGATACGAGGCGCGCGCCCGCGTGAGCGAGCTACCGATCGCGAAGCGCATAATCGTCAACGGACGCGAAATCTGGCAGATGCGCAGTGAAAGTGGTTGAATTTACCGTAAGATCTGCGCCGTGTCGAAAGCAAACGACTGGGAATCCGCAAGGAAACCGATTCGCGGTGCAGAAGTCAGCAAAGGACGTAGTAACTCGAAACACCGACCGGCGCGCAGCACGCAAGCAGGCGGAGTTAAACGGTGAAGGTCCAAACGACAGCGAGGTCATTGTGACATGAGTTGCGAGAACGAGAAGCAACAGAAAACCAAACAGACTCAACGACAGAGGTAGCGGGTGAAACCTGCGAGACTGGCGACCGAGGGGGGCGAAAAAAGTTTGGAAGCAACGAGTGAAGCGCAAGACCACCATTGATGAGAAATTTAGATAAGGAGAACCTGAAGATCGCCTACGCACGCCGTCAAAACGGTGCAGGCGGTGCAGCTGGGATCGACGGGCTTAGCACCGATGACCTACAAGCGTACCGCAGCAAACTGGAAACAGATCAAACAAGAGCTGCTTCAGGGCACTTACAAACCAAGACCGGTGAGACGGTGGTGAACATCCCGAAGCCCGGCGGAGGGAAACGACAGCTGGGGATACCGACGGCCGCGGACCGTTTTATTCAACAAGCTGTCATGCAAGTGCTGCAACGCAAATGGGACAGCACATTTTTCCGAGCACAGTTGCCGGTTTTCGAATTGCAGATCGGCGAAACAGGTGAAGCCGCCCGCAAACACATTGAGGGAGCTACCGAGTAGTCGTGGATATTGATCTGGAGAAGTTCTTTGATCGAGTGAATCACGACGTCCTGGATGAACTGGGTAACGAAGCGAATTTCCGACAAGCGAGTGCACAAGTTGATCCGTGCGTACTTAAATGCCGGAGCATTGGAAGGCGGGCTGACCAGCGCGAAGAGCAAAGAAGGGATACCACAAGCGTCGACCGCTTTCGCCGCTACTCTCAAACTTGCCGCTTGATGAACTTGACCGAGAACTGGAACGACGAACCTTCACTTTGTGCGATACGCAGATGATCGCAATATCTACGTTGCAAGTCAACGAGCCGCCGGAGAGCGCGTGATGAAAGGGATCACGGAGTTTCAGGAAAAAACGGCTCAGGCTACAAGTGAACAAGGAGAAAAGTGCGGTGGGAAAGCCTTGGTCAAGAAGCTTCCTTGAGTTAGCTTACGCCAACAATCGAGGTAAAAACCGCGCGGCTTCAAAAAGCCTCGCCAGGTTCAAACAGCGAATTCGCGAGCTGACCCGACCAACAAAAGTAAAAGCGTCAGTCAAGTGATTGAGGTCTACGCGAATACCTCTGGGCTGGCGCGGATAGCTTCGTTATCTGCGATACGCTGAAAAAAGCGTTTCGCAATTTGATAAATGGATTCGGCGTCGTATTAGATGCTACATCTGGCGCCAATGGAAACGGGGACGCACCTGATACACCGAGCTGTCGGCGGGGAATCCACCTGCCGCAGCACGTGCTAGTGGTTCGGCGAAGGGACCATGGCGACTGAGCAAAAATTCAATACTTCCACCACATGCTATCCCGAAGCTGCCCTGCACGCTCGGGGCTCCTGAAGCTAGTCTCCGCATCATGACCGCTGCCGAACCGCCGCCGTGTATGGACCCGTACGCACGGTGGGTGTGAGGGGGAAAGTCCGCGAGGACCTACCTATCTCGATTATACATCTATACGCTTTCGCATATCCATATATGGTTCGCTCGCGCTCCTCATGGTGTTGTCACAAACGGCTCCTCGGATGTGACAAAACCCGCTCAGCACCCTCGATTTGTCACAAACGAAGCCCCCGATGCATAAACCCGCTCAGCACCCTCGATTTGTCACAAACGAAGCCCGGATGACAAAACCCGCTCTCAGCTTCGATTTGTCAGCTACAAACGAAGCCCTCGTGGATGTGACAAACCCGCTCAGCACCCTCGATTTGTCACAAACGAAGCCCTCGGATGTGACAAAACCCGCTCAGCACCCTCGATTTGTCACAAACGAAGCCCTCGGATGTGACAAAACCCGCTCAGCACCCTCGATTTGTCACAAACGAAGCCCTCGAATGTGACAAAACCGGGGTCCGTGGAGAAAGTGAGCCGGCTTTAACCCGGCGGGCGGTTGACAGCTGCTAGACGACTGGTCTACTATTCTTGCATCGAATCAGACGAAACGAACTGGGCGTCGCCCAATTTTTTTGAGAAGAACTAGGCGACCGGTCTACTAAATAGAGGTAAGTGAAGATGTTTCCTGTAGCAGTGCAAGCCCCCGCCGACTACCAAAATGCCAACCGCAACGAAGACCTGGAACTAGTGGTCGAGTTGATCGAGCTGGCCGTTGAGTACGTTCAAAAGGCGGTGGCGCTTTTTGCTGGCAGGAACTAGGCGACCGGTCTACTAGGCTGAGCGGAGCCAGAGAGAGACGAAAGAGAGAAGAGGAGAAGAAGAATGTTTCCGATAGCAGTACAAGCACCGCCCGAGAGCAACGAAGATCGCAACGCGGATTTCGAATTCGCTCTGGAAGTGGCGGAGCTGTTTTTTGAGTTCGCCGGCAAGCTCCTACTTTTGCCGGTGCGAGCCCTGACTATGTTGATGAGCCTGGTCGGCAACAACGATAACGCGCTTATGGCACTCGATCGCGACGCTGATCTGGATGTCCGCCGGCAGGCGGAGCGGGCGGCCCGGCGTCAGGCGCGGGCGCGCCACACCCGAGAAAGATACAACGCGCAGCTGGCGGACCGGTATAACGCGCAGCTGGCTGCCCGGCGCAACGCGCAGCTGGCGGCCAGCAATGTGACACCGTACGTGGTGCTGCGCCAACTGGCGCTCGCTGAGAGCGACGAAGTGCGCAACTCGCTGGTCGCCAATGAGTCGATCGGCTGCGATATTGGATCGGCTGGCACTGGATGACAACAGATTCATCGCCGCCCAAGCAAGATCCAGACGGGATCTCGTTTGCAATTACTCGTCAAGGCGCGTCAGTTGACTTAAAATTGGCTCCAAGGACTAACCCGGGAGAACCAACCTTTGACTACGACGCAAAAGGCTCGCTCCGTGTCGAATCTCAAGGACAATGCATTGAAAGATTCGATCGCCATCCTCGACTTCGGTTCTCAATATTCGCAGTTGATTGCCCGGCGGGTGCGGGAGTGCAACACATTCTCCGAGCTTTTGCCGTATCACATCAGCGCCGATGAGCTGAAGCGCCTCAACCCACTGGGCATCATTCTATCGGGAGGCCCGAGCAGCGTTTACGAAGAGAACGCCCCCAAACCGGATCCTGATATATATAAGTTGGGGTTGCCGGTGCTGGGCGTCTGCTACGGCATGCAACTGATGGGGCAGGAACTTGGCGGTATCGTAGAGCCGGCGAAAGTGCGGGAGTTCGGACGAGCTCTTTTGACGATCGTTCATCATGGAAAGCTCTTTAATGGACTCGATCCGGGCATCGACAGCTGGATGAGTCATGGCGACAGTGTGGTGCAGCTACCGCCCGGCTTTCAGGTGGTGGCACGGACCATGGATACGCCCACCGCTGCGATCGCTGATGAGGAGCGGGACATGTACGGTGTGCAGTTTCACCCGGAAGTGGTGCACACGGTCGGCGGGCAGCAGATAATCCGCAACTTTGTTGTCGACATTTGCAAGTCGCCGCAAAGATGGACGATGGCTCAGTTTATCGAAGAGCAGATCGAAGAGATACGCTCGCGTGTCGGCAAGAAAAAAGTTCTGCTGGCTCTCTCCGGTGGTGTCGACAGCTCGACTCTGGCGTTTCTTTTGCATAAGGCGATCGGCGATCAGCTGACGTGCGTGCTTGTCGATCAGGGTTTCATGCGCAAGAACGAACCGGAATGGCTGGTCGATATCTTCGATCGCGAGTTTCACATCAAAGTGGAATTCGTGAAGGCCCGCGATCGCTTTGTGGAGAAACTGCAGGGTGTCGTCGACCCCGAGGAGAAACGCAAGATTATCGGCGCACAGTTTATTCGCGTTTTCGAAGAAGAAGCGAAACGGCTCGGGCCCTTCGACTTCCTCGGACAGGGCACCTTGTATCCAGATGTTATCGAGTCATCCGGAGTCCAGGTCGACCCGAAAACCGGTGAACGGGTGGCTGTGAAAATCAAATCGCACCACAACGTTGGAGGCTTGCCGCCAGATCTGCAATTCAAGCTGATTGAGCCGTTCTCCAAGCTTTTCAAAGACGAAGTGCGACGCGTGGCGGCCGAGTTGGGAGTGCCGGAAGGCATTCGCGTTCGACATCCCTTCCCGGGACCGGGGCTGGCCATTAGAGTGCTCGGTGAGGTCACCAAAGAATCGCTGAAAACCTTGCGAGAAGCCGATTGGATCGTGCGCGAGGAAGTGAAAGCGCATAAGCTTTACCGGAGCGTGTGGCAGATATTCGCGGTCTTGCTTCCAACAAAATCTGTTGGAGTCATGGGAGACCAACGAACTTATCAAAACACTTGCGTGATTCGTGCCGTCACCAGCGAGGACGGCATGACCGCTGACTGGGCGCGTCTCCCATACGATCTGTTGGAAATCATTTCGCGGCGTATCGTTAATGAAGTGCCCGGCATCAATCGGGTGGTATACGACATCACGTCGAAACCGCCTGCCACCATCGAGTGGGAGTAGAGACCGGCTGATGCCCTAGCTGTCCAGCTCGCCGACCTTGATGTGGGCCATGATGCCGCCTGGCTGCAGGCAGGCCGGCAGTTCGAATTTCTGCGCCACTGTATTCAGTGGCGTACCGATGAGTTCGATTTTGTCCGCGGCGATGTTGCCGATACATTCGCCGGCGACGCGCAGGTATTTGATCTTGTCCAGATCGGGCAGTTGCATGATGCGGGCACAAGTGGCATCGACCGCGGCCACATCGTTGCCGACAACGACTACCTTGGTTTCTTTGGCGACGCCGTTCAGCGGCCCATCACCTTCCATAGCCACGACACCATCGACGACGGCGAAGGTGGGACGCCGCAGTCGGTTGAGATCGAGGATGCATTCGTCGATGCCGTGCCAGTGCAAAATGTTTTTCGGCCAACCGTAATGGCGGCCCGGTACGATGCCGAAGAGGTTTTTCATCGAGGCTGTAATACCCACCCAGTGGTGCGTTTTGAGTTTAGGCACCGAGATCAATGCGTCCGCTTTCGCGACAGTGCGCGGCAGCATGAAGTGATCCAGTTTGCTGAACGAGTGCGCTAACTCGACCTTTTCAAGCTCATCTAAATTGAGATCGACAAAACGAACTCCCAATCCTTTTAATAGATCTCCGACACCGGTGGCCTGCAAAAGATATTGTGTATCCCGCATGTGGCCGGGACCTTCGCCGACGACAACATCGCGCGCACCAAGATGTTTTACCAGTTCGATGGCACCGTGCACGACGGCGGGATTGGTAAAGATTGGCTTGCCTTCTCGGAACTCAACCATATTGATCTTGAGGACTGCTGTTTTGTTTTTCAGATCAGGCAGCTGCAGTTTCTCTAAGTGTGGCTTGATGAGCTGGAAAACATCTTCTTTGTAATTTTCGCAGTGCACGAGCGCGACGCGCGACTGTCCCGTGAATTTTCCGGAAGCCTGCTCGGCGGTGGCTTTCAGTTTCTTACTGGCGGGGTCATCGGTGCCGCATGATGTGAGCGAGCCCATGGCGAATGCGGCGGAAGCCGCAGCCAGAAAAGATCGGCGCGTGGTGCCGTCGTTGGAGTTGCTTTTTTTGTCTTCGCTTTTCTTGTCGTCGTCGTTCATGAGCGTGCACTTGCAAATTTGAAGGGGTTGCCGTTTTCGGGGATGCCGCAGGCGATGGCGGCCATCGCTGAAGCCATGATGTTGTGCGAGAAACTGCCGTCTTCGGCTTGATGACTCGCCAGTCTTTCGCGTTGTTTGTCGCTGGGTCTGCCGACCGCATCGCGAGCCAGAGCGGACCAGGCGGTTTCGACGATGCTCATGAATTCGTTGTCGGCGCGATCGAGATAGGCGAGGGCGCTGGCTACCAGTGCGCCTTGCGGCTGGGCTTGCAGGGCAAGAATGCCCTGCGCGGTGTTGACTGCCATTGGTGGCACCGGCGCTCCCAGCACAATTCTGTTGCCGTAGTTCCATCCACCGTCGACACAACTGACCTCAGCCAGATAGGCGCGTGCGTGATCGGCGGCCTTCAAAAGTTTCTTGCCGGCAATTTCAGATGCGTCAATGGCTAATAAAGCTAAACAGGTCGGTTCGACCCAGTGAAATGTTTTTGCCATCCACGGCCAGCCTCGTGCATAGTCATAACTGGGCCCGCTCCACATGAGAAAAAAGACGCGCCCGGCTGGTGTCAAAAATTCCGTGCGACCATCGAGCAAGAGGTCGTGAGCTTTTGCGCACGCTGATGCGGTGCGCGTCACGATGCCGGGATGTTGGCGTCTGGCCACGTTCAAAGCGAAGAGCGCTAGATATGTGGTGTAGTCCCACTCGGCGACCCCAGGTGTGGTGCCCCAACCACCGGAATCCAATTGCGCCGATATCAGAAAGTCAACAGACTTGTTGACCACGTCAGCGTTCTGGCGCAATGCAATCAGTGCATATGCGGTCGCCTCAATGCTGTATGCAGTTTGATCGGCGTTGTAAGGCCACCAGCCGTCCTTGCCAACTGAAACTAAATGCTGCAGAGCTTTTGTAATCTCAAGTGGCTTGGATTCAGTAGCCATCAGGTTCTCATGGGTTCCTTGACAAATGCCTGCACTTTCATTGTAACGAACATGCGTTACGCACTGGCATTTTTAATTGCTTGGAAAGCGGTCAAAAACAGCCTCAGCAGTTGACATGCTCATCAAATCAAAGCCTTGCGCAGTCTGCTTTTCAGATAGGACGGCGAGTTGCCGATAAGTTGACAGCAGAAAAAGATTCTCAAGACGCTTTGAAACGGCGTTCCGCAGGGCAAGAAATCATTGTCCTCAACTAACCAATATGCGTTAATAGTAACTGGTTAATCTTTCTCTCGTTACTAATAGGGGTAATGAACATGAATCCTTTCCGTTCGTTATTTCTTAGCCTCTCCAGAATGCCTCCAATGCTGATGCTCATCATCATCCTTGGCTTGGCAGTCGTGGTGACGATGCTGGTCATGAACAAAATGAGCGACAGCGAAAACAAGAACCAAGAATTGCTGTCCCGCATTGAAGCTGAAAAGAACCAGAAAACAACCATCGTCAAAGCGGCTAAGGATATTGCTGAAGGCGCACTGATTGCACCGGATGACCTGGAAGAAGCATCTATCCAGACTTCCAAAGTGCCGGAAAGCGCGATCAGCTCGCAATCGATGGCTGCCGGTAGCTACGCTGCCGTCAACATCGCTCAAGGAACCGTCCTACTTAGCGGTCACCTGAAGCATGCCAGCATCCAGCAAACTGGATTCGAAGGCAAAATCAAGGAAGGCATGAGAGCCATCACGTTCGCTGTTGACACCAACACCGGCGTTGCTGGATTCATCGCTCCTGGTTCGCACGTCGACGTTCTCTGCTCCGTCGGAGCTGGTGCCGAAACCAAAGTCGCACCGGTGATGTCGGATGTGGAAGTGATCGCCGTCGGTCAGGTCTTCCAAAAGCAAGCTGGCGCTGCTGGCGCTCAGCCGGCTTCCTCGGTAACAGTTTCGGTCTCACCGGAAGATTCGGCAAAGTTGGTCAAAGCTATCAAAGCCGGTCAACTTTACCTCTCACTGCGTAACGACAAAGACCATACCCCCGTGGCCGTGGTTGACGTAACAACGCTCTTCCCGAAACCGCAGAAGCCACCAGAGTTGGCCGTTTTGCCTCCGTCGCCTCTGCCCCCGCCCCCGCTTCCGGGACCTGGTCCCTCCGGCGGAATGGCTCCGGGACCCGGCATGGGTGCTCTGCCCCCGCAACCACCGCCGATGCATGAAATCGAGCTCTGGTCCGGTGGCAAGAAAGAAGTGCTCTCGGTACCGCAAGGCTAAGAAGCACACGCCGATATGAAACTGTAAGGGGCGGGGTTAGCCCCGCCCCCTTTCAGTCCTCAGACCCTTAAACCTCTCGAATCTCTCTCCCATATTTCCCCTGGACCAAGCTTCCGACAGGCTCCGAGAGCCTCCAACCCTCTGAGCCTCGCGAAAGCTTCCTTCCCGATAAAAGCCCGAAACACGTTACAGTCCTTAGACAAACTGCTTGAATAGTTAAACCTAGTGGGTACAACTCACTAGATAGACCTCTCGATAAGTATTCTTTCTCGAAGACGTTGGACCAATTTTTAGGGGATTTGCACTGTCATGAAACTGACTACGCTGCTTGTATGCGACGCCGGTCTCGATAAGCGTCAGACCATCGAAGACTTGATTCACAGCCAGCCATCGTTGGCGCTGATCTCAACCGTCTCCGGCGGTATGGCTAGAGAACAAATCGGAAGCTTGCATCCCAAGCTTGTCTGGATTGAACTTAGCCCGGCCCCGGTCCGCGGACTGTCATTACTTGCTGAGCTGCGGGAAGCGTTCCCTCAGCTCTATTTCTTTGTCAGCTATGAAGTTCCGGATCCGGAACTGATTCGTACGGCTTACCGCCTGGGTGCCAGTGACTTCCTGGACGCCGAGCGCTGGCGTACAGACTTGCCGGCAGCCGTGCAGAGCATCTTGCTCAAGCACCAGAGCGAGTCGGTGTCCACAGCATCCGGCAAAGTTATCGCCATCTTCTCGCCCACTGGTGGCATTGGCGCCACCACCATCTGCACCAACCTGGCTGGTTATCTGGGCAAATTCGGTGAGACCTGCATCGTCGACCTCGACTTGCAGTTCGGCATGATTTCGCACTACCTCAACCTGGAGCCTTCCTTCAGCTTGAGCACCATCGACTTCTCGCACACCAACTTCGATGCTACGTACTTGCGCAACCTGATGACCAAGTATGATGACAAGTTGAGCATTCTCGCTGCACCGCCCGAACTGGAAGACATCGGGGACATTTATGCAGCCCAGGTGCAAGAGATCCTTTATACAGCAAAACAAGAGTTCCGCTATACCGTCGTCGACCTGCCGAAAAACCTCCTGGACGAGCGCGCCATTGCCACTCTCGACCTGGCGGATCACGTCATGGTCCTCACCGAGTACAACTGGGCGGCGATTTTGAACGCCCGTAAGTGCCTGGATACATTTAAAGCTCACTACAACCAGGAAAAACTGCTGCTCACCATCAACAGATCTGAATGGTTGCCGCAGGACGTCTTGAGCGAGTGCCGGGCCAACCTCAACTATTCCGTATTCCATGAAATCCCCAACGATCCGAAGACTGCCAAGTGGGTCAACAACCAGGGTCAAATCGCTCCTGGACATACCGCGCTCGGTAAGGCACTGGAATCGCTGGCTAAGCGCATCACCGGTGGTGAACAGCTTCTGCTCACCACGAAGGACAGCGACAAGGGCGCTGCCGCCGGTGGTGGTGGCGGTGGATTCAAGTTCCCGGCCATCTTTGGTTCCAAAAAGAAGTAAGTCTCACGGGGTAAATTCACATGTCCGACGACCAAAATAAAGACGCGCAATTACCGTCTAGACAGGCATCTTCTTTGATGGGTCAACTTGTCCGGCAACGGCAGGGCGGCGGCGAAGTGGCACCCAGCCAGCAACAAGGTGCTGGACTGCAAGGACAGCAGCAGTCAGCCGGCGTGCAGGGACGTGGTCCGGCGTCGGGCGTGGCAGGTCAAGGTCCGCAAACCGGCGTCGCTGGCGGAGGGCATGGGTCGGCTGTAGCCAACGAAGGTCCCGGCGTCAGCAAAGCGGACATCGAGCGCATCGACCGCCGCGACGACTACGAGCAATCAGTACACGATCCCAACGCGCAGGACGCCAGCAAGTTTCAAGCCAACCTGGCCCTGATTCGTGAACGCGAAAAATTGATCATCGACCAGCTGCGCCGCGAGTTGGACACGTCGCGTTTGACCCAGATTTCTGAAGATACGCAAGCCCAGGTGCGTGCCCGTATCCGTGAAATCGTCAACAGCGATCCGGCGCCTTTGACCATGATGGAAAAAGGTATCTTGCTGCAAAACGTCTTGGACGAAATCTTCGGATTCGGTCCTCTTGGTCCCCTACTGAGAGACCCGTCCATCGGTGATATTTGCGTCAACTCGCCGACCATGATCTATGTAGAACGCCACGGTCGTCTTGAAAAAACGACGGTGCAATTTGAAAACGACCGCCACCTGCGCCAGACCATCGACAAGATCATTCAGCCCCTGGGCAGACGTCTTGACGATAACTCGCCGATGGTTGACGCCCGTTTGCCGAACGGTTCACGTGTGAACGCCACCATCCCGCCAGTATCGATCGACGGAGCGACGGTGACAATCCGATGCTTCGGTACGACGATCATGTCTCTCGGTCAATTGGTCGAGAAAGGCGCTATGTCGCTGCAGATGGCTGAAGTGCTGAAGACCTGCGTGAAAGCCAGAATCAACATCATCATCTCTGGTGGTACAGGTTCCGGTAAAACAACGCTGCTCAACGCTCTTTCCGCTCACATCAATCCCCGCGAACGCATCATTACCATCGAAGACGCAGCGGAATTGCGTTTGCAACACGAGCACTGGGTGCGCATGGAAACCCGCCCGCCAAACATTGAAGGCAAGGGTCAAATCACACAACGTCAGCTCGTTATCAACACACTTCGTATGCGCCCCGACCGCATCATCATGGGAGAATGCCGGGGTGAAGAAGCGTTCGACATGTTGCAGGCCATGAACACAGGTCACTCTGGCTCAATGACCACCATTCACGCCAACTCACCACGCGACTGCACCAAGCGTCTCGAGAACATGATTCTGATGGGCGGTATGGACATGCCTGCGAAAGCAGCGCGCGAACTGATCGCATCAGCTATTCAATTGATCATTCAGATTCGACGTCTGGAAGACGGTACCCGTCGCGTCACCGAGGTCTCGGAAATCACCGGGATGGAAGGCGACATCATCGCGATCTCGACTCTATTCCACTTAGAGCGGGAAGGTCGTGACCCACGCGGATTTTTCAAATGCCGTCACGTTGGTTCCGGTTTGCCGCCCAAGTTCCTCGAACAAATCGAACAAGAAGCGATTCCGTTCAAGCTGGAATGGCTGCGGTAATCAAAAAGAAAATCACAAATTGGGCGGCGTTAAAAGCGCCGCCCTCATCCATATAAACGAGCGAGTAATTGAATGGACACACTGTGGTTAGTTTTTGGCGGCATCTCAATTATTGGCTGTCTGACAGTCGCATGGCTGGTCGGACGCCAGGGCTACACTGAAGAACTGAACCGCCTGGGAAAACAGCAGCGCCGGATTGCCGAGAAGGAAGCGAGCCTGGTCGACACCAGTGCATCGATCTTCTTGCAAGAGCGCAGCGACTACCTGGGCAAACTGCTGGCGCAAGCCGGACTCGAATCTCAGTACGACAAGATGAAAGGACGCTGGGTGATGGCTGCCATCGGCACCACCGTCGGCATGTTCATCCTCGCCTGGTTCCAGGCACCGGAATTGATGTGGGCGTCGCTTTTCCTGGGACCCGCACTGGGCGCCTGGGGTTTCGTCTTCTACGTCAAGCACCTGGTCAAACAAAGGCAAGCGAAGATGACTTCGCAACTGCCGCAAGTTCTGGAATCGATGGTGTCTTCTCTGAAAGCCGGTTCGCCGGTCGTCGAGTGCTTCAAGCTTCTCGCTGAAACAGCGCCCGATCCCATCCGCTCTGAGTTCCGTCGCTCGCTGGTTTCGTTGCAGCTCGGCAAACCGTTTAGAGAAGTGATGCACGAGATGTCGACGCGTATTCGTACCCCCGACTTCAAACTATTGACGCAAGCCATCTTCATCAGCCAGGACGTTGGTGCCAACTTGGCAGACGTCGTGGCCGTAATCGCCGAAGCGATTCGTGAAAGATTCCGTCTGCGCGACTTCCTGGCAGCACTGACTGCACAAGGTAAAGCAACTGCCGTGTTCATCGGTTGTCTGCCGTACTTCATTACAGCAATGACCTACCTGATGACACCGGGATACATCACTCCCTTCTTGAATCACCCGATCGCGCGCCTGGTCTTCCTTGCCATGATCATGTGGGAATTTCTGGGATTCTGGATTCTATTGAAAATGACGACGTTCGAGGTGTAAGCAAATCCTATGACAGCTGTTGCGGGTTTTTTAGCATTCGGGTTGGTGGTACTGGTAGGGCTGATGCTCTACATACCGCTCTACAAAGAACACTTCGATGCGTATGGTGTGCGTGTCAGACCGCGCAAGAAGGAAACTAACCAGGCCGCTGAAGCACCGAAAGAATCGGTGATTCTCAGTACCTCGAAAGCGGTCGGGGACAGCGTACTGAAGATGTTCCCCAACCTGGTGGACCAGCGTACCCAGGACTTGATGATGTACGCCAACTACCGGACTCCGGAGCACATGGCGACATTCATCGGTATCAAGGCGATCATGGCCATCGGTCTCGCCCTGTCCATCTTGATCTCGTCGGGCGGCGAAATATTCAAAGTATTGCTGATCGTTCCAGCCGTTGCCGTGTCGTGGTTGATGCCCAACTTCTTCCTGGCCGGTCGGGTGAGAAAGCGCCAGAACAAACTGGTCAACGAACTTCCCACCGTCATCGACCTTTTGATCGTTTGCGCACAAGCCGGTCTCGGCTTGCTCATGTGTATGCAAAAGGTGTCGCAAGAAGTCGTGGAATCTTGCCCGATTCTCTCCGCTGAAATCACTCAGATGCTGCAGGACGTGAAAGTATTCGCGAAGCCTGTGCCGGTAGCTCTCAAAGACATGGGCGATCGCTGCGGTGTAGAAGAACTGGCGCAGATCTGCTCTTCGTTGATCGCCGCAGAATCGAAAGGTTCGGACATCAGCTATCCGCTCAAGCAGCAAGCAATCGCGCTGCGCGACAAGATGAAGCGTAAGAAAGAAGAAGAAGCATCGAAAGTACCAGTCAAAATGGTGCCGGTAATCATGCTCTTCGTTATGCCTCTGATTCTCTGCCCAATGCTTGGACCAGCCGTCATCACCATCATGCAAGCACTGGGACCTGTGTTCGGTACCAAGTAGATAGCCTCAGGTGGCGACAAAGCTCAAATCGGGAGATCGCGTTTCGTTCTACAACGAATCTCGCGCCGTCATGCTGGCTGAAAATACTCGCGTTGCCAATGACTTCGTCGGGCGTATGCGCGGTCTTTTGGGCACCACTTCGCTGCCGGCGGGCGACGGTCTTTTGATAGATCCCTGCTCCGCGATTCACATGATCGGCATGCAGTACGCTATCGATGCACTGTTTATGGACAAGCATTACAAGGTGGTCGGGATTGTCCACTCGATAGAGCCAGGGCAGCTTTCAAGAAACTTTTTGAGTGCGCGCAGTTGTCTGGAGTTGCCGGCCGGAGTGCTGAAAGAAACCGGCACAGAGGAAGGCGATCAGGTCGTCATCCGGCCACGCTCTACGTAATTTCGGGAGACTACTTAATTCCCAAAAGAGCTTCAGTCGGCAGTTCGAGCAAGAGTCCAAGTACTGTGCCGCCCCAAATAAACGGCGCGACGGGAATCAATTGCTTGCGAGCCTTGGTCACTTCCTTGAAGTCGACGTCCGGCATGTTTTCGCTGATGCCGGCGCGATCGGCTTCTTGCGACATCAACACTTGCATCCACGGAAAGACCTTGCCGATGGCGAAGATCGCATAGAGTCCGTAGCAAAAACTGTAGTACAGAAAAATGATGAAGAGAGTCTTCGGTCCAACGAAGGCGCCGATGGCTGCCATCAATTTGGTGTCGCCGTGCCCCATTTGACGCAAGAAAATCTTGATGATGGTCATCGGTA
Source organism: Candidatus Obscuribacterales bacterium (assembly GCA_046328035.1). GTDB lineage: Bacteria > Cyanobacteriota > Vampirovibrionia > Obscuribacterales > Obscuribacteraceae > JBGASG01. The sequence continues at coordinate 84,960 of JAXLXI010000017.1, read as the reverse complement.
CAACGCCGGCAAACCAGCCGAGCACCGAATGCAGTGCACCAGCTACGATGGCAGGCCAGAGGCCGAGAGTCGAGCTGTAGGCATACCAGATAATGCTGAGAATCAGACCCAGGAAAGCTGCCGGAAACGTCAGCTTATTCGGTATCTTGCGCGTGCGCACGTCGGTGTAGACGGCAATCGAGGCTACCAGAATCGCGCAAATGTGAAGTGGGAGGTACTGGACGTCCAATTTGTTGCGGCTCAGTTGTCTGGTTAGTTGGGCGAGTCTTTGATCAGAGCGATTGCTTCGATTTCGATATTAGCGCCTTTCGGCAGTTTTGAAACTTCGACCGTCGCACGGGCCGGCTTGTTGCCGGTGAAAAATTCAGCGTACGTCTTGTTCATTTCGTCGAACTGCCCGAGGTCTTTCATGAAGACGGTCGTTTTCACGACTGCATCGAGATCAGTGCCGACACTTTTTAATACCGATGACAAATTGTTGAGCACTCGCCGTGTCTGATCGGCGATCGAGCCTTCGACGATGGTGCCGGTGGCCGGGTCGAGCGGAATTTGTCCGGAAAGGAAGACAAAACCGTTGGCGATCACGGCTTGCGAATAAGGACCGACAGCCTGCGGCGCCTTGTCAGTAGAGATGACCTGGAACATCGAATAGCCCCCCATTAACAGGTTGAGCCATTCTATCGTGTTGGCATCCGGTTCCGCATCGACGGAATTGTACGGCGCCTGCCCGAGAGACCGCATATCGGCTGACATTGTTGTAGGCAGGCATCACCACATATGGTGCCATCAGGTTCACGGGCGGTTAATGCTCTTATAAGTTAGTTAGGCCAACCCCAGTCCAGAGGCAATTGCTCGCCTTGAGGCTCTGGGAGGAGGTTAGTGGGAGTTGAATAGTCCGACGGCGGCAGCGTCACGTCATCAGCGTCGTAGATGATCCAACTATCTTCGATGATGCTTGAATCACTCACGAAGCTGTCCAGCGTTATCTTCGGCAGTTGACGAGGCACATCGCTTTGCACAGCCGTAGATCTGGTGGCGGCGTCACTGGTGTCGGACCAATCAGCCCATTCGCTGTTTGAATCTGGACAGCAAAGTCCTTGGGAGCATGCTGGTGCGAATGCTGCCGCTGTGCACACAACAATCAACAATCGTCTAAACGGCATCACCTAGTTGGGCCAGCCCCATGCAGACGGCGCATCGCTTGGGTGTCCGGTGGTCAGACCGCCGGAGGTGATACCGTCGTTGATATAGAGGAAGTCGTCGTACGGCGGCGGGCCGTCGGTCCCTTCATCACCATAGATCATGTCGTTGTAGCCGGATTCTTTGACGAAACTATCCAGGCGTGTTTCCGGCAGGCGGCGCCAGCCGTTGTTTCTCAAAGCCAGGTTGTTGGGAGCAACGAAAGTCCCGAGAATCGGCATGCCGGTTGCTGCGCCTGAACCGACCCCACCATCCGGACCGCCGTTGCTGGCCTGTCCGGGCAGATCGAGTGGTTTGATATCGACGCCGTTGTTTTCACCGTAACCGCCGACGCGGGCATCACCATCCCCGCCGGTGCGTGTTGGTTCGGCATCGGGGTTCTCGTTGATGTTGTTGAGATTGCCCGGTGTCGGACCGGTGTCGTGCTGAATGCCCTTATCGCCGGTGTCGGCCCAGCCATTCACATCCTGGGCGTAGCAAGCCGGTGCCATTGCCAGGCTGACAGCCATAACTACTAGTAATTTTTTGAACATCATGCGAATCCTCTTGAACGTGAACGGGGTCAGTCGTCACCGATGAAACCGTATGAATCCTCCAGTCCGTAGGTCGGTGCTGCATCATCGTTTTGATATGAGCCCCATTGGGATTTATTGGATTTCCATTGTGAAGCAGGAACGCCGTCTGGAACGCCATCAACGCCGCCGCCACTGGAGCCGCCGCCGATGATATCGATATCCACTGCGCCCGTTGAGGTATATGGCAGCGTTCCGCCTGATGCACCAGACGTTTGATATGGACCTTTGTATTCTTCGTCAATGCCTTTCTGAAAGCCCAGAGTCTGAGCCTGTCTGCCGATTGGCTTGGGGCTGACCGAGTCTGGAGCAATCAATTTAGTTGAAGTCTCGGGCAGCCCTCCATTCTCGGAGTTTTCCAGATAGTCCTTTGTCTTCGTGGACTTGGTGTCCTTGCCGGCGCCTTGCCCGGTACCCAGTTGTTGAGACCGGTCGAAGGCGCTGTTGTCGTGCTTCACTTGAGTGGCGCCGTTGTTCTGAAACGTAGTCTGTGTTGTGTTGGCGCCATCACCGGTCGCGGCGGTGCCCGCATTCTGCGCCTTGACGAGCGGCGTGCACAGAAGGAAGGCGATCAGCGAAACGCTAGTGAGAACGGGTTTTTCCATTTAGAGATCGACGACGTTGAAATCGCACGATGTAGTGCTGCAGGGTGGAGCAATGGTTCCTTGCCACGGATTCATGTTGGTCGGCGCTACGCCGCCGGTGCGTCCCGGGAAGCCCAGTTTGAATGAGCCGGATGGAATCGGTCTGCCCGAAACCGACTCAGGAGCCATCAACTCGGTACTGGTCTCGTTGCCCTCGGTCAACTGCTGATACTGATTTTGCGATGTGTAGTTGCTCTTGTTGCGGGCGGGAGCTTCAATCAATTGCTGCCCGTAGTCATTGAGATGCACGTACTGGTTGTCGGTGCCCTGTCCGCTGGTGTCGGTCGTGTTGGCACCATCCCCGGTGGCAGCCTGTCCGCCGGCACCACTGCCGCCACCACCGCCGCCGCTGCCGGAACCATTGCCGAAGCCGGCTGTTGCACCGGAGCCGCTGCCGAATTCGGCACTGACGGATCCGCTGACGTTGCCGCTGCCGTCGATGCTAGCTTCACCCGAGATAGTGGGTGTGTTCACGAAATCGTCCCAGTCTGCGCGCGCCGCGGGCACGGTCAGACACAGCGATACAGCTACCAGAAGGCCGACTTGGGAAAGCTTTTTCATAGCAAAAACACCTGTGGAAGGGTTTGGGCTGGGAGGGCGTTTTTCGATTGTTTAGTAAGGCGGCGCCGTAGCTACACTAGCCGCACGCTAATCGTACGTTTTTTATGGGTAATTGTCAATAGAAATCAAGTCCTGAGAACCCGGTCGGAAAGCGGCGCTCGCTACCCAATACAATGTTCCACGGAGAGCAAAATTATGGGCACTTTTTTGGCAATTGAAACCAGCTGCGACGAAACTGCCGCCGCCGTGGTCGCTCATGGTCGAAAAGTGCTCTCCAGCAAAGTCGTCTCCCAGATCGAGACCCACAAGAAATTTGGCGGTGTCGTGCCGGAGGTGGCGGCCCGTCAGCATCTTGAGACGGTGAATGAAATCGTCGCCGAAAGTCTTGCTGAGTCCGGCGTCGCACCAGGCAGCCTGGACGGCATCGCCTACACCGCCGGCCCAGGACTGATCGGCACGCTCTTGGCGGGGCTTTCGGTCGCCAAAGCCATGGCATTCGTCTACGACAAACCGCTGGTTGCCGTCGACCACCTTCTGGCACATGTCTGCGCCAATTTTATCGATACCGACTTGCAACCGCCCTTCATCGCGCTGCTCGTCAGCGGCGGGCATACGCAAATCATTCACTTCGAAGGTTACGGTCAGGGCAAGATTCTCGGGCAGACCCTGGATGATGCCGCCGGAGAAGCGTACGACAAAGTGGCAAGGCTGCTGGGGCTGGGGTATCCCGGCGGACCGCTGGTCGACAAGTTGGCTCAACAGGGAAACCCAACAGCCTTCCCGTTTCCTGAAGGGGTGGTAGCCGGCTACGATTTCAGCTTCAGCGGACTGAAGACTGCGGTTCTGCGCACCTGCGAGAAACTCTCGCCGCCCCTGCCTTTAGAAGATCTCTGCGCTTCGTTCCAGGATGCCGTAACTCGGGTTCTGGTCAAGAAAACCGTCAAAGCCCAGCAAGAAACGGCTGCGCCGGCGATAGTGCTGGCAGGTGGTGTGGCGGCGAACTCAGCGCTGCGCAAGCGGTTGAGTGAGTCAGCCGCTGTACCAGTCTTCTATCCGAAAATGTCACTCTGCACCGACAATGCCGCAATGGTTGCGGCTGCTGCACATTTTTGCGGTCAATCGGTTGCGCTCGATGCCGGTGTCTACGCAAGGGCGCCACGCAAGCGGATACCCGGATAAGAATCAGTGCTTGACATGCCGGGTAAACCCCTAATGGGCGAATACTACATTAGTCACGATTTCCCCGAGTCCACGGGCGAAAACCTTCCGGACTGGGACTTGGCGTGATAGCATGGCTACAAATGTCGACAATGACCACTGGGGCAACCCCGTCCCTGCACGAATGTTGACATTTGTAGTCCGCTTTTCAAGGTATCCAGCAGAATGTTCGACGACAAAAACCTAACGTGCCGCGACTGCAATAAGACCTTCATTTTTTCAGCCGGCGAACAAGACTTTTTCTCCACCAAGGGGCTCGTCAACGAGCCTAAGCGTTGCCCCAACTGCCGATTGCTGATGCGCATTCAACGAAACGGCGAAGACGCAAGTCGCGCAGCAGAAGTAAGCTGCGCCGAATGTGGTGTGCCGACGCGGGTTCCTTTCCAACCGAAAGGATATAGACCCGTGTACTGCGCATATTGCTTCCAGACGAAGAAGCGCGACGTTCAAACTACTGAAGAATCTGCGGAAAGCGCAGAATCCTCAGTCAACACTGCCACCTGATTCGATCCCACCAACTGGTCTGCCCAGCACTCGCTTGCAAGCGGAATGCCGCTTGGCTAGCGCCTTTTGAGCTTTTTAGCGGACTGCATAAACCGCTATAATGTCTTGTGACTGTACACACTAGTTCGGTTGGCATGACCAGTAAAGGTTCCGATAAAAAGACCATCTGTCCGGCCTGCGGAGAGGATGTTCCAGAGTCCGGCGTCTGCTGCGGTTTCTCACAGCAGTACGCCAGCGAGGCAATCCCGCTCATGGCGGAGCTTTCTATCGAAGCTGAAAATCGGACACTGCCGATCACGGCTCGTTGGGTGCGCATCGGTCGAGATCCGGCCAATCAGATCGTCCTTCTGGATGACCTATTTGTGTCGCGCTATCACGCCTGGGTAACTTTCGAGCAAGACAAATTCTGGCTTGAGGACCTGGGTTCGACCAACGGCACACTACTTAACGAACAGCCGGTTCAAAAGCGCATTTTGCTCACTTCCGGTGACAAAATAAAAATTGGCGAGACGGATATTACTTTCCGTCTTCTCAATGACAATAAATAATCCGCGCGAGGGGTATCTTAGTAAATGGGGCGCGCCGTTAGGCGAGTCACAACTTGAGTTCTCAGTTGGCAATTGAGGAAAGCGAAGCCCAGATATGCAGGCAAAAGGGGCAGGTCCCGTAAACCGCGTTGAACTTGAATCACAAGTTCTTTGCGCCGCTTTGCGACAAAGCTGGAACCTGAAAGACAAGATAGGCTCATTTACTTCCGTCAGGGAACTGTCTCACCTGTTCCCTGATTTGCTGCCGCCGCCGGAAGACAAAACGGACGGTCCGAGCAACAAGGCCAATTACTACGAACTCTTGGGAATCCGCGCGCAATCCAGTTCGAGCAGTGTGATTGCCGCTTACCTGCGCAAAGTCAGAAAGTTTCTCCGCGACCGTAAGGTACGCGAAGCCAAGAACGAGTACAACACTCTTCTCAACGCCGGTTTCATCCTGCGCAAGCCGCGTCTGCGCTTGAGTCACGACCTGGTGGTTGTGCGACGCTGGTTGTTCGAGACGCCCGAAGCCAAACCGGAGCCGTCTCAAGAAGACACAGTCACGGGCGTTCCGGCAGTTTCGGTTGCCGATATCAAAGCCGCCGCCGCTGCTGCCGCCGCCGCTGCCGAAGCCGCGAAGCCGGCGCTTGCCGAAGGCGTTACGCCTCCCAAGCCTGTCATCCCATCGCTGGGCACGCCAACCGCGCCGCCTAAGCCGCCCACTCCTGTTGCGCCGGCCGTGCCGGTCGAACCGACGCCTGCTCCGGCCGCCGAAATCCCGGCTCCGGTCGAAGCCGCTCCGCCACCACCACCGCCACCGCCGCCGGTCGAAGCACCGGTGGAAATCCCGATGGAGCCGCCGCCGGCAGAAGTTCCGCCTTTGCCCGTCGCTCCGGCGGTCGAAGAAGTGCCGTTGCCTGCAGCTGCGGAAACGCCCACTCCGCCTCTGCCGCCGCTCGCCGACCTGGCATTCGAAGCCGCTTCCGCCAATGGCGGCGACCAGGCTGCAGTCGAAGCAGTGCCACCAATTACGCCACCACTACCGGCCGCAGGAGAACCGGCTGCACCGGCTGCGGAAGAGCGCCGGCTGCCGATCGGTTCCGAAGTCGACACCAGCCCGCCGACGCACGAACATATCACCGCCGAATTTGTCGCTTACGATCCGTCGATCGGTACGCCACCAACTGCGCCACTGCCGGCGGCTGACACCGAGATCCCTGTTGATCTGCCGTCACCACTGGCTGCCGGCGATGCCGTGCCGCGTTTCGACAAAGTCGAAATTCCTGCCAAACCGGCACTGAAGAAGAAACTCAGCGAGCCGAAGAAAGAAGAATTCGTATTTACAGAGCGCGACCTCTACGCGCCGCGCGCCGAAGTCAAAATACCGGTGCCGCGCATCATCCAACTTATGGAAGCTGCGCAATTCATCGGCTCTCTGGAAGTGAAGGCGCTGCAAGCGCAGATGCAACTGGCGCCCAACATTCCAGTGGAAAAACTGATTCTCAACGCCGGTTATGTGCAACCGCAAGAACTGGCGTCGCTCAAACTCGGAGAGACACTACTAGCGCAAGGTCGCATAACCATGGCGCAGTTCCAGGTGGCTATCTACGACGAGCGAACTTCAGGTTTACGCATGGCGGAGTCACTGCAAGTACGCGGCTGGCTCACGGTTGAAACCCGAAATTCTATTGAAGAATGGAACCGAAAAACCAAATAGCGTGTTAGTATCATGAGGACTCTGGACAGCTGATGGCGGGCTGATTCGTGGAGAATCTCATACAGGCAGGGAAAGCACCTCGACACACGCGTCGCGGCTTAGTCCGTGGCGGTCTGCCGTGCGATCGAAGCTTGCCACCATTATCGCCAGATAATCTAACCATAGTCACTTTCGAACATGCAGTGCCTCTGCCGCCTGATGTCGATTTTGCCCCGGCGCGGACTGTGCGTACTGCCGGCGAAGCCGCCGGAGCGTCCGGCGCGACTGCCGGTGTTGTCGGGACGGCTCTCGTCGACACTGCGGCAGCCATGGCCGCCACCGCCATCGCCACGGCGCAACCCACGGGACGCCCGCCGGCGTTATTGGCGCGCATGCGGGAGTTCCTGCTGCAGCAAGCGCCCTACGACGACCACGACGGCGAGTACGCCGACGATTACGAATTCGAGTTTGAATCCGGACTCGGCTTAGATGATGCCGAAGACCATGGTGCTGACGAGACGGACGACGGCGTCGCCGTTTCGTATTTCGGACCGGAAGCCGGTAAAGAAACCGGCTTTGCTGCGCTGCCGGCGCACGTAGAGCTGATGCCCGATGGACAGCGGGTGGAAACTTTTCCGTGCGGCGGTTTCATCACCAAAGATGTTCTCGGCCGCGTGACGGAAGTGCGCTCGGCTCGTGGAGAGACGCTCTGGCTGCGCTACTCGGCTGGCGGCAAACTGGAGTCTTTTGTGCGCACCGATTCGCACGGACGCACGCACAGCCGCGGAGAAGCCGATCGCCACGGAGTTGTGGTGCGCGACCAGGAAGGACGCGTGCGCGCCAGCGGCGTGTCCATGACCGTCGACCCACTGGGCTGTTTCTACCTGCACACACAAGATGGGCAATTCTTCGCTGTCGACCTGATCCACGGCTTCCACGTCGAGCGTCGCATGGCTGCCATGCACTTCTGCCGGGACAAGTACATCACGGCATTCTTCAGCCGTGACGGCTTCCGCATGGCCACGAAGGTGGCCTGTCAGGGCACCGACCATGGTGGCACGGGGCAACTTTGCGGATTCCGTTTTTACGGGCGGGACGGCACCATGCTTGAGTTTCCGTCCGGAGAACACGTGAAGAGTCGTCGACCTTCTCAGATCTTGCCCCCAGGAAGCTTCCCCGTTCACAAAAGCTGGCGCCGCCAACGCCAGGGCAACTCGGCGTGGCATTCGCTGCATCAGTACCTGATTCGGGTTTGCAGCTGAGCCGCTTAACGCTTTAACGGCGCATACTGGACGCGGTGCGGTGCATCAACTAGTATGGAGCCGCGAGGTACCTCTGTGACGAAGCCGAAAGCCCTAGGCGAATTCATGATCATGGCTGTGACCGTGCTGGCTATCTTCCACGCCGGCAAGTCGATCATAGGATCCGTTGAGCGTCAGGTGTTCCTGCATCAGCAGCAGGGCGCTCTGGAGCACGGTCAGGTGCAGGCGCAGCAAATCAACAAAGAATTGCGCGACGGGCTCAAAAACTACCGCTCCTCGAGCGGCATCGAGCGCCTGGCTCGCGAAAGGCTCAACCTGGCTGGTCCTGACGAAGTCGTCGTGCGCATCACCAAGCAGCCGTAACCGTAAGCCTCAGCGATCTATTTATATGCGGTTTATATCCCGTCAGGCACTGCAGGTGGTGCCGGGTTGGCGAGCGAACCGCCTTTATACGCAATACGCATAAAACAACCATCTATTTTATGCGTATTGCGTATAAAGGCTTTTGGGTGGGGACGCGTCTGGATGAGCGGGCGAGCCGGGGAGCGAGGTCGCTTATGTACGATATGAGGTAATAAAATGGGGCAGAAAGAAGGCCGCCCTAACGAGCGGCCTCATAGAAGTCCGAAGCAAACGGTATTTTGAGCGTCTTAGCGGACGATGCCTCTGGAGAGCCAGAAGCTCCGCACTTCGCGATACACGTTCAAGAGTTTTGTTTGTACTGGTACTGTTTGGACTGGGACAATGGCAGCTTTGCCGACCATCGGAGCAGTTACTGGTCCCAGGAGTGGGTTTGCCAGAGCTGCAGTAATGGTCACACCGAATGCTCCTGCAAGCGCTGCTGCCAGGACATTTTTGCGACGCATATGTAACCTCCGTTCTTGGACTTCTTCTATCGATCGGGCGTCTACGAGACTATCGTAAAGACTATGTACCCGACCATATCTTGACAATATAATATCACGAAGCATACAGATTAAAAAACCGTGATAATACTAATTCAATACAGGTTTTAGGTACTTTTCTTTGGACGAACTGGTCGCCATCTTCATCTGCTGCATATTTGCCCTGATTGCTCATGGATCCTATCGCAGCAAGGTTTTTGAGTGGATTATCCGGGTCACCATTGGAGTGTGTGCCTTTGGTTGCGCCGTGACGGCGGTCTCGATCGGGTCTGAAAAGGAATCGACTTACACGGCTTGGCAACAGGCAATGCTGATTACTGCTACCGCTCTCAGCTTTGTCGTATTGTTTAAGCCCTTCCGTGAAGCTGTTTCCTATGTCCTTACGGTCGCCAACCAAATAATAGGCGGACGAGTTTTCGTCGCCTTGAAGCAGAAGAAAAGTGCTTTGGAATCGCTCCTGGCCGAGCGAATTTTCGTCAAAGAATCCATACCCCACATGTACTCTCTCTGGGTCTACGTCTGCGTCTTTTGCTACATGCTGGCGGGTACGGAAGCGCAGGATTTCGGGATTCCCAGCTTTCCCCTGCCGATCCCGGTCACACCTGATCAGCTTCTCGTCTACAACGGCATCGCTTTGATCGGACTGGCCGCGTGCGGCATCGGCATCATGGTCACACGCAACCCTCAGCAAGCATTGGCACGCCTGGGGCTGGAGAAGCCTCAAGGCTGGCAGATTGGCGTGGCCTTGTTGGCAGTTATCGGAACCTTCGCCTACGACTATGCTTGGTCGCTTTATACGCATTCATTGCAGGGTGGCATGGAGGGCAAGTTGACTAACTACAACCTCGGTGCATTTGACACCGGCGGTGGTGCTGCTCCGTCTGCTCTCTTAGCCTTGTCCACAGCTTTGTGCGCAGGCGTCGGAGAAGAAGTTTTGATGCGTGGTGCAATCCAGCCTGCCCTGGGCATTCTCCCGGCTGCCATCATGCATGGTATCTTGCACGCGCAATTCCAGCACGCGCCGATCTTGATCATTCAAGTCGCGGGTTGGTCGACCATAATGGGCATTCTGCGCCGCTATACGAACACGACGACCACGCTCATCTGTCACGTCACTTTCAATTTCTTGATGACGTTTTTGTTTGCGTTCAACCCATAGGGGCATTTGCTGAGCAATGCTTGTGCTGCCTTAGATATCGCCTTGAGGACCTACATCGCGATTATTTTCAGGAGATCCCAGAGGTCCACCTTCACCACCTACGGTGCCAAGGCCGCCGGAATCTGCACCGGGAGAACTGGTTGGCTTGCCAGCTGGAGAGCTGCTTCCGCCTCCACTGACCAATCCAAGACCCTTCACCAGATCGAAGCTGATCTCACGTTTCTTGCCCACTAATTTGCGTTCTGCTAGAGTCGCGATTTCCTGCTCCACATCCGAGTCGCTGCGGTGCGGTTCCAGAATAGCAACCAGGTCTCGGTAGAAAAGTGTTTCCTTCTCAACGAGAGCGTGAGCGATCTGATCCAGTTCTTTGCGCTTGGCTCTCAAAAGCTGTTCGACGTTTTTCAAGCAGCCGTCTACCAACTGTTTCATCTCTAGCTCCAGTTCGCGTGCTGTCTGGTCTGAGATTCCGATACCTTGTCCGCTGGGACCATAATTGAATTCATCCGAAAACGCGTGATCAACATTGAATTTGAAGGAACCCATCCCCCACTCGCGGATCATCTGGCGTGCGATGCGCCCGACGTTAGTTAAGTCGCTGCTGACCCCAGCTGTAGTTGTTTCCTGATGCAGGTTTTCAGCGGCGTAACCGCCGAGCGATATTTCCATGTCGACCAGAAGCTCGTGCTTGTTGGGCGAGTGGTGGAACAGATCGTCCTTGTCGACGTGCCACATATAACCAAGCGCTCTGCCGGTCGGAACGATAGTGATAATCTGTATTCGCGTGCGCTTGTCTCTAAAGTACGAAACCATCGCGTGTCCGGCTTCGTGATAAGCCGTTGCCCACAGTTCTTCGAGGACGATGTTTTGGCTGCGTGAAATACCGAAGTTGACGCGCTGAATTGCTTCGATGAGATCTCGTTGGTTGATGTCGAGCCTTCCTTCTCGAATCGCAATCAGGCCAGCTTCGTTTGCTATATTCGCCAGATCGGCTCCAGACTGAAATACTGTCATGCGAGCGATTTCCAGGAGATTTACGCCTGCCGACATCTTCAGTTTTCCGAGATAGTGCTGCAAGATTGCTTCGCGCCCTTCCATGTTGGGAAGCGGCACTTCGATTCGCCGATCGAATCTACCTGGTCGCAGCAGAGCGCGGTCAAGGAGTTGCGGATTATTGGTAGCGCCAATGGTGAGTACCTTATGCTTTCCGAAGCCATCAAGCTCGGTCAGAAACTGGTTGAGTGTCTGGTTGTGCTCTTGCTTCCCGCCGGCACCCTGATCGATGCCACGAGCGTGACCGAGAGCATCTATTTCGTCGATGAATACAATCGCAGGTTTGCCACTGCGGCGCGCTTGCTCATAAACCGCGCGAATTCGCTGGGCACCCAACCCGACCCACACCTGAACAAAGTCACTTCCAGTGAGAGCATAAAATGGCACGCCGGCTTCGTTGGCAATTGCCTTGGCCAGCATCGTCTTGCCGGTTCCAGGGGGACCCACCAGCAGGATTCCTTTCGGAGCCTTGAGCCCGCTCTGCTGGACAAGATGCGCGTTCTTCAGCAAGGCCACAACTTCAGCTGCCTCGGCCTTTGCCTCGTCCATACCTTTGATGTGCTCGAGCTTCACATCGATATCCGGCACCCGAGCCAGGTTGATGCCGCTTGTATTCATCTTGTTGCCGGCCGTGACTGAAATCTTTTCCACAGCCTCTTCAAGATGCTTCTCTTCGACGTGGTCTTTTTTCTCGCGAACGGCTAATATCGCCGCTTCATTCACTGCGGCAGCGATGTCTGCTCCAGAGAAATTCACCGTGTCCTTTGAAAGCTTATCGAGATCGGGCTCCGCCGCAATTTTGATCTTCTTCAAGTAGCTTTGGAGAATTTTCTTGCGAGACTCGGAGTCGGGCAAGCCGATGTACACCTTTCGGTCGAAGCGTCCGGCGCGGCTAAATGCTGAATCCAGCTCCTGCTCGCGGTTGGTTGCACCGATCGTGATAACGTTGCTGCGTCCTATGCCATCGAGTTCTACGAGCATCTGATTGAGTTCTTCTGTACGCTGGTTGCCCATGCCCTGAACTTCCTGTCTGCCACCGCCGATGGAGTCGATCTCATCGATGAAAATGATTGCAGCGGGGCTCTTCCTGGCTTGCGCGTACAGGGCTCGAATCCGACCGGCACCTTCACCCTTAAACATGCTGAGCATGTAAGGCGCTGACAATCCGTAGAAGGGCACCCCAGCCTCGTTAGCGATGGCTTTGGCTAACATGGTTTTGCCAACACCGGGAGGACCAATTAAGAGGACGCCTTTGGGAAGCTTGGCGCCTATTTTTCGCAAGTGATCGCCTTGCCTCAAGAAGTCGATAATCTCAGTGACCTCTGGTTTGATGTCGTCGATGCCGACTACATCGGCTAACTTGACTGTTGGATCTCCCGTGATCAATTCGACGCCGGAGCCGATCAAAGAGCGCTCCAGTCCCACGGAGACACGGTCCAGGGCTTGTTTAGCTGTATCTGTGGTGACTTGTTGGGGACCACTTGGACGCTGACTGATCAGGGCCGCTTCATTGACGATATTGGCAATGTCGGCATGCGAGAAACCAGACGTCAGATCGGAAAGCTCTACCAGATCTATGTTGCGGTCGTAAACCACTTTACTGAGGTAATACTTGAACAGTTCTTGACGCTCTTCGGGAGAGGGTGTCTGGAAATAGATGCGCCGATCCATGCGACCGGCACGCATCAATGCAGGATCCAGAATGGCATCATTATTGGTGGCGCCGATCACGAGTAGGTTCGCCGAACTACCGAAACCGTCCATTTCGGTAAGCAATGTATTGAGCGTCATGTTCATGTCGGACTGAGCGCCCATGCCCGAGTCGGATCTGCGCCGGGCGCCCATCGAATCGATTTCGTCGATGAACAAAATTGCTTTGTTATGGCGTTTCAATCGACCGAACAAGGTCTTCAGTTTGATCACGCCCAAGCCAAAGAACAAGCCGCTCAGGTTGGAACCTTCAACCACATAGAAGGGAATGCCAACTTCATTAGCGATAGCGCGCGCAAACAGTGTTTTGCCAACACCGGGTGGACCGATGAAAAGCATGCCCTTGGGCACTTCCGCTCCGGAGGCGGCATATCGCTCGGGGTGCGCGATCATGTCGATCACTTCTTTGATCTCGACTTTCGCCGGGTCGTTGCCGATCAAATCCTTGAGCAATTGCGGTGCCTTGGGATTGATCTGGGTCTTCTTGAACATCCACGGAAATATTTTCAGCCCGAGGCTCTTCGGTGCTTTGGCGTCGGCACGCTGCGGCATTGGGAAGAGGATTACCATCAAGATGTAGAACTGCATCATGATCATGAAGCCGCCGAAAATGACGGCTGCCACTACCTGCAGTACCGAAAACTTAAGGAGCGCCGGCAGCGAAGTGAACGGGTTCCAGAATGTGACGGTCGCTACCAGCAACACCATCCACAAAAGGAGAAGAGTCCATCTGGCCCAGTTCTTTAACATGCTTCGTTCGAGCTCCTGTTTCTAGGGCACCGTGGCCCCGCGTGTTGCTTTACCAAACGCCATTCACTGGATAGCGGACGTTGGTTGGTGCCGATCCTGACAGAACGTCAGTGGCATAGCCGTGATTCACCGCACCATCAGCGGCGTTCATCGGCGGAATTTTGAAATCTCGTTTGTCGACGCCCATGATGCCCGGTCTGACACCAGCACAGCCAACACCAAAGTTGCTCTCTTCTTCCTTCGTGCCGCTGAGCCAGTACAGCAAGCTGCCCAGCGCGCAGGTGAGCACCATTCCTAAGCCTAGAGTGATGAGCAGGTCCTTCATTGTGGCGAAAAGCGTCCCGGGGCGCCCGTTTCCTGTCCTGTTCAATAATAAACGATATTTTAGCGACTGGGATCACTCCACGGCACTGGGAAACAGTCCGTGAAGAAACCCGGGTAAATACTGCCGAGTTCACTTAGTTGATGTGCTTGTCGATGGCGGCGGCCAGCTCTGTCCGCGGCATCGAGCCGGCGAAGTTCTCCACCGACGCGCCATTCTTGTAGATGATGAATGTCGGGATGCTCTGGATGTTGTACTTTGCAACGAGCTTGGGGTTCTTGTCGATGTTTACTTTGTAGACCTGCAGGCGTCCATCGTACTGATTGGCAAGTTTCTCAATCACGGGTGACATCTGCTTGCAGGGACCGCACCAATCGGCGTAGAAGTCCACCAATACGGGTTTTGTTGCCTGCAGAACCTCTGAGCCGAATTTATCCTGATCGGTCTCGCTAACATGATTCTGACCGGATGAGGTACCTGATGAATCATCGGTCTCGTCGGTTACAACGCCGGTGGCGTCGTCGTTGCCGACGGGATTGGCGGAATTAGTCTGGGGCGGCGTCGACGGTTTCTCTAGAAAGAACGTCATGCCGAGCCCATTCATGGCAGCGCCAAGAACTAGGGCGACGATGAAGGCGATCAATACTTCTTTCATAGATGTAGTCCATTCCAGATCGACGAGCAGGCATCAGCCCCTGAACACTCAGTATAGCCTGGTTGTGGTGGGCGGAGAGTCGGGAAAACCCGGTCGCTTGAAGCGGCTTATAGATGCTTGTCCAGGACCGCCGCCAGCGTCGTCTTCGGCACGGCTCCCACGACCTGCTCCACCACCTCGCCGTCTTTAAAAAGATAGAGACTGGGAATCCCGCGAATCTGGTATTTCTGGGCCATCTGGGGATTCTCGTCGGTGTTGAGTTTCACGACCTTGACGCGACCTGCATAGTCCCGCGAAATCTCCTCGACAGTGGGCGCCATGGCTCTACAGGGACCGCACCACGGAGCCCAGAAATCGACGAGCACCGGACCGTCAGCCTTGAGCACTTCCCGTTCGAAGGTGGCGTCCGTGACATGGGTGACGCCGCTCGTGGACTCAGATGTGGGCGTAGACGTCGAAGTCGACTCAGATGTAGATGTGGGCGTGCCACCGCCACAGCCGCCGATCAGCAGGCATGCGATAGCTGCAATCAGGACTTGTTTCATGACGAAACCCAGACGGGTCGCGGTTTAAAGATGCTTGTTGATGGCGTTTGCCAGGGTCGACTTCGGCACGGCGCCGACGACTTGCTCAACGACTTGACCGCTCTTGAAGAGATACAGACTTGGGATACCACGGATGGTGTAAGCCTGGGCGGTTTTAGGATTCTCGTCGGTGTTGAGCTTTACGACCTTCAAGCGGCCTTCATACTCTTTGGAAAGATCTTCGACGACTGGCGCGACGGCTTTACATGGACCGCACCACGGAGCCCAGAAGTCGACGAGCACCGGCACCTCAGCCTTGAGTACCTCTTGCTCGAACGTTGCGTCGGTAACGTTTGCCACACTAGACATTTGACGCGGACCTCCTTCGGGTTGCTGGTCTCATGTGCATGTTGTGAGCCCCAGCGAAAACACATTATATGCGCCTTGGCATAGTTAATCACACTATAGCTCCAATTTGTTTAATCCACGTTGCAAGCGGGCGAATGCGCCGCCTGCTGCAGACTTCCTTGTTATATTTGGACATGTTAGGATGCCATGAAGAGCAAGCAGGGCGCGGATTTTGTTCGAACGCATATATCGCTGGCTATCACGAAGTCTGGCAAACCAACTGCTGGTTACCTACTTGTTAGTTGTCACCTTTGCGCTCACCTGCGTCACGGTTTGGGCGCTAGTGACAATCAAAGCCGAGTCGATCAAAGACCTGCGCAATGGTCTGGAAGTCGAAGCCGTGCACTTAGCGCTTGAAATCGACAATGACATGCAGCTCGATTCCGAGCAAGCTACCGAACGCATCAGACGCGCTGTTTATAGGCATGCCAGCAAACTCAATCTGGCAATCACGGTTGTGAACAGCAACGGCAAAGTTGTCGCAGACTCAGGACACAAGCCGCTTCGCGAAGGCGAGAACATTTCCAACCAGCCGGAAATTCAAGACGCGCTGGCTGGTATCGCCGCCAACTACCGCCGCAATTTGAAAAAGACTGAGTGGCTGTATGTGGCATATCCAGTGCGTTCTTCCGGACAGACCGGCGGCGTGATTCGGGTCGGCGTTCCACTCACTGACATCAACCAGCGCGTCAATCGCGACCTGATTGTGTTTCTTGAATTGACCTTCGCTACTTTGATCGCCACCGCATTGATCAGCATATGGGTGGCGCGCAGAATGACTCGCCCGCTTCGCGAGATGAGCGATATGGCACGTCAGATTGCCAAGTCCGGCGACATCTCGGTCTTCGTGCCGGTGCGTCGACAGGATGAAATCAGCGAATTGGGTTTGTCCTTCAATCAAATGATCGGGCGGTTGCGCGAGGAAGAAAGACTGCGCCAGGAGTTCATTGCCAACGCCAGCCACGAATTGAAAACGCCGACCATGGCCATCGGCTCTGTGGTCGAAGCGCTACAAGCCGGCGCCGCGGAAGATCCCGATTTACGCAAACAGTTTCTGCACTCGCTCGAAAATCTGGTTGACCGTCAGACCAGCCTGCTGCGCGATTTGCTCGACATCACCCGTCTCGATGCCGGCATTACGCAAGACTGGCAGGAAGAAGTGAAGTTGAGCGACATCCTCAACGACGCCATGGATCAAATCCGCCCGCAAGCGCAAAAGAAGTCCACAGCCATTCAGGATCTCGTCTCCGCCGAGGGGCTGATGGTCAGCGGCAAAAGCATTCAGTTGCAGCGCGCTTTCGTCAATCTATTAACAAATGCCGTCAACTACACTCCCGGTGGTGGCACGGTCACCGTCGCCACCAAAGTGCTGGAGCCGGACATCGTCGAAGTAACCATCCAGGACAACGGTCCAGGCATCGATCCCTCCGATCTGCCGCACATCTTCGAGCGTTTCTATCGCGCCGACAAAGCGCGGACGCGCACCGGCGGCGGTACCGGACTGGGTCTGGCGATCACCCGCGAGATTATTGCCCGCCATCACGGCGTCGTTGAGGTAGACTCGGCTCCCGGCAAGGGGTCTACGTTCACGGTGCGGCTGCCCGTCAAAGTGCAGGTGTCCCAGCGGTCATGAACGAAGACCTGAAGCGCGCCATTTCCCGGTTGAAACAGATTCGCTTGAAGAAACGGGACGAAGCCGCCGCTGCCGATGTCGAGATTCCCTGTTGCAGCGACAAAGTGCACATCGCCTATCGGGGTATTGCCGACGAACGTTTGTACATGGCGCGCGACCGCACCTGGTACGAAGTGCGTTTCTACAAACCCAATGGACTGCGCGTCTTCTGTGCCGTCTGCCGCCGCCGTGTTTATTGAATAGCTGGAGCTGAAGAACGACGTTACAGTTTGGCGAGAGCGTGCTTTGATACCACACTGCCGATGGCGTCGGCGACCCGTCGCATGTCCGCATCAGATAGATTATCGAAGAGAGGCAAGATCAGCCCGCGATCTTGAGATTGTTCGCTTTGTTTCAGGCGTTTAGCCGCTGCCGCGGCTGATTGCTCGATCGTTTCTCCGGCGCACCGCCACAGCTCTTGCGTGTAGGCCGGGGCGCGGTGAATGCAGCTGATGCCGGGGCGCGTTTCGACCTTCAAATCGGTAAGGTGCGCCTGGACTGCATCGCGCAGCTGCTCGCTGCCAAAAGTAATGCAGTAGCTTTGCCAGTTGCTGCGCGCCCATTCAGGCTCGCGCGGCAAGTTGACACCTTCGATGCAGCGCAGTAATTCGTGATAGCGCTCGGCTTGTTGGCGGCGGCGAACGACCTGTGCGGGCAGTCGTTGTAGTTGTATTCGCCCGATTGCTCCCAACACATCCGTCAATCTGTAATTGAAGCCCATCGAGTCGTGGTGCCCGAGTTCGTTGGTGCCGTGATCCCTCCAGAGCCGGCAGAGGCGATCGATATCCCCGTTCTCCGTCGTGATCATGCCGCCATCGCCGGTGGTGACCAGGTTGCGTGGATGAAACGAGAAGCAAGCCACATCGCCGTGCGGTCGCCCGATGCGCTGCCACTGGCGATAAAGCAAAATCTCACTGCCGGTGGCGCCGGCGGCGCCTTCAATGACGCGCAGCTTGTTGCGCCTGGCCAGGGCGAGCAATTTGGTCAGATCGCAGGGCATGCCCATCTGGTGCACGCAGAGTATGGCTTTGGTTTTCTCGGTGATCGCTTCTTCGATCTGGTCGGTATTGATATTGAAGGTGTCCGGCTCCACATCAACAAATACCGGAACTGCCCCGCAATATCTAATAGCGTTGGCCGGTGCGACACCGCTGTAGCTGACCGTGATCACTTCGTCGCCAGGTCCGATGCCGCAGGAAAGCAGCGCCAGGTGCAGACCGGACGTGCCGGAAGAAACGGCACACGCATAGCCGGCGCCGACGTAGTCGCTGAATTCTTTTTCTAACAGGGCTACTTGTGGACCTTGCACCAGTGAGCCGGATCTGATCACTGATACAGCCGCGGCCGACTCGCGCGAAGCCACCAGGGGGCGCGTCAATGGAATTGGTCGGTTGGCGGAACCGTTGTCGCCGATGCCGTAGCTGCGCCCGACGCCGATGTAAATCAAGCCGCTCTTGCTGGCATCGCTGTGGGAAAATGCGTTACGTCCGTCCACCAATACCTCGCAGCCGCGCGCCGCCAGCTTGGCTGGTTTCATCTGTTTGAACTCATCGTGTGCCGTCACGAGAATCACCACCGGTGGTAGCGAGTTCGATTCCCAGGTGGCAAATCCTTGTTCTCGCAATTCTTCGTCGGTATAAAGACCATCTTGTACATAGGGCGTCGCGCCGCGGCGTTTCAGCTCGTCGCGCAGCTTGAAGGCCGGGGAATTCGAGCTGTCCTTCACCTGCGGTCTGAAGCCCAATCCGAGCATCAAGACGCTTTGTCCCTTGAGGCTTTTCCAGGTTTCTTCCACGCGGTCCAAAAAGTAGCTGGGCTGCGTATCGTTGATGGCGCGGCTGATGGCCGGCAACTCGCAGGGTATGCCGCGATTGTCGGCGTCGTTGATCAGGAAGTGCGGATAGACAGGAGACCGATACCCGCCCACGCCGATGCCCGGTCGCAGGAGCGCCGCTTCGCCATCGGTGTTGGCGGCCTTGATAATCAGTTCGGCATCGACACCGATAGCGTCGGCGTAGCGAGCCAGTTCATTTGCCAGTGCGATGTTGACGTCGCGGAAGGCGACCCCGGCGAGCTTGACGAATTCTGCGGCTTCCAGCGAATCTACATTGATCACTGGAGCGCCCAGATACGTCGAGTAGAATTCCTCGGCTCGATCGGCGGAGCGGTCGTTGACGCCGCCGACGACTTTCGGATGTTCCGCCAGTCGTTGCATGACCATATTGCTCTTTACGCGTTCAGGCGAGAATGCCAGGTCGAAATCTTTTCCGGCGACCAGGCCGGTGGTTTCGAGTATGCGGGCCAGGTTGCGTGTGGTGCCGACCGGCACTGTAGTCTCGTAAGAAACGAGCGTGCCGGCTTTCAGCCCTTTGGCGATAGAAGCTGTTACGTCTTCCACAACCGAGACATCGGCTTCGTTGCTGGCAGTCAAAGGAATTGGTACAACCACCACGACGACGTCGCTTTCTGATACCGCTTTTGGTGTATCACTAGTTGCCGACAAGCGGCCCGCATCAACGGCTTTCTTAAGTACCTCGGCGATACCGGGCTCCTCAATTGGCGACCGGCCGCGATTTATAGACTTCACGACGTCTTTGCGTACGTCACAAGCGATTACCTGCGCGCCACGCGCAGCAAACTGGCAAGCAAGGGGCAAACCTATCTTGCCGGCGCCAACAACGGTAACGACTATCTTTTCTTCTGGCATTGGCTTGGCTTTCAAGGATGCAGTTTAGCATATGTTTGTATTGCAAAATCACTTATAGTTTGCCCGCTGGCGCACCTCTCCAGCCCTATAATCTTGACCTCTGACAGGAGGTGACCAGCATGTCCTTGCGACCTGAAATCTACGGGTTCGACAAAGCAAAGATGTTTGCCTTGTTCGGCAGCAAAAACGAAAAGGCCGCTCAAAAGATAGTCAAAGATCTAGAAGAGATGTTGGGTGAGCTGGAGTCCGACGAAGACGATGATGCAGACTCCGATGCGGATGCCGAATCAGATGAGGGTGACGCTGAGTTTGAATTCGATGACGGTGATGACGACGAGGAAGCCAATCTGCACTCGGCAAAAGATCACGTGCGCGCCGCGATTTTCGAAGGCGTGCCGATAAAAGGAACGGACGTCGAAAACATGTCGCACGTGCTGGCGGCGAAGATGCTGGCCGAGTTTGATCAGGGCGACATGCTGGATACGGAATCGAGCGTCTGGAAGATGAATGGCTTCTGGGAATTTATGGAATCGTTTGAGAAACGATTCGACGAGCAATCTGTGACTCTCATGAATTACTTGATCGAAGGTCGTCCGCTCTTCGGCGAGTCAATCGACACGGGCTGGAGTTATTACGCATACCTCAGTCTTGATGAAGTGAAGGCGCTGCGCGCTGCGATAAAGAAACAGCACGATTGGGCCGAGGACCTGACTAAAAAAGGTCAACTGAACGAGATCGATTTTTCGGAATGGACGCTCGATTTGATGGAGTCGAGGTTGGAGTGGTTCGATCAACTGATCGAAGCGAAGCGCGACCTCTGGTTCATGGCTAACTAGCGCAAAAACAATGCGGGCGAGAAAAACTCGCCCGCACGACTGCACAGGTTGCAAATGCCAATTAGTTTTTGGCGCCCGCAAATTCTTTCATGAACTTCTCGCCGCGTTCTTTGATTTGCGCGTCGGTGAGATCTTCTTTGTGTGTGGCCAGTGACCATTCATGACCGAACGGGTCGGTCAATTTGCCGTAGCGGTCGCCCCAGAACATGTCGGCGAGGGGCATTTTGATCTGCGCACCAGCTTTGGTGGCACGATCCCAGGCTTGATCGACATCTTCAAAATAAAGATGTAGTCCGACCGGAGAACCTTTGTATTCAAGCGGCGAGACAAAGCCGTACTCGGGACATTCATCCGCGACAAACAACTGCGAGTTGCCGATTTGCAAGGTCGAGTGCATGATTTTGCCGTCGTCGCCTTGCATGCGATCGATTTCTTTGGCGCCAAAAGCCTTGACATAGAAATCTATGGCCTTGGCTGCGTCTCTGCAGATTAGGTAGGGAGTAAGAGTATGGGCGCCGTCGGGAATTGCTTTAACCATCTTGTGCTCCTCAGGGCTATCGAGCGGATTTGAATCGCATAAGTAAACCACATACCGGCGGTGGCACAGATAAAAAAGGACGCGCATATTGGTAACATTGCAAGCCTCTCGGAATGCTGCTTATCAAGGATGTGCATATGAATAATGGATTCGGTAAGAAAGCGATTTTGCTGTCGCTTTGCTGCTTGATTAGTTCGCCGCTTGCAGCCCAGGCTGGTGACTTCGAAAGCATGATGCGGTCGTTCCTCGGCGCATCTAAATCGACTGTTAACCCGGCCACTCAAAACGTCATCAAGACCAACATCAATACCCGGCAAGCTCAGTTGGAGCAAGAGATTCAAGCCGGAGTCAACTCCGGTCAGCTGTCACCGCAAGAAGAGTCGGACCTGCGTGCAGACCTTAATCAGATTGCCGGACTGGAAGGTCAGTATCTGACGGATGGTCAGCTCGACAACATGGAAACTCAGCATTTGCTGGACGAGCTCACCCGGTTGACGCAGAAATTGCAGACGTATTTGACCAACGCCACTACTGTGGGCACCGGCACGGCCAGGCATGGCGACTGGTTCCGCAAGTACGGCGGACCCAATGGCGGCGGCCGCCAACAAGAGCGCATAGCGCACCTCGATGCAAAGCGCGCCGAACTTGACTCGCGCATCGAGCAAGGCGTCGTCTCCGGATATCTCAATCAGGGCGAATCGGCAAATCTGCGCAATCAGTTGACTCAAGTCAGCATCAAGCAGTCGCAAATGACAGCCGATGGACGTCTCTCCTATGACGAACAAACTGAAGTTCTCAACCAGCTCAACTTGCTGGAAACTCAAATCAGCACCGCCATCACCAACGGTGAGCAGCGTGCCCGTTCATCCGCTTCCAACTGGGGCGGCCACGGACGCGGCAAGAGACGCGACTGGGATAAATGGCGGCAGGGCAACGGTGTCAACGAGCAACAGTCATTGCTCAAGCAGCGTATCTACTCCGGCATCAAGTCCGGCAAGCTAACCCCCAGCGAAGCCAATATGCTGCTTTCGAAAGAACAGCAAATCGCCAATCTGGAAGCCCGTTTGCGCAGCAACTCCAGCGGCATGCTCACTTACGATCAATCGCGGGTGCTCCACCAGCAGCTGTCGGATCTCTCGCGCGACATCA
Source organism: Candidatus Obscuribacterales bacterium (assembly GCA_046328035.1). Lineage (GTDB taxonomy): Bacteria > Cyanobacteriota > Vampirovibrionia > Obscuribacterales > Obscuribacteraceae > JBGASG01. The sequence goes on along the minus strand of JAXLXI010000017.1, from coordinate 62,391 downwards.
ATAAGCAACTGCGCGACAAGCAAGTCTGGTAGCGAGAAACTACGAACGCATGGCTACATCGCTTCTGCTTCCGGTGTGATCGGACAGAAGCGTTGCACCTGATAAGTGCTCTGGAACTTCTCAAGCTGATTCTCTTTGCCGGCTACATATAGCTGGTCGTCTTTCTGCAGGAGAAATGCCGGGTCTGGATGGGACGAGAGCGCCTGTCCGCGCTTGATTGCCAGCACTGTCGCTCCGGTACGCTTGCGAATATCCATGTCCTGAATGCTCTCCGCCTCGCCGGCGTCGTAGACAAACCACGACCCCGCCTGACTCTCGAGCGGCTGCGGGGCAGCGTCGCGCAGCGCTTTTTCGAAGATCAGGTGCTCGCGCCGGCGAATGTCGCGCACTGCTTCCAAAGTTTCTTCCGCGGGTCTGCCCAGAGCCGTGAGCGCCAAGCGAGTGGCTTCGATGCCGCCTTCCAACTCGGGCTGTATGACGGCGTCGGCGCCCGCTTCACCAAAGCCGTCGGCACTTTCGAGATTATTGATGCGGGCGATAATCACGGCGCCGGCATTTTGTTTGCGGGCAAACGCCACGATGTTGAGCGCAACGATCGGATCTGGAACCGCGACGACAACGCATTTGGCCTGGCTCAATCCCGCCTTGAGCAAAACGTGCGGGCTCATAGCGTCGCCATAGATATGGCGAATGCCCATCAGCCCCAGTTCCTCAATAGTCTCGCCGCGTGTTTCGACGACCACCAGCGGCAGCTGAAATGCCTGCAGGCTGAGGGCGATGTTTCTTCCCATACGCCCATAGCCGCAAAGGATCACGTGATCTTTGATCTTGGTCTGTCCGGCAGTGGTGGTTTTTTCCGGACCGGCGTGACGCAGCAACCTGAAATATGGAATGCGCGGGAGAAGTTCGGGTGTGGCGGCAATCACCAGCGGCGAAAGCACCAGAGTCACAACCGCGCCGGCGAAAAACAAGTTGTAGGCGTCGGGGCTGAGCAGAGCTTGCTGGTTGGCCAGGGTCGCCAGGACAAAGGAGAATTCGCCCATCTGTGCCAGTCCGGCGCCCACCAGGACGGAACTCCACCAGCTGCGCGTGGCATAGTAAGCGGCCAGCGCGCCGATGATGGCTTTACCGAAGATCAAGATGCCGGTGAAAGCGAGCACCATAAAAGGATGATGGACGACGAACATCGGATCGAGCAGCATGCCGATCGATACGAAGAACACTGTCGCAAAAAGATCCCGGACCGGCATGATGTCTGCTAAAGCCTGATGGCCGTAAGGCTGTTCGCTGATCATGATGCCGGCCAGGAATGCGCCCAGCGCCAGGGAGACGCCCAGCATATTGCTGAGCAACGCCACCGACATGCAGAGCGAAATGATGGTCAGAAGAAACAGTTCGCGAGAGTTGGTGCGTGTCACGGCTTTCAGCAAGCGCGGCACGAAATAGGTGGCAGTGACGCCGACGAAGGCGATCAGCAAAGCGGCTTTGCCGAAGGCGTGAGCGATGTGGAAGAAACTGGCGTCGCTCAGATCTTTGATGACGGGCAGGAGGACGACCACGGGAATCAAGACCAGGTCCTGCATGAGCAGGAGCGGAACGAGAACGCGGGCGTGAACGGTTTCTGTTTCGCCGCGGTCGACGAGCAGTTTCGTGACGACGGCAGTGCTGGACAGTGCGCAGACGAAGCCGAGCACAATCGCCGGCAGGACCTTGGTGGCCAGCCCTGTGGCCAGGCTGATCAGCGCCGCCACCAGTACTGTAATAGCGATTTGCAGTGCTGCCGCCACCACGACTTTTCGGGCGGCCGACAATATTTTGCGCAGCGAAATTTCAACACCCAGTGCGAAGAGTAGAAGCGCAACGCCAATCTCGGCCAGCACGTGCACCTGCTCGGCGCCGCTGACCAGCTTGAAGCCGAAAGGACCCACGAATATGCCGGCGATTACATAACCGGCGATCGGAGGCATTTTCAGGCGCACGCAGATAGCGCCGGCGACGAGCGCCGCAAGCCAGACTACGACCAAATCGTGGATCAACACGAGTTCGTGCATAAGCAATTCTTCTGTTGTGGGATTCCGACGTCTTTCGTGACGCAGGGTTTCGTTCAGGAGTCCGGGTTGCTCAAGATAAGAGTCAGATCGAACATGCCGATGCCGAACACAAATCCAATCACCGCGCTGAAGATCGCATCGTGAGTGAAGAAATAGAGTGTGGACAGTATGACGAGAAATGCGCCTACGCCTAACCACGTGGCTCTTCCTTGATTTGCCATCTGCTTTCTCATTGACAGCTCCTGTCTGCACTGCTGCTCTGCGGTGCCACACCTTGTTGCTTGCGCCGGTCCGCGCAAGGCGGCGCCGAACTGCCACAAACAAAGTGTAGTCTCGGATTCCTTCAGATACCTTGCCTGTACCGGGTGTCAGAGCAGAAGTGCGCAGTGCATCAACCAGATGCGTGTGATGCCGAAACAGATAGTGGTGGCATGGCAGACATGCTCGATTTCCAGATGAAGGGCGAATGCCGCAGCGCTGGTGGACAGCCATTTGCCGGCGTCGCCGTTTTTCAAGTCGCTCGGCTTGGATTCAGCCAGCGAAAAGGCTGCATGTCCAGCGGCGGTGAGAATCGGCTGCTGGATCTGTTTGATGCAGTTGGGAGTGGAGTTGCCGAAGTGCGGAAGTTGCCATGCCAGTATCTGCCACGCTAAAAGCAGCGTGACTATGGGCAGCCAGCGGTGTCTAGGAACTTTCACACGGCTTCACCTCACCTTAATTATAACTCAGATGTGCTGGCTGCCACCACTACTAGTGCAGCCGGATATTCATTGATTAGGGCTTCGGCAGGCAGTGCAGGCAATTCAGATTTGGCTGGACCCCACCGGGGGGATAGCTTTCCCGTGGTCTGAGGCTGGAGATAAACTGACCGCCCCGTCCCGCGATCTATTTAGATAATTCCAAGGAATGAAAATGGTTTTCATTTCCGTGTTAAATTGGCGGGCATGACAGCTACCCCCAGCACTGTGCCTGACCGTCTACACCGCCGGTTTCAGCGGCCCGACGTCGGCGATTATGAGCGTCGTAAAGGCGTCACGATCGCTCGACCGCGGCGCCTGGCTCATGGCGGCTTTTCTTTCAAACGCACCGTGCACGACCTCCACTCGCTTGCTCAGGCGCGTGTGCAGGCGCTGGTCGCAGGCGCCGAACCTCCAGGCATTTATCCGGGACGATATGTGCCCGCGCCCGGGCGCAAGTCGAGCAGCCGCGATCGCGGAGCCTCTTTCTTTGCACAGTCGATGGCGATGCGTCACGCGCGATTTCGCTGGAGCCAGGCTGTCCTCTTGTCCGGCAGCTGTTCGTCCGACTTAGCTGCGAGCTGGACATGGACCCACGCGCCGGCTCCCGAATTGTGCGAAGTCGAAGCGCAATATCTTCCCGCAAGCTCAGCCGAAGTCTCCTGTGCGCAGCAGTGGGCAGAGCAGGTCGATGGAATTGTTCAGTCTATGCGGTCGGCTCGCGTGTCCGGCACTGCCGAAAAATTACTGGAGACTTTAAATCTGGTGCGCGCCAGCTGGGATGCGGCGCCGGTCGACGGGCCGCAGTTTGATCTGCACGGTTCGCAATTGCGTTCGCTGGTCGATCTGATTCCGGCACTCACCCGCCGCGATGTATTGGCTGCGGCCGCGTTCGAAATCGATGCCTTTCTCTCGTTCTCGGCCATGCAACAACAGCGCGATTCGATCTTTGCTTCCTGGTTTGATGGCAACTTCGTCACCGTGCTCTCACGCCGGCTGAAAGAAATCCAGCTCACTGAGCGCTGCGAGAACACCCGGCTTTTCGAAGAGCTGCTCAGTCTCGCGCAGACAAAGTTCGCTCCGATTGTCATAAATGAATACGACACCGTGTCCGACGGCAATCACCGCCTCACATCCTGCTGGCTCTGGAATGCGCTCCACTTCTGCCAGAACGAAACATGGTCTTTGACCGACACCTCGTTCCAAGAGCGGATGGCGGAGTTTGTCGAGCGCGAGAAGCCGACGCCAGCCCTGGCATTTGAGTTGATGTCGCATCTGTCCTCGTTTCTTGCCGAGCCGGAACGCGCGTCACGCTTGGATGCGGCTTTGCGTCCCGTTCTGCGGGCGCGGTCGGCAATTCTCAATATCCCGGTGGTGCCGCTGCCTGAGTATCTGTCTGGCGCTGTTCAGAAAGAAACTTACGACAGCGGGCAGGCGATTCTTGCCTGCCACCACGGCATTTACAAACACATAAAAGAAAATCCCCACACCATTTTGAAACCGCGCGCCTCGTATCACTTCACTGATGCAGTGCTGTTGCCGTGGTTTTCAGTTTTGCACTGTCATCCATAAGAGATTCGGAGGAAACATGAGAGTTGCGTTTTTGGGAAAAGGTGGCGCCGGAAAAACCACTACTGCTGCCGGGTTCGTGAAGTTCGTCGCGGCGCGCTTCCCGTTTGTGTTGGCGATTGACGCCGACGTTAATGCCCATCTGTTGAGCGCTCTCAGTCTGAGCGACGTGGTCGGCGAGAAGCAAGAACTGGGCGAGGTCTGCGAACAGATTTTCGAACATCTGCGCGGGCAGCGCGTCGACCTGGGCGAGCGTCCCATGGTCGGTACGACTCCCCCTTCGATGCAATCGAATTTTGTAATGGTGAGCGAGCGCGATCCCTTCGTATCGCAATACGCGCTGCGCAGCGGCAACATCTCGCTTCTCACCGTCGGTACATATAAAGAATCCGACGTCGGCGGCTCCTGCTATCACACCAAGCTGCGCGGATTGGCAGCGATCATGCACCACATGCTCGATCGTCCGACCGACATGGTGGTGGCCGACACGACAGCCGGTACCGACAACGTCGCGACTTCGCTCTCGTTCGCCTATGACCTCAACGTTTTTGTTGTCGAGCCGACTTTGAAATCTTTGAAGGTCTACCAGGACTTCCTTTCCATCGCTCCGCAACTGGCTGACCGCGTTTATGTGATCGGCAACAAGGTCGACAGCGAAGAAGATAGAGCGTTCATCGAGTCGCATGTACCCGCCGATCGCGTCATCGGATACATTCCGAACTCCAAGCACCTGAAGCATTTCGAGCAAGGTGACAGCGCGGCGCTGGAGCGCTTTCACAAAGAGCAAGAGCTAGCTTTCGAGAAGTGCCTGCACATCTTGACGGAGCGCACGCGCGATTGGGATCAGTATCTCCAGCTACTCCAGTCTACGCACGCGAAAGTCTGCGCCGACTGGTACAACGACTACTACGGCACCGCCCTTGATGCCAACCTCGACGCCGAGTTTTCCTACGCGGTGGCGCTCGACAAAGCCATCATGCAGGCATCGTCGGCAAACCTCGTGACTGTCTAAGGAGAAGCGCAATGACTTTGTTGGACGAAAAGTGCGTCGCGACAGAAGAATCGGCAAAGCAGTCGTCATTGCCGCTGACCGCCAGGGTTGTCCCTGGTGTCAGCGCTGTGCTCGACAATCGTCAGTTGCTCACCGAGTTGACCGGTGCATTGGGCAGCCCGCTGAATGTCTTGCTGCCCGAGTTGGTGACTGCCAATGTCCAGGGTTTCAAAGACGCATTCAAGAAACTGCAACTGCAGGGGCGCGTGTTCTTTGCGCACAAATGCAACCGCTCGGATTCCGTCGTCAGGCAGCTGGCGCTTTCATCCGATGCCTGCATTGATGTTTCTTCGGTGAACGAGCTGGGGCATGCCCTGGCTTCCGGATTCGAAGGTAAGCGCATTGAAGCGACCGGACCGAAGACTCCGGAATTTCTCTTTGTGTGCATCCAGCATGGCGTGACAGTTTCTATCGACAGCATCGAAGAGCTGAAGCTCTTGCTCACGCTGCGCAAGTCATTGCCTCAGGCTCCGACCACGCCAATTTTGCTGAGACTCTGCGGGTTTCGCTCGTCCCACACCCGTTTCCTCAACAAAGGCAGCCGCTTCGGAATCAGCATTGATAAGGTAGACGAGGCGTTCGACATATTGACCGAGTCCGGCAAGCAATTGCGCTTCCTCGGGTTCTCGTTTCACCTGGATACGGTGAGCGTCCCCGAGCGCATGATCGCCATTGAAAACTGCGTGCAGCTTTTTGAAGAAGCCGTGGCGCGCGGCTTCGAGCCCAGCGTTTTGAACATCGGCGGTGGCTACAAAGTCAATTATCTGGCTGACGAGAATGAGTGGAACGCCTACACCAGCGCTTTGAAGGAAGGCGTGCTCGGTCAACGTGCGACGCTTGCCTGGCAGGGCAACACTTTCGGCATGTATGTCGAACAGGGCAAGCTGCGAGGAAACTTCAACAGCTACAACTATTTCGACAGCACGACCGGACCGGCGTTCCTCGTCGATATGTTGCAGCAGCAGCTTCCCGACAATCCTGATGTCACTGCTGCAGAGTTCCTTCGCGACAACATGATTGCGCTCTGGATAGAACCGGGGCGCGCGCTGCTCGACCAGGTCGGCTTAACCGTCGCCGAGGTTCTCTCTGTGCGCGATTCCAGCAATGGGGACACACTGGTTTCGCTGCGCATGAAGCGGCAAGACATCTCGTTTCTCGACCAGGAAATCTTTGTCGACCCGGTGATTATCTATCAGCAAGAACCGGCTGGCGCCGATGGCGAGTCGGTCGCTGTCTACTTCTCGGGCAACCTTTGCCTGGAAAGCGATCTTATTTATCGACACAAGACGTACCTGCGGGCGCTGCCAAAACCGGGAGATCTGGTTGTGTTTCTCAACACTGCCGGTTACTTCATGGACTTCAGCGCCAGCGAATCGATCATGCAGCCGGTTGCCAAAAAAGTGGCGCTGAGCCAGCGCGGTAGCCAGTTTCGCTGGTGTGCCGACGAAAAGTACTGGCCCCTCTGGGAAACCAAAACGGGAGAACAATAAACAATGCTCGTTTCCAACATCACCGAAGTAATCGGCAACACGCCTTTGCTCGAGCTGCCCGCCGAGCTGCACGGGCTGAAGAACATCAACCTCTACGCCAAGCTGGAATTGCTCAACCCGTTTGGGTCGGTCAAGGACAAGAGCGCGTGGAACGTCTTGCGTCACGACATCCAAAGCATCGCCGCCGAAGGCAAGACGGTCATCGAGTCGTCCAGCGGCAACATGGCCAAAGCCATGCAGATATTGTGTTCGCTGCACGGGGTGCCGTTCAAGATCGTCACCAACCGAATTAAGGTGCGTGAGGTAAAACAGATTTTGCAACTGCTGGGCGCCGAAGTGGACGAGTTGCCGGGTCTCAGTGAATGCCCGGATCCCACCGATCCCAACGACCCCATTACGTTCATCGAACAAATCATGTTGGGTGAGCCCGGCAAGTACTTCCACACATCGCAGTACACGAATGAGCGCAATATCGAAGCGCACTTCAACACCACCGGCAAAGAGATCATGGAAGATCTCGACCGCGTCGACTTCTTCATCGGCGGACTGGGAACGACAGGTTCTACGCGCGGCACCGGCTCGCTGCTAAAAGAGAAGAACCCGGGCGTCAAGAACATCGGCGTGATTGCCTCCAAGGGGCATCTGCTGCCGGGCATCCGCAACGTCGATGAAATGTATGAAGTCGGTCTCTTCCGTAAGGACTTCTATGATGACATTGTCGAAGTCGATATCGATGAATCTATCGATGCAATGCTTTTGCTCATCCGGCGCGCCGGTGTGCTCGCTGGACCGACCGGTGGCGGCAGTCTGGCGGCGGCTCTTAAATATCTGCGCGGCATAGATGAAACGCTGACTGAAAAGCAAAATGCCGTATTTATTGTTTGCGATCGCGTCGAGTGGTATCTGTCCTATCTTCAAAAGTGCCGTCCCGAGCTGTTCGGCATGGCTGCCAAAAAAGAAAGCGTGCGCGATCTCTCCGATGAGCAAATCGAGCAAGCTGTGCAAGTCAACGTCGAGCAAGCTCAAGATTGGCTGCAGCGTGGCGATGCCCCAATGATTGTCGATATGCGTGGCGCGCTGGCGTTCAAAGCCTCGCACATCCCCAATTCGATCAACATCGCAACCGAAACGCTCGCTGACATGGCGGAAAACGGTGTGCCGTTTTCCAAGTCGCACCGCGTTCTCTTTGTCTGCCCGACAGGCGATCAATCGCGCCGATTCGCCGCGTTTTTCGGTGCCAGGGGAATTGAGTGCGCTAGCTTGATCGGCGGATTTGTCGAGTGGCGTGATGCGGGCAAGCCCTGTGAACGCGGCGTCGCCGCCGGCAAGCAACTGGCTGGAGTCAAGTAATGGTAACTGTCTTAGAGGCGGATGTGCGTTGCCAGTTTCCGGCGTTCGTATCTCGACCGGGAACGATCTTCTTCGACAACGCAGCGACAACGCAGAAGCCGGCGAAGGTTGTGGAAACCATGGTGCGTTTCTACGAAAGCGAATGCGCCAACGCTGGACGAGGAGTCTCCGGTCTCTCGACCCGGGCCCGCGCCGGTATTGAGCGGGTGCGGGGAGCGGTCGCCGAATTGCTCGGCGCGGACGCCGCTGACGTTGCCTTCACCGGCGGTGCCACCGATAGCCTCAATCTCGTTGCTCTGTCATGGGGATTGCACAACCTCAATGACGGCGACGAAATCATGTTGTGTCTGGACGACCACCGCAGCGCCACCTTGCCCTGGCTCAATCTGGTGCAGACGCTGAAGCAATTCGGCAAGCATGTCAAAGTCGTGCCCTTTGCTATCCACGAAGTCGGCGACTACGACCTGAAGAGCATTCGCTCAGGCGTGAGCGAGCGCACCCGTGTGCTGGCGATGACGCACGTGCACCACGTGTATGGACTGGAGATGGAAGTCCAGGAGGTGAGGGACATTGTCGGAGATGCGGTTGTTATCAGTCTGGATGCCAGCCAGAGCATCGGACACACTGCCGTCAAAGTCTCCGAATTGCCCGTCGATTTCATTTCGTTCTCCGGACATAAGATGTTTGGACCGACCGGTGTCGGCGCTCTCTGGGCGCGCCGGAATCGGCACCGGGAGATGAAACCGGTGCGCATCGGCGGCGGCACCCAATGCGTGATTTCAGAAGGCGATGGCGCGGCGCTGGAAGTTTCTTTCTCTGGAACCTTTGCAGAGATCTGTGAAGCGGGCACTTACGACACGCCGGCTATTCTTGGCTTGGGCGAAGCCGTTTCCTTCATCCAGAGCATCGGTGTCGAACATATCGAAGCGCATGTTTCTTCACTGACAAAGTATCTGTATGACCAAGTGGTTGGGATGCCCGGCATCGAATTTGCTCCCGGACCAGGCATCTGCGGCTGCCCGGGCGGTTACGGCATTCTGGCATTTCGATTTCAGCAAGCGGAATCAGCTGATGTCGCGTTCTTGTTGGACAGCGAGAACATCATGGTGCGCTCCGGAAATCTGTGCAAGGGAAGAAACGATGAAGCGGATGATTTCCTGCGCATCAGCCTGCACGTGTACAACAGCCGCGATGAGATCGACCGCCTGATCGAGGTGCTGCAAAGCGAGTTATAGGACAATCGACCAACCGTGAACGCCGACACCAAACCACTGCAAATAGCCATCATCGGAGCGGGCCACAATGGGCTCGTTTGCGCGTTTTACCTGGCTTCTGCAGGGCACGAGGTGACTCTGTTCGAAGCCCGTTCGAAGACCGGCGGGCTTTGCGTCACGGAGGAGCTCTTCACCGGATTTCGCGTATCCACCGTTGCATCCTATTACGGTATGCTGCGTGAAGAAATCGCGCGGGATCTTGAATTGGAAACCTGGGGACTGCAAACGTACCTCGCCGATCCCGTAGAGATCGTGCTCTTGCCTGACGGGCAGTATTCTTATACGCCGCGTGAAGGCGGCGGTTCCAAATACAGAATAAATGGATTGACCGATGCCGACGTGCAGGGCTGGTCGGCGTTCTGGGGCGACATCGCGCGCGCGGCAACCGTGCTCAGCCCGTTCTACATGCGTCCACCTGTCGGTCAGAAAGAACTGCAGGAGGCGCTGCGGTCAGCCGGATTGCCGACTATCGCAGATGGCCTCTTCGACCGTCCGCTGCTCGACTTGCTCGGCGAGTATGTGGAGAACCCTGCGTTCAAAGCCGCCGCGTCTACCTGCACACCTGGTTTCTCGAATCTTCCCGGCACCATATTCGGTTGCATTCACCACGGCACCGCTGTCACAGCCGGTCAGCCGGGCGCCTGGGGCTTCGTCAAAGGAGGCATGGGCGCGATCACCGAAGCCATGACTCAAGCGGCGCTGGCTGCCGGTGCCCAGATCATGTTGGACTGCCCGATCAAACAAGTGCTGACCAAAAAAGGTCGTGCCACCGGCATTCTGACTGAAAGCGGCGCCTTAATGGATTTCGACTGCGTGGTCTCCAATGCCGATCCGTGGCAGACCTTCGGGCGGCTGGTGGACGAGGAGAGCCTCGCTGCCGGCAGCGGCGGTCAGCTGCGTAAGCGACTGCAGACGGAAGTGCCCACTGTCTCCGCGGGCAAGGTGCACCTGGCGCTCAGCCGCCTGCCGCGATTTGCCGTGCTCGACGAGCTGCAACATAACTATCAAGGTGTAATTGTCGTGGCTCCGCCTCTGGAGTCGATTATCGAGGATGCGCGGCGCGTGCACGCCGGCGCCATGCCATCGCAATTAATGATGACGATGTGCTTTCCCTCCACCATGGACGATACCATCGCTCCTGTCGGCAAGCATCTTTTGACTGTCGATATTCATTACCTGCCCGGCGTCGGCGACATCTCTGCCGAGGCGCTGGTGGAGAAGGTTCTGACGGATCTGAGTGCGCACGCAAGCGATATCCGCGAGTGCGTCATCGAAGCCGCAGCCATCGGACCCACAGAATTGCGCAATCAGTTTCGCCTGTCTGGAGCCAGTTGCTGGCACCTGCCGATGGCGCCGCAGTTTCTTGCAGACAAGCGCAATTTCAGCGGTGCCACCGGACATCGCACACAAATCCCCGCGCTCTATCTCTGTGGAGCAGGCACGTTTCCTGCCGGCAACGTCAATGGCGCGCCCGGTTACAACTGTGCGCAGCAGATATTGGCGGATGATGCCGCCGGCAAAATCAAAACGAAGCAGGAGTTCTCTTATGTCGTCAAGTAATGCTTGCGCAGCTGTTTCCTCTGCTGAGGCGTTGATTACTGATGGTGAATACCTGGCGCGTCTGGCGCACGCCGCGGATGCACAGCCGCTGGTTGAGATGTTCGAAGCCGCGCTCGGTGCAGGCGGTGTCGGCGGGCCCGGCTGCGAGCCTTATCCCGATCCGTCGCTCTTTGACGTGCCCAGCATGGCGGAGAATCTGGCGGCTGGACGTATTCTTGTCCTGGTAGAAGCTGTCGCGACCGGTATCGTGGTTGGTGCTATTACTCTGGATGTTCTGGGACCTTACCAGATCGAAAACAACTGCATGGCGGTGCGGCGCGACCTGCGAGGACGCGGCATCGGCAGTCTGCTCATGCGCGGCGTGTCGGCTTATCTGTCGCGGCAAGACTTGATGATCAATTGCACCGAGCTGGTGACACATAGCCTGGCTTCCCAGGCTGCTCACGTCGCCGACGGCTATGAGTCGTTCTGTGGATTTGGATACAGCCACTACCCGAATGTGTTTTTTGCCGACCGCCCCGAGTCTGTGTTGTGGACCTGGCGCGCTTACGGAGAGGCGCTTGCCGAGCCGCCGCGCAAAGACACCGAAGTCGCCCGCCTTCTGCGCAGCATCAAAGAGAAACGCGCCGTCTTCGTTGCTCCACGCTACGAGGCGTTGTGTCGGCGGATAGCCAAACAATTTGAGCCACTTCTCACATATGACTTTGCGGACGGCGCCGCAGTCGCTGCCGGAGCCGCAGTCGCTGCCGGAGCCGAGCCTGCCTCTTCCGCCCAACTGGTTGTGCAGCGCAATGACGGCTATGAGCACGGCTATGTGATTTGCCCCGAGCAGCTGACCGGCAGCGATGTAGCGCAGGTCGAGAGCGCAGTCAGAGAATTGCTTTCCTTGAAGAAGCGTTTCATCGCGGTGCGCATTCCAGCTAACAGCAGCATCTGTCCGGCGCTCACGGAGCGGCTGCGGGAGATGGGTTTTGCATTTCATAGTTTCTTGCCGCTGTACGGTTGGAATGAAGAAACGCGCTCCTTCTTCGATGTCTTCACCATGCAATACGTGCAGCCGTCGGTCGCCGCTGGCAATCCGTTGCCGGGCGAAACCAATTCCGTCATCAAAATCTATGGCTATCCGGCTAACATCACGGGCGCCATTGTCGGTGCCGTCGCCGCCGATCTGCGTGAGCGCTCAGTGCTGAATGCCGCCCGTGAGCGCACCCGCGATTATCATGAACAGTATTACGGGCGGCACGAGCTGTACGCGCCTGGCTCATGGCTGGCTCAATCTGATCCGCGTTTGCCGGCACTGGCAGCCGGTCTCACGGCGGAATCGCGAGTGCTGGATCTGGGATGCGGCGTCGGGCGCAACACTATTGAATTGACGAAGCGCTGTGGCGCGCACGTTACTGCCGTGGATATTCTGCCGTCGGCAATCGAGAAACTGACGGCATATGCAAGCCGGCATGGGGTGAGCGAGCGGGTCCTCGCGATTTGCAGTGAGATGGAAGAATTCGCATTGGAAGCCGATTCATTTGATTTGATATTGGCTGTATCCGCTATCGAGCACGTTGCCTCAATGCCGACGCTGCGCCGTCTGCTGTCGCAGATCGAAGGCGCAACCAGAGCCGGCGGACGCGTGTTGATTACAACCTCCACTGGACGCAATGTTGCGGACGCCGTCACCGGCGAGCCTGTGGAAACTAAGGTGGAGACTCCGCTGACGGCGACTGAGGCAGTCGAGCTGTTGGAGGAAGTTTTCCGAAACTGGAGTATCGAAGTGCTCGAAACCGCTCCCTATCGCGAGCGCATCGAGCTTGATGGACAAGACGTATTATGGCAATCCACGGAAGTCAACTTCATAGCGCGCAAGCCGCCGATCGCTCGCCGGTAGACGCTCAGGCTGCAGGCGCTCAGTCGGCGGCATATTTGCCGCTATATCTGGTAGCAGCTTATTTTGGACAGGGGGTCGCGCAGCACTTCTGTTTGATCGCTCAGCCGCTCGAGTATTTCCTGCTCAAAAACGAAGGGTACAACGCTGCCCAAGTAGCTTGGTTTCTTTCGATACTGATGATTCCATGGATCGTCAAACCCGTCTTCGGCATCGTGAGCGACTTTCTGCCCTTGTGGGGAACGCGCAGGCGTTCGTACCTCTTGCTGGCCGCAGTCACGGCGTCGCTGGGATTTCTCGCTATGGCGTCACTTCTGACGCAGGACCATCACCACATGATGGTCACGTTGATTTCCTTGACTATTACCTCCACGGCAATGGCGCTATCGACCGTCGTGCTGTGTGCCCTGGTCGCTGCCGAATCCCATCGCCAGCCGGCGCGTGGACGCACGTTGTTTGCGTTGCAGGCGGGTGCATATTATGCCGCCAGCATTGGATCCGGATTATTGGGCGGCTATCTTTGCCAGAAGTTCCATCCCGTCGATGCGTTGCGCGGTGCCGCGTTCTTGTGTTCGGTCGTCACCGCCGCGGTGTTTCTTTTCAGTTTGCGCCTTGAAGAAACCGCCGTGACCGCCCGCCAGAGCTTGCGGAGCTACGCGCGCGTCATCCTTGCCACCGTGCGGTCGCGAAAGTTTCAGGGAGTGGCTGCGTTCACCTTCCTGTGGAACCTCAGCCCGAGCTTCGGAACCCCGCTGTACTTCTACTTCACGCAGCATCTCAAATTCGACCAGGGCTTCATCGGACAGCTGGCGGCAATCAATTCATTCGGAATGCTGTGCGGGGCCGGAGTCTTCCGACTGCTGGCGCTGGTGCAACCGAACCATCGGCGGCAAGCGGTGATCGCCGTCCTTGCCGGTGTGGCTTCCAATCTCGGCTACTTGCTGTGCAACGACGGGTTCAGTGCGAGTGTTCTTGAGTTTGCGCGCGGGCTGACTAACATGGTGGCAATCCTGACTATCTATGGATACGCTGCTGATGTCTGCCCGAAGCGCGCCACTGCGACGACGATTGGATTGGTGATTGCGGTGTACAACATCGGGTCCCAGCTGGGTGCGATTATCGGCGCCAACGTGTTCACTTCCCTGGCGCACGGGATGATTCAACCACTCGCCGTGCTGTCAGCCGTGTTCACTGCCGCCTGCCTGCTGGCGGTGCCGTTTCTGCCGAAGCCGCGCGGTCGCTAAGCGCTGCGGGGTACCTCCAGTAATGGCGATGTCAAGAGGTAAAGGCCAAAAAAAAGAAGAAGCAGGGCGAGGGGTCCCTGCTTCTTCTTGAGTGGGCGACGGGCTCAGGGTTCGGGGTAGAAGTCGCAGAAACGCGACTTGTACTCAGCCGGTCTGCCTCTCCAGACCAACTCACCGTTCATGACCCGCACTTCGCGCGCCGAGATCTGCATCTCGACCCGCGGTGTGACGGCGGATGCCGGCGACACCAGCCCGCATTCCGCAAAGGCGCGCTGCAGAACCGGCGAAACCTTCGCAGCACCGTACCGCAGTTTGGACGGGTCGTCGCCCGTCAGGAAGCGGTGGCGAACCAACGCTTCCAGCACGCTGTTGCGCACGCGCACAACCGACGCATTGCTTTCGTCGAGCCAGCGACTGCCGGGGTCGACCAGGCGCTGCGCCCACCACGCGGCAATAGCGCGCAGCTTCGGATCCTGGCGGTGATATTCGAGCAGCTCCGCGCCGTCGCTGGTGCGCAAGGCGTAGTACGGCTCGAAGACCGTCAGTAAATAACCGCCGACAACCAGCGCCAAAAGGGCAATCGGCAGTAAGATGGCAAGCTCCTCGCTCATCTGTGTGTTCCCGTGATTTGAGTGATGACTACGCAGCCTGTCCCTTCAGCCTGAGCGCGTTGGCGACAACCGCCACAGAGCTGAAGCACATGGCGAGCGCTGCCACCACCGGGTTCACCGCAGTGATGCCCAGTTGCGATAGAGCGCCGGCACACACCGGGATGGCGACGAGGTTGTAGGCGAAGGCGAGAAACAGATTCTGCCTGATGTTGCGCATCAAGGCAAAGCTCAGTTTCCGCGCCCTGACGATGCCCTCCAGACCGCCCGACACCAGGACGATGTCGGCAGTGTGCAGCGCGGCGTCAGTTCCGGAGGCGAGCGCGATACCAACGTCAGACCGGGCCAGAGCCGGCGCGTCGTTGATGCCGTCGCCGGTCATGGCGACCAGATGCCCGTCCGCTTGCAGCCGCTCGACAAGAGCCGACTTCTCGCTGGGCAACAGGCGACCGTAGCTGGTTGTGATACCGGCAGCGGTGGCGGCCAGTGCGACGGCGCTTTCACTGTCACCGCTGGCCAGAATCACTGAGATGCCGGCGGCTTGCAGTTCGGCGATGGTCGCGGCACTCGTGTCGCGCAGCTTGTCGGCACATTGGATTGAGCCGAGATAGCTGCCGGCGCGGGCGACGTGGACGGTAGTGGTGGCATCTTCGGTGGCAGGTATTGTTTTGATGCCCTGCTTGACCAGGTAGGCACGCGAGCCGACCAGGACGGTCTGACCGTCGACGGTGGCGCGAGCACCCATTCCGGTTTCGCTCTGGAAGTCGCGGCAGTCGTGAGAAACGGCTACGGCTTGCGCCTGCGCCGCTTGCACAATGGCTGCCGCCAGCGGATGTTCGCTGTGCTGCTCGACGGCCGCGCACAGCGCCAGCAGGGCGTCGGCGTCGGTTTCTGCCACCGGTCGAATCGCTTGCACCGAAGGCTTGCCCTCAGTGAGCGTGCCGGTCTTGTCGATCACCAGCGTGTCGATGCGGCAGAGTGTCTGCAGCGAGCGCGCTTCTTTGAAGAGGACGCCCTCGCGAGCAGCGCGACCGGAAGCGACGATGATCGACATCGGCACCGCCAGTCCCAGTGCGCAGGGGCAGGCGACGACCAGCACCGCAGTGGCTGCCGCCAGCGCGTCGGCGAGGGGGAAGCCCAGTGCCAGCCAGCTGATGGCTGTCGTGGCGGCCACCAGCAAGACGACAGGGACGAAGATGGATGCCACCTTGTCCGCCAGCTGCTGAATCGGCACCCGCGAACGTTGTGCGTCGCTGACCAGCCTGATGATGCCCGAGAGCATCGTTTCTTCGCCGACCTGCTGTGCTTGCACGAGCAGGCTGCCCGTCGTGTTGATGGTGCCTGCCGCTACCGACGAGCCGGGTCCTTTGAGCACGGGAACCGATTCGCCTGTGAGCATGCTTTCATCAACCGTGCTGCTACCCTCAAGGACGATACCGTCCACGGGCAGCCGCTCGCCGGGAGCAATGCGGATGCGCGCCCAGGGAGCAATGTGCTTGACGGGAACGCGGCTCGCGGAGCCGTCCGGCATCAGCACATTGGCGTCTTCCGGTGCCAGTTTGACCAGTGCACGCAAGGCGCTGCCGCTCTGATGCCTGGCGCGTGCCTCCAGGTACTGACCTAGCCAGGCGAGCGTTGCGATCAGAGCCGACGACTCGAAGTACACCATGTGGTGGTGCGCGCCGCCATCAGCACCGGAGAAGCTGGCGAAGACCAGCGAGACCAGGCTGTAGGCGTAGGGAATGCCGATGCCCAGCGCCAGGAGCGTGAACATGTTGGCGTTGTTGTTGCGCACCGATGCCAGCGCTTTGCTGAACAATGGGCGCGCCAGGTAGAACACAACCGGTGTTGCCAGCACAGCTTGTAGCCAGCAGCTGACCAGGTGCCAGGCGCCGGTAGCAGGCAAGAGCGAGAAGCCGAACATCTCACTCATGCTGACAATCAGGAGCGGCACTGAGAGCAGAGCTGACCAGCCGAAACGGTGAGCCAGTTCTTTCACTTCCGCGTTGCCGTCATCGGCTGTAGGTACCGAGGCTTCCAGCGGCATGCCGCAAGCCGGGCAGTCGCCTGGCTTGTCGGACACAACATCCGGATGCATCGGACACTCGTAGCGAGCCTTCACAGCCTTGCGCCGGGGGCGCGCAGCGGCGGCGCCGCTCAGGTAGTAGCCGGGACTGGTACTGAATTTGGTGCGGCAGCCCTGACAGCAAAAGTCATACCGGCGATCCTGAAAATCGAAGAAAAGCGATGTATCAGAGATCGTCACCCGCATGCCGCAGACGGGGTCGATGGCAGTCTCGGGGGCGATGCTGAGATCGGCTGCCGCTGGTGCGGAATGTGCACCACCGCCGCCGCAGCAGGAGTGTTTTCCTTCCGTCGTCATACTCGATGTCCTCCTTGTCTATGGAGATGGAGAACCTGTGGATTCCCCTCGGTGAGCGTTTCGTGCTTAACGACAGCGCCCTGCGCGCCGGATGGAAACGGGCTGAGACAGCCCATTTTCGCATCCGGGCACAGTTGCGCACCGATGAAATTTGTCTTCTGGGCACGCTTGACGGCGCGCCGGCAGACTACATTGACATCGGCATCCAGGCGTGCGGCCAGGCTGTCATGGCGATCATCACCACGCCCATCGAGAGATGTGCGATGTCCTGACCGAGCGACCAGAAGGTCGGCTTGGCGCGCAGGTCGACCCACGTCTGGTAGACGTAGTAGCCGGCGAACCAGGTCCAGAAGGCGATGTTGAGCACCATGGGGATGGTGCCGGTGATCGGCGAGGCGAACATCCACCACATGCCGAAGAGCATGCCGCAGTGCGCCCAGTCGTACCACTGCTTGTTGTACTTGATCGTCTTGCCCCAGGTGCGGGCGCGGATGGCGTACCAGCCGGCACCGACGAGGAAGAGGATCTGCCAGATGAGGACGGGCGGCTGCAGAGCTGCGGGAGCCAGCATGGCGGCCATGCCGGCGAGGCAGATCATGTGCCACGCTTCGTTCTCGGGGTCGAAGTAGCCGTTCACCGCCTGCAACTTGCGACCGTTGATCAGGCGCATGAGGTAGAAGACGGTGCCGGCGAGGAAGAATGCGCCCAGGCTGTAGAGCAGCCACTCGGGCACGGCGAAGGCCATGTCATGCATCTGGTGATGCATGTGGTCCATGTGATTCATGTCCATGTTGTTGGTTCCTCTCTGCGCAAGTTCGCGCGAAAGCAAGCGCACGCTCGTAGTCCAATCCCCTCTGCGTGAGCAGAAGAAATTCTTTTCCGGGTGGGGCGTGCGCAGTTAGGTTTGAGTGATGGGAGTCGGGGAAAAGTTGTGGACTACGATTGGGCAATCAGTTTCGGAGATTGCCTATCCCGAAAGCCACCCCACCAGTTGGCGACGTGCGTCATGGCTGGAACGCCTGACCCTGCGCACGCTTCGCCTTTTGCGATGTGGTAGAAATTCTGAAGAAACTGCTGCGCAGGCAAATTGCGCTAGCGAACGCGCATTAGCCTAAGCCCCGGTAGGGGATGGACAGCCGCTCTCGTGTACCAACTCGATATCTGATTTTACGCGTCTGCACGCGGTGTGATTGCCAAGTTGAGAGAGCTGCCGCAACCGCTCTCAGCTATGCGAGCGGTTGGAGTGTTTAGCAATTGCAAGCCACCCTTGTTGGTTGGAGTGCAGAATTTGGGTTTCCTGCACCCCAACTGACCCGCGGGGGGGCTATTTGGAGTGCAAAATTTGGGTTTCCTGCACTCGAACTGACTCGCGGGGTGCGGGCGGGGCGGAAGTGAGGGCGGGCGGGGCGGTGATGCAATGAAAGTGGACAAGGTTAAGACACGCTGAAAGCGGGACTTGTCAAGCGAATCTTGTCCTATGATGCAGACATCCCGCAGAGGTCGTGCACCAGAAATGGAATGGATTGGATTGATCGTACTTGCAGTTATCCTGCTCAAGACGATTGAACGAGGCGGTGATTGGTTCGATTTCCTGCAGAGCAACGAGCGCCATGAGCTCTGGTGGAGAAACTTCGAATTCAACGCCATGTTTGTCGGATTTGGACTTGTGCTTGTGGGTTTCGTCGTCTGGGCGTTCTGGCAGTCAACCAGCCACCCGGCGCCGCCCTGGGTGACCACGGTCGTCGAACCGGTGGCGGTGCAGGTGCAGCCGGTTCGGCACAACAAATCCGGGCAACATCCGGCACTGGTGCCCCACGCGAAAACAGGACACAAAGCACCCGTCCGGAAGACCCAGTAAGTTTTGGTGCGATGTCGCTGACTAGTTGATTTCGGCGGTCAAAGCACGGCGCAGCGAGTTGCTGCTGCGTGCGATCAACTGCTCGGCTTGCGCGCGGCCCAGTTTGCGCTTGATCATCAAGATGGCGGTTTTGGCGCGGTTATTGGAAGCGACCAGCGAACCCTCGGCGACGTGACGCGGCACTTCGCAGAGCGCACAAATGATCGAAAGCGCGCGCTCGCGCAGTTTCTCATTGGTGGGCTTCAAATCAATCATCAAGTTTTCATAGACCTTGCCGAGTTTGACCATCGTGCAGGTCGAAAGCAGGTTGAGGATCATCTTCTGAGCGGTGCCGGACTTCATGCGAGTCGAACCGGTGATGGCTTCCGGGCCTACCAGGGCGACGATGCTGATGTCTGAAATGGTTTCCAGCTCTGAATTGGGGTTGTTGACGATGCAGACCGTCGCGCAACCGGCGGCTTTCGCTGCTTTTATAGCTGCCACCACATATGGTGTGCGACCGGAGGCGCTGATGCCGACCACGACATCGCGTTCGGTAAGCTCAGCCGCAGCCGCATCGGCGGTGCCCAGTTCGGTTGAGTCTTCCGCGTTTTCAAAAGCGCGGAACATCGCTTCGCGACCGCCGGCGATGTAAGCCTGAACGACATGTCCGTCGACGCCGAAGGTGGGTGGGCACTCGTTGGCGTCCAGCACGCCCAGACGACCGCTGGTGCCGGCGCCGAAATAAATCATGCGCCCTTCGCGCTGCAAGCGCTCAGCCGCGACATCGACCGCCTTCGAGATTTGCGGTATGCACTGCTGCACACAGTTGACGATCTCCCGATCTTCCGTCTGAATTCTCTCCACCAGGTCTTGAGTTTCTAGAACGTCCAGATCCATGGTGCGAGGATTCCGTTCCTCCGTCATCATTCTTTTGAATTCGGCGGTTTGACTCATTTGTAGGGGTCTCCTGTGATTACGCGCGGGCGGATGCCAGCGGACGAATTGCTTGTTGAATATTGCTGCGCTTGAGGTACTTGCCGTCGCCGGGCTTGCCCACGTACTGGCCGTTCTCAATGACGACCTTTCCGCGGCTGAGGACGGTTTCGGTTACGCCGGTAACTTCCATGCCCTCATAACAATTGTAGTCGACGTTCATGTGGTGTGTCTTAGCGGATATCGTCATTTTCTTTTCTGGATCAAAAATTACGATATCGGCATCCGAGCCGACGGCTATGGTGCCTTTTTTCGGGAAGAGTCCGAATATGCGGGCTGCTGACGTGGAGGTAATCTCCACAAATCGGTTGAGCGAGATGCGACCGGCTTTGACGCCCCCGTTGTAGACGAGGCTCATGCGGTTTTCGACGCCAGGACCACCGTTGGGGATTTTGCTGAAGTCATCGACGCCCAGCTGTTTTTGATCTTTGAAACAGAACGGGCAGTGGTCGGTTGAGACTACTTGCAGGTCGTTCATGCGCAGACCGGTCCACAGTTCATCCTGGTTCCACTTCTCGCGCAGAGCCGGCGTCATTACGTACTTGGCGCCTTCGAAGCCGGGTTTCTCGTAGTAGCTGTGGTCGAGGAAGAGATACTGCGGGCAGGTTTCGGCAAACACCGGCACGCCCTCATCGCGAGCCAGCTTCACTTGCTTGAGTGCATCGTGGCAGGAAAGGTGGACGATATAGACGGGCGACCCGGCCATTTCAGCCAGGGCGATCGAGCGGAAGACGCCTTCAGCCTCGGCTTTGGTCGGGCGCGTCAAGGCGTGATACTTGGGTGCAGTCTTGCCTTCGGCAAGCGCGCGCGCCACGATTTCATTGATGACGACGCCGTTTTCGGCATGCATACAGATGAGCCCGCCGTGTTCACCGGCGACGGTCATGGCGCGGAAGATGGTGGCATCATCGACAAGCAGCACGCCCGGATATGCCATGAACATCTTGAACGAAAGTACGCCCTCGTCTGACATCAGCTTGCGCATTTCGGGGACGTGATCTTTGGGTGACAGATCGGTGACTATCATGTGGAAGCCGTAGTCGATGGCGCATTTGCCGTCAGCTTTCTGGTGCCAGGTGTCGAGTGCTTTCAAAATCGAGTCGCCTTTGGTTTGAATGGCGAAATCGATGATTGTCGTAGTGCCACCATGGGCGGCGGCAAGGGTGCCGGTTTTGAAATCATCGGCGGAGGTGGTGCCGCCGAACGGCATGTCCATGTGAGTGTGTGGGTCGATGCCGCCGGGCAGCACCAGTTTTCCCTGGGCATCCAGCACTTTGTCGGCTTTCACATCGAGCTTGTGACCGATGGTGGTGACGGTTTCCTTCTCGATGTAGATATCGGCAAAGTAGTCATCGACTGCCGTGACGATTCTTCCGTTTTTGATAAGCACACTCATGTGGCAAGGCCTCGCATTGCGTGGGATGCAGTTTCGGAATTGTAAGCGGCGCCGGTTGCCGAGTGAAAGAGGCGCCTGTCTTGGTTCCGCTTTGGCGAAAGTGGCGCTCAATATATCCCGAAACGTATATATAAGGCAACAGAAATAAATACCATCTTGTCAAGAATCAGCATTTAACGTCGGACTACCTGTTGAAATGCCCACTCAACAGGCTCGAACATGCTAAAAAAGAAAGCTGGCAGAAGGCGCTTTCCAAGCGCCAAAAGCGCAGGAATTTTCCCTCTTTTTCTGGCATTTCGGCCGGGAGGTACACCAGGCTTGAAAGGCGTCACTCCGGACGTGATTGCTGATGTTCGAGCAAGAGCCAACTTGCTGGAAGTAATCTCTGATGTGGTGGCGCTCAAGCGAGCCGGTACCAAGGAATACAAAGGACTGTGTCCTTTTCATGCCGAGAAGACGCCGTCTTTCCACGTCAACCCCGACAAGGGCATCTTCAAGTGCTTCGGATGCGGAGAGGGCGGTGACGTTTTTCAATTCGTCCGCAAAACCAAACGGCTGGAATTCTATGACGCCGTGCGTGAGCTGGCGCAGCGATACGGCGTGGCGCTGGTGGAGACGGAAGTCGACCGCCGTGAAAACGATCGCCGGTCATTGTTTTTGCTGCTCTGCGAACAAGCCTGTCTCTACTTCGGCAAGCTATTAAAAGATTCGCGCGAAGGTGAAGTGGCGCGCGAATACCTGCGCCGGCGTGGTATCACTGATGATACTATCGAAAAGTTTAAGCTTGGATACGCCCCGGGCAGTTGGGACGGGCTTCTTCGCTATTTGACCGAAGCCAACAAAGTGGCGCCGGACACGCTGGTGGAGGCGGGGCTGGCTCGGCGCAAGCCGGAATCGCAAAGCTATTACGATCTCTTCCGCAACCGCCTGATTATTCCGATCGTCGACGAGCGCGGACGGGTCATCGCCTTTGGTGGCAGAACGCTCGCCGACGATCAAGTGAAGTATCTCAACTCGCCTGAGACGCCTGTCTATCACAAAGGGCAGACGCTCTATGCGTTTGACCAGGCGAGAGAAGCGATCCAAGAAAGAGACCGAGTGATTGTTGTAGAGGGCTATTTCGATGCCATCACAGCTCATCAATATGGATTCACCGAAACGGTGGCGACGTTGGGGACAGCTCTCACCGAATCGCAAGCCAAGCTCTTAATTCGTTACACGGAGAGCAAGCGAGTTTATTTGTGTTTCGATTCCGACACGGCCGGCGAAAAGGCTGTCGATCGCGGCATGGAAACCTTGAACGGCATTGCTCAGGGCATAGGCGTTTCTTTGCGGGTCATTCGCGTGCCGGGCAGCAAAGACCCTGATGAGTGCCTGCGTTCAGAGGACGAGGGTCCGGAGGCGTTCAAGCAGGCCATCGAGTCGGCTCCGTTGCTGATTGACTACCGATTAGAACGGGCAATTACAGGACACGAGCTGCACACACACATCGGGCGCATTGATGCGGCCAAGGCGATTGTGCCGATTTTGGCTGAGATTCAAAATTCGATTGCCCGCGGTGAATATCTTCGTACGTGGGCGTTGCGTCTCGGCGTGCGGGACGAAGACCTGGTTTCCGATGTTGGCGAACAAAGACGCCGCATGCGCAGCGGCATTGCTCCAGACCCACGTCAGGCTGAGCTTGCCAAACGAGCCAAACTTCAGAACATGCCTAAATCCGGGTATATAGAGGCAGAACGCCAACTCCTGGCTCTCTATCTCGTCTCGAAGCAATACTTCGAGCATTTGCGAGATATTCTCCAGGAAGACCGATTTATCGATGCCAGCCATCAACGAATTAAGGAGGAGATTGAAGGCATCGGAAAATTTGTCAGTGGGCAGGACTTCCAGCTGCAGCTGATGGATCGTGTGGCTGCCGACCCGGAAGTATCGCGCTGCCTGGTGGATATCATCTACAAGGTCGAGGAGATACAGAGGCAGAATCCGCCTCTGGAGGTTATTCTTAAAGAAGCGCGAGCCAGGATACTGCTGGAGCGCCTGAATATTGAAAAACCCAAGCTCCGTATTCGTTTGCAACAAGCAACCTCGGAAGAGGAAGCTACGGATTTGCAGAGTAGAATATTAAGGTTGAAGCATCTCGAACAAAACGAGTTGCCCGCCGTTCAAACACAAAACGATTTGGAACAAGTGAAACTAAAAGTGGATGCCCTGTTACTGGAGACGACAGCGTGACAAGAAGCCGCGATAAAGAAGACAGCTTCATGGAAAACTTGAACCGGCTGGAAGAAGCCGGGAAGAGGCGCAACAGCTCCGATCTTGAGGGCATCCTTGTCGAGGATGGCGACGACGACATGGAGTTGCCGTCCGGTGGCGGCGGTGGTGGTGGCGAAGGCGGCGATCCGGTGGTCTTCACCGATGACGAGAAAGTCGACGACGATCCCGAACATTTCGAGGAAGAAGTATCGAAAGGCTTGTCCTCGGACGATCCGGTGCGCATGTATCTGCGTGAAATCGGACGCATTCCACTTTTGACCGCCGATCAAGAAATCGAACTGGCTCGCAAAATCGAACAGGGTGGACCGGAAGGCGCCATCGCCAAGCGTCGACTGACGCAAGCCAACCTGCGACTGGTCGTCTCGATCGCCAAGAAGTACGTCGGGCGCGGCATGCTTTTCCTGGATTTGATTCAGGAAGGAAACCTGGGCTTGATTCGCGCCGCGGAAAAATTCGACCATGCTCGCGGATACAAGTTTTCGACTTACGCGACCTGGTGGATCCGCCAGGCGATCACCCGCGCCATCGCCGACCAGGCTCGGACGATCCGCATTCCTGTGCACATGGTAGAAACCATCAACAAGCTCAAGAAGGTGACGCGCAAACTGGCTCAGGACAAGGGGCGCAAACCCACTGAGGAAGAAATCGCGCTGGCTATGGAAGTTTCAATTACGAAACTGCGCGAAATCGTCAAAGTCGCTCAAGAACCTATTTCACTTGAAACGCCCATCGGTAAGGAAGAAGACAGCCGTCTGGGTGACTTCATCGAAGACCGCGAAGCCGAAACTCCGGCTTCTTCCGTCACGCAAGAATTGCTGCGTGAAGACATCATTGATGTGATGGCCAGCCTGTCACCGCGCGAGCGCGATGTTTTGCGTCTGCGCTTCGGACTCGACGATGGTCGCCAGCGCACCCTGGAAGAAGTGGGACAACTTTTTGGCGTCACGCGTGAGCGCATTCGCCAGATCGAAGCTAAGGCTCTGCGCAAATTGCGGCATCCCAACAGAAGCCGCCGTCTGCGCGAATACATCGATTAGTCGTCGCTGGAAGTATCGGTAGAAGTAGAAGTATCGTCGCTTGGCTCGGTTTTCGGCGCGACCGCTGGTGTGCCGGCGCCGGCGTTCAGATCGATTTCCTGACCACCATTGTCGGGCTTCGCGGTTAGTCGGCTGAATTGCCACTCGCCACCGGCATGTTTTTCGCCGGTGACATAAACCGTACCTGTGCCCTTCGGTCCCAGGATCGGTATCTGCAACTTGCAATCAGCTTCGCCGTTGTTTATCTCGGTTTCGCCCGACACCCACCAGTTGTCTTTAATGGGCGCGCCCAGAGCCTCTTTGACCTGCGGTGATTCTTGAGCGCGCTGCAAGCCTATTTTGTACGGCTCGCTTTCCTTAATTAGTCCAAACACCGTGCCGACGATACCCAGTCCCATAACTCCACCCAGGATGAAGCAGAGAAGAAACACCGACACGCCGACTATGCCCCAGATTTTCTGCACTTTGTGAAACTGAGCCACGTTTGCATAATTGCCGGACTTCCATGCCCACTCGTTGCCCTTAATGCCGAGCACGAAAATCATCACTATGTTCACAAGCGGAAGCAGGCACAAAAGCGAAATCCAAACTTTGTTGCCGATTCCCCAGATCCAGGTGAGAAAGAAGGCGCCCCAGTTCCAGCCTCGAACTTCAGCGGGCACCGGCTTTTCGTTCATATCGCTCTCCTCAGCCAGACAAGGCCGTGATTCTACCACCGATGTCTAAACGGAAAATGTCAAGGCGGCGAGTCTGTGTACCACTGGACCATGGTCACGGTCGTGCCATCGCGGGCGATACCAATGCCGCAAGCGACGTGACTGGGATGCAGGATATTGTAGCGATGGTTGTGCTGGTCGGGCGGCTCGCTCATCATCTCGGCTTCCGCTGCCGCCACCATTTGCTTGTCGGTGCGCCAGCCCCGCCCTTGTTGGAATGACAGATTTTCATAGATACCACATCTGATACCGGCGTCTTTGGCTCTTTCCTGCGGTCCCTTGCCGCTCGGGTCAGTGTGCGAGAAGAAATTGCGTTTCAGCATGTCTTCGGCGTAAGCGCGTGCAGCCGCACTGAGCCTGGAATCCATAGGAACCGAATTGACATGCGCGACGCCGCGCCGGTCCTGATTGACCAGTCCCAGCATATAGCTTTCCAGTTCGCTTACCGATGAATTGCCGGTGTTCATGGCGCCCGGACTGGAAGCCTGGCTGGTGCCGAGATTGGTGTTGCCGTAGTTGACCGTGCCGGACGCAGATGCGGACGAACCGGACGAGCTCATAACCGCGGCGGCTCCCGGTCCGCTGTAGAGAAAGCGTTGCGATTTCAGCGAGTACTGTCCGTCATCCCCGGTTTTGTGCATGAATTGCAGGTCGACCGAGTGCGGTTTCATGGAACGCAGGCACGCGTCTGCGTCGCTGCCGCTGCAGATGACGCGATTGTCCAGCGTCAAAAGCACATCTCCAGGCGCCAGTCCCATCGAGCGCCACATGCCGTCGACCTGGGCGCGCGTCATGAAAAATCCGCGCCGCGTACCAGATCTGGTCACCACCGCCGCGGGTACACCGCTACAGCCCATAATGCCGGAAGCGCCTTCGCTGCCTATGGAATAAACTCCGGGTTTGGCCGCGCCTGCGGCCGCTTTTTTGTCTGCGCCACCAGATTCGGTGACTGCTGCCGGCAGCAAAATAATCGTCGCCAGAATCGAAAGAGAAATAGCTCGAATGCGCAAAGTGGGTCTCTGCCTCATGTCACTGCGATACTGCTGTCACTTCTACTCGAAATCTTCCCCGTCTGGAAGCCAATCCAACTTCTCCGGCGGCCGCCTTATCTCTTCGAGTTTCTTGTACAAATTGGCGGCTTCTTGAATGGAAGGGGCTTTCTGCGGCACTTCCAAAACTTCGACAGTGAGAGCGCGGGCTCCCAGCTCGATGTGGACCTTGTCGCCTTGCTTAACAGTTGCACCGGCTTTGACGATGCGATCGTTAAGGAAGACTCGACTTTGATCGCACGCCATCTGAGCCACTGTGCGGCGTTTGATGATGCGAGATACCTTAAGCCACTTGTCGATTCTCAATTGCGAAGACCTTCTATGTAATAACAACGTCTGAATTTTTGCGCCCGACCAAGATTGAGGTGTTATCCTGAGCAAACAAGCGCTAGTGAGGTTATATCCTCGCACGAAAGAATGAAGAGTGTTCCTACTATTGCTACCTGCGCCGTTGCCGGGCTCGGCGCCGCGCTAATCAGCCTTTTTGCCCTTTCTGGGTGCTCGACTCAAACTGCGACGTCGTCGGCGGGCAACGATACCGTGGAAGCCGCGCCCACGCATAAATCCTCGGATGTGCACCTGATCCGCATCACGCCTGACTTCGCCAAACGTATAGATCTGCAGACAGAAGCGGTAGAAAAGCGCCTGCTGTCTAATAATCTGCACGTTACAGGACAGATTCGCGCCGAGATTACGAAGGAAAGAGACGTCACCGCGCGCTTTTCAGGTCGCGTGGTCAAGGTCAACGTGGTGCTCGGTCAGCATGTGAAGGCGGGGCAGGTTCTGGCTACAGTGGACAGCCAGGAAAATAGTGACCTGCAGGCCGAACTTCTGGAAGCCAAGTCAAAATTGGTAATTGCGTTGGCTCACGAAGAGCGCGAGAAACAGATTTACAGTGAATATTTGCAGCGCCCACCCTCGTTGATTGCGGCTCAAACGCGCCACGATGAAACGAAAGTGCAACTGGAACTGTCGCAAGCTGAGTTTTCCCGCCAGCAAGGACTTTATCGCGAAAAGATTACTTCACAGAAGAATTTCATGGAAGCGCAGGCCGAACTGGCTAAAGCCAAGTTGGCCTTCAGCCAGGCGACTGCCGAACTGCAGCGCGAGAAAGCGTTGTACAAAAACAAAGCCATGCTGAAGCGTGACCTGCAGCTGGCTCAGGCTGAGACGGCCCGCGCCAAACAACAGATGGCGACGCTCAAGCAGCGCTTGAAATTTATCGGAATGACACCGGCAATGGTGCAGAACGTGCTTGATACAAATGAGGTCATGGGTGTTGTGCCGCTCGTGTCAACCGGTCAGGGCGTGGTCACGCACTTTGATGTGGCAGCCGGCGAAATCATCGGACCCGGCAAACATGCATTTACAATCACCGATCTCAGTGAGGTCGTGGTCAACGCCGATATTCCGGAAGTCGACGTCCAGAGCGTTCAGCTGGGTGCACCGGTGACCGTCACCATAGCCAGCTATCCCGGTGAAAAATTCCAGGGCTACGTCAGCTTCATCAGTGAAAACGTCAACCCTGAAACGCGCACAGTGGCTATCAGAGCCCGTCTCGATAACAAATTGCACAAGTTCAAAACCAACATGTTTGCTCAAATCGATCTGAAAGGGCAGCCCAAGCTCTTGCTGGCGGTTCCAAAAACGGCAGTGCAGGAGCGGGACGGCAAAAAAGTCGTTTATGTGCAGACGCCAGATGGTTTCGTCGAGAAGAGTCTGACGCTGGGCAGTGACACTGAGAAGTTTTACGAAGTGACGGCTGGCCTTGCCCCTGGTGAAAAGGTGGCGACACAGGGCAGTTTGCTCCTCAAATCGGAACTCACCTACCAGCAGGCATCCAGGCAGTAAGGCGACAATCAAATGATCGATCGCATCATCGCTTTTGCCCTGCAACAACGGCTGGTCACCGTCGGCTTCTTCGTCATCCTGTCAGTCGCCGGTATCTGGTCAATTCTCAACATTCCGATCGACTCGTTCCCTGACTGCAGCAACGTTCAGGTGCAGATCATCACTGAGCCGGAGACCATGGCTACCGACGAAGTCGAGCGCCAGATTACGTTTCCCATCGAGAGCGCGCTCAGCGGCGTGCCCAAGATCAAACACATCCGCTCTAATTCCAGCTTCGGATTGTCAGTGGTCACGGCTATTTTCGAAGACGATACAGATCCCTACTTTGCACGCGAACTGATTCAGCAGCGGCTGCTCAACCAGCTCGACCTGCCGGAAGGCGCACCAAGACCGCAACTTGGACCTCTGGTCTCCAGCTTCTCCAACGTCTTCGCCTACTATCTGACCTCCGACCGGCACGATCTCACCGAGTTGCGCACCATTCAAGACTGGCAGGTGGCGCGGCGCTTTCGGGCGGTGCCGGGTGTCGGCAATGTCGTGTCCTATGGCGGTTTCGTCAAGCAATATCAGGTGGTTGTGCAGCCGGATCGCTTAAAGGGATACGACCTGACACTGCGCGATGTCGTTAAGGCGCTGGAAGCGAACAACAGCAATGCCGGCGGCAACTTCATCGAGCAAGGCGGCGAGGAAATCATCATCCGCGGACTGGGTCGCATCCACAACGAGAAAGACATCGCCGACATCGTACTCAAATCAGTAAACGGAACGCCGGTGACGATCAGACAGGTGGCTGAGGTGAAGATCGGGCCTGCCTTCCGACGCGGCTCAGCTTCGATGAACGGTAAGGGTGAAGCGGTGACGGGCGTCGTCATGACTCGCAAAGGCGTCAACACCAAGGCGGTGGTTGACCAGGTAGAAGCCAAACTGCGCGATATCGAAAGCGAACTGCCTGAGGGTGTGAAGATTTATCCCTACTACAACCAGACCGAACTTGTCGACAAGACCATCGACACCGTCAAAGAGATATTGATGTTTTCGGGCGGCATGGTAGTGATTGTGCTGTTCGCGTTTTTGCTCGATATCCCCAGCGCGTTGATTGTCTCGGTCATCATTCCGCTCTCGCTGCTGTTCAGTTTCATCCTCATGAAATTCACTGGACTTTCAGCTAACCTCATGACTCTCGGCGCGGTCGACTTCGGCGTGATTGTCGATGCCGGCGTGGTTATGGTGGAAAACATCTTCCGCCAGGTGGCGCATGCGCGGTCGAAACTTTCCTCCGACGCCTCTGGCGACCTGCCAGGCGTTGCGCGCGGCATCGGGCAGAAGATAGACATCCTGCCGATTGTCACACAGGCTGCGCAGGAAGTCGGGCGACCGATCGTTTTTGCAATTTTCATTATCGTCTCGGTCTACATCCCGCTGTTTACGCTGGAAGGCATCGAAGGCAAGATGTTTCACCCTCTGGCGCTCACCTTTATTTATGCCATTCTCGGCGCCTTGCTGGTGTCGTTGACTTTGATTCCCGTGCTCTGCTTCTGGATGTTCAGAGGGCGCAATATCGAGGAAAAACACAATCCGATTTTGGATGCTGTGGTCAAGGTCTACACGCCCGCCCTGAAGAGCGCTATTCAGCATCCCCAACGCACTCTGGTGGTGTCGCTTGGCGCTTTGCTGGTCAGCTTCTGCCTGATTCCGTTTTTGGGCTCTGAGTTCATTCCAACCCTCGATGAGGGTTCAATACTTTTGCGCACGAAACTTTCGCCGAGCGTCAGCCACACAGAATCGCGGCGCGTCATCAGTCACGTCGAGGAGATCGTCAAGGGGTTTCCTGAAGTGACCGTTGTTGTTTCTAAAATCGGTCGCTCAGGCATGGGCTCCGATCTTGAAGGTGTCGACAATGCCGACATCTACATCGGACTCAAACCTAACAGCGAATGGCGCACCACGCACAATAAAGAAGAGCTGGTCAATCGCATGGCGGCACAGCTGGACAAGGTGCCGGGGCTGATTTACAGCTTCTCCCAACCGATTGCCGACATGATTGATGATCTCGTGGCCGGCATCAAAGCAGACCTGGGTATCAAAGTTTTCGGCGACGACCTGGAAAAAATCGATGCCATGGCCGCCAAGATTCAGGGCATCGTCCGGGGCGTGCGCGGTTCCGCCGATATGCAGCGTGAGCAGATTTTGGGATTGCCGCAAATGAACATCTCGCTGAAGCGCGATGTGATTGCGCGCTACGGGCTGAACGTCAGCGATGTCCAGGAAATTATCAATACCGCCATCGCCGGGCGAGTGGTGTCGGACGTTCTCGAAGGTACCCAGCGCTTTGGTATTTCGGTGCGCTACCCGGCTGAATATCGGGACTCGGAAGAAGACATCGAAGCTATCTTAATCTCGACACCATCGGGCGCTCGTGTGCCGCTCAAGCACCTGGCGGACATTCAAGTCAAACGCGGTACCGTTATGGTCAACCGTGAAGACGGACAGCGGCGCACTGCCGTTCTGGCTAATGTGCGCGGACGCGACCTGGGCGGATTTGTTGCCGAGGCACAGGAGCGAGTGGCGAAGGAAGTGCAGCTGCCGCGGGGCTATCGGGTCGTCTGGGGTGGCACTTTCGAAAACCAGATGCGTGCCATGCAACGTCTGGCGGTGGTGGTGCCGGTGGTGCTCTTATTGATCTTTGTGTTGCTGTTCGCTTCTTTCAACTCTTTGAGAAACGCCAGCCTGATCATGCTCAACGTGCCGTTTGCCATGATCGGCGGCTTTGTCGGGCTGTTCATCACGCACCAGACCATTTCGGTGCCGGCGATCATCGGCTTTATCGCCTTGTTTGGGGTGGCGGTGCAGAACGGCGTCATTATGGTCACGTACATCACGCAGTTGCAGCGCCGGGGCATGAATGTCGTCGATGCGGCCGCCGAAGGCGCCATGACGCGATTGCGCCCGGTTTTGATGACGGCAACGGTGGCGATTATGGGCTTATTGCCCAAGATTATTTCGGGCGGGACCGGAGCCGAGGTTCAGCGCCCGCTGGCGATTGTTGTCCTGGGTGGACTGGTGAGCGCCACGCTCTTGACTCTGCTGGTATTGCCGGCGGTGTATGCCTGGATCAACAAGCCGCCGGCAAACGGGCAGACGGGCAGCGGCGGCAAGACTGAGGAGTACGAAGAACACACCCGCCTGACCGGCGAATACCGCCTGTCTGACCTGCAAAGCCCCGGCTTGCAATAGGCTTATTCCAGCGGGCGACCGATGGACTGTTCGAGATCCGCGAATGCTTGCTGGTAGTCCTGCACGGCATCGAGATATTGGCTGCGAATCTGGATATTGGCTTGCTGGGCGGCAAGCGTTGATGTGATGTCTGACTGCCCCACTTCATAACTGCGCCGCGCCAGGCGAGCGACTTCGTTGGAATCTGCCAGCACGTGTTCTTGATAGGCGCGGATTCTATCGCGGGCGGCGATCAACTTTTGATATGCGGATGAAACCTGAGCAATCACCTGGTTTTCCTGCGACGTGAACTCCATCTTCAACTGTTTGATTGTGCTTTTCAGCCTGAAGATGTCGGCTTGCTGCCAGTTGCCGATTGGCAATTCCTGTGAGAAGCCCATGAACCATCCGTTTTTGATCTTCGGTCCGGTGGGCGGGTTGCCGGTCGCCGAGGCGCCTACGTTCATCTGTGTGTTGGGGATGATATTAGCGTAGGTGTTTTTCAATGCAGCTTCATTGACGGCGATTTGCTGATTGACCAGTTTCAGCTCCAACCGGTTCTTTTTAGCTTCAGCGATAAACTGGTCCAGCGGCGGCACCGGCTTGTCGAAGTCGGGGAGCAAGTCGTTCTTTTCGACGTGCAAGTTGAAGGTGGGCAGTTTGTTGACGTCGACCACTTGATTGTGCGACCTGCCGAGAATGATGGCCAGCTGCTGTTTGGCTTGCATAACGCGCCGGTCGCCCTGGGAACGATCGATTTGCGCCTGCGATGTAGCCAGCCGGGCTTTCAGAACGTCCAATTCGGGCACGTCGCCTGCCTGAAAACGTTTCTGTGCCACGTTCAGGAGTTTGTCGGAGAGGTCGAAGAGTTCTTGCAGAGTTTCATAAGTAGCTTCCGAAACTACTGCTTCCAGATAGGCGCGGCGCACCGAACTGCGCAACGTCCAGAGACTCTGCATGATCTCGATGTCGGCTTGCTTGATCTGACGCTTCGCTTGAATAATGCGAGTAACCAGTTTCCACGGCGGTTCTAGATTGAGGGACACGCCTTTCTGGTAGGTCTGTTCAGCCCGCATACCGTTGTATAAGAGGAAGGATGGATTGGGCAGGGTCCAAGCCGCTGCCATCGAGGCTTTGGCGATACCCATTTGGGCGCGCGCCGCTGCTGCCCGAGGGCTCTTCACCAGTCCTTCATCAAAGGCTTCGAGAATCCCCACCGGGTTCAACGTCGGAGGCATAGCCGGTGACGTTGTGCTGCCGCCGGGCACCGTAATGTTGGGGAAGCTGCTGCCTGACGAGTTAGTCGAGGGAGCGATTGGCGGCAGGAGAATCGGAGCATCGGGATCCATCGGCAGTGCTTGCGCCACTTGCTTACCGGACCCGGCGGGCATGGTGCTGGATGCCGAATTTGGTTGCTGCGCGTTGGATGGGAGGGCGTGCGAAAACACCAACAATGCGATGCATATTCCGGTGCACAGCTGCAACCGTATGCCCGATGTCATATCCGCTGCTTGATCCATTGCGCGATTTCATGCCGCAAAGAAGGCATCATTTCGCTGCAGACATGGCCGGCGCTGGGGCAGAGAATCAATTTTTTGTCTGCCGAGGCTGCCAGTTCATAGATGAAGGAGGTCTCTTCGGGCAGCGCGATCAAGTCGCGACCGCCGCCTGCCACTAAAAGTGGTGCCGTGATCCTGTCCAGTCTGTTTGCAAGAGGGGTCTTCTTGGCGAAGTCTGCCAGTGCCGATGTTGTAGTGCCGGGGTAGATAGCTGCTTCCTGTTCTAGTGTTGCATGCAGGGTATCCACGTCCGCTAGCATATCGAATGGTGCGGAAAGTGCAACCACCGCCTTGAATCTTTCCGGCATCTCTGTCGCCAGATGCAGTGCCAGACGCGCTCCGAAAGAAACTCCGTAGAGCGCCACGCGCGTAATGTCTACTTCAATCTGAGATGCCACCAGTGCACAGAGTGCATAAGCGAGCGCATCCACATCAAGTCGGTGCAGCGCTTCCGAAGTGTCTTCATGAATACCGGGATAGTCAAACGATAGCGTAGCGATATCGGCCGCCAGAAGGGCGTTCTCGGTGAAGTGCAGTTCTTCCTTGGTGCTGGACAGTCCGTTGACCAGAATTGCGCACGGTACGCCGGTGTTACGTCCTCCCTGGTGGGTTGACTGAGGCAGGCGCAGGTAGCCTTCGAGAATGCCCTGACCGTGTCCGATGTCTACCGAAACCAGACGGGCCGGGCTGGCAAAGAGATGGGCGACCTTGCGATATGCCTCTTGATATAGAGGATGGACCCGAGCGCGCAGGAAGGGCTCTTCTATAAATAGTTCAGCGTAGGAGCACCAGAGCATCGCCATCAGGTAGTGGTCGCGAGCCTGGGTCTTTACTCCCAGCTCTGCCCAATAGGATCCCTTGCCGTAGTGTCCGCGGGCCACCGAGAGCAGCTCGGTGGCGATATCGGCGTCAGAGTTCTGTCCGGACTCGCCGCCAGCCTCCAGGGCTTCTTGAAAGTCGTCCATCGGCAGACCGCTGGCCTGCGCTCTTTGAATGAGGTTTGGAAACGTGGGGAGCGCCTTGCCGGTGACGGCTTCGAGAATATCGCTCCAGACGTGTCTGCCGAAATCGTGCAGGGGGGTGTTGCGCCGCCGCGAGAGTCGGATATCCCTGAACGGTTTGGGGTGCTTTGTTGCAGTCAATGGCATACGAGGAGTTTCCTTAAGGGCGTAAGTTTGGCACGAAAAGCTTTCCTGACGCTGACACAGGGCTCATTCCGGACTCTTGGCATCCGGATGGCAAATGCCGAAAGACAGATTGTGGGCAATATTTTTGCCGTTATCCTGAAATTTGGGAATTTGTGTAGATACAATTTATGCGGACCACTGGCAGTTGGCACCGAGTTACGGATGAAACAAAAGGAAGCCCGAGCGTTTCTGAAGGGGGAGATGGATTTCACCCCCACACGCATGATGCGTTACATTCGCTCGCGTGCGCGTCTGGCGACAGATGAGGATATAGAAGACATTCTGCAGAATGCGCTGGTTCTGGTCACGACCCACTTCGACCCCTCCCACCCGGACGCCAACCTGGCGCTCTACTGTCTGGGAGCCTGCAACAAGGCAATAGCGCAGAATCTCGAGCGTTATCACAAGGTTCAGCTGCGTAAGAAGGACACGACAAAGGTCCTCACCCGGGCCAGCGAAATCACCGAAAGCGAAAGCGACGGGACTTTCGACGGCGAGTCGATGCAGGTTAAGACCCTGTCCGCCGGCAAGACCTTCGATGAAGAATCGGCGTCCACCGGACAATTCCGGACCACATCCTTAGATTCCTTATTTGATGAAGACGATGGGCGGTCCGCCGAGGACGTTTTCGGCTGGGAGTACAGTCTGAGCGGCAAGGAAGACTCCGACCCGGCCAGCCAGTCACTTTTGAAGGATTTAATAAACCGGATTATCAAAGAGCTGCCGCCCGGAATACACCGTACCTGCTTCCTTTTGAAGTATGTGCAGGGATATAAGCGAGAAGATTTGATTTCGTGTCTAAAAATGGACGCGAAGAGTATAGATACGGTCGACAAGAAAATCGTTCGCACGCTTAAGGCATTCAAAGAACGGTTGGAAAAAGAAGAGTCGCGTATCTAGGAGCTTCGGCGAAAATGAAAAACCTGAAAGAAGAATTGGCAAGAATACTTGCGGGCGACGAGAACGTCGCAGCCGATTCTTTTGCTTCGTTTCTCAGCAAGAATGCGGACAGCCTACCGCTGCCCGGTGTAGACAGCCAATTCGACAAGGCCATGTGGTCGGCGTCGGAGCATCTGCCGCTTACGTCGAATGACGAAAGCATTCTCAAACGAGTGACCGCCAAGCTGATTGGTGAAGAGAAGAGCGTGGTCGATGTCGTCGAGAAAGGCGTCATCAAGCTCAAGGACCTCATCGGTCAATCGCGCGAAGCCGCCATCAATACCTGGCAAGACATGCTTGCTGGTATGGCGTGGCAGCAAATGGTTCCCGCCGGTGCCATGCGCGGTGTCGGTACGCAGATGGTATCGCTCGGCACATTCCAGCAACAGCTTGAAGATGCGAACGTGCAAATCAACCTTGGCTGGCTGGTGGATAAAGAGCACCTGAGAATCTTGCTGCAAGCAAAAGATACTCAAGACGAAGCTCTGTGCGATGTCGAACTGCGCATTCGCGAAGTCAATCGCGGTGTGGTGTTCTCGCGCAAGACCAATGAAGATGGCGCGATTGTTGCACCGAACGTGCATGTCGGGCCCGGACAGTATCGCATCGAAGTCATTCACAACGATAAAGTTGCTGAAACACCGGACTTCGTCGTCTAGTCTAAACATCAGACGGCTCTCCTCTACCAGTGGCAAGTCTGAGCAGCCCCGCGTCGCCTAGTGCGGCGCGTTGTTGTTTTGTAGTGGCGTTTTGATCTGCACCAGCACCAGGCTGAGATGACTGGCCAGATTGGCAATTTCCAATGCGAGAAAATTGCCAATCTGGCCACAGACCGCCTTTCTAATCTAAATCTGCAAGCGCAGACTCTCGAAAATTGCCAATCCGGCCAGTCAGCTCAGCTAGGGTTGTTTGTTGAAGTAGGATGGGTCGATGTTGCTGCCGGCGCCGCCGGTGGCATCCATGCCCGCGCCGGGTGAGCCGGCTGTCGAGACGCCGCCATCTCCCATGCCGCCGACACCGCGGGCGAAGGAAGTGGGCACGGTGGTCGAAGCTTGTGGCGGCACCGCATCGACAGGCGCCTGGCGTCCGAGATCGAACATCGGTTGCTGTGCTTGCAACTGTCCGAGCGGCGAAGCCTGGTTGACCGGCGAGTGGGCAACCGGTGCGTGAGTGACCGGCGCGTGCGCGGCCGGTACGGTGGCGGTGGCGTGAGTTGTGATGGCGTGAGTGTTCGGAGTTGCCTGCGCCAGTTGCGGTCCGTGACCGACCGTGGTGACGTGATGAGTGATAGGCTGCGCAGCGGCTGTGTGCAGCGGGGCATGAATCGGTGTGTGCACCGGCGTGTGTACGGGCGCTTGTACGGAAGGCGGATTGGAGGCTACGGCGGACATATCGCCGCCCCCGTGGATTTCCAGCTGCTGTCCGGGGTGAATCAGATTGGGGTTGTCGCCGATCACCGACTGATTTTGTTGGTAAAGCTCCGTCCAGCGGCTGCCGTCACCCAGTTGATGGCGGGAGATGTCCCACAGGTTGTCGCCGGGCTGCACCATGTAGTGGCCGCCGTCGGCGGTCAGGTTGGTGGCATCAGGCATTTGCAATTGCGTGCCGACATGAATCAAATTGGGGTCACCACCTATGGTGGCTTGATTGAGCTGATAAATCTCGTGCCAGCGCGTGCCGTCGCCCAATTGATTTTGAGCAATATCCCAGAGGTTGTCGCCTTGCTGTACTTGATAAGGTTCGCTCGGCTGCGCCGGAGCATCGCTGGAAGCAATCTGGCTGCCGTCGGCGTTGCCGAACTGGCTGCCGTCTGCGTTGCCGTTCTGAACGGCGCTGGTCTCGCTGGGCGCCGGAGCGTGGTACCGCGGATGGTGCATGCCGCCTGACGCGGATGGTGCATGCCCGGTCGAGGCGTGCGCGTTTGGCGCGTGTGCCGGAGCCGGAGTTCCTTGATTGAATTGCGGTGTGGACGGCGTGGTGGTGTTGGGCAAAGCAGGAGTTTGCGAGTAGTTGCCCATCAACTGCTGTCCGGAGTTGGAAGCATAGAAGCTTTGCGGACCCCAGTCTCCATACATGTTTGGACCTGCCGGTCCCTGGGCGATCAAGTCGGAATTCTCGAACATCGGTTTGTTGAGATCGGCCGGTCCGCTGATGTTCAAATTGAGACCGCCGCCGCCGGCAAGGGGCTCGGACGCGATCGGAGCGATTTGGGTAGATGTCGATGAAACGGCGAACTTCTGCAGATGATCCGCCATTGTGTTGAAGAAGAAGTTGTTGTTCGCCGAGAACATGTTGGTCATCAACGCTTGCGGCAGGTTCTCCACGAAGGAGATCGTGAACGTGGCGATCGCCGAAGAGGCATGCTGCATCCACATAATAGGATCGAAGAGCGCTATCAAGTTGCCGCCGCCAAACAAAGCGCCCAGAAACTCGAAGATGTTATTGATCACGCCCATCATGCCGGGCATCTTCATAATCAGCTGGATGAGGGGGGAGATCGGCTCGCCGCCTGGGGGTACGGGAGCCATGTTGGCCAGCATCGCTGCTGATTCACTGCCTGGTGCAAAGGTCAGGGCTGCGGATTCGGCGCCCGGTACTGTCGGTGCCGAGACAGCCAATTCGGCGCCGGAAGGACCAACGCCCGATCCGAGCATCGCTTCGGTCGGGTGCATCATCATTTGTTCGGCGCCGGAGCCGATGGACGCGCTGGCGCCGCCATCCGAAATATGCAGTTCGGGCAGGGCCGTGCCGCTGCCGGGCTGGAAAAATTGGCTGGCCGAAGTGACATCCTGGGGCGCATTGAGTTGCGTTTCAGCGCCGGTCAAGCCTGAAGTGGATTCGACGCCCGAAACCTGGCTAGCATCGAAACTAGCCTCCGGGACGGCGGGAGGTGTTGGTTCAAATTCAGGAAAGGGCATTGCTTGCGGATTGCGGCGCGAGAATGGTCTAGTAAAAACCCCAGGACTAGGACAATTCGTCGTCGGTCGTCTGCCAAAGGTAGCATTTTTAATGGGGGTTTTCAAGAGTTAATTTAACGGCGAGGGGGCGCTGCTCGACCGTTTTCGGACTATTTAATCTCGTGGACCATCGCTCTTATCTGGGCGGCAGCCTTAATGTGACCAAGCTGCCTGGCCTGCGCTTCGTATTGCGACAGCACGTCTTGCATGTCGCTGGCGGCCCAGGGCGCGCGTTTCATCCACTTCATTCGTTCTTTCAGGAGGCGGATGGACAGCTCTGGTTGATTGTGCGCCATTGCCGGAGAGATCAAATTCTGCATCATGTGCTGGTAGTCCTGGCAATTTTCTCGATCCCGAACCACATCTAGAAACACCAATTCTTTCAAGGCTCGCTCTGCAAGCCGAGATGCTTCACCCGTTTCATTCAGTTCGTAGTAGCCCACTGCCATGTTTCCTGCCGTATTCATGCAGTTTTCGTGCAGGCGTTTGTGAGACGAGGCGCGCGACTTCGCAGCGCTCTCCCCGACCCGCCCCAGGGAGGCGATTGCGCTCAGTTCCAATTCTCTGGACAGCGGTTCATTGCGAGCCTCTGCTGGAGAGTGTTTAGTTCTCATGCCAAAATCAATCAAATGGCGCCAGTCGTACGCGGACGTTTCCATGATTTCCGCCTCTTGCGCCAGCTCACCAAGTTTCTGCGCCGTTTTGCTTGCGGATAACAGCACGCGGGCGGCGGACCGGTAAGCTTCCGGATTTTGCTCATGCAAAAGTGCATACACCTGCAGCTGTTGCTGGTCGAGCGTCGCCAGCGCTTGCGAACGAACGACATCGGACGAAACCTGCCCCGTCCCGTCGCCACGTCCTTTGACGGTTTGGAACACCGCACAAACGCCAAGTCCGATTACGGCTGCGGTACCGATCACAATTGCCGGAGTGCGCCAGGAAACCCGCTGCGCACGTTTTCCCAAGGTCGCCCGGGAGAGTTGATTGGGGCTGCTGTGAGGAATGTTTTGCGCCGCGGTGCCGGAGAGCACACGCTCGAGATCTTCTCGCAGCGCCGCGGTGTTTGCGTATCTGGCAGCGCTGTCTTTGCGTAAGCAGCAGGCGATCACGTTTTCGAGATCGTCCGGCAAATCGGCGTTTGCATTTACATCTTTGACTCGAGGCGGCTCTTCGCTGAGGTGTCTGGACATAGTTTCTAGATAGAAGTCTGCGACGAAGGGGGGCTTTCCCGCCAACACTTCAAACAGGCTGCAACCCATGGCATAGATATCGGAATGCACATCCGGTGCGCGCCCTTCGCATTGTCCGGGGCTGAGATAGAACGCGCTGCCGACGATGACGTTGGTGCGAGTTATCGAGTCGCTGCCGAGCACTTTTGCGATGCCGAAGTCGACAACCTTCAATTGTGCGTCCGCCGACGAGGGATCGCCGATCACCACGAGATTGCTCGGCTTGATGTCTCGGTGGATGATGCCTTTGCTGTGCGCGTGTTCGATGGCATTGCAGGCTTGCACGAACAACCGCGCAGCAGACCGCCACGGCAGTGGTCCGGATTTGTTGATCAATTCCGCTAGCGGCTTTCCATCCAACATTTCCATCGCGATGTACGGTGCACCGCTCTGCGAGAGTCCAACTGAATAGATGGAAACAATATTGGGGTGTTCGAGTTTGCAGATTACCTGCGCTTCTTGCTTGAACCGTGCTTGTTGTTCAGGAGAAGCGGCCATAGACTTCAGCACTTTCAATGCCACCATCCGCTCCATGTCACGGTGCAATGCTTCGTATACGACACCCATCCCGCCTTCACCAAGAAGCGATTTGATTTCGAAACGACCGTCGACGACAGGTTCGATTGCCCGTCCGCCTGGTTGATCGGTCAACTCTTCACCCATCTGGACCTACCTGGCGGATAGGACTTCAACCGCGTCTGCGAATTTGACGTAGTGGAATTGCCGCGCTAACTCCTCGATCTTATTCAACTCTGCGGAGGCTTTACTTTGCAGGGCCGGATCTGACTTTCGGTAGTTGACCAGTGCCTGAACGTCCTGCAAGGAGGTCTTTTCTCCATCAACGAGGAGGCTGAAGAGAACGTGCTGACCGAGATTGTGCATGTAGTCAGGCAGTTCCCGGTTGCCTGGTTTGTCGTTGCCTGCTTTGCGGAGAGAGTCGAGCGCAATCTCCTGAGTCTCCTTGGCTTCGACATACCGCCTCTGGTTAGCATAACAAGCTGCCAGTGCTACTGCCAGCGAAGCAAGTTGCTCGTGAGCGGTGTGCGTATCAGGGAGTTGCCGAAGCTGGATGGCTTTTTGAAAGTCGGACACGGTCATGTGCAGCGCCTGTTCGTTTTCTTTGATAATTGCTCTGGTCGCATCTGCATCAGTACTCGACGCGGCTAATAGCTTGGTGCTAGCGATTCCGATCAGAATGGTTGCGGTGCGTTCTTCCGGGCAATACGATATCCTGTGCGCGGCCTGGCAGTTAGCGTACAGTACGTGTAGCACTTCCGGTGTAATTTGATCCTGCTCGACCACTTGCCAGAGGGCAGCATTTTTCTGCCGGATGCGGTCGCGCTCTCCGATCAGATCAATGTCGGCGACGGACACGGTTGACGGCTGATGCGACTGTCGCTCGATGCAGATGGTGAGAACCGCGGTCAGCGCTATGACACTACATATGGTGATCAGCAGCCGGCGCGAGCCGGCAAACTTCCTCGCGGAAGTCGATGGCGGCTGCTGGCTATCCGGTGTTTGAGGAATGTGCTGCGGCGGTTTGCCGCTCAGCACGTTCAGCAGGTCTGCGCGCACCGCACTCACCGATTTGTACCGGCTCTCGATGGTTTTGCTCAGGCAGCAGGCGATAATAGATTCCAGTGACTCCGGCAGATCGGCATCGGGATTAGTGTCCTTCACTTTCGGGGGCGGAGCGCTGCGATGTTTTTGCATGGTTTCAAAATAGAAGTCGCCGACAAATGGTGGTCGGCCTGTCAGCGTTTCGAACATGCTGCAACCAAGTGCATAAATATCCGATTGGGCGTCGCCCTGCCTTCCTTCACACTGACCGGGGCTCAGGTAGAAAGCGCTGCCGATTACAACGGACGTTTGTGTGATGCTGTCGCCTTCCAGCGCTTTGGCTATGCCGAAGTCGACGACCTTCACCTGTGGCTGCCGGTCGCCGTCTTGCATGACCACCAGATTGCTGGGCTTTATGTCGCGATGAATAATGCCGTGTTCGTGCGCGTGTTCCAGCCCGTTGCACGCCTGGATAAAGAGCGGCACAGCATCTTTATACGAAAGAAACCGGGACTCTTTGACGATGTCGGAGAGTGGCTTGCCTTCCAGGAGTTCCATCGCGATGTAGGGCGCACCCGATTCAGCGATGCCGACAGAATAAATCGACACTATGTTCGGGTGGTCGAGCGTGCTGATCACCTGCGCCTCATTGCGGAAGCGCATTTGTTGCTGCGGGGCGGAGAGCAACGATGCCTTGAGGACCTTCAACGCGACCTGCCGGTCCATTTCCCGGTGAATGGCGCGATAAACCGTGCCCATGCCGCCTTCGCCAAGCTGGGACACGATTTCGAACCTGCCGTCCACTACCGACCCTGATTCGTGGTCGCTCATTTGCCTCACCGAGTTCTACTTACTAAGTTCCCACAGGCCACGAATAGCCGACGCCCTAAGGCTTAAATCTCATACTCAAGGTGATGAAGTCTTCCCGCTGCAAAGTCCCCAACCTCGCGCCGGTGCTAAACTGTCGAGGTTTTGCTTGATGAGAATCAATATGCCTGTGAGAAACCTGCAAGGGCCCTTGGTCTCCGGATTGCTCGCTTGGTCGCTGATCGTCAGTGTCCAGCCGGTAACGTCGCAAAGTGGGCGCCCGGATGTACCGGGCAGGGCAGAGAAACAAGGCGGCTCGACGCTCCCCGCACAGACCGGCCAGCAAGATGCGCAGTCCATATATTTGAAAGCCTGGAACTTGATCAACGAAACCTACTTCGATCGCACCTTCAATAAACAGGACTGGGCGCAGTGGAAGCACAAGTACGACGGCAAGTTGAAGTCAACTGAGGATGCTCGCTCCGCTATCAAATCTATGCTGGATAGTTTGAACAATCAGCATACCAAGCTGATCGAATCCGGTTCAGCCAAGAAAAGCGATCCCAATCTTTTTGGAATCGGGCTGAAGCTGCGCAAGAAGTCAGACAAAGATCCGACCGTAATTGTTGAAGCGACTCCGGGCAGCCCGGCGCAGAAAGTAGGTGTGCGACCTTTCGATGTGCTGGTGGCAGTCGACGGCAAGTCCGTTGTTGGTAAGTCGTTGGACGAAACCGCCGATATGCTGCGCGGTCCGGAACACACAAAAACCACTGTCACTGTCCTGCGCAAGGGCGCAAGCAAGAAAATTACCGCTGAACGAGGAGCGACACCCGAGGCGGATCTCCTGTGTGTGCGCACCCTGCCCGGTGGCGTTGGCTACATAAGACTGGACGATATGCACAGCACGTATTTCATGAATGTGTTCAGAGACGAGTTTCAGAAAATTGCCACCGCTCCTGGTGTCATTCTGGATGTCCGTGATAACGGTGGCGGACTGCTGTCCAACGCGATCGAACTGAGCATGCTCTTCGTGCAGCAAGGAAAGTACATCATGTCTGTGGTGGACAATGCCGGTTACAAGACCGTGCAGGTGCAGAAGAAGCCGCCGGTTTACAAGGGGCGCGTGTTCGTTTTGGTCAACCGCGAGACTGCCGCCGCTGCAGAAATAATCGCCGCTGCTTTGCAGGAATCTGCCGACGCTCAGGTTGTGGGCGAACCGTCCAAGGGCAGTTCCACAATCGATGCGATCAACCGGCTGGGCGATGGGGTGGCGATCACCATCAGCATCGCTGAGTGGACGACGCCGAAGGGCAAAAGCATCCTCAATAAAGGCATCAAGCCCGACGAGCTG
This sequence comes from Candidatus Obscuribacterales bacterium, assembly GCA_046328035.1. Lineage (GTDB taxonomy): Bacteria > Cyanobacteriota > Vampirovibrionia > Obscuribacterales > Obscuribacteraceae > JBGASG01. The sequence goes on along the minus strand of JAXLXI010000017.1, from coordinate 19,237 downwards.
GTTGTAGTGTCGGACAAGGACCTGATAAGCAAGGGTCCATGGTGGCTGGCGGACGAACTCAATGAGCCTGGTACTGCGAAGTGCGCAGATGCACAACTGTTGAAGGCTCTATTGCTAGCCCAAGCTGCAACTCGCAAGTAGTTTCGCTTGAAAACGCTGCCTTTCTTGCCGCGCATAGGCGATGTTTCTTACACAAGATAACGACCGGCGCCCATCGAGGCGATCAGAACCTAAAACCCGCCTAGAATAGGGGACCTTCTGGAGGTAACGATGGCAGGCATGGTTTCAACCCGACCGGATCAAAAACTGATTCGAATTTTTCGTTTGCGGGTCACGGACAAGCCCGGTTTTCTAGGGCAGATTGCCACCCTCCTCGGCAACATGCACGCCAACATCGGCGAAATTACCATCGTTGCGCAAGGACCCGATTTCATAATCCGCGAAATCAGCTTGCAGCTCGATGACGACCAGCATCTGCGCGACGTCGAGAAAGGGCTTCGCGACTTAGACGGCATCACTATCGAATCAATCATCGACCCCGTGCAACAAGTGCATGAGGGCGGCAAGATCGCGGTGCGAAGCCGGTTTCCGCTGGAGACCATCGCCGAGATGCGCAAAATTTATACGCCCGGCGTCGCTCAGATTTGTCGATTGATTCAGAAGGACATCTCTCTGGCGCGGCGCTATACCACTATCGGCAACAGCGTGGCGGTTGTCACTAACGGCACTGCCATTCTCGGACTGGGCAACATCGGACCGGTGGCCGGCATGCCGGTTATGGAAGGCAAAAGCGTCCTGTTCGGCGAACTGGTTGGTATCAACGCGTATCCGATTTTGATTGATTCTCAGGACAGCGAAACGATCATCAAAACCGTGAAGGCAATCGCGCCGACATTTGGAGCGATTCAACTGGAAGACATCGCAGCGCCGGAGTGTTTTGATATCGAAGAGCGCTTGCAGCGCGAGTTGTCGATTCCTGTATTGCACGACGATCAACATGGAACAGCGGTGGTTGTACTGGCGGCGCTGCTTACGATTACGCGGCGCATGCTGCCGACGCTATCCGATTCGGTGGTCGGCATCGTCGGACTGGGCGCTGCCGGCACCGGCATTGCGAAACTGCTGCTCGCCTACGGCGTCAAAGAGATCATCGGTTGCGACCTGCGCGATGAAGCGATGGCTCGATTGGAATCGGCGGGCGGCAAGCGTGCCACTCTCGATGGTGTCATGGAAAATTCCGACGTTGTCGTGCTGACGACCGGGCGCCCGGGACTGGTGCCCGCCGAGAAGGTGCAGAAGGGGCAGGTGATCCTGGCACTTTCCAATCCTGATCCCGAGATCCATCCTGATGTAGCTATCGCTCAAGGCGCGCGTTTTGCGGCAGACGGTCGCACAATCAACAACGCGCTGGCATTTCCGGGACTGTTCCGCGGCGCCCTGCGCGCCGGTGCTCAGATATTCACCGATGAAATGAAGATCGCCGCCGCCAAGTCTATTTCGCAACTGGCGAAGGAAGACACCCTGGTACCCAGCATTCTCGATCGTTCGGTGCACCAGCATGTCGCTGATGCCGTCGAACGCGCCTGGCTGCGCCATTACAGAGACTGACGCCGTCTAGCCTTTGCGGATTTCCCAGAAATCGGCGCCCAGAGCGTCCCAGGGGAGGCGGCGCTCATCGGGATCGTCAGCATTGAAGCACTGGTTGACGAAGTAAATCATGTGAGCCGGTTCGGTCCACGGGTTAGCCAGACCATGAGCGACTCCGCGCGGCAGATAGAGAATCTGGGCGCGCCCGGCACCCATCACGAAGCGCATCGAGTTGCGGTAGGTGGGTGAGTCTTTGCGGGCATCGAAAAGACCGATCAGCACGCGGCTGGTCGGCAGGATGAACCAGACATCTTCCTGGTTGAAGTGCAGGTGGAAAGCTTTGATTGTCCCCGGCAACATCATCGAGAAGGTCGATTGCTTGACCTTGAACTCGGGGATCACTTGCAGCGAGCCGTCGTCGTCGAAGCGGACAATCTCCGCCAGCGAACCGCCATCGTCGACGAACATTTGCAGATTGATTAACTGCACACCTTCGATTGTGGGCTTTTTAGTGTAGTCCTGGACGGAGATGTCGTTGGAGAACTCCGTACCGATGGCGTCTTTTGTCAGGGATTTCATCTTTTGCTGCAGCATTGAGGCTCGTTTCCGGTCTATCGGTTGGTAAGAATATCAGTGAGACCGGCTGCCAGTCCAGCTATCTTGAAGCTGAATCGGCAGAGAACCGCATTGGAAGTGCCTCATGACATCAAAGTCAGTCTTTTTTAACCCGGGTGGCATAGGCGGCCAGCTCGAAATACTTGAAAAACTGCTCTGATGACCCAGCCTGGGCGGTCCGAAGTTGGCACCGCCGGCGAAGCCGGCAGATGCACGGCTGATGTTGCATGCACGGAATATATGTGGTATACATACGTATGGTCCTGGCAAACAAGCTTGGGACTAACAGGGCGGGGCTCGCCCGATGAGCCTGTGGAGAGGACGCAAGACCAGAAGAGATTCTGGCAGCTTTGATGAAGCAGGAACCCACCGTGTCGGCGTCCATCAGGACTCCCAGCCGGAATCCCCTTCCGAGAGGAAAGGGAGGAGGTCAAAACTCGAAGTGTCCGTCCAACTCGCCATCTATGACTAGATGCCGTGGGCGGCAAGAATCAGCCGGCGTGCACGAAAGAGAAGAAACCTCCCGCAGCAGCTAAGTCTGTGATTGTCGTGTCCGTAAAAACTCAGGGCGCCAAAACCAAATAGTTAGACCGTCGGTCTGGCGGTGCGCAACTCGAGATATTCATCGAGTGCCTGCTGCCACGGTACCGGCTCGCGACCGATCGTGTGGATGAGTGTTGTCTTGTCGAGCACGGAGTATTTCGGACGGGTAGCCGGGCGCGGAAATTCGCGTGTTTCGATGGGCACCACTTCGACATTGTTCTGGTCTTTGAGAATTTCTTTGGCGAATTCGTACCAGTTAGTGACACCACCGTCGGTGGCGTGGTAGGTGCCCCAGCGATCGTGCTCGATCAGTTCGGCGATCACTTCCGACAGAGTGAGAGTGCAGGTGGGCGAACCCCACTGATCCGAAACTACACGAAGCACATCGCGTTCTTTGGCCATTTGCAGAATCGTTTCTACAAAGTTGCGTCCGTGCGGGCCGTACAGCCAGCTGGTGCGCACGATGTAGAAACGCTTCAGGTGTCGCGCGACGGCACGCTCTCCGGCTAGTTTGGACTTGCCGTAGATTGAGATGGGGCGAGTGTCGTCCCAGGGTTGATAGGGGCGATCCTGGACGCCGTCGAACACATAGTCGGTGCTCAAGTACATCATCGGGATGTGCAGGTTATTGCAGGTGACGGCAATGTTTTCGGTGCCATAACCGTTGATCAGGAAGGCCAGGTCGGCTTCCGATTCAGCCTGGTCGACGCGCGTGTACGCAGCCGGATGGATGACCAGATCCGGCTGCGCTTCTTTGATCAGCCGATTGACCTGCTCGAAGTTTGTGACATCAAGCTCTTCCCTCGGCATGCCGCGCACGCTGTGACCTTTGCTTTCCAGGCACGACGTGAGTGCTTGTCCGAGCATGCCACCGGACCCGGTGACGAGGATAGATCGCTTGGCCATTTTCTACCTTTAGACGACCGCCGTGGTTGTGGTTGGAACTGGCGGGACGACCACCGGGGCCGCTTGCGGTGCGTGATCGGCGTGTTTGACGACCGATTGCAGCCACTGGGTGTTGCTCAAGTACCAGTCGATGGTGCTGACGATGCCAGTTTCGAAGGTATGCTTGGGCTTCCAGCCAAGTTCACGCTGAATTTTAGTCGAATCGATGGCATAACGTTTGTCGTGACCGAGACGGTCCTCAACATATTTGATCATTTCGTCGCCCTTGCCCATCTTGCTGAGGATCAGGCGGGTGATCTGCATGTTGGTGCGCTCGTTGTTGCCGCCGATGTTGTAAACCTCACCGGGCACGCCCTTCTGGAAAGCCAGATCAATCGCCTGGCAATGGTCTTCGACATGCAGCCAATCGCGGACGTTCAAGCCGTCGCCGTAAACCGGCACTTGCTTGCCGTTGAGCAGGCTGTTGATGAAGAACGGAATCAGCTTTTCGGGATGCTGGAAGGGCCCATAGTTATTGGAGCAGCGGGTGATCATGACCGGCAGCCCATAAGTATGGAAGTAAGCGCGGCACAGAAGATCCGACCCGGCTTTGCTGGAAGAATACGGGCTGTTTGGTTGCAAGGGGGTTTCTTCAGTGAAGAAACCGGTGGGGCCGAGCGAACCATAAACTTCGTCGGTCGACACGTTGACGAAACGGATGCGCGGCTTGCCGCCGTTCTGGCGCATGCCGTACTCGAAGGCGGCTTCCAGAAGCACTTGCGTACCGAGCACGTTGGTATGCACGAAAACCGACGGGTCGGTGATCGAACGGTCGACGTGGGTCTCGGCGGCGACGTTGATAATGCCGTCGACCTGACCGAACTTGGCACCAGATACGATGCTATTGACGAGAGCTTGGTCTTCGATGCGTCCTTTCACGAAGGTGTAGCGCGGGTTGCCTTCCAGATCCGCTACGTTTTCGCGGTGACCGGCATAAGTCTCGGCATCGAGATTGATCACTTTGTATTGCGGATATTTTTCCAGGATGTACCGGATCAAGTTGCTGCCGATGAATCCGAGTCCGCCGGTGATGAGCAATTGCATGCGCTAGTTTCCTCCTAAACGACTTCGACTTTGCTGTCGTCGCCGAGCATAAATCTGTAGGCGATTGGTTTGCGGTGACCGCGAGTCAGTTCGACATTGACGCCGATCAGTGAATCTTCGATGCGTCCATTGAAGTCCAGCATCTGGCAGTTTTCACGCAAGATGCTGTGTTCGATTTCCGCATGGCTGACTTTGGCGCCGTCGCCGATCGATGTGAACGGTCCGACATAGCTGTTCTCCAGAACGCAGTTGTCGCCGATGACGGCCGGTCCGCGCACCGTGCAGTTGCGCAGTACGGAGTTGACGCCGACGTGCACACGACCGGAGATGATCGTGTTGCCTTCCAGTTGACCGTGCATCAAGAAGTCTTCCATTTCGTCGAGCACGACGCGGTTGGCTTCCAGCATGTCGTCTTTCTTTCCAGTGTCGAGCCACCAGGTCTTCAGCACGTGGCTGTCGACGTGATAGCTGAGGTCGATCATCTTTTGAATGGCGTCGGTGATTTCCAGTTCGCCGCGTTTGCTTGGTTTGATTTGATCGATGGCGGTGTGAATATGTGGATTGAAGAGATAAACACCGACCAGCGCCAAATTCGATTTGGGCTTGGCGGGCTTCTCTTCCAGGCAGATGATGCGGCTGCCGTCGTCGCTCAATTGAGCCACGCCGAACGATGCAGGATTCGGTACTTCTTTAAGAAGAATCAGCGCATCCTTTTTAGATTCATCGAACCGACGAACCAGAGGAGCCACTCCATTCTTAATAAGGTTGTCGCCCAGGTACATTACGAAAGGCGAGTCTTTGAGGAAGTCGCGGGCGGTGACTACAGCGTGCGCCAGACCTTTCGGTTCGTCCTGCACGATGTACTCAATTTTGATGCCCCAGCGCTCGCCATTACCGACGGTGGCACGCACATCATTGCCGGTTTCCGGACTGATGATGATCCCGATTTCGTTGATGCCGGCTTCTTTAATGGCTTCGACGGCATAGAACAAAATAGGTTTGTTCGCCACAGGCAAGAGCTGTTTTGCCGCGGTGTGCGTGATTGGACGCATCCGCGTACCCTTGCCACCGCTTAGAATTAGTCCTTTCATCTGCTAAAGTACCTGTTTAGGTGACGGCTGCTGATTCTACCTAAGGCGTGACAACGTAGAATGAGAAACACTTCCAGTGAACTCGCACCGGTGCCAGTTAAGAATTCGGAAACGAAGATCGGTTTAACATGCAAGCGCGTGACGGACGTAGTGCTTGCGGGATCGGCGCTGGTTGCACTTTCGCCGATCATGCTGGTGACGGCGGCATTGATAAAAATCGATTCACCTGGGCCGATTATCTTCAAGCAAAAACGCTTTGGTCGCTTCGGCGAGTATTTCGAAATTTATAAGTTTCGCAGCATGCGCTGCGATACGCCGGATATCCCCACCGACCAGATGCTCAAAATGCCCAGCCCTGTGACGCGTTTGGGCAAATTCATTCGCGCTACGAGCATCGACGAACTGCCGCAATTGATCAATGTATTACGCGGCGACATGACCATCGTTGGTCCACGACCGGCGTTGCACAATCAGGTTTCTCTCAATGAGAAACGGCAGGAAGCAGGCGTACTGCGGTTTCCACCGGGCATTACCGGATGGGCGCAAGTTAATGGTCGAGACGAACTGGCGGATGATGAAAAAGTTAGTTTCGATAAGTGGTATTGCGACAACTGGAATTACTGGCTCGACTGGCGGATAATCGCGCTTACAGTCAGCACGGTCCTCACCGGACGTGGTGGCAATTAGTCTCCGATTCTTCAGATACCACGCAAAACGCCCATGCAGTTGACCGTCGTCATCGTTAGTTGGAACACACAAGCGCTCCTGGCTGCTTGTCTGGAGAGCCTGCGCCATGAGCTTTATGGGCTGGCGGCGGAAGTCTATGTGGTCGACAACGCGTCCGCGGACGGTTCAGCCGACATGGTGGCGCGCGATTATCCATGGGTTCGTCTGATTGCGAATGAAGACAATCGCGGTTTTGCGGCGGCTAACAATCAGGTTTTTGAAATCGCTCGCGGTGAAAAGGTGTTGCTTCTCAATCCCGACACGGAAGTGAAACCCGGCGCGATTCGCACGCTTATGAAGGTGCTGGACAAAAACCCCAGCATCGCAGTCGTGGCACCGCAGTTGCTGAATTCGGACGGATCTATTCAACGCTCCTGCCGCCAATTCCCGACATTCACCGCCATGTTCTATGAATTGCTCGGGCTCAGCAAACTATTTCCGAAAGACCCGCGATTCGGTTCATATAAGATGCTCGACTTCGAGCACGACCACGCCCGCGAAGTCGACCAGCCGGAAGGCGCCTGCCTGATGATTCGCAAAACGCTGCTCGAAGAAGTCGGCACCCTCGATGAAGGTTACTTCATGTTGTTCGAGGAAGTAGATTGGTGCTACCGCATCAAGAAAGCCGGCATGAGTATCTGGTTTACGCCCGACGCTAAAGTCGTGCATCACTACGGTCAATCGATTAAACAAGTGAAGGCGAAGATGATCCTTTCTTCGCACCGCGGATTGATTCGTTTCTGGCGCAAGCACTATCGCGAAGACCGCATGTGGCTGGATCCATTCGTAGCCTTCGGGTTGATGTCTCTGGCTTATGTTCGGATTGCTGCGTACAAGCTGCGCAATGGTTCCACGCCGACGCTGGCTGCTGCAGCTGTTTCTTCCGGTGCCCAAGCGGGTCAATCGAAATCCGGGTCTGTCGCTGAGCGGCCTATGGTATCGCATTCAGTGCGCGAGTCGGGTCGGACGCGATAGACGCGTCAGTGATTTTAGAATCAGTCCGGGGAGACACATCCGAAACGCTTGGCGCGGGCGAAATCACGCTTGCTCGCTTCGGTTTGTCCCAGATTTTGTTCCGCTTGCGCGCGCCAATAGAGCGCGCGTCCGTCTGATTTAAAACGTGCTAGAGCTTGATTGGCTGCGATGATGGCAGCCTGATGTCTTCCTGTCAGTTCAAGCGCGTGGGCAAGCGTTTCGTGGAAATCGCTCCCGGTGCCCCTGGCGTACTCGACTGCTCTCAGTGCTTCTGCGAGCGCCTGTGGATAGTTCTTTTGCTTGATGTAGCACACTGCACGGTGGTGGTGGTAGTCGCCGTCGTAGGGCGATAATGCTAGTGCCTTCGAAAAGTCGGACAGCGCTTTGTCTTGCTCATTCATATCGGAATAGACGACGCCGCGGTCGTGCCACTTATCCGCATTCTCCGGATTTTTCCTAATCTCTTCGGACAGCTGATCGACATGCTTTTGCCGCCATTCCTTGGCAGATGCCGTGTCGCCAATCTTGTCGTAGAGTTCGGCAATCGAGTCGTATTCTGATAAGTCGCCCGTGAAATGGACTTCTTTGTTTTTGTATCGCTCGATCGCTCGCAGCCAGTCTTTTTTCGCGTCTTCCATGCGACCCAGCTTCTTCCGAATTTCAGCGCGATTGTCGAGGACGGAGGCGTTGTGATCTTCTTCGATCTCCTCGGTGAGCAGTTTCTCTGCCTGTTCGTAGTCCGCTTTCGCTTTGTCAGGCTGACCGGATTGCTCGTAGAGATCGCCGCGCATCTCGTACGCGTCATAGCTGGATGGTTTCATGGACACCCAGCGGGCGCAATCTTTTATAGCTTGCTCCGTCTCGCCGAGTCGATCATGCAATTCAACCAGGTTGCGCACTGATTGCGGATCGCCCTGAGACTTGTCGGCCGTATCGATCGCCTTGTTGTAGTCGATGATCGCATTTTTGTCGTCACCGAGATCCTCATACAATCTGGCGCGGTTGAAGTAGATCCAGCTCTTGCTTTTGCTCACTTCCAGCCCTTTTGCATAGTCCGCGAAAGCTTCTTTTTGTTTGTTCAGTTTGCTGTAGCAATGAGCGCGATCCACGTATAAGCTGTCGTCGCTCGGATTTAGTTTTATAGCGCGCGCGTAATCTTCGATGGCCGCGTCCAAGTGTCCAAGCCGTTCGTGGATGTCGGCGCGATCTTTGTACCAGTCCGCTTCACCATCTTTGAGTGATATTGCGGAGTTCATGTCCTTCAACGCAGACTGGTAGTTATCGAGGCTTTCGTATGCCTGGGCGCGTTGCTCGTAAGCATTGGCATCGCGTGGATTCTCTGCGATTTTCTTAGAGTTTGACTTGATGCGCCCTTCGGGGCTGTAGTCCTCGTCAGGTCCTGGTTTGTATGTGAAGATGCTGGATATGGTTTGCGCCAGGTGCGGACCGCCGAGCAGAAAGAACAGCGCCGTGAAGCCAATTATGTTGAGCAGGAGAAGCCCGCCCACAACGAGCAACACTTTCTTGGCGGCGGATAGTTCGCTGAATTTGCTCATGTTTCAGTGGCGAACTCCGATAAGCTAGCGAGTCCAGTCGGCAAGATTCACTCCTTTGAAGTTCTGGAAATCGCGGCGGTTGAGTGTGACTAGCGTGAGCTTTTGAGTGACCGCAATAGCGGCTATCTGCCCATCAGGGAAGGTGGGCGTCTTTCCGAGCCGCTGAAGACGCGCGCGCTCTTGTGCGTGCCATTCTGCGGCCTCGGAATCATAAGGCAAAATGATCCAGGGTATCGAATTCAGATAATCTTCTATAGCAGTGCGTTTCACACCGACGGGCAGAGAGGCGCAGCCAAATAGGAGTTCATGCCAGACGATCGAGGGTAGCGCTAATTCCGTTTCGTGCTCTCTCAGACGGGCAATTAGAATGCGGTTCGGCTTCGGTCTGAGCGGCTCTGAAACGACATTCGTATCGAGCAGAAATCTGTTCAAAGGTCGATTCTGCGCCCCTGTGACTGGTCGCGTACATTACCCCAAACCTCGTCGGGATCGATGTTTAGTTCACTAAGATTCACCCTTCGTTTGAAGGCTTCGTATGCGTTCCAGAAACCTTGACCCGGGGAATTCATTCGATCATAGGCCGCCTTCGATACCAAAACTGCAACAGGCTGCCCTCGCCTAGTGATCTCGACGCTCTTTTCGTGTTCGAGTTCGTAAAGGATGGCTGCAAGATTATCTCGCGCCTCGGCTATAGAGTATCGTTTGGACATCGATTTTGCTGAGTTCTGCAGATGGCTATCTATATGGCTATGTTATCGCGAAACAGCTCTGGGGTCAAGAATCAGAGGACATTCCGCGTCACGTGTGTTGGATTCTCAGTTTTTGCTCCAACTGAAACTGGGAACATCTCTATTGACTGGTATTGAGCGTGTTGGAATGTCGCTAGAGAGAAACTTTCATAAGAACTCGGAGAAACCCGACGGGACATCAGGCTGTAAAGCCGCAGAGGAGAACATATCGGAGGAGCAGCAGGCGGCCGGATATGAGCCCAAGTTTAAGACGTTCTCGGGTGTTGGCGATCAGGCGCTGTCCGCTGCGCGCTCAGGTGCCGAATTTGTTTTGGAAGACAAGGCCGCCGGCAAAGAATATAGAGCTAGTGGTGAGAGCCATGTGCCTCGACACTCTTTCATGGAAGGGTTGAAAAACGCACTTTCGGTGGCTGAAACGCCAGAGCAAGAGGCCGAAATTAGGGCCATCTTTTCGATTGACTACATTGTGAGAAAGGCGAGCGGACTGCTCGAATCGGCTCAGTCTGCGGTTTCGAAGCGTTTTTCTACCCTCATGTTGCCTGGCGAGGTTCAGAACAAGGATGAGGCAAGTGAACGCATCAAGCACCCAGCCGTGGAGATTGGACCGCCGGAGGGATCAGTCCGTAACGCCGATTGCGATTTCGCAGGAGATATTGGCATTGCAATTGGTCCGCTGGACCTGCATATGGGACTTCCGAAGACTACCGCTCCGCCCGAAATCTTTGCCGTCTCTGCACATGGCACTCCTGGTGCGATTCTGAAAAGAGTTTGGTGGCATCCCGTGGTGGGCAGGAGCGAAAATCTCTCCAGATGAAGCTATGAAGAAAATCGATATTTCGTTGAAAGCCCATCGGGAGAGTCATCCCGACGCACCTCCGTTGATGATATTAGTTGTGTGTGACGGCGGAGCGGTTCCAGAAGGAGGGAAGAGTCTGGCCGCGATGATGGCTGACAAGACAGGGATGTACGTTTTGGCAGCACCAGACAAAGTTGCGAGAGAAAATGGGCAGGTGTTTCACTCCGTCAAACAGCGCGATGGCAGCCCTGAGTATCTTCCGACAGGCTATCAGCTAATCGCTCCCGGTGGTGGCGAAGTAATCTATACGATGAAACAACCGATCACAAAAGAAGAGTGGTCAAAGGTCGAGGAAATGGCGAGGTCGGGTGTCAGAAAGCCAGAGACTCGCAAATAGGAAGCACATCCATCGGGTGCCTTGGGACCAGTTTTTGTGTCTGGTTCCACTCATTGTAGGCGCGCTTGGATTGCACTCCTTCGCAGCTATTCCAAATGGCGTCCGCTTGTACATACTTGCCCAACTAGCCTGTTCCCTTCCGTGGCTGTATTGGTGTCGTCGCGTTGCGAGAGCCCTGAAGAATCACTCGGAGCACGCGATCGGCACCACGGATAACTTGGCGCTTGTGACAATCTTTCTGAGTGGACTAGCCGTGTCGTATTGTTTGCTCGAGCTAAGTGAACTTAAGAATAACGGAATGGGCGTGCACCCCCGCGCAATGCTGCTTCTATCTGCGCTGCTCTGTCCGCTGATTGGCGGTTTGCCCGCTTCTTGTTGGTTGGCCCGCGGGTTGTTTGATCGTAACGGGAAGCGGTCCCTCTTTGTGACGACGGTCTGGACTGGCTTGACTGCGCCATTTGTTGTGCCGCTTGGATTGTCCCTTCTGTCCAACATTCTCGTACTTTCGACGGCTCATGAGTCCGCAGTCTCGCCCGTCACGTTTTCCTTCGCGCTTCGGATTTTTCAGACTTGCGGAATGCTGTTGTCCTTTCAGGCGTTGCGCATGGTTAGTGCAGCAGGAGAGGCGAAGAGAGAAAATCTATCGAAGTCGGAATGGGTTGTGGTGGCTATAGTAATTGTGGTTCTTGGGATCTGTACCGAACTTTTCTGGCGCAGCATGTATCGTTGATGCATGCTGCGTCGCATAGACGAGGAGATTGATGAAATGACAACACCAGTCACCCAGGTGATAAGAACGCTCCGCAGTCAGAAGTTGCCGGACCTATCCAACTTGATGCGCGGACTGGGGCTGGATGCCGCCTACAACGGTGACGCGCGCCTGACCGGTGCCGATCCGATCTTGAGGTCTCCACATCATCTGTCCGAGGCGACGGCATACACGTTGTTGCTCGAAGTTATTGCAGCAGCAGCGATATGGAAACATCGCACAGGCACCGCGAATGAGAATCTTGTAGCCGACATAGACGTTCATGATGCAATTCACGCACTGCACTCGACGCACTTCCTCTGGCACAACGGTTATGCGCTGACGGTCGGCGCAGAGCTGGTGCCAACCAACGGCATCTTTCGTTGCGCGGATGGTCGCTACATCATGACTGAAGCCGGACCTCCGTATACGAAACTGGAACGCGGCTATCTCAACTTCTTCGACTGCGGCAACAATCGCGAGTCGATTGGCAGAGAGATTGCGAAGTACGATGCCGAAGATCTTCAGGAGAAGCTGTCGGCTCTTGGTCTGCCTGCCTGCATTGCATACGAAGCCGATGAATGGCGGCGACACCCGCAGGGACAAGCGCTGCTGACGAAGCCGGTGATTGAAATTGAAAAAATCGGCGATGGGCAACCGCACGGATTGAAGCCGGGATGTAGCTTTCCTCTCGACGGCATCAAGGTCGTGGATTTCACGCACGTGCTGGCCGGACCTAGAAGTATGCGCAGTCTCGCTCAGTACGGAGCTGATGTAATGCACATCAGCTCTCCTTATCACAGAGATACGATTTCGCAAAATCTTCTGGTGAATATGGGGAAACGCTCGGCATACCTCTATCTCACTCTGGAAGAAGACAGACAAAAAATGAAACGACTGCTCAGTGAGGCGGACGTGTTTGCCTGCTCCTACAGACCTAGCGTGGCGGAAAGGTTCGGGCTCTCGCCTGCGGAACTAGCGAAAGAGCACCCGGGGATTATATGTTTGTCCGTGAATGCGTATGGATTCGAAGGACCATGGAAGGCGCGCCCCGGCTTTGATCAAAACGCGCAGGTCGCTACAGGTTTTGCGGCAACGGAAGGGCGAGGCGGCGCGCCGACGTTTTCGCCGGTCTTCTATCTCAACGATTTCCTAACAGGCTATCTGGCTGCGAGCGGGGTTATGACCGCGCTTCTGAAGCGGGCGACGGATGGTGGCAGCTACCATGTGAAAGTTTCGCTGGCGCGCACTGCGATGTGGGTGCAGGATCTCGGTCTATTGCCGGAGAGCGCATTCGAGGATGCTCCCGAAAAAGACGAATTCCCGACGAAATTGCGCACCGTCGATACGAGAGCCGGACGGGTCACAGAGCTGGCACCAGCGGTCACGGTCGAAGGACTTCCGCATAAGGAACTCGACAAGTTACAGCCCTTCGGTGTCGATCAACCTGAGTGGCTACCTGTTTGTCGCACAAGGGGTGGGGCTCTGCCCGGAGTCGACGTTGATGACTCCAAAGACCTCCTGGATCGAATGGAGCAAAGTTGACTCTGTTGGAAAGCGCTCATATTTGCGGTTCTTCGGCTTTGGTTTCCAAGCGCCGGGGCTCCCTGACCGCATCGAGTTATGCTGGATCTCATGAGACGTAAAGGGGTTGGTGCTAACATCTAGCCCATGCGCGTCTGCATCATCTCGCGTGAATATCCGCCAGAGACCGGTTTCGGCGGCATTGCCACCTTCAGCAACCATTTGGCAAATGGGCTGAAGGAGATCGGGCATGAAGTCGAAGTCGTAGCGCTGGCCAGGGATACGGCGAAAACCGTCGTTCAAGACGGAATCCGGGTGCACCGGGTCGTCCCAACCGATATCCCCGGAAATCTGGGCTGTGTTGCCTTTTGTATGCCCTACAGTCGTTATGTTTTGCAAACGACGACGGCGCTCTGGGAAAAGTTTTTCGAACTGCACAATGAACGTCCCTTCGATGTAATCGACACGCCCGAACTGCTTGCCGAGGGGTTGGTGCCCGCCATCACTAAAGCGGCACCGCTGGTGGTGCGGCTCTATACACCGCATTCCAAGTTCATTGCCGAAGGTCTGCACAACGTCACGCCGACCTTCGATCACCAGTTTGTCGCCATGCTTGAGCGGGTGGCGATGGTTTCCTCCGACGCGATTACTTCTCCGAGCGAGGATCTGGCTGACTTCGTGGCGAGTGATTTGCATTATCCGCGCAACGAAATACGGATTATCCGTAATCCGATTGACCCGCAAGAGTTTTCTCCCGACGGGGACAAGGCTATCAAGCCCGATGGTCGGCTGACCGTGCTGTTTGTCGGTCGCCTCGAAGAACGCAAGGGCATCAGATATCTGATCGATGCAGTGCCGAAAGTGGTGGCGAAGTTTCCCAATGTCCGTTTCGTCATCATCGGCGATGACACCAATAACGGCAAGGGACAGAAGTCGGTCAAGGCTGAACTGGATAAGCAAATCGCCGACCGCGGTTGTGCCGGCAATTTGCTGTTCATTCCTCGCATCCCATTGAAGGAACTGCCTGCGCACTACCGCTCAGCCGACATTTGTGTGGTGCCGTCGGTGTACGACAACTCGCCTTATACCTGCCTGGAAGCGATGTCCTGCGGGCGCCCCGTGGTGGGCACCTCGGCGGGCGGGACGCGTGAATATGTGACGGACGGCGAGTCGGGGATTATTGTCCCGCCCCGCGACGGTGATGCACTTGCCGATGCAATTTTGCGTTTGCTGGAGAACGATGCCGAACGCATCGCCATGGGGAAAGCCGCGCGGCAGCGGACTCTCGATAAGTTTCAACGCACGGAAATCGCGCGCCAAACGGCTGAGATATACGAACTCGCGTGCCAACGATTTGTGGCGCGGCACCCGCATCGGCTCTATTTGAAGGAACCGAGCGATGCGATGTTCGACGCGAAGGCATTTCTTTTTGCGTACGACCGCATGATTTACGACCTGCTGTATCTGAAGTCCTACCGCTTCCGCATCTGGCACTGGTGGCGGCTGATTAAGAAGCGTCCGAAGCTTTCTGTTGCAAAGGCAGCGTTGTCCTGCTGTCGCTTGGTGTTTCGCGGAAAAACTCCTGCGGGCCTTCAAAAGCTCGTGGCGAAGTTGGAAAACGATGTGAAACAGAAGCAGCACGACGACGAGATTTTAGCTCTCAGTACAAACACGAGGTGAACCGTGGCTCCCCGTGTGTCTGTGCTTCTGCCTGTCTACAACGGTTCTCGCTACTTGCCAGAGGCAATCGAGAGCGTGTTGGCACAATCCACACCGGATTGGGAACTCTTGATTGGTGATGACTGTTCGGATGACGATAGCTGGACTGTGATCAGCCGATATGCGAAGCAAGATAGCCGCATTAACGCTTGGGTCAATGATTCCAATAAGGGATTGTTTGCTAATTACAATCGCTGTCTGGAGAGTGCGACAGGGGCTTTTATCAAACCATTTGCGCAAGATGACAAGTTGGAGCCCTCAATGCTCGAGCGAATGCTCGCGCGCTTTGAGCAAAGCCCGGATGTTACTTTGATCAGCACTGCAAAGCAATGGATAGACAAAAACGGCTCGGTCACGAAGACGCTTCATCCGTTCCCGAGTAGCCGGAAAATTTCGGGGCGCGAAGTGGTGCTGTACAACCTGCTTCGATGGACGAACTGGGTCGGCGAGCCGAGTACAGTGATGTTTCGTGCAGACCGAACCGGGAGTGGTTTTGACACGCAGTTTTTCCACTACGGAGATATCGAATACTGGTTTCGGATATTGATGGATGCTCAGTACTTCTACATCGACGAGGTCCTGTGCAGCTTTCGGCGGCACGAGGAAAGCAGCACGTCGAAAAACCTCAGTCAATTGCTGTTTGCGCTAGACATTCTCGCGCTCGGTAAGAAGTATCGAGGATTTCTCGAGGACTTTGGCGAATCATCAGAGCAAATCTATGCGCGGGCGTGCGAAACCATCGCTCTGGAGCTAAATCACTTGATCAAAGACGAAGGCATAACGCTCCCGCAGATTCTGGAAATGCCTGTCTATGCCGACGCTCGGATGTTAGCGCAGGGCTATAAGGAACTCGCGTATCGAACGCTGAGGTATTTGACGGATGTTCTTGCTCAGTTCGATGATTTGAGGTGTCGCACTCGGGGCGAGCGGGAATTGCTGGAGGCTCAGTTGAGCGATATGCGGAATAGCACATCCTGGAAAATCACTGCACCGCTGCGTAGCATGCGCGGCGCTCGTGAGCAGTGATAGTTCTCGAACAGCATTTCGAAGAAACCCCTCCGAAAGAGGAGATGGAATCGTTCTTCGCTATCTTGCGTGCTTACAACAAGAGCGAGGTCGGGGTCTCCAGCTTCAGGAAACTGATACTGCTTCTCAAGGATTCGCAGGGAACGGTACTCGGCGGACTGGAGGGGCATACGTACTTTGGTTGGCTATTCATCGAAAACTTGGCTGTCGATGAAAGTGTCCGCAAATCTGGTTGGGGAACCAAGCTGTTGGAAGCAGCTCATGATGAAGCTCGGCGTCGCGGCTGCCACCATGCATGGCTCGACACTTTCAGCTTTCAAGCGCTGCCGTTTTACGAGAAGTTGGGTTATACGATATTTGGAACCCTGGACGATTTCCCAAGTTCTCATCAGAGATACTTTTTACAACGAGCGCTGTGAACTGACCGTTACTTGCCCTTGCTGTTGGCACAATCGATGACATTTGTGCGATGTTTTTCAGTAGCCGTAGCTAGCAGCTCATTTAAGGAGTTCTGATTTGGAGTGGCGGTGATGATTTGCATGGTCCGCTCGAATTGAGATGCCGCCTCGCAGTACTTTTTCTGCCTACTTAGCGAGTCGCCCAACATGCATGTTGCATTGGCTAGCTGAGCGACATCTGGCGCTGGACTGTGAGTGATAACACTTACTTCTTCTTTGAACGCGTTTTCCGCGCCTGCGTGATCCGCCAGGTGGTATTCCACCTGACCAAGCCCGTGCAGGCTGCGGATAACCAGAGGTTCCGCATTGGGTAAAGTGCGCGCGTACCCAAGCGCATCGGAGTATGCCTGTTTGGCTGCTCGCAAATTCTGTGTCGATGCGTAGCAATCCGCGACCTGTAGTTGCAGCATAACGAAAGGGGCACCTATCGCTTTCGGTGTAAGTTGCAATGCCTGTTTGAAATAGTCAGCTGCCAATTCCCCATCGCCGCCTGCCATAGCTCTGGCGCCGACCATCTGCAGTATCACAGCCTTAGGTTGTGCACTTTCCGCCATAGCGGCGGCCGCGCCGAAGTATTGCTGTGCCTTCGCTCTGTCATTCATGCGCAGACTGAGGTCGCCGAGCAATATCAGCGTTGATGTCCTCGCGGCGCCGTTTCCGATCGGTGCCACTTGCTCCAGCACGGTGCGCGCGTTGGACAGTTGTTTGTGTGTTATGTAAACGTTCGCGACTTCGTGAGCCGCGGCAACCATGTCGCCTGGCGCTGATCTGCTGTACAGCGGCAGCACTGTGCAGATTGTGTAACACACCTTGCGGTCTGTGTTCCCTGCATTGATCATATTGAGTCCGGTTGCGATGGATGACACTGCAGCACTGCTCGCATCGGACTCTCGCCCTTGTTTGGCGAAAACTTGACTGAGCCCAGCGGTGCTGTAGAAACTCGCTTCGCGGTCATTGGCAGCCTCCGCCAGCTTTCTGACTGCCGTGAAGTAGCCAGCCGCCTCGTCAAGCGCGTTGTGCGCGAGGTAGTACTCGCCTAGTTGCATGCCGGTTTTGAGTTTTTCTCCGGGTGAACTTGCTGCTTGATACTGCAACTTGGTCGGGAGAATCGACCAATCCGATGGACTTACGAAAAGCGCGGCTGCGCCGCCGACAGCGACGACACCGACAGCGACGGCAATCCCTGCCAAAGCGAGCTTCGAAGGTTTCTTCCCGCGGGCACGTCTTGCTGGTGCAGCCACCTTTGCATTCGGGTTGCTGGCGAAATCCTGTAGTGCTTTCGCAACTGCACCAAAAGATTCGTATCTGTCTTTGGCATTTTTTGCCATTGCCGTAAAAGTTATTGCCTCAATGGCGGGCGGCAGCCCGAGCCGTTTTGCGAATGGTTCCGGATCTTGTTCGATATGCTTATGCAGAATCGCTACGGGATCATCGGCATCGAACGGCCACTTACCAGTCAATGCTTCGTACATCAAGCAACCGAAGGAATAGATATCTGACCGCACGTCGAGAGTTTCTCCCCCGCACTGCTCCGGGCTCATGTAGCGCGGATCTCCCACGACCTCGCCCGTGCGCGTCAGGCGCTGACCATCGGGACCATCCATCAACTTTGCCAACCCGAAGTCCACGACCTTCACAACTGAACCCGCAAGCCCAGAGGTCACGATCATCACGTTGTCCGGTTTCAAATCGCGATGCAGCACTTCGTGTTTGTGGGCGTGTTCCATGCCGTCGCAGACTTGCAAGAGCATCGGGAGCGCCTGCTCCGGCGTCATCTTGCCCTTCTCCGCCAGCAGACGTCCCAGCGAAGTACCCTGCACATACTCCATCGCCAGATAGATGAAATCCTGGTGTCCGCCAAATGAGTAAACGGCGAGGATGTTCTTGTGCGTCAATTGCGAGATGATGCGCGCTTCGCGTTGAAACCGCTTAACGGCTGATACATCAGAAGTGAACCGAGCATGCAGAGTTTTGATGGCGACAGACCGGTCGAAGTCGGTCTGCCGGGCTTTGTACACCGCGCCCATGCCACCGGAGCCGAGGTAATCGGTAATCTCATATTTACCGTCCAACACCGTGCCCCGCCGCAGTTGGGTCGGTGACTGGAGCTGTTCGTCGCGCTGCACTGTATGGTCTTCGGGCATGTGTGCAAATCCGTTGGCTTCGGATTTATTCCACGTTGAAGACAGAACGAACGCAGAGGTATGTAACTCACAAGCGACCGGATGCTAAAGTCGACTGGACTGCGAAGGGTCTACTCTGAGGGGCAAGAAGCACCAGGATTGCACTCCTTGGGTATATAACCTGAACGATAGCTCAGTCGGTGGTGCGGTATGGTCGGAAAAGGCAAGGAGAGCGGGAGCGGTGGCCATAAATTTGACGACCACCCGAAGGAAACAATTCTCCTCAGCGGACACATAGCGAAGGACGCCATCACAGACGATCCGCAAGCCGCGCCTTACGAACCGAAGTTCAAAACATTTTCGGGCGGTAATGATCAATTCCTTTCCGCGGTTTCGAAGCAAGGGCAGGCGGTATCAGAGTTTGCCATCGAAGATAAAGAAAAGGGGCGCATCTACACAGCAAGCGGCGAACACGGTATGGAGAATTCCTACCGCCCGCGGCTGTCGTTTCTAATTGGATTGCAAGCAGCCACGAAGGACGCCCCGACGGCGGAGGAACGCGAGCGCCTCCAGAGCGTTTTTTCGATTGACTACATGATGCGTAAAGCAAAAGAA
>JAXLXI010000016.1:0-151402 GCA_046328035.1 Candidatus Obscuribacterales bacterium | reverse complement strand
GTCATTCGCGTGAGACGCGGATTCTTTTTTGCACGGAGGGGATCTTTCTGCGGCGGTTGCAAGATGATCCCTTGCTGGAAGGAACGGCGGTGGTGGTTTTCGATGAGTTCCATGAACGGAGCATCGACAGCGACCTGGCACTGGCTATGGTGCGCCAGGTGCGCGCTGATGTGCGACCTGATTTGCAAATAGTTGTGATGTCGGCGACTCTGGATCCCGAACCGATCAGCCGTTATCTCGGCGACTGTCCGACGGTCGAGTGCCCAGGACGCACGTTTCCGATCGCCATCGACTATCTCCAGTTTGCGCCGAAAGCATCGCTTCCGCAAATGACTGCCGACGGTGTGCGGCAGGTTCTGCCGCACACGGAGGGGCACGTTCTGGTGTTTTTGCCCGGCGTCGGCGAAATTCGCCAGTGTGCCGACGTTCTGATCGACGATGTAGATGTTGTCGAATCGGGGATAGAGGTGATGCAGCTCTACGGAGACATGTCGCTGGCTGAGCAACAGAAAGTTCTACAGCCGAGCCGGCACCGAAAAATCATTCTGGCAACCAACGTGGCGGAGACTTCACTTACCATCGAAGGAGTCACCGCGATCGTCGATGCCGGTATGGCGCGCGTCAATAGATTTCATGCGCAACTCGGATTGAATCGCCTCGAGATGGAGCGTATTTCGCGTGCTTCAGCAGATCAGCGGGCCGGGCGCGCCGGACGCACCGCTCCGGGGCGATGCCTGCGTCTCTGGACCGAACGCGATCAGCAAGCGCTGAGCGAGTTCGACTCGCCGGAAATAGGACGGGTTGACCTGTCGCAGTGCCTCTTGCAACTGATAGCCTGGGGCGAGCCGGATGTGTCAAGGTTCGGCTGGTTCGAACCCCCGCCACCTTCTGCGGTGCAACGCGCAGTGGAACTGCTGCGGCTTACTGGTGCCCTCGAGGGCGGTAATCGCGGTGCCGAGGTTAGCGGTGGGGCAATCACCGAACTGGGAAAACAGATGGCGCAGTTGCCCTTGCAACCGCGCCTGGCGCGCCTGCTCATCGAGGGTAAGGCGCGCGGAGTTGCCATGCGCGCCGCCCTCTGTGCGGCACTGCTTTCAGAGCGGGATCCTTTCCTGCACGATACTTCGCCGCAGACCATCGGCGAGCGCGGCGCCGGTGGGCAGCGTAACCACGGGCAATACCATCGGCGGACAGACTCTGATCTGCTTGATCGGGTCTCCGCACTCGAGGAATTCCATGATACCGGCACCCGTCAATTTGATATTGGATCGCTGTCGGTTGGATCTGCGAAACAAGTGATTCGCACCGCCGCGGACCTGGTCAGAGTGCTGGACAAAGATCAACAGCGAAGCGCGAAGCTGAGCAGCGTGGACGCCCGTGCTGCAGAAGATCTGGAGGTCCTGCGTGCGATTGCTGCCGCGTTTCCGGATCGAGTCTGCCGCCGCCGCGCTGCGCGCGACAAACGCGCACTCATGGTCGGCGGGAGAGGCGTTCGTCTGTCCGAGGAGTCCGGTGTCAGCGACTCCGAGTTCTTCGTTGCCGTCGAATTGAGCGACACCGGACAGTCGGAAACCCTGGTCCGCCAGGCATCGCACATTGATCGCAGCTGGTTGCCGGAATCCCATGTTACCACCGCCATCGATGTGTCCTACGCCGTCGACAAGCAAAGGGTCACCGCCCTCAAACGCACGCGCTACGTCGATCTAATCCTCGACGAAGTCCAGGTGCCGGTGCCGCCGAGTTTCGATGCCGCCTCGATCCTGGCTCAGGGCATCACCGAAAATCTCGATGCCGTGGCACTGATCGACGATCAGGCAAGAAACTTTATTGCTCGCGTTCAATGCTTGCGCGAATGGCTACCTGAGTTGCAACTGCCTGAACTGGAGTTGTTCAATCCGGAACCGCCTGATTCTGCTTCATGGTTACAAGAATGGTGCGTTGGCCGCACCGCCGTGTCGGAGTTGACCGGCGATTCGCTGATAGCCGTCATCAGATCGCGGCTCACGCATCCGCAGCTGATGGCGCTCGAAGAAGAGGCGCCTGAAAAAATTGCAGTGCCCAGCGGCAGGCAGCACAAGCTGATTTACGAGGTGGGCAAGCCACCGGTTCTGGCCGTTCGTATTCAGGAACTTTTCGGTATGTCCGAAACGCCTCGCATCGCTCGTAATCGCGTCGCCGTTCTACTGCATTTGCTCGCACCCAATTATCGTGTTCAGCAGATCACTCCAGACCTGGCTAATTTTTGGAAGAACACTTATTCGCAGGTGCGCAAAGACCTGAAGGCACGCTACCCGAAACATGCCTGGCCCGACAACCCGTCCGCCCGGCTCCAAAATGACGGCAAAAAGTGAAACGCGGTGGCTGGCACCACCGCGCAACCTTCCCAATTGGTCCGTGCAAAAATCTTCGGTTCAGTTCATCAGCTCCACGCGGGGGGCGGGCTGCATGGAGTTGCTCCAGATCGGAATCGGCTGATCCGGAGTGGATTGGTCCGGCACCGGCGCCGGTATCGGCTGCGTCGCGGCGACTAGTTTGTAACCTACTCCATACACGTTGCGCACCAGATCGGGATAGCCGACGGCTTGCAGTTTCTCTCGCAGTCGCTTGATATACACGCGAACGATGTCTGCGGATACTTCGGATTTGCTGTTCCAGACGCGGTCTT
Source organism: Candidatus Obscuribacterales bacterium (assembly GCA_046328035.1). GTDB lineage: Bacteria > Cyanobacteriota > Vampirovibrionia > Obscuribacterales > Obscuribacteraceae > JBGASG01. The sequence goes on along the minus strand of JAXLXI010000016.1, from coordinate 148,737 downwards.
TGAGCGCGTGCGCACTGTAGACTACATCCGGGTTGCGCGCCAGAAAACTGAGCACTGCAAACTCGGTGGCCGTGAGCGATAGTTCTTTGCCTTCCACCGCTGAGGTGTGCGCATCCGGGTCGAGCGACAACGGACCCACTTTGATCAGTCTGGAAGGCGTGACGTAACCGCGGCGCATAAGGGCGTTCATGCGCGCAGTCAGTTCGCGCAAGGCGAACGGCAACGTCAGGAAGTCGTCGGCGCCGGAATAGAACGCCGCTTCTTTGTCATCGATGTCGTCCTTGTCAGAGAGAATCAGGATTGGAGACATGCCGCCACCGGCGCGAAACCACCGGCATAGGTCACTGCCGGTAATACCAGGTACTTCCCACGCGAAGAGCAGCACATCGTATTCCATGCGCAAGAGAAACTCCTTCGCTTCGTCGCCGCTGGTGACTACGTCCACGCGGTAATGATGATGCTCCAGCCAGTCGCAGACCAGCATTCGCAGTTGTGTTTCGTTGTCCGCTAACAGTACTTTTGGCATTGGGATTAACTCCTGGGGACGAATTCAAACTTGTGCATGACTCGCTACTGAGTCGGAAAAATCATGTCCTGCACAGCCGGCGATAGACCTGGTGGTGCGGGCGGTGTTTCGGGCTGCGTGCCGGGCGGTGTTTCGGGCTGCGCAGCAGGAAGCGGTATCTCGGTGCCGCCATCTGTTCGGGACGGTACACCATCCGGACCCGGCTGCGGTCCTGCGTCGGCACCCGGCGGCGGTCCTGCCTCTGGCAGAAGTTGGTGCAGAAGAAACATGCCTTCGCGATCATTGCCGTTGGCAATTAGTTCGAAGGCGAACGACGCCCGTTGCAGCATCTTCAAGTCGCCAGCGAGCCGAAGAAGATTCTGTCGTTTTTCGGGTGAAGCATCAGCCATCACTCCGAATAACTCGAACTTCGCCTCGCGAATGCTGCGCGGATCGATCTGTAGCGCCAACTTGCTGGCGGCATCCAGATCGCCTGTTTGCAATGCCTGCGCAACTCCGGTCGCTGCAATCATTACTGAGTCGGTGTCTAGCGGCGGGCGTTCATCGCGAGGGAAGAAACCAGTGTCAACGCCCCACTCATGAGCCAATCGATCACGGGCAGAGCTGCCGCCCCCAAACATCTCTTCTTCGAATGCGGACCCACCGTTAAAGTCGATTCCGCCTTCCTGGTCGCCGTACGTCTCTCCGTCAGGACCGGGCGCGATTATCAATCCGCGATCCGCACCCTGACGAATCTGATTGGAATAGAAATCTGCGTATGCATCTCCGTGCGTCATCAGCGAACCTCCGGGGTTCAATGGTTGTTCTCTGGGGTGTTGCGGGAAACTCGAGGAATCGAGGGTGCCAATTCCAGGTTTGTCAGCAATCTACAGTGCTGACGGGGAATGAATCCGGACAATTCTGTGAATTTTCCGTTTAAATGCCTAGTCCCACCAGAAATACCAGCGTGGCGAGTAAATGAGTTCAGACGCCAGACCGGCAACGGTGGCACAACCTTGATCAACAATGTCCGGGCAATAGATGTACTGCTCGCGCGCTAGATGCATCGCGGCTTCACGCGTTTGGGGCGGCTTGGCTACACGAAACTCCCAGATGTCCATGGTCGCCACCACCGGCTCCGCACCATATGCGGTGTACCAGTATTTGTGCAGGGCCGTGTGTTCTTCCGGCTCGATGCCGTCATTCGAGCCGCCCCAGCGCAAGACTGCCGCCACATGCCACGGAGTTTTAGTCGGCACCAAGATCATTGTGCTGGTGAAATCGCCGATGCTTTTCACGATGTAGAAGTCGTCGGCGGTTTTCAGGTTGTCTTCGCGAGAATTGGGATGCCAGTGGCTCTGGTTTGCGTTCGCCGAAGATTCAAGCGCTTCTTCGAACATTTCCGGATCTTCCTGGACGTGCGTTTCAAACCAATCCTTAGCATCCATCGAGTTGGCGCTCTTTAGTATCGCTGCCGGCTCCATTTCATTGAATTCCATGTATTCGAGAAGGCGGTCGTACTCCTCGGTGAAGATCGGCCAATACCCGGTGCTGTCAACGGCGTTACGCACCACCCGCCAAATATCCATGGCTTTGCCTTTTGGCACCTCCACCATGTAGAAGGAACCATCGCTGTCGGAGTGGCGTTTGCCGCCTTCTTCCTCGTCGTCCTCATCTTCTTCGAGCGAAATGCGTTCAAAGGTCGAGGTGTCGACTCCCGCCTGCTCCAGGACTGTTTTCACGGCGGCAGCGCTGCGCCCGCCTTTCGAAGCTGGAATCGGTGCACCGGCACCCGAACCTGGCGCACCTGTCATACCCCAGGCTGCCGCGGCGCGTGCCGCTGCCGAACCTGATGTTCCTGCGGGTCGCGCTCCTGTGCCCGCATTCGCGGCTCCCGCTGATCCCGGATCCGAATCTGCCCCGCTGTCCGCATCCGGTGCACCCGAAGTCACCTCCACGTAACCCTTGTTCAATTTCTCGGCGATCAGCTTATCGTACTCCTTCTGCGCCGCTGCTGCGGAAGGAAAGCTCTTTGTCTGCGTTTGCCCGTTTGTCCCCATGCGCCCGAAACGGACGGTTAGCTCGGTCCCGCTCAACTCAACTTCCCAGAACTTGTCCGAGCCGCCCATGCTGAACTCAAATCTGCGCATCATCAACAAGAAACCTCGGAGGAAACCCCAGTCAGCACTTCTCTTAAGCGATCTACCCCGTCTGACCGGGGGAAGCCCTGGCTTGACAAGCTTAGTTGTTAGAATTGGAGGTACTGCGTGGTGAATTCGCATGTCCGGCGATCAGCCTAGGTTTAAGGAAGCACCACCGGAGCTCCGCTCCGATGACGACGAGCCGGCTGATGCTGCCGCGCCGGTAGTCATAACGCGCGACTCGCCCTCGCCCAGCGACTCACCCCCGCCCAGCGAGAACCGGGTTGGAAATTACTTGCTCGATCAACTGATTGCGCACGGCTCGTCAGGCGATGTGTGGAAAGCTGCGGCGCCCGATGGTTCCATCGTGGCAGTGAAAATTTTCAAAAAGGAACTGGCGGCAAATGCCGACGCCCTGCAGCGTTTCAATCACGAGGCGAAACTGCTGCGCCGCGTTTCGCATCCGAATCTGGTGGCACTGATTGATTCAGGTGAAACAGCGGATCACGTTCCGTTTATCGTCATGGAATACATCGAAGGACAAACCGTCAAGGAACGGCTGGAAAACGAAAGCGCCTTCGAGCCCACGGCCGTCGCCAAGATTGGCCGAGAGATATGCCGTGCGTTGAGCGCCGCTCACGCTGAGACGATCATCCACCGCGACCTGAAGCCCAGCAACATCATTCTCACAGGTGACAACGACGCGCGTATCATAGATTTCGGCATCGCCAAAGCAATCGGCTATACGGGCGAAACACTCACGCAACTTGGTGGCGTTGTCGGTACACCTGCATACATGAGCCCTGAACAGTGCTTGGGTTCAGGGATTGACGAGCGCTCGGATGTGTACTCGCTGGGCTGCGTTCTCTTTGAATTGCTCACCGGAACCAAAGCTTTCGACACCGGCAATCCCGTTGAAGCGATTGCGAAACATCTCCACGACGACCGCCACTACGTCCGCAAAAGCCTCGCAGCCAGCGAGGCACCACCAGCTCTGCAGCAGATCATACTAAAATGCGTGGAACGCCACCCCGAAGCACGCTATCAATCGCTCTCCGAAGTCGATCAAGATCTCGGCGCCTATCTGGTTGGCGTGCCGCTGCCATTTGCAGGCAAAAGCAATGCTTCCGCGATTCTTCTCGGAGCACTGATTTGCTTGCTCGGCATCATGATTTACGGCTTCCTCAGCTACATACCGCAATCGGCACCAACTCCGCCTCCCGCGAACACCGCTCCCGTGCCGTCCGGCACCATCACCATCCGTAACCGAGTGACGCACCAGCCGATATTTGTGGACAACAACGCGATCAACATGAAGATGGCACTCAAGCACGCCTCTCAACAAAAGAAATCTCTTTTCCAGGCCGACCTCAGACATGCCGACCTTGCGCAGTTGCAACTGGAAAATGGACTCGATCTCCGCTCCGCAGATGTGAGTGGCGCCACACTGACGCAGGCACAACTGAAAAGCGTCGACTTCAGTGGCGCCAACCTGACCAACTGCAATCTCGGTCAAGCGCAATTAGATGGATGCAACCTCGATGGGGCATTCGTCAGCGATTCATACCTGGTACAAACACAGTTTTCTCTCGGATCCTCGTGCGTCAAGACCAACTTCTCGCGATGCAAAATCGGTCAAGCCAAATTCGATCATGTGAATTGCACTGATGCCAATTTCAACGGTGCCGACCTGACGCAAACATCGTTTAAATGGGCGCAACTCGAAGGCGTGCAGTTCAGCGAAACCCGTCTTGTGCAAACCGACTTCGAATATGCAAAGCTAGCCAACGCGCATTTCTATCAGGTCCGCCCAACGCAAGTTCGCGGTCGTTATGCCGACCTGCTCAATACCGGGCTGCGCTGCGATGAGCACGGCTTCCTCACCTGGTGACGTCACTTGCCAGTCGGCGTGAACGAGCCGACCATGCGCACGAATGTCTTCTCGTACTTGCTGATATCAAGGTTCGCTGATCCCATAATCTGATACCCGATGTGGTTTTTCACAAAAATCCAGCACCGCGCGCGACAAGTATAAAAGCCATCCGGCACACTGGGCATCGCCACACAAGGACCCCGCGTATCCACAGTTGCCGCAGGCTGTCCGGCAACCGTGGCGGTTTTCTCTTCGAGTATTTCAGACCTGTTTAGCGAGTCCTGCATCTCGGCCTTAAAGCTCTTCACGTACTCGCTAAGCGTTCCCTTGAACGGACCCGACCGCACCGAGAAGGAAACCGAGTCGGCTGTTTTCGGCGGCGAAGCATACCAATCAGGATTGCCTTGTTTCGTTGTCCAGTCCGAAGGAATCTCCATCGTGAACGAACTGGTTTGCACCTTCCTGTACGCATCGGCACCACTAACCGGACCAATCATTGAACTCATGAAGAGCACTCCCGCTACGATCGATAACCCCAGGCAGCCGGTGGTGCGAATCATCGAATTGGGCATGTCATGAGTCCTCCTATCCGATCCAACTCGTGTTTCTATTTCCACGGCTTCGTCAGATTAACTCATTTCGTCACTCCGATAATGAAAACTGAATTGATATCAATTCAGTTTTTGCCAGGGGTGGCGCTTCGGTGCGGTCGATCTTGGGAGGGACTTTGGGAAGAAACTAGTACCGCTCGTAGCAGCGCACGTAGTCAACAAGCATCGACTGAGGAAACTGACTGGATGCGTCTGGATTTCCCGGCCACGATCCGCCAACGGCTACGTTCAAAATGATGAAAAATGGATGGTCGAACACCCAGCTTTTTCCGGGAGGCAGGTCGTTCGGGGTGAGCGTTTCATACAGCGCATTGTCAACGTAAAAGCGTAGCTGTGCCGGCTCCCACTCGACGGCGTAAAGATGGTAGTCATCAGCGAAGTCCTGACCTGACGGTAGCGTATATGGTGCGCCAATTCCGTCTTTTCCTGAGTATCCAGGACCGTGGACTGTGCCATGGATGATTTTGGGTTCTTTGCCAATGTTTTCTATAATGTCGATTTCGCCGCACTGCGGCCAGCCTGATTCGTTGTTGTCGCCCAGCATCCAGAACGCAGGCCATAGTCCCTGTCCGCGCGTGATCTTCAGACGGGCTTCGATGCGCCCGTATTTCTGAGCGAACTTGTTCTTGGTGGTGACGCGCGCAGATGTGTAGTTGCGTCGTATTTTGTCCTGTCCGGTGAAGTTTTCCTTGAGCGCAGTGATTTTCAACATGCCGTTCTCGACTAGGGAGTTCTCGCGGCGATCAGTATATGTCTCGAGTTCTTTGTTGCCCCAGCCTGCGCCGCCGGTCTCGAAGTTCCATTTTGCAGGATCTGGCGCGCCGGCTGAGGATGCATCAAATTCGTCGCTCCACACCAAACGCCACTCTGGCTTCTCGGCATGAGTTGCAACTGCGGATTGCTGGATGAGCTGCACCGACACAATCGCAGCTAGGCTCAACAGGCTCAATAGCCGTGTGCAGGGTTTGGAGAGTTTGCTCGCGTCGCGGGCGATGTGGACTATCATGCGCACCTATAATCAGGTCCTATAGCATCGCATATTGGTTTCTGCTAGAACCCGACAGTTTCTGCGGAGATGACATGTGCGACTCTGCGCGCAACTCTCTGGGGCGCACACCGGGCGGGCTAAGTTAGGCACCTGTCGCGCGGTACATGTCGGCGACATCGACCCACTTGTCGTTCTTGTCACCCCAGGTATTGTCAATTTTGACCTGTCCGGTGACCGGATTGTAGTCGTCGATAACCACAACGTGGTTGCGCCGGTGGTCCTTGGTGCCAGGCTGAGCATTTCCGCCGAACACCGGGTCCAATGCCGCTACGACAATGATGATCGGCATCTGCCCCTCGTCCTTGGCCTTGACGATGGCATTGGCGAAGTCCGTTTCGTTTTTGAAGAATAGCGCATTTGGGGGCTGACCCTCTTTTGGGAAGTCGGCATTGATGAATACCTGATTCGGATCGCCGCCCATGCGGGTCAACTCTTCGATGATTGGCTCCGGTTCCCAGCCCATGAAGCGACTTGGTGCCATTTTGCCGTTATCATCCGGCTCCATGATGATGTTGCCGTCCTTATCGCTCCAGTATTCTCCACTGGGGTTTTCTTTGCTTGGCTTGGTTTGCAAGTAATACTGGGGAGGATTTTGCCGGGTGCCCCAATCGGTGAGAGCTGTAGCCTGAAAAATTTGCGAGGCGAAGAGCCGGTTGTTAGAACTGGTGCTGTCAACCGAACCTTCCTCTTGTGGGACGAAGTCTTGCGGCGGCAATGTGACCTTGTGTCCGTCGGGCGCGGTCCATTCACCTTTTAAAGCCATGTCGGTAACAATCTGCGCCGCTACCTGTGGATTGCGCGTCCAGGAGATTATTTCGATGTCCGTGACATTGCAGGTTCCATGCTTGCCCTGGTCGATGCTCGATGGAGTGGCCGCGAATGCCATCATCTGCGCCGCCACAACTTTTCTCTCGGTGGCATTGATTTTGCCATCGGTGACCGTGAGCATCTTGTCGATTTCACCCATGGTTGCAGTTACCGTTTCATCCGGTAAACCGAGCTGCTTCGCGCGCGTGATGAACGTGTTGAGGTCGTTGATAAACTGCTGGCTCGCCTTGGGGAGCAGCGAGTTAGCGGCGTGATCCTTCAAGTTTGAAACATTGAGGTTCTCTGTGGCGATATTGATTTTGTATGGTTCGAAACGATGGGTCAGATCGTCTGTCAGCTTGCTATTGTACTTTTTCTCGTAGGCTTGCTGGAGCGCGATGCGATCAGCATCGGTCATGCCGTTGACTTGCGCGTTGATCTCATCTGCATTGCCGGTGTTGTGGATGTCCTCGGCTTGCTTTTGCAGCTCTGCTTCGGTCTTGGTGGTAGTAGTGGTTTCGCCCGACGTACTGTGCACCACGATGTGACCATCTTTGTCGGTAAATTGAATACGTCCGTCTTCTGCCAATTTGAAGTTGGTGAGCTTGTTTCCATCTTTATCCGACCAGGTGCCGTCGCCATTGTCGGTGAACTTGCCACCATGGTTGTCCGTGATGGTCGTCAGCTTGTTTTGATCGTCGTATTCATATTTGTGTTGCACATTTCCGTCTGCGCTCACGGATTCGATCGGTCTGCCGCCGGCATCACGTTTGATAATTGATCCGTTGGAGTTGTTGACGATCCGCTGACCGTCCGGAGTGATCGATGTCTTTAACTGTGTGGCTGGGTCCTCGAAGACGATGACGCCATTGGCGGTGACTTCGATGTTTTGCATCGGAGCCGGCTTGCCGTCAGCGGTCTGCCACTGCCCATCCTTCAGATGAAGCACTTCGCCTTTTTGATTAGTGTATTCGTCGAGTTCTCCCTTGTCGTTGTAGTGGAACGTTTGTTTCTTGCCGTCCGGTCCGACAATGGACTCGACGTGTTCGTCCGGATTGCGGGCGACCGTCCAGTTCTCTTTGTCGTTACGGAGCACCCCGCTTCCATCCGGTGCGAACCTGACGTTCGTGCCCTTCTCGGTATGGTAAGTGAACGTGCCATCCGGCGCCACTTGCGGGTCAACCAGGTCGACCGGGATAATAATCGGACTGTTGGCTGAGCCTGTTTCCGACAGTGCTGCCTGCCAGTGCCCGTCCTTGAACTCGAGGACGATTCCATCCGGACGGGTGATCATATTTATCTTGTTGTCGTCACCATAGCCGAATTTTCTTGACGTGCCGTTGGCATAGTCGACTTCTGTGACGCGTCCCTTATCGTCGGTCACCAATTTGTTGCCCAGTGCCGGCGGCGCGTCTTTTCCTGGAGCCAGCGGCGCGTTGTTGTCCGTGGGTCGGCTGTGCGGATCTTCTACCGCACGCGACTCGGTCGGCGCATCAAATTGTATGGACCCGTCTTCCGCGACTGCTGCCGGTGGAACTTTGCTTTGCGCCGCGCTTATATCTCCCATCATCAAATCATTGACCCTGGCGGGAGCTGAGACTCCGCTGTCGCCGCCGGTTGTCTGTTTGTCCCGCTCGCGCGTGTACATGTCCACCATGTTCAGATTCGCGGGCTCAGCGGTGGGGCTGGTAGGAATGGTGGATTCCAATTGAGTGGTGGCAGCCATGTCTAACTCCTGAGATGAGCGAGCCTATATACGCCGAAAGCGCATTTGTGCGGCATGTCTTATTGTGGGTCGGGCGGGTGCCGCGTTGTGCTATTCAACGACAGCCGCGTCAAACATCTCCGGAACATCTTGTGAATTTCTCGTGTACGCTTGCGGTACTAATCGTCCGGATCTGAACAGTGTGACGATATGGCTACTCGCAGGCGCCTGATCGTTAGTTGCGGGTCGTCCTGAGCGGCAAAAACTGAATTGATATCAATTCAGTTTTTGCCGCTGGGTGAGGCTTCCGCCCGTTGACTCCAGGGGTGAGAGATAAATCAACAAAAGTATGCGGTGAAAATTGGCGCCGACGATATGTTATTTCGTCGCGGCGGCCAGCGCCGGATGCATTTGCTCCTGCAATGTGCGCGCGGCCAGATCTATCGCCAGGCGCGGTGCCGGCGTTTCGGTGATTGCATTGAGCAGCACGAAATCATGAATCGTGCCCAGGCAGCGCGTCGCCGAGACACGAACCCCGGCTTCGATCAGTTTGTGTGCGTAGGCTTCGCCTTCATCACGCAACACATCGAACTCAGCGGTAATCACCAGCGCTGGTGGCAGACCTCTTACGTCTTCGGTGGTGGCATGCAGCGGTGCTACCAGCGGTTGCTTGCGCTTGCTTGCATCCGGCTCGTACTGATTCCAGAACCACTTCATGGCTTCCAGTGTCAGGAAGTGCTTTTCAGGAAACTGTTTGTACGAGCCAGTGTCGAAGCCTGCATCTGTGACTGGATAGAAGAGCAATTGGAAGTCCAGGCGCGGGCCGCCGCGCTGTTTCGCGAGCATGGTGACGGCAATGGTCATGTTGCCGCCCACACTGTCGCCACCAACTGCAAGGCGCGAGGGATCGATGTTGTGCGCTGCCGCGTTCTCTGCGATGTATTTCGAGACGGCGTAGGATTGTTCGATGGCGACCGGGTATTTGGCTTCCGGTGAGAGCGTGAATTCAACAAAGACGATGGCGATGTTGGCTTTAGTTGCCAGTTCGCGAATCAGGCGCTCGTGAGTTTCCCAACCGCCGAACACCCAGCCTGCACCGTGGTGATAGACCAGCGCCGGCAGGGCTTGCTTCGCGCCTTTGGGTCGGACGATGCGCACGGGCACTTGACCGTAACTCCCCGCGGACACGGTGATCTCTTCTATGTCGACCGGCGGCATATTTACGTTCACCGACTTCTGCAAATCGATGAACACCTTGCGCCCCTCCTCCACGGGCAGTGCATAGATGGGCGGACCGGCGTTCGCATTGACGGCTGCGAGAAATTTCTGCGTCCCGGCTTCGATGCCTTTGCTTACTTCCATGGCGAACACCTTCCTGAGTGGAGTGGGGCGCCTAGTATATATCTTCAGCTACTCGATTCTACCGCTTGCCATCCGTAGTGCCGGCACTCGGCGGCAGCCGGGAATGCGGCAATCGACTAGAATGCCTCCTATGACGAACGAATCACAAGATGATGTAGCTCCGACGCCCGAGTCTCTGATTGCAGCGTGGGGAAAAATCATCAGCTCCAAGTTTCCGTATGTGCTGTTTGCAAACGGCACGTGCGTGCTGTTGCGTGAGCCCGAAGCTGATCTGCAAGCACAGGCTATCGCTCTTCTAAAAGAGTGGGGACCGGTGCACCCGGGAACTCCCTCTGCAGACTTTCAAGTCATCGAACTTGACGAGGGTATGGGCGCCGTAATCGCCGGTCACCACCCGGACATACTGGTCTTTGCGTCTCTCGGCAAGGCTGAGTTCAATGAGCTTATTTGCGGGATGATCGGGCGAGGTTGCCGCGACTCCGATGCCGAAGAACTGAACGTGATACACGTTGAACCGGCTCGCGAGTAACGTCACCGGGACTCACTGAGATGTCGCCGGACTCACTTGATGTGAAAGTGGCGGGAGACTCCTGGCGTCTGTTGATTCTTGATACGTTGAGGAGAACGGGACTCGTCAAGAACAGGAATCTCCCATCTCCACTATCTTATGGCGACCTTGCGAAAAGCTTGCGGCTTGCGAAATGCTGCGGCGGCGTTATTTGCTCGACGAGCCCTTCTTCAGCCCCTTGCCCACGGCTTTCACTCCCTGCATCATTTTCTTGGGCAGCCAGACGATGCCCTTGCCCACAGCTTTGGCTGCAGAAGTGACGTTATTGTCTTTAGCTTGCGCTGGCACCGCCAGCGATACCGAGACTAATGTCAATAATGTGATGATGGCTTGCGGGGCGTGTTTCATTGAATGGTTTCCTTTTCTTTTTTCTTTTCCAATTGCAAGTTGTATTCTTCGGCCGCGCGCGCGGCGGAGGAGCCGTCGGGGCTCCTGACGCATGAGAAGATGTACAGTCCGATGCCTGCCAGACTGCCGGCAGTCAGAGCCGCCACCACGTGTTGAGTCCAGAAGTAAATCGGCAGCGCCACGGCGATCGATAGAACGGGGCTGAGCAGATAAGATCCGCCCACGTACAGGGCTTCTTTGTCGACAGGGTTGAGAGTTTTCATCGGTAGAATGCGGCTAACAGTAGGATGATAATCAGGAATGCGACGAAATACGCCAGAACCGGACCGGGAAAGGCGTCCTCCAGGAGTTCCCGAATGGCGGCAGTGACGGTCTGCGTGCGATTTCTCATACAATCACTATCGCAATGGCACCTTGCGTTTGCCTTGCAAATTAGCCAATGGCCTCGATAGAGCTGAACAATGCGGCGATCTCATGCTATCGTGGACTGAGAGCAATCCAGGTGAGATATGAGAGTCTTAGTTGCTGAAGACGACGAATATCTGCTGTCCGCGCTGATTCTGGCGCTGCAGCATAAAGGGTACGCGGTCGAGCCGGTGAAAACCGGCTTAGAGGCGCGGGCGGCCCTGCTTGCTAACACATACGACCTCGTGCTGCTTGACCTGGGGCTGGGGCATTCCGATGGGCTGGATGTGCTCAAAGACTTGCGCAAGCGCGAGCAGGAAGTGCCGGTGATTATCATCACGGCCCGCGATCGCATCGAAGACAAAATTCACGGACTAGATCTGGGTGCCAGTGATTATCTGGTGAAGCCGTTCGATTTCCGCGAATTGGAAGCGCGCATGCGCGCCGCTATCAGAAAAACGCAGTGGCGCAACAAAGTTGAAATTCGCTTCGGCGGACTGGTGCTTGATACCAACAGCGGGCAGCTTTCGCTCGAGGATCAAGATGTGGAGCTGACTCCCAAAGAAGTCGCCGTGCTGAAAATGCTGATGGCACGACCCGGCAGTGTGGTGAGCAAGCGACACTTGATAGATCAGCTTTCTGACTGGTCTGATGTCACGTCTGAAAATGCAATCGAGATTATTGTGCACCGGCTGCGGAAGAAACTTGAATCCGCGGACATTGTTATTCAAACCGCAAGGGGATTCGGTTATTCGCTCGAGCAGCGCCAATGAATCAGGCAGTGAAGCAATCGGTGCATAGACAATCGATTCGCCGGCAATTGCTGATGTTGTTCGGTCCACTCATGTTCGGTCTGTGGATCGCAGGGGCTGTGCTGAGTTTCTGGTTGGTGTCGCGATTAGCTGATGACTATTTCGATCGCGACCTGATCAATTGCGCTGATTCGATCGTTGGACGTCTGCGCGTTAAGGAAGGGCGCGTCACTTGTGACCTGCCGTCGGCCGCGCAGGCGCTGCTCAAACACGATGAGTCGGACAACTACTACTACCGCGTGATGCGCCCGAACGGGCAGAAGATCTCCGGTGTGGATTCGCTCCCCGAGCCGTCGCGCGATCTGGTGCCCGATACTCCGCGTATTATGCGGACGACGGTGTCGGGAGAAAAAGTTTCTCTGGTGGAGATTTTGGCAGCGCCGGATGAAGTCGACAATGAGAAAGTTGTGGTGCAGTTCGCGCAGACCACTAATGCCCGCAACCGGTTTCAAGAGATGATTCTCTCCTGCATGGCTGTACCGCAGTTATTTGTGGTGGCAGTGGGTTCGTTCGCGGTGTGGTTGGGGATCGGAAAAATCCTGACACCTCTGCAGCTTCTGCAAAAGGAGGTTTCGACTCGTTCGCAGTTTGATTTGAGCCCACTACCGGATAGCGAAACTCCCGAAGAAGTGTTGCCGCTGGTCAGGGCGCTGAACAGTCTGCTCGCTCGGTTGAATGAGGAGATTCGCGCGCACCAGCGTTTCATCACCAATGCCGCGCACCAATTGCGCACACCGCTGGCCGGATTGAAGACCTATTCGAGTATCGGGTTGGAGATGTCGGAGCCCGCCGATTTGAAACACATCATCCAAGAACTCGATACCGGCATCGACCGCTCCACTCGCATGGTGGCACAGCTGCTGGCGCTGGCGCGCAGTGACGCGGGAGACTCGGCGGTGGTCATGACCAAAGGCGTTGTCGATTTGAATTTCATCGTATCCGATGTGGTGGCGGAGTTGGTGGATCGTGCGGTTCGCAAGGATATACAGTTGACGCCGGAGTTCGTCAGCGAGTCTGCCACTGTATACGGTGACCGGACGCTATTGCAGCATCTGGTCGCCAACCTGGTCGAGAATGCCATCCTCTATACGCCGCCTGGTGGATCGGTGCGGGTCAACGTTGCTGAAATCGGTGCACTGGTGAAGCTGACCGTTTCCGACACCGGACCCGGCATACCGGAAGAGGAGCGCGACAAAATATTCGAGCGCTTCTACCGAATTTCCGGAACCAACGGTAACGGCAGCGGACTGGGATTGGCAATCGTCAAAGAAGTGTCTCTCGCTCACGGCGGGCGCGTGTACATCTCTTCTGCGGACGAAACCGGGACAGTCATCGTTGCGGAGTTTTCGCGTCATGCCGCTGTCCCCGCGACAACCTCTAATGGAGCCGGCCGCGGATGAGCAACGGTTCCGTGGTACCCGATAACACTGCCGTGCGAGTGGCGCTCTGGCGAGCGCTCCATATGATGGTCGACCCGCCGCCGTATGTGCTCGAGGACGATGTCGGGCTCAAACTGGTGGCGCCGGACGACGGTTGGCGGCGACGTCCCGACATGGATCCCGACTTCACTAGGCAGTTTCGCGCATCGATTGTTGCGCGTGCTCGATATATAGAGGATCTGGTTGCTCAGCAAGTCGAGCGCGGCGTGTTGCAGTACGTGGTCTTAGGCGCGGGACTGGACAGTTTTGCGCAGCGTCACGCGGATGTGTGCTCTCTAGGATTGCAGGTATTCGAGATAGATCAGCCGGCTACCCAAGCCTGGAAACGCCAACGTCTTGTTGAGACGGGATATGGAATTGCGCAGTGGCTGCATTTGGTGCCGGTCGATTTTGAAGCCGGTGGTTCCTGGCTAGACCAACTCAAGGCATCCGGCTTTGACGAGAAACAACCGGCTGTGGTGTCATCCACCGGCGTTAGTATGTACCTGACCAGAGAAGCGAACGTCGACAGTTTGCGCCAGATCTCCGGATTGGCACCGGGCTCGACTCTGGCGATGACCTTCATCATTCCTGTCGAACTTGCAGATCCGTCGGAGCGTGCCGGGCGCGAAGCATCCGAGCGTGGTGCGCGAGCCGGCGGCACTCCATTTATCAGCTTTTTCGCGCCCGCAGAGATGGTGTCCCTGGCGTTGGAGTCCGGCTTCAAAGAAGCGCATTGCGTCTCCGGTTCCGAGCAGGCGGAGCGCTATTTTGCTGGCAGGACGGACGGACTGAATCCGGGCACCTCGGAAGCGATGCTGGTGTCCAGGACGTAGGCGCGTGACAGCAGGCGATCGGTAACGGCTTTGCCTATCGGTTGGATATCCCGTGGGGCGAAATGATAGCGCCACCATAAGCACAGTGCATATGGTGGCGCTTATAGGTTGCTTTACTTGACGGACTAGCCGGTGATCGCTTTCGGGCTTGGTCCAAATCTGTTGTCGCCGGGGCTACCTTCCAGGCACATCAAGACCAGAATGACGATGCCACCAACGAACGGGATCAGGCCTGTCAGAATCCACCAGCCGCTCTTGTCCTGATCGTGGAGTCTGCGAATTCCGACCGCGATGGATGGGCACATGACCGCCAAGCTATATAGGGATGCTACCCACGATAACTCCACTTTGATCATCGCACCGATAGCCCCAAATACTACTGCGATTGCGAGCATGATTATTACGTTGAACAGCACGAACATCCAGTACTCTTTGCGGCCTGCTCTGCCGCTGAAACCCGCGTAGTTTTGAATGACTTTGAGGTAATTGTCCATTGCTTGAGTCTTCTCTGTAGGAGCCGTACACATCGATTAGTCTACATCATATGTAGGAGAACGCCGCGCTTGGCAACGCGCTGGGGGAGCCAATCTGCGCATATTCGCTTAGTCGACGTATTCGAAATCGATGAAGCCCCGGCGGTAGTCGGCGGCGATCAGGCGCACACGGATTTTGTCGCCGACGTCGAGGTGTTTTTCGTTGCGCACGACTCGTCCTTCTGCGGGCGGATGAATCAGGCGCACATAAACGCCTTTGCCTGAGGCACCGGTGACGATGGCATCGAATTCCTCGCCGATGCGTGGTGCCAACAAAACCGCTGCCGCCGCCTTGCGCATGTTACGCTCGACTTTGCGGGCGGCATTTTCCCGGTCCATACAATGTTCCGCGATTGCTCGCAGATCATCCACCGGATACGGAGTCTTATCGCTCCGCAGCATAGCCTTCACTTGCCGCTGAATAACCAGATCCGCATAGCGTCGATTAGGCGCAGTGGCATGAGTGTATTCGTGCACCGCCAGTCCGAAGTGGCCCTCATCCGGCTGTCCGGGAACATGCACCACATACTGCCCGGGACCGAGCAGTTTCACAATGGTCAGTGAGAACTCCGGAAAGCCGGCAATGTCTGCCTGTCGGCGCTGCGCCACAAAGCGCGCCAGTGCCACCGCATCCGGTTCCGCCGGCAGCGTGGTGCCAAACGATGCCGCTAGCTCGATGAGCTTTGCCCACCGCTTCGGTTCTTTAACGACACGTTGAATTATTGCGGCGCCTTGCGCATCCATGTAGCGCGCCAGCGCGCTGTTCATAGTCACCATGAAGCTTTGAATCATGTCGCGCGCGCGGTTGGTTTCAGTCACCTTCAAGTCGACAATTACCCCATCGACTGCCACTGGATGCGCTTCGATTGTTTGTACCGACAGAGCTCCGGCGCGTTCGTTTGCTTCTCGCAGATTGAGGCAAATCTCTTCTTGCAGCCGGATCTGTTCCGCCAAACCAGGCACCGAATCCAGTGCAGGATAAGACTGTGCAGACGTACCCGTTTCCGCCCCCTTCGTCTTCAACCAGCGCGCCACACGTTCATACGCCAGTTTTCCATAGTTATGAACGAGCGCGAAGTAGACCTGGAAGTTCTCAGCCGAACCATCATTCAGAACATCAATCTGCATCACCATGGCTTCACGGTCTTTGCCGGGAAGTAGAGAAGTTCTGTCTGTCGATAGTTCTTCCGGCAACATCGGGAAGACATACACTCCGGTATACACGGAGGTGGCGTTTGTCGATGCGTACTTGTCGATGCGCCCGCTCTGGTGCACGCACGCGTCGACGTCGGCAATCGCTACGAAAAGGCGTGCTTTGCCGCCGGGCACGGCATCCAATCGCTCCGCGTACTCCAGCTGGTCGAGGTCTTCGGAATCCGCATTATCTATGGATGACCAGAGCAAGTGGCGCAGGTCCTTGCGCTCGTCAAGATTCTGCAGCTGCGCCCGCGACAATTCCAGTTCAGCCCGGTCCGCTTCATCAAGATCGATGTCGAAGCCGGCATTAACCATGTACTGCTTAGCCAGCGCCAGCAAATCGGCGGAGGAAACTTTGGACTGAGGCATCGCAATTCCAGATTCGGGACGCTTATTATAGACGCCTCCGCCCTTGCGTTTACTTATTGACAGACGTGGTTCTGGTTTTGTCCGCGCTTTGATTGCAACGCCACTGACCTGTTGAGTCGATAAAGCACGTGTATCTCGCATCATGATCGACAGTGAGAACTCGCCCTTTGTATCCCGTTGCGGCGAACCCCGGGTAATCTATGCACACGGAATATTTCGTGGTCACGAGATATACCTTCGTGCCGACGCGACCGCCGGGTCCGCCTGGGCTGCCGGTCTGATATGCGCCTGGAATAGACATGGCATAAGGTCGAGTTCCGGTAATCGCGAATGAATCGAAGTGCACCGTAGATGGTGTATGTTCGGAATCGAGAGCACCGCCGTTGCGGACATAGCGGGCCGCGATCGTACTCTCGAGTTTGGCTTCAATCGAATTACCGCTCCACTCACTGGACGGGCGGCATGCGCAAGATTTGGCGACTGCCGAAACCGCAGCAGGACTGCTCGCAGAAGCGGGCGCCACTGGCGAGGCTCCAAGGCCGGGCGTGGCTGAAACAGTCGATCCGGACTGACCTGCCAGTCTGATCTTGCCAGACTTGATTTCGATCCAGTCGCCGGCTTTCGGATCGTAGTGATGGCGTTTGTCGAAGTGGACCTTATCGTACCCTTCGTACGGAATTCCATGACCCACTTCAATGATGGTTCCGTCTCCACCGCCACCGACATCAGCGACAACTCTTTGCCCAACCCCATATTGCGCCAACGCGCCAGGAATATATACGACCAGAGCGGTCAGCGTCGAAAAGAGTGCAACCAAACAGTTTCTCTTCCAAGGATTCATCAATCACCTACATGCCACCACGTGAACAATCCCGAAGCGGGGCGAGTCTAGCAGGCGGAATGACTAGCGTCAGCCGTCGATATTCATCATGTTCTGGGGTAGATCATAGGTTTCGGGATATACTGCTATCGATAATGCAGGCGCGGATGGTGGCGAATTTTGGCAATGCGGCGGAAATCAAGTAGTCGGAAGTCGGGCGCTTTGTTAATTGCAGCTACTCTGCTGGTCATGGCGCCCGGAAACGCGCAGCCGCAGTATCAGCAGCAGCCCGCGCAGTTCCAGCAATACGCGCCCCCGGTGCGGACTCGTCCCATGCCGCCGCCGCGGCAGGCATCCCCGATTTCGACCTTGACCCCAGACCAGAAGCAACTTCTGCAGCTGTTGCAACAAGGCAAGGAGGATCAAGCCCTCGACTTCCTGCTGAAGGCTGTTCCGCAAGCAAAGGGAACGCCTTCCGAAGGCGAGCTGTACTACCTGCTGGCACTGGTCGAAGACCGCGCCAACGACTACAAGTCGTGCCTCAAGTACCTCAAGAAAGTCCAGGAACTCGATGCCACCGCCGGTGCCGATACCCGTCGGCAGATGCTCGTGGTTAAGCGCCTCGGCAGTTGCTATTACAAGTTGCACGACCTCGATAATGCAATCGCCCAGTACAAAGTCGCGCTAATGCTCGACAAAACGCTGAGTCCCAATGATCCGATTCTCGCCAGTCTCCTCGAATCAACAATGGGTTGTCTGGTTGCGGACAAGAAATTTTCTGAAGCGCAAGTTTACGGTGAGCAGTTGCTGCAGGTTACAGGCAGCCGTTCGATGAGCGGCAACCTGCCTGAACTGACGGCGTATTTCTGGGCGCAGCTCGAAATGCTCAACGTCTACAACAATCTCAAAAACGAGCAGGCGCGCCAGCAGCTGCGCGTTTCTTCCATGGACCTCCTCAATAAGCTCATGGCGTACCGTGCGCAGCGCGAACTGCAAGGTAACCTGCCGGCACCAAATATGGTGCGGCGTATGCTCCTCGGCGATTACATTCGCGCCAACAATCCGCGCTCGCTGGCCGAATATCTCTGGCTGGCGAGCGAATTTCACTTTCATACATTGCCGCTCATCGAATGGCCTGCGACCGATGGACGTCCGAAGGGTGTTGTCCTTTGCGTTCACGGACTGGGGCTGGAAAATCGCGCGTTCACCAACTTCGGTCATTTGATGTCGCAGCGCGGCTATACTTTGCTGGCTATGGATGTGCGTGGCTTCGGCTCTTGGGCAACCACCAAGGGTGTCGATGACGCCAGCTTCGATGAAACGTTGACGGATATCGGATCGTTGATCCAGGTCGTCAAGCAGCGTGCACCGCAATTACCTCTCTTTATCCTCGGCGAATCGATGGGTGGTGGCATCGTGTTGAGAGCCGGCGCCGAGTACCCCAACCAGTTTCAAGGCGTCATTGCTTCGGTGCCGTCGGCAGAGCGCTATGACGAAAAGGCAATGACCATCAAAGTTGCAGCCAATTTCCTTAAGGGAGCCGACAAAGATTTCGACATCTCGTCGATGGTGGCGGACAAGGCGACATCAGATCCCACCTTGCAAAAGGAGTGGGAACTCGACCCGAAAGCAAAGCTGGCGATGAGTCCGATGGAACTGATGAAGTTCGATGCGTTCATGGACATGACCGTTAGAAAGTGCAAAGACATCACCAAGACGCCGGTAATGATCGCGCAGGGTCTCAAAGACAAGTTGGTCAAACCGGAAGGTACCGTCGAGATGTTCAAGAACGTGCAATCAGAAGACAAGACGCTCCTCATGATCGGCGACTCCGAACACCTTATGTTTGAAACCGACAAGATCTCGCCTGTCCTGGTCGACTCGGTGAGCGCGTGGCTCGATTCGCATCTGCAACCTCGGTGAGCAGTGACGAGCGATGACAGTGTGCAACCCGATCATTCCGACAACCTGGTCGGTGTGCTTCTCGGCGGCAGATATCTGATCCAACAACTAATCGCGTTCGGCGGATTCGGGGCGGTTTACCGCGCCCGCCAGTCCGAAATGGAAAAGGAAGTCGCCATCAAGCTTCTGCATCGCCGGTATTCCATAGATATCGATGCTGTGAAGCGGTTTCAGCAAGAAGCACGCATCATTTCGACGCTGCGTCACCAAAATATCCTGGCTGTCTATTCGATGGGCACGCATGACGATCGCATCTACATGGTGATGGAATTCGTGCACGGCAAATCAATGTTGGATATAGTTCTTGACCGTGGTGCCATGCCCTGGCAAGCGGCTTTGCCAATGCTTCTCCAGATTTGTAGAGCCATGAGTTATGCACACGAGAATGATATTCTGCATCGCGATTTGAAGCCGGCGAATGTTCTGATTTCCGACGAGGAAAAACAAGAAGACGGATCACCTCGCGTGAGAGTCGTTGACTTCGGGCTCGCCAAGCTGCTTGGCGATGGGCAGCGATTGACACGCACGGGCGAGGTCGTCGGCGATCCCCATTACATGAGCCCCGAACAGGCGCAAGGAAAGAAACTGGACCGACGGTCCGACATCTATTCATTTGGATGTTTAGCGTATCAGCTGCTGACCGGCGTGCCGCCATTTGAAGCTGAGTCAGCGGTGGCACTGCTGTTCAAGCAGGTCTCGGAGGACCCACCGCCCATCCCTGAAGCGATCAGCTTGCCGCTGGCACTGCGAGAAATAGTGGTGTCCGCCATGGAAAAAGATCCGAGCAACCGGTTTCAGTCATTTGATGACCTGGCGGATGCGTTAAACAAAGTAACCGTCAATCCCGATTTTGCTCCCTCTCCCAAGCACGCCAGGGTCAAACCGCGGCTCACCACATCCGGCAAGCAGAAAAAACTGCTGCTGCTCACAAGTCTGCTGGGCGGGTTCGCGGTGTTGCTGGGTGCGGTTTTGATCTTCCAGCATTACGAATCAGAGCGGAAAGACCTGAGTGAGCGAAAGGCGGTTCTCCGCGCCCAGATCGACAGTGAGTGGGAGAAGTCCGGCGTCATTGGGCTTGATCTCCGCCGAGGTCAGGTAGACCTTTTGCGGCAGGCGAAGGCTACTGGTGATCCGGATCTGATTGCGCGTGCGACGCTACTCGCTGGTTGCTTTGGTGCCATCAGCCCCGAGCAGGCGATCAAAGACTTTCCCGACGACTCGCAGATATCTCCGGAACTAATTGAACAGAAGCGATTCGTGCAAGCCAGGTTTTCCTATGCGGCAGAAGATTGGGCGGCTACTGAGCCGATATTTCAGCATCTGCACGACAAGTATTTGAATTCCCGAATCAAACATCAACCAGGCCAGTCCAAATTTGCATCATTCATTCGAATCCGAGATCGATACTTCATTGTTCAAACGCTGGCGAGAATCAAATTCCATCTCAAGAAATACGACGAGGCTGAACGGCTGATCGAGGAGAGCTTCGCTCAGGAGGGTTACTACAACGACGAAGTGCGCCAGCGAAGACTGTTTGTTGCAATCGCGAGAGATGGATTTTCAGCAGTCGAACGCCGGTTGAAACAAGAAATTGCATCCAGTCAGAAGGCAGGAACAACGGCTCTTGCCAGAAATCATATGGAAAGTCTGATCAGGCTCTATGGAATTTGGGGCGATGCGCGCGTTCCCGCGCTGGGCTTGCAGTTTCTCTTTGATGAGAATCGCATTCCCGGCGAGCGTTACGACGTCATGAACGAGACCATATCAGTTGCAATCGCTCGGCACGATCTTGCTGTTCTCGAGCGTTGCTATCACTCGAAAACCGAGGATGCGCTAAGGTCCGAGCCGGATGATCTGATGTCGCTCGCGCGCGTGCAGTTTGAACTGGGCAAAGTGGCTGAAGCCGAGGCGTCTTTGGATGACGTGAAGGAATTGTCCCGGCGACGCCGCCCCAGGGAAGACACCCGCACTCTCGACTGGCTGATCGCGCGGACGCGTTTTATCTGGCGATTGCGCGAGAAAAAGTTTGACGAGGCGGAGAAGTTGTTGATGGATCTGGTGGCGCTGCCCGCCCCGACCGCCTGGGATGTTGAGTCCGATTGGTCATCGATTTATCGGCTTCTCCTTTCTCATGCCGAGCTAAAGGGAGCCGATGCGCGGGACATGGAAAATCGTTTGTTGGAAAGGCTACCCGGTGAAGAACACCGAACGCAGAAACTGGCATTTTTATGGCAAGTTCTGCGAGCCTATGCGATTAACGGCATTACCGACTCTTCAAGATTTGTGGAGAAACTTCGCACCTGCTACTACAAAGATAGCAACGAGCAGCTCCAGGAAAGAAACGAAAGGCAACTCGAAGTATTCGAGATCTATGCACTGTATCGTCAAGGTAAATATGCAGATGTTGTGAAACTCGCTCGACCTTTGATCGCCAAGCTCAGGTCAAAATCCGGCACCGGGTTTTTCGTCTCGCAGATCCTGGAGCCGTACTGCATCTCACTGGACAAATTGGGACAACACGCAGAAGCGCAGTCCGCGCGCAAGTCGATGGCCGAGTTCGTGTTTTTCGACCGCTTTGAACCGCCGCCCGCGGTCATAGACGGCGAGCCCACCATTCCCTGGAAGAATACGGTCTGCGTCGACCAATTCTCTGTCAACGAGATTGCGCGCTTCTAATTTCGCGGCATCAGTTGCCGGAGAAAACTCCTCTACCTCGTCTCAAGATGCGCAGGGCGGTGTACTTGCTCGACGAGTCATTCAACATCGCCAGGAGTCGTTGTCCTTCCTTGACGAGAGTCGGCTCTCCGACGCTGGCGAGCATGGTCGCCAATCGCTCCACGGCTTGCTGATCGCCGTTGTCTTGATCTTTGAGCAGGTCTTCAATCTCGGCGGCAGCGTATTGCTTGCTTGGGTCGGCGAAGACATCGAGGATTGCACGCAGTGACTCGCTGCGCAGGCTGGAACCCAGGAGTCTAGCCAACTCTCTCTTGTCGTCGGACCTCATCATGGACAGCAGCTGTTCACCGGCTTTGCGTTCAGCTTCGCTGGGATGAGTCAGGAGTTGCAGTACTCGTCGGGCGGCGCGAGCTCCGATGCGGTCGTCATCGTTGTTAGCCAGTTCGACCAACTCTTTCGCCGCATCCCTTTGTTTCTCATCCTGGAGCATCTGCAGAACATGGTGAATTTCAGCGGTGCTGCGCAAGGCGGCGATGCCGGACGCCAGCCGCTTCTGCTCATTATCCTTGGTGCGCATGTCCGTCAGTTTTGCCAGATCGGCGCGTCCTTCCGCGGTGGCAAGCATGCCGACCACTGCATCCATGCTGTCTCCATCCTGAACTAGTTGCAATGCTTTTTTTGCATTATCGGCGGTGGCAGGGTCACTTAGAGCTTTGAGAAGTTGTTCAGTCTGTCCAGGCAATGCTTCCGCACCACTGCGGGCGCTGCTGAAACGCTTTGCGTCATCAATGCGTTTCAGCACCTCGACCACGCCTTGCGAGTCTTCCGAATGTGGTGACTTGAGCACGCTGAGCATCGCCTTCGCAGCCGCCTCGGTCTTCTTATCTTGGAGCATTTGCACGAAGTCCGAGCACTGTCTCGCATTTTCAAATCTGGAAAGTATCGCCAGTCCGTCCGCACGCTTATCCGGATCCGAGAGCATCTTCTCCAGCTCCTGGCTCACTGCCGGCGGGAAGCTGCCGAAGCTTCGTGAGTCTTTGAGTTCCATCAACCGTGCCAGCGCTAAGGTGTCTTTGCGATCTTTAGATAATGCCAGTGCCGATAAAGTCTTAGACAGCTCTTGCTGTTCACGAGTCGCGCTCGGTCTCGGCTCAATCATCGCCAGGCAAGCTTTTTGCTGTTCGAAGGAAGGCAAGTTGGTGAGCAGTGTCTCCGCCAGTGGTGCCTTTTTCTCATCCCCCAGCATGCGGAACAATTTTGCCGCCGCCGGATCCTCTATCTTGCTGCCGTCGTAAGCGAGGGTGCGCAGCAACGCTTTTGCCGGCACTCGTCCGAATATGTCATCACCGAGCGGCTGATTGAGCAGTTTGATCAGTGCCTCTGCGGATTTCCGTTCCGCCGGATCTTGTAGAGCTTTGCCCATACGAGCAATCTCCTGTCCCTCGGCGCTGGCGGTCAACAATGCTGTCGCCAGCGCCTGTGCTTCTTTGTTCGAGGGATTGAGCATCTTAAAGACGTACAGCGCGTCTTTGGAGGAGTCCTTGTAATACGTGATGGCATACATCAGATCTTTTGCAGAATCCACCAGCCTGCGGTGATCCGACTGCAGCATGTTTTGCAATGCGTAGGCGGCGGCGCGCGTGCTGTGATCAGCCATCAATGCTTGAAACTGCTGCAGCGGCTTTGCAGAAAGCCCCAAGGTCAATTGGGTTTGCGTATCCCAGCGCTCACGACCAGACAGTTTTTCGAGCATTTGCTGTCCGAATTTCTTTTCTTCTGGCGAGACACTGCCAAGCAGCTTAGCCACCTGGACTGCAGCGTCGTTCTTATCACGCATCATGTAGTTAAAGGCCCCTACACCTGGTGCCTTCGCATCAGACTTTGCCTGATCCATTAGATCGAGAGCAACTTTCAATTCGGTCTCCGACAGTTTGGACAACATGTATTCTGCTGTGCCGGTGGAGCCCTTTTCCGCCATCAGTTTCAGTATGCGCTCGCCTGTTTCCTTCATCGAGTAGCTCTGGAGCATGTCTTGCAGCTTAGTTCTGGCGAATCGATCGTCCAGGCTCAATATCTGCTTTGCGGTGGCAGTCTGCTTGGGATCGCCCAGCATGGTGAGCAGCTTGATGCCTTGATAGTCCCATTCTCCTTCCTTGCGCGCTCGCCCGCCCACAGCCAGCGCTCGAAATTCGCTGCGCGCTTCAATCGGCGGCTCGATCATCGCGAGCAGTTCTTTGGCGGCGCGCTGTTCGGCATGGTCCTTAGAGCCCAACATCTTCAACACTTGTTCGCAACCGGCTTTCGTGTCTGCCTTAGCTAAGCCGTCGATAACCATTTTGATCTGCGCCGGACTGCTCACTTCCGTGAGCAAGGTCATGGCGGTGGCAGCCTTGTCCTTGTCTGTGAGCATGGGCAAAAGTTGCTCGACCACGGCGTGCGGCTCGCGTATCGTCGGTTGTTCCTGCCGGCGACCTAAGTTGAAGCCACTTTCCACCGATGTGACGTTCAAATTGAGAAATCTCATCGCGGCGGAGCGCTGCGTGTCGTCTCCTTGCAGCCACTCAAGCAATTTTTGACCGGCCTCTTTGGTTTTGGGTTCAGCCAGTAGATCCAGGAGCCGCGATTGCTCCTGATCCGACTGCGTGCGAGTGACGATGGTCTTGGCGATCGCTTGTTGTTTCTCATCGCCGGCGAGCAGTGCAACAATCTGGCGTCCAATCTTGTCTTCGGCGCTGCCGGTGCCGTCCAATTTGCAGTAGACGTCCTCCCACTTCTCGCGCTCGCGCCGCCGAGGAGAACTTGCCAGGTCGAGCAATCTATCGACGCCCGGTCGCATCTGCGGATCTTCGATGAACTTGAGTAGTTCGTGCCGGTGCTCCGCGTCACCGACTGCACGCAGCAGTTTCTCCGCACTCTCTCTTTCTTCTGCTTTCTCGCTGTTGAATAGTTTGAGTAAGCGCGCACCATCACCCTTCTCTGGTACGAACGGGTTGGTCAGCAGATCCAAAAGCTGCTGGGCGGCGCGATCGGGAAGCTGCCCGTCTTCGTGATGCAGCATGCTCAGCAATCTGTCGGCGGCGCGCTTTTGTGCCGGGTCCTTGAGCAACTCCAACATCTGGTGCACGTGCTGAGGCGAGTCCAGATTCGCCAGCACTGCGATGGCGGCGCCGCGCGTTTTGGGATCCCTGAGCATCGCCATCAGTGCCTGGCGATCTGCAGCAACGGTCGCGTCTTTGCCGCTTTCGCCGTTCATGCGAATCAGTGCCATCGCGGCGCTGACGTCGTCGCCTTTATCGCTTTTGAGCATCGACATGATCTCGGCGACATCTTTTGCCTTGGACGGGTGATTGATCATCGAAAGGGCTGTGTGCATCGACTCTGCGTCAAAATAGAACACTTGCAACAGCTTCGCCGCGTCGGCTTGCTTGGCTGGATCGTTGAGCATGGCGAGCAATTGCTTTCCGTCTGCCTGCTGGTCTTTGTCGTCGCTGGTCAGTTTGGTGAGCAGGGCGGCGACGTTTTGCGGCGCATCGATTTGCTTGTCTGCCGGCGTGACGAGCAGCTCGGTGAGTTTCTTGGCGGCGACAGCTTGTTTGGGATCGTCGACAATAGCGAAAAACTGATGCCGCACCGCGTCGTCCTGAAC
This sequence comes from Candidatus Obscuribacterales bacterium, assembly GCA_046328035.1. GTDB lineage: Bacteria > Cyanobacteriota > Vampirovibrionia > Obscuribacterales > Obscuribacteraceae > JBGASG01. The sequence goes on along the minus strand of JAXLXI010000016.1, from coordinate 123,095 downwards.
ATTGGTCAGAAGCGAGATGGCGAGGGCACGGTCTTTTTCGTTAGTAAGCATTTTGGTCAGGCGAGCGGCGTCTTGTTTGTCGGCCTCGCTGTCGCTGGCGACGAGGGCTTTCAGTCTTTCCGCGGCGCGCTGGTTGGTTTCGTCGTCCGATTTGGCGAGGGCTTCGACCGGGTCGCCGGTCTTGCCGCCGGTCTTGTCGCCGGGCAGTTGGGTGGCGCAGTAGACCTTGTCCTGGAATTGCTTCCAGAGGTCGATCACGTCGATAGACGCCGGCAGCGACTGCGCAAGCTGTTGTTCCAGCTCGTCGTTGTCGTTGTCGATGACTCCCTTGGGCTTGAATGACTCTTGCGTTGTGCTCATGGTAGTTTTCCTTAAAACCAATGAATTAAGAATATGTGTCCAGGCACGACCCAGGAATGTGGATACCGGTAGTATTGGGGGCATGACGACTGCATAACCATGCAGTCGTCGCTGCGTGAGCTCGCCGATGAATATTGCAAAGCACCATAAGCGGTGGCAGCACGTGCGGCGATCTGGAATGCTCGGAGCCGCCAAGGCACATGCCTTGCCGGTTTGCGGTCAAATGACATTCTTTACAAATGCTTGGCGCATTCGCGATTCAGACTTAGACTGGCGATCCAGTCGACAAAAATAATGAAGGAGACTCTCGATGAAATCCATCGCCACAGCCGTTGCGCTTATGTCTTTGCTCACGTTTGGCACCACGTCCGCATTCGCTGACGACGCTGCCGAGACCCAGGCGAAAGCCGATAAGAAAGCCGCCGAAGCCAGTGCCACGCAGAATGCCGCCAACGCAAACTCGGAAGCTTCCGCTACAGACCAGGCCGTAGGCAAGCCGGGCAAGGCCGCTAAACATGCGAAGAAGGCTGCCAAAGCTCAGAAAGATGCCGACAAGCAGGCTGCCAAAGCAGCTGAGCTCAACGCGAAGGCGGCCGACAAAGCTGCAGACGAAGCGAAGTAACTAAGGCACTTTAGTATTGGCGCCGCATCTTATCTCATGCCACCGTCATTGGAGAAGAGAATAATGGCGTCAACCGACAAAAAAGAGGAGCAAACCGCGCTGCATGGCACTGTCCCGTGCGGTGAGGACGAGTTCGAAGCAGAAGCCGAATTTCAGGCGAAAATGGCCGGACTCGAGCGTCAAAAGCCGACTGAGACGAAACCTCAGCAGGACGAGCAGGACGAGCAGAAGTAAGCTGCCAACATTTTAGCTGTCGGCAGTCTTGCGGTATAAGGCATATCCTGCCAAACTGTGGTCTGTCGTGTCGGGAATCGGCTGCAAACAAGCCGCAGTGGATTGAGTACGCAGAAGGTCAGTCTTCCATCAGTATCTGAATTGGTTGGTGCCACCAAGCATGGTGACGCGCGCATTCAGTTTGTCGATGCCCGCACGAAGGACGAATTTCTGCAGGGACACATTCCGGGCGCGGTCTTGCTGGAGTGGGAAGACTGGTGCGAGGCGGCGCCGTCGAGCGCGGGCGCTCAGATAGCGCAGCCCGGTTATTGGGGCAAATTGGCAGACCCCGTGCAGTCCGAAGCTGCGCGCCGGTTGAGCCGATGCGGACTGGACAGCAGCTTGCCTATCGTGGTGTATGCGGACGGCATTCCTTCGAAAGGGCGCGATGGACGCATCGCCTGGATGCTGCTCTACTTTGGTGCGGCGCAGGTTTCTCTGCTCGATGGCGGATGGGCTGCGTGGTGTGCGCATGTTGGTGCCATCACTGCGGAAGCGACGATTTTGCCGCCAGGAAACTTTGCACTGCACCAGCGTGAGGAACGGCGGATTACGTTGGATCAACTGACCAACGAATTGACTGGCGGCGGCGTATCTCTGATTGATACCAGATGCGTGGCGGAGTACGTCGGCGACTGCTACGACTATCAACCGCGCAAGGGGCATCTGCCGAATTCGCGGCTGTTTCCATTTCAGGATTACTACGACGCGGATGGCAACTCGTTCACCACCGGGCAGAATTACCGCGCAAAACTGGCGCGCGTCGGTCCCGAACTTGATGGTGGCAATCTGATCTCTTATTGCGAGGTTGGTGTGCGCGCGGGAACCATGGCGCTGCTCCACGAGATATACACCGGGCAGATCGTTCGGGTTTACGACGGTTCAATTATGGAGTGGTCTCATCATCGCGATTTGCCGATGGAAGAAAACCGGGCGTTATTGCGTGAAGCCTGATGGTTAGTTGTGTCGATAGAGACGCAACTGCGTGACGAAGGCCGATGGAGCAATCAGGACATCGCCGGAGAACGGGTCGTCGTAGGTCGCCAGCAAGAATAGATTGAGGCAGATCACAAGGCTGACCATGCCCACCATGATCACCTGAATCTTGAAATTCTCTGCACCAAAGAAGTAGGTGAAGATAATCGTTGAGGCGCCGCCGACTGCCAGGACCGCCCAGAGTTCCAGAGGCAATCCGGAGTGCAGACCCTCGACGCGCAAACGACGGTTTTCACCGACTGATTCCATCGCCGTCAAAAGTAGAGTCTGTATATTGGACTGACGTTGTGTAACGGGCTCGTAGGTGGTGCACACCGCCCACAGTTTTCTGTAAATCGCCCAGGTGTTCTCGCTGTCCTGTTTCTTCGTCGCCATCAGCGGCCATTCGTCGTTGATCACTGATTCGGCGTAGTCGTGACAGAGTTCGCGCAGCTTGTTTTTCTTGTCGTCTTCGAGACCTTCGGCAAGCCGATAGACATTGCCCAGAGCAGAAGCTTCCTGCTGCACCGTTTTCCGTGCATCACCAAACCTTTGCATCGCATCTGCCACCATAAATCCGAGCAGCACGGCGAACAGCATCGCAACGAACTGCGAGTAGGGATCGGCGATGTCGTGCTGTGTTTTCAGGTTGACTGTTTTCAGCCAGCGTCGTGCCGCAATCAGTCCGAAGACGGAGAGAGAAACCACTGTAACGGTCAGAATCAAACCTGCTATGAGCGTCATCCGTGAACTCGCTGAGAGATGGCAGTGAAAAAACGACAGCCGTCTATGTTACCAGTGTCGCCAGCAAGTGCGGGATGCCAAGACGGCAAGCCGTATGCCGCTGAACGCGTACAATTCGGCGGTGACATGCGGTAAGTGATTCAATGACATCATCGTCGAATCTGTCTCCTGACAATGCGCTGCAACCCCATGGCGAGACCGGAGCGTTCGATATCGAGAGAGGCTTCGCTCTAATTAAGAGACTCCGCGCTGCTGCCGATGTTGTGATTGCTGCAGTACGAGGAAATGTTTTCGCGTTCTTCGCATAGGTGAGCCGGATACAGGTCCTGTACCACCTTGATCAATTCACCTTCGTCCTGGTGCCGACCGAGAAGGTGCATGCATTCGCTGCGCAGATAGATAAATGCCAGCACGGCTGGATGATGCATTGGAAAAAACTGTCTGTTGAGAGACGCGATGCGCAGATAGAGGTGTTCGGCTCCTTCGTACTTTTTATCGAGCACCATCAGTGTCGCCAGCTGATCTAGGGGGGCCGCCATTTCGTAATGGCTGTCGAACTCAGGCGTTGAGTCATGCTGTCTTTCCAGCGCGTCTCCCGCGTGTGCGTAGAATGACACGGCTAATTCGGTTTCCTTCAGGGCGCTCATTACCATTCCCACCTCCAGGAACACCCTGGCTTTCAGCCGCAGATCGTTGCTCTTTTCCGCCAGATCGCAGTTGTTGACACACATGGACTGCACTACGTGCTTGCAGCCTAAGAGGTTTTCTAAAATCGCAAACTTCATGGTGGAGTAAATCTCCCAGGTGCCGATCGGCAGCTTTTCACATTCACGAAGCGCCAGTTTTATATACTTCTTGGCCTCTTTGGTTTCATTGCGTCTCACGTGCGAGTGGGCATAGTCGAGATAGTCCTTGAGCTTTCCGTATGAATTGCGAGTGGTTTGCTGAGCCGGCCTTATGTCGGGACGGGTAGAAACGGCTTGCGTTATGTTGGCAAACGATGGTGAATTGCATGCGCAATCGATCAGCCACTGTTGCAGACCGGGCACCGCATCTAATACCGGGCGCATCGCCTCGACAAAAGTTGTTATCTCTGAGAAGGGAATCGGTTCCCACACAGTAAACAGGTATTTTGCCACCGCGGTGAGATCATCACCTGCCATGGCGTGAGCTGTAGCCTGGTGATTCTGGGTCGCGTTGTGCATTGTCGAGCGGGATACGTCGCACGCTCCCAGTTCCTTGTACGTGGCGAATGCATGCATGAAGGACCAGTGCTCATGGAAGTCCACTCTTCGGTCGAGAAGAACTCTCGCTTCCGCGACCTGGTCAGAGCACATATGCCAGGCAAACAACTCAATCATGGCTGCATTTGCTTCAGAGGTCAGATCCGTGGCCCGGTTCAGGAGTGCAATTGCTTCGTCCATCTCGCCGCGTAATTTGAGACGCCGCGCGAATTCTAGTGTGACTGCCACGACCAAGTCCGCAGAAACCAAAAAGGAGCCAACCGGTTCTCGCGTGAAGCTGAAGTCGATATCCGTTTTAGACTCAGCCGTCGGCCTTTTTCTGGCTTCGCGTTCCGCGCACAGCGATTCGATGGCTCGGCGATAAAAACTGTCTGCCTCGGCTTCGGTGGCTGCACCCTCGCGTGCCAGCACCACAAGAGCCAGCCCGCACTGGCGTTCGATGTTCAAGATGTCGCGAGCGGTGGCAAGCCGTTCTTCTTTTTCTGAAGCCGACAGCATTGTTTTTACGAGATTGGACAGTTGCAGCAGCTGTTTGGCTGAGTGTGGGTTCAGTGGTTTGTTGAGAAACTCATCATCGAGATAACTGCAAGAGCCGGCGAGGTCCAGGTGAGGACCGGCGCGCCGGATGACGGTCTGATTGAAGGGGATGCCGTCTGATGTCTGTTGGTTGAGTCCTTGCATTGACGATTCTCCAGCGGGATGGGTCGGGTCGACGGTGTGCGAGTGGGAAGAGCGTACTCACGCCGTGTGGACAACGGGTGGAGAAAGTGTGACCAAAGTGTGGAGTCGAATGCGGTAGAATTAAGCGACTGCTGGATGGCGCTATATACAATGATGAGTACGTGGGAAGACGTCTTCGACCAGATCATCTATAACGAGGTGATGTTCTCCACGCCTGACAGGCCTTCGCCGCCTGCCGAGCAGAAGGCGCCGCCGCTGTTTAATCAGGCGATCATGGATCTATTTACGGCGGGCGGCAACGATACCGCTGTCCCCGATTTGCTCACCACCATCGTTGAAAATGATCACTGGTGGGTGCCCATCGACGCAAAATCGAACAAGCTTGAAACCATGCAGGCGGAGCCCGGGGAGTTTCGCCAGATGCTGGAGGTGGCGCAACCGCCGGCGCCCAAGAAAAAGCAGAAGAAAACGCCTCTGAGCGGACGTGGTGGCACATTGTTACCCGTCTACGGTTCAGAGCCCGAGGGCATCGCAACAACGAAAATGGATGGGCGCCAACTAGTCCGTCAGTTGCCTAAAAGTCTTGATGGCCTATTGATTCGCACCAAGGAACAATCAGACTTCGAAATCGACTCGTCGCACTTTCAGTTGATGCGAACGTTGGCAGACGAATGCGATCTCGAAGAGTGGCTGACAGTACCGGCACCGGGGCAGGTTGAGAAACTTCTGAATGCCCGGTTTTACGCGGAGTTTCCTCACACCGACAATGGGACTGCGAAGATTTCAACAAACGATAAACTGGCGTTGATTCACACCAGACCGGACAGGCGGGGGCTCTGTTACAACAAGTATGTTCCGATGACGGGACAAGAGCTGTTTAGCCTTCTCGCAGACGAGAATGCCAGCGGCGCGCAAGTCTATAACAAGATCGGGCGCGGCGAAAACAAATTGCATTCGCTGGTGTTATCGCCGGCGTTCATTCATGCCATCATCCGCGGTGAAGACATTCGCCCCGGGACGAAACCGCTGCCGGCGCAGTGCCTGGAGGAGATCAAGTTGTGGCTCAGGTTTCGCAATTTCCCGTACCATAATCAGCGTTTCCTCGATGCCAGTCTCGAAGGTGAAAAACTGGTCAGAGTGGCTGTCGCAGAAAGCTCGACATGGCGAGCCCTGGAAACCAAATCACTAGAAGATCTGAAGAAACCGGGACCAACGCTGAGTCCGGTCTTCTCGTTGCCTGCCGCGGATCAAAGTACAGAAACGACTTTTGGACCCAACCCATCGCATTTCCTTTGCCCCGGTCTGCTGGCGCTCGAGCTTGGCGGCAGTGCGTGGGAAATCGGCAAGCATCCGGAAAAATTATGGAAACCGGGGCGATGGCTTTTGTTTGGAAGACTGCTCGATAAAAAGGAAGTCGAGGACTCCAAAAAACGCGCCGCCATGGCGAGGGAGCTTTTGAAATTGCTTCCCACCGGCGCCGATGCGATTCCTCTTTCGGCAATCCGCAGCTTCAAGGGTATGGAGATGTTCCACGAGCATCCCACCGCGTTCACTCGCGACTGGATCGAACGCACCGTCAGGCAAGCAGAGAAGTATACGAAGACCTGGGTCGGTCTCTGATGCTGCGGCATATCCTTGCCACTCTGATTGCCTTGTGTTTTGCGCAGTCGTTGAGTGTTGCTCAGGGATGGACCGACCCTGATCCGGAATTGGTTTCGCTAAGTGCCGTTCAGGGAGCGGCACCACTAACGGTGCGCGTCACGGGGCCTCAGAAGTTTTGCGAGAAGTTTCTCAAGTGGGACGGCCGCTATGGATTTGGCAATCCTGGCTGGTGGATTGACTGGGGCGATGGCTCGAGCCAGCCCGGCGATATGACCGAGAAGCGTAAACCTGGTCCACTTGGTACGCATACATATACGGTGCCGGGGACTTATAGAGTGCGGGCATCGATTGTCCATCTCGATTACGTGGATCGGCCGATTCACGACTGGATCGGCGAAAACACGGTCACTGTTTCAGCCCAAGGTGCACCGTCCGGCGGCAGTAGCGGTGCCAGCGGAGGACGACCAGCACAAATTGGTGTCACGCTGGACGTGCTGCAACCCAGTGGTGGCACGTACACATACCAGGTCTTTCCGGACGTGAAGTGGAAACTTGCCACCGACCGAGCAATCAAGTTGAAGGTTGACCTGGTCGATCAAAAGAATGAAGTCATTGCCCACGGCGTCGAGAAGGAAATTGCCTACAATCAGCCGGCGGAAGCGGCCAGCTTTCAACCGCCGTCTTTCGAGGCTTACGATCGAGCGCTGGTGGCTGGGAAGACGACGTTTCGTTATGTGGTGACTGCCACCGCCGCCGATGGGTCGGTGCAGATGACGAAGAGCAGTCCGTGGTTCAAGATGACGCGCGAATATGTGCCCATCTCCGATCGCCTGCACGTCATTTCGAATACGCCGACTAGTGGTGGTGCGGCATCCGTGGTGCTCGGTTATCTGGTCAATCATCCAAGGCGATTCTCGTACAGTCTCAATTGGGGCGATGGTTCCAAACCCGATCAGGGCGCGACGAACGGCAGCACACTTCTCGTGCGCGAGACTAAAAAATTCACCCACACCTACTCCCATCCCGGTATCTACAAAGTGATCCTGCGTTCGAACAACAGTGAACCCTACAAGAAGATCGAAGACATCCCGTTTTACGAAAGCGTCACCGTGCACGTTAAGTGACGGGCTGACCGTAACTGGGCTTTTCTCGGGTTTTGACATATATAGGATCGGGAATGAAGTGGCGGGAGGCTCGCCATGGCTCGTGACGAACATCACCCGGATCACACGAACAAGCGCCTGGATGCTGCGCAGGAAGGCGATCGCGGTCCGACTACGACCAAAAAGGTGGCGGGCGAGGCCATCGCCGATGAGCCACAAGCCCAGCCGACCAAGAAATTCACCACGTTCTCCGGAACCGACGACAAAAAGCTGACCAAGCACGATGACGCAAAGTTGGGCGGCGCTGCTCCGGTTTCCGAGTTTGTGATCGAGGACAAAGCCGGAGGCATCGAGTACACGGCGAACGGAGCGCGCCCGCCCGCACCGCGGCAATCGTTTCTCGACGGGTTGAAGAAAATATTTGATGGCGCCGCCTCTGAAGAAGAAGCGGCGCAGCTGCAAAGCAAGTTTTCCATCGAGTACATGTTGAACAAAGCAAAGGACTTTGTCGCCAACCCGTTCGGGGCGCAGACCACACAGCTTGACGGCGATGCCTCCAGCGACGGTGCGCGCGGACAGCTGATCGCCCACAAAGATGGACAAGCGGACAACTCAATCGAGTTCTTGCAAAATAAGATGCGAGCCGAGCAGGCAGAAGCGACAGTCGCCGACACGGCCGCGCAGAAGCCGCATCTCAACGACGAAGCGTTGCAAGTTGCTGCCAAAACTCTCCATGATGCCGCCAATGCGAACGTGTTCGGCGTGCCGGTCGTTGATGCGAAGACAGTTTTAAACACACTGGATCCGCTCAACAGTGCCGATCGCGAGCGAATCATGGCGATCTACCGTCATGAGTACAAAACTGAATTCCAAGCTGATGTAGCTGGACGAATGTTGCCGCAAGACTCCCTGCAATTGCAAGCGTTGCTGCATCGTGACGGCACCAGTCACGCCGACGATCTTGGATCTATCGAGCGCAGTCTGGACACACTCAACTTCAGCAAGACTCTCTCAGATACAACCGGTACTCTCGGTTATGCACAGTTTGCACCGCTGCCGTCGAATATCAAAGATGTGTCCTCGGTTGGGCAGATGGTCGCCGGATTTAACGCCGTTGCCAATCAGTCGTTCGCTGAGAGGCAACTGCGAGAAACTCTCGGCACGCTGCATCCCAAAGATCTCGGCGCGCTCTTCAACAGCTACGCGAACGCCCACCCCGGCGAGCCGTCCCTGGCATCCACTCTCTTGAACAATCCTAATATCTCCCAGGCGACGCGCGATGCGCTGGCGATTTATATCAAGAAGGGAGCCAATCTCGATCAGGCTGATGTGCGCAACCTGGCCGAAATTGGTTTGAACTACGGCAACGCCGACATCTTCAACGAGGCGTTCGTCAACACTGCCAACCCGGCAGTGGAAGCCGTGCGCAAAGAGTACAGCACGCCGGCCAAGCAACTTGAGATGAAACAGAAGTTCGGCGATTCCGGTGCGGAGATTGCGTCTGACTATGTTCGCGACGGTGGCATCAGCACCGCAACTCTGATTCACGGAGATACGCATTTCTACGGTTCCAATAAAGAACACATCGCGTTCGCCGTCGAACACATCTCCGATGCGGAACGGCAGGAATTTATCAAGGGCATGCAGGCGGAACTGGCGAAGGCACCAGGCGACACAACTGCGCCGTCGCCAAATTCTACATTCTCCCGCATTCATGAAGCATTGCAAGCTGCAGGCACCGCGCGCGAGGTGGCGATGTGGGAAGCGCAGATCACCAGAGGCAGCGGTAGTCTGATTTCTCAGCTTGCTGCTCTTCACGACGACGGCATTCCTGTGTTCAATACCGGGCTGCGCATCAACGAGCACCACGACACCAATAGGATGCTCCAGGCCGTTAATAACATCAGCGAGCACGACTGGAACGCAATTCATCAGGATCCACTCTATCGCAAGCAACTGGACCTGGCGCTCAACACCTTTCTCAAAGACGGTTCGCTGGAGGATCAATCCCTCCGCTATTTCATCGATACCAAGCTGAACGCCAAGTCTTTCGAGGAGTCCAAACTTGTCACGCCCGAATCGCTGGGCATCAGGTTTCAGAAGCCCGAAGCGGAGTCCGCGCAGCCCAAGATGGATCTGCCGCCCGAAGCGCGTCCTTGCGATGTTCTCAAGGCGTTCATTGACGGCACGCACAATGTAACCGTCGAAGACGTGCGCCGCTTACTCAACGACCCAACCATGAATCTTGGCGAAACAAAAAGTGAGTTCGCCCACAAGTACCAGCAGGACCTCGATGCGAAACTGCTAGGCAAAGTCGATCCTCTGGACCGGCTTGAGATATTGCGCCTCTTGTCGCCGGAGCACAACGCGCGCGCTGACTTCTATGGTGCCCGCTTCGATGCCAAAGATCATTCGAGTGCAATCGGCGATCCGCTGATGACTGGTTTGTCCAACAGTTCTGCTGTGCAACGCGAAGATCACCTCAACAAGATCTACGGTTACATACAAGCCAACGGCTCTGACGTCGACCGGCTTTCTGTGGAGAAACAAGAACAGCTCGAGAAACTCTTCTGGTCCGGCTCTGATATATCGCATCAATACTCGATGCAAAACCATGAGTTCACCAGTCAATTTACCGACGCCTCGATTGGTGTCGCGGCTGGTGTGGCGGCACCATTCACCGCCGGTGGGAGTTGGGAACTCTATGTCACCTTGATGGCGGTTGGCGGCACGTATAAGGCTGCCATGCGACCGCTTCTGGAGGGCGGTAATTATCAGGCTAATCCAATGACAGCCGGCAAAGACATCTTCACCGGCGGCATGAGCACGTTGGTGGCGGTGCTCGGACCTGAGATGCTCGGCATCAATAAATTGGCGGCGAGCAGCACAGCCGGTTTCCTCCTCAAAGAAAATGCCGAACTCCTGGCCCAAGGGGTGACAAAGCAGCAGCTGGAAAGGGAACTGGTCAAGGCATCGGAAAACATACTCGCACATGGTGCCAAAAGTGCTCCCGGCATTGCAGAGAAGGAGTTCGCCGAGCTAGCAAAGAAATATGCCGCGCCGGGTTGCGAGGAGAAGCTCGCTCAGCTGATGAATAAGACACTCGCTGAAAACACCTTGCCGCTGGCGCGCAACGCGCTCACCAGGGCGCTGTACGAGAGGGGACTGGTGATGGCTGCCGGTGGTGCTGGCGGTGGACTCAACGAAGTCTCCACGCACATCTTCGACAAGGATCACAAAGATCTCGCCAAGCAGGCGATTCAGGGCATTTTGATCGGTGCGGTTTCTGCCGGAATTCTGGATACGGTTTTTCACGGCGCTGTCAAAGTCGTCAAGGCAACCCGAGGTCGATTCGCCGGCGAGGAAGTTGTGGAAGTCCAGTCCGAAAACTTGAAGTTCCAGACACGCGACGGTGAGACGTTCCACGAACCCAACAGCAACGTCGACATCAAAGGCGACTTGCAGGTCACTGACGATGGGCAGGCCGTCATTGTCGATCACACCACCGGCAAGATGCATCGCGTGGAGGCGGGCGAACCGGTCGAACGCGTAGCGCCGGTCGAACGTGTCGAAGCGCCTGACTATCAACTCGGGCTTGAGAATGAGCCGGCGCTGCACATTATCAATTTGAAGCGTGAGCAGCAGTTGATGTACCAGGGCAAAGAATGGAAGGTGCTGGCCTTCAACAATGAAATTGTCAGTCTGGGCGAACTGCGTGTCGAGTCGTTCGACCGCAAGGCTTTGATGTCCAAGTTAGGACGGTCGGAGAGCTTCATCAGCGATCTGCGTGAGGGTTCCAATATGTGGGACTCCCAGGATCGGCAATACAAGATAGTGCGCATCGACGGGCGCCCGCCGAACGAGACGTTTGTTGTTTCTTCCGTCAAAGAAGAGAGAACGGTTTCTATCAGCGAGCTCAAGACCGAGCATCCTGAGATCGTCTCGGCAACGCCCAAGCAATTGCTTGGCTCTCACGGCGACCCGGAGATTGCCGCGCTGGGCAGAGGCGAGATAACGCTGGGCGAGCGCATTCAGACTGACCCGGATAAAAAGTTGCTCTGGTATCATGCGACCTGCCGGGACCCGGTGACCAATACTTCTTATGATGTGGTGTTCCGGGCGAATCTATCGGCGGAAGATACAGCCAGGATGCAGAAAGAGGTTCTGGCTCAGTCGCTGTTTAAGCAAATGGGCTTCGACAACGGCTATCCGCCGTCGGCGATTCGCAAGCTCAATATCGAGGGACATGAGGTTTTAGGTTTTGTTCAAAAATGGGAAGGTGAGCCGGTTCAGAAAGGACTGCCGAAGCTCATCGAAACCAAGCTCTACCCGCATCAGGCCGTGGGTGGAGAGGCGGCATTTGTGCCTTGTCGCGAAGAACTGGAGCTGATCATGAAGCCATCATCAGACCCGCATGCATTGTTGAAGAGTTTGTCCGAGCGAGCCGCGCATGATCCATCGTTGAACGCTGCACTTGATCGATTTCAGGGACTGGTGGCGGATCCGGCAAGGCTGAATGCAGTGAGAAACGATCGCGATTTCGCGCAGTTCCGTTCCGCCATGGAACAAGCAATCATCGAGCGCAATGTGCTCGGCGACTTCGATGATCATGCGGACAATTTCATGATTATCACTGATGCATCAGGGCATTTGAAGACAGTGAGAAACCTGGATGTGGCTTACGCTCTGGATGACGCTGCGGTGCCTTATTTCGTTCAGCGCAGAAAGGACTGGGTGACAAACGATATCTATGCGACTCTCAATGAGGCTCCCATCAGCCAAGCCAGTCTGGCAAAATTGTCGAAGTTCGTTGATAATCCGGAAACACCAAATCAACTGAAAGCGCAAGGCTTCTCTCCGGGGCAGATAGATAAAATCATGGCACGCGCGCGATACTTCGTTGAACACAAGAAATTTGGTAAAGTCACTAACGTTCGCACCCAATGACAATGCAAGACTCGATAGACAACTCGCTTCGTGAACTGGGCTTTCGGATTTTGTCCGATGAGTCCGCCGCCGGACTGATTGGTGTGCGCAAGCGCGTTGAGAAACTTGGTTCCGGCGAGATGATGGTAGCCGACATTGTTGATACCGGCGGCGATGACTTGTTGCGCGGACTGTCGCTGACTGCCGAGCATGCCAAGTCACTCGACGAAACATTCGTTGTCGCTCCTGTCAGTACTAAGTGGAGCGGCGATATCTACTGTCAGATCCTGGCGATGGATAATGATTGGGTTCCGCTTTCGCGCCTGTCGAGTGACGAGTTGGCGGCGACGCCTCAGCGGGCAATGAGCGTGGCGCTTGGCGCGGTTAAGTGTGTGGAGTACCTGGCGCGCGCCGGGGTCTGTCATCTGGCGATCTGTCCATCCACCGTCTATAAGAAGGGCGATCGGATTCGGCTCGGTGAGATGTGGACTATTCAGCAATCTAATCAGATCTCGTATCATCCGGAGTTCGTCACACCGATTTCCAAGTTCATTCGCAATGACGCACGGCTGTTGACCGCACCGGAATTCCGGGACAATCCGGCAGACATCGGGACGGCTGCGGATTTGTACTCGCTGGCGCTTTTGATATCTAACTTGTTTTCGACAAAAGCAATTCAGTCATCGGAAGTAATTGAGTTCGGCGGCGACGTGCGCGCGCTGCTATCACAAAGATGTCCGGGGCTGGACGCGGCTGCCGTCGGAGCATTGGCGGGTGCACTCGAGCGGGACGTGCGAAAGCGACCGCACATCATCCAGTTTCAAGAATCCGTTGCGGGACTGGCAGAGGCTATGGGCGTGCCGGTCCCTGAGCGCTATTTTGAGAAGAGTGTCCCGAGTCCCTGGGATTCGCGGCGTCCCACGTGAATTGGCTGGATAACTGCGGTGCCAAGGACCTTAGCGCCCGCGCGCTTTCAGCATGGCATTGATTTTGTCGATGTCGGTCGTTCCGTAGTATTTCTGCAGCTTGAGAGCCCACTCGGCTGTCTTCGGGTTGTCTGGATTCTGCCTTATCCAATCACGATTACGGATGAACCATTGATCGAAAGCGTCGTAGCTGTGGTAGCCGTCAGCATCAGTAGCTGATTGCGGCGCAACTTTTCCCACTTTTGCCAGATAGCTCTTGATCTCTTTGGACATGGTGGCACAACGCATGGAAGTTTGATTGTTGATACCAGCCTTCTTGTATGCGTCGCAAGCCCGGTCGAAGTAGTCTGCAGCCTCGGCATAGTTCTCCTTGTGATGCGCCAGTCGGCCCAGTCTGAACAGGCAGAGTGCGGTGGTTTCACTGTGATCATTCAGCTGTTGCAGCAAGGTCAATTGCTGATTGAGCAGCGACGTCTGCTCGCCATCTTTCTGTTGCTTGCCGCAACAGAAAGCGATGTACCCTATGACTTTGGCCAGTTCCTTTTGATCTTTTGGTTTATCCGTTCCGTTCTCCAATTCCTGACGAGCGAGCAGGTAGCAGCGCTCGGCATTTGGATAGTCTTTCAACAGATAATAATCGCGGGCGGCTGAACGAATCGCATACGACATTTGCTGTTTTAAAGAAACTTCCTGCGGACGCTTCGCCTGCTTATATGTTTGATAGACCTGCTCGAGAAGTTCCGCTGCATGTCTGGTATCACCTTCATTCTGCGCTGCTCGCGCAGCGGCTGACTTTAACAGCAGAATCGCCGTTTCGTCAGTGAGATTCGCATTTTGCAATGCCGTCAACGCTTTGCCCAGTAAGTCGTGGGGTGGCAATGTGTAGAGCATATTTAAAAGGTCGGTGTCACCGGCGGAAACAAACGCTCCCGGCTTGCGCGTTCTGAGCGCCGTGGAAAACATTATGTCGTCAGGGGAAATGCTGTGTCGCAATCCCAGCGCGTGCCCGAGTTCGTGTGTGGCTGCTATTTCGCAAAGCTGTGTTGAAATAGCTTTTTTGTATAGGTGATCGACAGCCAGCAAAACAATCTGCGTGTGCGTGATTCCGCCTTTAGAATCGAAAGTGTTTTTGGTAGTACCCTGGCGATCCGATACATCCTTGTTGTTGCAGTCGTTGGTGAACAGAAACTCAACGTCTGCTTGCTGCGGTGTTGGGACCAAAACGAACGAAACCAGACCTTTCGATTCAGTTTGCCAGTGATCACAGGCATTGTGCGCTTGCTGCCTGAAGTTGGTGCCCGCCGCGTCGGGTCCGATGTAAACCTTCAAAGGCATCTTCGTGCGGTCCCAGCGATAAACACCAGCACGCACCGAATCAATCAGGTACAGGTCTCGGGGCGAAAGTTTGTTCTTCCACTGATCTGGGATATGCTCGAGATCGTCGTTCAAAACCTTGAGCGAGCCCTTGACCAACTCTGTCTGCGAGTGGTTCGGAAACTTCGCCAGAAACTTTTGATAGATGTCCCGCGCTTCTGCGAGGCGACCGCACATACGAAGACAGTTAGCATAATTCAGGCAAGCAATTGGATTGTTTGGAGAAGCAGCGAAAACTCGTCTCGACTCTTCCACGGCGTCGCCGAAATCTCCACCGGAGACCATTTCGTCGATGTCAGCTGTGTGTCTTGCTTTAGATGGAACCGCAGCGGAGGTTTGCGCCTGGACTGCAGCGATCAGGACCGAATCCCGCGCGCCGGCGGCGCAGAGAGCGCTGAAAACCGCAACTGCGATGGCAACCCGATTAGCTTTAGTCAAAACCTGTACTCCGTGCGGTCTAGGTCTAAACACAATAGCGCAATTAATGTCGAAATATTGCTGATTGCTGCTGTGTGTTGCAGTGATATCGGCAAAACGACCCGGCAAATGCCCGCATTCTCGGGCTGGAATCTATACTGGAAATACTCTGAGCTCCGTGCCGCAAGGCGTTAGTGATTCATTTGGCTGTGAATTGGCGTGGTGCCCTATTGGGCAGAGGGATGCATGCGAATGGACTTTGTTTTGCCTTACCGTCCAATTTCTAGAAAACTCTTCGATCGCAAAGGCGGTCGCTGCGCTGTCGGCTGGCTTCTCGAAGAGTTGATTGGACGCGAGCAGTTCGGCGAGTATCGCACCAACGAACGTTATAGCCACGACGCGATAGTTCTGCTTAATGAGGTGACCGGCGCCAAGACAGACGCGGCATTCCTGCGCGACTTGAGCAAAATCAACGACTGCAATGACTTCGGCAGCAAGAATGCGCTCGGATACCTGACCGCCTTCGCTATGCTTCCGCACCTGATAAACAGTCATCGCCAGTACTTCGAATCGTTTTCCAGTCGCGTGGACGCCACCCTGGAAAAAATCGAGAAGATCATGGCGCCGATCAAGCCCGAGTCGGATGGTGCGCGAATCATATTCCTTGGCACCCGGCTGATGGAGCAGCCGCTGTCAGCATACCTTGAAGGCGAGCCCTGCGCGTTGCGGGCGCTCACCCCGATCGTGGTTTGGAACTAGATCGCGAGTTATTCGAAGACTTCGCGGATGCTGCTGCCGACCTTTTTGCTGAAGTTGCCGATCGGCTGGAAGATGGCTGAGATCTTCGAAGTCGATTGACCGTGATCGATCTTGTATGCATTCTCCTGACAGGTCGAAGCTTTGTTGGCGATCTTCTCGCGTTCTTTCTCAGGCAGATTGGGCTCGAGAGCGATGTATGCGTTGTAGTGCATGCTCGCCTCGCGGAGCGAGGCGGAGTCTTTCTTGCCGTACTTTTGCAGCGACTCGGCGAGCCCGAGGTGCGCCTCAGCCTTGCGTGGATCGTTGAATGCCGCATCGCGATAGCTGTCGATCGCACTCGCGAGTTGACCCTTGCGAGCCAGATCCGTCGCCAGTGTCAAAGACTTGCGTGCGGTTTCTTTAGTCTTTGCCACTGCAGCCAATCCGCGTTGCGAGCGAGCATTGTTGTCCGGTCCCGGGAATGACGCAGCTTTGGTGTAGGCACCAGCGGCGCTATCGAGATCGTGCGTCAACAAAGCCATGTCACCGACAGCGAATGTGTCCTTTGCGTTGTTGCAATTTTGAATGACGACGTTCATCATCTGGCTCGACTCTTGAAACTTCAGTTGAGCAAGCAGTGCCTGCGCGTAAGCAATGCGTTCAGCATCGTTGGATGGCGAACCGACGGTTGACAGGTTGACCGGCTGTCCGGAAAGCGCTCTCAACTTCGCTTCTGCAAGGCGCAACTCGAGATTGTTCGGGCTCATTTGAATGGCTTGCTGGATCATGCGATCCGCCGCTTCAAAGTTGTTGGATACGAAGAAGGCACCAGATGCTTCTTTCTGGCTCTTCAACATGAGTGCCGTGGTCATGCCGTTAATGGCGCCCACGTCATTCGGCACATAACCGAGAACGGTTGTGTACTCTTTGAGCGCATCGTCGATTTTCTCGTTGCGCAGTAAGATGTCGCCGAGCCGACGGTGCAGATCGACGCTGTCCGGACTCATAGCTAATCCGGAACGCAGATTGGCGGAAGCCAGTTCCAGGTCGCCGCGACCTTCATAAACATCAGCAAGGTGCAGATATGCATCGCTCGATTCAGCCTTCACCGCGATGGCGGCATTGTATTCCTTGACCGCCGCCACCGTATTGCCCTGGGCGCGATACACATCACCCATGGCGATGTGACATGGTGCACTATTGTTGTTGAGCGACAACGACGTGTTGAGTTCTTTGTACGCTTCGTCGAGTTGTCCGAGTTTGAAATAGGCTTTGCCGAGCGCGTAATGAGCAGTGGAGTTGGCAGACCGCAAACGGATGCCTTCCTTGAAATCAGCCACCGCCGACGACAGGTCGCCCTGCTCAAGGGAGATCAATCCGCGATATACGAACGCGTTGGAGAAGATCGGTTCTTGTGCAATCGATTTGGAAAAGCTTGCTTTCGCCAGATCGAGTTTGCCCTGCGCGCGTTGCACCATGCCCTGCACCATCAATGCTTCCGGCATGTTCGGATCGCTGCGCAACGCCAGGTCGCACTCCGACTGCGCCTTGGTCAAAAGCGAATTGCGCTGACTGATCACGCTCATTGAAGAAGACTGCAATCTGTTCAAAGTTGTGAATGCAACGCCGACATGTGCGAGTGGGCTTTGTGG
The DNA here is from genome assembly GCA_046328035.1 of Candidatus Obscuribacterales bacterium. Taxonomy (GTDB): domain Bacteria; phylum Cyanobacteriota; class Vampirovibrionia; order Obscuribacterales; family Obscuribacteraceae; genus JBGASG01. The sequence continues at coordinate 105,458 of JAXLXI010000016.1, read as the reverse complement.
CTCGATCGCCAGAGCTTTTGAAAACTGCTGATCGGCGCCGTCGAGTTTGAACTGCAACGCCAGTGCAAATCCCAATCCGCACAGAGCATTGATATCCTTGGAGTTTTCATTCAACGCTTTGCGAAAGTCGTCTTGGGCTTTGACATAACTTCCGTCCAGAAGACATTTTTCGCCGTCTCTGACGACTGTCGAAACCGTTCCCTTGAAGACGTGATCGGAGAAGGCTGGCTGCACAGTCTTGCGAACAGCGTCCTTGGCTTGCGCCACCATCCCGGAGGACGATGTGACCAGGGTGCTCAAGGCGAGGGTGGCGGACAGCATCAATTTACGATTACTCATGATTCTCGGTTCTTCTCCTGAGGAAGTTATGGCGATGCGGATATCTTTTGGATATCCGACGAGCATCCATTAATGGTGGTGTCGTCGCCCGTCTGAATGTGACAACCGAACTTAGCACACTATGTTTATTGCTGCCTTCGGCAAATCTCAGACTGGGCGCCACGGGCTGGAGCTACATCTTTTTCTTGTCGGTCTTGCCGGCGAGTGTTTTGGGCAAGCTGTCGTGAGGATCGAGGAACTCCCAGTCCATCGGGCGGTAGTAGCGTGGTAACTGCTCTTTGCAGAAAGCTCTGAAACGGCGCTGTAACTCTCGTTGCGCGCTGAGCTTTTCGCTCTCGCTGTCGGATTTCAGTTTGTCCCCGATCTTTTCGTCGAGCAGAACGATGGATGCTTTGACGATCTGACCAAGAACCATCGCGTTCAACGACCAGCAAGCCAATATCGTGGCAGTGAACTCCGGGCAATTCTCCCCGAAGAACACCACCTTGTCGCCCCGGGAAACGCCTCGTTCCTTTAGCTGCTCAGCGGCGTAGGCAATCAGATTCTCGATCTGGTGGTGCGTGACCGCGCGCTCGGGTTTGCCATGAGCAACGACCACAATCGCCTGCTCATTCCGCGGTTCAGGCAAATTGCTCGCCGGTGCGAATAATCGACTCAGCACGTCATTCTCGGAGAGCCGTGCGGCAGATAAGTTGGCAGCGTCAAGCGGTGATTGTGCTGGTTCCGTGTTCATTAATAAGATGATTGCCAAAGGTACGCGGTTGGACGGATCGCCGAAAGTTAAGTTCCGCGGGAACTGAGCAGCTGTTTTGTCAGTCCTATCCCGGTATCCCCAGCTCCAGGAACGATTGAATGGCTGAGCTAACGTCAAAAATGCCAACTGAGCAATCCAATTCAAGACGACGCTTTTTCAGGCGCTATGAGCACGACGTTGACGAGTACGGCTTTTGCCCCGCTGCGTATGAAGGTGTGGAGAAATTTGCCAACTTCCTTTATAAGAACTGGTTCAAGGTTGAGGTCGGGGGACTGGAAAACATTCCCAAAGAGGGCAGAGCTGTGCTTTTCGGCAACCACTCAGGTGGCTTGCCGGTGGATGGTTTTCTGTTCTACGACGGGTTCGTCAACCAACATTCGGATCCGCGTCGCATCCGATTTCTGGTGACAAAATTTTTGCTGAACATACCGAAGATAGGCGATGCGCTGCGCGGGTTTGGTTGCGTCCCGCCTGATTACGGAATCGCGACGAAACTCTTGCGCGACGAGGAACTGGTTTTTCTCTATCCGGAGGCGGAGCAAGGCACAGGTAAATTGTACAAAAACCGGTATCACCTGGAGGATTTCCACGCGGGCTTCGTGCGGGCTGCCATTGAAACCGGGTCGCCATTGATCCAGGTCGTCACCATCGGCGGTGAAGAGATATATCCGATCCTGGCGCATTGCGACCCGCTAGCGAAACTTTTGAAGTGGCCTTACTTCCCGTTGACACCATTATTTCCGTGGCTGCCCTTCCCTCTGAGTTTTATTCCGCTGCCGGTTAAAGTGATAGCGGCTGTGTGGCCGCCAGTCACGCTTAAGTATCCGCCTGAAGCGGCTCGGGACAAAGACCTGGTCGCCCAAATCGTTGAGGACTTCCGGAGCGATACACAAGAGAAAGTCTCAGACCTGCGCAGTCTGCGAACCGGTCCCTATGCGAAGTGGGACATGACTAAGGTGAACGCGTACCTGCAGGCAAACAAAGCTCCTGCGGCGATTATCGCAAAACATTGCTAGTACTTCGCAGAAGAATTCTGAAGGCTGTGATATCACTCCATATCAAGACTAAAGCGCGGGTCGACCTCTTAGAGCGTCTTCTTTAGCGCACCGGCATCTTCAGGACAATCACCGTGCACGGTGTCGCATCAACGATTTCATCGGCGACGCTGCCAAACCAGAGGCGACTGAATCCGTGGCGAGCGTGGCTTGGCACCAACACAGACTCTGCCCCGACTTGCTTGCACACATCCGCAATCGCATCGGCAATTTCGCCCTTCACGATTTCGGTGCTCGCGTTGATACTCAATTTGTCCTTCAAAGCCTGCGCCATTTTTTTTTAGAACGGACTGTTCTTCGCTGACTTCTTCGGCCGCGCGATCAGGAATACCTTCGACTCCGACATCGGCAAATCCGGGTGCCAGCACATGTACCAGATGCACTTCAGTCTCGGCGGGGTATTTTTCGTTAACCATAAAATCAAGAGCGCTGCTTGCGCTCTGCTCGCCATCTATCGCTACTACCAGTTTCATCGCTTGACTCCCAACACTTGTCTGCCTCTATTGTCGCAAATCGAGGCTGGCAAAAGTGTAAAATTATGGGATGGACACTGAACTCACCACCATCGATCAAATCGAGGCGTATGTTTCGGCTTTGATGCAAGATGGCGGCTACGACGCACTGTTTGCAAATGCGGAACTCATAAATTCCGCAATCGAACAGCTCGTTCAGAAAGACAGCCTCAAGACGTCCGCGGATTTCGGGAAGGCTGGCGCGTTCGTACAACATGTCTACAGCGACGACATGGACGCCGGTGCGCTGAAGTATCAGCTGCTGCTGACTGCTGTGTCACTAGGTGATCGAGTTGCTGTGACACACATTCCATGGGCCTGGGATGCTTTGATCCGGGCAACTGGAAGGGACGCCCGCATACGCTGGGAGTCCGGGGCCGACCCGCAGAGAACCGCTTCAATCGGCGTTTTAAGAACCTTCGCTGTCGCGGAGAAGAATGAGCTGCCGCCGGCGACCGGCGACGCTGCCGATGCCGATAACGCCGAGGTTTCGCAATTGATGCAGACGGATCAGGAAATGCGCCACTCGAATTGGACTGATCTCACCGAAACCGAGCTCAATCAACTAATAGAAGCCGATCGAAGCCGCCTGATGCGCATGAAGGAAATAGTTGCGACCGAGAATGCATTGAACACGGCAAATGACTTCGCTAACGCCGCTCTTGTTTTTCAGCACGGACATAAATTTGAGGATTACGCATCGGCACACGAGTTGGCGATTTGTGCGTTGATGCTGGGTGACAAAGATGCGGCATGGCTTTGCGGTGCGTCGTACGATCGCATGTTGTTGAGTGCCAGTTATCCTCAACGATTTTGCACGCAATTGAGAGGAAACCCCGCAAAACTGCGCACCTACACAACGTCCGGCATCAATGACACCATGCGTGTTGCTGTTGTTCGGAAGAGCCTCACTGATGCCCTGTCAATGAATCAATGATCTCCTGGAGTTCCGGAGGAATGGTGATCTGGGGCGGAGTGAATGGTTGTCGGCGATTCCGGCGATGCGAATCGGCCTTCTGACGATCGAGCCCCTCCTGCCGTAGCCTTTGGAATTCGGCTTCGTCTCCTCTTTCGATCGCAGCCTGTGCTTTCAGGTCATTGCGCGTGACACCTACCCCGTCATAGAAGGCATGTTTGCCGTCGGGGTCCACGTCTACATCCCAAACCAGTCCTCTGATGGTCGGGTTGTTCTGTAGATACTCTCCAATTCTGCGCAGATCTTGCGAAGCAGACGTGGTGGCACCTTTGATTTCAATGTCGTACAGCCAGCCATTGCGATCTTTATCAATGAGATCGAAGTTCGCCAGTATTTCTTCTGCGGTAGGATCGCCGGCGGGAGCGCTGCCTGATCCCGGAACGTCTGCGCTGCCAGCGGCGCTCGCCGAGGCGAGCAGCAATTTCCCGGCCTCGCGTCCGAGAGCCCCAGCGTCTGTTATTGGTGCCGGCGATCTGCTTTCGATGTTTGTAGTATCGATCTCTCCCATCTCGTGCACTCCTTTTGGCAAACTTCGTCGCTCGCGGCCTGAGTGGTGCCGCCATGTTGGATTCGAGGGAGTGGGTTGCATTCGGAGATGCGGTTCTTACGAAGGAGTGCGGTATTGCGTACTGGACATAAATGACTGGCGCCCCTAATATGGGTGAGCAATGCCCCGCAATCTCATCCTGCAACCTGCCCCAATTGGCTGCAGCAAACTCTTTCCGTGGAGATCAGTACTATGTCCACTGCTCAGTGGGACTGTCCCGCGTCGGCGGGTGAACTCTCATGCCCGGGTTCCGATTCGGATGCCTCCTCTGGCGTGCTTCTAGCTGATGCCTCACCTCTCGATACCGAGGTCCCAAGACTAAAAACCGATGATGGCAGCACGGATGTGCCGCCGCTCTCGGACCCGTATGCTTATTCGGGGGATCCAAGCCGGGACGAAACTGGCGCGAGCGGCAATGAGAATGCCGACCGCGATGCTGCGTTGCAAAAGCTGGGACAACTCGACCAGTCTGACACGCTGCAACAAGGCATGGTCTTGTATGACATTGCTCGGGAAGCGCTGGCAGCTCGTGGCGCCATCACGGGCGAGGAATCGAATCACGACGCGATTATGCGCGAATGCAACCGGATTATGGTGCTTAACGGATATCCCGACGCGCAACTGGAAGGCAAAACCAATATTACGATGGCAGACCTGCCCCGAGCGTGGAACGGCGTCAGGTGGGACCAGGAGTTCAAGCTGTACGACGAGGCAGCGCTGAACACGTATGCCGAACAGACGGTGAAAAGTGGTGCGAGTCCGCCGGAGCCGCAGCCGCAACTCGAACCGGAGCCTCAAGTTGCCCCCGAGCCTGAGCCTGAGCCTGAGCCCGAGCCTGAATCAGATCCCCAACCCAACTCGGGTCCCGAAGCATCCATAGCCGCGGCGAACGAATTCTTCATCTGCCAGTTCAAAGATTCGAAGTTCAATCCCAATGGACCGCCCTCCAGCAATGACTGCGGTCCCGCGTCTCTAGCCATGATCGCGCGCTATTACGATGTGCAGTTCGACGATGCGAAATTCGGACATATCGATGGCAGCGCCGCCGTGCCCGAGCAGCTAGTAAACTCGGTGCGCTATCTGATGACGGGCGGGCGAGATGTCTCCGAACTCACCGGACTCGGGCAAATGGACACCGCGGCAGAGGCTATGGGACTCAAATCCGACACGCTCGACAATATCGATGATCTCAACGCGGCTCTGGACGCCGGACACATGGTGGTGCTGGCAGGAAATCCGAAAAACTACCAAAAAGACCTCGGACTGCATTATGGTAAAGGAGGCACCATATACGATGGCGGTCACTTTATTACCGTTGTCGGACGCAATGGTGATAATTACATCGTCAACGATCCTGCAAACCACGGCGGCGCGATGGAGTTGACTCCCCAGCAGATTAGTACCTACATAGGTTCGAAGTCAGGAAGCATTGGTCGCGCAATTTACCGTGATGAGCCGCCGGCAACGGAGCCGGTGATTGAAAACAATCAAGATCTGCCGGATGCGGACACGCGCGTTCACATGCAAACAGTCGATGGATTTCGTGCCGATCAGCATCCGGACTTGAACCTCGACTTGCGGGGATTCAGCCCGGTTTCCGGATTGGCTTCCTACGCTTCCGACACCGGTCCGACCGATTCGAAGGCTCCCCAGTTGGCCAGTTTGTTCGGTGCAGATCATGCGATCAACGAAGATCAGCTACCGACGGTAAGGTCGCTCTATCGTGTCAATGATTGGAATTGGAACGACAGCGTGCCGAAGAGCCAGGGCAAGGGAAGCCGCGGCAATCCGATTACCGACACCGAAGTCACGATGCTCGGTTTCGAAAGCCGTGCCGGCGAGCCCATTTATCTACCGGAGTCCGGTTATCGAGTCGATGGCAACGGCAACCAGGGACAGATCCTCTACCTCGATCGTTCCAAAGGCGAGGTCACGATAGCCTACAACACGTCTGGTACCGTAGCTGGTGGCTACACCCTCCACTTGCGCGGCGTCGATTTCGATGCCTCCCTCGAGGAAGGCGGGCTTGTATCAAGCTCGACACCGCTGGGCACCGCTCGCGGCAATGAGGTGCTCGTTGCCATGACCGACCGCGGTAGCTTCATGGATATTCGCTTAACTAATCACTGGTGGCAGCGCCGCAATCGCCGCTAGCTGATATCAACGCAGGGGGGCATAAGGCGCCCTTCGGAAAATGTTGATCTATACGATAATATGCTAAATCCGTGCAAATAGTTGAATCGATCACTGAAATGCTCACCAATACTGGCTTAACGAGCCACAAGCATCGGCGGGCTCAACTTACACCTCTTATCGTATAGATCAACATTTTCCTAAGGGCAGGTTGCAGCACCCCCGCCACGCCGCGGGCGCCCGCGCTTGGAAGGCTCGATAACGCTCATGTGAAAGAGCCGCTTGCCTGCTAGTGTGAAAGCGGTCAACGCAATTCTATGCCCCTCTGAGGATATATGAACACACGCTTCCGCGCAGCACTGACGCTGACGCTTCTCACTGTAGTCCTTGGAACTTCGACGGCGCCAGAGGCTGACGCATTTTTCGGCGATAACTTTCCGGAATTAAATGAAATCCAACACTTCCAGTGCGTCAAGATCCCGGGTAAGGATGAACTACGCATCTCGGGAGATTTTTCGCGAACTAAGGTTCCAATTGCGACCAAACTCGTGTTGAGGCGATACACAAAAGTCCTGATGGTGCTCGTTCGTGTAGCGGTTCCGCCTGAAGGAATGTTTCATCGCAAGGTGAAAGGCAGCGAGTTCGAATATCAGTTCAAGATTCCGCGTGGAGTAAACCAGGCGGTCTTCGGCCGGCAAAAGCGAGTTCTGTGGAACAGGGAATTGCCTGCGGTCTAGAGCCCGCCGGCGCCGAGTTGTTCTAGATCGGTTTTCACTTCTTTGACCCGGTTAGCCATGTCAGACTCGCGCATGCGAATGAATGCCACCACCGCTTCGATGGTGGCAGGATTGAGATATTTGGTTTCGAGCAGAACATGGCTGGCGCTGTCCATCCAGCGCAAAGTCTGCTCGTCCGAGCGGATGTTGTTGGTCAGTCGCACGACTTTCTTTGGAGTCACGCAATGATCCTTGCTGCCTTGCAGAATCAGGATCGGCATCTCCGGTCTGATTTCTCGGGCGTACTTAATGTTTTTCGATATGTACTTGTCCGTTGCGAGCAGGTCCCGGATTGTTACTTTCTGCCGAATCAATGGATCGTTTGTCAGTTCTTCGATAATGCGCGGGTCGCTCGATACCAGATCATCAAGGAAAAACTGCAGCTTCACGTTGAACTTGCGATTGAAGCCGGCTTTGAGACCAGCTTTGATGGCTTGTGGGCTGAATATCATCAGTGGATTGACGCTCACTGACGCGCCGGAAAGCACCATGGCATCGACCAGATCTCCGTGTTTGGCAGCGAGCCGCAAACATGGCGTGACGCCAAGGCTCTCACCCACCAGAATGATGGGCAAGTTTGGATGGTCCTTCTTCACCAGGGTGACCAGCTTGACCAGATCATCAAAGCTACTGTCGTAGTCGACTCGTCGCTTTGACACGCCGTCCTTGGAGAACTTATTCTCCGGGTCGGTATAACATCTTCCGAATCCGCGCATGTCGAATGCGATGGCGTAGAAGTTCGCAGCAGCGAAGGCTCTGCCACTCACTGTATAGCGCTGACCGTGCAGGGTCAGTCCATGAACGAAGACTACGCAACCCCTGGCTTTGCCAGGGAACCCCACCGGCGACCATTCATAAGTCGGTATGTTTAGCTCTTGCGAGTACTTGCCATCTTCGGTAAATGAGAAACGCTTATTCGGGTCGGGCGACAACTTGCGAAAGTCTGGTTGTTCTGCAAATGCAGGCAGGGCGGCAAAAACTGAAACCAGCCATGCTGCCAGGAACCGCCGCCAAGGTTGCGGCTTGATCAAAAAGAACACTCTAGGCTACCCTCGTACGCGCTTGCCATACTATAGCGCTCTTGCGGCGAAGCTTGAATACCTCGAATTTCTAGTGGAATGAACCGACCGTAATGGAATTAGCAGGCAAACTACTCGCGCCGATCTGGCTGTTTCTTTTCAGCTTCTTGTTTTTCTGGTTGGTGTTGCCGCGCTTGCCAGGCTTCGAAAGGAAGGGGTCGTCGCCGTTGAGGGCGATACTATTCGCGGTGCTTCATTCCGTGACGGCGTGCGTGGGCGGCTTCATATTTTTCATGTGCCTGTACATGCTTGTCTGGATGGCAATCGGCGGCGCTGCCCAGGCCGCCAGTACTTTTCTGAATGTGACCGTTGGCATCGGAATTCTCACATTTCTGGCATTCACGACAATGTTCATCTTCCTTTTGAAGAGTGAGCAAACGTATCTCATTCGCAATAGACTGGCGCCGTTTTTTGCATCCTTCCTGTTAATCGCGATTGAAGGTGTTGGGTGCGCAGCGTTATTTACCGACGACACCTCTCGAGAGGGCTATATCGACAAGACTGGTAACTTCGTCATAGAGCGCAAGTTCGCGACCGCCGGCAGATTCGATCACGGAGTCGCCGAAGTTAGAGACGAATTGTCTGAGTCGGCCGCGTATTTTATCGACAATCAAGGAAAGAAAGTCGAGCCTTCCGCCGACGTCAAGAAACAGTACGAGTCGCGTGACCTGGACGACATGAACTATCGCGAACTTACCATCAAAACGAAGGACGGCAACCGATTGCGTGACGACTACTCCGAAGGGCTTGCCATTGCCCGTGGTGCCAAGCAGCCGTACCTCGGATTTGTGGACCAGTCGGAGAAGTTGGTGATTCCGGAGAAATTCCAAAACGTACGGCCGTTTCACGAAGGGTTAGCTGCGGCGTGCATCGATCTGGACGAGAATCTAGAAGATCCGGAAAAGTCAGGGCACCAGGGTCGCGCAACCTGGGGCTACATTGATACGAAAGGCAATTGGGTGATCAAGCCGCGCTTCTCTTCTGCCGAAAGCTTCACCGAAGGGCTTGGCTGCGTGGGCATGTATGTTCAAAAAGATCCGAACAGCAAGAAGGCGGACCCAGAGATGGTAGAGAGATATGGTTTCGTCGACAAAACTGGGACAATGGCGCTTCCGCTCGTTTTCAAATATGCAGCTCCCTTCTCGGAAGGCTTGGCTATGGCTGCGCTCGACCGCAGCAGTCCTCCGGACGAATTGAAAAAACTCCCACAACGCAAGTAAGGAACCGCACGTGACTACGAACTTAACGAAATCGCACCGGAAGACGAGGCGGCTGGCGGCATTCGCTGCGGGGCTGCTGGTGCTGTGCGGTGCCGTCACCGGCGAGGTGCTTGCGAAGGATCATACTCGTCCTGGGTCGCGCTACAAGGTGAAGTTGTTTCCGCCTCTCGTCGCCTTGCAGCCCAAGCTGGATACATCACAGACAGTGCGCCCGGTCAGGCTAACGATGCGGGTGACGAAGACGGAGCGGCGGAGAGAAGTTCCGCACGCGGCGAAGTTTCCTCCGCTGCCCGAGTTTCTTCAGGCTGGCAATGTCTGGGATGAGGACAAGGTGCTGGATCCCACCGCCAGCGGCGAGAACATCTGGTACAAAGTGCCGAAGTGGTTCGCCGGTGAATTCAGCTATGGTCCGATGACGGAACTGTCGGAGACGGATTTGAAGACGCACAAATCAAAGGTGCTCAATAAAACCGAACCGGGCATATCGGGCGGACGTGTGCGAGGGATTCTGGTCGACAAATCCGGCGCCATATGGCAGAAGGCTTATGGTGGCAGCGTCGGTTTGCCGAACGATTCATTTGAGGGACTTTACCGCCGCAGGTACGATGACGAGTTGACGGGCTCGATGCTTTCGCCGACTCAGTATGTTGAGCACAGCGCGGGCGTCGACTTTTACATCAGCACGAAGACAAACAAGATCATCGATGTCGAACGATGGGAGCGTATCCGTGATTTCAGCTTCGCGAAAGGCGTGGTCACGGCGAATGTTTCGGAAGAAACTTTTGATACCGCCGGGAAACCGCTGACGCTAGCGAAGTATCGTTCCAAAATGAATAAGCAAAACGCCTTTGTGCCCTTGAAGCCGGGCGGTGGCAAGAACGAATTCGCCGGCACTTACGCTGAGGCGGTCGACTCGTTGCGCCGTTACCTGAAGGCATCCGGGCAAAGCCTGCGCGACGCCCCCGCTCCGGCTCCGTCTGCGGCTCAATGATATTAGGCCAAACGAGCGAAACGGGCGGTGTCCTCTCCGCGCTTTAGGAAATTGTTGATCTATAAGATAAGACCCCTCAGTCGGGTGAAAACGAGAGCAAGCCGGCTAAAGTGCCTTCAGCAGTGCGTTTGCGGGCACGCCTCCTGAGCTGGTCGCCAATCTAACTCTTATCATATAGATCAACAATTTCCTAAGGGCGTGCGCGCACACCCCGAAAGGTAGGCGCACCGCACCGCACTACTATTTTTCCGTCGTGCCCGCCGGTGCCGCCTTCGTATCTGTCTTCGTATCTGCCGCGGGAGCGCTCTTTGATGCAGCGGGCGGCGTGGTGGATGCTGGCGTTTGCTCCTTATGCGGCTCCGTGACAAACGAAATCACAAACAGCACCATCCCAATAAAGAGGGTCAGCAGGGGCAACCAGGTTCTGTTCAGGTTACCTAGAGATTCGAGCACGACAAATAACAATGTGAGGAGATCGAAATAATTACTTTGTGAGGAATTCTTGTTTTTTTCTTTGTTCGCGGCAACTAGCCAGATATAGCTACCGAAGACGAGTACAACTGCCACAATCGCCAACGTCGACATCGCCGTTTACTCCCTGTCTGCGCCGGAGGGCGCATCGCTCATTATTCATCCATGCGATCCATTCGATCGTAGCGATCCGTTCGATTCTACGCCGACCGAAAGCCCCGAGCAAGGGCTCGACAAATCCCGGAATCCGGCGCACCGGACACAACCGCTGCTCATGTCAAGAAATTACACTGGTATCGAGTTTACCAGGCGTTCTCGGATGAAACTGACGCTACTACACAAAGGACTGATCCTCGTCAGCATTCCTTTGTGCTTCGAACTTCTGGTCTTTTCGTATTTGATTAATGCGCAAGATCGCCTGGAACTGGAAGCGCAGAAAATCGACCGCAACAAGAAGATCAACGATAAAGTCATTCCTGCGGTCTCAGCCTCTCGCTATGGCGGGCAATTCCGAGGGCGCGTTCCACTACGCTCGGCCAGATGCCAAAACTCAAAGGCACCATGAATGGTGCCGATTTAGATCTGTTGCCCAAAGAGTTTGCGCTTTTGGAGTTCTTTATGAGAAACCCGGGCAAAGTCTTTGATGCAGACGCAATCATGCGGCGTGTGTGGGAAACTGATAGCGATAGTTCTTCCGGCGCGTTTCGTACAACGCTCATGAGACTACGGAAGAAACTAGAATTGCCCGCAGGCGAGGCACCGCTCATCGAGACCGTTCACGGTGCGGGATATCGATTCAACGCCTGACCTCGATTGACCGCGCGCACCACTTAGTACCCACCAGGGCGACGCGCTACCCACGCCACTCCGGACATGCCGTGGTTTCCGTAGGGAGCCTGCGCATAGGGTCCCCACCGTCAGTTCCCCGTGAGTGGCGGTAAGGTGACGATGGTGGGAGGGGACCGTATAGCTCGTGCACACTTCCCTGTGAATGGTGTATGCCCGACGAATGCCTTTCGTGATGCCCTTCGCTGTGGTGGTGCCTATGCGAACGATGATAGTGCTCTCGAGACACAGGGAGACCTCTGGGTTGATGCGCGCTGTGGAGCGTACTGTCCCAGGTGTCAAATCAGTGTTACATGCCGCGACGCGGTCAGACCGGCTAGTCCTCCGGTGCAATACCCGCCGACTTGTCGCCGTAGCCGGTTAACGTTACCCAAAAGCACATCGAGCGCGGCCCGCCATCGGGAAACGCCTCGAACGGCATCGCTTTACGTACTGCAGCCAGTGCTGTGTCGTCCTGAGCTTTGATACCTGACGAGTGCGTGAGCGTCAGGCGCTTCAGCTGTCCGTTCGCGGCTAAGCACAACAACATTTCGGGTTTTGCTTTCGAGCTCTTTTTAAATGCGGCGAGCCACGTTTTATTTTCCTTCCAGTCTATTTTTGGCAGCTGCCTCAAAATGTATTCGTACGAAAGCACCGCTGGAATGAAGACCGAAACCTCCTCCGGCTTGTTGGACAGCTTGCAACCAAAGACTATCGAGTCTGTGACTTTGACCTCTTCGGCTGTTTTGTTGTTGACCTGGAGGTCCGTAAACTTGGGCGGCGGGCCGAGGTTTCCCAGTTCGCGTACGGTGGTGATGGCGGTTTCGAGGCGAATGACGTCCGCGTCGCTACCTTCCTTGGCGATGGTCATCATCTTTTCCGGATGTGTATATGGCGCGACGTAGATGATTCGTCCCTTGCTGTTCACTTTGAACTGCACCATGTACGGCTTGTTGAAGTCCGAATTGCCGACCAGGGAGTTTTTCAAACGCCCCTCGATCGCGCGACAGTAGTCGGTCAGCGGCGTAGCACTTTCGCATCGCGCCGGTTGCGGCAACGAAGTAATTGTGGCCGGCGGTGCCACCATTAGTAATGGCACAAGTAGTAAAGAACGCAGAGAATTGGCTTTCATCATCCAGACGATCATACTGATAAGGTCAGGCAGTCGCAACCGTACATATGGCTAAGGGCGGTGGGGAAGAATAAGTTCCTGCAACGGGGCGCGGGCGCACACAAAGGTTCACACCCACGCTGACGCTATCGTGCCATAATGGAATTGTTCGAACTTATTGGATTTCATCGAACAGTTTTCGGCGCGATGCATTGCTAAATCCTGAGCAGGCGGCAGATGCTGCATAAGGGGTGTCATGCACGACGTGCTCGTTTTTGTATTCTTGTTCCTCGGGTTTTACGTCTGGCACACGCTGGGTGTGACCATCGGTTATCACCGCTTGTTGTCGCATCGCGCGTTCGCGTGTCACAAGCTGGTCGAGTATTTCTGGGTTTTGCCCGGATATCTGGCATTCGAAGGCTCGCCCATCTGGTGGGCGACCATCCACCGGGCGCATCATCGCCATGTCGATACTGCGTTAGATCCGCATTCTCCGCGCTATGGCGGAACCAAACATGCCTACTGGGGCTGGATCGTCGGCAGCGGTTATGCCGAGCATGTCAATCCCCAGACGCAGTCACCAGATTTGGTGAAGGACCCCGTCTACCGGTTTCTCGAACAGAACGGCGACTGGCATCGCGCCCACTGGGTGGTCTTTGCAATCGGGCTCGGTTTCCGCGTGCTGCTCTTGGTTACCTGCGGCTGGATGGCTGCTCTGGCGAGCGCGCTGGCCTCCGTGGCGGTGTTGCAGATTCCGCTCATGCTGAATGTGATTTGTCATTTGCCCAAACTGGGCTATCAGTCATATGCCACCAGAGACGATAGCGTCAATGTCTGGTGGGTGGCAGCTCTGGCTGCAGGCGAAGGCTGGCACAACAATCATCATGCCAGTCCTTCATCGGCGAAAACAGGCATGCGCTGGTGGGAGTACGACCTCTCCTGGTTGATCATTCGCGCCATGCGCGCCGTCGGTCTTGCCACCCAAGTACGGGTAGCGGATACCCAACGCTTACGCGAGAAGTATCCGCTGCTTCAATCTCAGGCTCAGTCTCAGGCGCGTCGGCGCGCTCCGGATTTGAATCGTCTGCCGTGGGGTTTGCTGGAACCGCCGGCGGCTCCTGCTCCGGCTCCTGCGCGAGACTTGAGCGGTGCACCGTCGAATGTGCGTCCGATCAAGCGTTCGATATCGCGCACCAGATAGCGCTGTTCTTCTGAAACAAATGAATGTGCGATGCCCGAACGTCCGGCTCGCCCGGTGCGTCCAATGCGGTGCACGTAGTCTTGTGCGGTGTTCGGCAAGTCGTAGTTGACCACATGTCCGATTTGCGGCACATCCAGTCCGCGGGCTGCCACATCGGTGGCCACAAGCACCGTGAACTCACCGTCGCGGTAGCGTTTCATGATTGCTTCGCGTTTGTTCTGGCTGACATCGCTATGAATTTCTTCGGCGCTGACATTGGCTTCGCGCAGGCGACCAGTGACCCAGTGCGCTTTGCGTCTGGTTTCGGTAAAGACAAGTACTGACGTCGAATCCAGTCCTTGCAAAAGGTTGAGCAGGAAATCGTCCTTGGCGAACTCGTGCATGTAATGCACGTTCTGTTTCACCGACGCTGCGTCGACTTGCGGGGCGCTGGAGCGCACCACTTGGGGTCTCTTCAAAAACTCAGCCGCGATTTGCTCGACGCGTTTGTCGATGGTGGCGGAGAACATCAGTGTTTGACGGTGATGCTGAGTTTGCGAAACGATTTTGCGAACTTGGGGCATGAAGCCCATGTCCATCAGCCGGTCCGCTTCGTCTAGAACCAGTGTTTCTACATGATGCAGATCTGCGAAACCTTGCTTGAGCATATCGAGCAAGCGTCCCGGGGTGGCGACGATGACGTCCGTGCCCCGCTGCAGAACTTTGGTTTGATTGTGGAAACTGGCGCCACCATAAATGACGGCAGTGCGCAGTCCGCGACCAAAGCGAAGAAACTGTTCCTTCACCTGGAGCGCCAGTTCGCGTGTGGGCACCAGAATCAGTGCCCGGGGTTTGCCGCCGCGGGAGTGGTGCGGTTGAGATTGGTGCGGTTGAGCCTGTTGCGAGCGCGATGGCGCCTGCTGCAGTCTTGCGATGATCGGCAATGCATAAGCTGCAGTCTTGCCCGATCCTGTTTGAGCGCTGGCCATCAGGTCTTCGCCTGCCATGATCAGCGGAATTGATTGGCTTTGTATTTCTGTCGGTTCAGCGAACCCGGCTTCGCACAACGAAGCCATCAGGGTTTGCGAAAACCCGAAATGCGTAAATGTATTCAATTGATAGTCCTTATTTAGTGTTCGTCGTCGTTCATCGGCGGGTCGTATTCAGAGACCAGCTGCGATTGGACGGCTTCTCGCTGCATAGCAGTCGAACTGGGCATTTCGTGAAAAAACAGGAACAGCTCGCTGCTGCCGCCGCCCTTGTTTTGCCACAACTCTTGGATGTTGTTGCACTGAGTGATCGCGTCTTTCGACACGTCGGAACTTTCGCCGAAATAAAGCACGGTGTGTGCTTTGGGTTTGTTGGCGGCGTCCCTTTTGTACGTGACTGCAAACACGGCCGGCACACCTGTGGGTGTTACACAGTTGCCGAGAGGTCCGGCGGCGTCAAAACGAAAACGCCTGCGGCGTCCCCAGGAAATACTCATTAGTTCACCTGATTTAGTAGCGGCCGCCGGTGCGCGGTTTTGGCGTGGAGATGTTGACCTTGATTTGTCTGCCGCTCAGTTCGTGACCATCAAGGTTCTTGATGGCTGCTTCTGCAGCTGCTTGGGTTTCCATTTCCACGAATCCGAAGCCACGGACTCTGCCCGTGTCTCTATCTTTGGGCAAGCTTGCCGAGATCACTGTGCCGTGCTGGCTGAACAATTCTTTCAACTGTTCTTCGGTGACGCTATAGGAGAGGTTGCCAACAAAAAGCTTATTATTCATTAATCCAATCAGCCTTCGACCGTGCAGCTTTCAACACACCGAAAATTTGCATCGAAGATTGAGAAAAAACTGTGGTCATGAGTAGTGAGGATGCCAATATCGCACATTTTCGCCGTTCTGCGGGCAATCTTCTGCTATTTGTGAAGCGCAAATTACTGAAACACGCGGAAAGCCCCGTCGTTTACGGCGCGGCTGGACAGCGCGGGCGACGCAGTCGCCTAACCGAAGATTTTATGTAGTCCATTGAACTTTTTTGCAAGTCGCGACGTATTAGTAAGTGAAGGCTTGCCAGAGGGTTCAGCATGAGGAAACTTCGAGCATTTAAATTCAGGCTGTCTCCAAAGCCAAAACAAGAGCTACTGCTGCGCCGTGCAGCAGGATGTCGCCGATATGTGTTCAACAAGGGATTGGAGATTCAGAAGGAGCGCTACGAGAAAGGTGGAAAAAAGCTCAGTTATGCCGGTTTGTGCAAGGAGCTAACGTCCTGGAAGCACCAGAGCGACAGTGCATTTCTGGTAGCTGCGCCGTCTCAAGTTCTTCAGCAGGCACTAAAGGATCTGGAAAGGTCCTATGAAAATTTCTTCGCGGGACGGGCGGGTTTTCCGAAGTTCAAGAAGAGAGGAAAGGGAGACAGTTTTCGCTATCCCGATCCGAAGCAAATAAAACTAGACGAAATCAACAGCAGAATATTCTTGCCGAAACTCGGGTGGTTTCGATACCGGAAGAGTCGCAAGGTGATGGGTTCTGTCAAGTGACTGTGAGTTGGAACGGAAGTAATTGGTTTGTAAGTATTCAAACAGAGGAGGAAGTATCAGCGCCCAAACATCCATCAAGCTCGATGGTTGGAGTGGATTTGGGAGTGGTGAGCTTTGCGGTGATGTCTGATGGGAGTAACTACTCTCCAGTCAACAGTTTCCGCAAGCGAGAAAAGCAAATAGCTCGCTGCCAGCGGCGGCTGGCTCGGAAGCAAAAATTCAGTGCGAACTGGCGGAGGCAGAAGGAAAGACTACAAAAGATACACACAAAGGTGGCGAATATCCGACGCGAATATCTGCATAAGACATCAACGACGATTAGCAAGAACCACGCGATAGTTGTGATAGAAGATCTGCAGGTGAGCAATATGAGCAAGTCTGCTTCTGGAACAGTTGAAAAGCCAGGGCGCAACGTCAGGGCAAAGAGCGGATTGAACAAATCAATTCTGGATCAGGGATGGTATGAATTTCGGCGCCAATTGGAATACAAGCAGAACTGGAGAGGCGGTGCGGTAATCGCGGTATCACCTCAATACACAAGTCAAAAATGCTCTTTGTGTCAATGCGTGGATGCAGAGAGTCGGTCGGTGCAATCGACGTTCTCTTGTGTGCAGTGTGGATACACTGCCAGTGCGGACTTCAATGCTGCACGAAACATACTCGCGGCGGGGCTCGCCGTGATTGCCTGTGGAGGAGACATAAGACCGGAAGCGATTCCGGCGGCTTCGTTGAAGCAGGAACCCACCGTGTCGGCGGTCTAATCAACCGCTCAGCCGGAATCCCCGTCCTTTAGGGCGGGGAGGAAGTCAATGATTGGCATCGCTGTATAGCTGAAGCACCGAAATCTCGGGCGGGACATTAAACCTGATTGGAAGCACGCTGGTGCCAATGCCGGAACTGACGAACATGGCTTTTCCGTCCTCCGCAACCAGCCCTTTCGCGTGGCGCGGACCGCTCTCCGTCGGCGTAATAACTGGACCGATGAACGGCAGCGATACCTGCCCGCCATGCGTATGCCCTGCCAAGGTGAGCGAGACTCTCTGCGGAACGGCCCAGAGCACATCCGGATTGTGCGACATCAAGAGGTCGGGGCTGTCTGGTGGCACGTCGGTGAGTGCGCGTTGAATGCTCGGCTTGCGGGTCCACAGATCGCCCAACCCGGTGAGCCAGAATCGGGTGCCGTTAGATTCCAGTGGCACCGATGTGTCTTCAAGCACTTTTATGTGCGCCGACTCCAGGCACTGCCGCACATCGACGCCGTCGTACCACCAATCGTGATTGCCGAGCACCGCGTACACGCCGAGCCGCGCTTTCAAATTACCCAATTCGCCGGCGAACTTCGCGGGTTTGACCAGGCACGATTGTTTGCCGGATGCGACATAGTCACCGAGCATCAAAATCAGATCGGGGTTCTGCTTATTAGATTCGTCCACGATGCGGTGCAGTTTCTTCGCGTCGATATGCAGCGAACCAACATGCAGGTCGCTCAGCACCACAATCTTCAGCCCGTCTAGTTGTTTCGGCCAGTGCTTCAACTTGATTGGATAGCCGACCACAACCAGCTGGTCGGGCTCGATGAGCACGCTGTAGATCAGTGCCACCACACCGATCAAAATAAGTGCCAGTGCGACCAGCGCTTTCGTCTTGCTCGGTTTGCTTTTGTCAGGCATGTGCGCCGAGTATCCATACTGACCGACGATTCTCAGGCAAGCATAACCTGCAACGATAAGCGCCGCCATACGACTGCGACCGAGCGAAGTCAGGGAAAACCCGCCTTGACCACACCGGCGCCGCCACCTACACTGGGATTGCCGCAACCTGCGGCTTTACTAGACAATCGAATTCTAAAACGCACATGCAGATTGCACACATCGCGACCGCGCGCTGGTTGCTGCTCTGGCTCGCCGTTGTAATCGTGAGCGCCGGTGTATTCGCGGCGGCGCTCTTGGCCAATCGCGACGATTTGCCGCTGCCGCAGCAGTGGGTGCAGGTCGACAGAAAGCAAACTCCAAAAGTTTTGCCGACGGAGGCCGCTATCCGCGTGCACGAACTCGCCATCGCAATTCGGCACTGGGACCTCTCCGGGCTGGATCTTTTCGACGAGAAACACGGCAGCGATGACCATGTGAACTGTGCCGTTGATCTGGCGCGACAGGGCAATCCGGATGCGGAATACGTCATTGGTTGGCTTTTCGGCAACTTCAGCGGGCGCCACTTCCCGGCTATTCAACTGGTAGACGTCAGCACCGCGCTGGGGATTTTCACCGATTATCTCGATGACCGCTACAACGAGCGCATGGCTGTTAAATGGTATGAGCGGGCGATTTCGCATGGTTCGCCACAGGCTTGCGCAGCGCTGGGCAATATGTTGTTGGCGCAAGACAGAGATGGCAAGTCAGGCGCAAGAGGAATTGCATTGCTTCAATCGGCTATCGCGCGCGGCGATGTCGAGGCGCAGATAGATCTGGGAATTGCCTATGAATACGGTTTGGGAGGTGTGCAGACCAATCCGCAACTGGCTGCTTCGCTATACGAGCGCGCCATCAAGTCGACTAACGAAGATTGCGTCAACCGCGCGCTGATGTGTTTGCTGTCCGCGTGGAAGGAAAAGAAAGCGATACCGTCGCCGGAATTTTGTGATGGCGCCGGCAGTGCCTTCGAATATTTGCACGCCCTGGATGTGAGCCTCACTAACGAGAAGTTCGAACACTTATTTGAATATTGCTGGTGCTCGCCCGAACCGTACGGTCCCGATCGATATGAGATGCTGCAGCGCATCCGCGCCAGGTACAAGTTAGCTTCGTGGCCCCGCAGCCGCTGATGCGCGCCGAGTCTCGCTGTCAACAGTATTTTTCTATCAGCGTGTCGGCAGTTCTGCGCAGCAGCGCGGATGAAGTGCGCGTGTCGGGGATGATGCGCGCCATAATCACGGCGCCAAGCATGCAAGTCATGATGCAGAGCGCTTCCGACTCGACGTCGTCGAATTGCTTCGCATCCAGAAGGGTGGCAATCAGTTTTACGAGTCGCGCTGCCTCGGTGGAAACCCTGGCGCGCACCGTATCGCTGCTGCGCGCCAGTTCTGTGCCCAGTGCTGCGACGGGGCAGCCCGAAGCTGACTCGTCCCGGTGTGCTGTCGACATATATCTATTGATCAGTTTTTTCAAGGCGGCGTCGCGTGGTTTTGTTCGGGACGCGGATTCCTCGAATGAATCTATGAGAGCACGCATGCCTTCCGCGCAGGCTTCGCCGATCAGCTCGTCTTTGGACTCGAAATGTCGGTAGAAGCCCCCGTGCGTTAACCCGGCGCTCGACATCAAATCGGCGACGCCCAGTTGCAGCCCTTTGTCACGAAACTCTCGCGCAGCCGTCGCGACAATGTGGCGGCGGGTTTCGGCGGCGTCTTCTTTCGATCTCTTCATGGCTGCCTCTCGATTTAATATAGATTATACCCATCATCTGCTAAGATGACATACATCATCTAAAATACCGGAGCATTCTCATATGACTCTCGACATTCGCGACGTGCAATCGGACGAATTGCAGGCAATGCTGGCGTTGACGCTGAGCGCGTACCAGCAGTACGAGCACGAGTCACCACCAGGTTTCTGGGACAAGTACGTCACCAACATCACCGAGGCGGTTTTGACCGCGCCCGATATCGAGCGCATCGCCGCGTACGTGGACGGCGAGATGGCGGCCAGCGTGCTTCTGTGCAAGCGCAGCTTTCGAGGGAACCACCCCGAGATTCGATTGCTCGCGGTCAGTCCCGATCGCCGCAAGTTGGGTCTTGCCGGCAAGCTGATGCAATTTTGCGAGGACCGTCTTTTGGAAAGAAACTGTCCGAGCGTCATCCTGCACACAACCAACCTGATGAACGTCGCCCGCCGCATGTACGAAAAATCCGGCTACGTGCGCTCGCCAGTCGACGACTTCTCACCCGTCCCAGGCTTCGTTGTCGAGGGCTACATCAAGCACCTGCAGCCGCAGCCAAGCCCAAGCCGCATTTAACCCACCGTCAGCGTATCGACTCCTCCGAGGTAGGGGCGCAGGGCGACCGGCACATAGATCGTGCCGTCCGGTTGCTGGTGATTCTCCAGGAGCGGAATCAAGATGCGCGGTGAGGCGACGGCGGTATTGTTCAAGGTGTGCGCGAACTGCTTGCGGCGCTGGTTATCTATATATTTGATAGCCATTCTGCGTGCCTGGAAGTCGTCGAATGTTGAACATGAATGCGTCTCGCCGTAAGCGTCGCGGCTCGGCATCCAGGTTTCTATGTCATGTTTCCTCACCTGCCCCAATCCGAGATCGCCGGTGCAGACTGCGACGACTCTGTACGGCAGTTCCAGCGCTTGCATCAACTCTTCCGCATTTTGCAGAAGCTCGTCGTGCATGGCGCGAGTGTGCACGGGATCGTTCGTCGTGATTACGACTTGTTCGATCTTTTGAAACTGGTGCACCCGATAAAGTCCGCGCGTATCTTTTCCGGCGGCGCCGGCTTCACGCCGAAAACAGGTTGAGATGCCCGCGAAGCGCAGAGGGAGTTCCTTCTCTTCGTAGGTGTGGTTGGCGTGCATTGCCACCAGTGCAACTTCAGATGTGCCAGTGAGAAACAAGCCATCCTTTTCCAGCGCGTAAGCATTGTCTTCACCGATGGGGAAGTAGCCGGTGCCGGTCATCGCCGGTTCCTTCACGAGCAGTGGCGGGCAGACTAGAGTGAACTGCTTTTTCAAAAGGTGGTCGATGGCGAAACGCATCAATGCCACCTCCAGCAGCGCACCCATGCCCGTCAGTGCGTAAGCGCGTGAGCCGGCAAATTCCCTGGCATCATCGAAGTTAGCCATCTTATGAATACGCAGAAGTTCGATGTGATCCCTGGCGGGAAAATCAAATGTGGGAGCCGCACCCCAGCGGCGCACCGCGACGTTGTCGCGGTCCGTTTCACCATCGGGCGTGTCATCTGTGGGAACACCCGGCACCCACAACTGCAGCTGCTTGAACTCGGACTGGGCGGCACGCAGCAACTGCTCGCGTTCTTCCAGTTTCTTCCCGAGCTCCTTTGCGCGCGCCAGGTGCGCGGTGCGTAGTTCCGGCGCGACGGTTCGCGTTTCTTCAGATAGCTCGTTGTGTTGGCGCCGCATTTCGTCCACCTCGGTCTGCAATGCGCGGCTGCGCACATCGAGTTCGAGCAGCGCGTCGATGTCTACTTCGATGCGCTTTCGTTTCGCCGCCTGACGATACAGTTCGGGCTCTCGCCTTATCTTCTTAATGTCGATCATTTCTCATTCTCCTTGCATTGACCGGCAAGGCTCGTTTCATCCAAACAAAAGCGAGCCTCGCGGGCTCGCCTTGTACATCTACAGCTCACATACGGAACTAGCGAATGCCACAGCGTCGCCCGACTTCGAGGGTTTGCGAAGACGACGACGAGAAGCTGGCTGTGTGTTTGTGTGTGTGCATAACCCCAGTATGGCGCCCCAAAATCGATTGTCAATAAACCATGAATGAGTTTGAACCAACGTGGTAGCATACGTGCGTTTCGCTTTTGGAGGTGATAATGCGGCGTTTCGGACATGTACTGGCGGCTCTTGTCATCGCGTCGGTCGGCGCCCCGATTGGCTCTGCCGATGCCGCCGGCGGCGCACCCGCTTCTGCGGCGCCCGCGACTACCTCTGCGACTCCCGCCGCCAACGCCGACAGCTCGGCGCCCAAGTTTCTGCGCGTGCCGGTGTTCTTCGTGACTGACCGCAACAAGGGTGAAAACTCCACTGCCCAAAAACCCGAGTTCGGCACGCAGCGCCAGTATCTATCGAACTGCAAACATGACTACGCCCTCGGCGCCGCGTTCATCACCATCCAGAACACGCAAGGCAAGCAGCTCTCCCCGACTCTGCAACAAATCGGCTGGCGCGACGACGCCGAGAAGTCCGAAGCCTACCGCGCCGGCATGGTGCTCGCCGGTCCGAATCACAAAGCGCTCAAAGAACAGTTTCTCGACACATTCCTGGCTTCCGCTCAGAAGACGCAGGATCATCAGGGCATCATGTTCGTTCCCGGATACATGAGCACGTTCGACTCCGGGTTGATCAGTGCGGCGCGCTTCGCGTATTACGCCGAGCGTCCGGTGGTGCTTTTCTCGTGGGCGTCCAGAGGCGAATTCAAAGCATACTCCGCCGACGAAGCGACCATCGAGTGGTGCCAGTACCACTTCAATGATTTACTGCGCGCGTTTCAGACCATGTCCGCCAAAGATCCCAACTTCAAGCTGCGCATCTTCGCGCACAGCATGGGCACCAGATTGCCGGTTCGTGCATCGGACAGATTCCCGGGCGCACACTTCTGCAACGAGGTGGCGCTTGTCTGCCCCGACGTTGACGACGGCTTGGTCAGCCATTACATGGGTGACGTCACTGTCTTGAAGGCGAACGAAGGCGCACCGACCATCCGACTCTACATGTCGCGCAAAGACAAGATGCTGGGGCTGTCGCAGCGGGTGCACGGCGGTTATGAACGCACCGGCAAGCAGAAAGAATTAGATCCGAAGTTGATGAACGAGGGGCAGGGAGAAGATTTGTCTGCTCCACTCACCGACGAGGAGAAAGCTGAGGCATCTGCGGAATCTGCTGAAGAAACTGAAGTCGCTGCCACTGCCGGTGGTGCCGGCGCCCCCAACCTGAAACAGAAGGCCAAGGATGCACCACCTACTAACCTGGCGACGGTGGAGGATCGGTTCCAGATGATCGACTTCACCGCGATCGACACCGGCAAAGTCGGGCACAAGATTCCTGTAGAGATCATCACCAAAGTCTCTGCTACCGGCGAGCCTGGTGAAGGCTGGAAGCTCGTCAGCGAAGTGCCAGCCGCCGGCACCAGTGCCACCACATTGGTCAGCGATCCGGCCAAGGTGGGCGACCCGGAAGCAATGCGAGGCGAACCGGAGAAGAAGTACTTTATATTGATCTCGACGGTGCCACCATCGAAGCTGCCGCTCAAACGTCTCGGACGGCCGCACCTTCTGCCCCGGCGCCTGAAGAATGGCGACTGGACCTTAAAGTAAATGACGGCATATGTCTTTCGTTTTGTGCGATGGCACGTTCATCGCCGGGCGCACGTCACCTGGCTAAGCTTGCCCACAGGAGCAGTCCGTGACTGAACTAACCAAGGATGATTCGCGCCTCTTCAAATATTTGGTGCAGGGTGTCAAAGATTACGCGATCTTCGCGCTGGATCCTAACGGCAACATCATCAGCTGGAACGAGGGTGCCAGGCGCCTCAAGGGCTATGAAGAACCCGACGTTATCGGCAAGAATCTAGAAATCTTCTACACGCCTGAAGCTCGCAATGTTGCTCATCCGCGTTTCGAGCTCAACCATGCGCTCAAGCATGGTTCATATGAGGAAGAGGGATGGCGCATTCGCAAGGACGGCAGCCGTTTTTGGGCGAGAGTCCTGATTACCTCTTTGTGGGATGAGAATGGCAGGCACATAGGATTTGCCAAAGTCACTCGGGACCTGACGGAGCAGAAACGCGCGGAAGAGAAGCACAGTTCTGTAGAAACCGCTTTGCTGCGAGCCGAAGAGACGTTCAACGCGATTATTTCGTCGGTGAAGGATTATGCGATCTTCCTGCTCAGTCCGGAAGGCACGGTGCTGACATGGAACGAAGGTGCGCGCCGCATTAAGGGCTACGAAGCCAAGGACATCATCGGTAAACACTTCTCCACGTTCTATCCGGAGAAGGAGAAAGAGAAGAATCATCCGGCGTGGGAACTCGAACAAGCGCTGGAGCACGGTTCCTACGAGGAAGAGGGCTGGCGGATTCGTAAGGACGGTTCGATGTTCTGGGCTGCCGTCACAATCACAGCTATTCGCGGAGATGACCCGAACAGCATAGTAAACCGAGGCTTCATCAAAGTAACGCGCGACCTGACGGACAGGAAGACAGCTGCCGAGCAGTTGGGTAGAGCGCGCGACGAGGCGATACTCGCTAACCGGCTGAAGAGCGAGCTGGTGAGAAACATCACCCACGAGGTTCGCACACCCATGACCAGCATCCTGGGTGTGTCGGAGATCATGTCTCAAGATCCGAAACTCGATGGCGAAAACCGCGAGGCTGTAAAAAGCATCTTCGATGCTTCGGTTCAACTAATCGCTATCCTCAATGATCTGCTCGATTTCTCGAAGCTCGAATCGGGACGTGTCGACGTCGAGCAAGTGCCATTTTCGGTGACGGACGTGGTCGAGTCTGTTACGGCGCTGATCAGACCGCGGGCAACGGCCAAGAGGCTGAGCTTGTCGGTGACTGTCGGTGCAGTTCCTGAGCAAATAATCGGAGACCCGACGAAAGTTCGCCAGATACTACTCAATCTTTTGAGCAACTCGATCAAGTTCACCGAAAAGGGAAGCATCGAACTGACTGTGGAAGCTGTTGACGACATGGTCCAATTTGTTGTCACCGATACCGGCATTGGTGTCAAAGAAGACCTGCAGAAAGATTTGTTCAAGCCCTTCTCGCAAGCGTTCGAGCGCACCGGCGGATATGGTGGCACGGGGCTCGGTCTTTCCATTTCACGTCAATTCGCCGAGCTGATGGGTGGCAAGATTGGCTTGATCAGCGAACTTGGACAGGGCACCACAGTCTGGTTCGACGTACCCCGGAATGGATGCGGCCATGAATAAGGCGGATGCACTCCTGCTTTTGGTCGAAGATGAAGCTGCCATCCGCTCCGTCGTTGAGAAACAGCTGCGCGTGCTCGGATACCGCAGTCCTGAGTTCGCTGAAAATGGTGCCATCGCCGTGCGGCTGGCATCGCTGAAACGATACGACGTCATTTTTATGGATTCGCGGCTGCCGGTTCTAGATGGCTTGAGTGCGACTCAAAGAATTAGGGAGGACGAGCGCCAACGCAAGGTGCCGCCGGCATGCATCATTGGATTGACTGCCTACTCCGATCGCACCCGCTGTCTTGAAGTGGGCATGAATGATTATTTGCAGAAACCGGTGATGCTGTACCAGCTCGACCAAATCTTGAGGGCTTGTCTGAAAACGGAAGACGAAGTCGAATCGATCATTCGCAACGCCGACAAAGTGATCGAGATGGAGAAAGCGAAAATCGAGTCGACCCAGCAGCGGCTTGGCGATTTGCACAGCCGCATCACCGAACTGCGCAAACGCGCCGGGCTAGACTAGGCACGGCTAGCTGCCTCCAGGGAAGCAGCTAGCCGTCGTCTCTCGGTAAAAGGTCTGTCTGGTCGAATTTGATCGAATTACTTTTTGCCGCTCGCCGCCGGCGTCAGGTCTTCGATCATTTTAGCGATGCGGTTCACCGAGGGATCGACCCGGTCGGCGGCCTGGAACGGTATCATCCAACCCGGATATTCCGGTGGCAGTTCACTTACTTCGTCGAGTGCTTTCAACTCGCCCGCGGTCAATTTGATATCCACGGCGCCGAGGTTGTCGTCGAGTTGCTTGAGGTTTCTTGCCCCGATGATCACCGAGGTGACGACGGGTTTCGCCAGGAGCCATGCCAGTGCGATGCGCGCCGGGCTGCATCCGTGCGCTGCGGCAATCGGTCTCATCACGTCGAGTATCTTCCAGGTGCGCTCTTTGTCGACGAGCGGGAAATCGAATTCCGATCTGCGGCTGTTTTTTGGTTTTTGGTTTTCGCGGCTGAACTTGCCGGAAAGCAATCCTCCCGCCAGCGGACTCCAGACCAGCAAGCCGGTTTTCGAGTGCTCCATCAGTGGAACCAGTTCGCGCTCGAGTTCGCGACCGGCAATAGAATAGTACGCTTGCAGCGTGTCGAAGCGTGCCAGATTCCTGAACTCAGAAACATCGAGTGCGCGCTGCAATTTCCACGCCGGATAGTTCGAGCATCCGACATAACGCACTTTGCCTTGCTGCACGAGGGTGTCAAGCGCGCGCAGCGTTTCTTCAAGTGGTGTCACCGGGTCATTGCCGTGTATTTGATACAGGTCGATGTAGTCCGTTTGCAGGCGGCGGAGGCTGGCGTCGACGGCTTCCATAATGTGTTTGCGCGAGGCGCCGATGTCGTTGTGTCCTTTGCCCATGCGACCGTAGCACTTGGTGGCGATAACGACGTCTTTGCGTTCGATGCCCAAATTGCGGAAGGATTGCCCGAGCATCTCTTCGCTGCCGCCTTCGGAGTAAATGTCGGCTGTGTCGAAGAAGTTGACGCCGCCCTCGAGGCAGGCTTTGATGAGCTCGTCGGCTTCACTCTGATTGGCGGCGCCGATCATTTTGAACATTCCCGAGCCACCATGAAACGTCATTGCACCGAAGCACAATGTTGATACCAATAAACCTGTATCGCCTAGTGTTTTGTATTGCATTGCCTACTCCTTGCCGGCCGTGCGGCAGTTCTCGTGCGGTGGTGTGTGTGTGTGTGTGTGTGTTCAGCTTCTTTGGCTGCCAGATCTGATTTCGCGGCTTCGATGCCGGCTTTGGCTTCGCGCACTTGCGCTTCACTGCGCGAGATGGCGGCGATGGCGTTGTCGATGCTGCCGCGTGCGTTCTCATCTTTTCCGCGAGCAGTGGTGTCCTGGAAAGAAACCGACGATTGCGCGGTTTTCGCATGACGCTGCGCTTGCAGCAGTGCGGCGAGCGCCTGGTCGACTTTGACTTTGTAATCGCGGGGATCGAGTAACACGATTACTTGTCCTTGTTTCACATGTTCGTTGTCATCGACCAGTACTTGCTCGACGGTGCCGTTGATGCGGGTGCTGACCTGGTGAAGGTGACCGGTGACGTATGCATCGTCGGTTTCTTCGTGGGACGAGAGGTAATTGAACGAGTTGACTCCGAAATAGCCGCCGACCGCAACCAGCGTCAGTGAGAGCAAAATCGAGAGGGCTTTCTTCGAAAACTTGTTGCCTTTGGGCGACTGCGGCTCTTGTGTCTCTTCGGTCTTCTCTTGTTGGGGCGCTTTCGCTTCCACTGGTTCGACCGCGACTGCCGTTTCTTCCACTGGCGCCTCTACGGACGGCGGGACCAGCTTCATTTGGCGGTTAGGATTGGGAAAATGTAGGATTTCCATGATGATGCTCCGGGTGCGCGAATCTCTCTCGAAGGGCTGACCAGCACCTTCGAAATTGGTTGGTTGGGCTTTGGATTGGCGCGAATTGCTTACATTCCCAATGTAGCGCCGGGACGTCCAGGGGTCCAATACCTGATCTCGATGGGACCGGTAGGTTCTGCCTATCGATTGGCGAATTTCCCACCAGTTGTGCCTATCGGACTCTTTTCGGGGGTGTCTCGCCCGCCCCTTAGGAAATAGTTGCGCTATACGAAAACTGCTGGAAAGCAGGTTCTGCGGACTGGGCGCGCCTCGAAACGCCCTACTGGTCACTCTTTTGCCCTGTGGTTCCTGGTCTCAACCCCGTTTTGGGGTGTTACCGTATAGGACAACTTTTTCCTAAGGCGCCAATCAGCACCCCCGCTGCCGTCAGCTGGGATAAAATCGAGCAGTTTTGACCATCGCTGCTGTCATGTCAGGAGAACACAAGAGAGTCTATGGAATTGCGCCATCTGCGGTATTTCATTCGCGCCGCAGAATTGATGAATTTCACCAAAGCAGCTGAATCACTCTACGTGTCGCAGCCGACGCTCTCCGTGCAGATTCATCAGCTGGAAGAGGAGCTGGGCACCGAACTCTTTGCCCGCGTGGGGCGCAATGTGCGGTTGACTGAGTCGGGCAAGGTGTTCCTGGCGCGTGCGCTGCAAGCCGTCAAAGAACTGGAAGAGGGCGGCAAAGAAATCGACGCCATCAACGGGCTCATGCGCGGCAGTATGTGCATTGCGTCGCTGCCGTTGTATGGAAGTCGCCTGGTATCACATTGGATATCGCTATTCAACGAACGTCATCCCGATGTGTTCATCAGAGTGAAAGCGATTCCGTCGGAAGACATAGAAGCCGGTATCATCGCTGGTGCCATCGACATGGGGCTGACCTTTCTGCCGGGACAACACCCTGAGCTAAGTTCGAGAGTGCTGTTCGAGGACGAGATTGTTTTGCTGTGTTCCTGCAATCATCCGCTCGCCGGCAAGAAAACGCTCAAGCCGAGCGACCTCGATGATCTGCCTATGGCGCTGCCGTCTGAGCGAATTTCGGCGACGCGTCTATTGGGACGCTACTTTGAGGAAAACAAGATTCAGCCGCGCATCGGCGTCAGTTTTGATGATGGGCACGCGATGATCGAACTGGTGAAGCAAGGCAAATTCACAACGCTGCTGCCGCGCTGGGCGGTGAAGCAGACTGCGGAAGTCCGCATGTTCTCATTGCCTGGTCCGGGCATGCAACTCTCGACCGGTGTGTTGTGGGCCAATCTAAGTCCCGCCACCCAAGCCTTTCTCGACCTGGTCACCGAAGAATCAAAAACCCTGGTCACCGGTTAGTACCCGTACTGTTTGTTAGTGCTTCGCGGCTGCGGCGGTCTGCAGGACATTCAGCGCCGGCAGTTGCTCGCCATCTAAATAAGTGCGCAGCTGATCCAGAGAAAACTGCACGCCCGAATAGAATGTTCCGAAGTGACCGTATTTCGCGCTGGCTTCGTCGAAGCGCATCTCGTAAATCAGTTTCTTGAATATCACCGGATCGTCCGCGTACAGGTCCACGCCCCACTCGAAGTCATCGAATCCGATCGACCCCGAAATCACCTGCGTCACCAGTCCGTGATACGTGCGCCCGATTTTGCCGTGTTCCAACATCAGGCTGGCACGCTCTTGAAACGGCAGCATGTACCAATTGACGTCTTCGCCTCGTTTCTTGTCCATTGGATAGAAGCATACGAAGCGCCGTTGCGGAATGCGCGCCCAGAGCCGTCCGGCATTGTGGGGCGCTTGTTCCTGCGCTTTCAACATTTCATCGAACGCTTCGATCCACTCAGGTGAATGCTGCTTCAAGCCGCGTTCCGCCAGTGACGCATGTATCTTGCCGGTGGCGTCATAGAGCCCCAGTTCGAGGATCGAAACATAAGACTGACCCGGCGTCAGGTATTCGGAGAGGCGCAGTTTGTCGAAAGTCATCTGAGCCAGCGCCAGCCCTTCGTATTTTTTGCTGTAGAAGGTGAGCATCAGGTCAGCCTTGTGACCCACCATCACCGCCAGCCCGACGTCAGTTTCTTCACCGGACTTGAGCGGTTCGAGAGCGGACATGGCTTCGTCGACGAGGTCGCTGCGCTCTTCGGGCGATAGCTGATCCCAGGAGAGTCGGTCGAATGCGAACATGCGGTGGAGAATCCACCAGCTGTCGAGTGATTCTGGAACTTCCGGATGGCGCATGAATAGTTTCTCCTTGGAAACTGCGGAGGCGGGCACTGGAACTGCCCGCTACTGACGTGAGGCTCGTTATGCTAGCAGAAGCCCGCGTGGCGCGCCATTCGTGGGTAGGTTGCGGCGCAAAAGTTGACGATGATAACAAAAATTGGTAAGCTGTTATCATGATTAGAACCCAGATTAGCTTAACCGAGCAGGAATACTACGCAGCAAAGAAAGAGGCTGAGCGATTGGGAATCTCGCTGGCTGAGTTGTTGAGACGATCTTTGCGAACCCTGGTTGCTCCGGATTCTTCAAAGCCATGGATGAAATATGCTGGATTCGTCGAGTCCGGTGATGCACATTCAAGTCAGCATATCGATGAACTGATCTATGGCCAAAAAGACTGAGGCTTACGTCGATACGTCAGCGTTCATTGCGTTCCTTGATAAGTCTGACACGCACAATCCGCTATTTAGTCGCTTGTTTGCTGACCCTCCTCAGCTGATAACGACGCCGCTCGTAATTGCTGAGGGGCATGCCTGGTTTTGCGACGTTATGACCGCACCCGGGCGTTGCAGTTCATGGCAGATCGAAGATCTCGCGCCCCTGGAGGTCTATCCTATTGGCGCGGTGAACAAACTGGAGCCACCGGCTTCCTGCGGAAGTTCTCGACCAGGACTTGACCATCGCAGATGCACTCGGGCTGCTGGTCATGCAACAGCGCCGCATCAAAGTCTGTTGGTCGACGGATTTCCACCTGGGACTGACCGGAGTGAGCTGGTTATCAATCAAAGCTAAACGCGGCGGCTTGAGAGGTTCCTTCTTGGCAATTCCGCGGGCGTTCCGAACCTTGTCGCGTAAGCGATCATTGTGTCTCTCGTGGTATGAATAAGCGACCTCCGCGAGTGAATTACACATATGGACGAACGGGATAATCGCCTGCAGTTGCTCAACAGCCTCCTCACAACCCCGCACCGCGAGTTGGAGAAGGTCGCCGGGATTCACGAAGACATCATCACGCGTGATCCGATTTTCTACGGCAAGCTGGCTGTCTGGTATCAGCAAAACGGCGACGTGCGCGATCACAAAGAAGTCTTCATCGGCAATTTGCTTGCCAGCGATTTGACCGAGCATCGTGAAGCCGGTTATGTGATGCTGCAGACGATGCCGCCGTATCAAGTCGCGCGCATCGTGGATTTTATGAAGCGCATCAAAGATAAGTTCCCGCGGTCGGCGCGCACCGCCGTCACAGAATATCTGGAGAAACGCGAGAAGAATCCGGCGCAGTTCGACAGAGCCGTGATTCGCGCGCGCAAGCACATGAAGTATCTCTACGCGTCGCTGCGCATCAAGCCGGGCGATCGCGCCAATGCGATTCTCTTCGATAACAAGCCGCCGCAAGATTCGATTTTGTATCAACTGAAGTTGCTCGGGCAAGCACAGGAACCGAGCGAACAGGCACGGATTATCTCGGAACACAAGATTCCGTATGCCGTCGCCGTCGGTGCACTTAAATCGATGCACCCCGAGGTGCTGCGTGCACTGGCCGAATCGATGACACCGCAGGAAGTGATCAACAATCTCAAGTCGCTGCGGGCGCGGCATGCTAATCAGGACAGCGAGCTGAAGGCCATTATCGAGAGGAAACTCAAAGAAGCTGCGTCCAATGAACGCGTTTCGGCTTTGAAGGCCCTGAAGGCGGCCGAGGTTGCTGAAGTCGACTCCGAAACCTACGCTGCGCTAGAGAATGTAGCGCGCAAGCAGGTGATGAAGAAAGGCAAGATCACACGTCCGACAGCTTTGTTCGTGGATGCAAGTTCGAGCATGAGCGAAGCGATTGATGTGGGAAGAAACCTCGCCGGCATGCTCGCCGAAATCGCCGAAGCCGACATATTCATTTATACGTTCAACGAGGAAGCGCAGCAGCTGGAATTCACCCGCGATGAAGAAACGCGCTGGGACAAGATATTCCAGGGTGTCTATCCGAGCGGTGCCACCAGCATCGGCACGCCGCTCTTCGCCATGGCGGAACGCGCCCAGTACGTGGAACAGATCATTATCGTCACCGATGGCAATGAGAACGAGCAGCCGTATTTCACGGAAGCCTACCCGCTGTATCAGGCGGAATGCAATGCGACGCCCAACGTGGTCATCGTTAAGGTGGGGCATCACTCCCAATACCTGGAAGGACAGCTCGAGCGCGCCGGTATCGCCCACGATATCGTGACGTTCGCCGGCGACTATTACTCCCTGCCCAACATCATTCCAATGTTGGCGAAACCATCGCGTATGGATCTGCTGATGGAGATTCTCGACCTCGCCCTTCCGGAACGAAAACAACTCACTACCGCAGGTACTCGCGATGAACACTAACACCCCCACGGCTCTACTGCATCGCGTCGATATCTGCTTCGTTATCGACACGACGGGCAGTATGAGCGGGTTTCTCAATGAAGCCAAAAAAAGATTGATAGGCACGTTGGAAGCGCTGAGCGGACAGAGCAAGATCGATCTGCATGTCGGACTCGTTGAGTTTCGGGACCACCCGCCGCAAGACAATTCGTTCATCACGCAGGTGACGAACTTGACCGGCACCATCAAAGCCATTCAATCAACCATAGATAAGTTGAAAGCTGATGGTGGCGGCGACGGACCCGAAGCCGTATATAGAGGCATCGCCGACGCCTGCAATCAATTGGCATGGCGCGAACACAGTATTCGATACATTCTGCTCGTCGGCGATTCGCCGCCGCACGGATTTGCAACCTGGTTCGAGCAATATGGACCGACACAAACTGCCTCGCAGCAAGCCGATCAATCCGTCGCCGTTCCACGCGGTCGCGGCCGGGCGCGACACGGTCTGGGAATCGTTGACTCGTGGCCGCGTGAATGCCCGAGCGGATTGAATGTGCAGTCAGTCTCGGCGCTCTGCGAGAAACGAGGCATCATGGTGCACGCCCTGGCACTGGGGCGGTCTCCGGGGGCGCATGAATCATTCACCGCGATTGCGCTGGCAACCGGTGGAACATTCCGCACCATGGAGCACCACACCGACGCCATTCAGCTGATCACCAATGTGTTGTCGGCGGAGTTCGCCAATGTGGTCTTCGATGCCGAAGTGCTCGAGGCTGCGCAGGAATTCGATCCGCCTGACTCCGCAGTCATCTCGCAGAAGCTCGATTGTCCGCGCCTCAAGGTTGCTTCTTCGCTTGCCCGACTGGGGCGAAGAGGTTTTCTGACTTAGGCTACCACCATCGGGGCGCGACTCTTGTCCGTCGGCGGCCCGGGTGTGGGCCGAATTCGATCAGAGCGGCCATGGTGTGGGCCGCTTTCGCTTTTTGGAGGGATGAAACGCGCGCCGGTGGCCACCAGCTGGGCCAGCCCGAAGAGGTCTTGGCGGTCTAGGTTACCGGGTTTACTGGGATTGCCGGAGCCAGCGGGTCTGGTCCAAATCGATTGTTTCCTTCGGTGCCTTTGGGAATCATCAGCGCCAGCATGATGATGGTGCCGACTAGTGGCAGGAAAAACAGCAAGAACAGCCAGCCGCTCTTGTCCCTGTCATGCAGTC
Organism: Candidatus Obscuribacterales bacterium; assembly: GCA_046328035.1. Lineage (GTDB taxonomy): Bacteria > Cyanobacteriota > Vampirovibrionia > Obscuribacterales > Obscuribacteraceae > JBGASG01. Next base: position 72,125 of record JAXLXI010000016.1, on the reverse strand, counting down.
GCCGAACTGAAACAGCGATAGTCGGGCAAAGCGTCGCCAGTAAGAAAAGAGTTCCGGCGATGGAAAACTCGGGCGCCTTTTGTCCGGTTACCGCCATCTCGCTCAGGGAGATGACATAGTAAATGATCGCCATGATTAGTGTGAACACCCAATACTCTTTGCGCCCAGCTCTGCCGCTGAATACCGCGTACTTGCGCATTGGCTCAACAAAGCAATAGCTGAAGGTGTTCATCTGAATTCGGTTTGCATCTGCAACCTAGTTGGCAGTTATGGCTGTCTGTAGCGGGTCCGGTCCGTATTGGTTGTCTCCGGTCGTTCCTTTCGGAACCATGAGTGCCAGCAGCACAAAGCTGCCAACGAATGGAATGAAAGTGGTCAGCATCCACCAGCCGCTCTTACCGGTGTCATGTAGCCTGCGGACACCGACGCCGATCGATGGGCATGCCGTAGCTAATAGATAGACCACTGCGATCAAGTGAAGGCTTCCCTTCTCGCCGCCTATAAATCCGAGTACGGCTGACAGCGTCAGGTAGATGACCGCATTGATTACTCCATACATCCAGTATTCTTTTCGCGCTGCGCGTCCGTTGAAAACTGCGTACTTCTTAAGGACTTGGATATAGGTGTTCATTTTATCCGCCGGCTCCCTGCACATCGCGTGCTGCCTGCCAGGCTTGCAGGCGCGCTTCCTGAGCGGAGATTAGCGCCGTATTGGGATTTGCTTCGCTACGCAATGCTTTCAAAGCCTGCGTCATGTAATCGACGGCTCCCTGGAAGTTTCCTGCCTGACGATCCGACAACGCCAGTTTCTCAAAAATCGCAGCTTGCGTAGTCGGGCTTCCTTTGCTCGCCGCAAGCGCTTGTTCGTAAGCTGCCACCGCTTGCCCGCGTGATGCCAATCCTTCCACCGCGTATGCGTCACCGAGGGTGGTGTACGCTTGCGCTGTCTGCGGGCTGACATCTCCGTGAGTAGCTCGGGTCTGCTCGGCGACTTGAGCCAATTCTTGCGGCTTCGTCCCGAAGTATGGTGACTCGACTTGACCTGGCGGCACAGCGCTCTCGCCCGTTCCTCTCGGCTTCACGCCGATACCCATGGTGTCTGCTTCAGATGCCAGGGTTGATCGGCCACTACTGAGACCCAGGAAGCCGCCGAGAAGTCCATACTTAACGCCTGTGGTTAAGATACCGTCGTTAGGTCTGCCGGCGAGGGTGTTCAGTTCTGCATTGGCGGCACCGGCGGTGAAGCCGCTGATCACTCCAACCCCTCCATTCAAGAGTGGTGCGGTCACGCCTTCGCTCAAGCCCATCGCGCGTGCCTTGCCGAATGTGTATCCGGCAATCGGTCGGCCCAGGTTATTGACGGCAGCGCCGGCCGTGAACGTTGCGGTTGTGATGCCGACGTTCGTGATTTTTGTGGTGGCGAAGTCGACGAAGTTTCCTCCGCGCATGGTCGGTTCGAACAAGCCACTAAATATGCCGCCGGTCAGTGCGGCTTCCCGCAATGAAATCTGCCCGGTGAGAGCCACGGTAGTCGACAGACCGAGCTTGTTCAGCAAGCCTTTGGCGAGGAAGTTCGAGCCGATCACATAAGGCAGCATACCGGCCACCGAACCGACTTCCTGCGCTCCCCAGCGCCACGAACCGACGGGCGCTGCTTGCGGCGCGTCCATATTCAGGTTGGGCAGGTCGATGTTCACCTGATGCGCCCATTCCTGGATTGACGTGTAGGGTCGTTTCAATCCGGTATAGGCTGCGGCGTGCAGCCCATCCATCACGACGGCTCCTACCGAGTTGTCTTCTTTCGAAGTATCTAAAGCGCCCATATTAACCTCTTCGTACCTTTTCCCTGCCAATTAATGCTGTGTTTTCGTGCCAATGTCGCCTTATCTAGGACTGCCGTTCGGATACTGATGCGCCGGATCGTTATTGTTATCGAACGGGTTCAGACTCTGTCCGTTCAACAGACGCCACGCCTCATAAGCCGCGCCGAGGGTAGCCGCAGCGCCACCAGCGCCGATGCCCATAGCCTTCAGATACTCGAGCACCTGCGACTTCTGTTCAGGTGTGACGACCACTGCAGGCTTGCGCATTCTCATGGCATCATGCAGATCCTCAAGCGGAACAGCGCGTGATTCGCCAATGTGATCGGTTGCCGATGTCCATTGGTTGGTGAACTCGACCATCCATTTGCCTTCGGCATTCTGGTAGATTTTCTGCACGTTGATCACGTGTGCGCCACCATAGCCGCCATCCTGCCCGTTTCCGCCGAGAAGCGGTGCGCGCGAGTCAAGTTCGATCGTCGCTGGGAACACGCCGTTTTTCTGCATATCAGAAAGAGTCTTTTGCAAATCTTCGACGGTCTTGATCGATATGGCATCCGGATCTACTCCTTCCATTGCCACTATGTGTGGTGCCTCTGTTCGGCCCAGAATGCGTCGTCCGATGTCTTGAAGTTGCTTGATCGGCAGGTTTGGTGACGCGGCAGGTACCCACTCGATTTGTTCCTTCATCTCGCCGGTGACGGGGTCTTTTGCCATAACCCACTTCGGCTCCAGTTGGCGGGTGGGCGGATTGGTGCCGTAGTTGTTGATCACTTCACCGGTGTTGCTATGTCCCGGCTGGTTCGTAAATTCGTAGCGCAGATCGCCAGGGTGGAACGGCTGTCCAGCACGCAGCTGCCAAATGTTGCTGGTAGGATTGGTCCCTTGCGATTGCCAGTAAGTCTCGATCGAGGTTGACTGGAATATTTGATCGAAGAAGTCGCGACCCTGGTAGTTCGCTGGATCGAACCCCTGTTCCAGTTTGCCAAACGGAGTCAAGACATTCTTCATTAATGTCATATCGATAACGTTGCCGGTTGCATCGACGTAACGTCCGGTCGTCGCTACCTGCGAAATCATATCGAGGGCCTCGGACGGATGCGCGGTGATGAATCGATTTTCGATTTCAGCCGTGACGTTACATGTGTTGAATTGGCCTTGTCCGATGGTGTGCGGATTGGCCGCCTTGTACATAAACATCTCAGCCAGGTTCGTGCGGTCTTGAAGAGACATGTACGAGTTGGGAGTGGTGAGAAGTTTATCGAGTTGGTAGTAAGTGTTGGCGATTTCTTCCTGACTCAGTGGTGGCTGTCGATCGGCCGCCCGCTTCTCGAAGTCCTGCATCCACTTCTCGAAACGCTCTTTCTGTTCAGGATTGCCCTTGAACGCTTCACGCGCGGCTTCGGTGACTCGGGTGCGCTCGCGGGTCAACTCGTCCTGACTGACTCGCTCACGTCCGACTTTATCGACTTCTACTTTCAGTCCGTCTGGACGTTCTTTGACGCCGGTCCAATCTGTGTCGGTATCGGTAGTCTTTCTCAGGCGGGTTACCGAACCGTCTGGATCCACCTTCACGTCGTGGTATTCGCCTACGACCTTGCCGCTGGCATCGTGCTCTTCCCAGGTGCCATCAGGACGCTTGGTAAAGGAGGATTCGACTTGTCCGTTGCGGGTGTACTCGACTTTTGTCAGTCCATTAGCATCGCGAGTTACATGAGCATCTCGTCCATCGGCTGTGTGAATCGAAGTTACTTCACCGTTGGCGTCATAAGTTACCTTGGCGCCGCTGGCATCTGTGTGCACATAAGTGCCATCAGCCTGCTTGACCACATCGCCACTGTCGACACGCTTTTGGAAGTGCTCTTGTTCAGTAGTTCTGGGTGGATTGTTGTTGGCGTCAGTTGGAGCATTGGTCGAGTCTCTGAATTTCACGACGGTACGACCGTTGACAGTTTCTGAGAACTCCGAAACGACATCGTTTGGACGTCCCGCAACGCGGAAGTCTTCTGTCGGGAGAATCTTCAGCGAGCCGTCGGTGTAAACGATAATGTCCTTGGCGAATGGCTTGCCGTTCTTATCGATGAACATGCCATCACTGGCTCGCCGAGTATAAGATTCGGTGCCGATCTGCACACGATCTACTTTCCAGGTGCTCTGATTGTACTCGTACTGGAAGCGCTCGCCTTTTACGGAAATCATTTCGTCCGGTCGACCCAGCGGGTCGTAATTGACCCGGTTGCCGTCCGCAAAAACCTTTTCCGTCGATCCGTCTGGTCTGACAGTATATTTTTCAAGAGCGGTAGCGGAGTTGCCTTGATCTCGCGGCTCTCCGATTGTCGTATTTTTGCCTTTGCCGCTGAAGGTTAGCGAGCCGTCCGGGGCGACTTCGACATTGGTGCCGTACGGACGTCGACCGCTATAAGACATCAAATCTCCGTCAGCGCCGCGGTAGAAGCTCATGTCTTTGTTCCAGGAGCCGTCCGCATTCTTGCTGATTACATAGTCGACTACCGGCTTGTTGGTAGTTGGATCGACTGTATAACTGATTTCGGTGGTCTTGCCGGTGACGGTGTCCTTAATCAGCGTCGCATTGCCTTGCTGATCGTAAGTGGTGACCCGGTCGCCAACTTTGAGATCTGAGGTGCCGTCCGGATTGGCTTTGTAGGAACCCTTTTCGTAGACCGTGTCGCCCGGTGCCATCTTGACCGGCTCTTTGCCGACTGTTTCCAGGGTGCCGTCGGAATGGCGGATGGTCATGCCTTCGCCGGCATAGAAATTGCCTTGCGCATCGCGTCCGATGTTGTATCTGATGTAATCACCGCCGGTAGTGGCGGTACGAATGATGCCGTGGAAGAAGGTGACACCGGCGGCGGTGGAAACGGCTGTGCCTTTGACGCGTTCCCAGAAAGTATCGGGGCTTTCGAAGCCGGCTAACGTAGCCGCAACTTCTTTGCCGGTTCCGCCGATCTGCGCTGCCAGCATGTTCTTCACATAAGCTTCGCCTTCGTTGAGAACGAGGTTCTTGAGGCCGGTCATAGTTTCTTTCTGAATCGCTTCTCTGATCGCCTGAGCGACCAGGTTCTTATCGACTCCTTCGGCTGCGACTTTCTCGGCCAGTGCCATGATTTCTCTTTCGCTGCCGGTAATGGCTGCCTGACGTGTGAGATCGGCCAGTCCTTCTTTGAGTAGCTGTTCGCTGCCGGCTTTGAAGAAACCTTTTGACACGCCGCCGGTCACCAGCTTGTTAGCCGCCTGAATGGCAATCTCGTCGCCGACCTTCAATGCAGTCGTCAGACCGAGCTGCTCTGGTCCGAGGAAACCGAGCATGGCTGCGGCGCCGCCTTCGAAACCTTGTTTGAGCAGGTTGTAGGGGGAGCCATCAAAGTCGGTGCCCTGAATTGATTTCATGACGGCGATGCGGTACAGCGCGCCACCGGCACCAATGGCTGCCAGCAGTGTGAGGCTGGTACCACCGGTGAAGAATGCACCACCGATAGCGGCAACGGTAATGGTGGCGTTGACGAAGGCTTCTGCGAACTCGCCCTTGGAGTTGATGTAATTCTTCTGGGCTTCTCTGTAGTTGTTGATCGCGTCGTCAAACTGCTTTCTTTGTGCTGGGGTCAGTTTGTCGAGTTCTGCGGCGTGTTCGGCGATGAATTTAGTAATGTTGTCCTGGGTGCTGTCTGCGGCGACCCTGGTGTAATCCCAGTTGTCTCGCAGGAACTTGTCCCAATCGCTGGTGTGACTGTTGTTGGCGTGTTGCGCATCGAGCGCAATCTGTCTGACGTTGGCATCGGTCGGCGAGAGCATCTCGCGGAAGCGCCATCTGTCGGAGTCGTTGACTTTGGCGATCACGTCTTCGGTGATCAGACGGTGATACTTGGTCCAGTATTCGTTGGCCAGGTCCTGGCGTTGTTCCGGAGTCATGGCCGCAATTTTTGCCTGCAGGTCGTCCTGATTGCCGCCCTGTCCCAGCGCAAACTGGCGGAACTCGTCGGCGGGGCGAAGTCCTTCTTGTCTCAGACCAATGAGCAAGACTTCGCGCTTGTCTTTGTCGGTGCCCAGAACTCGGTCCTGGAAAGCTTTGGTTGCCGGGTCCGGATTCTCTTGCAGGAGGCGCTGTCGCTCTTCCGGCGAAGCTTCGAGAATTATCTGGGTGCGGGCCGTCTTGTCTTCGGTCAGCTGCAGTTTTAGATCTACAGGCAACGTGCCGGTCTCGAAGATGGCTTTCTGGTATTCGTCGTAACGACCGGGGATTGTCGATGAACCGCCTTCGCCGTAGCTGACTGTCTGGTCGCCCAGTCCCGCCTTGTCGACGGCACCGTTGACGGCGGCTTTGAAGTACTCGGCGAGTTTCTTGTCCAGATCGGTCATTGGATTGTTGATGCGATCGCGCAGCGTTGCATCCGAATGGAACGCAACTTGTATGTCATTGAACGTCTTGACCGGATCGTCGTTCTTGATGCCGTCCACGATCACTTTCTGGACAGGAGTCAGTTCGGCAGATTTCGAATGAGCGATCGAGTCAGCGAGGAAACGCTCCTGATCTGACTTGAGCAATCCGTTGATCTTGTCGCGGAAGCCGTCTGTGTTATTGAGGTACTTTTGACGTTCGTCAAGTGACATCCCCGCCAGGGCATCCGCTCTAGCACCGGGTTTGTCTTGACTGTCTTTGAGCCGCTGTTCGACGTCACGATTTCCCATCGTGGTCGATTTTTCCCAGCTCTCTGCGCCGAGTTTGGTGCGCAGCATGTTCATGATTTCTTGGCGATGCGAATCGTCGAAGGTGCGCAGAGCTCTGTCGATCTTATCCAGCTCTTCCGGATGCTGTTTCAGATAATTCCAGTCATCCTTGTTCATGTTTTCGACGGCGCCGAACAGCTTGTTCTTGTCGGTATGAGCACCCCAACCGAACCAGCCGCCGTCGTCGCGCGCATCGAGAATATCTTTGATTACGCCTTCGTTATTGCGCAGCTTCGCTTCCCAGAGGGCCGTCTCGCGATCGTTGCCGGCGCCATGCAATGCTTTATCGACTTTTCTGTAAAAATCCAAAGCGCGTTGATCTTCGGGTGTTTGCGGACTTTGCCCCGTCAGAGCCAGTTCTTCGCCACGTTTGAAGTCTTTGCGATCTTGCTCGGTGGCATGTTCCATGGCGCGGGTGATGTCACCCTTGTTGGTGTGATACCAGTGCGTGTCGCCGTCAACTATGGTGGCAATACTGACTGTTCCGCGCTCTAGATAATCTTTGGCAATCTGTCTGTCGGCGCCGTCCCAGAATGCTTGGTCAATGCGTTTGTATCCGTCGTTGGCTTTAAACTGGTCGCGTGCCGACTGCGTTGCGTCGCGGAACACTTCATCGAAGATGTCCGGACGGTGTTGTTTGAGAGCCAGATCGGCGAGGGCCAATGTGTCCGCATCTGTTCTGTGATCGTTGCCCTTGAAGTAGACTTTCAGCGCTTCTTTCGACTCGGCGCTCAGGCTCTTGTCGTTGAGCAAATCTGCCTGCAGGTCGCGTCCGTAGTCTTTCTTGTACTTCGCTTCCACTTCGCGCAACTGGTCCGCTGTGAGCGTGTTGATCGCATCGCGAATCTCTTTCTCTGCGCGCACCCGGTCGTCGTCGACCCAACCCGGATAGGGCGGGTCCATGTTCTTCAATTTCGCCAGCGCTTCGTGGATGGTGCCGGCATTGTCTGCCACGCCATCTCTGCGGTTCATGAGCGCTTCGACGCGTGCACCGTCGCCGTCGCTCAGTTTCTCTTTGAGATCGTCGGTGAGCTTATGACCGTATTTCTGTTGATACTGTTCGGCGAGAACTTGGCGTTGGGCTGCCGACATCGGTTCGAGGATGTTCCAGATTTTGTCTGTTTCGGGATCGTCTTTGCCGACTCCGAAAACACTGATGCCGCCCCACTTGTGGTCTTTGGCATCATGAATATGCTCGGCAGCCTGGACCATCTGATCGATGTTTACTATTTGTTCTTTGCCGGTGCCGTTGATGAAGTGCACGTCTCTGCCGGTGGTGTAGCGCAAAGTGCCTTCGCTCATGCGGACATCGGTGATGCCGGTGTCTTTGCCGGTTGCATCTACCCATTTGCCGTCTTGCAACGTCAGGGTCGAGCCATCGCCGTTGGTGATCTTGGTGACGTTGCCTTTGTCATCGTAGGTGAACTGCCGCTTGGAGCCGTCGGCATAGCCGATTTCTGCGGGGCGTCCTTGACCATCGGGTTTGATGTAGGAGCCGTCGCGATTGATGATCGTTTGCTGGTTTTCGGTGTTGGTCGAAACTATCTGACCTTCGCCGTTCTTGTAGCTGTATGTGCCGTCGGGCAAAATCTTCGCGTCGGCATTGAAAGTGTTGCTGCCGTCGGGTCTCAGCCATTTGCCGTCGACGAGTTTGTAGACCTGACCGTCCGTTTCGGTAATTTTGTTGACCTTGCCGTCTTCGCCGTATTCGAACGAGCGCGACTGCCCGTTGCCGTAATGAACGCTGGTGACGCGATTTTGAGTATCGGTGGTGACGATCGAGTTGTCGTTCAAGCCGATAGATTGACTGTGACCGTCGGCGTACCGAGTGATGATGTGCTTGTCGCTGGCCGTGAAGACCAGGTCGCCCTGCGCCGAAACCATGGCGGTTTCGATGCCGGCAGGCTTGCCGTCGGGACCCATCCACTTGCCGTTTTTGAGTTCGTACTTTTTGCCGTCGGGCTCGGTAAACGAGTTCAGTTGTCCGTCGCGGTCGTAGGTGAACGAGCGCTTCTGGTTGTTGGGCAGAGCTATTTCGGTGACGCGTCCGTTAGAGTCTACCTTGGCTTTGTCGCTGGGACCTGGTTGAGGCGGTCCGAAATCTATTGAACCGTCTTGGGTAACTGCGGCAACCGGAACTTTGTCGGTCTGCCCGCCCTTGCCGGCGGTTGCAGCATTGGGATCGCCGGGAGCGAGCGCCTGCTGGCTGACTTCCTGGGTCGTGCCGGTTTTCGGCTGATCCTTGGGAGGGTCGTTTGTATTGTCGTTAGCAGGTGGTGCCATGTGGTAAATCACCGCAGCACAAACAGACCGTGCTCAAAGACACGTCGTAGTGCGGCTCAGCTCAAAACGTGAGTTACTAAAGTGCGCTGAAATAATCAGCGACCGAAAACGGACGGCGGGTGTGGATCGACAGTATTCTATCGGTTCCTGACTCGATGTCAAGATGGCGGCTGTTCTCGGTTACTTCTTATATGCCCAGACCCTGGGATTCTGCACGCCAGACCGGGCTTTTTAATGATTAATCGACATCCCGGAGGCGCATGCGCATCTCTTCCCAGGAGCTCCAACCCCGGACCGGCTCTACCCTGCCTTCTCTGGTGAAGCCCAGGCGAAGCGATCTCATCATGTACTTTTCGGCTTTAATCGACAAACTGGGCACGATTTCCCTGGGTGTCCTGAATCGCAGGAGCCCGGAAAGGTGTGGCATCCCGCGTTCCATCTGCAAAGAAAGCATCTGAGCAAACTCGGGGGTCAGTCGCCCCTGGAGGTCCGTTCCACCCTCGCCGGCGAAGGGATGCACTTTGCACACACTCTCAAAGAGCGTGATCCCGATAGCCAGCTTGTCGTCCGGCTCCAGAAACGGATAGTAAGCCGGACTGGTCAAGGCTATCTTTACGGGTGCGCCGCTCGCCGCAACTTCATCCCGAAACACGCCGGGCGAGAGCAGCTGCAGACCCTTTTGGGTGATCACGATGTGACTGGGCTTGATGTTGCCGTGGTGACCTGCCGCGGTATGTGACAAGGGCTCGGCCACATCGATAAGTTTGCGAATCACATCGGTAATGAAGACGTCGAGAGGAAACTTTCCGATGGCGATCAGTTCTTCCAGGGTCTGTCCATCATAGAAGGGCATCACGTAAAAAAGACTGTCGTCCACTTCGCCGTAAGTTTCAAGAAATCCTGGCTGTGCTGCTGCCAGTTTTTGCAGCACGTCAATCTGCATGGCCAACGCTATATGGCCCGGCGGTGCATAGGTCTCGGTGCCCGCCGCCTGACTGGTGAGCAGATACCGGGTTGAACGTGGTGCCATCGGCGTTTGTGCCGCGCTGCTCCTGGCGATACGAATAACTTTTGGTGCTCCGCTGTCACTTATGGCTTTGACAACGAAAGCGAAACTGTTTTCGTGCAGGAGCGATTCGATCGTATATTCACCGATTCGCTTGCCTGACCAGTTCACTGAATTTTGCGTTTGCATCGCCCAAACTCTAACACGGGGACTGTCTAATTGTGCAGTATAGCTTCGTGTCTAGACCTCGACCTTGTGCGCTTGTCCGGACTGACTCCGCAGGCACTTCGAGCGAATATGTTCGCATCAGCCACACGCATCGACCCTGCCTCGGAGGAATACACAATGCCACCTTTTGAAAACTTTGAAAACGCACCTGCTGGAGCTCAAGGAGGAGTCAGCGCATGGTTCGGTGAGTCCGACGGACCGCAAACACGAATCGACCGACGTTTGGACGGAGACTATGAAGTGCCGGTGGCGGCGCGTCCCGGCAATGCTCAACAAATCATCGAGTTGATTCAGTCCGGCGGGTTCCAAAACCGTGACGGCAGCCTGACTGCAGCAGGGGCAGAGGCCATACGCGCCGCTGTTGCTAACACCGGCCTGTTCCAGACCTACGAAGGACGCGCACAGCAAGTGCAGAACTTCGTGAATCGTCAATTGATTCCGCCTGGTGGTATCACCTTGAATTTTAATCGCGATCACGCAAACGCCAATACCCTCATGGGATCGCGCCCGTACGTGGAAGCGACAGTTGGCGGCGGCGTAACCCGCATACCGATGGGGCGTTGATCCGCCGACGCGAGCCCGCATGCTAAGACCCGTGTTTTTATCACCAGAGCGCGGTATGCTGTGTGGGAGACATCACTGGTGACGCGTATGAATGGTGAAGGGCCGACTCCGCCGAATCCGGAAAATAACTCGCCCCTCTTTGGGGCGAAGACGCCCGAACTCCGGCAATTAGTTGTGCAGTGCCGACGAGTACATGGCGATGTCAGCCCAGAGACTGCGAACGCACTTGTTATGCTTGGTGATGCTTACTCTGTAGAAGGACTGGCATCGCGGGCGGAGGCAGTAGCAGCCTATGAGCAGGCGCTTGCTGCATGCGGGTCTAACGCTGCGGCCCAAGCTGCGATTTATGAGAAACTTGCGCAGTCGGAAAGGCAAGCAGCGAACTTTCCAGGAGCAGCGGACTACACGGCGAAGGCAGTTGAATGCTGGAAACGCGATCCGGTCACCAGTCAGGACAGCGCTTTGATCTCAGCGAAGGAAGAGAAACTGCGTGAATTGCAACAAGTCGCCAGAGTGCAGAAGCCTGGTTCAAGGTAGCGCTTCGATAGTGCTTAAGCTAGTGCGTCAGGAAGACCTTACGGTTGCGCACTTATGAATTGCAGAATCTCCTTGAACATCGGCGTGGTTGTGGTGCCCGCATATTTACTGATATCGCCGTGATTTAACGGCACCGGCTTCACCGTCACTTTGCTGCCGCCAACTTTGTTCAGCGCCGTCTCGAAACTTTTGTGCTGTGCGACGCAGCTGACTCGGCGCTCGCCGCAATACATGAGGAACGGCGGGTATTTCGAACCCGCATGAATGTTCAGGGTGGGCGAGGCATCGGCTAATACTTTCGGATTGGTACCAAAGGCCTGTGTAATCATGTCACCGACCATCAGCCCTTCGACGGAGCCTTCTTTGACGCGCTCGCCCAAATTGAGACTGGCGGTGTCAAGACTGATCACGCCCTTGATGTCGGACAGCGACAAGCCCTGCTCTTTGAGGAAACGCTCGTTGGTGCCCAGCAAGTCAACAAGTTGCGCGCCGGCAGAATGCCCCATGATGAAGATGCGGTTGGGGTCAGCACCGAGTTCGGTGGCATGTTTCTTCGCCCAAGCGACAGCCGCCGCCACGTCTTCTACCTGTTTGGGATGCATCACTGATGGTGCCAGGCGATAGTTGGTGCAGACGGTGACGATGCCGTTTTCCGCGTAACTGATTCCCTTTTCGCGTTGCAAGTCTTTGCTGCCCCGCTGCCATCCGCCTCCGTGGACAAAGATCAGCAGCGGCGCCGGCGACGTCAGTTTCTTCGGGATGTAGACATCCAGTTTTTGGCGACCGGCGTCCCCGTACGCGATATTAAATCGCGCGTCGACCTTTTCTGGGTTCACGGTCGCCATCTGTCGTCTGCCCGCACCCATCCCCGTTCCGCCTGCACCCAGTCCTGCTCCGCCTGCTCCCAGTCCGGCACCGCCGCCTTGTCGCGCGCGCCGCCTTTGAATAAATTGCTGGAGCCGTTGCCGTTGTTGCGGCGTTAGATTTTTGAGCTTGTTACCCGCCGCACTGGGCGTAGCCGCTGTCTGGTCGGCCGTGGGCGCCGATTGTTCCGTCTGGGCTAGCGCGGTGGCGGAGAATGTGACTGTTCCAAGACAAAGCGATAACATGGCGGACGCGACAGCCTGTTTCTTCACCATTGCAGCTCTCCAGATTCCGTATTAGTAGAGAGTACACCCGCCAAACCGAAAAGTTTCGCTCCCGGACTTTGTTGGTGGCCACGTACCGGGCCACGTCAACCTCCGCTCACCGATAAAATCGCCCTTCGCGGCCCGGCACAGGGACGATTCATCCTATTTCGGCCCAGTACCGGGCCAGTGCAGTGTGTCCCAAATCCTTCGCCTGTCGGGAGTGCTAGAGGATCATTCACTGAGCACCAGAAGCAGGAAGTCTCTCATCATAAATCAGGTCGCCCCAATTCAGAAACTTTGTACTCCTTCTCCCTTGAAAGGTTTCCTCCACTTGTAGGCGACTTGATCCCGGTGGGAATTGAAGTAGCTTCGAGTCACCATCAAGCGAACGCACCGCTTGTTGAATGAGGACGTTGTATAGCACATTTGAACTCGCCTTCTTCACTCGAACGTCTATGACGTGCGCATCCTTGGTCACGGTAAACAGCACTTCACATTCCATCGGAGAGTTGTAATGGAACGCGGCACGAGCGACGAATTTCTCAACGCGCTTGCTGATTTCGTCATGAATGCGCCGACGCCAGGACTCCCACGCGAGCTTCATTTCGGGAGAGGAGTCTGATTCCAATGCGTTCGCCAATCCGGGGCCGAAGAGCGGATCTTTTGGTTCTGCCGGCAGTGATGACCACCACAATTGTGAGTTGATTTTGCTGGACTGGTCCAGTTTCGGACCGCTGTCATCGGGGATCTCGAGCACTGCGCCGTCTGGCGCTAGCCAAGATAGGTCAAACTTGAATGTCAAATCGTCTTCGAGGTAGTTGTCTGGAACTGGTGGCAATTCAGTGGCGCGCACCGATTGGACGATCTTGGATAGGACCTTGGAATTCAGTTTATGGGCGCCGCTGCACAATTCCTTGATTTTCAATATCTTGCCCGAGCGCGAGATGGTGATCATGAGCATGGCATCGCTGTTTTCAATCGGCTGACGCCCGTTGGTTGCGAAGTAACTCTTCGCGATTCTCTCCATTGCGTCTTGCTGATACTGCTCACGAATCCTTTGTGGACGATGCAGAAACTCGCGCCCTTCTTCGTACGGGGGAGAGTCGAATATTACGTCTCCAAGGTGAAATGGAACCTGCCTGTCGAGACAAAACGCTTGCGACGTTGAGCTAACAGCAAGGCATGCGGCAAGAATAAAGATAGAGTTATTCGATAATCGCATCTAACGCTAGGGACAAGCGGAAATCAAGCCTTCACCTATCAATACGAGTATATGCCATTAGCCGAGCCGTGCGTATTGGAATGGGTGGTAGGATAGCGGGACCGAGCGGGAGACTCCGTGTCCATCCACGATTTGATTTTTCGTCTGCTTAGCTGGATTGTTCCGGACAAGTACGAGCCGCCTGATCCGGTGGGTGCCGACGCGCGCACCGATATCGCCGTTTCTGTTTTACAACCGGTTGCCGACAAATACGGACTCACCTATCGCGGACCGCGGGAGTGGTATTCGCAAGAAGGTCCGATTCGGCTGACGTTGCGCCTGACCACGGAAGGAAAAGGCAACTCGCACGGCGAGCTGCGCTGGGGGGCAGGATTCGATTGCGTTCCAGACACGGACAAGGGCTGGACGCGCACCTTCAAGTCGGCGGTTACACACATCCAAGAAAACTGGTCGACCATTCATCCCGACACGCTTCCGCGGAAGACGGTTTCGTTCATGAACGGCGAAGAGGAGATGCGCAAACAACTCATCGATGTGTTGAGCGAAAGCGAATCGGACATCGAGAAATTCTACGCGCGCATGGCGACTGCGGAGAACGCGGTTGCTTATCTTCAAGAACAGATTCCTAAGTTGCCGCACTACTGGCGCTACGATTTCTATCTGCCGTTCTTATTGAAGGAGTGCGGGCGGCAGGACGAGGCGCGCGCCTCCATGGAAGATTACCTAAGCAAGAACCCGAACATAGAACCAAAGTATAGCGATCGCTGGCGCGAAATCATCGGTTGACGCGCACTTGTGATATTTACCTTTGGTTAGCAACTGCTTTTAGATTCTGTTCAATGACCGGCACCATATATGATGTGTCGCTGGCTGGCTGCGCGGTGGCTAACGAGGATTTGAGCAGTTGTTCGGCTTCCAGATTTTTGCCTTGCGCGTGGTACATGAGCGCGCAGTTGTTTTCGGTGGCGCTCAGACCTTTGCGGTCGCCGATTCGCTTGTACTCAGCGAGAGAACGTTTGTAGGTGGCTTCGGCTTCGGGAAACTGGCGATTTAGCGCGTAGACCTTTCCCAATCCTGCGAACGCCCGCGCGATTACTTCCGGATTGCCGCCACGCAAGTCGCGAATCTTCTGGTCCACTTCGGCCGGCGATTTCGGACGTGTATAGATGCTGAGAGCGCCCCAATAGACAGATTGCGCATATAGGTAATTGGCGCTGGCACGCAAGCTGTTGCCCCGCGCGATTCCCAGCGGAGCCAAATTGTGAGACGAGCCTTGAAACCAACATAACCCGACCGACCGCAACCACTCCGGGTCGCTGCGGTCGAAGAATGTACTGCCGCCCGTTGCATGCAGAAGTTCGTAATCAATGGAATCAGAAAGGTTGGCGGCGTAGCAAGTCGAGGCGATAAGGGCCGTAGATGTGAAGATGACGAAGCCGATCAGTGCCGGAATGTGGTCTTTCTTCACCGGATTTTTTTTCAGAACAGGGACCACGAAAAGCAGAGGCAGGACGAATAGAATCGCGACGAAGACGGAAGCGAGAACCCAGAGATTCAGCATCAGGGCTTCTCCTTAGTTGAAGACTCGGTCGGCGTTTCCGTTGAGGACGCCGTCGATGCCGGCGTGTCCCTGTAGGCTCGGCGTGTGATTGACGATGCGGGTTTTGCGGAGTCGGATTTCTTATCTGGTTCGCTCGTCGCGATCAAAGCCGAGATAACACCGGTAATTAAAATCACGGGACCTATCCCCAGGAAAATCGTCAATGCGATGTAACCATTGTTCATGCGTTTCGCTTCGTCCGTGAGCACAAGCCTCCCGAAGGGATCGAGTCGCAGCAACGCAGTAAACAGTGTGCGAATGAACAATTCCCACACCAAGAGCAGATACAGGACAATCCACAACCAGGGGTTGATGAGGCACATAACGAACAGCCAGACACGTCCGAGCACGCTGCGTTCTTTGAAGCCCAGCGATATGCTGAGCAAAAATTTGTAGAGTGGATTGCGCGACTTCATCGCTTCGAGCACGCCTTCGTATGCCCACTTCGAATTGGGATCGAGGCGCAGCGATTCTTTGAAGTGGTCCACCGCGTCTGCGCTGCGTCCGCGCAGCACCAGTGTCCAACCGACGTTGGCGTGAGTGTAGCTGTTGTCGGGATCGAGTTCGAGCGCGCGTTGCAGCGATTGTTCGCAATCGGCATGGCGCCCCAGCCTGACCAACGCGGCGGCGCGTCGATTGATGCAATCGATGTCGTCCGGGTTGCGCGCCAATCCTTGTTCGGCATACTTCAGCGCCTCCGGCCAGGAGCCTCGAAATGCCGCGAAGAAACTGGCGCGAGCCAGGTATGTAGGTTGGTCAGGCTCGATGCGCAGTGCTTGTTTGACTGCCTCTTCTCCGCCGGCGTGATTGCCGAGATTGGCGAGCGCAGTGGAAAGCACAAAGTACCCGATGGCGAGGTCCGGTGCACACTTGATCGCCAGCCGCGCTTCCATTGCGCCCTTGTCGTACTTCTTCTGCGCAATCAGCGCATTGGCAAGCATGGCGTGCGTCCCCGGATCGTTGGGATCCTCGACCAGCGCTTTGCGGAATGCGACTTCCGCCAGGTCGAATTTTTTAACGCTGTAAAGAGCTATGCCTTGCTCTTTGTTAGAGGACATGCGTTGGTTCGTTCCTGCGTGAGCGAGCATTTAGTCGGCGACACTGCTGTCACCTCAATATACCGTATTGGTATGCCATTTCGGATTTGGCATACGCTATTGGTATATTGGTGAGCTGTGCCCGTTTTGCTGGGTGGTGTCTCGCACGTCCGGCTGTGTGCAATTGCGTACCGACAATTTTATGCCGGGGCGTCATAATTCAGGCTTCCCTGAGAACACCTTCAAGAAACGGAGACACGCGGCAGCGCGTGCGGCTTCCTATGGCACAAGGCAACGGCACGGATACCAGCGCCGCTACCCCCGGCGTGGACAATGAAATTGGCGCGCTCGAAATTGCGGAGGACTTCGGCAAGTCACTGGTGCAGGGAGCGGTGATCTCGCCTCTCTGGAACGGGCTGGGCGGCGCCGTTTCGTTGGGCTACTTGCCGCAGGTCTCGATCGTCAACACCGACAACGCGAGCAAGAGTGAAATCGACCGCTACGCACAAGAACTCGGCGGCGGTCTCGGCGTAGCGCTCGACATCGGACTGTTGCTGAAAGGCAAGGGCGCGCTTTTCGGTGGCGCGATAGAAACCCGCGCCGCCGCCGGATCGGTTCTCGGCAAGCAAAGTCTGTTTATGCAGTCGATCTTCAAAGCAACTGAGGGGGCCCAGGTGGGCGCGGTTTATGGTGCCGTGTTCACTCCGTCTGATCCCAATGAGTCGCTGCTCTGGGGGCGCATCAAAAATGCCGGCAGCGATGCCATCACATTCGGTGCCATGAATGGCTTGTCGCATACGCTGGGCAATTTCGGTTTACTGGCGAAAGTCAATCGCGGCTTTGCCGGCGGTATCAAGGATATGGCAGTCAATGGACTGGCGGGACTGCCCGGCGGTGCGCTGGGAGCTGAAACCAGTTCGCTGCTCAACACCGGATCTTTTGCCGATATAGACGATGTGCGGGCGCAGGCTCTCGACATGGGAGTAATCGGCATGGCCCTGCCGGGTGTGATCCGCGGCTTGGGTGCACTGTCACCGAAGCCCAGTCTGGCGGGGACGGTCGCCGAGAGCAAAGGCGTTGACTATGGCAAACGCATCGACCAGAAATCGAGTCTGACTGCTAAAGAGCAAGAGCTTGATCTGATGCCACTCGATACTTTCCCGGGTACAACGTTCGAGACACAGGGTAAGCACATACCTCTGATTCCGACAGCTCTGGAAGTGAAGAAGCTTGAGTTGCCCTGGACTAGTAGTCGCACCGGTCATGCTGATACCACTTACGCAATCAAAAGGTACATCGACATTAACGCACAGGAGCCTGTTGAGTATTTCGGGCGTGTGGTGAAGAACAACAGCATCACCATAATCGGCGAAGAACATCGAATAGACTTCCTGCACAATCCGCATCACGCGATGGGCATCGAGCTGATGAAGACCTTGCCGCGTGGTTCCGCCCTGGCCGTGGAAATGCCCGCGTCACTGAAACCGATTTTCGATGATTTCAACTCTCAGCCTGCGGGGAGCAGTTTTGACTTTAGTTCACCGGCAGCAAAAATGTTGAGCCTGCAGCCAGAGTTAGGACTGCTGCGCACTCTTGAAACAGTAGATCCTTTATTGCTGGAGATGTGGAAGACGGCCCGCGATCGAAAGGTGCGAGTGGTGCCGATTGACGTAGATCTGAATGCTAACTCGAACTTTCTGACCGATGTTCATCGTGAGAAGTTTCTTGCCGATCAGCTTCTGGCTTTGCACGAGCAGAACCAAACCGCTCCCGTGGTGGCATGGATGGGTAATGCTCACGCAGGACGCAGTAACTTTGGCGATGCCCCGATGCTTGCCAAACAAATTGCCGCCTCACCAAAATTTGCTGATGGCACTTTCACCCTCAGTACGGTTCTTTCCCAGATTTGCGGCACACCGATTGACGCTCCGTTGCGCGTTCTGGCGGGAAAGCTGGACGCGGCGGCAGCATTGCCTGTTCCTCAAAGTGGTTACGGAAAAGCGTTGTCTATGCTGTGGATGAATAGTCGCAACAACGCATACTCGTGGAATCTGTTTCATAAAGTGGGGGACTTCGACCATGTGGTCATGTACCCCGAGTATGTCGACACTGCGAAGACGCTAGGACTCGCGGATCTGTACTTGCAAACACCGCCGGCAGCGAGTCCGGCGCGTCCCAGGACTTCGCCATTGCCCAGTCCCGTCGACGTGCGACGACTCGTCGAAGAGTCAATCAGTCAATCACGAGAGCTGGGACTCGACCTCGGTGGCACCGCCCGAGGCGCTGAGTAGTTCGGCAAATCGTGTTAGTTGTGCCTGCGTCACCTGACACATCTCTGTGGTGTTGGGTGCATAGATGATGCCCACAACGTTCGTCGTCGTTTCCTTGAGCTTACCGGAAACTGAGTCTTTGACAGGGTTTCCGAGCGGGGTGTTGGTTGCGCCCGCGCACGCACATATCAAGCCACTTAAATCGATTTCTTGTCCCGCGGAATTGAATACATAGCGCTCGCCCTCGGCACCATAACGCAAAGTCAAACTGTCGCCGATCACATCGGCATCGAGCAAACTGATCGGCAGCCCGCAATTCAATGAAATGTAGTTGTTGATGTCGACCAGATTATTGATACTGGGAAAACGGTCTTCGCGCGCCGCTTGCGCCAGGTATTCACTCGCCGGTTTGTTGCGGCCGCTGGGTTTGAAACCACCACCTTTCAACATGGTGCGCACTGCGTCTTTTACAGTCTGAGGAGGAAACTCCTGAGTCTTCCGCTCTGCCACCAGTTGCGCGATCGCTGTTTTCAATTCGTCGCTTGCTTCGCCAATGACAACGCCCCGCGCAATTACTATGCCGGCAATCACGCCCCGCTCTCGCAACTCATTGTTCACTTGCACGCAATCGTCACTCCCAAAGTGTTTCAGCCGCCTGATTATTGCAGACTCGGCGCGGTGCAGACTGACGTCGTATATAATCGTCTACCAAATTTTGGAGCCGCGGACCTCATGAAAACTCTAACCAAATTGGGAACCCTTACGTTGGCAGCAATGGCTACCTGTGCCGTGTTGAGCGGTTGCGGAATGACCTCGGATGAGAAAGAGCAATTGGCGGTGGTGCAAGCCGATATGACGAGGAAACAAACATTCTTCGTCCTCACCAAGAATCTGGAGTCCGGGCACACCATAGTCCCAGAAGACTTTGAGCCGAAGGAAATTATTGACTTGAAGGGACCATACAACGGCATACCCATTGACTTTCAGATCAAGGAAAAAGAGAAACAGAACATCGTCGGGCGCAAGACGACACGCTATCTCGCTGCCGGTACACTGCTTGAGTTTAGCGACCTTTATGATAAAGAAGAGAAACCAGCTGCTGGCAAAGAAACCAAACCCGCAACTCCGGACAAGCACTAGGCGCGCGCGCGATCACTAGCGGTAACCCACATGGCAGACAAACAGAATCTAGGTATCGAGGACGTCCGCGAGTTTCTCAAGCAAAAAGGATTTGAGAACGAAATCGTCGAGCTCACCGACTCGGCGCGCACCGCACAACTGGCTGCTGAAGCAATCGGCACGTCGGTCGCCCAGATCGTCAAGTCGCTGATTTTCAAAGGCTCGCAATCCGGCGCACCGATACTGGTGCTGGCATCGGGAGCTAATCGCGTCGACGAGACAAAGGTGGCGCAGGTAATCGGTGAACCGATCAAGAAAGCGGACGCAGATTTTGTGCGGGCGCGCACCGGATTTGCTATCGGTGGCGTGCCACCATTCGCACATCTGGAACCCATGCGCACCGTCATCGACGAAGACCTGCTCACCTTCGCCGACATCTGGTCTGCCGCCGGACATCCGCACGCGGTGGTGCGCCTCTTGCCGTCAGACCTGGTGTCGATCAGTCAGGGACAATCCGCGGACATCAAATTGTCGTGATGTCAGCGCCTCCCGGCTAGTCGTAGGACATGCCGTAGAAGTGCAGCTCGGATGGTTTGTCGGCGACGTGGGCGATGATGTAAACCGCCTGTCCGCGATCTATTAACTCGTAGACATTGGAGATCGCTGAGCGGAATGAGTGATCTTCCAGCATTGCTTTGGTGGGCTTGTCTGTGCCAAAAATTGCGGTTAGCTTTTCGGCGGATAGCGGACACGCGCAACCGCATTCCATGTCGTCCGGCGTGCTGTTGATTTGTTCGATATCGAGAATCGAGCAGGTGCCGTCGGCATCGCATTCTTCGATGTATTCGGCGATGCCTTCCTCAATGCTTTCCGGCGACTTGTATTGCGACTGGTCGGCTGCGACTTCCTGGAGAAACTCGCGGTGACGCAGTTCGTGCAGGGCTTGCTGCAGGGGTTCCTTATAAGGCGTGGACGTATACCAGGGATGGCTGCCCATGTCATTTACCTCATCTCGCAGGACGCCGGGAATTATCGCAGACGTGCGCGCTTGACATGCTCTTAACCTGAATCTAAAAGGATGCCAACAAGAGCAACCATGAACTCGCGAAGAGCCCAAATAGAATAGGAGGGTAGGTTCAGCGAGCAAACACGAAATGCGCACCAACAAATCGATCTATCTTATGGCGACGACGGCGGCACTGAACGTAATGACACTGGTGGCTCCATCGGTGACGCTGGCGGCGCAGCCGGCAGTTTCTTCCTTGAAGATAAATGCTGCCGCGCTCTTACCCGCGATCAATGCCGCCGCCGCCGGCGATCAGGCGCAAGTGGAGCGGTTTTTTGCCAAGCCCCCGGCGCAACTTTCCGCCATTCCAATGAGTGCGAAACGCGCAGCCCTGCTAGAAGGATTGAAGCGCGCGCACGATGCTTCGAAAGTGTTGTTCCGGGCGAAGAAGTATGATGAGGCGGCGAAGCGTGTGCAGCTGTATTTCCGACTGATCGCGTTTGTGCAATCGGGTGAGACGCCGGATCAACTGAACTGGCAACCCTGGTTTGACTCTGCGAAGAAACTGCAAGTAGCCTCGGACAAGGTATATTTGCGGGCTTTAAATGACTACGGGTTCTACTTGCAAAACTGCGACCGCGATGCAGAAGCGGCGGCTGTTTTCAAAGAAGTGATCGCGCAGTGGCCGACTCGTGAGGTGGCGTATTTGAACCTCGCGGATTCGCTGTGGAAGACCGGCAAGCAGAGCGAAGCGATGCCACTCTACAAGAAATACAAAGTTCTGATGGCGAGTGAGAACCTGACCAGCAAAGTTCCGGCGCGCGTGGAAGAGAACCTGTCCACCAAGGCAGCGATTGTGCCGTCCCCGTCGTCGTCCCCGTCATCGTCCTCCGTGTCGTCCGCGGCTCATGATGTGGACTTTGGTCCGTACATGGCAGAGATGCAAAAGCGCATTCGCCACAACTGGCATCCGCCCGCCAAGACCGAGGCTATACGCAATGTGGTAGTGTTTCGGGTCAGCAAGACAGGCAAGGTCTATTCGGCAAAAATCGATGTGCCTTCGAAGTTCTCCGACTACGACAAGGCGGCACTGAATGCGGTGGCACTGGCGCTGCCTCCGTTACCGTCCGGTTCACCGGAGTTTGTCGATGTGCAGTTTACCTTCGACTACCACGTCACTGACACCTCCGATCCGAAGTGGATGCTGGTCAGCCGCTGGCGCGCGCGTGTCAAGGAAGCCAATACAGCCGACAACCACATCGGGCTCGCGCAGGCATATCAGAACAACGGCGACCTCGACCAGGCGATGACTGAGTACGAAACAGCCATCGACATGAAGCCGACCAACGACTATTATAAGCAGTTGCTGGCGGCTTGCCGTAAGCAAAAGGGTGCGCGTCCGTAGGACTTGATTTGGCCAGGCACGACGACCAACCGATTCACAAAGCTGCTGAACGTGGCGATGTTGCCGAGGTGCAACGATTGCTGGCAGAAGACCCGACTCTGGTCACGGCACCGGGATGGAGCGGGCTGCCATTGTACAGCGCAGCGTCGTCTGGTTCGATGGCCTGCGTCGATGCATTGTTGGCTGCCGGCGCTGATGTAAACGCCGTCACAGACGGTGGCGCAAGCGCGATATTTTCATCGGCGACGGGCGAGATTGCTGCGCGCTTGATTGAAGCCGGCGCTCGCGTCGATCTGGTGAGTGCCCTTGGCCGTGTGGCTCTCGATTATGCCTGCCAGGGATTGCGGGTTGATGTGGTGCGCGTGCTTCTGGCACATGGCGCAGATCCGAAGTATGCAAAGCAGGTTAATAAGTTCCGTACGATGATGCAATGGGCTATCGAGGAAGTATCGAGTCAGTCGGACGCGCAGCAGATCGAAGCCGCCGAACAAATCGTTCGCATGTTGCTGGGTGCCGGCGCCGAGGTCAACGAGATCGACGCTTTCGATATGACGGCTTTGCACAAGGCTTGTCATCGTGGATTGATCGGCATCGTCAAGTTATTGCTGGAGCATGGTGCCGATCCGCAACTCCGTAGTGTGAACAAAGAAACCGCATTTGGTGCAGCAACGAAATATCCTGAGATCGTGGCTTTGTTGGAACCATATGGTCCGGAGATACCGGCTCCGCCAAAGCCCCCGCAGACGCCACAACAGCTGGTCGACCGGCTGATTGCTTGCGGTGAAATGGAGGCGGACGACATGGAACCGTGTTCCGCGAAAGACATCGCCTGGTTGGAGAGCAAGCATAACGTCATCTTGCCGGAGTCGTATAAGTTGTTTCTGCGCATGATGGGGCGCGGTGCCGGGGACTTTTTAGTAGATGACCACTTTCAGTGCTTCTTCGAGACCTTTGAATGGGAAGAGAAAATAATTGCGCACCGGAAGCGTTGCTTGGGTGGAAACATCGATGCCGAGAGGCTGCCCGAGGGGCTCGAATTGCCGGAGAATCACTTTGTGTTCGCCGAACGCAACGGCTACTTCTGGATGTACTTCATTGCCGACGGCACCGACGACGACCCGCCGATTTATTCATACATGGAAGATGCTGAATCGCACATGAAGAAATTCGATTCATTCTGGGACTTCATCGAAGAGATGGTTGAGTACTACGAGTTCTATTGTGACCCGAAGCGCTTCTCGCGCAATGACAGCTGACGTGGCAATCAGTGCTGGCGATTTGCTCACGATTAGCGGTCGAAATATTTGCGCTTGACCCAGTCTTTGGCTTCCGGGAAGTGTTGCATCAGTCCGCGCAGATAGCCAAGCTCGCGATTGGGAGTGCCCATATTGGACGAAACCATTTCAGCGAAGAATTCTGCAGCCCGGTGCGGCAGTCCTGCGAACTCGCGGCGCACATCCGGCGGCAGGCGTTTCATGCCCTTCTCGAGAGCGGCGCGAAATTCGGGATCTTTAGATCCACCCGTCATCGCGTCGAGGGGATGACCGAGTTCGTGCTGGATTACGCCGCGCATGGTCGATTGTTTATCTGCTTTGAGACCGTTCTCCGACAAGACGATCGAGTGGGCTGGTTTGTCGCCTGGCAGCACGTACAGCCCGGCACCATCGCGTTCGCCGGGAAGCACCTTGCCTATTTTGCTGGCGGTGATGATGTTGAGTCCTTCGAGCGCTTTCTGCGCAGCGGGATTCAGTTTGGAGATGCCTTCCTCGATGGTGCGCCGCACGTCACCCTGAAATCCGCCGGTGGCATCGACGTTTTTGTAGTTGAGTCTGGGCAGGCCGGATTCCGGCGCGCCCGCCAACAGCGGCTGGTCGCCGGGGCGCGCCGCAGCCTCCATGCGCAGGTCGACCGGGTGCAACTGGAACGTCGACGATTGATTCGCCGCCGACGCCATCTTGAAGAAGTCGTTGTTGAAGTCTGGGCGCGCGAGGTCGATCACCGGACCTGCCATGCGGGGCTCGGGCGCGGGCGCGAGGACTGCGCGTTCAGCGCTTTGCGGCGTGAAATCGGATGCGTCAGTATGAGCCATGAGTGGGGTGTACCTCGCGGCGTATCTATTAAGTAGTAAATTGTTTTCGAGCGGAACGGAGAGCGTGCGCGTGTGCGGTGTGCATGTGCGTCCGCGCACCACATGCGAAAGCATGTGTGCAACCGGCTGATGCAGAGACGAACTGTACAGGGGTTCTAAGACCTTACTTCACGTGGCGTGGCAATCACGTGAAAAGAGTGTCCGCCGTGGCGGACAGCAAATGCTCAAATTGTCCGCCGTGGCGGACAGTCCGCCGCCTGGTGTCCGCCGTGGCGGACAGTGGTTCATCAGCGCGGTGGCGCGTTGATGATTACCAGCGCCAGATGATCGATTTGCCGTCATCGTGCACCGCGACGTATGCGATAGCCCGGACGCCGTCCTCGTCCTCGACATACCAGTGTTCCAGGTCGAGGGCTGGATCGATTCCTTTAAGTTGAGCCTCTTTGCTCGTCAAAACAGCGAAGCCCTTGCGAAAGGGTTCGTACGCCGGCGTCACCTCCAGGTCACCCATGAAGTAAGGCTGGTCGGTGCCGACATTGGTGATGGTGCCAATCAACGTGCGTTTGTATAACAGCTTGAATGTGGGGCTGTGATAATTGGGGAGTTTCTTCACTGCGCGGCGACTTGCTTGAAGCGTGCCACGTCCCGCATCGGCGGGTCGCCGAACAGTCGCTTGTACTCGCGCGTGAATTGAGACGCGTCGTCGTAACCGACCCGCACCGCGGCTGTGCTGGCGTCGAGGTCTTCGCTGATAAGAAGGCGGCGCGCCTCCTGCAGCCGCAGCAGTTTCTGAAACTGCAACGGACTCATCGATGTAGCGGTCTTGAAGTGCTGGTGAAAACTCGATGCGCTCATGCCCAGTTCGCTCGCCAGGTCTTCGATGCTCAGCGCCTCGGTGAATCGCGACCGCAATGTCTGGACGGCTTTGGTGATGCGGTTGGTATGCCCGCCGAAGGCAGCCATCTGCCTGAGGCGCGGACCCTGGTCGCTGATCAATAATCTATAGACGATCTCGCGAATCACCAGCGGTGATACCACGCGGTAGTCGCTCGAGCTATCCAGTAACCGAATCAATCGCACAACCGCATCTAATAGATCGCCCTCCAGCTTGTTGACGGCAATCGATTTGACGCTTGCGTCGCCGCGCCCAGGTGCAATGCCGGTTTCGACGCTGACCGACGCGATCAGTGTCGGGTCGAGATCCATCTTCATTCCTAAGTATGGCTTCTTCGGCGTCGCCTCGACGACCTGCGCGACGACGGGCACGTCCAGCGAGCAGAGCAGGAAGTTGGCGGGGTCATAGCGGAAGCGTTCCTCGCCCAGCAAGACTTCCTTGGCGCCCTGCGCGATTATGCAAATCGACGGCGAATAGACTCCGTGCACCGGCTGCGTCGGGTTGGCGTGCCGGTAGAAATTCAGCCCGTCCGCTTGCGTATTGGCGCCCTCGTTGGGCGCGCGGCTGGCTAAGCGCTCGGACAGCTCATCCCTGTTGGACTGGTTGCGTTTTTCGTCGGTGTTCATGTGCGTACCCTGCTGCCACTCTCGGAGGATCGTCCAAGCATTCTGGACTTTTGTTATAGCTTACCTGCCTGTAGCCAGCATATCATTGAAGCATAGATTGTGCTCCATGGAATTTTAGCCAACCGTTGACGAGGTCGACGGCGGCGCCGCCGTGAGCAGCGGCGAGTGCAACGAGCGCACGAAGGAGATATAGATGATGCAAAAACGCAACTTGGCAGTAGCAGCTTAGGGCACCACTAAATTGCACCGATTGACCGAAAACATCGGCGCCGCCGAAGTACAACTCACACCAGCCGACCTCGCGGATATCGAGAGCGCTGCCTCGCAAATCGCGGTGCAAGGCGCCCGCTACCCCGAGCAGTTCGAGCGCCTGACCAATCGCTAATCAGCAACAGGAGAAACAATCAATTATGACGACCACAACAGCTATCAAAACAAAAGCATACGCAGCCGCTTCTCCGAGCGGGCAACTGGAACCGCATGAAATCGAACGTCGCGAGCCCGGACCCAATGATGTTCTCATCGACATCAAGTTCTGCGGCATCTGCCATTCTGATGTGCACCAGGTCAAAGATGAGTGGGGCGGCGCGATATTCCCCATGGTGCCCGGGCACGAAATCGCCGGCGTCGTTTCGCGAGTGGGTGACAAAGTGACGCGCTTCAAAGCCGGTGATCGTGTCGGTGTCGGTTGCATGGTCAACTCCTGCCAGGAATGCGCCTCCTGCAAAGACGGTCTAGAACAATTCTGTGAGAAACGTCCGGTGTACACCTACAACGCACTGGAACTGGATGAGAAAACCCCGACGTTTGGCGGGTACTCGGAGCACATCACGGTAGACGAACGATTTGTCGTGCGTATTCCGGATGCTCTGTCACTCGAGCAGGCTGCGCCTTTGCTCTGCGCCGGCATCACAACTTACTCGCCGCTGTCCCACTGGCATGCCGGACCCGGCAAATCGGTCGGTGTCGTCGGTGTGGGTGGACTCGGACACATGGCAGTCAAACTGGCATCCGCAATGGGCGCCACAGTCACCGCAATCAGCAGAAGTCGCAGCAAAGAAAAGGATGCGCGCGCGATGGGCGCGAGCGACTATGTCGCCACCGCCGAGGAGGGCGCTGTCGAAGCCGCGCAGGGACGATTTGATTTGATCATCAATACGGTCTCGTCGGCGGCTGACATGTCCGCTTATCTTGGAATGCTGCGCCGCGATGGTGTCATGGTGCTCGTGGGCGCGCCACCGGAGGACCTGCCGGTCAACGCGTTCAGCCTGATACCCAAGCGGGTCTCGCTGGCTGGCTCCACAATTGGTGGCATTGCCGAAACTCAAGAGATGCTCGATTTCTGCGGCAAGCACAAGATTGGCGCCGATATCGAAGTGATTTCAATCGACCAGGTCAACGAAGCGTACGAGCGCCTCCTGAAAAGTGATGTGCGGTATCGTTTCGTAATTGATATCGCTTCGCTAAAATAGCGGGCGCGCGTGTCAGCCGGAGGTTTAGTCGTGCAGGCTGCGAGCGTCACGTTTGAACCCGGCGCTCGCACCGCGTGGCACACGCACCCGCTGGGACAGACGCTGGTTGTCACCGCCGGCTGCGGATTGGTGCAAGCCTGGGGCGGACCTGCTGAAATCATTCGACCGGGTGACGTCATCTGGACGCCGCCCGGCATCAAGCACTGGCACGGCGCCATATCGACGGCGGCAATGACGCACACCGCGATCATCGAGAAGTTAAATGGCAAAGCGGTCGATTGGATGGAGCATGTTAGCGACTCCGACTACGAATCGGCATGCGCCATTTGTAAGCAGGAGAAGTAAGTGATAACCTCAGGCTTGTTGCCAAGGAGTGGGTTTACCCATCTTTTTCGAGGCAAAATGTTGGGTTATCACACCCTTTAGACGGGACCGCGCATCTTCACCTGACTGCGGTTGCCGTTGTTGTAGAAGTCGTCTCTGAAGATGTGGTCTCGCGTCGGCTTGCGCGCCGGCGCGTATGGTGGCAGCGCGCGCGTTCCGCTGAAGAATCCGTTGCGCACGTCCTCGACATCAAATACGGTGTCGCCGTTGATGGCGGACTTGAACACGGGCATGCCCATGGCATGCTTGAGGACATATGGTGCCAGGTGGTCGGGTATCTGGTTTCTGTAGTGCAACTCGGCTTGAAAGCGCGGATGTGTCAAATGACTGCCGACGAAGATTGTGTGATCGATTAACACGCTGGCGTCGGGATCCGGCGCGCGACCATTGTGTCCGTCGAGCGTGTAGACAATTAGTTTACTTGCATCGCGCGGCTCGAACGAAAATCCAATCGGCTTCGCTTCCGCCTGCTCGTCCCCCTTGAAACAACAGACCGCCACCGGACACTGATACCACTTCTCCAAAGTGTCAAACACCTCCGGATTGACTGCGGGGCGTTTGAGCTCATTGATCTGCGGCAGGACTTTGCCGATCATCGAAGCATTCTCCGCAAGGACGATGTCGTACACATCGAATTGCATGAAAACCAGTCGACCGCCTGCGCCGCCGGCAGGCACCGACTTCTCTTGAATCATGCCGCCCCAGCCGGCGGAGCGTGGTGCCGGCAGTGCGAGCGACTTGTCGATGTCAGAAAGCAAATCCGGCGTATCGGACGTGTTGAGCAAGAGAATCGACTCCCACGCGCCCATGATTGGAATGATCAGGCAGTTGCCGCCGACTTGATTTTGTCTGGCATCCGGTGCACCCCATTTCAATTGCTCGGATTTCTTTGTGCGGGGTTTGTTGGAAACGCCTGCGCGGTGCGCGACTTCCTCGCGCACGTCCTCGGGGTCTATGTTGTTCACGGCAAGTACCGGTCCGTACAGCGTCTCCCAGGGAGAGCCGGCGATTGCCTGCCTGACGATCACTTCGAAGACCTGATCGCGCACGCCGGCACCGTACGCACCTTCATTCCCGCCGACCCGATTTTGGTACCAGATGACATGGCGAAGCACATCTTCAACCATGACCTCCCACGTGCCGGTGATGGTTTTGCTGAAGTGAACAGGCCAGGCGGAACAACACATTCGTTTCTCTCCAGAGCTGTTCTTTCCTTATTCCCCGCCTGCGAGAAAACTGCGTTTCTAACCCGCGCGGCAGTGCCCGGGCGGCACGCCGGTTTCTCGCTTGAAAGCTTTGCTGAATGCGGCTTCGGACTTGTATCCGACCAGGCTGGCTACTACGGATATGGAACAGTCGCCCTGTTTGAGAATCGCCTTTGCCTTATGCATTCGCCACGATGTCACATAATCGAGTGGGGATGTCGCCGTCAGTTCCTTGAATTTTGCCGCGAACGCGGAACGCGACATGCCGACATGTTGGGCGAGCAGCGCCACCGTCCAATCCTGTTGCGGATCCGCATGAATAGCGGCTAGAGCCTGCCCGATCTGGGTATCGCCGATGGCGTTTAGCCAGCCGCCTGAGTGGGGCTGCGCCGATTGCGTTCTGTTGATGTGCACGCGCACCGCCTGGACGAAAACCAATTCCGTCAATCGATCAACTGCAATCGACGAACCAAATCGTTGTTGCGAGAGTTCGGACGAGAGGAAACGCAGAGTTGGCTCCATCCATGGCTCTGACTGCAGTTCTTCGGCCTTTATATAGATGAACTTCGGCAACGATGAGAAGAACGGATTGTTGCCGCTGGTATCGAAGTCGTAGCAGCCCATGACGATTTTGGTGGCAGCACCACCGCCGCCGAAGGTGAAGACTCGATTGCGCGTGGAGTCGTCGAGATTAACTTGAGCCAACACGTCATCAAACCTGGTGACCGGGCTGGTCAGCGAGTCGCGCAGCGTGTATGGGCGCGCGCGCGATGTGAGCAGGAAGTCGCCCGGCGCCATGCAGACCGGTTGCTCGGACAACTCGCATTCTAAGAAACAACTGCCGCGCACCACCATGATGAATCCCGCTTTGCCGGGACGTCCTTCCCATTTCACGCCCCAGGGAGCGGTGAAGTCGGTCTGGCAGTAGACCATCGAGTTGAATTGGGATGTGCTGAGCACGTCGGCAAGCAAATCCATATTCGCAATCCTCTGAGGAATTTAGGGAAATCGGGACGATTGGACAAAAAATGTGGACTTTTCGGCATTGATCGTCCAACCGGCTAATTGTACCATTCTGGATGACAAGTCAAGGCGCGCGCTGCCAAATCAAGCAAATCGATGCTGTGGGCGGCGCAGCCACGCTGTTGGAGGAAGAAACTTCATGGATGCAGTCCTCGAGACTAAACCAAGTCGCGCCACAACCAAACCAAGTCGCGCCACCCGCGGCACACCGGACGCCCACGGCACACCCGCCGCACCCGCAGCCCACGGCACAGCCGCCGTACTGACGCGCGGCTCCACATGGTCAGCCATCTGGCACATGTCGTGGCCACTCACACTCAACATGCTCGCACTGGCAGCCATGAATCTATTCGAAGGTTGGATCGGCGGCAGGCTAGGCGCAGACGCGCAAGCGGCGATGGGAATCGGCGGGCAGCTGTGGTTTCTTTTCATGACGCTGGCGCTGTCTGCCGGCACCACCGCGATCATCAGCAGATATTGCGGCGCCGGCGACATGGAAATGGCGGCCCGAGCCGGTCGGCAATCATTGCTTTGTGCCGTGATTCTGAGCGGCATCGCGACAATGGTGGGATTGCTCACCTGCCGAAGTATCTTGCAAGCACTGGGCGCGCCGCCCGCTGTGGCCGATCAAGGCTGCACCTACCTGAATATGTGCCTGATGGCAATGGTGCCATATACGGTGCTCTGGATTTCCAATTCCATATTTCGTGCCATTGGCGATGCGTTCACGCCTATGGCGACGATGATGCTTGTCTTCGGAGCGATCATGCTTTGCGAATTCATTCTCTGCATCGGTCCGACGGGGATAAGACTTGGCGTTGCCGGTATCGGCATCTCGTGGACACTGTGCAGTTTCATCGGTATCGCGCTGAACTTCGCCAGGTTGAAACGCTCCAGCCTTGGTGCCGTCTGTGACCTGTCGGCGGCAATCCGTGATGGGCTGTCGCTGGTCTGGACGAAGCGGTTTCTTACCGTCGGCATCCCATCGTGCCTTCAGGATCTCTCGTTGATTGGCGGATCGCTGGGCGTATTTCTGGTTCTGTCCAAAATGCACGCGCCACTGATCGGACAAGCTGCATGGGCGGCCGGTTGGCGCCTGGAAGAAACTTTGACCCTGATGCCCATGTACGGGCTGAACCTGGCGGCGGCAGCAATCGTTGGGCAGAACCTGGGGGCGCGCCAGCCCGGACGAGCCGTGTCGGCGGGATGGCAGGTCATGGGTATCGGCGCGGGAGTCAATCTGGTCGTGGCGCTGGTAATGTGGCTGTCCGCACCACATATAGCGGCATCGCTCTGTGCGACGGACGCCATTGCCGAATCCTGCACGGAATACCTCCGCATCGTCTGCTGGACGGAGCCCTTCTTCGCCTGCTGGCGCATTCTCTCGGGCGCGATGCAGGGTGCCGGCTACACACGTGTGCCGATGTTTGCCACGATGTTTGCGTTCGCCGTGCTGCGAGTAGCGCTGGCTTTCTTTGCGGCGACGGTGTTCCACGGAGACACGCGGTTTGTCTGGGCAAGCATGGCCGCCAGCACGGTGGTGGCGGGACTGATTATGATTTATTACTGGCGTCGCGGGCGGTGGCAGGAACAGAGGGTTTAATCCGTTTCAACGCTGCGTTTCGGGCGAAGTCGAATTGCACTTGCGTATCCTCCAGCCACGACGAGTTGCACAACTTGAAGTATTTGACTGATTCTGCTCGCGCGCGGTCACCCTCTGCGATTTGATCGGCGGCATAATAGTAAAACGCCATTGATTTGTATATGTCGGAAAACGATTGATTCCGGCTCATTTCCGGAAGAGTCTGGGCGAGCGCCCGTGCTTCTTGCAGCGCGTTGTATGCACTTTTGCGATCGCCCATCTGCCGCTTCAACTGCGCAAGATATTGCAGTCCAGCTGCACGCTCCGCCTTTATTTCATCGGGCGTATCAGTTCCATTGATGTCTTTTGTCGCTAGCCATTCCTCCATGACAGCCATCGCTTCCTTCGGCTTGTGCTCATAATTTAGAGTCGTGGCAAGAGAGCACAATGTGCTGAGCAATAAAACTGTTCTGTCTTGCTGTCTCGCATACATAACAGCTTTTCTTCTCAGGGGCTCCGCTTCGCTCGGATGTCCGTTTAACTCGTAGGCAAATGCCGCTTCAGCTAATGCCTCACAGTATTTCGTATAGAGCGGTTTGGCCGGATGTTGTGCGCTTTCGCGCAAAAGCTGGTCAAGTAAAGCCAGGTTTTTGTTTGAATATTCGATGGCGGCCTTTCGATCTCCGAGATCGCGAGCAGTTGCCGACAGATCGAGGAAAACATGAGATTGTTGTTCGATTGGCAGCTTCTGCGCGTAGCTGATCGCTTGTGTCAAAATCTTCTGAGCACTCTCGTAATCTCGCTTGCGCCTCAAGGCGCGAGCATAGTCGACTTTGATCTCGAACGCGGTGCTGGCATCATACTTCTTTGGTGCAGCGTCCAGAAGCTCGTTTGCTTTGGACAGCATTGCAACGGATGTTTTGTAGTCGCCATTTGTATCGGCTGCGAACCCCACCCGATGCGCAAGCGAAGCGTTGGTGAGCCGCTTGACCCTCTCTTCCAGTGTGTCATCGACAGATTGAGCGGTCAATTCAGTCGTCTGATCGGGTTGCTTACCGGATTGCATCAGGTTGACCAGCCCGATGATCAGACCAGCTATCGCCAGACCAGCCACAAACAGCAAAGGCGACTTACGCCGAGCGCCGTTACGGCTGACAGACGCTGCGCGAGTGCCATCGAATGTGGTGACAAGTTGTTCCTCACTTTCGAGAAGCTTTTTGAGATCGCCATCCAATTCGGCAGCATTTACGTAGCGCTCCGTTGCTTTTTTGGCCAGGCATTTCTGGAGCACTGCCTGCACCGAGGGCGCCAGACGGTGCCAATCTGCCGCGCTCGAGATGGGCTCGTTCAGATGCTGAAACATCATCGCGACGCCATTCTCTGCCACAAAGGGTGCCTCGCCTGTGAGGCAGTGATACAAAAGACAGCCCAGTCCGTAGATATCGGTGCGTCCATCGACGGGCTTCCCCACACATTGCTCGGGGCTCATGTACATGACGCTGCCCAGGGCGTTTCCTGTCTGAGTCAGCTTTTGCTGCCCGTCCACGCCAGTCAGTTTTGCCAAGCCGAAATCGATTAGTTTGACCTGACCATCAGCGGCGCCTTTGATCAAGATCACATTGGAAGGCTTGATGTCGCGGTGGCAGATGCCTTGCTCGTGCGCATGCTGGAGCGCACTGCAGATACTGCGAGCAATCTGCAACGCCAGGCGTGGGTCAAGACCGTGTCGATTCTCCGGCTCAGCCAGCTTCTCTCGCAAGCTATCCCCGTGCAGCCGCTCCATCGCAATATAAGGAACGCCGCTCCAGATGCCGTATGCATGGAATTGCACAATATTGGGATGCGACAGCCGACTGAGCGCAATCGCTTCACGCTCGAATCTCATCCAGTCCGCCGGATCATCCGCCGGAGCATAGGTCAGCACTTTGAGGGCTACGATGCGGTCGATGCCACTCTGGTACGCCTCGTAGACGACACCCATGCCGCCGGAGCCGATGGTCCCGCGGATTTCGTATTTGTCGTCGATGGTGGCGAATTGCACAACTTGGTTGTACCCGCGAGCCGGGTCCCGGCTCCGCTAGTCCGGAATTTCGGGGTCCACAAGCACTGCCAGTTGCATTAACGACTCTTGCCAGCCCAGATAACACCCTTCCACCGGGATCATCTCAGGAACGCCGGCCTGTTCTATGGATACTTCAGTGCCGCACGACACTGTCTTCAAGACAATCGTCGTCGTCATTTCACCCGGCAACTCCGGACTCTCGAATTTATCGGTATGGCGAATTCGCTCGTTGGGAACCAGTTCCAGGAACGTGCCGCCAAACGTGTGTCCATTGCCGGTGCTGAAGTTGGTAAACGACATTTTGTAACTGCCACCAACTTTTGCATCCATGGAGTGCACCTTGCCGGTAAAACCATACGGCGGCAGCCATTTCGCCATTGCATCGGGATCGATGAACGCTTTGTAAATGCGCTCAGCTGGTGCCTTGAAGACGCGGTGGAGGCGGACGGTGTTTCCTTCTGGCATACGTTTATCCTTTCGGTGGTCACGTGGACCGTGAATCATACCAGCTATGAATAGTAGAATGGACAGAAACTGACTTTGGAGACCCGATGAAAATATTGCGGATGATGCTGCTGAGTTTGAGTGTCGGTGCGGCGCTGACCACGCAGTCATGCACAACGGACAATGCAAACAAGGACGCATATGGCGTGAAGGCAGCCATCGCGAAGTTTCATGATCAGTTCAACAAGAATGCCTACGCTGAGATTTATTCGGAAAGCGAAACGCGCTTCAAACAAGGCTGTCCGGAAGCAGACTTTGTCGAACTGCTGACGAAGGTTCACCAGATCAGTGGTGACTACGCGGGCGGGACGCAGTCAGAGTTTCTTGAAGAAACAGACAGCAACGGGCACTTCGTGACCAGCACGCAGAAGTCCACATTCAAGACGCGCCCGATTGTCGAGATATTCAAGTACGCGATTACCGACGGCAAGCCGCTCCTGTACAACTGGAAGACCGGCGGCTGAGGCGCGGCTCTTAGTATGTATTCATCGATCCAAAGAAGGTCGGATGCACGCTGAATCGGGCTCCCAGGGTTTTGACTTCGTGCTCGGTGGGGGCGCGGTTGTCTTGCATAATCGCGTTTACATCTTCTGCAGAAACCTCAAGCAGCGCCGCGATATCCGCCGCCACCAGGTCATTCTCGCGCAGCAAAAATTGCAGCCTCTCTCCAGGGGTGGTTTTGTCGGTCGGAAATGGATATTCCATATCTTCGACCTGTTCGGCAGTCAAGCTTTGAGAGTAGGTCGTGTATTGCAGATTGCTGTCGCTGGCGACCCGCGCATAGTGCGCATCTAAAAAAGGATCGCCGGCAGCTAACCGGTCGCCGCGCGCAAGTGGTGTAGGCGGCGCCTTGCCCAGGCGTTTAAATTGCGCGTCGTCCGCTTTCCATCCCTTGCAGTCAAAAGTTTCGGCGCCGTCCATCACCTGCAACACACGCACCCATTTACCCATGCGGTCTTCTGTAGGAAACCAGACAGCGGCGGCTATGCGATATTGACCCGCTTCAAGAGGAAACAGCCAGGCGCCGTCGAGCGATTCCACGTTTCTGAATGTGTTGGTGATATGGTCGTGGCTCTGCCAGTCGACCTCCCGCACCACTTTGGTCCACAGATTCAACGCCGTGCGCGAGGCGGGATGGGCTTTGATGAAGTTGTTGATGCGCAACGCGCCGGTAAGTTTCATCGCAATGATTCTGTTTGTTTTCGTCGCCAACATGGCATATTGTACACCTCCGGCAACGTCTAAAACGCTGGCTCCGAAATCGTCTCCAGCACTGGCGCCAAATATGGTGGCATGAAGGACAATATGAAACCCTACCCTGCTGATATCTTCACTGAACCTGATGTCGATCCCGATACGCTGAAAAATCTGGGACCGCTCGCCGGCATGGCGGGCATCTGGATCAGCTCTGAAGGGCTGGATGTGCATCCCGTTGCCGAAGGCAAGGAAGAAAACCGCTACATCGAGCGCATCGAACTGCAACCGATCGACGGGCAGACTAACGGACCGCAGTTATATTACGGGCTGCGGTATCACACGCGCATCGTCAAGCCCGATGAAGTGGAGACGTTTCACGATCAGGTCGGTTACTGGTTGTGGGAGCCGGCGACCGGCATCTTGATCCAGACGCTCGCCATTCCTCGCGGGCAAATCGCCATGGCGGTCGGACAAGCCGCGCCCGATGCGAAGACGTTCACGCTTGATTCAAAGCGCGGCTCGCTGACCAATGGCATCGTTTCGAATCCGTTTTTGGAAGACGCATTCCGCACGGACAGCTACACGATCACCGTGGAGATTCACGACGATCAAACCTGGTCGTACAGCCAGGATACGGTGTTATTTGTGCGCGGGCAATCGGAACCGTTTCAGCACACAGACCGCAACACCCTGCATCGCATTGCCGCACCGACTCCGAATCCTACGGCTTTGCAAGCGATGGCGAAGCCGAACGAAGTCTCGTAGTGCGATGGCTGTTGAAGTTCGGAGTTTGCGACGATCAAGAAAGCGCGCGAGAACTTCACCCAATCACAAATCCGTCATGGGACGATCCTGATTCCAGCGCTTGCGCGCGCCTCAACGACTCGTTTGCGAAGAGCCTCCAGCTGTTCGTTCGAGTGACTGATTTTATCTGCCTCGGTTAGCGCTTTGTCACCGGCATCTCGTTTCTTCAAGAAATAGAAATTGAGCGCCTGGTAGAGCAGAAGCCCCTTGAGCGACTCCGCTGCGGCAGGCGAGGAAACTTTGCGCGCATACTCTACAGCCTTATCGAAGTCGCGCAGCGAACCTTGTGGATCACCAAGTTCGCGGCGCAAGTTTCCCCGGTGCGAGTAGCACTGCGATAGTTCGAGGAGCTGTTCCGCCCGCAGAGAAGTTTTGTCGAAGTCTGGACGTAGCACCGTATCCAATACCGCGTCTGCTTTTTTGAAGTTGCCGAAGTCGGCGAGGTTGTACGACAGCTCACGCGTCGCCCACAACATCTGGTACTTGTTGCCGGAGATTTGCGCGCTTTTCCATGCATTGCGTCTGGGCAGTTCGGCTTCTCGAAGTTTGCACAGATCCTGATAACATGCCCCGACCTGACGCCAGCCTTCGGCGCAAAACAATTCAGCCTTGGACAAATCGGTTCTGGGCGTGTTTTTCAGATTGTCCTGGACGAGCGTGTTGGCTTGAAGCGCGAGATCCAATGCCTGGTCTTTTTTACCCATGTAGCGCAATGCATCGGAAGCAAGTCTCAGGTTCTCAGCCTCGGCAACGGCGCCGAATTGTTTTGATAGCGCCCTCGCCTCCAGGAACAACGGCAGCGCCTTTTCGGCGTTGCGTTGATGATACAGGTAGATACTTCCAAGCTGGCGTTTCGCATCTAAAGCCGCATGGGCACTAACTTCGGTGGGATGAGCGGCAACGAATTCGTTAATTCGGGTCAGCGCTTCAATGGCGTGTTCGTCGTCGCCGATGCTGTAGTAGTTTCTTGCCTGCTGCAAGAGTTCGTCCGCCTGCACACCGGATAGCGTGTCGTCCTTCGGCGCTATGCCGGCGTTGTTTATTGCAAGAATGATACAGACGGTAGCTGCCACCACTAACAGTGCTGCGAGAACCGCGGTTCTGGAGAAACTCCTTTTGCCTGCCGCTTGAGGCGCGGGTTCGATTTGGGCGGGTGCGCTGCGCGGCGTTTCGTCGGCGGAGAGGGCTAGCAGGTCCTCTCGCAATTCGGCAGCCGACACATAACGATGTTGCGGTCGCTTGGCGAGGCACTTGGCGAGGACATGTTGTTGCGAGGGGGTGAGCGTATTCCATTTGGGGGTGGCAGTCACCGGCTCATTCAAGTGTTGGAACATCATTGCCACGCCATTGTCCGCAGTGAACGGCGGCTCGCCTGTGAAACACTCGTAGAGCACACAACCGAGCGCATAGATATCGGTGCGCGCATCCACAACTTGTCCCGCGCACTGCTCCGGGCTCATGTACTGAACGCTTCCGATTGCCATGCCTGTCTGCGTGAGCTTTTGTCTGCCGTCAATGCCGGTCAATCGCGCCAGTCCGAAGTCAATCAGTTTTGCAATTGATTCGGTGCTGCCGGTTAATTCCTTTGTGAGAATGATGTTGGATGGCTTGATGTCGCGATGCAGAACTCCTTCCTCGTGGGCGTGGTGCAGCGCGTCGCAGATCTGTATGGCGATGGGGAGAATTTCTGGTCGGTCGCTCTGCGCAGGCGAATCGCTTTGGGCAAGCACTTTCTGGAGGCTGATGCCGGTCAGCCGCTCCATGACGATGTACGGGTAGTTTTCCCAGAGCCCATAACCCAAAAACTGCACAATATTGGGGTGAGAAAGGCGACTGAGTATGAGGGCTTCGCGCTCGAAGCGTTGCAAATCGCTGCTACTTCCCGTGGTGGCATAGGTAAGCACCTTGACGGCAACCAACCGGTCGACCGCCGCTTGATGCGCTTCGTAGATGACACCCATGCCGCCCGAGCCGATCATCCCGCGGACTTCGTACTTGCCATCGATGATAGTGCCGGGGTCTAGAAACATGACAAGATGCCGAGTGATCTCAAGGTTCGATGTTCAGAATGCCTTGGGTGGGGGTCGTTGAGTTCTTGAGCTTGAGCACGGAATTCGCTATCTGTTCTGGCGTGAGGCGCTTCACCAGGTTGTCGTGAATGGTGGTGCTGGTGTCCAAAAATGTAGTGTCAATCATCACCTCTCCACCAATTCCCCGAGCATTGTGCCGAAATATCGATCGCCAGTGATTGCGACTCTTCTCACTGCACTCGGTCAGTACGATGTCGTCCAGGTTGCCCACCTTGACGTAAATCTTGCCGCTCGCTTTCACTGGTGGAGTGCTTCCTTCCTGCTTCATCGACAAAATCGGAACGCAATAATTGGAGATGGCAGTCCAGCTAACTAGCAGATTGCCGGCGGGATCCGTGAGTTTGCATTCGAGTCCTTCGTCCGCGAACCGGTAAATCGGTCCGCTCGTTTCTAGAAGGCGCTGATGCATCGCCTTGGAAATCCCCAAGGGTACAAGCGGCACGAGGAGCATCGGCGCCACGAAAAGCATAAGGAGAACTCCGGTCATCAATGTCGCGTTGGACTCGTGTACCAGGCTAATTCCTGTGAAAAATACAAACACGGACGCTACGACCAAAACGGTCATCCATGTTGATATATTTGATAGGCGCCCGCGCACCTTTTGTTGAGCTATGCGCGTTTCAAATGGTGGTTCGCTCATGGCAGCACCTCAGGCACTGGATTGGACTGGCCATCCCAAACTCCTCTTCTGAGATTATACTAGCGAAGCAGGCTCGATTACTTTGGAACGTATTTTTTCAAGGCTCTGTCGAAGACTACGTTTTGTTCCACCCAGTGATCCTGGCGGCCGGAGAAGTTGGACAATTTCCAGCGCACAGCTCGGTTATTAGAGAATTCGATCACTACGCTGTTGTATGCATTTCCGCATTTGCTCCCGAAACCGGAAACTGTGTAAGTTAGATTTCCGGTCTCTTCTGCTGGCGATTTGGTCTGCGCGCCTATCCCTGGTCCAAGAAGATCAACAACTTTGCTCCGTTTCATGCCGATTAGGTCGTGCTTGCGAAGAAAATTATTGAACTGGTTTTTTCTTTCATCCGATTCGGCATCCCATGCGGTTCGGATAAAGGTCTCGTCGTAGGCAGACTTTATGATTCTGTCGTTCTCTGTCAATTCGAAGTGGGTTAGCTGCGGAGGCTGAATCCAATTGCCATCTTCAGCTATGACTCCCTCGGTTCTTTCGCTGGATGGTGCGAAGCTGCTTTGAATGATCGCCATGCCAAAGTAAAACCATTTGTATTTGATGTCGCTTCCGTCAACCTCTTTGATGATCTGCCCGCTTGGATCATAGAATGTAAGCTTGCTCGAATTCCTGGCACCCATCTGCTGTGTGACTATGTTGTGAGATGGACCCATAATCACAAATTGGTTTTTGGGTATGGCAAAAACAACTTTTCCGCTCTCGTCGACGACGAGATGATCCTTCTCACTCGGCACTCTTCCACCAAAGGTCGCAAGGTATAACCCGGGAAGTACCCAGCGCACGAACGTGTACTCAGATTGGAGACTGGGGAACTGTTTCAGGCGGTTGCCATAGGAAGGGTCCTTGGATGTGTCGGCAGCATCCTCCTTAAGCTTGAACGACTCTAAGTCCTTGTCCTCGGGAAGTTGCAGCTGGTCGTTGATCAGACCATCCCTGGTCAGCACTTCATGTTTGCCTAAGTGCGTGTAGCACAAATATTGCCCCTTGCCGAGATATCTGATTCTGCGGTAGCCAGGGCGAATCACGTACTTCCCGGCGCGGTCTACCACGCCAACGTTTTCTAATGCGTCGACTGACTGGGGACAAAAGAGCGACACCATCACCAGCAGTGTGGTTGCTATCTGAGTGGTCTCTCTTTTGAGGACCGGAAGAGTAGGCGAAACTGGAGAGTTCATGGCATCGAGCTTCGTGTGTCAGTTTTGGCACACGCAGGGCAAAATTTGTGCGCGAGATGGGTCTCCAAGGCGGATCCAGATACGACAAACTGGGTTTCTGTGCCAAAACTGGCACACCGGAGACCCAGCGTGGGCTTCAGCTAGCCTTTTGGATCATGCTGTCAACGATTTCGTATTGCTTGACGGCGGTCAGGTGTGGTTTGCGCGAGCGCGTTTCGTTCGGAGCCACATACAACGGCGTGAATTTGCTGGGCGCCCAGTGAGCGACTCCCTGCACCAGGTGCATGCGAATGGAGTTGTACCTTCTCAGGTTGGACTGAATTTTTTCGGTCAGACCAGCTGGATTGCTGCGCACGGTTTGCACGTCACCACCGGCAATGGCGGCCTCGCCGACACCCCGTTCGCGGCACTGTCTGGAGACGCGCCGAGCGAGCGGAGACCGCGTGCTCATGCAGCGGTAGTTCATTTCGGAAAACAGCCAGTAAGAAATAATTGACCACATAAAGAATCCTCAGCAAGTTGGAAGCAGCTGCAATGCGTCTAATTTAGTTTTCAGTAGTAAGTTAGGTGCCAAAAGTTCCGCGCCGCATGTGGTTGCATGGGCGAGTCGGTTCGTTTCTGTGCCGCAATATTCCTACGATTCAGCACCCATGTCAATCTGCCGAAGGTCATAGATGGCGACGGCAAAGCTGTGTTCGTTAAAGCAAAGCCTGTGGCGTTATCGGGCTCCAGGCATACGCTACTATGCATGCGGGTCACGCCAGAGGCATGACCTTGTTCACCCCTGTGCCGATCGGCTGCCACCAGAGTGGCGGGAGTCAGCTGCTCCGCCCCACGCTCGAGGGCTTCTTGCCAGATTCGCGCCAGGTTCTCACCGGCTTTCTAAGGGGCGCCACTACTGGTAGTGTCCGAATGCTTGGTCCATGTCTGCGCCGAAACGTTACTCACGGCAGGGTTCGAAGAGTCGTGTGTCAGTTCTGACGCAGAAAGCCGGGTTTTTGCTTGCCGATCGCCTCTGGAGCCCATCTCGCAAGCAGATTCTGCCCCACTTGCGTCAAAACTGACACACGAATCGGGGGAGGTCACACGCGTTTGAAGGTGTCTTTGATTCGCTGGAAGAATTTGTTGGCGATGCCTGATGTTTCCGGCGCCGGCGACTTCTCGACTTCGACCGCCGGAGCCGGCTCGGGAGGCACGCCCCCACCCGCCGTCAGTTGCTTCTGAATCTGAGCCAGCGAGTCACGTACTTGCGCCATCGTCTGCGGGCGTTTCTCCGGGTCTGCCGCCAGACACGCGAGCGTCAAAGTCTCGAGCTTGGTCCACGCCTTGAGCTCGGGAGGAAACGGCTTGGGCGGCTCATTCGACTTGAGCCAAGCGATCTCCAATAGCGAATTGGCTTTGATGGGTAGGACGCCGGTCAGGCACTCATACATGATGACGCCCAACGAATAAACATCGCTGCGGAAATCCGGTGCCGACTGATGCGAACACTGTTCAGGACTCATGTAGAACGGACTGCCCATCGACTGTCCCTGCGCTGTCAGGGACTGCTCGCCGGGCTCGGCGTCGACAATCTTCGCGATGCCGAAGTCGACCACTTTCACGTAGTCGCCGGTATATTCGAGCGTCAGCATGATGTTGTCGGGCTTCAAGTCGCGGTGAATCAGCCCGTTGGCGTGGGCGTAATCCATGGCGTCGGCGACCTGGAGAAATATGTTCACCACGCGCTCCGGCGACACCTTCCCGTCGCTCTGGAGGATAGTCTTGAGACTCGTTCCCTCGATGAGCTCCATGATCAGCCAGGGGTGCGCGTCATTGGAGATGACCATGTCGAAAACGGTGGCGATATGCGGATGCTTGAGGTTCGCCATGGCGGTCGCTTCCCGCTGCAAGCGCTGGATGCTGACCTCATTGCTGATGTGATCGGGCGAAAGCAGCTTCACGGCGACATGGCGCTTGATGCGCTTTTGCTCCGCTTTAAAGATGAGCCCCATCCCGCCCTGCCCGAGCGGCTCGATGAGGACGTACTGGTCAACGACCTTGCCGATGTACTGTTTGACGCTGGGATGCCAGGTTTTCGGTTCGTTGTCGCCCATTGTCACGTGTGAGATTCCAAAGCCGATCAGGAGAGCGCTGGTAAGTCTATATGCCCATCAGGAGCGAATCATACGCGACAAAAGGTCAACCGACTTTGTTGGAAACCTATGCTTAAGGGCTGCACGCGCGGGCGACCTCGTAAATGGTACATGTCAGGCACCGCTGGCGGTATCACGCGGGATAAGCGACTGTGAAAATGGTCTTAATCCGAATTGCCAAGGCTCAGTAATTCCCCTATGGAGGAAACTTTTCTTTCGTGGGATTTTAGGGGCGTCCCCATTTACTAGTCCGCATTTTTCAGGTGAATCATTATGGAATATCAAAAACGCCCGGCAGGGTTATCTGTCGGCGGCGCTGCTTTGGCTGCCGCCGTGGTGCTGGTTGGTCTCGCTTGCCACTCGGCTGACGCTCAGGGCAAAGCCGCGCCTGCGAAGAAACAAGTTTGGCACTCGAAAATACAGGCTTCCGCGCCTCCAGCGGCTCACGCCGACAAGAAGAAACCCGCCGCCGCGCGCAATGCCGCTGTGTCAGCGGTGGGAACCGCCGCATTCGCTACGTTCGTACCGCCGGATGATACCGCTGCGGGACCAGCGAAGGGAACCGTCAAGGTCAATTTGGTTTCGACCGCGCCCGGCAATCCCGCTGCGAAAGCGGCGAGCAACAAGAAACCCGGCGGTTCGCACTGACGCGACTACTTCTGTAGCGGCGCACCATTGTGATCGAGCTGGTGATAGTAGTTGTAGTCGACGCCGTAGGGGTTTGTCAGGCTGCGACCATTGTTGCCACCATTCCCGAAGGAGGGATTGTACAACGGTCGAGAAACAACCGGCGTATGCAGGATGCGGTTGTTTCTCGCGGCATCGGGACTTCCTAATTGCGCGGCTTTGTTGAACGCAGCGGTGGCTGCGGAAGTGCGGTTCAACTTAGCCAGCGTGGTGCCCAGGCTGTTCCAGTACTGTGCATTCGTTGGTGCGCACTTCGTCGCGCGCTCGAACGCGGTCGCTGCGCCCGGATAGTTCTCGAGTTCAATCTCCGTCCAGCCCAGCGCGTTCCACGCTTTGGCAAAGTCCGGCTTGATCGCTACGGCTTTCTTGAAAGCGACTCGCGCGTCTTCCGGGCGACCCATGCCGATGCCCTGGGTCTTGCTCCCGTACGCGGTGCCCATGTAAT
Organism: Candidatus Obscuribacterales bacterium; assembly: GCA_046328035.1. GTDB lineage: Bacteria > Cyanobacteriota > Vampirovibrionia > Obscuribacterales > Obscuribacteraceae > JBGASG01. The sequence continues at coordinate 29,080 of JAXLXI010000016.1, read as the reverse complement.
ACCACGGCATCGGGTCGCTCGGTGACGCCTTCGTCCAGTTGTTCAAATAGGGAATCAACTGATTCCAGTTGTGTGCCTGGAAGTACTGCATGGCTTCGCCGGCGGAATATGCGTAGGCTGCGCTCGCCAGAGAGCAGGCGACCGTCATAGATAACAACACAGAACGGATCGGACGTTTCATCGGGTATTCACTCCGCAAAATTCCGCCAATCGGCGATGAACCAGTCAGGATCGCCTTCGCGAGTCCCGATGATATCACGGAAAGAATGGATTACAGGGGTAATTGAGCGCGCCGGTCTCCAGTTTGTCCAACTGTGCTTTCGGATCGTGAGTGATTGTCTTCGCGTCGGCTTGCAGTTTCTGAGCCTCGATTCTCCAGGCGGAATTGTCTGATGTGGGACAACTGGCGCCGGTCATCGATAGTGCTCGTTCTTCAACGGTCGCCAGCGCGGCTTTTGCCTCCGCCTCTTTGGCGGGTGTGTGCGTCAGGTAGTAAGCGAGTTCCACATTATGCTTGACGAAACAGCGTGAATGATTCTGGTTCTTGAGTTGCTTGAATGCTGACTGCAGGGTGGAGAGCGCCTTGGCGTGTTGACCTTGCTGCCAGTACACGCGCGCGATTGCAGCGCTGCGGTGCAGCAATAATTCAGGTTGCGAAGACGAGTCTTTTGCCGCCGAAATGTCGTAGGCAGCTTTGTAATCGGCAAGTGCGTCCGCATACTTCTTCTCGGCGAATCTAGCATCTCCCCGATGCCCGAGGTAATGCGCGAGAAGCGGTTTCTGTGTTTCTGGAGTCGCCTTCACAGCCAGATCGTAGATGTGCTCGACGTCTGTCGGCGAATCACCACGTTCGATAGCTATCACTCCAAGGTCACCATATTCGGTATTAGTCGAGAGTGGATCGGCCAATATGGCATCGGTGATTGGCTTCGATTCTTTGAGCTGACCGCGGTGCACCAGGCAGCGCGCATAGCGAGCCTTGAAATCGGTGACATTCCGCGCGCTGAATGATTTTGGCTCGACTGATTTGACCGCATCAATGAATTTCAATGTCTTCGCCCAGGCATCCGATGCTTTGTCCCAGGCGCCCATATCCTCGTACGCTTTGCCGATGTCTTCCAGCGAACGCAATACATCTTGTGGTGCCACCGAAACCAATCGCGGCGGCGTCGCATCAAATGATACGTCTTGCTCGTATTTCGGTTTGATCAACTGAGGGTCGTTGAGAATCGGGACCATATATTGCCACGCCGCATCGATGTGCTCGATGCGTGACTTGTTGTCGCGAGCATCGAGTTCGACTTGCACGTGTTGTTGCGCATCGCGCACCACGTCGACGGGGCCGCTCGCCTGTCCGGTGCGCTCAGCCGGCGCTTGCTGAGAACAGCTACTGCAAAGAAACAACGCAACGATAGCCAACGCAAGTTTCTTCAAAGAAACTACCTCCGTGGCTTGAAGCCTTCCATGAGGATCTTCAGTGATCGTTCCACTCTGGCGGTGAGCGTGGCGCCGGCTGGTTCCATGAGCCAGTGCATGCGCGCCGACATGACGACCGGAATGAGAATCTGCGCTAAGTCGCTGGTGTCTACATCGGATCGAATCTCTTTCGACTGCTGCGCAGCAGCGAGCAGAAGACCGATGGTTCCGAACACGTATTCTTTGATTGTCGCGGGCGGACCGTGGTGGGTTGGCTCCTTGCGCGCCATCATTTCGAATTTCTGCTTGAACATGGCACGCCCGAGTTCAGGATTGGACTCGGTCCAGTGCGCGGAATCATTCAGGAAATCGAACAGGATAGCGAGAGGCGACTCCTTGCCGCCTTCCATGCGCTGACGGGCTCGGTCGGAAGCCACCTTCAGCTCAGCTTCTTGCAGCGCGAAGACCAGGTCTTCTTTCGCCGGGAAGTGATAGTAAAACGTCCCCTTCGCGACATCGGCGGCCATCGCGATGTCATCAACCGAGGTGGCTTCATAGCCTTTCGTTTTAAATAGGTTCGCCGCGGCTGCCAATAGGTCCTGCCGGGTCGCTTCCTTTTTTAATTCTCTACGTCCCAAGTTGCCTCGCTGCCCTGTATTGCTCACAGGTGCCCATTAAGACCGCCTCTGCCCAATTTGGCCGACTAGTTGACCAAATTCGACCGCTGGTATAATTTTATACCGATAGTCAGTTTTCGAATCACACACGAAAATTATACGTGCGGCAAGCCTTTGGCATGCCGCGAGGAGGTTTCTATGTTTGGAAAAGGTGCTTTTGCAGCACGGCAAGGACACGGTCCGTTCGCTGGAATGTCCGGTGGCGGATGCGATGGCGGCGGTCACATGGGTGGACCGTTCGGCAAAATCTTCGGCGCCAAGATGGGCGGAGGACCTGGTTTGCTTCTCAGCGAACTGAATCTGTCCGAAGAACAGTTGTTCCGCATTGCCGAAATCAAAGGGCGAACCCTGGCAAAAGTTGCTCATCACAAAATCGAGCTGATGGAAGTGAAAAAGGAGGCATTCAAAGAACTTCTACAAGCACAACCTGACAAAGCGAAAATTAAAGAGAGCGTCGAGAAGATCAAAGCGCGGAAAGCCGAAGGCATCGATGACCTCGCTGACAGCATGATTGCTTTCTCCGAAATCTTGACCGCTGATCAAAAATCGAAATTGCGACTCAGCCTGGTGAAGAAATTCCTCGGCGTCGAGGATTTCATCGAAGACGACGAATAGTTAGCCGCGAGTTCGCTGACGATTGATTTGCTTTTGTGGAGAAGCGGGGGAGACTGGCATGCCAGTCTCCGCTTCCACACTGTGATACCGTAAGTGGTGCAGAGCGCACACATCAACGACACGACGCCGCATGCGATGGCATGCGAAGCGTGGCAGAATGTCAGCGTTAAAACACAGGCGTTATGCATATGGATTTCCCTATAGGCATACACTGCTTCCGTGCGCGATTCGATAGACCGGCAATGTTAGAGTTAGCCCCTCGTAGAATCGTCGAATAACACGATGTGAGGAACTAAATGAATCAGACATTGATTTGGTCTCTCTTGGCTTTGGTCACCACAACGCAAATCGCGTTAGCCGAACCCGAGAAAACTCCGGAGGGAAAAGCCGCGGCTGTGCCAGCGGACAACACCGGCAAGAACGTCAGAGATGCTAAAAACAAGCACCTGACACCTGAAGATCAGTCCGGCAAAAAGAGCGCCGTTGATACCACCCGGTTGATACGAAAAGCGATTGTGGCGCAGAAAGGCCTATCCGTTAACGCTCAGAACGTGAAAATCATAACGAAGAACAACGTGGTCACCTTGCGCGGACCAGTCGATAGTGCGGAAGAAAAGGCGACCGTTGAGGCATTGGCAAAAGAACAGGCGGGTGGCTACAGCGTAGACTGCCAGCTCGAAATCAAACCGAAGAATTCCAAATAACAAACTAAATGAGGTCCAACGTAATGACACAATCAATAGTATGCATCGTTCCGCTCGAGTCTCAAGCCGAACGCATTATCGATTCTCTGCGCACTGCAGGGTTTGCGAATTCGGATATATCAGTCCTGATGCCGGACACGGTTGGCGTCCGCGATGTCGGTCACGAAAAGCACAGCAAAGCTCCGGAGGGAGCGGCAGTCGGCGGCGCAGCAGGAGCTGTGGTCGGCGGCGCATTGGGATGGCTGGCCGGAATCGGTGCATTAGCAATTCCCGGTGTCGGTCCTTTCGTAGCAGCCGGTCCCATCATGGCAGCTCTCGGCGGAGCGGCGATCGGTTCGGCGACGGGCGGTGTCACTGGTAGCCTGATCGGTCTGGGCATTCCCGAGATCGAAGCTAAAGTGTACGAAGACAGATTGCGTGATGGCAATGTTCTCTTGTGCGTGCACACCGAATCTGGTGAGCAAATCAAGCGCGCTGAAGAAATCTTCAAAGCGAACAACGCTAAAGACGTAAAGCGCATGTCCGAAACCAAGGCTCCGGCAAGATAAGTTCGATCAGTGGCGAACTGAGCGGGGGCACTTTAGCGTGTCCCCGCTTTTCATCATCTTAGAGAGTGAGCGATCAGCATGAGGGAGAGGTGACCACCTCTCCGCCGAAGGGGGAACAGTGGCTACAGGCAAGAAGAAAACGAAATCGACAAGCGGCACCAACGCAAAGCAGGAACAACTGCAGCAGTACACCGTAGACGGTGACCAGGAATATTTGACTTCCAACCAGGGCGTTCGCATCAATGACAACCAGAACACTCTGAAGGCGGGAACGCGTGGACCCTCGCTTCTCGAAGACCATCTTATGCGCGAGAAGATCATGCACTTCGACCATGAGCGAATCCCCGAGCGCGTGGTGCACGCAAGAGGCTCGGCGGCACATGGGATTTTCGAGTCTTATGGAACTGGAGCGAAGTTCTGCCGCGCCGGCTTTCTGCAGGAAGGTGTGACCACGCCTGTTTTCACCCGTTTCTCCACAGTTGCTGGTTCGCGCGGATCGTCTGATCTGGCACGAGACGTGCGCGGTTTTGCTGTCAAGTTCTACACGCAAGAGGGCGTGTTCGATCTGGTAGGAAACAACATTCCAGTCTTCTTTATACAGGATGCGATGAAGTTTCCTGATTTCGTACACGCCGTTAAACCTGAGCCGCACAATGAGATTCCCCAGGCGCAGTCAGCTCATGACACGTTCTGGGACTTTGTGTCGATTTCAACCGAAGCTACGCACATGGTTTTCTGGGCGATGTCTGACCGAGCCATACCGAGAAGTTTCGCAACGATGGAGGGGTTCGGCGTCCATACGTTCAGATTGATCGACGCAAAAGGCGTAAGCCGTTTCGCGAAATTTCATTGGAAGCCTGCGCGTGGAGTGCATTCGGTGCTCTGGGATGAGGCGGTCAAAATCTCCGGCAAAGATCCGGACTTTCATCGGCGAGATCTCTGGGATCTGATCGAAAACGGTGTCTATCCGGAATACGAGCTGGGCGTACAGATCATCGAAGAGAAGGACGAATTCAATTTCGACTTCGACTTGCTGGACCCCACCAAACTGGTGCCTGAAGAACTTGTACCGGTGACGAAACTTGGGAAACTGACTCTGAACCGCAACCCGGACAACTTTTTTGCTGAGACCGAGCAAGTGGCATTTTGCGTCAGTCACGTGGTGCCGGGAATTGATTTTACGAACGATCCGCTGATGCAAGGTCGCTTGTTCTCGTATCCGGACACTCAGTTGAAGCGCCTGGGCAGCCCCAACTTTCACGAACTGCCGATTAACAAGTCGGTCGCGCCGGTTGTGAATAATCAACGCGATGGGCACATGCGACACACCATTAATCCCGGACAGGCCAGCTATCAACCTAATACCGTCGCTGGTGGCAGCCCGATACAGGCGCCGATTGCCGAGGGAGGTTTCTTCACGGCTCAAGCGCCTGTTGAGGGCGTGAAGTTACGCGACCGCGCGCCGAGCTTCATGGACCACTTCAGCCAGGCGAGGTTGTTTTACAACAGCCAGACAGACGTCGAGAAACTGCACATTATCGAAGCCTTCCAGTTTGAACTGGCGCATGTTGAATCACCGGAGATTCGCCGGCGCGTAATTTCTGTCCTGCAAAGAGTCGATGCCGACCTCGCCTCGTCTGTCGCCGCCGGTCTCAGCATTGAAACGCCCGTCGAAGAGGAAGATCCCCTGAACAGGCTTTATCCTGAGGATGTCGACCCCGAAGAGTACCAGCCAGCGGAGCCAAAGAAGAGCAAAGTGAAAAGTTCTGCGGCATTGACCATGCTAGCAGCTCCGGTGGTGGGAGCTACCGGTCGCAAGGTGGCGATTCTTGTCTCGGACGGATTTGATACTGCCGCAGTCGATGCGGTCAAAAAAGAACTGGAGGCACAGAAGGCTTTCGCAAAACTAGTCGGCACTCGCGCCGGGGAGTTAACGGGCTCTGACGACAAGAAACACCCAGTGGATTTTGCGCTGTCAGCCACAGGCAGCGTGCTCTTCGATGCGGTGTTCTTGCCTGGCGGTCAGGAGAGCGTGAAGTCGCTCGCCAAAAACGCTCACGCAAAACTTTTCGTGCTCGAGATGTATAAGCATTGCAAGACCATCGGCGCGGCGGCAGAAGCTGTCGGTTTCCTCGCTGATGTTCTGAAGCCGTTTGAGCTGAAGACTTCCGATGATGAGTTGAATTCAGCTGAGGGTGTCGTCGTCTCGCAAAAGGCGACCGCCAAATCGGCGCAGGAGTTTGTGACCGCCGTCGGGCAGCCGCGAGCTTTCGACCGCAAGTACATCGATCGCATTCCGGTTTGAACCTGGCGCGGCATGTCTACGGGAACCGAAGAGCGCGAGCCTGGTCATTCTTGCAGTTTCGTGTGGGGGACGTGTGAGTGCCGCTTTCGGAGAAATGCAAAGTAGCCGACGGCGCCTAACCAGGCGACGGGGAAATACCACGCAGCAATGGCGAAGAGTAGCCGATCAGTTGCGCCACCTTCCCTGGTGGTACGGACTGCCTCATCGAGGCGAAATATGCTGGGATCCTCAGGCATGAACTTTATCTTGATCGTCTTGCCTGGAGCCCAGCGTCCATCCTGTTCCCAGAGCGGAACGCGTTGGTTCTTGGTGTTGTATTGCTCGCAGGTGGTGGCACGTACGGTCTTGCCGGCGCGATCGGTGAATTCGCAGGTAATCGTGCCACCGCGCATTCTTCCATTGGTGCTGCGAATATTGAATGCGTCGCCGGCTGAAACAATACGCGCCTCGGCGCTCTCTCCGTGTTTCGAGAGGACAGCCTGCTCGTTGATGTCCGCTTCTCGCATGTCCAAATCGGCGTAATTGAAAGCCAGCACGATCGCCGCAATGACCGATGCCCACACGAGTGGATTGATCAATGGATTGGACTTGAATTGGCGCATCTTCATGAAGCAAATCAGCCAAGTGCCGGCGATCAGCACCACCAGCGATGCCACTTGATTCACCAGGATTAGAGGAGGAAGAAACTGCACTGAGCTGCCCGGAGTTCTAACCAACCCCTACGTCGCGCTGGGCTTCGATAGCACCAGATTTGATCGCTGCGAGTAACTTTTGGTAGTCGTTCTCGTTTTGGTCGGCATAGGTCTCGGCGAACTGTGCCACCGCCAGTGGTAGTGCCGCGCCCTTGCCCATATAGCCGGACAGAACCGCCGGATCTCCTGAGCGAGCGTGTGCTCTAGCGAGAGCCCACCCGCATTTTTGCGCGTACTGCAGCATGTCGCTGGGTGAGAATGTCTCCACCGGGATTTTTACTTTGACGTCGCGCAGTTGCCTGACATAGAAGTCTCTCTTCTCTTCTCGCCCGACGAAGTGACCGAGAAACATGTCACTGGCTGCCTGCATGAGGCGCTGTCCAAATACCACCCGCTCTCCGTGCGATTGGAACGCGGGATATGAAGAATACGGCTGAAGAACCGACTCTCTGGCCTCTTTGAGCTGCAATATGAGCGGGTCGCTTTCGGCGGCGAAAAAGAGGGCAATCAGGCACCGTGTGCCGACACTGCCGACCCCGACGACTTTGATTGCCACATCGACGAACTCATAACGGTCGAAGAGCACCCGCCTTTCGGCTGTCAGTGTATCGCGATAGTCCTCTATGCTGGCCCGGATAGCGCGTTGAAATTTTGGTGTACTATACTTCGGGTCATGAAAAATCAGGGGTGGCTGGTCCTTGATTTTAGGCTCGCCGGCGACGATGTGACCGAGCTTGATAAATTCCGATAGCGCATCTCGAGCTTCGGCTTTCTTCAGGTCTTTCCTGCGTTTCTCTTTGAACTTGCGATCGGTGCTGCGCTCAATCAGAGTCTCGAAGCAGAGCGCATCGTACCATGACGTCAATGTTTGCATTTCCGCCAGCTCGAACATGCGATCGCGATAGCACTCCACCACTCTCAAGGCAGCCTCGTGGCAGGCGGAGTTTTTGTGCTCGTTGTGTCGACCGGCGATGTAAAAACTGGCGGCCAGCCGTTTAAGATCCCATTCCCAGGGCGCTGGAAAGGTTTCATCAAAGTCGTTGATGTCGAAGATGACTTTGCGCTCCGGCGTGGCGAAGGCTCCGAAGTTGCACAGGTGGCTGTCTCCACAGCACTGCACCGCGTAGCCGGTCTCCGGGGTGTCGGCAAGGTCAGCGGCCATAGCGATGGCGGCGCCCCGAAAATAAGCAAACGGAGACATCGACATGCGACCGTATCTAATTGGCAGCAAACTTTCGATGCGTCCTTCGCTGGATTCCACGAGCAGCTCGACTGGATCTCTTCGATCTGCCCAATCGACCGTGTATTCGCTGTGCGCCTCCCGCGGGCAGACCACACGCATGGCACGTCCCAACTCATAGCGATCTTTGCGAGTTTGCAGGTGCGCAGGTTTCTCAAGATAATCGGCATGAAGCGGCGGGTGTTGAAATGATTTCGCCTTGCCGGTTGCAGATTTGCGAGATTGTTGTGGACGCCGCGACATGGTGAACCTCGTTTTTGCGCCGAAGGGCAAGACAGATCTACCCGCTCGACAGGTGAAAGAAACCGCTTCAACCGCAAAACATCAAAGCGGAAACTGGGTACAACTTTGCTGGACAGGGGAGCTCCTCTATGATTTTGAAAAAACTGATTTCAGTTGCCGCCAGTCTTCTGATTTGCTGCGCAGCGACAGTCTCACCGATACTGCCGGCGGTGCCCGCAGCGGACGCTGCTGATGAGATGGTGGTCTTTCAGGAGTCTAAACCACTGGTGACAAGAGCCGGGGCTTGGCAGAGCTGGGGCGACCGCATTCACCTGCAGCAGGGACAGGAGAGGCTGCCAGTGCGGCTGGTTTTCACCAACGGCGCCGATGGCAAGCCGCGAGTCACAGGTATGAATGCTGAGTTGCATCGTGCACCGCTGGCAACGTTTGAGAGTTTCAACGGCGGCGACAGCTTTTCGATAGATCTGACCGGTCGCCTGCACGCGGGCTATAACCCGATCACAGTCAAGGCGTTTGGACCTTCCGGGGCACGCATGAACTGGAAATTGTTCATTCAGCGTCCTGTGATCTTGTCCGTGAGCCCGCAGCCGATCAGTCTCAAAGACACTATCACGGTGCAGGGCAGCAATTTTTCAGATCGCGTGCAGCAGGTCGCGGTGCACATCGGACACAAACACGTGCATGCCCTGACGAGCAAAGCTGGTGAGCTGACTTTCAGACTTCCCCACGGCGCGCCGGGCGGTAGCCAGAGTTTGCAAGTCGCTGTTGCGTCCGTGCGCAGCCGTCCATACTCGGTAATGGTGCGCTCGTCGCCGCACATCACGCGTGTCAGCATGCTGGCTTCGCCGCCGCAACACCCTGTCACTCTGGAAGGCTATGGATTTTCGCCGGTGGCAGCGGAGAATATTGTCACCTTTCGCGGCATCAAGGCTACGGTGACCGCGTCCACCGACTCGACTATAACGTGCATCATCCCGGACATGCATTTCCCGGATTGGCACGTACCGATCAAAGTGGTGACCAACGGCATGCCGTCGAAGGGAAAAGCGTATATCAATGTTGATGTGCGAGTGATTGACAACGAAGGCGTTCCGATGCATTAGGCGTTGCGCAATGAATCAATCAATCCTGAACAACGCCTTTGATGTCGGTGATGCCCGCTTCGCCGCTTTCGGGATTGCGCGACCAGGTGCCGCTGTCGCTGTCGAGCACGACATATAATCCCGGTTTGAGCAAAACATCTAAGTCGCAGTACCAATATGCATTGGGAACACCACCCTGCCCGGGGCGCCCTTTACTGCGCCACGGACCGTACACTGTGCCGTCCTGGCGCACTAGAGTGATATTGCCTGGCTCCTGTCCCCGCGCATCATTCCAGTGGTAGTTGCAGATCGACGTCAGCAAAGTCGGCTTCTGAAGCATAAATGAGGTGGGGGCTTTGGGTTTGTTTCGCACCAGATAGATGTTGCCGTTGTTGAATATTGAAGAAACAGGCTCGCGGCGCACACCAGTCGCCGGCCCACCGGCACCGGCACTCACCACAGATCTGGGAACGACCTTGATGCGAGCGAAACCGCAGCCGGCGGAGCCGCTATTTTGCGACCAGGTCGCGGGACTGCTGTCCAGAATTGTGTACAGCCCGGGCTTCATCTCCGACATGGGCTCACACTCCCAGTAGGCATTAGGAACGCCTCCCTGCCCCGCTTTGCCGTTAGCCGAGAAAGGACCATAGAGTGTGCCGTCCTGGTGCCGAAATGCGATGGTTCCAGGGGCGGTGCCGCGCCCGTCATTCCAGTGATATGTATAGGCATAAGTCAGAAGCGCCGGCGACTCCAGCTCGAATGTGGTGGCGGCGGTGGGACGATTGAATACCCGATAGATGTTGCCGTTGTCTAGAATTGTCTTTGGTGGCAACACGACTGTCGTCACCGGTGCTACCGCCACCGGCGCACCATTAGTAATACCAGCACCTGGTCCGGCAACACCGCCTACTTGAGCGGGTGTGAGCAGGTTGAGCGATTCTATGGGAATGCCCATGTGCGGCTGGGCGGGCGGCACCGAGAGAATCAGATCGTTGCCCTGCCATTGACTTTTCATTTGCGGGGTTTGCAGTTGCCCGCGCTCCAGAAGCACTTGCTGCTGCACCTTGTCTTGAAGCTGGCGGAACGCCTCACCTAACCTGGTCTGATCTCCCCGCGCTTTCAAAGCGTCGATCAGCTGTTTCGTGAATACGCCGTTCTGCGAATCCTTCGATTCCCAGGACGCCTGGTCGGGTCTGCTGGAGGCGATGACCAGTTGTCCCGTCCCTGCTACGACCTGCGCCGCGTCGATATTGCCGGACCTGCGCAAGCCCTTGCTGGCGACATCGGCCGCACCGCTGTGACAGGCATCGAGCACGATTACTACGCGGTCTGAGTGCACCCGATGCTTGATCGTTTGCATCAGGTCTTGCAATGCAATACCTGTGGCGTAAAGGCACTCGGTGTTGGTATCGCTGGCGAGAAGATAGTTGACGCCGCCGACGTCCATATCGGCGGGACTGCCGTGACTGGAAAAATAAATCACCACCAGGTCGTCGGGATTAGCGACGCGCGGCAGCCACTTATCGCCGATGAGAGAAAGAATGTTGGCGCGCGTGGCGCTCGCGTCTGTCAACAGCACAACATGGTCGGAAGTGAAATTGCCGTCTGTCACCAGATAGTTGTAGAAGTCCCGGGCATCTTTAGCCGGGTACTTGAGATTGATCTTTGGATCCTGAAATTTGCTGACGCCGATGACCAGGGCCCATTTGTCCTTCACCGGGCGATTGACAGGCTTTACGCCGGCCGCCGGCGGAGCCTGAGCGGCCGGTGCCCTCTTACCTGCATCGGCGCTTGCCGGTGGAAGCGCCGGCATCGAGATGGCGGCCGCCAGAGCCAACACAAGAGGCAACCGCGCCGCCATGTGGTGGGTGGGGGCAGTGACAGGTTCTAACACGTTCATAGGTGACTATCATTTCACGGTCAATTCCCCGTCGCCTCCCCCCTTCGGATGAGACAAGGGCTGAAATCTAGAGGCAATCTGGCACTGTCGGTGGTGCACTCTGCGACTGAGCAGAACTGAGGTTTCTGTTGGCATCTCGACTTGTGTTAGGATGTTCACGCTATGCGACAAATTGCGCGGAAAAGAAGAAACTGTTGATCGACCTCTTGCGAAAAGCCGGCGCCGAGAGCCTGCCCCTAATTGGCAGGCGAGCACTCGTGTCGCTATTTCTGCTCCAGTCGCTCGCATCACTTGCGCCTGCCCAAGCTGCGGAAAGCCAGGTGGATTCGCCGGTGCGAGACAAGTGGGCACTGGTGATTGGAGTTAGCAAGTTTCAGGATGCAAAGCTCAACCTTCAGTATCCTGCCAAAGACGCGCGCGATTTCGGTCAGTTTTTAACTACGCACGAGAACTTCGCCGGCGACCACGTGAAGGTGCTGGTCGACGAGCAGGCGACGCGTGCCAACATACTCGATCTATTGGCCGATAAGTGGCTGCCGCGCATTGCTCTGCCGGACGATCTGGTGGTGATTTTCATCTCCAGTCATGGCAGCCCCTCTCACGCAGACGTGGCTGGCGCCAACTATCTGGTAGCACATGACACCGACGCCAACAGGCTTTTTGCCACCGGCATATCGATGCAGGAGCTGGCCTCGATCATAAAAGAGCGAGTGCATTGCCGGCGCGTGGTGATATTTTTGGATGCGTGCCACAGCGGCGCAGCGCTGGAACCGCAATCGAAGGGCATCAATCGTGGTGCCAATTTTAACGCCAACAGTCTCATGCAAGGTACCGGGCAACTGGTTATCTGCTCCAGCGACGCACAGCAGTCGTCGTGGGAATCCAAAAAATACGAGAACAGTGTCTTTACTCGCCAGCTGATTGACGCCCTTTCGGCGCAAGGACCGAAGACTAAACTTGGTCCTGCGTTCGAGACTTTAAAAGAAAAGGTGCAGACCGAAGTATTGGCTGAAAGAGGCGAACTCCAGACCCCGGAGCTAAAAACCAAGTGGCAGGGGTCCGATCTGGTGCTCGGCTGTCTGCCCGCCAGTCCGCGGGCTGTGCCTGATATCAAAGACGGTATCACTCTGACGCCGCAGGAGCCGGCGCAGAAAGCTAGTGTTGATAAACCGGTTCCTCCGCCTTATATGGAACGGCTGAGTGCCATTGCTTACAAGAAACTGCAACAGTCTCAGTTCGACGACGCTACTGAACTCTACGAGATATTGCGAGTGGCACTGGAATCAATTGTCGGTCGCGATACGCAATACACCACCGAGTGTCTGACGCAGTTGGGCTGGCTCTATACGGTCAAAGGTCGCCTGGACGATGCAGCATCCCTGCAGCGCGAGTCAATTCGCATCGAAACCACTTTGTATGGCCCGACGAGCTTCTTTGTAGCCAGAGAGACCACATTGCTCTGTAACACGCTCCTGGCCAAACAAGATTATGTCGAGGCGGAGCCTGTGGGATTGAAGGCTATAGCCATCTGGGAAGCGCTGGGCGGCAAAGATACTCCATACGTCCTGGAGAGTCTTGTGAACATGGCGGCGATCAAACAGCACTTCGGCAACTACGAAGAAGCCATGGCTCTTTTGAACAGAGCCCAGGACAATGCCAGATCCCAGAATCTCGCCAGCGACAACGCTCATCGTCTCAAACTGGAAAATCGCCTGGCGTCGTTGCAGGCGGAGATGAAACAGAAGCGCCGGTAGTCTTGAGCCATACGGGCAATACGTATATATGGTTCGCGCAGGATCGGTTATGCGGTATATATTCCGTATCGGTTGGAGGTACGGAGTCGATATGTCGCGCGCAGAGCGGATTTTCAGTATGGCCGACGAAATTAAGTCTGGCAGCTACCCGAGCGTGAAGCGGTTCCGGGAGATGTTTGAGGTGTCCGAGCGCACGGTGCACGACGACCTCACCTATCTCAAAGACCGCATGCGCATGGACGTACAGTTCGATCGCGACCGCGGCGGCTACTTCAACGGTGATCCGAATTGGCAGATGCCACCACTCGACCTTGACGAGGGTGAGGTGTTTGCTCTGATTCTCGGCAAGGAGATGCTGGCTCAATACGCTGGAACATCATTCGAGGGCGTACTTCGCGCAGCCATCGAGAAAATCGCCGAGCGACTTACCGATAAAGTTCAGGTGGACTTTGGACAAGTGCAGAGCATGGTGCAGTTCCGCACACAGGGAGTTATTCCGATCAGTCGGAAACTCCTGCTCGACCTGACCGAAGCGTGCAATCGACAGCTAATCGTCGAACTCGCATATACTTCCGCGAGCAAAGGCGAGCGAACTGAACGCGCCGTTCATCCCTATCGCATCATCGAAAATCGCGGTCTGTGGTATCTGGTGGCATATTGCGAAACGCGCCAGGCACTGCGGCACTTCGCGCTGCATCGCATTGAGAAACACAACTTAACCGATGTCGAGTATCCCGCGGAGGAATCACTACAAATTGATGAGTGGTTGAAATCGGCGTTCCAGCTTGAGCACGGAGACGGCGAGCATCAGGTGCGCATTAGTTTTAGTCCGTCTGCGGCGCGCTATGTTCGCGAGCGGACATGGCATCCATCGCAGCAGATCGATGAGCATGAGGACGGCGGATGCACCATGTCTTTCGTCGCGCAAAATCTTGATGAGGTCAAGCGCTGGGTGCTGCCTTATGGCGCGGAGGCTATAGTTCTCGAACCGGAAGTTTTGAGAAACCGCTTGCGCGGCGAGCTTACCGCGGCAGCTAACAACTACCGCGAGGGCGCTGCGGTTGTCGAAATGAAGCCTGCGTCGGCAGCGAAACCGAAAGCCGCCGCCAAGGGTGCGAAGCGCGCGAAAACTGGTGTACGGCAACAGCTTGAAATCGATTTGGAAGCTACACTTCAAGCGAATGCGCAGCCAGTGAAGCAGCTCAAGATAGAGCTTCCGGCGGACGAATAGGAATAGACAATTCGATGCCATCCTGGTTGATGGCTAAGACAGTCCAGGAGGAATCTGCATTCCTCGATAAGCGTCGTGGTGTAAACATTTCACCGCCCATGGTGACTGCCATTTGTCGATTGGTGCACGCTGCAACAAACAGTTTGTAGAGTTCTTGCAGATTAGAAGCGCCGCGCACCACTGGCGGCGAACTCGAAATGCGGTCAACGAGCAGATCCGGTGCGGTCGCAAATTCTGCGGTCGATGCCGCGCAAAGTTTGAGAAGTGCACTGTTGATCACGTTCTGACCATATCGATCGAAATCGGCGTGGATCAGCAATGCTCCGAGGATGACGGAGAAGAGTTCCTGGTCCGTCAGAGAAAAGGTTGGAAGCGTCTTCTCTGGACTTGCGTTGTAGTATCCGCCCCGAGTGCGATCGAATACGATGTCTAGCCCCAGGCGCTCGCGCAGGTCTTTGAGGTCCTGAAACAGCGTTCGCGGCTGCACCTCGAGCAACCGGCACAGTCGCTCCACGCTGGGATAGAGTCCGCGTCGCAACTCCTGGTCTAACAATATAAGTCGCTCGAGGCGGCTGGACATTGGTGATTCCCTGAGAGTTGCCACCAGTAGCATAAAAGCTGGCACTGCAACATAACTGCAGTCTGTACGTCCCCGGTTTCAGGGCAACACCTGGCATCCCGAAGAGACTGCAGACATGCTGCAGCCTCGGTGTTCATAATCGATGAATCGAGCAATTGGGGAGGTCTGAGGAGTCATGATGCTGAAACTGATTACTAATAATGAGCGCCCTTCCAGGGCAGCCGCGTCCGTCACGGTTTCGGTGCAACTGACGCTGGAACAAGTCGAAGCCATCGAAGCCGCTTTGGAGTTTGCGTGCAATTCTCGGCTTGAGGACTTTGAGCGAGACCGCAAAAGCTGCGAAGTTGAAGCACTGAAGCAAGCGATCGTAGCGGCGCGTGACGTGAAGCGTTTCAACAATGCGGCCATCCACCTGGATGCGATACTTCGCTCATCCACCGGAACGTAGTTTTGCGATCAACTCGTCGAGGCTTACTGGTTCTACGAGCCGCCGTTTTGTTTGAATCTTCCGGCGACAAGGCTGAAGTCCGCTTCCGCCCCAGCTAAAGCACTCAGCATCAACTTCGTGCCACTCTTTGATTTCGTTGGTGTGTCGCGAAGTCAGATCATACATAGCGCGGAATCGCGGACCGAAGAGCGGTGCGGAGCCTCGATCGGTCCTGGCACAGGAGCGACAAAATCCGCGGTGCCAGTTGCCACCACTTAGCGGTGAGCCCGCGAACCTGAATATCAATAACGCATCGCCACATCTAGAACATTCGTCGATCAAATAGCCTTCCCGCCAGCCGATGAGCAAATGCCCAATTGCTAGGGGACCGCCGCCACCAACATACGGCCATCCGCAATACGCGAACGCAAGCGGACAGTGGAAATATTCGGCACGCTCAATTATCTCGTCCGCATGCTCGATAAATAAGTCGATGTCCTGAAAAAACAGAACAGCATCGTCATCATTCATTGCCAACCTCGCTTTAGCTGAATTTATAAGCGCCCGCAAGCTGAGTAAACTCAAATCGGCGCTACCCGCATTGTAGCCTGCGTTCCATCGTGTGACAAGAAGCGTCGTGTGCACTGCACATATATTGCAGCCACAGCTTCTACGATGGATTTCATGGAAGAGCGAGACTACAGGTTCACACTAAGGCGGCTAAGAGTGACCAGGGACAATTATTTTGACCTGCGTATCGTCACTGAGCAGATCGCTTGGTGAGCTTGTCTAGGACATAATCAGTTGCTGCTGGAACGTAGGCTACGCTGGGCCACCGATCCATTCCCAGTGCCGTATCTTGAGTGATTTTGTTGGAGCGGCAAAACTTCCTAATCGCCTGGAAATCTTCTGGTGATTCAACGCGAAGCGCTAGGGCGAGCTGATCCATCGATTGATCAGCATCCGGGCGGCGATCGTGAGTCCAGATGTCATAGTCCTTACTGCCTTTGCGGCGGTACAACGGGAGCGGACGCCCCTGCTCAGTCGCCAACCAAGTAAAGTTTTTGGCAAACCGGGCAGCCATGCGTGTCTGCTGGTCAGTGGTGTCACAGGGAATAATTACGGCAATTGGTCCGTTGAGGACCGAAGCAAGTTCCTCAAGATACGCATTGAGCTCCATGCCGTGAGCCTGTGCGAGTTTTTCAAGCGACGACACGCGCGGTCTGATTCCCTCGGTTTCGTATCGTCTTAACTGCCGCTCTGAAATTCCGGTTCGTGATTCTATGTCTATTTGCGTTAGGTTGTTCAATTCTCTGACTCCTTTCACGGCGTACCCAAAACCTTGCTGTGAAAGCACTTGCTCGGAGTCGCACTTCTTTCTCCACTCAGGATCTGTGAAGTAGCGGAATGAATCGAAATCCAGGTCAATGTCATATGCAGGCCAACTGATGAAGCTACCCACATCGTCTATCTCAAATTTGGTCCGGTCGTCTTTCTCAATCTTGCTAAGCACTGGAGTGTCGGCAAACGATAGTTCGATTGTTTCAAGAGCGCAGTTGCGAACGGTGAGTGTCTCTTTGCCGGCAATGGCATCAGCAATTAGTACTTGCTGAGAGTCATCTGCCCAAGCTTTGATGACTCTCTCTGGAACTTTCCAATTTGAATACAACAAAAGCTTTGGCAACAACCTCGTCATTGGAAGTCCGGCTTTCAATATCTGTTCGGGGAGCCACTCTAAAGGCAGATCTTCCCTCAGAAATAGAATGCGGAATTGCTTTGCGTTTACAGCAACTCGAATTGCCTCTGCGTGATCGGCCAGGGCACTCGCGGCCACGGCAACGAAAATATCAACCACGCGGTGATCGTCTGGATTGATGTAAGCCTGTATGCCAAATCCATCGGGCGGTATGCGTGGCTCAAATTCTGGGTCTATGGAGACTATTGCTTTCTCTTTAAGCTCTTGCATGATCTGAAGGTCTCAAGCTTGGGCACTGAGCTTTCCTCTACATCCTATCAGTAACCGGACTTTTAGTCCAGCGCGTTAATTGTTTCAACGTCCGGTTGCTTGTGGCGCGGTTTACAACTGCACTCCGAACATGTCCGCTTCGAGTTGCTGAAGTTCTGCCTCTGCAAGTGCAAGCTGATGCTGAAGCCGTTTCTGATCGGACTCGATGTCACCAAGCTCCCGTTGCAATCGCCCCTGGTCGTCAGGCGGAATATGCCTCAGGTCGTCCCACTTGCGTCTGATCGCGGCATCCAGATCGGAGATGTCCAATGTTAGATTGTGAATCGACTTGCGCTTGGCTTCGCGTGATTCTGATGTCGCACGCACGTGGTTGCGATGGCTAATTAGGTCGTCGAGTGCTCTTCGCTGCTTGAGCAATACATCAATGGGATCCCCAATCTGTTGCTGCCTCTCATAATTGTGCCCATTGATTCGCGCGACCAGATATTGGTCTTCCGCCTTCTCGCTTACGGAACTCAGCGCATAATTGCCGAGCGCTTGATTTGCAGCCGCGGCTCGGAGTGCATTCTGACGAACCGCTTCTTCATACTCTCGCTCTCTCTCGGCAATTAACTCGTCGAGTTCCTGTTGCTCCCGTGCGTCTTCGGCCCTGCGCGCCGCAAGCGCCTCTTCGGCTTGTTTGCGTGCACGTGGTGAAACTGCCGATCGTGACGACGTGGCGCACACGATGAAGTAGCAGATGCCAGCCGCAAAAACAGCGGCACCACTTAGCAGAAACAGCACCACCTGACCCGCAATGAACAGTGCCTCTGCGCAAAAGTCAATCAGGCAAGACCCGGATGAAGCCGCCTGCCCCAGACAATCCGTGCACAACCATGCCGGAGCGGAGGAAGAATCCTCGACATCAGAGTACTCGTGTAGGTCCATCTCCAAACCTCGCATTGCGGTTTCGCGCAGTGTACTTCCGCCGCGTGGAGGTGTTGTGGATAAAGTGTGACTAAAGTGTGGAGTCCGTTGTTTTGAACTTCAAGCTTTAGGATGCTTGACTCTCGTCAGGGTTCGGAAGAAAAACGTCTATCTGCTCCCAATTCTCTTTTGGTGTCATCCAATCAAACTGGTGCGTTGCATCCTTGTTTCGCCATAATTTCGGCCCGCCGACGAGCGGAGCATCCGGTGCCAAATAGATAATCCCCGCCCAACCATCTACGCCGACCCCGTTCCATTGATCGGTTGCGTGGTTATGGACACCGCTGCCCAGTTCCTGCCCGCTATCAGTTTTGAAATGGAAGGCGCAGTTCCACACGCAACTGCGCACCGCGTGCGTGCAGTGAGGAGATGGCTTGCCCTCTGGAGTTATTGGGAAACTGCGTTTCCAATGATCGATATCGATGGTTTCATTCGTCGCTTCTTCAAGTGCCGCAATCACCGCGCGTGAGGACTTGAATGGGCATTCATCGTATTCCTTGAACCACGATGCCATCCAACTGAATTTTTTGGTGCCCGCTTTAACAGCTTCGTCAGATTCGTAGGGATAGTAATATTTCAGGCTCAAAGCGTACTGCCTGACAGAGTCCGGATCATCATAAAAGTTGTCGATTATGACTACTGATTTCCGCATGACGAATCAAGTCGTGAGCAGAGGAGATCATTAGCTTAAGGCGGCGACCTTATGGTAAGCAAGCGCATCAGTAGTAAGTTGAGCGCGGGCGGGCTTATGGCAACCACTCACACCTGGGCGGATCGCACTTCAGCCTGAGCGTGTTCCCGGTGTCCGGATTGATGCAGTTGAACAGCAGGTCTTTGCAAATGTTTTCGTTGAACAACCGTTCAGCTGACTTGCAGTCAATCAGTCCGCTAATCACCGCGTGAACAATAAGAGCACAAGTCCTGAGAATTGGCGCTTCGCGCCATAGTCCGCGCAGCAAATCAACAGCGGCCTGATCATCGAGTAAGGCTGTCCACTTCCGGGAAACGGTCACAGCCACCACTTCTGCTTCTCCAGCTCCCAATCCGCGCTTGCGCTTGCGCGTGCCAGCAGGACAGCTATCCCAGATCGCTCTATCTCTAAAGGAGAGTGCTAGAGCCAGCTCAGACGAAGAAAGATCAACTTTCGTCCATAGAGCACCTTCCTGTCTAGCGAAGCTTGATATGTGAGGGAGGATGTCTTTATACCGTTCTTGTTTTTCCTTGGTTGCTGAAAGTGGCCGAAAAACTTCCGAAGTGAAGGTTATGCTGCCGGCAGAAACGAACGGAATCTCGGACGGATCTAGAATTGAAGGAGTGATGCACAGTGGCTGTCCAACAAGTTCTCTGAGCAGTGAGATATGGCCGCTATACAAGAAATTTGTAAGCAGGCTTGTGTCAACCAAGCATGGTCGAAGAAGTGCAGCAGCAATACTCAACTGTCGCTCCTCTGCTAAAAAGCAAATTCCTCAACCTCTGCCTTTTCGCGCGCCTTGGCTTCGTCTGGTGGTGCAAGAAATTCCTGCCGGACGGTCATTAAATCGACATCTAGAAGATCAGCTACTTGCGCTTCGGTCAATTCACCTCGATCGATAAACTGTTTGACTTTGCGCAGAACAGAAGACGGATATCTATTGATGGAAGGGTCCGCTCGCTCTCGAGACTGGAAGAATTCTACGTTGTCTAGCCCTGCTCTCCTAGCCAAAGAACTGGGGCTCAACTTCTGCCATTCTTCTTTTTGGCTTGAACTGATGTGCCCATCCTTTTCGAGTCGAAGGAGCATGAACGCATAACTAACCCTGAATGAGTGCGCGAGGACTATTACTTTCTCTGGGTCTAGACTCTTCCATCCTGCGTCGTGGATTGAGTCCTTTAGTCCAGTCGAAGGAACCAGCAGGTGACTCGCGAAAGCGTTGGCAAAAAACTCGTATGATTCGCTGCCTCCTTGCCTGCTTATGATTCCTGAGGAGATGCCGTAGTGAAAGATGGCATGAGCCAGTTCGTGGGCGAGTGTAAACGTCTGCCTCCCTCTCGACATATCCGAATTCACCAATATGCACGGACCCAATACCGAATGATTGAAGTAAACCCCAGATATATTTTGAGAGCCATCACCTATGGTGCCGAGCTTTGCCTCGCAGACAATGACATTTTGCTCGTCGAGAAGAATGAACAAGTCCGGTAAAGCATAGTTACCCAGGTTTAGACTGTCCCGGAGCCTGCGAGCCTTGGTCGCGGCTTTACGCGTATCGGTGAACGTCGGACCTTCGTCGACTTCCTTGAAGACTCGCGCTCGTTTGAAGTCGGGCTCATCGCGAATCAGGTCAGCCCATTCGTCTAGAAATTGCAGCCACCTCTCAATTTCGACCCTAACCAGTGGCTGGTCGTGCTCCAATCCTCTGTAAAGCAATTGCCTGTCGTTTTGGGTGCTCTTGGTATCAGCCTCTCCGAGCAGGTACGTGACGTCTGCGCGGTAGAGAGTTGCCAGTTCTTCCAATTGCTTGAGACTGGGACTTCGAGACCCACTTTCCCACATCGTGACCAACTCGCGTGGCGTTTTCAGAGCCGCAGCGACCTGCGCCTGCGTCCAACCCAACTCATTCCTACACTCCTGAAGGCGGTCAGCTAACGTCATTATTTGGCTCCCGGTAGATTAGATCCAATCGACATGCGTTACATATATCATTTTAACATCCAAATGATCGTATTGATCGCCCTGTTTGATTAAATCGCTTCCGCGTTACCCTGTTTCGGGTTGCTTTTTTGGTCGGTTTTCTCTAACGTGAATAGAGTGGGGCAAGATTCTCAGAGTTGAGATTCACCACCACGAGCGAGGTAACCAAAATGGCTAAGAAATTGAAGCCAGGGCAGACCGCACCAGCGAGCGGTCAGTACAAAGTAGTCGGACCGAAAGGCGGCGACCAAAAGGTCGAAGTAACAGTTGTCAAAGGCGAACCGATGCCTCCAACCCCGAAACCGGGAATGGGCTTCGAGCTCGTCGATAAGACGAAACACAAGTCCGACAAATAACAAGAGAGCCGCTGTAACGGCTCTCTTGGGCGAACGCGGACATTATCAGTGACGCATGGGTGTCCGTCAACCGGAGGAATCGATAAGCGATTCCTCCGGTTTCGTTATTCAGTGGATATCTTCTGCGGCCGCGCTCGCCCGGCTGCAGATATGCTGCAGCCTCGATTAGTACGCTGGATGGCGTTGGGATAAATTGCTCGGAGAAATGCCACCGCCATGTACAAAGATGCCACAGGACGCCTGATTTACTCGCCTTCCGACTTGATTGTGTTCATGGAGTCGGAGTTCGCCTCCTGGATGGACAGGTATTCGCGCGAGGCACCGGAGCAGACCGAATTTTCCCGCGACGAAACTGACGCGGCGCTCGAACTGCTCCAGAAAATGGGCATCGAACACGAACGCAAATACCTCGAACAATTGCGAGCCGCCGACAATGACATTTGCGTCATCGATGCGACCAATAGCACCACCTTCGCCCATGCCGCCGCGCAAACTATCGAAGCAATGCACGCGGGGCGCGAAATTATCTACCAAGGTGCGCTGCAACTCGATAACTTCGCCGGGCGTTCCGACTTCCTGATTAAGGTCGCCGGTGCATCAAAACTCGGCGACTACCACTACCAGGTCTGGGACACAAAACTCTCGCGCAAAGCGAAACCCTATTTCCTAATTCAGCTGTGCTGCTATGCCGAGATGCTCGACTACATCCAGGGTGTCCTGCCCGAACACATCGGCATTATCCTGGGAGATGTGAGCGAAAAGCGCTTCCGCACACAAGACTATATCTACTACTACCGCCAACTCAAGCAAACCTTCCTGGAAGCGCAAGCCAACTTCGACCCGCGACTCATGCCGATACCCAACGGGATGGCAGACCACCGGCGGTGGCAATCCGAAGCCGACAAAATCCTCGAAGAACGCGACCACCTCTCCCGGGTCGCGAACATCCGTTCCACCCAAATCAAAAAACTCGAGGCAGCCGGCATCACCACCATGACCGAATTGGCGACTACGAACGCGCCCACTCCGCGCAAGATGGAAGAAACTACTTACGCCACACTCCAAACCCAGGCGCGCCTGCAAATCGAATCGGCGCAACTGGTCGTTCCCAAGTTCGAGCTGCTCCCAATTGATCCAGCTAACCCGCGCCGCGGACTCGCGCTGTTGCCACCGGCTTCGCCGAACGATGTGTTCTTCGACATGGAAGGCTATCCATATGTGGACGGTGGGCTCGAATATCTCTTCGGCGCCTCCTACCATCATCAGCCGACCGGACATCTTTTATTTCGCCCATTCTGGGGTCACACCCACGAAGACGAAAAGCGCGCCTTCGAAAAATTCATCGATTGGGTCTACGCACTCTGGCAGACTGACAAGTCGATGCACATCTATCACTACGCCGACTACGAAATCAGCGCGCTGCGCCGCCTCATGGGGCGCCACGCGTCGCGCGAACAAGAGGTCGACGACCTGCTGCGCAACGAGGTTTTCGTCAACCTGTTCGCGGTGGTGCGGCAAGGCATGCAAGTCGGCACCCCCAGCTATTCAATCAAGAAGATCGAACAGCTCTATCGCCCGAAACGCGACACCGACGTCGCCAATGCCGTCGACTCGATTATCTTCTACCAGAAGTGGCTCGAGGAACCAGACGGCACCGATGTAGAAACCTCGCTGACTCTCCAGCAAATCCAGGACTACAACAGAGACGACTGCGACTCCACCGCGCAACTGGCGGACTGGCTACGCAATGCGCAGAAGCAAAACAACATCGCCTACGAAGCGCCCAAGGAAAGAAACTCTAACCAGAGCGCCGCAGCTGCAGCGCGCGGTGAAGCGGCGGAACTCGCCGAAGCGATTCTCAATAACTTGCCCGAAGCTGATGACGACGGCGATGGCGATGACGACGACGAACTCAGCGAAGGAACCCGCATCGCGCGCATGCTGGCGTATCTGCTCGAGTTTCACTGGCGAGAGGAGAAACCTCTTCACTGGGCGGTGTTCGAACGCCGCGACATGACCACTACCCAACTCACCGACGACATCAATTGCCTCGGCGGACTGAGCCGCACCAAACGCGCACCACGTCCCGAAAAGAAATCGCAAGTCTACGAATACTCATTCGATCCATCGCAAGACACAAAATTCGACGTCGACAAAAAATGCCTGTGGTTCGAAAATGGTGAACGTCGCAAAGGCACCATCTTCAGCCTCGACGAAGACCAGGGCTTCGTCGAAATCAAAATCGGACCAAAACAAGGTGTACCGCCGGCAGAACTAAATCTGCTCCCCGACGAATTCGTCAGCGCACAGAAGATCGCCGACTCCATATTCCGCACCGTCAGCCGCTGGCACAAGACCGGGCACCTCCCCCCAGCCATCGATGACTTCCTGCGCCGCAATCGTCCCCGCGTTAACGACGGTGGGACGGGTCCCATCTTAAAAACCACCATCATCGATGCGGTAAGAAACCTCCAGAGCAGCACGCTCTGCATCCAGGGTCCGCCAGGCAGCGGCAAGACATATAGCGGTTCCAAGATCATCATAGACTTGCTGCGCGCAGGCAAGAAAATCGGTGTCACGTCCAACAGCCACAAGGCGATCGCCAAGCTGTTATCCGAGGTCGACCGCGATGCGAAGGCTGCGAAACTCTCATTTGCCGGAGTCAAGATTCAGTCCGACGACGAAGACTTCCATCTGGAGGGCACCGTATTCGATGCGGAATCAAGTGCGTCCGAAGTGTTCGCCGGTGGCGGGCGCTCGCGATATGACTTGATCGGCGGCACAGCCTGGGCATTCAGCGATGAAACCGCCGTCGGCGCGCTCGATTATTTGTTCGTCGATGAAGCCGGGCAGGTTTCCGTAGCCAATCTGGTCGGCATGGCACCATCCACGAAGAACATCATCCTTATGGGCGACCAGATGCAACTCAGTCAGCCGACGAAAGGCGCGCATCCGGAGGACAGCGGTCAGTCGAGCCTGCAATATCTATTGCAAGACAAGCAGACCATTCCCGCGGATTTCGGCATCTTCCTCTCGAAGTCGTACCGCATGCATCCGGATGTGTGCTCGTTCATCTCAAGCGCCGTCTACGAAGGCAGGCTGGAAGCCGAAGCGCGCACCGCGCAGCGCGAGATTCTGGTGCCATCAGGTTGCGGCATCGGCAAATCGACCGGGATTGTCTATGTCCCCGTGGAGCACGAAGGCAACAACCAGGGCAGCGACGAAGAAGCCGCCGTTATCGGTGAATTGATCGCGGAGTTGCTGAAGTGCAAGTTGCGTTGTGAAGATGGCGCGGTACGCCCAATTAAGCCGACCGACATCCTGGTGGTGGCACCGTACAATATGCAGGTGCGCATTCTGAAGAATCACCACGTGCGCACCCACGTTGGCACCGTCGACAAATTTCAGGGACAGGAAGCCCCGATTGTCATCGTCTCCATGTGTGCCAGCGACGGTAACGAATCCGCGCGAGGTTTGGAATTTCTGTTCAGCAAGAATCGGCTCAACGTCGCCATATCCCGCGCGCAGTGCCTTGCGTTTGTGGTGGGCAACCCCCGGCTCGGTCAAACCGCCTGCTCACGCGTAGAACAAATGGAGATGATCAACCTGTTCTGCCGCTTGACCCAAATTGCTCCCAATGAGCGCGATTACTTTGCAGTTGATAGCGCTCGCACTTATTGCGGTCCAGCTGGCGCCACCTGATTTTGAAATTGGCTCTGATAGTCTTTCGGATCTTGTGAGACTTGTTCCACTAAAAGCTGACAGATTGCCATTCCGGGAGTCAGCAACACTGGATATCGACCAAAACAAGTAATCTCCAGCGTTATCGTTCCTGTGAAGCCGCAATGGATGGTTGGAGCGGTGCAATGAATTATCAATCCGCACCTAGCAAATGTACTTTTACCCTCGACTCTTGCGGCGAGAAGCGGCTTCCCGCCCCACGCCTCATGCCTATCCATGGGCAGGGTAACTTTCTCGTGCGTTTTTCCTAAGATGAATTGCCCCGGTTCTAAGGCATGGGTCTCACCATCTTTCAGCCTCTTTTCCTCAAACAATGTGCGCAGCGTATCAGGAACATTTTGAGGTTTTCTAAAATCGATGCTCACGTCAATTTTCTTTGGAATCGAAATTATCTCTCCGAGAGTTAAGTTGATCGCGGTGGAGTCATAAGGAGACTTTGGCTCAATGAGAGTTTTGAACCGCGGGCGAGGCTGAGGTTCGATGATGAGTCGACCATCATCGAGCGCTTCAAAGATCGCCGTATTGCTCAGAAGCATTTCTCTCAGTCTTCGACCTCTGCTAAATCCGCGACAGATACAACGAGTGTTCGCCCAACGGCCGACTCAACAGGTAGTCTTACCAGTGCCTGCTCCTGCGCAAATTCGAGCAGTGTGACTCGCACAGTTTCATTCAACAGAAATTCCTTCGGGCAGAAGAAGCTAACGTCGCCAGAATTCGTGCTGACTACTACAGTTGCTTCGTCGGGGAAGAGCCCGTTTGCGATTTTGCAGTTCAGCAATCGCTCTCCCAGCATTTCTTTGGTTGACATGTTTGACCTCCAGTGAGGCTGAAACGGCGCGGTATCATACGTATGGTGCGACGATATTTATGTTTTTGCAACCGCCCAAAATGGCGATGGAAATGAACCACTGTCCTGCAAGCATTTTGCAGTTAGACCGGCTAGGATGAACACTCTCCTCATCCCACACGGCATCCCTGGGCAATGCGCCGATGACAGCCAGCGAGCCAACCCCATCGTCCAAACCTTCTCTACGCATCACGGCAACCGACCACCGGCTGCCGTGATGCGCAGCGTTGTTTACTGCGACGAAATAATCGCGATGCAGGAAGCCCACGGAGACAACATCGCGCAGGACAGATTTTTGCGTTACGCGGGTCGCTCGATTGGTCGGTCAACTCGGAAGATGCGTGGGCAATCTCACTCTCGATTTCCGCGAGACATTTCCGAGCCTGCCATACAGAGAGATCACCTCAGCCAAATTCGAAATATGCGGCAAGCAACTCGACTCAAATTTGAACGTAGTCGGACAATACCTCCGCGACGGTGCAGTCGCGCGCTGGCGAGCAGCCTTCGTCGAGGTGCTGTCCGACTGGCGATTTCCCACCAGCGACGATGCCGCAGGGCACCAATCACATCCGGACAAAAACGCGCCCCGCAATCCTGCGCAAATGCGCGATCACGAATATCGCTCCGTCATCAAAGAATACCTGCTCAACCGTGTCGCGGCACCAGACAAGTTTCAATACATCGGTCTGCGCGAGCTGGTGCACGACCCTCAACTTGCCGCTTACCGGACGAAACTGAATATCTGGTTTCAGTCGGCACCACATCGCTTCCGGAAACATTTGATCGGGCGCATTCTCGACGAAACCAGCAGCACTCATAGTTCGGCGCTGTCCGAATTGTTTCTGTATCGCTTGTTCTCCAGCTGGGGATGGTTGGTCGAACCCGAACCGAAAGACTACGCATGCGTGCCGGATTTCTTTGTCGAGACGCCGGCGGGCTCGCGGACTGCATTAGAGCGGCGAGAAGAAATGGCATCGCTACGTACGAGGGCTGCGTGTTCCACTGGTCTTGCCCGCCGGAAAACACCAAGCCGTTCCGGGAACGATTGAGAAGACCGATACGCACCAAATCGAAAGCGCAAAAGTCGATCAGGGAAGAAAACAAACCGAGTGTTCTAGCCATCTCACCGGCACATTCGAGACGGTGAGCGAGCAAGAGCTTCTGCACGAGCTATTTGGAGCGTTCACGATGTCCTACGACGAGTCGGGCGCATGTCGGCTTGTCTTGGCAGGAAACACCAGTGCGCGCGGAATCTTGGAGCCGCAGCGCTACACTCGATTCAGTGCCATTCTGTGGACCGCGGCACGGCGGGTAGAAAATTCGATTCGATATTCCGCGACTGTCGTGCATAATCCGTGGGCAGCGCATCCGCTTTCCGTTGGGTTGTTTTCAGAGTTGCGGCAAATCTATCCGGTGTCGCGCAGTGAAGAAACCATTTCGATCGCCGTGGAGCCACCATTTCTGCGTGAGTTTGATCTATTCTAGGCAGCTACAGATTTATTGGGGCAAGTGAGGAAACGTGATGAAGACAACTCCGTCCATGGCGAAGAATGCCATAAAGAGATGCATCCGAGAGATCGTGGCGCCAGCACCAAAAGATGTATCGGCTGTCTGGCTTCATTTCGATTCGAGCTGCGCGTATTGTGGGACCGTGCTTGATCGTTCGATGAGAAATGGTCACATGGATCACTTAATGCCATTTCAAGAAACCGCGCGGGCTGGACTAGCGAATCTGGTTCTAGCTTGTGGAAAGTGCAACGGGGACGAAAAACTGGACAGCGACTGGATCGAATTTCTCAGATTGCAGTGCTCGAAGCAGTCAAAAGATGAAACGTTGTACGAAACTCGCAGGGCGAAAATAGAAACCTGGATCGAACAAAACAGCAGGTCGTCTGCCGAAGTGCCTCCAGAGCTGCTACTGGAGGCTGACAGAACCATCGAGGCGATCTTCGCGGTTTTCGATGTCGCCGTTGCCGACCTACGCCAAAAGACCAAGCAGTCCAAGCAGATCTGACTCCGTGTCACGCGCAGGTTGTCATCACAGTTTCCTGATGATTTTCCCTTTGTCTTCGAAAGTAGGGATCGCGTCTGCAAGTCCAGATTGTCACTAATCCGATCTAGAGGCGGCGCACCTTGATAACGCCCTTTCTCGAGACAATACGGCTCAAAGAAGTCGGGCATTAAATGCACTAAAATATGTTTGGCAAGCGCTTGGGAGAGAGAGAAATGGGTCGAAAGAAAAAGGTCTTCGACGTCGGTCTTGGCGAAAGCAAGCAGTACCTTCGTACGCCGCTATCTGGCTCGGCCCTGAGAAATGCCAGGCGTGGAAGGAACTTGAGTCAAGCCGATCTAGGCGAAAAACTGGGCGTGTCTGCAGCCACTATTTCTTTGTGGGAAGCTGGAGAGCGCCGACCTTCGGACGAATTGAAGAGAAGGCTTAAAGAGATTTTTGGAATTCGCACAGGCAACCCCGAACGAACTTCCAGTCTGCCCAAAAGGCGCGAATCCGACTCTCAGGGTGTCAGACAGGACCACGGGAGCACCGACGGCGCGCGACTAAGGCTGGCGCGGATTCAAGCCGGGCTTAGTCAACTTGAAGTCGCGGAGAAAGTGAGGGTCTCCCAAGGAACCATTTCGAATTGGGAAAATGATCGGAGCTCTCCGGATTTAGGTGAGGCTAACCAACTCGAAAAGCTCCTGGGTTTCTCAACCGAGGATGAACAAAATCGCGAAGTAGACGGACCCTCTCCGATTGGCGTTTGGCTAAATAAAAAGCGTAACGAGGTCCGCCTCACAGTTGCTCAGCTTGCGGCAAAATCGGGCATCAAGATGCCAACAATTTACGCTATTGAATCCGGAAAGATCGCCAATCCGAGGGAGCGTACGTTGCGAGCGCTGGAACAAGCACTTGGAGCATTTGTGCCCGAAGAGACGCAAGAAGAAGTGAACGCACAAGCACAAATTGAGGGATTAGGTGAGCTAATCGACTTCGATCCACACGATGAAAATGATTGGCCGTCCGCCGCTGGAATCTATGTCCTCTACGACGTGACAGAGCGACCGGTCTACGTTGGAGAGGGACAAGCAATTCAAAAGCGACTTCGCGATCATCAGTCCAG
>JAXLXI010000015.1:0-151729 GCA_046328035.1 Candidatus Obscuribacterales bacterium | reverse complement strand
CTCTCTCGCCAGACCAAAATCGTCTTAAACGGGCTGTCGAAAGACGACTTTCCGCGGCTCACATCATTCTTGCCGCGGAGCCATGTGCTCGACGAGTTGATGCAATCAATTGCCGATGTGATTGCCGAAGACGGCACCATCCGCGATGACGCCAGCCCCGCTCTCTATAAACTGCGTAAAGATGTGGTGCGTCTGACCAATCAAATCAAAGATGAACTGACCAAAGTCATCAATTCATCCACGCTGTCCAAGGCGCTTCAAGAGCCTATTTACACCCAAAGAAACGGACGCTGGGTCTTGCCCGTCAACGCCAGCATGCGTCAGACCATTGGTGGCATCGTGCACGACAGTTCCGCTTCCGGTTTGACGGTCTACGTCGAACCCTTCGCTGTGGTGGAGATCACCAACAAGATTCGTCTGCGTGAAGCTGAAATCGAGCGTGAGATAGACCGGCTGCTGAGCGCGTTGACTTTGCTGGCGCAACAAAAGCTAGAACCGATTGCGCAGTCTTTCGAGACGCTTGTGGAGCTTGATTTTATTGGCGCCAGAGCATCGTTGGCCCGCAAATACAAAGGAACGCGTCCGGAGCTTTCGAGCCAGTCAGTATTGAACTTGAAGGCGGCCCGTCATCCCTTGCTGATTCTTCAGGACCTCAATCGCGCATCGCAGGTAGTGCCCAACGACGTAGCGTTAGGCGGTTCCGTGCGGACTCTGGTAATCACAGGACCCAACACCGGCGGCAAGACGGTCTACTTGAAGACGGCTGGTCTGCTTGCGTTGATGGTTCGAGGTGGTTTGCTGTTGCCGGCTGATGCAGGTTCGACCGCCGGAATCTTCAGTCAGGTGTTTGCAGATATCGGGGACGAGCAGTCACTTGAACAAAGTCTTTCTACCTTCTCCTCGCATATGACCAACATCGTCGAGGTGATCAACCGCGCTGGCCCATCCACTTTGGTCCTTTTGGACGAAGTCGGAGCCGGCACCGACCCACGTGAGGGATCGACGCTGGCCCGGGTGATTCTCGAGCACCTTAACGAATGTGGGGCGGCAACTATTGCCACCACTCACTACGGAGAATTGAAAAGCCTGGCCTATACGGCCCCTGGTTTTATGAACGCCAGTCTGGATTTTGACGACAAGACTCTCTCACCGACCTATCGTCTGCGCCTGGGAGTGCCGGGCAGCTCGAAAGCGATGACGATCGCATCGCGCCTCGGACTCAAGCCAGACCTGGTTGAACGGGCCAGTGAAATGTTGTCCTCTGCGGAAGACGACGTTGCCGAAGTGATCGGGCAACTGCAAGCCAGACTGCAGTCCTTGAGTGTCGAAGAAGAGGATCTGTCTCGGCGCATCGCCGAGTCGCGTGAAATGGAAGCGAAGGCGTTGCGCGATCTGGAAGAGATTACCCAGGAAAAAGAAAAGAGCCGTCTGCGTTTTGCCAATCAGTTGGAGACCGACTACAAGCAAGCGCGAGACCAGCTGCGGGCTTTAATTGCGGAACTGCAGAAAAATCCCGACATGGCGCGCGCGCAGAAAGCGCGCACCGACATAGAGAAGATTCGCAACGACCTGGGCTGGAAGTCCGAGAGCGAGTTGTCTTCTCTGTCCGAAGTGAAGGTCGGGCAGAGAGTGTCCATAAAATCCTTGAATCAGCGTGGCGTCGTTGAGGCGGTGCTGGAAGACGGCGGCAAAGAGCGAGTGGTGGCAGTGCGCGCCGGTAACCTGCGCATCAAAGTATCTCTATCAGATCTGATTCTCGATTCAAATCAAGCATCGGCCGCTCCTTCTAAAAAGCATGCACAACTGCCGCCCAGAGGCAGGCAGAAAAAGACCGAGCTGCCTCGCGAAGAGCGAGCTGTGGAGGTGTTTGTCCGCACAGCCGGCAATACTCTCGATCTGCGCGGGCAGCGCGTCGATGAAGCTATGGGTAAGCTGGAGCGCTTTGTCGATTCGAATTTTGCATCGCACACTTCACCTTTGATGATCATTCACGGACATGGAACCGGCGCCATCAAATCGGCTGTGCGAGCCTTTCTTAGCCGAGGAGATTATCGTTTGCAGTTTCGTCCCGGTGAGCTCTATGAGGGCGGCGACGGCGTGACTGTCGTAACGTTCTGAGCCGGCAGAAGTTTTTTTGACCAAGATGCGCGGCAAGCCTCGTCCTTCAGGGCGAGGAGGATAGCGCCGGCGGCGCAGACGCCTTGTCGATCAGTGTGGGGTGCGTTGCTGCTCAATATACTGGCGAACAATGCTGATAGGGGCGCCTCCGCAACTTCCAGCGAAGTAGCTAGGAGACCATAGACTGTCTCCCCAGAGCTTCTTGGAGATGGCGGCACCATGTTGCTTCCGAAGCAGACGACTGGAAACACCTTTCAGGCTGTTTACTAGATGCGAAATTGCGACTTTCGGAGGATAAGTCACCAACAAATGGACATGGTCGTCTTCGCCGTTGAATTCGAGCAATTCAGCCTCAAAGTCCTCGCAAACATCGGAGAAAATCTCCTGAAGATCGGACAACAGGGATTTAGTGAATACAAATCGACGATATTTGGTCACAAAGACCAAATGCACATGCAAATTGAACACGCAGTGTCTACCGCGTCTAATGTCAGTGGCAGCTTTCATAGACCAACAGTATAATTCAATGTATGAAACGACTGCAAGCATACAAATTTCAGTTGATGGCGACGCCAACGCAAGAGCGCAAAATGGCACGCTTTGCTGGTTGCCGACGCTTTGTGTATAACGAAGCGCTGGCATTGCAGAAGCGGCGTTTTGAATCTGGTGAATCAAGATTGGGATATGCTGCGCTGTGCAGAGAACTTACAAAGTGGCGGCATTTGAAAGAAAAGTCGTTTTTGGCGGAGGCACCAACACATCCACTTCAGCAAGCGCTGAAAGATCTAGAGCGAGCGTACGGCAATTTCTTTGGTGGTCGCGGCGGGTTACCGAAGTTTCACAGACGAGGGAGACAGGATGGATTTCGTTATCCAGATCCGAAACAGATCAAGCACGATGAGGTGAATGGCAGGATCTTCTTGCCTAAATTGGGATGGATGCGATACCGAAAGAGTCGGGAAATAGCAGGTGCGATCAAGCAAGTTACAGTGAGCCGAAAGTGCGGACGGTGGTACGTGAGCATCCAGACAGAGCGTGAATTGATCGGCAAAGAGCGAGTCAACGACTCGATGGTAGGGATAGATATGGGGGTTGCGAGATTTGCCACGTTATCTGATGGCACTGTGTACGAGCCGGAAAATCACTACAGGAGGAACGAGAAACGGCTGGCGAAGGCGCAGCGGCAGATGTCGCGAAAGCGCAAGTTCGGAGCCAATTGGAGGAAGCAATTGAAGCGCGTTAAGCAGCTGCACATGCGAATCGCCGAATGTCGGAGAGACTTTCTGCACAAGAGCACCAAGACCATCTGCAAGAACCACGCGATGGTAGTGATAGAAGATCTTTGTGTGAAGGGAATGAGTGCGTCAGCTGCTGGTACGTTGGAGAGACCTGGAACAAATGTCAGAGCGAAAGCCGGATTAAACAAGGCCATATTAGATCAGGGCTGGGGAGAGTTTCGGCGCCAGCTGGAGTACAAGCAGTTGTGGCAAGGGGGCATTGTGATTGCGGTGGCGCCGCGAAACACAAGCCGAATGTGTGCTAAATGTGGACATACTGATGCCGGCAATAGAACTGCCCAGGAAAAGTTCAAGTGTGTTGCATGTGGAGAGGCTGAAAATGCTGATCTCAATGCAGCGCGCAACATACTGGCGGCGGGGCGCGCCGTTATAGCCTGTGGAGAGGTGCCGATGGGTGCCTCGGCGAAGCAGGAACCCACCGTGTCGGCAGCTTCGGCTGCTTAGCCGGAATCCCCTTCCTTCAGGGAGGGGAGGACGTCAAAGAACTCTAACCAGACGTGCATGCAGATAGCGATATCAGCGATTGAAACAAGCTGTGGCACGTAGCATTCATTACTGCCATCGTCAGCGGTGAGCCGGCCTTGGTTTGCCACTGGACGGTACCCTCGTGTTCGGTCATGACCAGAACGCAGTTGGGCTCGAACGCCGGTCCGTTGTAAGCACCGCGGGTCAGTTCGATCGGCAATACGTAAAGGCGTATAGCGTCTGCGTCTGGAATCAAGATCAACGCATGCGACGAAGTCGTCATCGTGGCGCGGCTAGTTCCGCTGATGTGCTGCGGCAAGTCGACGTGCACTGAACCGGGTGTGGCATTGTGCTGCTCAGCAATCAACGAAAAGTGCTCCCACATGACCGACAAAACTTCCTTCGGTCCTAAATTGGTGGCAGTCACTTCCGTCTTTATATATGCGGGCTTCGTCGCGATGCGCAATGCCAGCTTCTGCCGTTGTGTCGCCACCGGCAGTGACTGCGCATCTGCAGGCTCGTCGTTATTGATTGATTTCAGTATGTTTGCATTTAAGTCTTGTTTGGCATGGCTCACTACGAGCCCTTTCTCGCTTGCGCCCGCTTCGCTCTGGGCGCGCCCGTTCAACTTGCCCCAGCTTCTTCCGAATGCACCTTCTTTGGAAAACCCTTGCGGTTGCTGTTTCATGGCGGGAGCCTCACTGCTGTAGCTGGCGTAGTCAACGGGAGAACGGCAAAATTTAGGCAGTGCGCAGATTAAATCCCAGCCCGTGCGCGTCTCAGGTCATTTAATCAAGCTGCGTTGCGGGATTCCGAATTAACTCTTAAATGAACTCACAATCGCAGTTTGCGTGCCTAGAATTAGTGCATTCCCAATCGGTTAGGAGAGGCACTATGACTACAACAACGACTAAAGTTGAAACAAAATGGGACGCTAAAAAGACCGCAGAACGCAACGCTAGCATTCTTGCTGCAACCTGGGTATCGGCTTACGAAGTCATTTCCAAGTTGGATCAAAAAGCTGTTCAAGAGTTTCAAGATAAGCTCACCCAACACAAACTGAACTACTACAAAACATTGAACATCAAAACTCCGATGGATCTCGTAAAAGCCATCGGCGAAACCGAACACAACGTATTCGGCAGCGAAATGGAAATCCACGGCGACGACAAGAAAGCTACCCTGAAGTACCTCTCTTGCGGAATGTGGAATGCTTCCGAAAAGCTTTGCGCCGGCAAGTTAAGCCAAGAAGACGAGCAAAAGATGGGCGAGCAGTGCGCTGCTTCCTGGTCGAAGATCGGCAAAGAATTCGGATTCAACTTCGAACCGAAGATGAGCAAGGACTCCTGGGAACTCACTTTCAGCAAGTAGTTTGCACCGTTCCGGTTCGTTTATCGAACTGAAATGAAGCGAGAAGCGCACGGCGAAAGCCGTGCGTTTCTTTTCGAGTGTATGGTAATTTCCCGGGGCGTGGTATATACGTAGGGCAAAGCGATTCTGGAGTTTATTGCGTGCGACGAAACCAGGTGGCTCTATTGGTGATTTTGCTTTCGGGTCTGCCCGTGCTGACCCCGCCTGTGGTGGCACAGACCACGGCGCAAATGAAAGCGATCGATGCAGTGGCTCTGAAGAAACTACAGGAAGAAGCGCAGAAAGGAAACGCGCAGTCCCTCTGGGAGCTGGGACAAGCTTACTATTTCGGCAACGGCGACATCAAAAAAGATCGTGCCCTGGCGCTGGAGTATTTCGACAAGGCTGCTGCGCTGGGCAACGCCGGAGGCATGGCTGGGCGCGCGCAGTTTCTAACCAAAGGCTGGATTGTCGAACAAAACCTTCCCGAGGCGTTGAACCTGTTGAAACAGTCGGCATTGAAAGGCGATCAATCGGCGACTTTCAACTATGCCGAACATGTCAGATTTGGACTGGGGTGCGAGCCCGATCTCAAAGAAGCAAGTGTCTGGTATGCGAAGTCGGCTGAATCTGTGATTGCTGAAGGGAAGAAACATCCCCGCGTCGGACAGCTAAGTTATGTGGCCGGACTTCTCTACCAGAACGGTTGGGGCGTCGAGCAGAACACCGGTTTGTCCGAGAAGAATTTCAACAAAGCCGTGATTCTACTGCAAGCGGAGATTGCCGAGGGTGATACGGATGCGATGATGTTTCTGGCGGATATGATGGCTAATGGCTATGGGTTGCCGAAAGATGTGAAAGCGGCACGTTCAATGTTGAACAAGGCTGTCGAACTCGGAGACGGAGAAGCGAAATGGATGCTCGAACACGTGCCTCAGTATCAGGTCTCGGAAAAGCCGGCGCAGCCTTAGTTTGTTTGCTGGTAGTACTTGTTGCCGCCATCGCGGCAGGCGAGTCCGGCGATGCGCAAGCGCGCACCCGGCGTCGTTTGATGCCCAGTGGCATGCGGGATTTCTCCGGCGCAGGCAAGCCCGAATTGAAAGTGATTCAACATGAGGGTGTAGAGCGCGAGTATTTTCTCTACGTTCCAAAATCTGCGACGAAACCAGCTCCGCTGGTCCTTTTGTTTCACGGCGGCGGCGGGCAGGCTCGCGGAACGGACAAAGCTGTCGGCGGTCTGGCGGCTCTGGCTGACGAAAAGGGTTTCGTCGTCGCTTACCCAAATGGCATGGACCGTCACTGGAACGACGGTCGTCCCGATCTGTCAGAAAAGTACTACGACGATGTTGGTTTCATCTCCAAACAGATCGACAGCCTCGTCGCCGACAAAATTGCCGATCCGACCAGAGTGTATGCAACAGGCATCTCCAACGGAGGTTTCTTCAGTCAGTATCTGGCTCTTAAATGTCCGAACAAGTTGGCAGCGGTGGCGCCGGTGGTGGCAACTGTTCCGACCCAGTGGCGTGACCTGACAGGACCGCCCGTGCCGGTTCTAATGCTGCTGGGCACCGCGGATCCACTGGTGCCGTGGCAGGGCGGACAGGTCGGTGGAAAGCTGCTCAGGAAGAAACGCGGACAGGTTGCCTCCGGGCGCGATGCGTTAAAGTTCTGGCTGGCGCACAACAAGAATACTGCGACGCCTGTGAAACAGGAGATCGCCAACAAGGATCGAGGTGATGGCTGCCGGGCATTCTCCGAGCAATACGGCAGCGATGACAGCCCGAGCGAAGTCTTGTTCTACGAGATTCAGGGCGGTGGTCATACCTGGCCCGATGGTGAACAGTATCTACCCAGGGCCATCGTCGGACCGGTGTGCCGTGACTTCGATGCCAACCGCGTTATCTGGGAGTTCTTCTCGAGGCATCGGTCCGGGCTGTAACCAAATACGATGGCATGCCTGTAACGCACTGCGGGCCCCGAAACGCTGACAGTTTCTGGGATTTCCGCCTTTTTTGTCGCGAAGTGTGCGATAATGGCAACAGGTATGAGTTTATGACCTCTGTTTGTTCTCAATCTTCGATTCATTTCCTTGTTTGAAAGCGGCGCGGTCGAAGGTTGAAAAATGAATAACAAGCTTTTCGTGGGTAACTTGTCCTACAACGTTACTGAGGACGAGTTGCAGCAGCTGTTCAGCCAGCACGGCGGAGTAGTCTCGGCTGTGCTGCCCAAGGATAGAGACACCGGCAGATTGCGCGGGTTTGGTTTCGTTGAGATGGAAACGCAAGCAGCTGCCGAAGCCGCCATCAAAAGTCTGGATGGCCGTGATTTCTCAGGAAGACCGCTGAAGGTCAATATGTCCACTCCCAAACCGCGTAACAACGGTAGTCGCTATTAAGAGGTGTCCGTCATGGGTATTTCTTGGGGCCGTAAAAAGCGGTTTCGTTTCAGAGGGGCCGGTACTCTTGCGGGCGGCGTGATACCGGACAAGTTCCCGGCTGTGTTTGCTGTCACGTTCAAACGTGACGCAGCTAACCGACCGAAGGCGCACACTGTTCTCTACTTCGGGGAAGGTGCCGACGCGTCGGCGGACGTGCAAGCACAGTTTAAGAACATCCGAGACCTCTGGCATCACAAAGGCGGGAATGACAGTGACCTGTTCGTGTTCTACCTGGGCATGCCCAGTTCCACCTACGTAGATCGTGCCACTGTCCAGTTACAGCTGATCGCTGAATATGATCCGCCTCTGAATAACTAACTAAAACAAGGACTCTCAATTGGACAGTTTTAAATGGAGTATTGTGTGGATCGGTGTGGCGATCATGACCGGAATGATCCTCTGCCCACCATGGATGCGCATTACTCCGGGATTGCCCACCAAGGCAGTCGGATATTCCTTGCTCTGGAATCCTCCGCAAGTGATGTACGCGGCGGAAACCGAGCCGGTGGCTCCTAAGAAAGAAGCACCGGTGCTTGGTGTGGCTCCGCCTCCGGTACCACAGGTGGTGGCGAGCGGTCCGCCCAGCTATGCCATAGATATTATGCGTTTGCTGTCCCAACTCGGTCTTACGATTATGGTTGGCGGTATGGCAGTGTTCGTGATCCAGCCGCGGGCAGGAAAAAACTACGGAACCCTGCGTAAGCAGGTGAAGCACAACTTGCGCTAATAGTCGGAATCGTCCGATACCGGCTTGCCGCGACGCCCGCGGAAATCTTCGTCGAAGGCGTAGATGTTGGCTGTGACGCTGATGATGCCGGCTGAGCGAGTTGCCTCATTTGTGCCACGGCTGTCGGCGCCGTCACCATCAAAGTTGTCCTGTAGAGTAGAGATCCGGTCGCGATAGGCCATGTTAAAGCGCCGAATCTGTCTTTGCCTTACTTGTGTAGGGCGCTGGCGATTTCTTTCGATCTTTTTGGTTAATTGCGTCAGCCGCTGCACCTGATCTCGTTCGATTCCTTCTTCGATGCGCGGGAACAGCTCGTGTTGCTCCCAACGCACGCAGCCGTCCAGACCGTCAGCAAGACTGTCCAGCAAACCGAGTCCGGGATCTGTAGCGAGAGTGATTTTGTTCAATTCTTCGATCAAGAGCCTGAGCAGGTTGTGGCGACGGTGAAGTTCCTGGCGCAAATCTGCATCACCAATCACAGGCGTTAAAACCCACTGCTCATCTTCAAGGTACTCGAGGATGGAATTCTGGCAAAGAACGCGTATTTGAGCGGCAAATATCAGGCGTTCTGTGTACGGCGCGCGAATGGCTTTCCAGGCGAAATGAGCGCAGAGCAAGGCGACTCCGTGGTCGCGTGCTATTGGACGAAGCCATGCGGCCCGTCTCAGCGGCGGTTTCTTCATAATGACCTCGACTGTAAGATGCTGTCTGTGCTGACTCTGAGCAGACGACTAGAAATAACAGCAGCTTGCAGCCCGTTTTATGCGGCCACTCGTTTTAATAGCCTATATCTGATTGCATTATACGCTTGATCGGTGCGTGGCGTTAGCCCGGACGCCTGAGTCGACTGATCGTTTTCTCCGCGCGAAACTTCACGAATGCATTCTCGTCATGCGACAGAAAATCTAATGCCGATTTGTCCAGTTGATGATTCTCGGCAAGGCTGTATCGCACGTCCGCATCTAAGTCATTGATTAACACCATTATTGATGCGAGCGGAGTGTTGGGGTTGGAAGCGGCGGCGATACGCACCTCTGCGTAAGCCTGACAGGACAATGTGGTCAAAGTAGAAGGGCTGGTGCGCCCGTTTTCTGCAATGCGCTCGAGAAGCTGTGGGCTCCCTTCAGAGCACAAGTCTTGTAAAACGGAGGCCGGCGTGTTGGGATTTATAGCCAGCAGCCAGGATATGTGCAGCCAGTCTTCACTGTTCAGCACCACTTGGAGCTGACTCAGCGAATCGAGATGTGGCGTTGAAGTCGGACGGGACAGCCACAAATCAACGAGCGCTCGAATAGTTGTGCGAATGGAGGGATCGGGACATTCGCAAACAAAATCATGAAGGAACGTCAATTCGGGTGGTTTTGCAGCCCCGTCCTTATTGTAAGGCGCGTCGTTCATCAATCGCTCATGGCTTGGCCAGTGGAGGATTTAATTGAACGCAACCCGGTAATCGAGCAGCTTACGGAAACACAACCGCGAATGTCCGATGAAATCCCTTAAGTTCGGACATTTCTATTGTCTCACACTTTGCTGATGATCGGGCGTTCGTCATTGAATCCTGAATGCGTTCAGTTCGGTCGCCACGCGGTGTCTCATTCGATCAGTTCGCGAAGGTGGTGTCGTGGCGAATCGGTATAGCGCCGAGGCTTGACCGAACTTGCAGGCTTACAGACACTGGTTTCTTCGCCCAGTCTATTTCGATAAATCCGAAGTTGGGAGTTTTGTCGAAGAGACTGATGCGGTTTCTATTCTTGAACTGTGATCCTGACTCGACGAAGTTCATGCCACTGGAAGTGACGTCGAAGACTTCGAAGCCGGCGGGGGTCTTCTCCGCCGACAGCTCGCCATAGTGCATGTCGCCGGAGATGAAGAAGGCATTCTTGATTTTCAACTCGTCGAAGAGCGCTAGAATTCGCGCCTTATCTTTTGGGTAATTCGACCACTTTTCCCAGGGATGCTCAGGCGAGCAAAATTGAATGCTGCTGGCAATCAGTCTCAGATCCGCCGGCTGCTTCAACTCATTTTCGAGCCACTTCCATTGCTCGCTGCCGACCAGTTCGGCGTCCGCAGCAGTTACGGGCAGGTAGTCATGGCTTTTCGGATCAACATTCAGCGGCGTGCGGAACCAGCGCAGATCCAGCAGTATCACTTGCAGGCGCTTACCTGGCGCACCGAAGTAGTACGACGTAAAGATACCGGGGCGCTGCCGGCGCAGAGAGTCTGCCGGTTCACCAAAAAAATCGAGCAAAAGTTTCTTGCTCTGCTCTTTCTTGGGATATTCGATGCCACCGTCATTGATACCGTAGTCATGGTCGTCCCAGGTGGCTAACACCGGGACATTAGATCTGAAATTGGCGAACTCGGGTTTGCCACCGAGTTGCTTGTATTTGCGTTGCATCTCGCCCATGTCTTCGGTGTCGGCATAAATGTTGTCTCCGATGAAAAGAAACAAGTCCGGCTTCGCCTTCAGAATAACATCCCAGACCGGTTGCGGAGAATTCTGATTGGCGCAAGAGCCGAATGCGATGCGCTGCACAGTTGTGGCTGATGACGGCGCTTTCGCTACCGCCGCTTTCCATGACAGGGCACCGGCGCCGAGCAGCAGAACTGTCTGCAATGTGTGCTTGAGAAAACTGCGCCGTTCCATAGAGTTACTCTGGTTGTGTCGAGCGGATTGTTTTGAACGCTGCCGCGATCAGGCAGATGTAACCGATGGTTTCGCAGAAGCTGCGCAACAAAGTTTCGATGAGTATCTCAGTGCCCGTGACATACGTCTCAGGCGAGTGACCATCTGTCATGGAAGCATCTCGCCACGCTTTGCCTCCGGTGCCGACAACCGCACCAAGCAACAGCCAGATAAAGCCGGCGACCGCCAAAATGGTGATAGCTTTGCCGAGTGACTTGCGTTTGACCAGTGCCAATACGACTCCGGCTATTTCAATCAACACAAGCGGAACACTGAGAAGCGTCCTGACCATGAATTCGCCGAAGTCGAAATCCATGCTTTACCCCCGTGCAGTCGACGAGGGCTGCGCAGACTTCATGAACATCGCCAGCAGCAGGAGAATTAGCCCAATTGCCGTGAGAAACGTCATGAGGAGATACAGCGAATCGTGAACGACCTTAACTGTGTCTCCCTCCATACTCTGTGTACCTATGGCGCCAAAACTGCTCCAGGTACGATGTGCCAGTGCCAGCAACGACGAACCGCTTAAGAACAACATAGAGGACAGCATCAGCCAGGGTCTGATCTGTTTTCGTTGAATCAACGTCAGAGAGAGCAAGGCGCCGATCATAAACACAAGCAGTGACGGAAGTTCGCGAACTGCGCACGTGACCATCTGAAAAGAATCAGAGATGAAATTTAGTCCTTGCATTCATCGGTCATTATGGCGGTCCGTGCGGCGTGCGTCAATGTGGCGCAGGCGGTGGGTTTGCAGTTGAAGCTCTCGCAAATCTCAGCCAGTTCTCTGCCGACGGCATGGGCGGCCGGCTCGCGCTTGAGGCTCGTCAAGCACTCTCGCAACGCCACCAGTATGGGTAGCATTTGCAAACTGCGCTTGCCGGTGCGCTGCCTCAAAACGGAGGCGGCACGGTTGAATTGCCAGGCGGCCTTTTCCAGTTCGCCGTTTTGTTTTTCCAGCAGACCAAACAAGTAATACGCTTCGCTCATGCGTGCGGCATAGGGGCTGAGCACCACTTTCCATTCTTGCAGGGCATTCGCGATCTCCATTTCGGCCTCTTGTACTTGCCCCAACTTCAGGTGGCAGTGCGCCAGGTCGAGAGCGATTTCACCGGACAACAGCTTGCAGCTCAATTCAGCTCGCTCGTAGCAGTCGTGCGCAAGCTTGGCATAACGCAGGGCAGTCCAGTAATCTTCGACAGCGATGCCGGCGCGTGTCATGCCTTTGTAGGCGTAGGCGATCTGCGCTTTATCTGCGGCTTCGCTGAATTCGCGCATAGATTTGAGATTAGACCAGATTGCTTTGGACTTCTCGCCTTGCCCGGCGGCGTTGAAAAGCACAACGAGCAACGACTGCACGTTCCATAACGCAATCTGGTTGACGTCGGAAGAGTCGTCGTAATAAGTCCGCGAAGAAGCCAGTAAAAGTTTCTCTCCAAGTCTCATGCATTGTTCGTATTGTCCTCCGTTGTACAGCAGTTGCAGCAACTCGGTCTGCTCGGCCAGTTGAATGTGTGTGAGCGTTTCGCCGTTGTCTTTGAGTTTCGAGTTAGCCAGTCGGTGAATACGCTGCGCCAGCGAATAGCGTCCTTCGCTTTCGTACTGGTCCTCCAGAAATGTCAGTGAAAGTTTCGTGCCGGGAAGGTTCAAAAGAGCGCCCAGGCTGCCCAAACCAGCACCGAAGTAGCCGAGAAACTCAGCCGAAATCAGCCAGCCCTTGTTGCGCGCACGCCGTTGCAGAGCGGCAACCAGTGGCGGTGCCACGATGGTGGCGGCGAATATCTCGACCAGAGAGGCGCCCACGTTAGGCAGCGAAATCAGAGGCAATCCGAGTGAAAGCGCCAGTCCTACCGGCAACCCTAGAGACGCGGCGAACAGCGTCTTTTGCCGTTCGCGGCGCGTTTCATCTTTGAGTGCGTAACGCAAGTTTCCTTCGATTTCGGTTGTGTCCATTTGAATTCCTCGGTGTGTGAAAACGGCTTCGAGCTGGGACTGTTGCACAGTCTTCGAAGCCGGAAAATATAAGGAGCGGTGGTTGGATAATTTCTTAGTGCCAGCAGTTTAGAGCCGAAATTCACAAACCTTGACAACTTTAACAAATCAGCAATATTGCCGCTTTCGGGCGCCGGCGCCGGGTCGATTGCAAAGGAACTATTAACGTCGGTTTCCTGTACAATTTCAGCATGCAAACGTCTCCCGAGCTCAAGGACCCTTTGCTGTGATCGGGACGGTGCTGGACGATCGCTACGAGATTGTGGCGCTGATCGCTACTGGCGGATTCGGTACCATATACCGTGCCCATCACAAAGTCATGGGCAATGAGGTGGCGATCAAAGTATTGCACCCGCGATACGCAGCCGATCCCGAGGGCATGAAAAGATTTTATCGCGAGGCGCGCATAATCTCTGAGTTGCGTCATCAGAATATCCTATCGGTCTATTCCTTCGGAAACGTCGACGGCCTTGTGTACATGGCTACCGAACTGCTGGCGGGTGAATCACTGGGCAGCATGGTGCGTGAGCGAGGACCTATGCCACCAGACAAGGCGCTGCCGCTTTTTATGCAAGTCTGCGACGCCATGGCATTTGCCCACGCGAACGCCGTGTTTCATCGCGATCTGAAACCTGACAATGTAATCGTGGTCAATCAGTCTGACGGAACAACGAGCGCCAAGCTGATCGATTTTGGATTGGCGAAGCTCCTGGATGGTCCGGATGGGCAACGTCTGACAAAGACCGGCGAAGTGCTGGGCGATCCCAATTACATGAGCCCTGAACAAGCGCAAGGGCAGAAGCTCGATAACCGCTCAGACCTTTATTCATTTGGGTGTTTGATGTATGAGGTGTTGACAGGAGAGCCGCCGTTCGCTGCCGACACACCGGTGGGGGTGTTGATGAAACAAATCTCCGCGCCGCCCGCTCCGTTTGCGCAGCGACTTGGATTGCCACCGTCTCTGGAGGCAATAGTGTTTACTTGTCTGATCAAAGATAAAGAGCATAGATATGAATCTTTCGATGCCGTGAAGGAGGTGCTCGGCAAATTCGTCGCCGATCCTTCGCTGGCGATCAAGACACCGATTCATCGAGCGGCTTCCGCCGGTAAGCGGCGTTGGACAACTTCGCTCGCGGTGCTCTTTGTGCTTGGTATCACTGGTGTCGTTTCTGTTGCGCTGGTGGTGTCGCACTTAAACGATCTGCGTGGCGAACATGCGTACGAGATGCAGCAAGTAGCCGACGAGGAAGAGTTGCGCAGCTTCACTCGCAACTACAGCACTTACGTGCTGATGCGTCCTGCTTATTCGCTTGAAGAGTTGCAGCACTTTAGCGAGGTAGCTCGCCGAAAACGCGATTATGCAGCCTTCAGGCAGGCTGAGCTGTTAAAATTTCAACAACTTACCGAACTAGGTGACTACGAGCGCTGCTTGAATATGGCACTGGCTGACGTCCAACCGAGCAGTGCAAAAGAGGAAACACCGGATACGACCATTGCACAAGAAATAGGACCGGAAAGCGTTGTGTTGCTTTATTCGACCATCGCTGCCAATGCATTCATCTTAGGGAGAAACGCACTGGCGGAAGAATACTTCGACCGGCTTCTCGGCGCCGAACCGCGCGAGGT
This sequence comes from Candidatus Obscuribacterales bacterium, assembly GCA_046328035.1. GTDB lineage: Bacteria > Cyanobacteriota > Vampirovibrionia > Obscuribacterales > Obscuribacteraceae > JBGASG01. The sequence continues at coordinate 137,033 of JAXLXI010000015.1, read as the reverse complement.
CAGCCGTCTCGCCCATCTATGCTATTACGGTCCCAGGATGTCCGAAGCAAAGCGACTGCAGGGAAAAACTGAAGAAGCTCGCGGCATGATGAAAAAGGTAGTTGATGCGATTCGTGGTAGTGACGAGCTGCGCACGGAGGCGACTGTGCGGCCTGCTGTGCAAGAATGCATGGCGTTGGGAATGACGGAGGAAATAGCTGGACTGACGGATATTGATGATCAGTTGGCTGCCGGAAAAGAGAAACGCAGACCGAATCACTATCTGCAGTTGTACAAGATGTTTGTCGCTGAGGATTACAAGAAACGATTGAGCGAAGTGATCGATCGCGTTTATTTCGATACCAGCGTCAGTGACGCGGAAAAGGTGTTGGGTCTCAATGGACTGTCAGCGACCTGTCTCAGGATGAAACGCTACGACATCTGCATGATGATTTACGAAAAGCTCAGATCTCTCAGCGCGCGCACGAAAAGTTTGGACCGCGGAAACGCGGAGGTATCAGCAGATTTATTGCAGATTTTTCTGGATGAGTCGAAGAATGACTATCAGCAGGCCGCCGCTGATGCCCGGGCATTGACGGAACGTTCACTGGCAGAAACCAGCGGCGGTGATGATGTAACCTTACGCTGGGCATGGCAGTTGTATTTGAAACAGATGGATCGTATGGGAAAACTGAAGGAGACGGACCAATTGCGTCAACGGGTCGCCGAGCGCCTCTTGGTGAGTCTTCAGGCGCGCGAAGAAAAAAACAGGCAGGAACTGCGCAAACGCGGTTCAAGTGAGAATTGATGTGCTGAAGAAACTGATATGCGGTGTGTTCTTGTTGCCCGTTGTGTGCGGGCTGGCATTTCCTGGGGTGGCAATTGCGGAGCCTCTCACGGCCGGGTCTGTCGAGCAGCTTGTACGCAAGTCGCCAGCGTTTGGAAAAGGGCGCAAAGTGACCGTTGCCATCAGTGGCGGCGAGGTTGCGCTCAGCACTTATGTCCTCACCTCGCATGCTCCGGGAACGGACCTGAAGATTGAAGCGTTGGCGGTATCGAAGGAAATTATTGATGCCGATCCGTCGGTCGCTCGTGTCAAGTTGCATTTTTACGAACCATCGGCACCAGCGCACTATCGAGAGGTGGTGGTCACCATCTCCGATATCAAGGCATTCTCGTCTGGTGCCATAACAAAAGACCAGTTGCTGGCGGCTCTGCATGTGGAGGCGCTCATCGATGAACAACAGGCGCAAGCTTTGGGGCAGGCGCGGAAGCGAGCAGGGACGCAGAACTCCTGGGACGTCTCGAAAGAGCCACTCGAGAATGGATACTTCGTAAAATTCCAAGCAGGGGATGGCAGCTATATTTCAATCCGCCACACCACAAGCGACAAAGACGTTGCTGCCTGGGTAGTGGATGAAGATCGTGAGCACGAGCAGCGCCGCGATTATGCCCGAGTAGCGGTGCCGCAATTCTTGCGCATCGGACCTAAGGGCAGCATTGTCGCGTACAACCGGGCATACTCTCGCGGCGCCGCCGGTAAGCTGACCTATAACCAGTATGTTTACTTCGGCTGGACTAAGAACAAGTACAAGTTCAAATTAGTTGCGCCACAAAATGTCTATATAGGTAGCGCGCAAGTCTTCACCAGCATGTTGAACAGCGTGCAGATAAGCCAGTAGATTGGACAATTCGCAGCTTGAAAACCGGGCGAAATTGTCCAGCCGGTGCTATACTGCGGCGATTTAGTGCACTTGGTGGTTCACTTCTCATGAGAACTCCGAAAATGCGATTTAGTCTCAGTCGCCGGCTGAGCGCGGCGGCGGCAATCTCGGCTCTGATAGCGACCAGCGTTGCGGTCGGCGATGCGTCAGCGATTACAGATAAGGGAATCTGCGGAACCTGGCAGACCACCCTCAGCCGACCCAACGGCGACATATTGATTGAATGGAAGATTGACCCGACGGGCAACTACACTGTCACGTCGCGCGGTCCCGGCGGTAACATGTCCGAGAACGGGCGCATCACAACCGACGGCAGTCGCTACTTCAAGACGACGAATGTGGGACCGGACAACGGCACGTTTCGAGTTATGAGCGCAAATCAGTTTTCCACCACCGGCAGGTGGGGATACACGGAGTGGACGCGTAAAGGTGGTGCGGGCTCGTCGGGCGGATATGGCGGCGGCGGTGGTGGCGGCGGTAGTGGATATGGTGGCGGCGGCGGTGGCGGCGGCGGTGGTTACGACCCTTCTATGAATCCCGGTGGCGAGAAATGGATCAACATGGGATTTGGAAAACGTCAATCGAAAGACACCAGCGGTTGGAAGCCCAAGTCGCCCGGCTCGGTCAGCGTACCAGCTGGGGATTTGAAAACACTTTTGCTGACAGGCTTCCCGATTCCTCCTTCGGGAGATGAGGTCGAGCAGTTTGGACTGCCGGCACTCGGGCGAGCAGCATTCGGTGGACAACGCAAACGCGACTTCCGTCTGATCCAGTAGGAGCTTTGACAAGCAATGATCATCACTAAACGAATCGTTTCGCTTGCGGCATGCGTGCCACTGGTATTGGCAGCCACCGCGCTCGGCACCATATACAGTGCCTGGCAGCCGCAAGTTGCCCAAGCGCAAGATGCCAGCTTTGTCGAGTCGGTGCGCCAGGCCCGCGAAGACGAAGCACGCGGCGATTACAACGGCGCCGGCAACCAGTACTATTCGCTGCTCGACAATAATTTTTCCCGCACACCGATTCCCTATGGAATGCAGGTGGCACTCGGTCGCCGTGCCGTGGCTTGCCTGACCATCGCGGCGCGCACCCAAATGCAAACCGGCGATCCCTACGAAGGCTGGGCTCACTGCGAAGCGCTCAACATGCTGGAAATCATGTGGCGCAAGATGCAGAAGCTGGAACCGAACAATCCGACCTGGACCTACTTGATGGCGACGCGCGAATGCTCGCAAGGCAGATATGCCGATGCAAAACTCCACTTGCAGGCAAGCCTCCGCACCACAGGCGGACAGCCGTCGGTTCGCAAGAAAGCTCAATTGCTCCTCGGGCACATCAATAAGTACGCCAATCAAGACTCGGCGCGCATGGCGGCTGCCGATGCAGCAGCGGTAAAGGCTCTTATGTCTGGACAGTTCATGACCAACATGAGCAGCTCCGATCAAGTGTCATCCTCGTCGTCGGGCAGCAGCGATTGGCAGAACAACAGCGTCTCAGACTCGGAGCGGCGCGCACGTGAAGCCGAAAATGCCGGCGACTCCGGCGCGGCAAGCCGCTTCCGGAGCGGAGGCACCACCGTGCAGGACCACGCCAAATACTGGTAGCAAAATCGTTTGTGACGTTATTCAGGCAGGTACTTGGACAGGATCTCTTCCAGGTCTTTGCTGAGAACCGGCTTCACATACAGGTCGCTGGCACCTGCAGCCAGTGCCTCTTTGCGTGTCGCATCTCCAGCGGTCATGAGCACCACCACTTGCTCGCTGTCGTTTTCACAAATAGCTTTGGCAGCGGCCAACCCCGAAATGTTAGGCAAGATGATATCCATGAGAACCAGCTGACAACAACCTAACCTGGCGTGCTGAATTGCTTGCCATCCATCCGCCGCCTCGTGCACGGTTAGGCCGAGATCGGTCAGTTTCAACCTGAACACCTCACGCAAGGCGTTGTTGTCTTCGACAAGTAATAGTGATCGCACGCTCTATCGAGGGACTGAAGTCGTGACCAGTTGTCAAACCACCGGTTTGGTGACAGCAAAGCCGCATTCGGCAATGTTGCAGTCTAACTCAGTCAGAAGTCTAGATTTCGCCATCGGCAAAAGCTACAGACCAAAGACTATGTTTAACCCTCTAGGTTATTCGGTCTACCGAAAGGATCAAAGCTGTATGCAGCCTGTAAATTGCCGCTACCGTCGGTCATCGAGCGAACCGATCCAATTTTGACCATTCTTCCCAGCGGGTCATAATATGTGAAAGCCGAGTTGTTTCCCGAACTGGGATAAGTAATCTGAATCACGCGAGTGGTGGCACATCACGCGCTTCCTTCTTCGTTTCGATTCCTGCACGGCTACTTCTGCTGGGTCGCTGCCACCGGAGTTACCTGCGCACCATTTTGTATATCATCAGCCGGATTCACGATCACCCGATCTCCAATCGTCAATCCGCGCGCTATTTCCAACTGCCCACCCAGGTCGCGCGCGACTTCTACTTTGTGCATGCGCACTTTGTTGTCTGCATCGACGGTATAAATAAAGCTTCCCTCTGCCCGTGTTTGCACGGTGGTGGCAGGCACGATCGGCAGGCGCACCTCGGACGGTGACTGAAACCGCACCTTCGCATACATGCCCGGCATCAATTTGTGATCCGAGTTGGGCACGTGTATCTCCACCTGCAGCGTCTTCGAATCGGTATTCAGCCCGCCTGCTACGTGTGACACCTCTCCTACAAAGTCGCGCGCCGGGTACTCCTGAAAACTAAGCAACGCCTTGTCGCCGACATGCATGTGGGTGACGTACTCTTCCGGGCTGTAGACAAAGACGCGCAGCACATCGGTTTTTGCAATATTGAAAAGCACTTGATTGTTCGTGGCACTGCCGGCGGTGATCAGGGCGCCGGCGTCAACGTTTCTTTGCGTGACTATGCCATCGAACAGCGCCGTCACGCTCTTGAACGATCGTGTCGCTTGAATCTGTTGCAGCGAAGCCTTCGCCGCATTCGAAGCTGCTTCGGCGACGTGCACCGAGGCTTTGGAAGAGTCGACGTTCGCGGCTGCCGCTTTGTGTGCTTGTACCAGCGAATCAAGTGTTGCCAGTGCCGCATTGTATGCCTGCACATGCGAGTCGCGGTCTTCCAGGCTGACAGCGCCTTCGCCGGCGAGTTGCGTATAGCGTTTCACCTGAGCGTTTTGAAATTGCAAATCGGTTCTGCCTTTGCGCACGTTCGCCTCAGCGCTGATTGCATCAGCTTGGGATTTCTTCAATGCCTCCCGCGCGTTGTCCACGTTGGCAGCGGCTTGTTCTGCGGCGCTGGCTGCCTGCTGTACCTGCTGATCGAGTTCGGGCGTGTCGATGTCCGCCAATATCTGTCCGGCACGCACATGATCCCCGATGTTGACATAGCGCTTGTGCAGGTAGCCGTTGACGCGCGCGTAGATAGACGCTTCTTGAATAGCTTCGGTCGAACCGGGCAAGGTGAATTCTTCCACAGCCGGGCTCGACTGTGCCACCACGAAAGCAACCGACGGGTTTTGCGCCAGTTGCGAATGGGAGTGGTGCAACAAGTCTTGTTGCTGCATTATGCGAGGTAAGGCACCAAACAGTAACAGTGTCAGAAACGCGCCGGCTGTGACGGCGATGATCAATATCTTCGTCCTGTGCGGATTGTCCACGGGTGGCTCGACCGCATCCTCAGCGGACGGCGCACGGAAACCACCAGTCATGGGATTGCCGCTTTGCGCATTGAGAATGTTGGGATCCATATGTTTAGGTGACTGCTAGTTGTGGCGATTTTAGAGTCAGCACAGTTTCGCTGTGTTTCTTCAAGAGTTTGGCGGCAAAGCGGTTGTCGCCCTCTGCGAACGCATCGACAATTTCCAGATGCTCATTGGCGCAGTCGATTAAGTCGACACTGGTGGCATGTACGCAGGACAAAATGCGAATCTCGGGTGCCAGGATGTCCCAGACCATGAGCAAGGTCTCGTTTTGAGCGGCCTCGACAATCATGCGATGAAACTCGATGTTGGCGACGCCGTACTTCTGAATATTGTGTTCTTTGGCGGCGGCCATGGTCAGTTGCGCGCGCCGTTTCAGTTCGTCGATTTGATCGAGCAGGCGGTCGCCGACCTGTTCGGCAGCCAGTTGTTCAAGCACACCTCTGATCTGCAGGCACTCTTGTAACTCGCGGCTGCTAATCTGGCGCACGCGCGTACCTTTATATGGTGCGGTCTCGACGATGCGCATCGCTTCCAGTTCGCACAGCGCTTCGCGGATGGGCGCCTGGCTGGTCTCGAACTCCTTCGCGATCTGCAATTCGACCAGGCGCTGCCCGGGCGCATATGTGCCATCGCAGATGCGATCCAGAATCACTTGTTTGATGCGGTCGCTGACGCAGTTGCGTTCGCCGCCTTCGCAATCGCTTCCACTGTCCGCGCCGGCACCGCCGGAGAGCGAGCCCTTGTGGGAGAGATGGGGCTCGCTCTTTGATTTGGCGGTGCTTTTCTTGCGTCCGGAACTGTTGGGACTGCTGGTCATTCTTGTCTACTCCGGGTGACAATTTATCGATAATTGTGGATGCGCTCGCTGCTGGGAGGAAATTCGCTCCGTCGTCGAATGTTGCCTTGTAAGCTTCATGTCAGCTGCGTTATCGGAGATGGCAATTTCATTGCCGACTGTTTTTAGTATAGCCCAATTATCGATAATTCGGCATATAATGTTTGTGGAGGTGCCAGCGATATATGTGGATTGTTCGCCTCGCCCTCGATAGACCTTATACGTTCGCGGTCGTCGCTCTGCTGATTGCGTTGTTCGGCACGCTTGCGACGATGCAAATGTCGGTCGACATTTTTCCGCGCATCAACATTCCGGTGCTCACTGCAGTCTGGCAATACAGTGGGCTGATGCCCGTCGAGATGGAACGCCGCGTCACCAACATCACAGAGCGCGCCGCCACCACGACGGTCACCGGAATCGAACACATCGAGTCGCTGTCACTAGTCGGCACGTCGGTGATCAAGCTCTATCTGCACAAAGATGCCAATGCGCAGGAGTCGTTGGGTGAATTCGCCGCGATCTGCCAGACGGTGCTCAAGCAGATGCCGGCTGGTGCAACACCACCGCTGGTCACCGCATTCAGTGCTACCGACATTCCCGTCATGCAACTGAGTATCAGTTCCAAAACTTTGCCGGAAACGAAGCTCTTTGACTTCGCGAATAACTTCATTCGCACGCAGCTGGCCACCGTGCAGGGTGCCGCCCTGCCATGGCCTTATGGCGGCGCCGCCCGTCAGGTGATGGTCGATGTCGATCCGCAGAAGCTTGCGGCCAAAGGGTTGTCCGCCGCAGATGTAGCCGCTGCGATCAACTCGCAGAACATCATCTTGCCGGCCGGCACCGCGAAGCTGGGTAACAACGAGTACTACGTGCAGTTAAACAGTAGCCCCAAAGTACTCGATCAATTGAATGAACTGCCAATCAGACAGGTCGGCGATGCGATTGTCTTTATAAAGGATGTGGCGCACGTACACGACGGCTTGGCCGTGCAAACCAACATCGTCAATGAAGGCGGCTCACGTGCGGTGTTGCAGAACATAGTGAAGCTAGGCGGCGCCTCGACGATCGATGTTGTTAATCGGGTCAAGGCGCAGATGCCCGCGATTCGCAATATACTGCCGCCCGGTGTCGACGTCAAAATTCTCAACGACCAATCGATATTTGTTCAAGAATCCGTCGATGACGTGGTCCGGGAGGGATTGACTGCTGCCGGACTGACCGCGCTCTTGATGCTGCTTTTATTAGGCGACTGGGAGAGTACGGTGATTGTCGCCGTTTCTATCCCGCTCTCGGTGTTAGCTGGACTGATCATATTGAAGGCGACAGGGCAGACGTTGAATATCATGACGCTCGGCGGTTTTGCTCTGGCGGTAGGCATGCTGGTCGACGATGCCACGGTGGAAGTGGAGAACATCCACCGGCACCTTGATATGATTCGCGCCCGGCGACAGGCGTCGGCCGGCAGCGGCGATGCGCATGACTTGCGGACCACCGCCGAGTGGATCAGGATGGCGATTCTCGATGCCGCCGGTGAAATTGCTGTGCCGGCGTTTGTGTCGACCATATCTATATGTATTGTCTTCTTGCCGGTCTTCTTGTTGACGGAACCTGCCAAATCGCTCTTCTCGCCCCTGGCACTGGCAGTTGTCGGTTCGATGCTGGCGTCATACTTCCTGTCTCGCACCGTGGTGCCCGTCATGGCGAAGTATATGCTCAAGGGGCATGCTGAGCCGACGCATAAGCAAAAGGTCAATCCGGCCGCAGTGTTGTTCCGTAGCGTTACCGCCGGAATTGATCGTGGTTTCGAAAAGTTACGCGGCAGTTATCACTCTTTGCTGGCGTTTTTGCTGACGCGCCGGTTGATCGTTGTCGGCTCAGTGGTGCTGTTCATGGGTGCCAGTCTGTCGCTGATTCCTTTTCTGGGCGAAGACTTCTTTCCGGCTATTGACGGTGATGTGTTGCGGATGCACGTTGCGGCACCACGCGGTACGCGGGTGGAAGAAACCGAGCGGCTGATCAAGCGTGTGGAACGCTCGATCGGACAGTTTATTCCCGCGTCAGATGTGGAGAACGTCGCTGATATCATGGGTATCCCGAACTCGGGACTGAACCTGTCATCCAGCGATAGCGTCAACTTCACTGAAGCCGACGGCGAGGTTCTGGTGACTTTGCGGCGCGACCGCGCGCATCCCGTTTCTTACTATCGACGCATATTACGAGACAAGCTGCCCGGGCTATTCCCGAATTGTGTTTTCTTTTTCCAGCCCGCCGATATCGTGACGCAAATTCTCAATGCCGGGTTGGCGGCACCGATTGATGTGCAGGTGCGCGGTTTAGATTTACAGCAAAATTTCCAGCTGGCGGAAAAAATCAGAGACGAAATCAAAGCGATTCCAGGAGCCGTGGATGTCCACATCAAGCAGGCAATCAACGGACCGGTGATCAATGTCAATGTCGACAGATCGAAAGCGGCGCAACTGGGATTTACTCAGCGTGACGTCGCCAGTTCGATGCTGGTTTCGTTGAGTTCTAGTTTTCAGACGGCGCCCAATTTCTGGGTGAACCCGCAGAATGGCGTCAATTACAGCTTGGCTGTGCAGACACCGCAGCGCCTGGTGGCATCGATGTCGGATATCTCCAACACGGTGGTAACTTCGCAAGACGGGACGAAACGCCAGTTGCTCAGCAACCTGGCGACCTTCAGTCGCGATCAGGCGCCGACGATAATCAATCACTACAACGTGCAACCGGTGGTGGATATTCTGGCGGCCGTGGATGGAACGGATTTGAATTCTGTTGCTCAGAAAGTCGAGGCGATAGTGGCGTCTCATCAGAAGACGTTGCCGCATGGAGTGTTTCTTGACGTGCGCGGACAGATGGTCAGTATGCGGTCGGCTTACTCCGGTCTGTTGATTGGTATTGTGTTCGCGCTCGTGCTCGTTTACCTGCTCCTGGTGATCAACTTCCAGTCCTGGAAAGACCCGCTGATTATCTTGATGGCGATACCCGGTGCGTTGTGCGGCATTGTATGGGCACTGTTTCTTACTCAAACTACATTCAGCGTGCCGGCGCTTATGGGCGCCATCATGAGCATCGGGGTTGCATCGGCAAACAGTATTCTCGTTGTCAGCTTTGCGCGCGAGCAACTGGCTGAGGGAGCTGATGCCGTCGAAGCTGCGTTGCGCGCCGGTGCGACTCGTTTGCGTCCGGTTTTGATGACCGCGGCTGCCATGATCATCGGCATGATTCCGATGGCTATCGGCAGTGGCGCCGGTGGTGCCCAGAACGCACCACTTGGACGCGCTGTGATCGGCGGACTGATTGTCGCGACTTTCTTTACGCTGGTGTGGGTGCCGGTGATTTTCAGTATCATGCACCGCAAGTCAAATCAGTTGAGAGGCGGCGCGACAGCCGACGCTTCTGCAGTGGTTTTGCCGTTGCCCCCGCACTGATCGATACTAACCGTCATTTCCACACTGCGGTGCCAATTTCCTGGGTGGCGCCCTGGTTGGCGATGTAGCCATCCATTTGTTTGGGCGTCAGCGTCATCGAACCTCCGTGCGTCGCCGGATCGTTGACTACATAGTTGTCGCCGTCCTTCCCGACTACGGTGATGAAGTGACCGCCGTCGTAGATGACACCACCTTTGCCGTAATGCAATCCGAGGTCTTTCTGATAGTCGCGCGGATTGCCCGACAGCACCACCATATGCCCGGCCGCAAGCTGTGCATCCAGATCGCCTTTGTTATTTACCATGGCTGTTTGCAAGCCCATCGCTTGTGCGGCCGATTCTACCTCGCCTACGCCTGTGCCGCCAGCTGAGTTGTCGTTGCCGGTCATCAATCCTCTGACTGCATGCACCAGTGTATTGGGATCGGATTGCTGAGCGTTGACACGGTTGCCGGTGTTAACGTCATCGAATGCGACGCCATAATATTTGGCGATCATCGCCAGGCTTGCCGGTCCGCAGTCTTCGCTGGAGGGTGGTCCGTTGGGATTGAATTTTGGATCGAGAAACTGGCAGATGAAGAAGTCGTTGGGGTTGCCTTTGTCCATGACGGTGCCGTCGAAAGACGCGTTGCCCCGGTCTGGATCTGAGTAGTCCGTGCTGGGCGGAGGCAGTGTATCTGTGCCGCCGTAGTAGGCGCCGCCACCAGTGTCGCCGCCGCCACCAGTGTCGCCGCCGGTGCCACCGCCGGTGCCGCCACCCGTGCCGCCGCCTGTTCCACCACCGGTATCACCACCACCGTCGAAGGACGGCGTCGGCGTTGCGCCGCCGTTGTCTGTCGTCGGTGGCGGTTGCGTGTCGCCGTCGATGACATTTTGCCCACCTTGAGGCGGCACGGTCGTGTCGGAAGAGGCAGACTGATCCGGGTCAGGAAGATCAGGCTGAGTGGAGAGAATGTCCTGCCATTCGGAGGGGATCGGTTCGCCCTGATGCACGGATGAATTGGTCCAGTACTGGATCATTTCCCGAGCCCAGCTTTTTTGATTCTCGCTCGCTTGTTTTAGTGCATCGGATAGTCCCTGATTCGCCTGTCCGGTTGCTCCCTGAATTTCGACATTCACCGAGCCGTCCGGATTGGGCGTTTGCTTGTCCGGGTTTCTTCGCAGTTTGCCGTCAGTACCCAGGATGTAGTCGGGTGCTGTATTGTTTCCTGCATTCTGCTCGGTGGTAGTAAGTTTGAACGATTTGGCACCGGAGAGCACCTGGTGAAACTGGTCGGACGACACCTCGCCGGGTTGAGGCGTGCCGTCGCCGGTGGTGTCACCGAGGACACCCGTCACCTCTGAAGCCGGTGTCCAGCTGACGAAATCATTGTTCAGCGAATACGGATTGAGAAACGCCGAATGCTGCGTCCATGCACTATCGTCCCAATAGCCGGGCGACCAGATGTCGGCAGCGATATCACCGGCAGGGTTGGTGCCGGTGTCGGAGCCTGTTTCTACCGGCGGGACGCCGGGCGGGTTTGATGAATCTAGGGGTATCTGATTTCCGGCCATTTTGCGTAGCCTGCGGGTGCACGACACAACCTATCCCTTTCGGGATACGCAGCGCGGGCAGCGAGATGCGAGAACTCAAGGCTAAGATATTCCCGTCTTCTGGGAAAGTCAATGAGGAGCCATGATTGTTGGTGGGATTCTTCCCATCAAGTGCAAACGCATACGCTCCCCGGAGGAAGCAGCAGATTACGATGCGGGTCGGTGGTGCAAAGCGGCTACTTCGAGCCGGGCTTCTTCTTGGGGAAGCAGTCGGGGAATTCGAGTTGCAGGCGATCTGCGGGACTCGAGTCGTGGTCCGATGGCTTCTGTGGGATCTGTCCGAGTGCGATTTTCATCGCGTCATCCGGTTTTTTCGGAAGAGCACCCAACAAGGCTTGCCGACATTTTTCCGCGAGCTCTCTGTCGTCAAGATTTTTGGGCAAATGAAATTTGGTGCCGTCTCGCTGGGAGTCGGCAAAAATCGATGCCATGGATACCGCCTTACGCTACGGGTGGGAGCGAACGTCTTGGTCGGGGTATCTGTTTATATCCGGTGGTCTACTTTTCTAGACATCGAGCCGGGTTAAAGTCGCGGAAGCCCCACCCCTGCTCCAGAAACTTGGCAGTGAGCAAAGCCTCATCTTCTGACATCCTAAATTGCCAGGCTGCACCGTTAGCGCCTTTACGGTCACAAATATATTCCGAGGAGTGAATATGAAACTCAATCCATTGATTGCCGCCGCCTGCTTCGCCATGGCGACGGCACCATCTGTAATGGCAGCCGATTATCCGACCAACGCTTTCGATGCCAAATACGATCTGAGCAGCGCTGCCGGTAAATCCGAATTGCGCATGGCATCGAACGGCGCCGGCAAGTTTCTCACCGCAACATCCGCGGCTGGCGCGACCTACACCACGCTCGTCGACTACCAGAAAAAGACGAGCACGACTTTGATCGAGCAAGGCAAAATGGCCATGCAGAGCGTTCTGCCCGACAACGGCAGTTACGTGTCGGACGAGAACAGCGTTAAGAAAGCCGGCGGCAAGTCCATCGGCACCAAAGTGATCAAAGGTCACCCGTGCCATGGCTATGCCTACACCAATCCCAGCGGCAAGAGCGAAGTATGGATCGGTGATGATGTGAAGGTCGTGGTCGAATCGACGACCACGTCTCCCGCCGGCAAAACCATGATGAGCCTCAAGTCAATTGCCGGTGCGCCGCCTGCAACTGCGTTTCAGGTTCCCGCCGGATACAAATTGATGAAGCAATAGAGCAGAGCCCGTTCAGGGCGCAGACTCTCCTGCGAAATCAGCCTCGCCGGCTTCGCCCGGCGGGGCTGCATCACTTTGTCCGAAGGCAAGCCGTGCGGCTTCGCGAGCGACGTCGTGCGCCGCTGGTTTTTGTATGTTGCACAGCCCGATGACGGCGGCGTTCTGCTCGGGCAATATGATGATCGATGATGCGACACCGGGAGTGCCACCATTCATGCTGACGGTGCGCGTGCCGAAGTTGGTGTTGATTGCGGAACCCCAGCCGAATGCCCAGTTAGAGGGCTGCCCGGTGGTCAGCGGCGGGCGGTCGTACCAGAGAGTGCGATACCCCTGCTCGGACAATATGCGGCGATTGAGCAGACCGAAAACATAGTTGACCAGGTCGTCATTGGTGCTGGCCAGCATACCGGCTGCAAATGAGATTGCCGGGTTCTTATATTCAATGGCGTGCAACGGTCCGCGCCCGCCGTTGTCACCGTAAGCTTGTGCGACGCGCCCTGTGGGCTGCAGCATGACTGTGGTGGCGGTGCTGTTCATTTGCAACGGCGCCAAAATCGTGTCGCGCACCACTTCAAAATAGGCGCGACCGGTGGCGCGCTCGATCACCGAGCCCAGTAAGCGATAACTGAAGTTCGAGTAAAGAAACTGCGAACCGGGCTGCGACACGAGCGGCGTGTGGTCGAGGATATCCAGTTGCTGACGCCACGGGACTTCTTGTGATACCACCTTCGGAACCCCGGCAGTCATGGACGCCAGTTGTCGGATGGTCAGTCCGCGGTAGGGCGGTGTCAGCCCGTCAATATATTTGGCCAGCGGATCGTCGAGGTTGACCAGTCCCTGGTCGACCAGCGAGAGCAGTGTGAGGGCGGTGAACGTCTTGGTGTTGGATGCCAGTCCGAAGACCGTTTCGTTCGATGCCGGAATGCGCTGCTGCAAATCGGCGAATCCGTAGGCTTTGTGAAAAACCACGCGCCCGTACTTTATTACGGTCAAGCAATAGGCCGGCAAGTCTTGTTGCGGCATGTGTCGTTGCACCATGGCGTCGATCTGCTCAAGCCGCCGTTGCAGGTCGGCTTCCTGCAGGTTCGCCGCCGTCATCTCGTTGCTTCCCGGCGACATGCCGGGTGGGTTTCCTCCCTGACTCCACTGCGCCTGCGCGCGCGGCACTGCAAAGCCGCCGCACAGCCCTGCCGCCAGCATGCTGCACAAAATGGCGCGACCGGCACGCACCTAGATAAGTCCCAGCGCTTGCAGCTCGTGCACGGGTTCATCAAACGAACAGGAACCCATAGAGTGCATGAAGTTTTGCCGCGCATCGCGTATCTGCGTGGTGCTCACAGACTTGTCGCGCCAGCGCCCGTGCTCGTCGTCAAACGAAAATGCGCCGGCATCTGTTTCTGCAATGATCGGTTCTATATCCCGTTCGCCCTGCCAGGCAAAGGCAGATGCCATCAGGACATTGAGGAAACCATGCATCACCGCCCGCGGTGCGTCGCTCTCATAGGTGAGCGCATACTCCGCCCGGATCGGATGATGCAGCCCTGCGGTAGCCTTGAATGGCAGCCGCCGGTCTGCGCAAGCCAGGATGAAGGCGGCCACATCTGCCGGTGTCGGAATGGCTTCCGGCTTGACGCCGCCGGTGCGGATTTTTCCGAAGCAACCCGCTTGCTTGACGGCGTCCAGCTTGTTCAAATCATTGAGCGCCACCTCGACATAAACCGGGCGCTGAGCCGAGACCACGCCTTTGGTCTCCAGTGACGCGGCGCGGGTTTCTTCCGATTCCGCCAGCACCGCCAGGGCTCCGTCAAGCGAGGCCGGCACCTTTGTCAGGTCGGCGCCGCCGATCACCAGCCAGCGCAGCATCCACGAATAGTCGCCGTCGCGGTACGTGCCGTAGTTCTGGAGAGTCTGTTCCAGCGGCAACCCGGCAGGCGGATACATGCCGGCATAGTCGATGAGGTTTTCGAGCAAAGCTCGAAGCGCGGGCGCTACTCGGGTTGTAGTTGGGGTCATGGCAAATCGCCCTCGGCGCACTGTTTGAGGGACGATGTTAGCACGCCCATCGCCTATTTTAACGATTCAGGGTAAGCTGTTGTCTGTTGAAGGTGACACAGGACCCGGCGGCAGGCAGCCATGGCTACCTCGACGACAACCAAAGTAGTAGTTGGAGTGCTCGCGTTCGTCGGCATTTCCGCCGCCGTGCTGGTTGCGCTTGCCATGATGGGCGCGCTGGCGCTGCCGTTTGTCGCCACCATGGCGATTTTGAATTTCGCCGATTACAAGGCGCACGAAAAAATCGCCACCGGTCCGATTCGCTCGTTCAAGTCGCCGAGCGGTTGGACGTACGACGGGCTGGAGGAAGATAAAGGCAGCTACATAGCGACGTGGAATCCGTCGCGCGAGACAGCAGAAAACGTCTCGCTGACCATTCGAGATCGCGGACCGCTCGACCAAGAGAGCGACGGTCAGGCACTACGCGCGGTGCTGGAAGGCAAAGACCACAAACTCAGCGACGCCGAGCTGCAGTCGGTGCAAGGTGCGATGCGCAGCACCATCAAGGGTGAAGAAACAGCCGAAACGCTCAGCATCAATGGAGTGCGCGTTCTGCTTGTACGTCGCCAGTTCAAAGACGCGGATGCGGGCACCACCAGGATATCGAAAACGATCTATGTAATGCGACCGGAAGAAATCGACCGGGGCGATGAAGGCGAAGACATTCAGGAAGTGGCTTATTGCGCCCTCGATGAACGGTACGATAAGTACGCCAAAGCAGCCATCGCCACCATCGAGTCTCTCGAAATCAAATAGTTGGCTTCGAGACTGATTAGTCGGCGCCTTCGTACCAGATCTCTTTCGGTTCAGCAGTTTTCGCCGGTTTAGCTTCGCTGCGAATGTCCGAGGATGTCTTCTTTTCGGGAGAAGGAACATTCGAGAGTTCCTCAGCGACAACCTGCGGGACATTAGTCGTGATTGGTTCCATCGGATCGTGCTCCATAAAGACAGCAGCTACACTGCAAGTGTCTCCCAATGAGCGTTCCAGCACAACCCTATGCGAACATTTGCGTAACACTTAGCGCGGGCTGCGAAAGCGGCATGAACAGTGGCATCCAGAGCAGACCACCGCTGCCGTTTGCAAAACGTATCAATCCAATTGCGTTGAGAAATGTTGCAACAACCGCTCTGAGTGGCGTTTTTACGAGTTAGAAACGCGCCGCGCACCAAATCTGATCGCGCTTTCATTTTGTGTGCCGTGGTTGTGCGGCGAGCGATTGACTGGCACCGCATATGGTGCGTTTGATTTTTGACTGACCACCGGTGCCTTACCGGCGGCGCAATTTAGCGCGTGCGGTTGACAACCGTAGCTGGTATAGTGGCTTTGCTCGACGTGGTGTGGCTATCTGATGTCTGAAACGTTCACCAATGCCGAAGACGCTGCGGGATATCTGGTCCTGGAGTACTGGAAGGCGCGCAACTACGCGAGTCTGCCGCCCACCTACCCGATATTCACGGCGCACCACGACAACGAAGCGCTGGTCGTTTTGGGACCGAACTCGCTCTACCCGACTGTGGTGGTGCGCTGCGCGCAGGATACGCAGGGCGGTTGGACGGCGGTCGGTTGGGCGGAAAGACTTACAGACCGCAAGAGCCGCGCGGCCGCGGTGCCGCCGTCGGGCTCGGGCGTGTTTTGCTGGTCGGTGGTGCCGACAGCCAGCAATTCGTTCAGTTATCCGGATTACGTGCGTGTCGTGGTGCGGGGCCATGAGTTGCACGCCCCCGTCATCGAGCACCATGCCTATTACGCGCACTGGCTGCCGGCGGGCACCGCCGGTGAAGGCGAGGCAAACTGGCAGCCCGGCGAGTTTTGCGTCTACTTCGGCGATCGTCTGATCTGGGATGCAGCCTTGCAGCCGCCGTGGCTTTACGACATTTTGTGCAAGCCCGAGGAGTTTGCCGCCGCGCACCAGACCTGGCATCGCGACGGATTCAAAACGCTCGATCAAAATGGTTGGGCGTCCGACTTGCTGTTCGACTACGACAATCGAGAGGAAAAGCTGGCTGCCGTCGGCTGTTTGCTCGAGTCCGTCGACGATGTCGTCGAGCAATCCGACTATCTGGGACTGGTGGGCGCCGGGGCGCTCGAAGATTTGATGAGCGACTGGCTATTGGACCAAATCCAGCCCATCGCCAGCGACGCACGTTGGTCGGTGGCGCTGTTGCACGTCAACATGGATCGTGAGACTCCCGAGTTGCAGCAGCGAGTGCGCCGTTTTGTCGAGCCTTATTTGGCTTCGATTCGGCAGACGCCCTGAAGTTGTTTTTCCGGATGCGCGCCGGCATCGCCTTTGACGTACTTGTCCAGGAATGAGACACAGTAATAGTCGATGATTTGCGCTTTGCCCTGATCCTTATTCAGCCCCGACCAGGTGAAGTGATTGGCGTCCTGTACTTCGACCAGAAACGCGGGCGACGGCGTACTGGTGTATGCACCATTTTTGCCGAGAAGAAACGGTGTGATGCCCCAGTCTTTGGTGCCGCCCTGATACATGACGGGAACGCTGATGTTGGACAGAGTCTTGTGCACCAAAAACGGTGAGCAGTATGGGGACAGTGCCACCACAGCTTTGATGCCCGGGAGCTTCCATTGCGGCCAGCCGCCTGCCAGCGCCAGCACCGTGTAGCCGCCGAGCGAGTGTCCCATGAGCGCGACGCGCGTCATGTCGATCTGGCGGCTCCACTCTTTGTCGGCTTTCAATGCCGCGAGCAGCCGAGTGATGTCGTTGCCGCGTTTGCGATATGTCGTGTCGGTCCACTGCGAGGCGAGCTGAAATCTGATCTCGGGCGGATGCAAACCCTTGGTGAAGGCGTCTTCGTGATTAGGGGCCATGACGATGTACCCGGCATCAGCCAGCGCCCGCATGATGTAGTCGCTTTGCGTGTTGATGCCATGAAACCCGTGCGAGAAAATCACCAGCGGCGCCGGACCGGTGGTTGTCTTCGGCTTCCAGACCGCCACGTCGAGCCCGGCAATCGTATATTTAGATGCAGTTGTCGGACCATGTTTCTGGCGGCGCATCTCGGTGAACCACGCCTCTTTCTCGGCAGCCTTAGTCGCCGCCGTGCGCGGATCTGCCGCCGCCGTGTCCCCCGTCACCGCCGTGCCCGCGTCCCCCGCGCCCGCGTCCCCCGCCGCGTCCCCCGTCACCGCCGCGCCCGCGTTCCCCGCTGCGCCCGCGTTCCCCGTCGCCGAACCCGCGCCCGCGCCGGACTGCCCCATAATGCGCTGGCGCAGCCGTTGACGCAAAAGGCCCTGCCGCTGCCCGAAACCCTGCGAAGACTGCGCCTGCGCCCACCCCGACTGATCCGCCGGTGCCGGTCCCCCGCCAATCTGCGGCAGAAACAGCATCGACATCGTCAACGCAACTGTCCACGCCGACTTCGCAAAGTTTCGTCCCGAGGTCATAGCCGACTCTCCCTGCTCAAAACGGGTTACACCTAACAATACCCGCTGCTTCGCCGAAAGTTTCGCACGCTCCGCACCTCAATATACCTAATACGTATAAAACGAGCCTCCATTTTATACGTATTAGGTATAGACGACCGACTAGTGCGCCAACCCGCGAAAAAACGGCGCGCCGTTTCAATACACGACGCGCCGCTCTGAATTTGGACACGGTCATTTCTTTGACGTGACGTGGTCAGCCTTTGACGCAAAGAATCTGCTTCAATTCGTGGACGACTTCCACGAGATCGGACTGCGCCGCCATCACATCTTCGATGGGCTTGTACGCCGCAGGCGTTTCGTCCAGCACGCCGCTGTCCTTCCTGCACTCAACGCCTTCGGTGGCCTTGATGTGGTCGTCCAGCGTGTACTTGGCCTTTGCCGAGTTTCTCGACATTTTTCTGCCGGCACCGTGGGAGCAGGAGTCGAAAGATTCCTTGTTTCCCTTTCCTCTTACGATGTAGGACCTGGTGCCCATCGACCCGGGGATAATCCCCATGTCGCCGTGCCTGGCCCGCACCGCCCCCTTTCTCGTGATGATTACATCCTGATCGAAGTGGTGCTCGCGCGAGATGTAGTTGTGGTGGCAGTTGATCACTTCGTCGGTGAGCGTAAACGGCGGCAGTTGCCCCCGCATCGCGTCGACAATTTGTTTGAGCATCGCCTGCCTGTTGTGCATGGCGTAGCTCTGCGCCCATTCCACCGCCTCGACGTAATCTTTGAAGTGCTCGGTGCCATCAGGGAAGTACGCCAGGTCGATGTCCGGCAGATTAACGAAGTACTTCCTCATATCTTGCCTGGCAAGTTCGATGAAGTACGTCCCGATGCGGTTGCCGATGCCTCTCGATCCGGAATGCAGCATCACCCACAGCCGCCCTTCCTTGTCCAGGCACAACTCGATGAAGTGGTTGCCACCACCGAGGGTGCCCAGCTGGGCAGACGGATCTCTCCTGGTCACAACACCAGGATGCTTGGCTTTGATGTCTTCGAATTGCGTGCCGAGGATGTTGAACCAAGCCTCTTCGTTGTGCTTGGGAACGTCATCGCCAAAATCGCCCTGACCGACCGGCACCGCCTTTTCGATTGCCGATCTCAACTTAGCGAGACTCTCGGGCATGTCTTCGGCGGAGAGTGAAGTACGCACAGCGACCATACCGCAACCGATGTCGACACCGACTGCAGCAGGAATGACTGCGCCGACGGTTGGTATCACCGAACCGACGGTCGCGCCGATACCGTAGTGCACGTCAGGCATGACGACAACCTGACGGAAGATAAACGGCATCCTGGAGATATTGATGAGCTGCTGTTTGGACTGGTCTTCAACCGGAACGCCCCTGGTCCACATTTTGATGGGCTTCCCGTCTTCGACCCTCAGTACTTCGTAGTTCTGATCGATCATAAGAAGGACCTCTATATTGTAGCTGTGCGCGCGGCGGTGGATTCCCGGTCCGTCCGTCGACGCCCACAGCGATAATTGCAACAGTCATGTGCTTGATGCTGCTGCAAATCGGCTTCAATGCCGGGCGCTCACTCAGCATAACACACCGATAGGTGAACTGCACGCGCCTAATGCGCCCCGCTCACGCTCTTCTGCGCGGCGGCGGCATCGACCGATTTCAGATAATCCAGGACACCTTTTTTGAAAAACTCGTGATCCTGAATGTAGTCATTGTGCCCGCCATTTTTCAGAGGCATGAACATCTTCGGTTCTATGGCGGCGGCAAAAAGTTCCTCGCTCTCAGAGAAAGGCACCAGTGTGTCGCGGTCGCCGTGCGTGATCAGGAGCGGCGGATGCGCGGCTTGCACCATTTCCATATTGTTGAAGGCGGGGTCGAAGTCCAGGAAGTCCGGATACACATAGAAGTACGGAATCTTCTGGCGCGCCAACCGCAGCAGCGAGGTGAAGGGAGAAACCAACACGATGCCCGCGACATCGGGGTGCAACTTGAGCAAGTCGCTGGTGACGGCGCAGCCGATAGACTCACCGACCAGGATAATCTGCGCCGGTTTGTAGTTTTGCTCGTGCACCAGATATGTGAACGCCGCATCGGCATCCGGCACCAGCGTCTGCAATTTGGATGAACCGGTGCTGCGTCCATATCCGCGGTAGTCATAGAGCAACACCGAGATTCCCGAGTCCAGCAGCGCGTCGGCGAGCAGCAAGCGCCCGCCGATGTGTCCTGCGTTGCCATGGCTGATCAGAGCCACATACTTGCTGTCGGGCAGCTTGTACAACCAGCCGTGCAACTTGGCACTGTCCCCGGTGCCAATGAATACATCCTGCTTCTCGACACCGCGCAGCGATTTGTATTCGTACGATTCATCAGGCGGAAACGGCATCAGTATCATCTGCCCGCACGTGTATCCGAAGATGCGCGGAATGAAGAACACGTACGTCCCGACCGCAACAATCAGAATAGCGATCAGGAAGGCTTTGATCAGCAACTTCAGCCAGTAGAGAACCTTCACTAATTGACGCGCCCCGGTTTCGGCAGCACTCGCGAGCGCACTTCCTTCGTCGACGTGGGTGGTGACTTTTCCTTCTCTTTGTCTTTAGCAAGCTTTTCAAAGTTTTGCTTGAGCTCGCGTTGCTGGTCTTTTAGTTCCTTCATATCCCTGCGCAGGTCCTTCAAGGCTTCTTGCGGCTTGGCACCGCGCTGGATTCTAAATATTGCGCCGGACGCCGCCATTGTGACGGAGCTGTCCCAGGGACCGGAGGCAAATGTTTTCAGTGCCGCCACGGCTTTGGGATCGCCGAGCGCGCCCAGAGCTCGAATGGCGGCTACCTGCACCGGCTCGCGCTTGTCGTTGACATATTGGAGGATGAAGTTGCGCGAGTCATCCAGCGATTTGTCTTCTTCCTTTTTGCTGATCACGGCCAGTGTGTCGAGCGCCTCCCGGAAGGTTTCGCTGGCGAGGCTGTCCCCGGCATTTTTGGTAACGAACTGTTTGACCGCATCTATATAGAAGGGTTCTGCCTGTGCCCTGATGGCTTGCAGCGCACCGACTGCGATCAGGTCATGAAACGACTCGGTGCCCAGGCTTTTGATCAATGCCGTCCGAGACTTGTCGTCGTTGTAGGCGCTCAAACCCAGGCAGGCAGTATTAACTACGGCCGGGTTCTTCTCCGTATCGAGCACCGCCCGCAATGCCTCCTCGGCGCGCGGGTGGTAGAACTTGCCGATGTTTTCGATGACGGCATTTTTTACGCGCGCGTCGCGTTGTTTGGTGGCCGAAAGCAAAGCATCGAGCGCTTCGTCCGAATGAATCCTGCGCAGTGAATTGGCGCACGCGATACGGACTGGAATCGATTCGTCGGTGATCAGCGCCGTCATTAGTTTCGTCACTGCAGTGCTGGACTTGTTGCGTCGCAGCTTGTCCGCGGCGTCCATTCTCGCCACCGGGTCGGACTTGTCTTCTAGCTGCGCAAAGAGCATGGTGGTGGACGGTGTGAAATCTATTTCGGCGAGCAACACGCACTCGGGATCGACCTGCACTATTTTTGGTGCGTTCTTGAGCGTGAAGGAGAAGTCTTCCTTCTTATTGGTTACATCTATCCGGCGGGTGATGGTCTCATTGTCGCCCTTGAATTTGACGGTCAGAGGAAAGTGGAAGACGGTCGGTTCATCGCGCTCACCGGCAGCGCTGCCGCCACCGCCCGAGCCACCACCGCCGCCTGTGCCACCGCCGCTGCCTGCGCCACTACCGCCGCCGCCACCACCGCCATCGCCACTGCCCGCATAACCCCACGCACTCGAGTCTCCCGAGTTATCGGGATGGGGTTCGTTGCCCGGCGGGGATGACCCGGCAGTATTCCAATAAGCTCTCGAACGCTGTTGCTGCGTAATTGTCAGCTTCGCCAGTTTAGTCTTCTCATCCCAGGAGTATTCGACCGCCACCTCGGGATGTCCGGGCTTGTGCAGCCATTGATCGAAGAAACGATCGAACGGCTTACCGGAAACCTCCTCGACGACTGCCGTGAAGTCTGATGTGATCACGTTTTGAAACCTGTGTTTTTGCAAGTATGTCTGAATGCTTTTGCGAAACAGCTCGTCTCCCAACTCTTCTCTGAGCATCCGCAGCACCCAGGCTGCTTTGAAATAGGCGCGATGATCGAATTGCTCTTCCGGGTCGTTGTACTGCCGGTTGACGACGGGACGCCATTCCCATTTCTGGTAGAGCACTTCATCACGCATGTTGACCCAGTCGGCGATCATGCCGTCTCGTCCTTGTGTGAGCTCTAGGTAGATCTGCGCGTAGTACGTCGCGAACCCTTCGTTGAGCCAGGCATGGCTCCAGTCGCGGCAAGTGACCAGATCGCCGAACCACTGGTGCGCCAGTTCGTGCAGCAGAAGTTCTTCGGTGGTGTAGGGACCGATGCTGGTTTGAATCGTCTGCGTATCGGGCGAGCACAACATGGTGTCAGCCAGGGTGGTGAGCGACGTGTTCTCCATGCCCACCATCGGAAAGTCCTGCACCGCCACCTGTCCGTACTTGTCCCAGGGGTAGGGCACGCCCGTTTCTTTCTCTAAGAAAGCCATCATCTTGGGCGTGTCTGCGTACGTTGGTGCGCTGTCTGCTTCGTCGACCGGCAGTGAAAAATATTGCAGCGGCACCTCCTTGTACTTCTCTTCCGTTCTGGCGAAGTTTCCTGCCACCAGAGTGATCAAGTAATTGCTGTGCGGTTTGTCTTGCAGCCAGGTGACTGCCTTCAAGCCGGTTTCCGCATCTTTAGTCGAAGAAATCTGTTTGCCGTTCGATGCCACCATCATTGCTTCCGGCACGCGGCAGGTGATGGAAGACGTGAATTTCTCGTTCGGGTAGTCGTAGCAGGGAAACCAGTGTCGCGCTTCGATCATTTCGCACTGCGAGAAGACGTGCATGTTCTTCGCTTCGTAGCCGTTGGAGGGAACGCGAAAGTACAGGCCTTTCTTAGGGCTCGCCGAATATTTGATCGAGAGCTTTGTTTGTTTCTTTGCCGGAATGGGCTGCTCGAACGTGACGATGATCTCTTTGTCGGTGACCTGATATCCAGAGAGCGGTGCCGAGCAGATGACTTCGGCGACGTCCATATCGATGGCATCGAGGCGCAGTTCCTCAACCGGCTTCACCAGCGGTTCGAAGGTCATGGTCATCTCGCCCTTGATGGTGCGTTTCTCAAAATCAGGCGTGACGTCCAGCAAGAGGTGCAGAATGTCCACCTTTCGCTCGCGTGCGTACTGCGTCTCGCTCTTGCCCCGATAATAAGGTTCGCCTTCTTGCAGGCTAATGACTACCTGGTCGCTGCCGCCGGCGGCGCCGCCCGCCGGTGCCCAGACCTGGGCAGAAGCCGCCAGCAGCGCCAGTTTCGCGACCAGAGCAGTGCGTTTCTTCCATAACCCCATGGCTTGCCTCCTGGCAATCTGCAGCGCTGAAAACCGGCAACTGTCCGGTCTTTGCCCGGATCGCCGATCGCGGGCCCGGGCAAATTATAGGCTGTCCAATCGCATTGTTGGAAACGCAGATGCTACAACGATTTTGCGGGTGTTGCTCTCATGACGCACAGGGTGACTTCTATGAATCAAGAATTGGTTGTTGTTAGCGATCAGCAGGATCGCATCTGGTGGATCTGTTCGGCAGGACCGGGGCATGTCTGGCAAGCCGATGCCACAAGCGGTATTTTCGAGGGCAACGAGTGCCCTTGCTGTGCCGGTCGCCCACATGTCGATCTCGAGGAGCAAATGGTGCAGACCGCTGCCCCTCCGCCGTCGCGTGGCGCGATTCCGTCCTTCATTCGCCGCGGTTGGTGGATGTGCCGCCGTAATCCGGAGCATCTCTGGTACGTCAAACCGGACAGTACCGACGAGACCAATCGTCCTTGCTGCCCGTTCTGCTCACTCTCCTGACCAAGCCTCTCGAAAGTCTCGTAATTTCTTCGGGACGCGCACCAAATATGGTGGCGCTACCAGCCGTGGGTGGTAGCGCCAATTTTTTTCTGCCGACTGTAGATGTATGCACTGCCGATGATGTAGGATCCCGTAGTCCTTTGTCGACTGTCGTTTACTGCAATCGGAATCCTTATCTATGTCATTTCACCGGGCTCGTTCATCCGGTAATGCCGCGTTCGCTGTATGCCTCATCTGGGCAGTCGTGATCTCACTCGTCAACTGCTCGCGCCCCGCGCCGGCGGCTGGGGTCGAGCAGCCTAAACTGGGCTCACCCGAGCGCACCGCGCTGCTCGATTGTGCGGCAATCAACAACATCTTCATCGAGGTATCAATTTATGCGACGAATGATTGTTTCAACAGCGATATCAGCGCTTGTGGTGCTGGCGGCGGCCGGTCTGGCGCTAGCGGATGGCACCAACCGCGCCACCAAAGTCTTGACGCCCGAACTGGCTCAGAAAATCCTGGGCGGTCCTGTAGAAGCCAATCCCAACAATTCGCAGGGCGACACTGAAATCGGCAAAACGTGGGTGAGTCGTGCGTATTACAGCCTCAAGACCAGCGGCGGCAAGTCTCCGCAAGTCGGGCTGTTGATCCGTCACGGCACGGACAAGGCGCAATCCAAGTCGATCTTCGAGTCGAGCAAAGCGACATTTAGCGGAGTCGATGTCGCTGGTCTCGGTGCACCGGCCTACCGCACCAAAACACCGGCGCAACTCAATTTGCTCAAAGGCGTCAACTGGCTGATCATCAGTGCCGGCACATTCAGTGTGCCCGATACCGCCAAGCAGGAGCAGACCGCCAAAGAAATCATCGGCAAGGTCGCCGAAGACTGACATCGTCATTGCCCACCGCATTCATTATTAAGGCTGTCCCGAGCACAGGACTGGGAAGCCCTAGATGTTGTGCCGTGTCGCCTATGTCATGCTCTGCTTATGCCTAGTCATCTGCGGAGTAAAACTAAATGAAACTGTCGAATGCGCCGGTGGGCGTCGCCCTCACCCTCACACTGCTTTTTGCGGTTGTTGCCAAGTCGAATGCCGCCGATGCGGGGCAGATGCAATCGCAGTCGCAGCACCTGACAACGCCGCCGAGTCTGATCGCTCAAGGCGGCACCACGACCATCATCACCGAGCCCGGTGCCACGGAGACAGTTTACGAGAAGAAGAGCACCACCGTGGATGGTGTCACTACCACTACTGAGACGACGACCACTAAAGTGGTGCCGGGCGTCGAGGTCACCACCGACGTTTTTGTCACCACTCTCGAAGGGCGCCGCCTGCAATTGGAAAATGCCATCGCAGCCGGTCTGGCCGCCGGCACCATCACTAACGCGCAGGCCAAGATGTGGCGCGCCGAACTGGATGGCATCGCGCGGGCGCAAGCCGAAGGGCGTTCGTCGTTGACTTACACCACCGCTCTACCTCTGGCGATGTCGCTCGATTATCTGGGCAATGCGGTCGCGGTTGTCACGCCGACTCTGGCGTATGTGCCCTTGATCAGCGGACAGCGCTTTATCGTCGCCGGTGGGCGCGTGATTATGTTGGACGATATGATGGTGCGCCGCGCCGAATTGGAAAGCAAGATATCGCGCGAACTGGCTCTAGGACACATCTCCGGCAGTCAAGCCGGTGAACTGCGCCGCGAGATGACGCAGATCGCCGTCGTCGAACGTGACCTGCGCACCAAGGACAACAATGACCTGACACCCAAGGATGGCAGCACGCTCTACAAGATGTTCGACAAGGTCGGCTCCAAGCTGGACGATTGGCGCAAGCACTAGGCCCCGCGCCCCTCGCGCCGCCGCAATATACCGTAATGGTATGCCAATCTCGATTTGGCATACCATTACGGTATATTGCTGTCGGGTCGGTTCTTTCCCTGCATGGGACGGAACAAGAATTCCTCCGCCTCAGTCAATTTTGGCGTGGCTTTCAATAGGCCAGGCTCAACTGGAAACTGAAGAGGAATCACTATGAGACGTGCTACTGCAAAGAAATCAGAACCGACTCCGGTAACCGCTGAAGAGAAAGACATCATGCATGTCCTTCACAAGGAGCACATGCTGGTATCAAATCTGTTTTTCGAATTCAGTCAGGCAAAAACCAACAAGCAGAAAAAAGAGCTGGTGACTAAAATCATCGACGAGCTGACGGCGCACGCCGAGGTCGAGCAGAAGGTGGTGTATTCGGCATTGCGCAAAGACGGCGACGATGTCGAAGACATCATGGATGAAGCTGACACCGAGCACCATGTCATCGAGCTTTTGATCGGCGAGCTTTCCAAAATGGAACCCAAAGACGACTACTACGACGCCAAAGTCACCGTGCTTTGCGAAGTGGTGAAGCATCACGTCGACGAGGAAGAGAAAGAAATCTTCGAGAAGCTGGAAGATTCGGACCTCGACGCTGAGGAACTGGCGCAGAAATATCTGGAGGCGAAAGCCGCGTTCAAGCAAAAGCGCCCGTTGCGTCTGGTGAAGTCAGCGCCGACTGCTCGCCGCACCGCCGGCAAGCGCCGCTAAGTAAGGTAGGCGACGATAATCGTGAGCTTCTGATGTCCTTTATGGGCGTCAGAAGCTTAACATTTGGCGAATTTGCCCTTGCATAAGGCACAGCTCGGACACCCGGACGTCACAAGTTATATGAAGCGCGAAGCAGGTCTCGAAAGGCTTGCGAAAGCGACTTTTGGCATACTGGAATTGGAAGCTCTGGCATTGGCGATGAACCCCGTAGTACTGCTTTTAGATGATGATGCGTCCTTCCGGACCTTGCTCTCGCGCATACTGTTGATCGGCGGCTATGCAGTCGTCGAGGCCGGCACGGTTGCGGAGGCTCTGTCCGTCCTCGAGACGCATCAGGTGGCGCTGGCGGTTGTGGACTTCCGTCTGCCCGACGACAATGGCATGTCCTTTGTGTCTCGCATGCGCGACATGGGCAACTACGCCCCGGTGGTGTTTCTCTCCAGCGCTCACCTGGATAGACAGTCGTTTGCCCATTTGAGAAACATCCTGCGGGTCTCGCTGATTCTGCAGAAGCCGCTCGACCCGCAACTGTTTCTTCACCAGATCGAAACGTTGCTGCCGGCGCCTGACCATGCGCCTCTCGACGTGATCAATACCTCTATCGAGACAGCCTTCACCACGCAGTCCCACAGTAAGGCGCAAGCCGAGCCGCACCAGGCTGATCGCGCCAGCGCCGGCTACGTGCCCGGACATACCGCTGACCCGCAGAGCGAGAGCCACGCCGAGCAGTTGCGTACACAGGCTGAACTCGAAAACACGATTCGCCGGGCGCAGCGCGACCTGGCTGCCGACCTGCCTGAGTTGTGGCGCAATCTGGCGCGGCAACTGCGAGAAGTGCAGCACGACCTGCACAATGCTCGCCGCCGCTACGAGCTCTACACCTTCGTCCACGAGCTGCGCATGAGCGCCCAGGGGCTGGGGCTGGAGAAAGTGGCGCAGGCTGCCGGCAAAATCGAAGGCTACACCAAACTGATCGACCCCTCGGATTTGTCCGGCAACGACGTGCTCTGGCTGGAGATTTTTCGTGCTCTGGCGGACGGCGAAGGGGCGCTGCGCAGCGTCACGGATAGTTCTGAACATGCTGCACATCAAGATCCGGTGCAGGCAGGAAACGTTTTGCTGGTCGGCGGCGCCAATACTCTGCAACCACCAGCGGTTTATGTTAAACCCACAGTCGAGGCAAAAATTACCTTTAGCAACAATCCGCAGGAGGCGGCGTTGAAGGCAACGCAGCTCCAACTCGATGCGGCTGTCCTCGATGTGGCCGCCTTCGGCAAGCAAGCCTGCTTTGCTCTGGCGGGCGAGGTGCGCTCTATGAAGCAGAATGCGGCACTGCCCACGGCGTTCATCCTGCCCGATGGTGGCGCCCTCTCGGAAATGGAACGGCTCTATTACGGCTGTTCTGTTTCGTTGACTGCGCCGGTTTCGCAGCAGCAACTGGAAGCCTGCCTGGTGCGCCTCTCCACATTGAATCAGTCGAGTGACGCGCGAGTGTTGGTGGTCGATGACGATCGCGTTTTGACCACTTTGATCGAACGCGTGCTCGGCAGCTACGGCATGACTGTCTACGCGCTCAACGAGCCGATTCGCATTATCGAAACTCTCGAACGTGTGCAGCCCGACTTGATTTTGTTGGATGTGATCATGCCGGGTCTCAGCGGCTATGATCTCTGCCGCACTCTGCGCGCCACCGACAAGTGGAGCAAGATGCCGATTATCTTTTTGACTTCCAAAAGTGATGCGGCTGGACGGCAAGCGGCATTCCAGGCTGGTGGCAATGACTTCCTCGCCAAACCGATTTTGAGTGACGAACTACTGGTGCGCGTGCGCATGCAATTGCAGCGAGCCCGCGACGAGCAAGAGCGCGACAATGCAGATAGTGCCACCGGCTTGCTCAGCGAACGCGCGTTTCTGGCGCGCGCCAATCAAGTGTTTATCGATGCGGGACGCAGCAGCGAAGAGCTGAGTCTGTGTTTCGTCGAGATAGAAGATTTCGACAGGCTGCAAGAGCATGGCACCTTTGCGAAGATGAATGCTCTGGCTACGCTCGGCAAGTTGTTGCGGGCGCGCTTTCCAGCTGAGGTTTTGCGGGGACGTCACGGGCATGCCGGCTTTGCGCTGATCTTCCGCAAGGAGCAGAGCAGCGTGGTCAACGCAGCTCTGGACATGTTGAAGCGCGAATTCGGCGCGCTCAAAATGTCCAGTCCCGGCGGTGGTAACAAGCCGTTCTCAGCGCAGGCTGCCACTGCAATCGCCAGCTATCCACAACACGGCACGTCGCTGAAAGCGCTTCTTGAGCACGCCGCCACGCACTTGCACGCCCCCGAACCGCGCAGCGCCATCCGCCCCAACAACTCGAGCACCAGCCCCAACAACTCCAGCAGTGGTTCGTTTCGCTTCTACTAACCGGCTTTATCTGCCGCTACCACGCGGCGGGCGGGTTTTCGACCTGCTATAACCGGGCAAAAGACCAGTGTAGCTTGTGATTTCGGTTTTTCGGGCATGAGCAAGTCGGTCGCCAAAACAGTTCAGTTACTTGCGCTGCCACTGGCTATTCAGCTGGCGGTGATCGGTGTTTTGTGCTGGCGGCACCATGAAGATATGCAGGTGCAGCAGCGCAACATCGAACGAATCGGGTTGGCTGCCCAGATCAATGCCCTGGCGGGGGCGCTGGCTGGATTGGTCGACAAACAGCCGAGCGGATTCGCTCGCTCCGGGCGCGACCTCGTGCAGCATTTGCAAGAAACCGCTGTCAAGCCGGCTGTTCATGAGTTTTTCGATGCTAATGATTACAAGATGGCGCTTGCTGAGTTGAGTGATATCGAAGACCTGGCCGCCAAAGGGCAGGATTCTTTTGCCGGCAGCTATCGCCATCAACTGGCTCTGTTTGCCGAAGGGCAAACTTCGCGAGCATCGCAGGTGATGGCACAGTCGGGTAACGCCGCCGCCGAGTCGCAATTGACATTTATCTACTGGTGCATCGGCGGTGTGGTGCTGGATGCCGCGGCGCTCATCTGGTGCATAGCGCAGTTCAACTTCACTGCCGCCAAGCGCCTCAATATCATCAGTGACAATACCGAACGCCTGCAGCACGGCATGACGCTCAACACGCTGTTTTCCGGAACCGACGGTTTCGCTCAGCTCGACAAGCGATTTCATGACATGGCTGACTCGCTGGAGAAAGCGCAAGACCGATTGCGTAAAGGCGAGGCGCGATTTCGCCGCGTGCTGGAGAACATGCCGGTCGGTGTCTTGCTCGCAACCACAGGCGGTATCGTCGAGTCTGCCAATCCTAGAGCCTGCGAAATTTTGGCGTGCTCGCACGGGCGTATTTCGGGCAAGCCCGTGTCGGAATTTTTGCTTTTCCCGGTCGAACAGTCTTTAGAGTCGATCGCCAATAATGAGCGCACCAGTTTGATCAAAGGTGTCCGCGACGACCGCACCGGATTTAGTGCCGAGATTCACGTTTCCAAATATCGCGACGAGTCTGGTGAGAAACTTTTGATCAGCTTCGAAGATGTCACCTGGCGTATCGAGCTGGAGCGCATGAAGCGGGAATTCATGGCCATGATCAGCCACGACATTCGCACTCCGCTGACTTCTATCAGTGCCACGCTGGGCATGCTCTCTGCCGGTGGTTTCGGTGACCTGTCCGATGATGCGATGAAGCGTATCGAGAAAGACGAGGACAGCCTAGAGCACCTGATGCGTTTGTTGAACGACTTGCTATCTATAGAAAAGATCGCCTCCACCAATTTTACGTTGCAGAAAACGGCGACCACGACGGCAAAAGTTGTGGAGCGCACGCTGGCGGTTGTCTCGCAGGCGGCGCGGTCGCGCCAGATTGATGTATCGATTGCCGGAACGCACACGCGCATATTCGCTGATGAAGACCGCATGGTGCAGGTGTTGACCAATTTGTTGACGAACGCGTTGAAGTTTTCGCCGGACGGCGGCACGGTGACGGTGGCTATCGAAAATCTCGATGAGGGCGTGCGGCTGCAGGTGACCGACCAGGGCTGCGGCATTGCTGAAACCGACCAGGCGATGATCTTCGAATCGTTCGGGCAGGTGCAATCTAAAGAGTTTGCCGGTGCTAAGGGCATGGGGCTGGGTCTGGCTATATGCAAACAGATCGTGGTGTTGCACGGCGGGCAGATTGGCGTCACCAGCGTGGCCGGCAAGGGCACCACATTCTGGCTGACCATTCCGCATTCTTCTTCTATGCAGTTGTCGTCGTCGCCGCCTGCGAAGGAAAGTCTGCCTCAAAGTTGAGCAACTCGAAGAAGAAGATTAACTGCGGGGTGGGTGCAAAAGCGCGCCTGGGAAAAGGTCCCGGAATAGCGGAACATCAAGTGAAGTGTACAGTGTGATGGTCGGCACCGCAAAGCCAACCCTGTGGCGGGTTGCCCGATACAGGTGCGAAAATCGACCCTCGAACCGAGTTACGGTAATCCGGGACCTTTTCCCAGGCACCGCCGGAGAGCCCCCGGGGACGCACTGCCAATTAGGCGACTGCCAGGTGGACTGGTAAAGTCTTGGTAACCTCTAAGTGCTACTTTATAGGGCATGGTGAAACTCTCGACCAGATTAGTTGTGCTGTTGGCGCTCGGCGGACTTCTTTCCTCGCCCGGAAAGGCAGTCGCCGGAACGCCAGAGGAAAATATCGCTTTGGCTATGCCTCCTGCCCCTAGTAAACACACAGAAGTCGCGCCGTCTCCCTTGACCGCGACCGTCACCACCGCCAGCAAGCGCGCCAGCAAGGATCCGTCCCCGCTGCGCTGGCAAAAGCTGGCGCCGAAAGCGATATTGACTGACTCGGTCGTGGTGAACCCCAACAAGACCTTCCAGACTGTCGACGGTTTTGGTGGTGCGTTCACGGACAGCGCTTGCTTCGTATTCAACAGAATGCCGGCGGCGGCGCGCAAAGAGCTGTTTCACCAGCTTTTTGATCCCTCGCAGCTCAACCTGAACGTGTGCAGAACGTGCATCGGCGCGAGTGACTACGCGACCGAAGCGTACAGCTACTGCGAGGGACAACCCGATCCGAAGATGGAGCGCTTTTCCATCGCGCACGACGAGAAATGGATCATTCCGATGATCAAAGAAGCGCGGCAAGTTAATCCGCAATTACGGATTTTTGGCTCGCCGTGGAGTCCGCCTGGTTGGATGAAGTCGAACAAGTCGATGCTGGGCGGCAGTATGCAACGCAAATATATGGCGGCGTACGCGCAGTACTTCGCCAAATTTATTCAGGCTTATGAAAAACATGGCGTTCCGGTCACCAGCGTGACCGTGCAGAACGAAGTAGACACCGACCAGGATGGTCGTATGCCGGCGTGCGCCTGGCCGCAGGAATATGAATGTGATTTCGTCGCCCACGAACTGGGTCCGACCTTCGAACGCGAGAAGATCAAAACCAAAATCTGGATTATCGATCATAACTACAATATGTGGGGGCGGGCGCTGGCTTCCATGGATGATCCGCCGGTGCGCAAGTACGTGAGTGGTATTGCCTGGCACGGCTACATGGGTGATCCCGGCAAGATGACTGTGGTGCACGATGCATATCCACAGCTCGGTATGTACTGGACCGAAGGTGGACCCGACATCAACGACAAGAATTACGCCAGTGATTGGAGTAAGTGGAGTTCGCAGTTCACGGGCATTCTACGCAACTGGTCGAGTTCCGTCACTGTCTGGAACCTTGCCCTCGACGAAACAGGCAAACCGAACATCGGTCCCTTCTCCTGCGGCGGGCTGGTGACCGTCGACTCCAAAACCAATGCCGTCACCTACAGCGGACAATACTGGGCTCTGTCGCAGTTTGCCTCACATGTGAAACGCGGCGCCGTGCGCATCGATTCACTAGGCACCATCACCGGTGTGTCGCACGTGGCATTTAAAAATCCCGACGGCGGTTATGTCGCGGTGGTCACCAATGAGGGCACTGCGCCGCACACGATCAACCTGCGCCTCGGCGATCACTTTGCAAAACTGGATTTGCCGGCTGACTCGGTGACGACCTACACCTGGCACTGATGCAGTAAAGCCTAGTAAAGCCTACAGGCGACCCGTTCTGGCAAGAGCATCGGCTTGAGCGCCGCGACCGAGAGCCCGCAGGACTTTGATATACTCGCGCATCGCCATTTGATATTCGGCGCTTTCCGGTTTGTGTGTGCGCCCCAGTTGCTCGGCCGCTTGCCTCAACGTTGACTCAGCCTGCACATATTGCTTTGCCTCTTCCTGATACGTGCCTTTGCAGAGAAGCAATTCATTCGTCAACCAGAAACCCTCGGTTTTCCCAAACGCCACCGATTCTTTAATTGCCTTGTCGATCAATTCCAGTGCGCCGGTATAGTCATGTTGAAGGTCGGCTACGGCTGCCGCGGCGCGCAGCACATCGATGCGCAACTCCGGGTTCGTGTCGTTGTTCATGTTAGCGATGGCTTGTTCGCTGGTTTGCCGCGCTTCCTGCAGTTTGCGCTGCTTCGCATAAAGATTGGACAGGTCCTGGTACGCCTGCACTTTTGTCTCGTCCGTCTGCTTCGGATCTTTATATGTTGCCAGCAGTCTTTTGAAGTCCGCTTCCGCTTTATCGTTCTCGCCGCGAATGCCTTCGCACACAGCTTCTTTATTGACCGCATCGCGATATTGCTTGGTGTTCTCTCCGAATCGTTCTTTCGCCAGCACGCTGTATTGCGCATAGTGTTCGATGGCCTGGTCTTCTTTCTCGGCGCGCATCAATGCCTCGGCGGCGTTCATGTGTGCTTGCATCAATTCATCGATGTTCGAGCCGGCAAGTTTCTTCTCGGCGGCAAAGATGAACGGCACCTGCGCGCCGGAGTCGGACAGGCGCACGCTATTGATGTAATAGGCTGCCAGGGCTTTACGCAATGCCACCATATCGGGGGAGTATTGTTTGCCGTCCTTGTCCAGTCCGTCTATGGCCCGCAGCATCACTCTCTCTGCAACAACCGGGCTGCCGGTTTTGCGAAGCCCGTCAAACTCGTCGAGCACCTTCTGGGTCGACGGCTGAATCTGTTTGCTTGCCGCCGCAACTGTCGGCACCTCAACATCAGGTGTCGATACAGACAATTGTACGACCTTGAAGATCAGCGCCCCCACTGCCAGTACGATGGCCAGCGAGGCGGCGACCAGCACACCTTTTTTCGCTGACTCGCCAATCACCAGCGGAGCCTTCTCCGGTTTCAAAACACCTGCCGCAATGCGTTCGATCTCCGCTTCCAGTTCGTCCATTGTTTGATAACGGTCGGCGGGTTCTTTCTGCAAGCACTTCAAAGTCAGCTCGCGCAGCACGAACGGCACCACATAATTGCCGGTCGTCAACGGACCGGGATGACTGACCAGGTGATTTTGCATGGTTTCAAATGCGGTGCGCCCATCGATGGCGCGCTTGCCCGTCAGCATCTCGAAAATCACACACCCGAATGAATAGATGTCAGAACGAGCATCGAGCACATCGCCGCGCACTTGCTCCGGACTCATGTATGCCGGAGTGCCGATGGCGTGCCCGGTGGCGGTCAGCTCTTCACCCGCTGTGTCCAGCGCTTTCGCCAGACCGAAGTCGATGATTTTGACCTGCTCGCCCTCAGCCGTTTCCAGTATCATGATGTTGCCCGGCTTCAAGTCGCGATGCAACACACCTTGATGGTGAGCGGCTTTCATGCCGGCGGCAATCTGTTTGATCAACTTGAGGGCGCGCGATTCGGGGGTCAGGCGACCGCTCATAAGTATGTCGCTGAGATTTTTTCCTTCGACATTCTCCAGCACCAGATATGGTTGCCCGGTGGCGAGAATTCCGCAGTCATAGACTGTGCAGATGTTTGGATGGTTCAGTCCGCTGACCAGCTGCGCTTCCTGCTCGAAGCGCTTGATGCGCTCGATGGTGGACACCAGGTCGGATCGCAAAAGTTTGAAGGCTGCCGTGCGGTTGAGCGGGATGTGTTTGGCTCGATAAACGGTACTGCAGCCGCCGGTGCCGATTATTTCCAGCAATCTGAATTTGCCGTCTATTACTTTGCCTGCCAGCTCGTCGTTTGTGACCGGCAAAAGCTCCGTGCCGTCGTCCTGGCACATGACAAGCGAGTCTTCCGGCGAATACCTGCGGTCACACACCGGGCAGAATTTCTCAATGGTGATGCGCGCCGACTCCATCGCTAGACTTTTCCTGCCGCCTCCACTTGCTGAGCCTCAGCGGCTCGCCCGGTGCTGCGCAGCAACTCGAGATAATCCGCGAACATCACCTTGTAGGTCGATCTGCCCGTATAAGACGTCGGGTCCAGATTTTTCAACACTTCGACCAGAATCGGCTCTGCTTCTTTATAGCGCTTTGCCGCAAACAGGCATTTGGCAAGCGACCCTTTGTACTGCAATCCCTGTCGTGGGTCGATCTGTTTCGACAGCTCGATCTGTTTCTTATACAAGTCGATGGCTTTGTCATACTGCCCGCAGTGCATCTCGGCGAGAGCGCCGGCACCAAGAAAGTCCAGGCGAAATCGGGGCGGCGTCGACTCGTTCATGAGCGGCAGTCCCTCTTCCGCCATTTTTCGCGCGCGCTCGAAGTCGCCGGTGTTGCACAATATCCAGGCCAGTTGCCCACGCAATTCGATATACGTATCGTCCTGCGGTTTGTAATAGCGATTCACCAGAGGCAGTAACTCGTCGTAGAGTTTCACACCCTCGTTGAAGTTTCCTTCACTGTACTCAAACCATGCCAGTCCATTGAGCGGCTCGACAATTTGTTTGCTGTCCGCGCCGTAGCGTTTCTTTGCCCATGCCAGAACTTCCTGCAGATAAGGGCGCGCCTCACGACTGTCCAGTCCCTGCACACTACCTGCTGTTTGCTTGAGCAGACCGTAATATTCTTCGCTGTCCAGTTTGTTTTGATCCGCCAGCAGTTTCTTCTTGACGGCGAATCGATGCTGCGCATACGGAACTGCATCCAGCCTTCTCTGCACACTGTCGATGCTGTGCACTTTCTCCAGTGCCTCGATAATTAGTCCATCTACCTGTTCCGTCTCCGGCGAGAATTCTTTACCGCTGGCTTTCAAGTCTGCTTTCAGTTTGTCGCCGGCGGCTTTTGCTTTCTCCGACTCTCCGCGTGCCGTCAGGTCCTTGATCTCTTGCAACTGCTGCGAGAAACGATGCTTCGCGCGCGCCGCGCTCTTCGATACGTCGTTCTCAGACATTTTAACGAAACCGAATGATGCCACCGCCACCAGTGCCGACGCGCCAATCACAATCGAGGTGATCGTCAGCTGTTGGCGCCGTTTCGTCGAGAGCCGGTGGCGTTTCTTGATCTTGCCGGTGGTCTCAAGCGACGTCAGGTCGTCGGCGACTTCCTTCATGGACTGATAGCGTTGCCCGACGTCCTGTTTCAAGCAGGTGAGCGTGATGTCCTTGAGACCATTTGGAACGGTGGCATCGAAGTCATCGCGTGACCGCTCTGCCGTCAAATGGTGCTGCATCACTTCGAAAACGTTTCTGCCAGTGACCGCCAGCTCTCCGGTCAGCACCTGCCAGAGCACGCAGCCAAACGAATACACATCAGAGCGCCCATCCAGCTGGATGCCCTGTACCTGTTCCGGGCTCATAAACGAGGGTGTTCCAATGGTCATGCCGGTGCGTGTCAATTGTTCCGGCATCAATGTTTCGTAAGTCTTCGCCAGCCCAAAGTCGATAATTTTGATCGACTCGGCTCCCGACGTCGCATCTTTGATTACCATGATGTTCGCTGGTTTCAAATCGCGGTGAATGATCCCCAGTGCGTGTGCTGCCGACACCGCCTGCGCTGTCTGTCGCATCAGTGGTATCAAACGCGGCACCGCCAGTTTTTCCTCGGCGATCAGTTCTTGCAGCGTCTGCCCGCTCAAGTATTCCAGCACCAGATATGGTTGCCCGCCTTCGAGAATGCCGTAGTCATAGACGGCGCAGATGTGCGGATGATTGAGCGAACTCATGACTCGCGCTTCTCGCTCGAACCGTTGCAATTTTTCCGCGGTCGATGCCAGGTCGGCGCGCATGACTTTAAATGCCACCATGCGTCCGAGTTTGATGTCGCGGGCTTTATAGACCGAGCCCCAGCCGCCGCAGCCGACCAGTTCTATGACTTCGAATTTCGATTCCACAAGCTGACCCACAAACGGGTCGTGCTTGAGGGGCATCAGAAACCCGCCGTCGTCCGGACAGATGACGCGATCGTCTTCGGCGGTAAATTCACGTGCGCACACTGCGCAGTATTTTTCGATGTCGATTCGCTTGACGGACATGGCGAAATGCTTGCACCTTCACAGGTTTGATATACCCACGAGCCGCCAGTAGGCTGCAAATGCGGGTGACGACGAGACGTTGTATACGACAGCTGACGATGGACGTAATGCCTGATAAACATGCCGCTGCAGATCAGCGGTTGCGGCACCGGCGACCGGGCGAGGTGGCGGTAAGTCCAGGTGTAGTGTTTCTGGGTACCGCCGATTGCCGTCCAGAGTGGGCGAGAAGCCAGGCACAGCCAGAGGGTCATGCCGATTATCAGGCATGCGTAGAGTTTGTTTTGTAGGCTTGTGTCCATGGTATTGTTCTGCCGGGGTGAAGTGAGCGTCGTAGTAAGTTAGTGAGTGGCGGTAGGCTGCTTCCATCGCACCGTATGTAGTGCGTTGCGGGCTGCCATTGCCGCCTTGTAGTAATCGCGGGTGGGGGCGACCACTGTGATTTCTTGAATGGGGGCGTTGTCGCTCTTGCGGGCGGCGCGCTCCGCATCGACGAATACCACCTGGGCAATCACGTCGTAGCGGGCATACTTGCCTTCGACGATCAAAACCGGCTCGTCATTGATGCGTTGCAGTCTGGCGCACAACAGTTGAAACGTCTTTTCGCGACCCAGCTCCTGCAGCACTTCCGCCAGGGGCGCTGTCTGCAAGAGACGTGTATCGACGCGGAAGCTGCCGCCGTAGAGGGGCGCGCTGTCGATCAAGGTGCGAAAGGCGCGGGTGGCCTCGCGGCTCAGGCGGTGACCGCGGTAGGAGAACACAAGTTGCGTCTCCTGGTGTGCAACCGGATGAAACTCGCGCGCATAGCCGGAACCGCTGCGCATCCAGTTGCCGACGACCCAGCCCGGTGGCAAGGTCAGGCGTTCTATATGTCCGAGGTTGTTGATTGCGTCTTCCATCTCGTTACCTCATGAGGGGTGGCATCAGGTAGCCGGCGGCTGCTCACTGTCAGCCACCCGGCGTTTTCGAGAATGTCCAGGGCTCCACCACCGGTGGTGCAAATTCATGCAGATTATGTGTTCCAGTCAGGGCGTGTTTGGTCTGCTGCCGGTGCTTTCACTGCTTCGCACCGACATGAATGAATGGGGCAGGTGGTTGGAGAGGATGGGGGATCTCTTGGCAACTAAAGTAGCAAAAAGACCTTACCGAGACGTTACCAGGGTGGTAAATAATGGAGGAAACCGGCACCCTGGAGCTCGGAGGCTC
Organism: Candidatus Obscuribacterales bacterium; assembly: GCA_046328035.1. Taxonomy (GTDB): domain Bacteria; phylum Cyanobacteriota; class Vampirovibrionia; order Obscuribacterales; family Obscuribacteraceae; genus JBGASG01. Next base: position 99,086 of record JAXLXI010000015.1, on the reverse strand, counting down.
TGATGGCGAAGATTCTGATAGTCGAGGACGATCCCGACCTGGCCCAGCGGGTGGCTGACTATCTCGCCCTCCAGCAGCACAAGGTGGAAATCTCCAATAACGGGCGAGATGCCCATGAATTGCTGGGTGTCGCCAAATTTGAGCTGCTGATCTTAGATTGGGATCTGCCGGAGATGCCCGGTATTGAGGTCTTGAAGGCTTTTCGTTCGCAGGGCGGGCAGACGCCGGTCTTGATGTTGACAGGCAAGGACGAACTGCACGACATCGAAGCCGGACTGGACGGCGGCGCCGACGACTATCTGATAAAGCCTTTTGCCATGCGAGAGTTGGCGGCGCGCGTCCGGGCGCTGACGCGCAAGTCGACGGCAACCTACGCGCCGGTGCTGCAGCTGGGCAATCTGGAGATTGAAAGTTCCGCGCACCGCGTCACCCGCGGCGGGGCTGAGATCAAGCTGCAGCCCCAGGAATTCGCTGTTTTAGAGTTTCTTCTCAAACGATCTTCCGAAGTATTCAGTGTGGAAGCGCTCCAGGGGAACCTCTGGTCGTCTGACGTTAACGCCTCGCCGGACAGCGTGCGGGTTTGCATCGCTCGCCTGCGCAGCAAAATCGACGAACCCGGGTCCCCGTCTTATATCCGTACGGTGCACAGGCTCGGCTATCAGATTGAGAGCGACTACCTGGAGAAAAAATAACCCCTGGTGGGGCGAGACCACCAGGGGTATCCTCTCTGCAAACTTGTGTACCAGCGAGGGTGCTAGTCTCTGGACTTGGGCTTTTCCCACGAGCCGTCGGACGGATTTTGATTGCTGGGCAGTGGACGCAGCGGGGTGCCGTTTTCGTCAACCGGACCCGCTTGCGGGCGGCTGCCCTCGGCGTCTCCTTCTGCCCCTGTCGGTCCATTGCCGTTATCTCTGGCGACGTCTGTCCCCGCTTCGGTTGCGCCTGAGCGTCTGCCTGCCAGTGCTGCCGCGGCTCCGGCGCGAGCCAGCACCGATATGCTCACGCCGGCATGGGCGGCCGCGCTGCGTTCGATGCCGCCGTGCGCGCCGATGGCCTGGATGATGCTCAAACCGAGTTCTGTGCCGATACCGCTGGCTGCGTCTTGAGAGGCGCCCGACAAAGCGGCTTGTATTGCTGCGTCGGCAGCCATGCGTGCCACGACTGAAACGTCGACGCCGTCGCCCTGTCCGCCCGCTGTGCCGCCACCATCGGCTTCGTGAATCCGTTCTTGGATGACTGTATCGTCGGTCTCATTATCGTCGTCCTCGGCGTCGTGGTCGTCGTCGGTGTTGCGATCTTCTGGATCTTCGTCTTCGTCGCTGTCTTCGGTTTCGAGATCCTTGGATTCGTCTTCCTTATCCAACTGTTCTTGAGTCTTAGCTTTGCCGCCGTCGATCGGCTGGTGTCCCTTGGGTTGTTCGTTGCTGCCGTCGGTTGTTCCGAAGTCGATAGTAATGTTAGGCAAGCCTTTTGGAATAGCGTCGTTGGTGTTTCTGTCCAGTCTGCCGGCGTTTACTGCATCGTTGTTTCTATAACCGTCCTGAGCAATGGTAGCCATGGTGTCTCGCAGGCTATCTGCTTGTGTGGTGGCGCAACTGTTGTCGACTTCTTTACCCATGTAAGCACTAACCTCCCAGTTAGATTGCTCAGCAGAATCCTGGAGCACCATATGTGGTGTCCCTGCTGATTTGGTTTTATTACTAAGACGGCGCCGCAAAACGGGACAGCCGGCGGGATAGCTGAACCTGTTTTTGAAAGCCATAACCGGTATTCCGGTGGAATGCACCGGGGGCTAGAGCTGTAATTCGGCGGGTCTCTTGGCAAGGGTTAATCTAGCAGAACCACCTTACCGTGACGTTACCAGCGTGGGAATCCCCGCAGCGCCGTTTCTCAGCTGGGCGGAGCGAAGCTGGAACTCTCTGGAGCGGAGGCTTTCGTCACTTGGGCGCCCGCGTCGTAGCCGAGCAGCTTGCCGGTGAGCGGGCTGCCCTGCTGCAGGTGTTGGAGCGCTTCCTTTATATGGCGATCCTGGACCGGTACATCGCGCCCTTCTTCTGCGGCCAAAAGCGCGGCTTTGCGAAACAGTTCTCGAATGTACGCGGCGCTGACGCCCTCGGTTTGCTCGATGAAACGTTTGGTGGAACGCAGTTTCATCGGCAGTCCTTTGCTGTACAGATCGAAAAGTCGCGCGCGGCACTGGGCGTCGGGCAGTGGAATCATGATCGCCTGATCGATACGACCAGGTCGAGAAGCCAGCGCCGGTTCCAGAGACTCGGGACGGTTGGTGGTGAGCAGAAAAAGCACGTCGGCATCATCGGCAATGCCGTCCATCTGGTTAAGCAACTCGAACAACACCGGGTTGAAGTTGCGCCGCGTGCGCTCCTCCGCCACCAGATCGACGTCGTCGATCACCACGGTGGCAGGTTGCAGCGCCCGCGCCAGCGTGCAGGCATCTTCGAGGTGTTGCACCGCGTTGCCGTTGAGAATAATGCCGGTGCGCCCTTTCATTTCGGAGAGCAGGTGCATGATGCTCAGCGACTTGCCGGTGCCGGGTGGTCCATAAAGAAGCAGCCCGCGCTTCAAGTGACGACCGCGCGACAAGAGCAGCTCGCGGTGCTGAGAAAAGCGGGTGGTGTGACGTTCGATTTGCTGGATCACCGACTCCGGCAAAATCAGTTGTTCGCGAGGCACTGAAGGAACTTTCTGAAAGTAGACCACCAGATTCCTGTCGCGGTCTTCCTTCAGAGAAACAATCTGCCCCTTATAAATACTTTGCTGATCGGCGAGCCCGCGCATGTCGGCGAGAAATTTTTCCGCAATCCAGCGGTCACGCGCGATTACCTCCACCGTCATGTTGTCTTCCCAGTGCGGGCGAATCAAATGAATCGCCAGGCGGCGGTGATCGTCGCGCACTAGATAAATGGCGCGTTGCGCGCAGCTGATGCTGTTGCCGTTAGCCAGTTCGACGTCGCAGTATTGCACCGGACCGTCGGTTTCGTATTCAGCGTCCGGATGCAGGAAGTCGCTGAAACGCAGATCGGTGTCGGTGGTGGACAGCCCCAGCATCTTCGAGTAGCGATTGCGCCCGGCGAGATATCTCTGGATGGCCAGGAACACGCAAGCATGACGATGGCGGCTGTATTCCACGGTGACGACCGGGAACTTGCGCGGGCAACGCCCGAAGTGATTTTTTAGATGGTGCGCAAGCGGTCGCGGGCGCCTGTTCAGCAATGCCAGAGCGACCTTCGCAATTTCGAAATACATGATCGTTCTTTCTATTTGTAATGCGAAGAGTATGTAATTGGAAAGCAAGGCACGTCGCGACTAGCAGCATCTCTAGCCGGAACTGCTAGTCGGATGAGTGCCTCGGGTATGCTGAGCAGGCGTGACCAGAATTGTAGCGAATGCCCTCGAAAAAAGCTCGACGCTCTGTCATAGTGGATGCGAGGCAACGAGTGGTTTCTTTGCAGAATGGTAGTGGGATCGTACGAAGTCGCCAGCGCCAGTCGCCAAGCCACGCAAGTGCGCGATGCGATTGTGTCCAACGCAAACTTCATCTCTTCCGAACTCAATACAATCAACGCTCCGCGCGAATTGAAACAACTCGTCTGGACGTGGTGCGATTCATTTGTAGAGGGCTGGGGCGAAATCAGCGCTTATCTCGATCGCGTGCTGCAAGCTGGACGAAACTATCTGCGCTTGCATCCATCGGCACAGCGAATCAGCGTCGAAAGCGACATCAGCACGATAAGAAACTTGATGCGCCCACTCTTCGACTCGCTGCGCAAGGTCGTGGAAGGAACTCAGGCGCGCTCGCAGCAAGCGAGCGAAACGGATAAGCCGGCGGCTTCAATGATCTCTGTGCTGGTGACCGAGTCGGCGACGAATATTTTGAACAGCGCCGTCAAGCTGCAAGACGCGCTCGACAAACTGCTGATGGCGATGAAGATCGATGAGCCCGATCCTTATGACGGCGAGCTCTATCCGCATTTCCAATTCAGTTGCGCCAAATGCCATCATCCGGCATTGGAGTTGACCTTCATCCCGGAAGACGCGCGGCATCCTGTACAACAGGGGAGAAATCAGGCATTGCTGTGCGGACATGGTGAAATCGTCTATCTGAGCCCGGACAACACGTACTCAGCATTGCAGCGCTTGCAAAAGGGCGACCTGGAAGAGATTTTCCTGATGATCGATGCTGCTCGTGTTTATTGCCGCCATTGCCGGCTGCTTTATTGCTGGGACGACTGGTCCAATAAAGAGCCGATCTACGACGAGGGTGGTTATGACTATACTCGCGGCACATGTCCACAGGGGCACACGGGAGTCATTGATGATTGATTCGACTATAATGCGAGTTGACGGTGGTTTTTTCTGCCTGCGGTGATATAGCAATTGGATAGTGCTTCCGACATCAACATGCTTTCTACCGTGCACAGCTGTGTACAGGTACTGTGGTGGATCGGTTTTCTGATCACATTTGTAGTCGGCATGCTGGTCGCCGGCATCTCATTTAAGAAGAACGGACGGGCGTCGTTGTTTATGCTGCTCGGATTTGTATCGCTGATTGTTGGTGGCGCTATTGGGCTGGTTATTCCCATGGTGATGGGGGCAGTGCTGGCTGCCAGCAGCGGCAGCCGAGACTCGCTCATGATCGTCAATGTTGCGCTTGGCTGTATGCGCGTCTTCTGGCAGGTTCTGGGAGTGGCCCTGATTACATTTGCCATCGTGGCACCGGACAAAAAGGCGGTGCCGCGTTGAGCAGCGAACTCAGTCTGGCTGGATTTTTCACTGGTTTCTTTCTGGGCATGCCGCTGACGATTGCCTATCTGGCGGGGCTGGTACTGTCCATGATGGCAAAGAAACGTCTGGGCAACGCCGCCAATTTTGCCATGGGTGGATTTGCATTTTTTCTGGTGGCGCAATCCATCGCCTCTGTGGTGGCATGTGTAACCTGGTTTCTGGCGCCGTCTGCGGGCAGAACCTCGATGGTGTTTATTTCGTTGATCGTTGAACGACTGCTTTGCGGCTTTCTGCAAATGGTGGCACTCGGTCTTTTGATTACTGCGTTTTTCAAACGTGTGAATAGCGGCGACATGCAAGCGGCGACGCCGTCAACCGGCACCGTATGCTCAGCTGGTCAAGCAGCCGGATCGATGCCGGCAGCGCCTGCAGCAATGCCGCAAACGCAGACGCAGACGAGAGTGCAAGGGGACACCGTTGCCGGTCTGGACAACCACAGCAATCTGGATGGCGGCGCGGATCCGGATACACAGACACGCACCCGGATCGAGAAATAGAACTTCGCTGCCCGCCAATCCGGGCTATTAATGTAGTAGCATTTGCACCGACACGAGACACCCAGTCGGTGCATGCGACCCCTTTGCAAGACGCAAAGGCGGCAGCAAATTTATAGGAGAGAAGACGTGATTGCCAGTAAGACTACAAGTCCCACAATCAAACTTGCGTTGACGTTGTTGTGCATCAGCCTCTTGCAAGTAAGTCCAGCATTGTCTCCGATTGCTGACGCCAAATCAAAGAACAAATCGAAGGGCGCTACCGCGACCACGGTCGTCAGCCAGTCCGGCGATGATGAAGCGCAGGTGCGCGCTCAGATTGCCAGTCTGGCTAAGGCGCTGGAAGCAGCTGATGCGAAAGCGCTGGCGACTATCTGGACGGAAGACGGCAACTACGTAACCGACGCTGGAGTCGAGTACAAAGGGCGCGCGGCACTGGAGAAGCGCTTTGGTGATGTGTTCACGACCGAAGGCAAGCAACTGGTCGATTTTGTCACCGGCTCATCGCGCCTTCTGTCTCCTGGTGTGATGCTCGTCGAAGGGGTGGTGCGTCGCAAAGGAGCGCCGGCAGAGGCGGATCCCGAGACACGTTATTCGATGGTTTTCGTCAAGCGCGGTGACGTCTGGTTGATTTCTACGGCCAGCGAGCGGCCTTTTGCAGCCGCTGACACTAAGAATCCTTTGCAAGCACTATCGTGGATGATTGGCGATTGGTCGGCAGACAAGGATGGCGGTTTCGTCCACATGAAAGCGGAGTGGGCTGCCAACAACAACTTCATTAACTGCACGTACGAAACCAAGAAGTCGGCAAACGATGCGGTCGTCGACAGTCGTCAGGTGATTGGCTGGGATCCGCGCACCGGGCAGCCGGTGTCGTGGCACTTCGACTCTAACGGTGGCTTCGGGCATGGCGACTGGTTGAAGAAAGACAACCAATGGCTCGTGAAAGCGACCGGCGTCGATCGCGACGGCGACATCACCACCGCCACCAATGTCATCTCAGAAAGTGGACCCAACAGTTTTTCCTGGCAGTCGATCGACCGCAGCGTCAATGGTGTCGTATTTGGTGACACCGTGCCGCTCAAGGTTCAGCGCGTGACGAAGTAATTCACCTAGTCTTCACTCACATTCGACAGCAGGTACTGCGGGACATGAAAAATTTTGCAAAGACGATTCTGGCGATTGCCGTCACGATCGCCATCGCTGACCCGGTTGATGCGCGCGGCTTCGGCGGCGGCTTCGGTGGCGGCGGGCATTTCGGCGGCTTCGGCGGCGGCGGTGGACACTTCGGTGGCTTCGGCGGCGGTGGCGGGCACTTCGGTGGCTTCGGCGGGGGCGGCGAACACTTCGGCGGCGGTGGCGACCACTTCGGTGGCTTCGGTGGCGGCGGCGACCACTTCGGTGGCTTCGGTGGCGGCGGCGACCACTTTGGTGGCTTCGGCGGTGGCGGCGAGCACTTCGGCGGCGGTGGATTCGGACACGACCGTCCCGGTGTGGACAGCGGATTCGGCGACCACGGCGGCATGGGATATCGTCCCAATGGCGGTCTGGGTCCGTCTTCAGCCGGTCACTTCCCCACTGACGGCGGCTTTGGTCACTTTTCCGGATTCCAAAATCGGTCGCCGCACAACATCAGCAACACCGACCTGTCGCACCAGGGTGACAGCATTCGCAACTCGTTCAACAATGACCACGTCAACGTCAATAACTTCAACCACTACGGGAACAACTATGCGCACGCTGGTGGTTACGGCGGCTATGGCAACGGCTTCGCGCACGGCTGGCACGACTCCAACTACTATCACGGTTGGGGTGGTTATGGCGGCTATGGCTGGCACGGCTACGGCTGGGGCGGCTGGGGCTATCCCGGCGGCTTCTGGGGTTGGCCCGGCGGCTGGTGGTGCCCGGGTTGGTCAGAAGGTGCTGCCTGGACTTTCCTCGGCGTCAGCGAGCTGACCAACTTTTTGGGTCTCAGCATGATCGCCGGTAGTGGTGGCGGTCATGGTGGCAAGTCTCAACCGCAGAATGTCACCTACAACAATGACACCGTCTATATCAACGGGCAACCGGCCGGCACCTCTCAGCAGTACTATCAACAAGCACAACAACTGGCTGCTGAGGGTATTCAGACCCAGCCCAGCAACAACATCCAGCAGTATGCCACCACTTCCTACAACGGCATGCCCCAGCAAAACAACTACGAAGCGCAACCGGATCAAAGCGGTCAGTGGCAAGCTCTCGGTGTGTTCGCGCTGGCAGAACCCGGACAGACTCAGTCCAACATGCTGATGCAGCTGGCGATCGACAAGCAGGGTATGATTCACGGCAATTACATCAACCAGCTCACCAACGAAAAATCGCAGATCTACGGGGCGCTGGACAAGAATACACAGCGAGTCTCCTGGACGATCGGGCAGAATAACGGCACCGTATTTGACACCAGCCTCGGCAGTCTGACCAAGAAGGACAGTCAGGTGCTGGTCCACTACGGTCCGGACAGCACATCGACCATGGCGTTGATTCGCCTCAGCGAGCCGCAAGGCATGAGCACCGGTGGCGGTGCTGGTGGCGCGACCCCCAATCCAGGCAGTACGCCTCCGGTAGCCCCGAATTTTGCTCCGGGTTGATATCGGTTAGCCGAAATACTCGACGCCTGATTTGAGCAGTGCGCGCAGCTTTTCGTTCAGTTCAGCGATGGACACGAATGGCTTGCCGGCATCGATGCGCTTTTTGTCGTCCCCGCTTAAACCAACTGCCCGCAGAAGAAACTCTTCTTGAGCGGGTGGAATATCGGGGCGGGTCTCCGACGGGCGAACGGTGTTGTAGAAGGCGAGCAGAAATCGATCTTTGCCGTTGAATCTGAAACCCTCGATGTACTGTTTCAAGCCTGCACCGTGGCGTTTCTCGTCAAAACCGATGGCCGGGTCGTGAATGGCATAGCCGTGGGCAGAGAGGGGATGGCGGCGCGTTGCTACTTCCCAGAGCATCAATCCGAACGCCAGCTGATCGTTGGGACGAAACTCGGGGTAATAGCTGGGCGTTGTGACGGCGACGTTATATGAGTTGCCCTGGGTGGTGCGCACGGCGCCGAAAAATCCCGGATCGAGAATGGTCACTTTGTCGCCGTCAACCATGACGTTTTCCGGTTTGATGTCGCCGTGGTACTGGAAAAGCGGGTCGTCCAGCAGCGCTTCCAGCGTCTCTCCAATAGCGATCATGGTGCTGGTTTTTACTTTGCCCTTTTCCATCAGGCGCCGCAGGTTGATGCCGGGTACGAACTCCATCATGTAATAGGTGATGCCGGCACGGCCAGCGAATTCAAAATGCGCGGCAGACCTCTGGTCTTCACGTCGCGCATTCGGCGCAGTTGCAAAGCCAGAAGTTCGTTGGCGTCGGGCTGCACTTCACCCATCGAGCCGGTGTGTTCTGCCCAGGCTTGCGTCGGAAAAGCGAAAGTAGCGCAGATTCCTGTACTGACATCCGCCTCAGGCTTGGCTGCCTTCAGTGCTCTTCGTTCATGGTCTGCGTTGGTGCAGGAATATACCCACGAATAGAGGCCCTGCCCGAGCTGACCCTCGACGGTGAAACCATCGACGGTTGCGCCTTCCCACGTGACTTGCTGCTGGCTGACCATGGACTTTCTCCCTCCGGCTGAGGGAGAAGATTTTACCAGTCGCCGCCGGGTTTTAGTGGTTGCTCATGGAGGTGAGCAAGTTGGCCATGTCGTCGGCGTGCTCTTCTTCCTTGGCGAGAATGTCTTCCATCAATCGACGAGTTGTCGGATCCTTATCGCCGATGTACTGGACGATCTCACGGTACGAGTCGATAGCGATGCGTTCTGCCACCAGATCTTCTTTGATCATGTCGATCAGGTCGTTGCCTTCGGCATACTGCGAATGGCTGCGACCGGCAATCCCTTCCGGATTGAAATTGGGTTCGCCGCCCAGTTGCACGATGCGTTTGGCGATCGAGTCCGCATGCATTTGCTCTTCGCCGGCATGCTCGAGAAACTCCTGGGCGACCGGCTCGGAATTGATGCCTCTAGCCATGAAGTAGTGACGCTTGTAGCGCAAGACGCAAACAATTTCGGTTGCCAGCGCTTCATTTAGAACTTTGATAATGGTGTCGCGGTCCGCGTTGTATCCTTCGGTCAAGGCGCCGTCTTCAATGTGTTTGCGGGCGCGCTCGCGGATGGTTTCGATGTCCGTAATAAAACTGGTACTCATTGGGGATTTCCTCTTCAACCTCTTCAATGACGTCGGACAGCGTAGATTGGTGTCCACAATTTCCAGGAATTTTGTAATTCTCCGGTTGCGGCGGTTTCCGGCTGCGCTGTGAGCATAGGAGCTGTCGCCGACCGGTGATATACTGTGCCCATGGCTGAGGCAGCGAAAACAGATTCCCGACAGATCAATAGGACGCTGGTGCGCCTGACTCGCGGCGATATCACGCGCGAGACAGTGGACGCGATCGTTAACGCCGCCAATTCTTCGCTCATGGGTGGTGGTGGCGTAGATGGTGCCATTCACCGGGCCGGCGGTCCAAAGATTCTTGAAGAATGCCGAGCCATTCGCAATCGACAGGGCGGCTGCAGGCCGGGGGAAGCTGTGATCACGACGGCCGGAAACCTCAGCGCTGAGCATGTGGTGCACACGGTCGGACCGGTCTGGCGCGGCGGTGACTCGAACGAAGCGGATACCCTGTCCAGCGCTTACCGCAACAGTTTGGAAGTGGCTGCCCAGGCTGGTGACAGGACAATCGCATTTCCCTCGATCAGCACCGGTGCTTACGGTTATCCACTGGACCGTGCTGCCTCTGTGGCGGTGAGGACCGTGGCGGATTACTGCCAGGGGTACGACAGCTTCAGCGAAATTCGCTTTGTTCTGTTCGACCAGGCGGCTTACTCGGCGTTTCAAAAGGCGCTCTCGGAAGTTTCTCTCTAGATCAGCTGTCGCCTGGAACTTCACCTTTTAAAAAGGGTATCAACCCTGCGTTCACCGCCGCTGCTGCTTCGCACTGCACCCAATGGCTGACCTCTGGAATGCGCTTGATACGCAGGTCTGATGCAAACTCTTCGAGTCCGTTCAGATTTGATATGTGCAAGGCCGGATCCTGCTCTCCCCAGATGATCATGGTTGGTGCATTTACACGAGCCTGGCGCGCCGGTTTCATTCCACCTTTAGAGAGCATGCCGCAGCGGTACCAGTTGAGAGCGGCCGTCAAGGCACCGGGTTGCGCGATTGCCTGCACGTATTTATCGATATCTTCTCTGCTGAAGGCCTCTTTGCGGGCGGTCTTATCTGAGAACATACTGCGAATCGCTGCGTAATTATCGGCTGCCAGAGCCAGCTCTGGTATGGCGGGCAGGCAGAAAAATGCCACGTACCAGCTCATAAACAACTGAGGAGGGCGCCTGGCGTTGCGGCGATATGCCTCCATGTGCGGTGCGTTCATGATCGCCAGTCGATCGAGCAGCTCTGGATGGCGGCCGGCGAATGCCCAGCTAAGGATGCCGCCCCAATCATGTCCGACGATGTGGGCGCGCGTGTGTCCGGTCGAGCGGACGATGCATGCCACATCTTCAATAAGATGATTGAGATGATACGACTCTCTCCCAGCCGGTTTGTCTGAGAGGTTGTAGCCGCGTAAGTCCGGTGCCACCACTGAAAAACCGGCATCGACAAGAGCGGGAATTTGGTGCCGCCACGAGTACCAGAACTCGGGGAAGCCATGCAGCAGCACAACCGGCGGACGATCAGTCGCGCCCGCCTTTGCGGCGTGCAGTCTCACCCCGCCGCAATCGATGTATTCGAAGTTCATTGCATCGGAGTTCATGCGCAATATGATACCGGGCGCAGCCGCTTGGTGCGCATGGAAGGTTGCCGAATGGCTCAATCGCGGCGGTTGGCGGGCGATGGCAAAGGCTTAGGCGACAAGGCGGTTTCTTCAGGCAAATCAGAGCGCTGATTGCCGGCATCGCCGAGCACTTGCTGTTTCAGGTTGAAGAAGATGGGGTGAAAGCCGAAGCTCCTCATTTCGTCATATGACTTTTGCGGCTCCCAGCCCTGATGTCTGATGCGGTAGAGGGCGCAGATGGCGCCGGTGCGATCCTGTCCCTGGGCGCAATGAATGAAAACCGGCTGGTTCTGCGGTTTGGAGATGATCTCGTCGATCTGCTTCCAGACGGCATCGGGGACACGCTGGAAATGACTGACCGGAATGTTGAAATACTGCATGCCCAGGCGCTTGGTTTCATTAGCTTCCAGTCCGTCGCCGTCGTCGGCGCCGCGCAAGTTAATCACTGTTTTGACGCCATTGTCATGCAGCCAGGAGAAGCCCTGCCGGCTCGGTTGACCGCCGCGCAGCAATTTGGGAGAAACGACCGAAAGCCGCGGAATCAACGACTTGCCCGTCGTGAAGCCTGTTTCGCTCAAGACGGCATCGACGACATTGGTGGTCGCCGGCGTCGCTTCTCCAGCGGTAGGCAGCGCCAGCGCGCTGAAAGGGAGACCGGCGGCGGCAAACAGACTGATCAGCACCGGCAGGGAAATTTTCTTGAACGGCATCGAGTCGCTCTCCAACTAGAACTTGGAAGGGTTAACAAGGTACATCCTACAAACTGGCTTGACAAGTTTGCTCGTATTGTAAATTCCGCGGTTGCACAGCGTGTCAGATGATGTTAAATACTGCTGTGCTATAAGCGTGCAAGTCCGCCAAATCGGTGCCGATGCGAGGTATCCCACAACTTAGCCTGAGCGTTGCTCTGATCCTGGCTGCTGCCTGCGGGTACATTTTGCCGGTCTATTCGCAGCCTGTCCCGGCGGCTGAGACTGACCTGGGATCACCGCATCGAGTACAGACATTCGTTGACGTTTCTGAAGCCAGTCCCCAGGTTGTCGCAGACATAAGGGAACTGGGGAAACCTGAGCACACAAATGCTCAGCTATGGATAGCGGCCTGGGCTTGGTCGAATGATTTTATTGCGATTCCGCCCGGTGACCGACTGCTGGATGAAATTCAGTCGGCGATGAAGAGCAATCCCAATCTCAAGGTTTACGTTTTACTCTGGGAGATCCCCAGCCTCGCGAACCTGGTGCTCGATTTAGGCTGGGCACCATTTAAAGACAGCGATGCCATGGAAGCCTTGCCCGAGGAGGCGCGCAAGCGCCTGTTCATCTCCAGAGAGTCACTTTTCTCCACGCACCCACTCAGTTCGGCACATCAAAAGTTCATGCTATTGCAGTATGGCGATCAGTCATGCGGCTATTGTTTTGATTACAACTTCCGCAACTTCCATTGGGACTGCTGCAATCACGACCTGGCGAAACATGAAGAGCAGGGCTTCAAGGCGCCCTCCTGCCACGACACGGCTATGAGATTTCAGGGCAATGCGCTGCAGTCGTTCAAGGAGGAGTTTCTATACCGGTGGTCCAAGTCCGACCATCCTAAAGATCTGCCGGAAGCGGCATTTACAACGCGTATCGGGTCGGCACCGCTGCCGTTATTGAAGGCGCGCTTTCAGGAGCCCGGCACTACCGGTGGTGAGATCAAAGATTGGTACAGGTGTGCCATCCAGAACGCGCGCGATTACATTTATCTGGAGAATCAATATCTGGATGATCCGGACATTGCTGATGATTTGATTGCCGCCTACTTCCGCGGATTGAGCTATCCCAAGCCTAACATCCTCTGCAACCTCTGTTCGGTTGCCATGCTTGAGCCCCGCAGTCAGGTAAGCGGCACGATGCGCGAGGTGATGCGTATTCGCTTGAGCACCGCCGAGAAGATCGAATTTAAAAACGGTGTGGTGATTTTGCGCAAGCAGCCATGGCGCAAGGTGAAAGTAAATAAGATCGCCACGCAGGCTTCCATCACCGGGCGCGGCTTTAACGGTATCATCAAATTCAGCGATATCAAGCGACTGCACGGTGGCGTTCGCTTTTATTCGATGGCCACTTCGGAGGTTGCTCCTCGAAAGGGATTCTCACTGGTCTATGTGCACTCCAAGGTCGGATTGATTGACAATCAACTGACGATTGGTTCGGCCAATTTGAACAAGCGCTCGTTCGGCGAAGACTACGAAGCGAACGTTATGATGACTGATACATCCAGAACTGATGCGGTCGCATCGTTCCGAAAGCGGCTGCTGGAAGTTATGGTGGCACCGGATGCCAGAGGCGAAACTGTCTTCCAGAAGCTGGACGCTACAGCCGAAATGAACAGCAAGCTGCAGCTTTCAAAAGATCCGCCCGCCAATCCGGTCGGCATGGTCATCGAGTATCCATACGAAAAAGTTCGGAAGGTCGATCCTGATTGATCACGAAATCGTCACCGGCTGGGGTGTTGCCGGTTTTGATTGAGTCGGTCTACACTGGATTTAGAAAGGACCGAGCTTGCAAACGTCCATGGACAGTACAGAATCGACTCAGTCGACCTCAACAGTGAAGTCACAACGTGCTCCGCTCGCTTCGCGGGGAGGGCGGCTGATTCGCAACGGCTGGCGGCTTTCGCTGAAGGTGCTCGATACTCGATTTGCCCTGCCGGGGCAGCAACTGCTGTCAGGTAAGAAGCGCGCCCAGATCAAGGAGATCTTGAAACCGGGCGATTTGCTGCTCGAGACTAACAACCAGTATCCGGGCTGGCAATTTGCGTCCCGGCTTATGGTCGGCGGCGACTGGGTGCACTCAGCCATGTATGTCGGCAACGGCTTCGTGGTGGATATCGGCACCAAGCCTGTGGTCGCCATGATCGAGCTGGACGAGTTTCTCAAAACAACCGATGTGGCGATATACCGTCCGCGGTACAAGACCCCGGAAGACGTGAAAACCGCGACCGCATTTGTTGCCGACTGCCTGGGCATGCCGTTCAACACGACTTTCGACCACCGCGATCAGAGGTCATTCTATTGCACGCAGCTGATTGCACGAGCCCTGCTCGCCATGCCCAATCCGATTTCTCTCGCCCTCGGGCGCCTGATGTGGAAACCGATGGTGCCGGCTTCGGCCATCGAATCCAGCCCGGACATGGACTGTCTTTTCTCGACCCGACCGCATCTATTGAAAGCTGTAATCGCCCATTGGGACCTCTGGCTGGGCGGCGCCAGCGGGGTTTACCTGGCTCATCTTTCTCATCTGCACCACCAACATTCGGCGTCGGCAGAGGTGTTGCTTGCCACTTTCGGCATCGGCATCGGATTTGCTTTCGGTAGATTGCTGACGGACAGCGAGTGCACCGGGGTGTTCTGGTCTAAAAGACGTGCTTGAGGGCTGAGAAGAAGCGGGCGATCAGACCGCGCTTTTTGCTGCGTGGAGTTTGCGCGATATAGCGCTTTCTCCTGGCGGCGGCGACGGTGCGTTGGCGATGTTTCGATGCCGTTGCCACCAGCGGTTTTTTCGCCGCTTGTCGTGTTGATGTAGCAACTTTAGCGGGACTCGCCGTTCTGGCGGCTGTCACCGCTCGTGGTGCAGTAGTCTTTTTCTGCTGCTGCCCACGTGCTCTCATGCCGTCGACAACCTTTTGACTCACGTGCTGATTGTTGTTTATGTAGTCCCACAGCTTTTCATCATAAGCGGAGGCTGACGGAATGGATGTGATTCCTATAAACAGGACCATAAAAGCCGGTATGTGTTGCCGCAACTGCATGTTCATGAGTCTCGCATCGAGGTCATAGCAGATGACGGCAACCAGCGGCGCAAGTTGCATACGAACTGTAGAGTCACACGAAAGCTCAGCCGTCTGCTACTTAGCGGGAGGGTTGGCGTTGACGGTCATGCTTTGCACCGTGTATGTTTGCTTACCGCCCACGCTCATCAGGGGCACATCGGTGAGCCAGAGGAGTCCGGCTCCCAGCATGATGCCTTCATCTTTGCACCACAACTGTTTTTCGGGAGTGGCGGCAATCAACTTAGTGACGGCGGGAGTGAATATCGATTTGAAATTCGATTGCAACTCTTGCGCTGTTTTGTAAGTGCGCGTCACTGCCTTTCCTTTGTCCGGATTCCAGCGAACTGAAACAGGATATTTGAACAGTTTGGCGGCTGCGGCGGGGTCGTTTTTGGAGACGGCTGCGCGAAGCTGTTCGTAGTATGCTGCGAACAGATCCGCCTTATCTACACCGGCTACCGAATATCGCGTGGCGCGTATCTCTTTAGCTTGCGCAACGATTGCCGTCGCCTCTTTGGTTTTGCCGGCGGACTTGTACACTTCGCTCAGTCCGCCGGCCGCGTCTATCAATTCAGGGAAGTTGCCGCGATACAAGTCGTTGTTGGTGTCATAGCTTTCTTTGAAGTACTTCTCGGCTTCTCTGTACTTTTTTTGTTTCAAATAAACATTGCCGAGTGCGGTCAATGACTGCAGTTTGGGTTCGCCATCCGACATGGCATCCGTAATCTGGATGCACTCTAGAAGTTTCTTCTCGGCATCTGCAAAATTGCCGGCGCTCAGGTCTTGTTGTGACTGGGGATAGATCAAGTCAAAGCGCTTCCGGCGCTCAGCCATCAACTTATCGATGTCGGCATCCATTTGTGCCTGCGTTTGAGCCGCGGGTTTTGCAGCGGGTTTTGGATTTGGCTTGGCAGGCAACGCGAAGCCGACAGCAAGCATTGCGCTAAGTGCGATGGTGGTGTGGTTTTTCATACGCGCATGATAACACGACGCCACAGACTGAATTGCAGTCCGTGGCGCAATGCGGTTTGTCAGGAGATTTGGCGGTGAGCCCGTGTGGGGACGGGCCCACCTGAATCAGGAGTGCAACTAGCGAGTCAGCAATTGCTGTCTTTGCTGATTTTGCATGCGGATGAACTGCGGAAGATCGCAGTATGCGTAACCGACTACGCGGTTGCCGAGCACCGAGAAGAGCACGACGCCGGTCTTCGCTTCGTTGATGTCGAAGGTGACGTCATAAGCAAGGTGCTTGATGTACTGCATGCAGTACGGCTGATCTGTGTAATCAATTGGCAGGATGATGCCGATCTGTTCCGGCAAAATCTGGTGATCTTGCGGAACGCCAATCTGCGCACGTCCTTCGATGTAGCAGCTGTTCGGCACGGCAACCGCAGCGGTCAGGCGAACTGTGCCTGGGGTGAGCGGAAGAATGCGAGCTTCCGGCGTCCAGATTCTGTCTGCGCTCATGGTCGTTTCGCGGAAACGCGGCTCAGGCATTCTGTTGAAGCCGATGGGTGCTTCCATCAGCGAACGCGAGTAGGTCGCAGTAGTGGGGAACTGTTGCTGGAAGTTGATCGGCATCTGTTGTGGCAGGTTCATCTGCATGGGCATCTGTTGATGCAACTGGTGTTGTTGCCACATCGGCAGTTGCTGCTGCCACATCAACTGTTGTTGCAGTTGCTGCTGTTGTTGATATGTATAGGTGTCACCGTAACCCTGATAGAAGAATTCACCAGGCTTGAGTGAATAATGATCTATAGGATCGCCGACCAGGCTCTTCGCTTCCATATTTACGATGGCCAGGAACGATGGCGTCACCAGGCAGAATGTATCTTCGCCGCAGTCCAGTTCTACAAACACGCGTCTGTATTCGGGGATGCTGTAGCCCCCGCTCAAGCACTGGATGCTTCTGAAGCGGTAGCCGTCCTTCAGCTTTTGAGTGAGCAGGTCGGAGACACGCTTATCGCTGAAGGCGATGTGCTGGGCAACCACACAGGGATCGGTGGAAGTCAGGGCGCTTCTTTCCAACTTCTTCAACTCTTTGCTCAGAATTTCGACAACCTTTTTCTCATCCATTTGAATGGTCCTCAATGAGTTTAGTGCGAAAGCACAACGAGACGCCCCTGCCGGACGGCGGGGTGTTTCATTTGCTTGCCGGAAATTATATCCACTCTCACTCGAGGGTGATCATCTTTTCACCGATTAATTCTGGGATTTTTTGATATACGCTGGATATTCCGACGCGTATGCGTGATTAATCTTCAGGCTATGCATTATGTTTTGATCGACTATAAGGGGTCGTGGCCGCCTGTGAGTCACTGCTGAAAAGCGGCTCCTGGAGCTGCGTTCCGCCTAATGTCCTGCGGGTGCCCGCTTTTGACGGTTGCACCACCGGTGGAGGCAGACTCGGTCCGCGACTTTGTGCAGTGCGGATTAGTTACTGGTTTGCAAAAGATCGGATGGCAGATCGACATCGACTGCCGCCTGCGGCAGTGCCACCATGCAGGCGCGATCGCGGTGCTGCGCGATCAAAGACTTGGCGCCACGGTCACCGTCCAGCCTGCTCAAGGCATCAAAGAACGCATTATTGAAGATGGCCGGGATGCCAAAACTGTCGCCGTAGCTGGCGCAGCAAATCGGCAATTCGCTCTCGCGGAACTTGTCTATCAAAAGGCTGTAGTCGGCTGCCGTCAACATGACCTGATCGCATGCCACCAAAAGCAGTGCATCGATTTGCAGGTCGGTTGCCCAGGCCGCAGCAACTTTGATTGAGCTGGCTACTCCGGAGCTGGCATCCGGGTTGGGCAGCACCTGCACCTTTTTGTCTGCCAGTTCGATGGCGATGGCATTCTGGAAGGGACCGCCGACGACGACGGCGACGGTGCAAGGTGGACTCACCGCGCGGCACTGGCTGACGCAATGGGAGACCAGAGTTGTGTCGTTGTAGGGTGCCAGTTGTTTTGCTGAACCGAATCTGGTCGATGCGCCGGCGGCTAATATTGCGATACCGATGTTCATGGCACTGTTCTCGGTTAGCTGACGCTGGCGTGTATCGGGGCACCTTTCTCGCACAGCGAGCGTGAACTGGTGCGAGCCAGAACGCTGATAATTTCGGCGACGATTGAAACAGCAATCTCTTCGGGGCTGTCGGCGCCGATGTCCAACCCGACCGGGAAATTGAGGTCTTCCGCTCGTCCGAGGCAGTCGAGGTCGGTAAGCATTTGCATGGTGCGCTTGCGTGGACCCATGATGCCGCGGTACGGCAATGCGTGAGTGATTTTGAGAATGCAGGAGAGGGCCGCCTTGTCCTCTTCGAAGTTGTGGCTCATGATCACAATCGCCGTTCGGCTGTCCGTTGCGATCTCTTGCAGTTGCTCGCCGCGCCGGCGCAAAGTCTCGACAGCTGAAAACTTTTCTTCCAGAAGGCGGGGACGCCAGTCGACCAGGACGACGGTCATGCCGGTGTTGGCAGCCAGTTGAGCGAGCAAGCGACCATCTTGTTGCGCGCCGAATATGATCAGGCGCAGCGGTGGCTGAATGAATTCAACCGCGATCTTGATGGATGTCTCTTCATCGAGTGTGGTATCAACGACCGTCGTTTTAAGAAGGTTGTGGTCGCGAATCAGTTGTCCGGTTTGTTCGGGAGACAACCGGGTGCCGACCAGGTTTGCCGGACCATCGATGATTGTGGCGAGCGTGCCGGTGGTGCGTTCAGCCAGAACCGTATCGGCAAAGACTGCCAGTGGGTTTTGCGAGTCGGCGAAGGCGTCCTCGATAAGAATGCAGATAGCACCGGCGCATCCGGCATTCAACGCGAACACATCGTCGCCGCGGTTGTCGTAAGAAACGACGCGGGGCAGCGCACCAGCAAAAAAGTCATCGATTTGAGAGAGCAGATCCGACTCCAGGCAGCCGGCGCTGATGGTACCTGCTTGCCTGCCTGATTTGCCGATCAGCATGTGGGCGCCCAGCTTTCTGTAGGAGGAACCTTGAATGTCGACAATCGAGAAAAGCAGCGCCGGTTCGCCTGCTTCTGCGAACTCTTGCTTGAGTGTATGGAGATTTTGCCAGTCGCTCATCTTATGAATAACCCAGTTTAGCCCATCAACTTATCGAGGGAAATCGGTAGATCGCGGACGCGCACTCCGGTAGCGTTGTAGACGGCATTGGCGACAGCTGCTGCCGCGCCTGTGATGCCGATTTCGCCGATGCCGTGACCGCCCAGCGGGTTCGCTTTGTAATCGGGAACTTGCACGAACTCGACATGCAGATCTGGAATATCGGCATGCACCGGTACGTGATACTCGGCAAAGTCGGCATTCATGGTGCGTCCGTAGCGAGGATCCATGAGGCTTTCTTCCATGAGAGCCATGCCGACTCCCATGATGATGCCACCATAGATCTGACTGACCGCCGTTTTCATGTTGAATATTTTGCCGCCATCGATGACGGCTACCCAGCGGCTGATGCGCACCGAACCAAAATCCGGATCGACTTTGACCTCGCAGAAATGCGCTCCAAATGAGTGCATCGAGTATTTGCCGGCATCCGGGTTGAGGTTTTCGACCGACCGGGCATCCAGTTCAGTTTTGCCGCTGCGCTTCAAGATTTCCATGTAGCTGTCGGTTTTGGCGTTGTCGGTTTTGCTCTGTAAGCCGCCGTTGTGTGCTTCTATATCCGCGGGTTTCATGCCGTGCAATGGCGATTTGCCGTCGGCAACAGCCAGAGCGATCATCTTGTGCACCAGCTTGTCGCAGGCGTCTTTGACCGCCGTGCCCACGCAGGTCGCCGATGTGGACCCGCCTGATACTCCAGCTGGAGGCAGTCTGGTATCACCCAGTTCGAAGGTGATTTTATCCATAGGCAGTGCCAGTTCGTCGGCGGCAATCTGCGTCATGATCGTGTAGGTGCCGGTACCGATATCCTGCGATCCGGATTGCAGCGTGGCATGTCCGTTTTGCGCGATGACGGCGCGGGCGTGAGAGGGAAATGCCCAGACTGGATATGTGGCGGTAGCCATGCCCATGCCCACCAGGAGTCCGCGGTCGTCATGCATGGATCGCGGCTTGGGATTGCGTTTGTCCCAACCAAACTTTTGAGCGCCCAGTTCGTAGCATTTGCGCAGATTCTTATTCGAATACGGGAGATTGTTCTCTTCGTCCTTTTCCGAATAATTGATCAGGCGTACCTGAAGCGGATCGATAGCGGCTGCCGCCGCCAGTTCGTCCATAGCCGATTCCAGAGCGAATGTGCCCGGAGTCTCTCCTGGTGCGCGCATCCATGTAGGTTTGCCAATGCTCTGTTTCACCAGCCGATGGGTGGTTTGCACATTGGGGCAGGAATAGAGGAAACGGGTGACGATCGCGCAGTTTTCGACAAACTCGTCGAACTCCGAAACTTCCATGCGCGCATTATGAATGATCGCCGTCAGTTTGCCGGACTTGTCGGCGCCCATGCGTATTTGCTGGGAAGTGTACGGACGAAACCCGACCGGACCGAAAGTCTGGGTGCGTTTCATGTTGAGGCACACAGGCACTTTGGCTATTTTGGCTGCCAGTGCCGTCAGTGGTGTGTTCGACCAGACCGAACCCTTGCATCCGAAGCCGCCACCGGTGTAGGGGCAGATGACCCGCACATTTTCCGGCGGTATATGGAAGATTGCCGCCAGTCGCGTTTGAGCTCCGGATACACCCTGGGTGGCGTCCCAGACCGTCAACTTATCGCCTTCCCACATGGCGGTGGTGGCATGCGGTTCCATCGGGCAATGCACTTCGCGCGGCGTCGAATACGTGTGGTGAAATTTGACCGGAGCGCCTTCCCAATTTTTCTGCGCGTCACCGCGCGAGGTGTCGGTTTTGATGCCCAGTCCGGCGTTGTCCGCCGGTGCATATTCAGGTGGTGAGCTGCTCGGGTCGTGGACGTTGACGATCGGCTTTTCTTCTTTGTATGTGACTTTGACGAGAGCAGCTGCTTCGCAGGCGATCTCGTACGTGTCGGCAACCACCACGCCGATATTCTGGCGGTCATGAAATATCTTGTTGCCTTGTAGCAAGTTGAGTTCGTTGTCGAACATTCCTGACTTGCCGGTTTTGTTGTTGCCTGAATTTTTGTGAGTGACGACTGCGATTACCCCGGGCAGTTTAAGTGCCTGACTGTCGTCGATGGCTTCCATGGTACCGCGGGCGATGGTGCTCTGCAGGAGCACGCCATATTTGACACCATCGGGAAGATGCTCGGCGGCATACTTTGCCTGTCCGGTGACCTTCGCTCGTCCGTCGACTCTGTTCAGAGGTCTGCCGAGGACGGCAGCTTGAATTTTTTCGTCGGTCTTCATGCTTTTTGCAGCTCCTCGTAAGCTCTAACAACGGTGCGCTTGGCCAGCTCGATTTTGAACTTGTTGTGACTGCGCGGCACGGCATCGGCCATTGCCAGGGCTGCCGCCGCTCGATAGGAGGCAGTTTCTGCAGGCTTGCCTTGCAAGTCGCTTTCTGATTTCTGGCATCTCCAGGGTTTGGTGCCGACGCCGCCCAACGCCAGGCGCGCTTCTTTGATTTTGCCGCCATCGGCAACCAGCGCTACCGCCGCTGATGTGAGAGCGAAGGAGAAAGAAGCCCGGTCGCGCACCTTGTGGTAGTGAGAATGGCGCGCCAGATCGCTCTTGGTGATCTCAACGGCGGTGATTATTTCGTGGGCTTTGAGGACGGTTTCGATCTCGGGGTTTTTGCCGGGCAGCGTATGAAACTCGATCAGCGGAATTTCTCTGTGGCTGCTGCCGTCATGTACCCGCACCACGGCATCCAGTGCCGCCAGTGCTACGCACATATCGGAGGGATGGGCAGCTATGCATTCATCGCTGGTGCCCAGCACTGCGTGCATGCGGTTGAAACCATCGATGGCGGGGCAGCCGCTGCCTGGGCGGTTTTTATTGCAAGACATGACTGGATCGCGGAAGTAGCAGCAGCGAGTGCGCTGCATGAGATTTCCGGCTACCGTGGCCGCATTGCGTAGTTGCGGTGAAGCGCCGGACAAGATTGCCTGGCTCAAGACGGGAAACTCGCTTTGAATCAACGCGTGATGCGCCACCGCCGAGTTGCTGGCACCGCCGCTGATGACCACGGTTTTTCCGCTGTCTTTCACCGCCGACGATTCGCCGCTGCTTTTGCGCACGTCAATCAGTTGCGGCGGCGCCATGACGTCCAGTTTCATCAAATCGACCAGACAGGTGCCGCCTCCGAGGAAGATACCGCCACCCGAAGCTTTCTGTTTGGACGAAGCGTCGGACGGGTCGTTGGCTTTCACGTATGAAAATGGTTGCATCAGGCATTCCCCCGCACTTGTTGAATGGCTGCGATGATGTTGGGATAGGCGCCGCAACGGCAGATGTTGCCGCTCATACATTCCCGCACTTCGTTGTCGGAGTTACCGCATGGCTCTTTAAGCAGGGCGACCGCCGACATGATCTGTCCGGGGGTGCAGTATCCGCATTGAAATCCGTCATGCTCGATAAATGCGGTTTGCATGGCATGCAGATCTTCGCCTTCTGCCAGTCCTTCGATGGTGGTGATCTCGTCGCCGTCGTGCATGACTGTCAGCGTCAGGCATGACTTGATGCGCTCGCCGTTCACCAGTACTGTACATGCGCCGCATTGCCCGTGATCGCAGCCCTTCTTGGAGCCGGTCAGGCGCAGATCGTGCCGCAGAAAATCCAGCAGCGTCATGCGCGTGTCGACTGAGACTTTTTGCGAATTACCGTTGACCTTGAGTGTCACTTGTTGCATCGAAACACCTTTGACTTTGAATTCCTGCCCCGGCTGCGCCCAGCCTGCAGTGCGCGAAAAACCACTGCCCAGCAAGCCGACTGACAAGGCAAGACGGTTGAACATACGTCTGCTGATTCTCTTGCGCATTTCAGCTCCTGCCGCGATGAAAGCGCACGATCATAGCATGATCAGAGTGTTGTTAAGTACTCAAGAAGCGACTCTGCCACTTGACTCCTGGGCGCAGTCAGGGCAGCGTTTGCCGCCTCTGCAGCGGGTGGCGATGCCGGCTTGCCAGACATGCTTGGGATTTTTTCGGCACTGCCACCAGACACTTTTGTGAGAGCGAGCCGAAATGTAATCGGGAGTCAACGATCCGTTGAGCATGTAGTGCCACTCGAAAGACAGAGAAGGATTTGATTGCGCCAGTGAAACTTTGTCTTTGCGTTTGACTTTGCGATTGGTGTCACTAATGGTGGCGTAAGGTGTAATAGCGCCGGTGGTGGCAGAGGCAAGTTTTTGTCCGGGTTCGGGTTTCGTCGCCGGTGCTGGTTTCTTCAAAGCCGCGCAAGCTGGGCAGCCCTTGTTTCCGAAGACACGGCTGGCGATCGGCAGGCGATACTCGTCATGACCGCGACGGCAGCGCCACCAAGCTCGCACCAGCGACGCAACCGAGAAGTCGTCCGGTTGCCATCCGCAGTTGCGTGTGGGCGACCACTCTCCCGCCAGAAAACCGTGTGACTGGGAGAATGATTTGCAGCTGGAAACCGGCGCTGGCTGCGCCACATCTTCGATATTGATGAAACAGGAGAGAGCCATGGCGGAAATGACCCCCGAGCCGGGAAAGGCATATGTACTTATATCCTACGCCTTAAATCTGAAATCCGTAAGAGCAGCACAAGTGCCGAAACTTGGGGTCTGCGCCCGGAAATGTCCTTTCTGATGCGGGTTCCAACAGGGCTGTTGGAAATCTGCGTGGTAGAACAAAGTTATATAGACCTTTGGGGACATTTCTCTCTCGCCTGAAGGCAAACAGGAGACCTATGGAAGGTAACAGAGCCAGCAATCAAAGTGACGGATGTGAGCTGACCATCAACGTCGATAAGGCTGCGGCGCCCAAGGTAAGACGGCTTACTTGCCAGAGTGCCAAGCCATCTCTGGACTCGCCCTGTTGGTGGAGTTGCAACGACAACGAGCAGCACGTCTGGTTTGCGGCGGTAAGCCCAAACCAAGAAGAGCTGCGTTGTCCGTTTTGCACCACTAAAAACTGAGGCTATCTGGGACGAGCGTTAGTAGTTGTAGTGAAGCGATAAGCGGTCACTTGACCGGTGCGTGTGTTGACCAGTGAGAAGACACCCTCGTCGTTCAGCTTGGCGCGGTAGGGAGAGCCATCCAGGTAGACGTCGTTGAGCGCCATGGTGGCTTGACGCATGGCCACCGGGTCGTTTGTGCGCCCGTTCATGACGACGCCTAGAAGGTGCAGGATGCTCGGGTGATCGGGCGGTGCGCCGGCGATCAGCTTGTCGCCGAGGGCGCGGGCCTGGCGATTGACTTCGAAGAGCGGATCGCAAAAAGTCGTGGTGACGGCTGCCGCGAGAATGCTCAGGTCGGTGCCCAGATTGGCCACTTGCACTGGATTGTCTCGCTGTGTCGAGGCGCCACCAGGGGCGGTGCCTACCACGGCTAGAAAGTTCAACGGGGATGGGCTCGGGCCGTAGGACGGGAGTGCAGATTGTTCTGTCTGCTCGTAAGCGGTCATATTGTTATCTCCTTTTGTTTAGTACGGTGCGTTGCGTTCAAGTCGACTGCTCAAGTGGTCGCGGATCCGGCTTTGCAAATGGCGTGGCGTGCTTTCGTTATTGAGTTGCGACATCAGGAATTGCAGGGGTTGGGCGCTGATGATGTGCTCGAGGGCCCCCTCGACTCGACGGCGTTGCTCCAGACTTAGTGTGCCTGACTCCCGGGCATTCGCCAGGTGCGCAGCCGCCGGCCAGCCCATTCGCTCGGCTGCTTGTGTGGCCCGCTCGCGTGTCGGCCAGTGTGAGCTGTCCATGCTGGCAATCAACTGGTAGACTCGCTGGGCATTGGCAAGGGACGCAACATTGCCGAGCGCCGCCTCGAAAGTGTTGGACGAGGTCATCAAGGACAGATACTCGTTGAGCAGAGGTACGGTTGCTCGCGATTCCGGCGGGCGAGGCGCTGCTTCGCGCTCGGGTTGTTGCATGTTGCCTTCCATGTGCTGCGCTCCTTTCTTAGCGTGGTGTCACGCGCTGGAATACCTGGTTGCGTGGACCGCCGGGATTATTGGCTGCCGGAGACACCATGTATTCGTTGCGTCCGTCGAAGAAACGATTGACGCCTTGTGCGTCTGCAATCACCCACTGACCACCGCGAAAACTGTATTGCGTCTCGCCGCCGCCGCCGCCCATAAAGATGCGCGGCTTTTTGATCATCTGATCGTTGACCTGATTGACAGGCGTGACGCGCACTGCTTGATCCGTTTCGTAGCCGCCGTTGGGAAGCAGAGTCAGGGTCGGTCCATTCGCTCCCAACTGAATCTGTTCTGCGCCCTGGAAGCGCGTCAATCGAAATGCGTTGTCGCCGGTTGTGATTACCTGTGGAACTTCCGGTGCTTCGGCGGCATCATTTGGTCCGGACACGGCACCACCGGGTCCGGGACCCATGGCGCGGGCCACGACATTCTCCGGTGCCGGTGCGTTGCCGGCACCACCTGGCGCTGCCGGTGCTTCCATCGGAGCCGCCGGCGGTGCCGGTTGCACGACCGCGACATCAAATCTGGTGGCAGTTACTTCCGTCAAGAGCGCGTTGTGCGCCTCGGCGGCTACGGCTGCGGTTTGCTGGTAAACCAGCGCTTGAAAATTCTCTACATCGGCCATTGGTTTGTCCTCGAAAAAACCCATGCCCGCAGCTTAGGCGAAACGCTTGCCTGGAGCGATATTGCAAGCCGCACAGTTGCCGAGGCACGCCACGAAGCCAGAATGCCGTTATGCGCAGGCGTCGACTGCACAAATGTGCAGTCGCGCTATTTAGATAAAGCCTGCCCGGTTCGTTTTGCGCGTTCGATTCTCGGGGTGAAGGTTGCCAGCGTTGTGGAGTCGTTGTCGGCGGACATGAGTTGGCGGGCTTCGGACCATGTCTTGTCGGCAATCTCTGTTTTTCCGGTCTTGTAATAGTGCCCGGCTAAATGTGCAAGCGATACTGCCATCTGGTGATTGCGGGCTTGCCCCTGTACTTTTGACGCGGTGTCGACTGCGTATTTGTAGTGCCTGAGCGCCAGGTCAGACTGGCCGCGTTTTTGTTCGAGCTCGGCGAGCATGCACAGACCATCGATTTTGGTGCACAGATAATTGGTGTCACTGGCCGGCACATCGACGCTTTCCGTCCAGTCCAGCCACTCCTGGATACGTTGCATGCCTTCCGGCTTGCGCTGCTGGTTGAGGTTTTTAGCCAGGTTGATCATGCTGGCCGAGACAACGTCCGGGTGAGATTGAGTTTTTGTGAGAGCCAGAGCTTTGCGCCGCAGCGGTTCAGCTTTCTTCCAATCGTTGGTACCTTCGTAGGCCTCGGCCAGCCTAGCGAGCGCTTCAGAATAAAGGCGATTGGTGTTGCTGTTTTCACCGTACTCTTTTAGTACAGCTTCGGCAGCGGTCACCGCTTTCTCCGCAACCACGCGAGCCTCCGCGACCTTGTTCTGGCTGAATAATGTGTATGTCCAGTCTTTGTAGAAATCACACTGATCGGTGGGTGGAATTTGGGTGACCAGTGGAGCACCTTGTTCGTAAATGCGGCCAGCTTCCTCAATGCGATTGAGTCGGTGAAGAGTCTGGGCGAGATGGTGCTTGATCTGGCATCTACTAATCAGACTTGTCTTGTCCGGATACTCTGTCGCTAACTGATCGGCACGAGCATAAGCCCTGGCTGCCTGTTCAAATTGCTCTAAATGGAAGAGCAGATCGGCGCGGCTGTATGCGATCGATGCGTTGGTGATGCGTTGCAGATCATCCCCTGGTGCGGTACCACCCGTTTCGCTTTCGTGGTGGTGCTGCAACCAGATCACCAGGGCGGTGGCGGCGATTAACAACAAGCAAGCCATTGCCGGCACCAGAAGGCGCAATCTTGCCGGAGAAACTGTGCCGGCTGTTAGCGATGCGCTGCCCGGGACGCGAACTGGTGGCGTTCGCGTGGCGTTGTTTTGATTTAGGCAGGGCGCACCGGACTTGAGCAGGTCTTCGAGATCGGTGCGCAGGTCCGCGGCGTTTGCATAGCGATGTTTAGGTTTCTTGGCCATGCAGCGCTGGATCAAGGCTTGCGTTTTCGGGGTCAGCCAGTTGAAGCGCTCACTTTTGCTGACTGGTTCATTGATGTGTTGAAACATCACCGCCACGCCGTTGTCCGCAAGGAAGGGCGGCTGTCCCGTCAGGCACTCATACAGCAAGCAGCCGACAGCATAGATATCGACGCGAGCATTGACGTCTCCTCCGACACATTGCTCGGGACTCATGTACATGACGCTGCCCATGGCTTTGCCTGTCTGAGTCAGCTTTTGCTCGCCGTCTACACCAGTCAATCGGGCCAGTCCGAAATCGATTACCTTCAAAGAAGGCTTATCGAGATTGTGCGGACTGGTGAGGATGATGTTGGAGGGTTTGATGTCTCGATGCAGAACTCCCACTTCGTGAGCATGTTCGAGCGCCAGGCAGACTTCGATGGCAATCTTGAGCGCCAGCCCAGCATCGATGCCGGTTTCGTAATCGGCAAGAAACGCATGAAGACTGATACCCGATAGTTTTTCCATCGCCAGGTAGGGGTAGATCCGCCACATCCCGTAAGCGTGGAACTGGACGATGTTGGGATGAGAGAGGCGGCTCAAGATTATCGCTTCGCGCTCGAACCGTTTCAATTCATTCTGGTCGTCGCTGGGTGCGTAGGTGAGGAGCTTCAGTGCCACCAGCCGATCCATGTCGGCTTGCAGTGCTTCGTAGACGATGCCCATGCCTCCGGATCCGATGGTGCCCCGGATCCGGTATTTGTCATCGAGGATGGTGTCATTGCTGAGAAACATGACGAGCCTACTCGGGCAGGGGATCGTGGTCTTCTGATACCGGTATCCTGAACCAAAAATTGCTGCCTTGCCCTACTTCGCTTTCGACGCCAATGATGCCGCCGTGCGCCTCTACAATAGATTTGCAGATGGCCAGTCCAAGACCGGTGCCTCCTTTTTCCAGGCGATCGGACAATTGCACTTGATGAAACCTCTCGAAGATCAAAGCTTTCTGCGATGGCGGCACGCCGCGCCCTTCGTCGATGACATTGACGTGCAACCAGCCTTTGTCGTCTTCGTGGCAGCGAACGCTAACCTTGCCGTCGCGTGGTGAAAACTTGATGGCGTTCGAGAGCAGATTGATCATAACCTGCACGAGCTTGGCGCCGTCGGCCATGATTTCCAGGCCCGTTTCCGGTGCCTCCAGTGACACCTGTTGCATCTCGGCGGAGTGTGCCACCACTGATAGCGAGCGAGAAACAATCGAGTCGACCGAGACCGGACCGGCTTCCATCTGCAGTCTTCCTGACTGCATTTTCTCGATGTCCAGCAAGCTGTTGATCATTTCGACGAGGCGTTTGATTTCCGTCTCAGCCTGGCTGACCAGTGCTTCACCTCGTTCATCGAGATTGCCGACCGTGCTCGAGCCCAGTATGTGCAAGGTGTTTTGAATCATAGTCAAAGGTGTGCGCAGGTCGTGGCTTACCATGCTCACCAGTTGTCTCTTAAGTTGTTCGACGGCGTGGCGTTCGCTGACATCGAGAATGGCTGCCAGCAACTTGCGCGCACCGCTCATGGTGAATTCCGTCAGTGAAACTTGCACCGGCACCGGTGACCGATCTTTTTTGATGCCGGTCATGTCGACGATGCCGCCCAGACAGCGGTTGATGGTGTCACGCATGGCGGACGGATCTCTGCCGAACTCGTTGGTGAACAGCACAGAAAGGTGCTCGCCGAGAAGATCGTCCCATTTGTAGTTGAACAGGTTGTCAGTTTGATTGTTGGTCATCTCAATAAAGCCGCGCTCGTCCATGATTAAAAGACCGACCGGCATACTCTCCATAATCAAACGGATGCGCGATTCGCTCTCGCGCAGCAACTCTTCAGCCAGTTTGCGGTGCGTGATGTCGTGAGCGACGCAAAAGTACGCCTGTTCTTCCGACGACCAGTAGACCGACCACGATACACTGAGCGTGGTGCCTTCCTTGGTGACGATGGTGCTCTCGAACTTGCTCTGTTTCTCAGCGCGGGCTTGCAAGAGACCTTTGCTGGTTTCTTCAGCCTCGCCGGCGGCTACGAACTCCGTGAGCGTTCTGCCGATCAGTTCGCGCTGGGCGTATTGCCAGAGTTTCTCCACAGATGGGCTGACCGACACAAATTCGAAATTGCGATTGAGCGAGCAGATCACGTCCATGGCATTGTCGAGAATGGCTCGCTCGCGTTTGGCAGCGCCTTCGACTGCGCGAGCCATGTCGTGGAAAATCTGATCGAGGCGTGACAGTTCGTCGCTGCCTGTGAGCACCGGGTGCAGCGGTTCGTTACGGGCGAAACGGCGTGAGTTGTCCACGGCGCGCGCCAGACTCTTTTTGATACTGGAGCCGAAGACCACCACCACAGCTACGCTGGCGGCGATATTGATCAGGCTGCCGATCAGGACGGTCTGTTCGATCAGTTGCCGATAGTGTTGCGATGAATGGGCGGGCGGATGGCTGGCCGAGGACTGGGCTGCTTGTCCTGATTCGAATGTGGTCGCCAGTTCTTCTTCGTGCACCAGAAAGAGCAATGCCGCCATGACGCAGATGCCCAATGCCACGGGCACCGCCACGAGAATCAGCCCTTTATGGGTTATCGACTGGTTGGAGAGAGTAAGCATGACGCCCTGTGGGCAATACGCCGAAAGATTAGCCCCAGTGGCCCTTTACCCCATAGATAGACTAAGAAAACGTCTGGATCTAGATCTGGTTGACAGCGATTGCTTGCCAAGGGCTTGGTGGTGGGCGGTGGTTTATTATTATCAGTGCCTGGACACGGCGCGTCAGGGCTGCGACCGGATAGCGGTATCAAATATGGTGCAAGGAGTAGAGCGATGGGATTGGACACATACGGCGGCGGCGTACTGCTCGTGCTGAGCAGCGCGATTCTGGCTGTTATCGGACTTCTGATCACGCGCAAAGTCATCGATCTCGAGCGGCTGCGCTCGTCGCACGATGTCGGCGGTTATTTGCTGTCCGTCGTCGGCACGCTCTATGCGGTATTGTTGGGGTTGGTTGTCGTTGACGCTATGTCCAAGTTTTCGCTGGCGCGAGAAGTGACAGAGCGCGAAGCCAATTGCCTGGCTGACGTGTATGTTCTCGCTCAATGTCTGCCTGAGAAGAAACGAGACGAAGTGCGAACCATCTGCGTCAACTACGCCAGCGCAGTCATCGACACGGAGTGGGACGACATGGACGAGGGTGCTTACTGTCCGGTAGCTCACAAGACAGCAGTGGATCTCATGCAATCGCTGATGAATTTCGAACCGGTTAGCGAGAATCAAAAGGCACTTTTCCCGCTCATGGTGGCAGATGCCGGAGATATGTGGAAGGCGCGTCGGCAGCGCATCAACATGGCTCTGAACGGAGTTGATAATGCTGAATGGTTCACGCTGATTGTCGGTGGTGCAATCACGATCTTCTTCACCTTCTTCTTCGGCCTGGAAAATCTCAAGTTGCAGATCGCCATGACGGCAATGGTGGCAGTGCTGATCTCGCTTAACGTTTATCTGGTAGCACTGTTCGGATATCCATTCTCCGGTGATATGAAAATCGGCACGGATTCTTTTCGCATCGACCAGGGGATTTTCGATAATCGGGTCGGCTTGCGCACCGGGGCGGGTATTCATTAAGACAGGTGGGTTGGGCTCAGTGTCTGAAAGTGGCCATGAGCAGCACGTTTAGAGCCGCATCCCATAGGCTTTTTGCTTTCCAATGCCCTTGTTGGAAAGCTTCGTGATAATTATCTTGGCAGCGACGGATTTGCTGGGAGCCGGCGCGTGCACTGGGTGAAAAAATGAAAAGCGAGATGGGAAACGACCTCCACCGTCGTGTCTGGTGGATTTGTCCGGCCGGTCCGGGGCATGTTTGGCAAAGCGACAGTGCGGAGCCCACAGCTGAGGGCGCCGGTCCGGGATGTCCCTGCTGCGCAGGTGGGCATCCGAGTGTCGAGGATTGCCTGAAAGCTGTTCATCAGAAGCCCAATCAGTGGCGCGGCTCTGAGCCTTCCTTTCACAGGCGCGGATGGTGGCGCTGCACTATCAACGAACAACATTACTTTTTCATTCCACCAGAAATGGATACTGCTAGCGAGGGACCGCTGCCGGATTGCCCGTTTTGCTTTGGACACTGATTATGTCCAGTAATGCCCGGTTGGCGTGCCGGAAGCCGGGCAAACGAGCGTTCCTGAGCTAGCACTACATACAGTGGCAGTGAGCTCTGCCTGTTCAATGCCACCGTAGACCGGATGACTCGATCTGACGATCGGGTCATTCTGTCGTCCAGCCCAGCCGGAATCGTGAGATTTCCGGGTATAGTGGCTCTATGGAGCGCAAACGACCTGAAGTCAAGCAACAAGAGGAATTGCCCGAGCTGCGCGCGGTCGATGAAGAGAATTCCACGCGCACGAAATCGGCAGCTGACAGCAGCAGCGTCAATAAGGCGTACAAGCGTGCCCAAGCTCTCGTAGGCAAGCAGATCGGCGGGCACTACGAAATCATCACGCTGTTATCCAGCGGCGGCATGAGTGCGGTGTTCAAGGCTCGGCACGTGATCCTAGACCGCATAATGGCTATCAAGGTTGTGCTCAGCGATGATGCCATTGACGAGAGCAGCGTCCGGCGTTTTAAGCAGGAAGCGGCGGCCACTATTGCTTTGAACCATCCGCACATAGTGAAGGTCACCGAATTCGGGGTCGACGAAAGTGCCGGGCCGTTTCTCGTCATGGAATGGCTCGACGGACTATCGCTGCGAGAAGTCTTCGAAAATACCGACAAGCTGGGCACCGAACGTAGTATCAATATTGCGCGCCAGACGTGTGAGGCGCTCGAACACGCTCACCAGCACGGCATCGTTCATCGCGACATCAAGCCAGCCAACATTATGCTTCTCAAGGATGCAGACGGCAACGACGTAGTGAAGGTGGTCGACTTCGGGATCGCCAAAATTTTGAGCGGCGAAGAGTTGCAGCAGCATCTGACGCAGACGGGCGAGATGCTCGGCACACCGCAGTATATGTCGCCCGAGCAGTGCCTGGGTAATCCGCTCGATAAGCGCAGCGACATCTATTCTTTGGGATGCGTGGTGTACGAGATGCTGAGCGGTCACCCACCGCATCGCGGCGAGAACATCCTGCAGACCTTGCATAAGCATGTAAGTGATGCGGCGGACCCGATTGCCGGCGTTTCGTCGCAGCTGAATCAAGTAGTTGCGAAGTCGATGGCGAAGGATGCGCAGGATCGATTTCAGTCCGCGTCTGAGTTTTCATCCGCTCTGGCAAATCCCAGTATGGTGCCGGTGCGCAAGCCCCCGACGCCGGGGCGCCGAACGTCGGGATGGGTTTGGGGCGCCGTTGGCGCGCTGATGTTGATGCTGCTTACCGCAGCTGCGGTCTTTACCTATTCACTGATTCCGTCCGACTGGAATCCGGCAAAACCTGGACCCGACGGCTGGACCTGGCACTATGAAGATCCGGGCGTATTTCTCAATTACGAGGAGTACGAGAAACGGCAGGACCAGCTGGACAAGTCGGCAAAGTACATCAATAGTTTCTTGCGCAGTCCCAAGTCGCTAAATCGAGATGAGATGGCTCGCCATCTGGGTTTCTTTGAAGAATTTCTTGTGGATGATGAAGGCACCACGTACGAGCCTGGACATTCTTATCCATATTACGAGCGCTGTGTTGAAGCTGATGGGATGATGAAGAAGTTGATTGCCATGCCGGCAATTGCGAAGGATCCGCATCTGGCCGCTCGCGTGCACGAAATTGCTTCGCTCGGTGCCTATGGCAGGAGAGACTTTCCGCGATGCGTGACTGAGGGGCAGAAGGCCCTGGAACCATGGAAACAGCTCAAAGAGATTTACACCAAACCTTACTACCGCACTCAACTGCGAGTGGCGAATGCACTCTTCTGGCAGAAGAAGTATGAGGATGCGAACAGCGAGTATCTGAAAACGGACATGGTCGCATTTCCGCGCGTGGTGAAAAGTCTGTACGATCCGCGTTTGGGCTTCATCCACGCGCGCCGAGGCGACTGCAGTCTGCGGGCGGGCATTCCGGTGCATGCCGCTTCCAGCTATATGCTGGCGGAGTCCCACTGGTTGAGCACGAAGTATTGGAAGCAAGACGCGGCGATCGGAGTGTTGTATTTGAATTACATTGGTGCCACCACGGGAGATTGGCCTTCGCCCAACACGATTTCCGTGCCGGACAATGTGAAGGGGGTCCGCTATGACGAGCGTTGTTTACCTGAATTGCGGGAAGCCTTCAAAGACTCACAGTACTATCCGGTAGTGCTTCGCCAGTATGCGTCGGTTCTCTGGAAGGAGAAACGCTACGCGGAAGCACTGCAACTAAGTTTTGAAGCGCGTTTCATGGATGTGTCCAGGAAAGAGAAACTGAGGGCTTATCCGCTTGTGAAAAACGAACTGCAGAAGCAGACGGCTGATCCTTAGATTGGCGACTGGTCTGCGGTGGGCGACTGGTCTGCGGTAGGCGGCGCTGATACAATAGGTCGACGCGGCGGAGGTCGGGTACTGTTGCGCCGCCAGGGAGAAATTGTCATGAGTGGCTGGAAACTGGACTACGTTCCGAGCGATAGCGACGAAGTGCTCGGATTTTTGCAGATGTGCATTGAGCGGCGTTTTCATCGCGCCGTGCAGCTGGAATTTGAAAAACTGACCCGCATCGACCACTCGCGCATATGGGTTGAGACGGATGTCGGGGGCAGTCCCATGATGATGGATCAATCCAGAGCCAGCAATTATTGCTACGGTAAAGGTGTACGCACTATGGGCTGGTCGGCGCATGGCGCTACCTGCGGTGGCTTCGGACCTGGTGTGGATGATGAGACGATTCAGAAAGCGCTCGCTGAGACCCTGGAAGAGAAGGTGAGCATCTTTCCGGATGCGCAGCATTATGCGCTGTTTGCGACCGTGTCAGGCGATCCGCCGCAAATGTTGATCTGGCACAAGGGTCCGCTCAAGCAGACTCCATAAGCATGACGCTCACGGAGGCGGAATGCGCTACCTTCACCTTATAAAGAGCAGCATTGTCGGAGCGCTCGGCGGGCTGCTCTTTGGATTTGACACGGCTGTAATTTCCGGGACCACGCACTCGCTGGTGGAAACGTTCAGGCTGGATCCGGCAGCACTGGGAATTACCGTGTCCAGTGCATTGTGGGGCACTGTTATCAGTGCGATGCTGGCTGGCATTCCCGGTGAGAAACTGGGCGCTCGCGAGTCGTTGCGCATCACTGCCGCACTGTATGTGGTATCGGCACTTGGCTGTGCGCTGGCCTGGAACTGGTGGTCGCTTTTGATTTTCCGCTTCATCGGTGGATTGGGCATTGGTGCTTCCTCTGTGCTGGGACCCGTCTATATCGCCGAACTGGCGCCGGCTGCCTGGCGCGGACGACTGGTGGGGATGTTTCAGGTCAATATCGTGATCGGCATTCTGCTGGCATACTTCTCTAACTATGTGATCGGATTGCAGCATCTGGGCATGGACGAATGGCGATGGCAGCTGGGTGTTTCGGCACTGCCGGCGGTGCTATTTCTTCTAATGTTGTTTTTCATTCCTCGCAGCCCTCGCTGGTTGGTGAGCAGAGGCTTGCGGGATGAGGCGCGTGCCGTATTGCAGTTAACCGGCGTTGGCGATCCGGATGCCGAGTTGCAGGAGATCGTCGCGTCGCTGGGTGAGGAGGTGTCACGGCAGAAAGAGCGTCTTTTCTCTCGCAAGTATTTGAAGCCGATCTTCTTGGCGTTGACGATTGGCATGTTCAATCAGTTGTCCGGTATCAATGCGATTCTCTATTATCTAAACGACATTTTCGCTAAGGCGGGCTTCAGCAGCTTGTCGGGGAACATCCAGGCGGTGATCGTCGGTGGTACCAATCTCGTTTTTACTCTGTTCGCCATGGCGTCGATCGATAAATTCGGGCGTAAGCCATTGCTACTGATCGGAGCGGTGGGTACGGCGCTCTGTCTCTTCGGAGTGGCGGCGATATTCTACATGCACGCTAACGAGAATGCCTTGATCTGGTTATTGATGGCCTACATTGGATTTTTCGCGTTTTCGCAAGGGTCGGTGATCTGGGTTTATATCAGCGAGATTTTTCCCACCCCGGTGCGCGCGCGTGGGCAGAGTCTGGGCAGTTCCTCGCATTGGGTCATGAATGCGATAATTTCGGCGGCATTTCCGGTGGTTGCCCAATCTTCGGGTGGGCTGCCATTTGCCGTATTTGGTGTGATGATGATTGTGCAATTGATCGTGGTGCTGCTCTACTATCCCGAAACCAAGGGGGTGTCTCTCGAGGAGTTGCAGCACAAGCTGGGGATCGGCTGATCCGGGCTCCGCGCCCATCGCTACGCGCGCCCGGAGGGTGGAAAGAAATTTCGACAAATTTCTTTCGGGGCTTCAGTCTGTGAAAAATGGGCTCCGATTCCGCACGAATAAACGCTTGAGGGGTGATTCAAATTTCGCCCAAACTCTGCGCGTGCAGGATTGCTCATATTGGGGGGCGGCAGTGATCGAAAAAAACATTAAATCCCGGGTCCGTGAGCAGAATTGCTCATTTAGACCCCTCGAAATGAGCAATCCTGCTCACAACGCCAACGCTCCCTCCTTTCGACTGAGCAGAGGTTGGAAAGAAATTTCGAGATAATTCTTTCAGCCTTAGCGGGGTGCGCGAAGCGCGTTGTCCAGGTATCCGGCAATCGCCAGCTTGTACTCCGCCTTGATGGCGGCGCGCGAAAAATTACTGAACTGCGCAAGACAAGTCCGTTGAAAGGAATTCATAAGCGAAATGCACGTAAGTGCCATAAGCATGCGACGTTTTGGTGGAATATCGCGCACGCGCATGCCGAATATCTCCGCCAACACGCGTGCTGTGTTCTCGCGCATGAGTTTCTCCTCTTCTGCGATCTCGGGTGACGCATCGGCCAAAACGATGATCGCCTCAAAACTGGGATTTTGCACGAAAAACTCGTCGAGCATGTCGAAGATTTGTTCGACGATTTCTGGAACATCGAGCTTGAGAAATTCGGGAGTCACCTTTTTGCGAAAGAGGTCGAGAATCTGCCGCGAGTAGCGTTCGGACAGTGCTGTGAACAGAGCTTTCTTATCCGGAAAGAACCTATATAAGGATCCAATCGAGGTGCCCGCCTCTCTGGCTATGGCGTTGGTGGTCGCGTTGTCGTAGCCGACATCGGTGAACACCCGTTCGGCGGCATCCAAGATCACACTAATACGCGCCGCCGAGCGATCCTGCTGGGGAAGCCGGCGCATGTTTGATTCTGGTATTCCTGGACCTTTCATATAAGCGTATCGCTACCCTTGACAAAAGCGAGCATTTGCTCGTATTATAGCAAACGTGAGCAAAGACTCGCGTTGCAAAAAAGGTCCTCAAAATCCAAACCCCACTCCCCTCAAAGCAAGGTTCTTTTCCGGTGCAAGCCAATGAACGTCAAATGGAGCATTCCTGTATTTATGCTAGCCAGCGGCTTCGTCATTCAGGGCGCCGTGAGCAATTTCCAGCGAGATGCCGACAACTCGCAGGTCAACTTGTCGCAGATCAACGCGTCGCAGATCAACAGTGTCACGCGCTCGCGACATGAGTATCCGGCAGTTCCCGCGAGGGTAATGGCGCTGGGCAGATTGGCGCCCGCCAGTGAGATGACGGTTATCTATCCTCCGACCAGCAGCGGCACACGGGTCGGACGTGTGTGCGTCAGTGAGGGACAGTGGGTCCGTTCCGGCGAAGTGGTGGCATACATGGATACCCGGGCATTGCACGAGGCCGAGTTGCAGGAGGCGCTTGCCGACCTTGACCGCAGTCGCTGCCACCTCGAGCAGGTGCGCGCCGATGCCAAGCCTGCCGATCTGTCCGCCCAGGCGGCCGTCATTGAACGGGCGCGCTCTGAGATGGACACCGCTAAAACCGAATACGGGCGCTACCAAATGTTGTACGAGCAAGGCGCTGTTTCAGCGTCGCTGCGCGACAGTAAAAAGCAATCCTTCGACACCGCGTCACAGCAATGGCAGCAGCAGCAGTTTCTTCTCCAAGGCATGTGTCAGGTGCGCCCCTGCGACGAGAATACTGCCCTGGCGGAAGTCAAACAGGCGATATCCAGAGTCCAGATTGCCCGGCAAAAGCTGGCTCTGGACAAAGTCACGTCACCAGTATCCGGGAAGGTGATCAAGATCCACACACGCGCCGGGGAAGTCGTCGGCAATGAAGGCATCCTGCAAATCTGCGATACGAGGCATTTGATTGTCATAGCTGAGGTGTTCGAGAGCGATATCGGCACAGTGCGCCCTGGGCAAGGTGCCACCATAACCGGTGCTAGCCTGGGGGGACCGTTGCATGGCGTTGTAGAGTCGATCGGTCTTTCGGTGGGACGGCAGACCAATCTAGATGCCGACAGCGCCGCCGACACGGAAGCACGGATTGTCGAGGTGCGCATCCGGGTCAGGGACGGCGCGACAGCGACAGCCGCCAATGCGCGTGTCGACGTCGAAATCGCGAGGAGCAAGTGATGCTTCCCCTCGCTATCCCGTTGAGCTGGTATCAACTCGTGCATGAGCGGGCTCGATTTGCTGTTGCCATCGCAGCGGTTTCATTTGCCGTAATTTTGATGTTCATGGAGTTCGGCTTTCAATCGGCGCTCTTCAGCAGTGCCACCCTGCTGCACGAACATCTCACCGGCGAACTTTTCATAGTTGACGCCAGGTCCACCGCCCTGGCGAATATGAAGCAATACTCCCGGCGTATTCTCTATCAAGCCAGAGCGCAAGACGAGGTTCAGTCGGTCGGTGCTCTATATATCGGATTCGCGTCTTCGATTACGCCGCACCAGGAAAACAGCTCCAGGCGCATTCTCGTAGTGGGCACATCACCTGCCGACGATCTAATTGGGCTGCCCGAGGTGACTGCCCAGAGAGGTGCCCTGAGCCGGCGCGATAATGTTTTGTTCGACCGCGCCTCCAGGAAGGAGATCGGACCGATCGCCGATGACTGGAGACTTGGACGCCACCCCAGCCTGGACATGGGCAAGGCGACTCTGCGCGTCAGTGGTCTCTTCAAAATGGGCGCCTCGTTCTCTGCTGATGGTAATGCCATCGTCAGCGATGATACGTTCCGCCACATATTCCCTGGACGACGCGCCGGTGCCGTTGATATAGGCGTAGTGCGATTGCGTGCCAACGCGCCACTGCAGACGGTGCAGAAACTGTTGCAATCACAGCTGGGTTCTGATGTGCGAGTCTTGACGAAAAACCAGTTCGTGCAGGCTGAACAAAACTACTGGCGCCAGACTACCGCCATCGGATTTATCTTTTCGATCGGCGTGGCGCTGGGGCTGGTGGTGGGAGCCGCGGTGGTGTACCAGATTCTTTATGCCAACGTCAATGAGCACTTGTCCGAATATGCCACACTGAAGGCGATCGGATATCAGCACGCGGCTCTGTCCGAGATGGTGCTGGAGCAGGCGATTATTTTGTCGTGCGCCGGTTTCTTGCCGGGACTGGCAGTTTCTCTCAAGCTGTACGAAATGACTCGCGATGTCACCGGTTTGCCCATGAATATGTCGGTTTCGACTGCGGCATTTGTGGTGGCACTGGTGACGGTCATGTGCTGCGTGTCGGCAATGCTTGCGGCCGAGAGACTGCGCAAGGCTGACCCGGCGTCGGTATTTTGAGGATGAATACTATGTTTAGCGGTATGCCGGTGGTGGCGCGAAAAGTTGAGTACAGCTACGGCAGCGGAAATCAGAAGCAGCAAGTTCTGGCAGACGTCAACTTCGAGCTAGCCCAAGGAGAGTTGTGCGTGGTTACCGGACCCTCCGGCTCCGGTAAGACGACGTTTCTCTCGCTATGCGGTGCGCTGCGCCAGTCGCAGCACGGCAGCCTGCAAGTGCTCGGTGAAGAACTCTCCGGCGCCGGCGAGTTCACCAGAGCGCAGACTCGGCGACGCATAGGTTTCATATTTCAGCACCACAACTTGCTCAGTTTTCTGACCGCCCGCCAGAACGTTGTTGTCGCCGCGGAGCTGGCGGGATTGCAGGGTGCGGACGCAACTCGGCAGGCGGAGATGTTGCTCGGTCGCGTGGGACTGGCAGACCACCGGCACAAGTTTCCTGCGCAGCTTTCAGGAGGGCAAAAGCAACGGGTTGCGATCGCAAGGTCGCTGGCCGGCAATCCTCGTTTGATTCTGGCCGATGAGCCGACTGCCTCGCTGGATGCTGCTTCGGCGCAGGATGTGATTCAATTGCTGCAGGACATCACAAGTAATGAAGGCGTCTCGGTGTTGCTGGTGACACACGATCAACGTGTAATGCAGGTAGCGACGCGCATCGTGCGGATGGCTGACGGTCTCCTGGCAAGTGATACCGCCCTCGATGATACAGGTCATGCACTGGACTGAATCTCATGCCCGATGCGGGCGAGAGTTCGCTGCGCGCGATGCGCCACATATGGATTGCAGTCCTCGATGAGCCGCCGCAGCAAGGCTTCGTCGACATTGTGGTTTTCGGCGATTGCATAGCGCACATCGGGATGTTCATCTTCGATGAGAACCAGCAACACTTCCAGAGGCGTGTCCGAACGATCTGCCAGCGCGATGCGAAATTCGTGATCGACGCAGGCTGCCAGCCTGTCCATTAAATCTTGAACTGTGAAGGATTCCTCGCCCAGATCCTCGTTCCCCATCAGAGATTAACCCCATGGTGTAGTGGTGGAGGTTTCCTACGCCCGGTGTCACAAGGGAGACCGACGATGTGACGGAGTCCGGAGCACTGCGTCCATTGTACGCCTGATGACGCCGATAGGCAATAGTTGCACAGTGGCTGCCGCTTGCCCGTCACATCGGGCTTTACG
Source organism: Candidatus Obscuribacterales bacterium (assembly GCA_046328035.1). GTDB lineage: Bacteria > Cyanobacteriota > Vampirovibrionia > Obscuribacterales > Obscuribacteraceae > JBGASG01. Next base: position 59,181 of record JAXLXI010000015.1, on the reverse strand, counting down.
GTATACTGCGATGCCACAGCTGAAACAGCGTTGCTGGTAGGCGAGGTGCTCACAGGAGAGGTCAGCATGAAACTTTCAGGTCGCCGAATTCGACAGGACCTCGTGCCGTTGGCTGTTGCGCTGCTGGAGCTGTTGGCACTACCGCCTTCACAGGCCGCGCCCGCCGAGTCGATCGAGGCATTCCTGTCTCGCTATTATCAAGCCATTCCAAAGGCGAAGACTTTGCTCGATCTGGAGAGCTGGTACACACCGATGCCTCCTGATCCAAAGCTCAAATCAATGCTTGAGGAGCCCGGACTGATGGCATTCTTCATGGATGCCCTCAAGGGTGAGCCGACAGCTGTGAAGATTGTTTCTAAGACTGTTAAAGGCGATCGCATCTATTTGGATCTGGCACCACAAGCGATACCGCAGCGTTTTCTGGAAGCTTCCAAGCATCCTGGTTTTTCGATGACAGGCTCAGCCATACTCGTAGCCGACGGCGACAAATGGAAAGTTCACAAAGACTTCTGGACTGTCAAATCGACCTATAAAGACGGGTCGGAGACCACGACATTCGGGCGCAATCCGCCTGAGGGTGCGCCGACCGAAAAGGGCAAGAGCGAAGCTGGAGGCGCAGCGGGCACTTCAAGCAGCTCCGCTGACCTGAATCAGAAAAACTAGAACCGGAGGTGCATCATGCCGGGCACGACAACTGCTGACCAGTTTGGAGTCATTCGGGAACTCACCATATCTGGTGCCGAACAGGGACCGCTGGCCGGCACCAGCTTTGTCGCCAAGGAACTGTTTGATGTCGAAGGATACGTGACCGGTTGCGGAAATCCCGATTGGGAGCGTACGCATGAGCCGGCGTCGCGGACCGCACCGGCGGTGGACAGAATGCTTGCCGCCGGCTGCACGCTACGCGGCAAGACGAACATGGACGAACTTGCCTACGGCATGGACGGCATCAATGTTCATTATGGAACGCCGCTCAACGCGCAGTTCCCAGACCGGGAGCCCGGTGGTTCGTCGAGCGGCTCGGCATCCGCGGTTGCCGGTGGCGTCGTCGAATATGCGCTGGGTTCCGACACTGCCGGGTCGGTGCGCGTGCCCGCTTGTTATTGCGGTATCTTCGGGTTTCGTCCCACGCACGGTCGCGTGCCGATTGCCGGCGTGGTGCCGCTGGCACCCAGTCTGGATACCGTTGGCTGGTTCTCGCGGACTGCATCGGGATTGAAGGTGTGTGGTTCAGTTCTTCTCGGGCAAAGTTTTGTCGACTCCGGCTTTCGCTCGGGAGTGGGCACGATTTTGCTGGCGCAGGACGCCTTCGATGCCTGCAGCGAGGAGATCAAACCGGCTCTCACCGGCGCTTTACGAGCCCTGGATCAATGCGGCTACAAAGTGCTCGAAATCTCGTTTGCCGCGTTGGGCTGGGATAACTTTGTCAACACGTTTCGCCGCGTGCAGGGCTTTGAATGCTGGCAGGTGCACGGTCAATGGATCACTGACGCGAAGCCTCAATTCGGGGATGCCGTCAGGAAGCGCTTCGAGATTGCCAGCACCGTCACCGAAGAGCAATTTGCGGAAGCCTCGGCATTTCGCACGCAGATGCAGGGGCAGTTCGGCAAGTTGTTAAATGCTCCTCGCACGATGCTCTGTTTACCGACGGTGCCTGCGTTGCCGCCGCTTCTGGGTGCTACCGCGGAAGAGATAGATCAAAATCGCATCAATACTATGAAGATGTCGGTTCTGGCACCACTATTGGGTACACCTCAGGTTGCCGTGCCGGTCAAGCTGAGTGAAACATCGTTCACCGGACTGTCCTTCATGGCAGCTGCGGGTGGTGACGAGATGTTGCTGGACTGCGCGGTCGAGACGGCGAAACTGAAGCGATTCGCCAGATAACAGCCATTCTCAGATCGAGGGAGGTCTAAATCAGAGAACGGGGCTGAGGAACTCCTGCTGACGGTACCAGTTGCGCTTGAGAGCCTGCTGCAGAAGGACCTGCCCTTTCTCCGCATAATGACCCGCTGTAGAGTTGGGTGACGTCGGCTGCACACTTGCTTCCTGCAACTCTTTGATGCCGGCTTCGTAGTGCTTGTTTGCATCGGGCGCAGCGCGGTTTAAAAGCCGCGCGGCGAGTTTGATGTGGGTGGAGCCTGATTCGATCAGCCCATTGATGTAGAGCTCGAGGTAAAGCTCACTTGTGCGAGCGTTCGGCGTCGAAATAGATAGCGACTCGACGAAGAGCGGCAGCGCTTTTTCGTACTCACCGCAGCGTTCGTAGGCAACTGCGGTTTGCAGGATCGACGCGCACTTGATTGTCGGGTCGATCTGCGATCGCATCTGCCTCGCCATCCTTAGGCTCTCGATGCGCAGAGGCAGGGCTTCCTTGAAATGTCTGGTCTCGGTGTTCAGGTCGGCTTTTAGAGTCAGCACGGTAAATCGTTCGCTCAGTGACATCGGACTTCTCTCAAGCTCCTGCAGCACTGCTTGCGCGCGGCTGTAGTGCTTCGCTTGCAGATTGCAATAGGCAAGCTGCAACTGCATGCCGGTTTTTTCTTGCGGTGCGAATGAATCGGCATTGTCGACCAGGATCGTCAGGTGCGGGATGGCTTTGTCCCATTCATGAGCGGCGAGGTAGTGTTGAGCCTGCTGTTTGTTGAGCAGCACTGTCGCCGTTACTGCATGTGGATAAGTGCTTGCCGGCGGAGCCAGGGATTGTTCCAACTGCTTGACCGCACGGCTTTGGTCTTCGATGCGCTTGACGAGAATGGTTAGCACCACTGCCGATACCATTAATAACACCGCAAAACCGATCAGAGCTTGCCGGCGATTGAGCCGGCGTCCTGCCGGCAAGACAAATTTGGATTGGGCGGCGCGCGGATTGGCTAGCACCGACTTGAGTTCGGCGGCTGACTGTGGACGTTCTGCCGCTGATTTAGACAGGCATGATTGAATAATCGCCTGCAGTTCCGCCAGATGTTTTCCTCGCGGTGGCGCGTCGTTTAAATGGGCAGCCGCTATTTCGAATGAAGTCTCGCCGACGAATGGCGGCTGACCCTCCAGAGTCTCGTACATCAGACAACCGAATGAATAGATGTCCGAGCGTGCGTCCACTTCGCGAGCGGCCAGTTGTTCTGGACTCATATAACTGACTGAACCGACGAGGTCGCCGCTGCGCGTGAGAGCTTGCATTTCGGTGCTGGATTCGGGGAGTATTTTGGCGATGCCGAAGTCGACGAGTTTGATCTGGTCTTCGGCTCCGACCAACATGACGTTGCTCGGTTTGAGGTCTCGGTGAATAACGCCTTGTCCGTGCGCGTGCACCAGCGCGTCGCAAATTTGCGCGAACAGGTGCTGAGCTCTCTGCATGGGCAGTCGTTCTTGGGTCGCGAGCAAGTGGGCGAGGCTTTTGCCGTCTAAATATTCCAGCACAATGTAGGGGTGCGATTGCCACAAGCCAAAACCGAAGACCTTCACGATCAACGGGTGTTCCAGCGCGGCAATTGCGACGGCTTCACGCTGAAACCGTTTGACTGCCTCCGGATTGCCGGTCAGGTGTGCGCGCAAGAACTTGAGCGCCACCACGCGTTCCACGTTGAGTTCGAGCGCGCGATAGACCGTGCACATCCCGCCCTGTCCGAGGGGGGAAAGGAGTTGGTACCGTTCGTCAATGATCGTCCCGTGCGAAAACGTTTCGTCCCCGCTCGGGGATGACGACGCAGTCAAACTAGTCGCTGGCTTCGGTCTTCGGCGCAGCGCTGGCTTCGGTCTTAGCGACTTGAGCTACTTCGACCGAATCGGCCATGGCTTTGAAGACCTTTTCAAAGATCGGATACCAGGAATCGATGGTGGTGCATGTCATGCCATAACCGGTGCCGTTGGAAACGAAGAGCACCATGTATTGCTTGAACTTGATCGGGTCCTTGCCTTCGTCCTTCATTTCTTGGCCCATCACCAGCAACCGACCGGTGGTGTTTTTCAATTTGATCGGCTCATTGGTGCTGATGGTCAGCTTGTCGCCGAAGGCTTCTTTGAGACCGTTCACATTCGTATCGGCAAACTTGTCGATCGATTCGGCGTTCGGGCTCTTGTCGGCAACCACGATCAAGTTGACTGCGCCCATGATTGTTTTGGCTCTCAAAATCTGGGAGGGCGGCAAGCCGTCGGTCTCCTTATCCCAGCTGGTCGGAAACTTCATGGAGAAGTTCGGATCTTTGAAGTCGGTCATCGCTTCCAGCGATTTGCTGGCATTGGCTGTCAGTTGTTCGGCGGTCGGCGGTTCCGCATGCGCGGCCGGCATTCCCAAGCCCTGGCAGACCATGGTCAGGAGGGCGAGTCCCACGGCGAAGCGGGTGGCTTGTTTCCGAAATCCGGTACCCTTGAAATCCGAGGTGATGGTCTGGTGGCGCATTTCGCTCAACTCCGTTGACTAGACAGCTCCATATGATCTTACCTAACGGCTTTTATTTCAACTGATAAGCAGGCTTTGCCTTAAGCAACTGGGCAGTTGTGCTGTATGACAACCGGTCCGGCTTTTGCCGGCGAGTGACGCGCCCGCCGAACATTGCACCGTCGGTGGTGGCATTCTTGCAGCCTCGGACGCGGACGCGGACGCGGACGCTGCTGCAACGTGCAGATTAAATACTGCGGAGCGGGTGCTCTGGTAGTAGCGCTGGACACGAGTGCGGCATCCGAGAGTAGAATAGAGAAAGGATCTGGAGCTTGCGTGCAAATGGAAACATCCGGAGAGTACGACGCCTTTCTTCTGGTGTCATTCGGTGGTCCGGAAGGGAAAGACGACGTCATGCCTTTCCTGCGCAATGTCACTCGCGGTAGAAACATTCCCGACAGCCGCCTGGAAGCGGTGGCGCATCACTATTACTTGTTTGGCGGTGTGTCGCCTATCAACGACCTGAACAGAGCGTTGCTCGCCGACTTAAAGGATGAGTTCGAAGATTCCGGCATCAACTTGCCGATTTACTGGGGCAACCGCAACTGGCATCCGATGTTGGAAGACACGGTGGCGCGCATGCGCGATGACGGCATCACCCGGGCGATTGCTCTGGCGACGTCGGCTTACAGCTCATATTCGAGCTGTCGCCAGTACCTCGACGACATCGAGCGGGCGCGGCAGGCCGTTGGTCCCGGTGCGCCTGTGATCGACAAAATTCCGCCCTTTTACAGTCACCCGTATTTTATTGAGGCCAATGAAGAGCATCTGCGCGATGCCATTTTTCGTTTTCCGGCTGAACAGCGGCGGTCTGTGCATGTGGCCTTTACGGCTCACAGTATTCCGCAGACGATGGCCGGCGGCTGCGACTATGCAGTGCAACTGGACGAAACCGCGCGGCTTCTGGCTTCTCGCGTCGATTGCTCGGACTTCGCCATGGTTTATCAAAGTCGCAGCGGTCCTCCTCAGCAACCGTGGTTGGAACCCGACATCTGTGACCACATTCGCACGCTGCACGGGCAAGACAAAAAACTGCTCGTGATCGCACCGATTGGTTTCGTCAGCGATCACATGGAAATTCTGTATGACCTGGATACCGAAGCTAAGGCGCTTTGCGAGGAGCTGGGCGTGACTATGCACCGTGCCTCCACGGCTGGTGCCCATCCGATTTTTATCGAGATGATTCGTGAGCTGGTCGAGGATCATCAGTCGGCGCTGTCCAACAACGGGGACCAGTCCGTCGATTCAGCCAATCGTTTGTGCCGCGAACAGTGCTGCCCCCGGCAAGTGAGCTAAGCGCTGAACACCGAGTGTGGTGCGTGCCAGTTGCCGGACACGTCGAAGCGGTCTTGATAGAAGTCGTGCCACCACATGGCGCTTTGCCAGATAGTTTCCGGGCAGGCGACGCGAGCATTGACGGAAGGTGAAAGCTCGACGCCGACGGCGCGCATGACGTTTTCTATGAAGCAGGCGGATGGTTCGCCCGCTTCTTCAAGCAGGGGGCTGGCTGCTTTCACTCCCCAGCAATACGACATCCATTCGATTGTCAGCCGCACGGTGTCGCAGACGGCACGCTGGTATTTAAACTGCTCGATGCCTTGCAATATGTCGTCGACTAAACCCGGCACCGGAATTGAGCTGATGTTAGGAAACTGAGCCTGATCGTCGAACATGTCGAAGTTGTGCGAAAAAATGGCGTTGGTTGCCGGTGGATAGTTGAGCGGCATCGTCTCCACCAGCGGGAATGCCTGGAAGCAGGTGAACACATCCTGCTTTTGATCGTAAATCAAGAGTCCGACATGCGACCAGAGGCTGGGTGTGAAGTCATGGCGCGAGTGCGACTGGGCGATGCGAATGCGTTGAGCTGTCGGCGATATGCCGCCCACCAGCACCACTTGCGAAGTGTCGTTTGGATCCCAGTGCCGGCGTAACCACTCTTTGTTAGTTTCGCCCTTATTGCGCACAGACTCGACGAAGTTTTCATTCGGCGCGGTCGATTGCGATTTCATGAGTGGCAGCATTATGTAGATCCTCAGGCTGATACTAATAGAAGAGCGTTCTCTTGATCATTTTGTTGTGGACTTCATCGTGGTGCAGGGGTTGATAGATGACATCGACCTGGTTGCGATAAGGGTACAGGGAAACTACCGCGAAATGATTGCCCTTCTGGCGCCAATCGACATCGCAAATAAACTGTCTGGTCAGCGGTCCCTCGCAATCCGACGGTTCTGGATGGCGCGGCCAGGCGCGCCACCACTCGACCGGCACAATCGGTTGATTCTCTTTCGGGGGCACGACGCCCTGCACCAGCGAGACCGGCGATGAGATAATTTCTGCACCGCAGATGACACCGGTTCTTCGAGAGCGCATTGTAGTGATGCGCCCGAAGTGGACATCGCCCGTCAAAAGAAGAAACTTGCGCCCAGCCTCTTCGAATTTCTCAAGCATCTTCTGGAAGATCCAAAAATCTGAGTAATTAGGGAGCTCGCTGTCTCTGATCTGGGCGTTCACGACGTTGGCCTTGCGGCGCATAAGCGACTGTCCGGTGGCGATGACGGCCATGCGATAGGGATTGGCAATGGCGCGCTCGGTCCAATCCATGAGCATCTCCCACTGGCGGCGGTCCATGATGTTGCGTTCCAGTCTGGTGCTGCGCGTGTTGATGCACGCGAATGTAAAAGGGTCGATGTCCATAAACACCGGGTCGCGAAAGTCTTCCTCGGAGCTGCTCTGGAAGGCTTGATACATGAGCTCGGCGGCGCGTGTCCAGCGTGCGCGGCTGGCAGCCGAATATGTATTGTGAATGTGCACCTGGGCGTGAGGGTAGTTGTTCCAGTACTCGTGATCGTCGGGAATCGACAGGGACGGCGCCAGCCGTAGCGCCTTGCCATATGTGGAGCTGTCGCCGAAGTTGTTCATGTACTGCCTTTCAAACTCTTTGGCCAGCCATGATTCATCATCGAGAAACGCAAAGCGCACCGGCACATCCAGATAGACCTGGTCGCCGAGCAAGAGGGTGAGATTCGGCTTGTTCACGCCGGGAAGTTGCGAAACCTTGGTGTCCAAATTTCTGGCCACGTCGGTTTGATAATCGTAGCAAGACAACAGGAGAATATTGAACCTGTCGTTCATCACATGTTTGACACCGCTGACGGTGCGAAGCGCCGCCGTGTCTCCTTTCGCCAAAGTTGCCGAGACGGAATACACCCGGCCGTCGTCCAATCCGACAAATTCGAAAATGCCGGTGAAGCAACCGGTCGGGTCAGGCGGATAGGTGGACTGCATCGGTTTTATGACGTGCGGCTTGGCCGGTTCCTGGTCGATAGTCCAGGAGATAGCCGGTTGCGATTTCTGATGAGTGGCAGCTACCCAGCAGCGAATGCGCCCTGCGCCGGCAATTCTTGGTGCGATGGTGATGTCGCTCATAGCAGGCTTTCAAGTGCCGTACAAAAGTGGCAGGTGCCGTCTGCTCCAGAATCATACACGCTGCGGCGACCGCTTGATAACTGCGCGAGCATGCGTGCTACACTGCCGGTGGAGGTGCATGGATATGCCGGATGGGCGCGCCGAGCTGGACCAAGAAGCTCAGCAGATTTTGCGTCAATGCAATACGATTCTGGACAACGATCACTTCGTCTACATCTCAGGTGATCACGGTGCAGGTTGGATCTCTAAAGACGCGCTGATTCCTTACACAGATAAGGTGGCACGGCTGGGGCAGCTAATGTCCCAGGCTGTCCAGTCGTCAACGCCGGCAGCGGCTGCCGAAATCGTTTGCGGTCCGGCGATGGGCGGATTGATTATGTCGCAATGGGTCGGTCACTTTCTCAATTTGCCGGCCGTCTTTGCTGAGCATGGCGAGCCGGGCGGAGCCAGTCTGGGAGTGCGTCCACCATTTGTGCTCAAGCGTGGTTTTGACAAACTGGTGAGCGGCAAAAGAGTTTTGATCGTCGACGACATTATCAACACGGGACATTCAATTCGCCAGACTGCACAGGCGGTCAAGTCCGCCGGCGGCGAAGTGGTGGCGGCCGCCGCTTACTGCTCGCGAGGAAACTGCGATGCCGAAGCCATGGACGTGCCGCGCTTTATCTATCTGGTCGAGTTCAAGATTCCTTTTTGGAGCGCCGACTCATGTCGCCTCTGCAAAGAAAATGTGCCGGTCAATACCCAGTTTGCACACGGGTTGGAGTTCGTTGAAAAACAGCGAAGGCTCAACTCCCCAGTTTGAACAGACTGCGAATTGATGATCCGAGTTTCTGCTTTGTCGGTGCCGCCATCAGTCCATGCATCTGTTGATACTGAACGGTCTGCTTCATTCCGTCGATGGACAGGACGGTGGCCGATTGCGCCCACGCCAGTGGCTCGTTGGCATCGGAGACCCAGCGTCCAGTCTGGGGATCGATGATATAAGCTTCGGGTATTTTCCAGCGCTCGTTGACGGTGCCCAGCGATCGGTTGAAGTGCTCGGTCTGCCGCTGCAAGTATTCGGGATTGCCAGTGCGCCGATACATCTCTCCGAAGATCACTGAAATCATCGGTGAAACGTGCGACCACTGCGCTTCCTGACGAGGTCCGAGATCGGTGCGATTGACACGCCCATCCCAGACATCTTTGGGATAACGAGCAATTCCGATCGGTCCCATCAGATCGCGTTCGATGGTGTTGATAATTTGGACGGTCATCGCATCGCTCACCAGCGGTTTGCCGGAGACGGCGCCCAGGAATAGTGCATTGACGAGTGCGGCGTCAGTGTGTCGTGTCTCACCGCCTTCGCCACGGATGAATTCGTTTGGAAGCACTTCGTTGAGTTTTGCCTCAGCTTTGGCGAGCGTCTCGGCGACGTCGGCTTCAGTGACTTTGTAGGTGTTGCCGTCGTTCGCCTTGTACTCAACCGGACCATGCTCTTGAAGAAACTGTCGTTGCTCGCGCAGTGCCGCGACGACTGTGCCGAGCGAGGATGCATGTTCTCCGCGACGGTCTTCCCAGGCTCCCAGATCCCAGTCTTCCCACGCATGGATCTTTTTGAAGTACGTAGGCAGCAGCGCTGCATACGCTTCGGCATAAGGTTGAATGGCTGGATCGTTCCATTTCAATTCGCCTTTATTCAGTTGATGGAAAAGCATGAAGTCAACGAATGCCAGCGAGTCATTTTGCGCATGTCCCCATGGATCGCCGACTTCGGCCAGCGACATCGGGTTGTATCTGATGTTGGGGCGTTTGCCCAGTTCCAGTCCGGTCACCTTGTCGTTGATGATGTCGGTGAAACGGAACTGGTTGAGGAAGTGGTGCTTCAGCGAAGCAGTCAGTCCGGCTTTGGCTGCATCCGGCGAAATTTCCAGGGCCTTGCCTAGAACCGGATCATTTTTGGCTGCGCGTTCTGCCAGTGCCTGGAAGATATTGTCGCGGTCCCACTGGAAAATCAAAAGACCGTCCACCGCTGATTGCAGCGTCGGCTTGCTGTCGACCGTGACTGCCGAGTGTCCGCCGCTGTCGTAGCGCACCAGGCGCAACGTCTTGTTGCCGGCCAGCGTGCGCGTAATATTGTCGAGACTGACTTCATCGTGCGCTGCCTTGTAATAAGGGCGCATGTCCTGATTTTGATAGGCCGCGGTGCCATCGGCGCCGATGTATTGCACGGGCGGACGATACTCGCCGCCGGTGGCAACGAAGTGTTGCCACTCGCTGCTCCAGACATCGCCGTAGGTCAGATCGCCGGCTAGCTTTTGTGCGGGCAGGTCGCGCATAGCTGCTGCCGCATCGAACGTTTCAAGCGCGCTTGCGCCGCCTGTTTCTCTCGACATTATATGATTGGCTTGCCGCACGCCAAGTTCTTGTGCCAGTCGCACGTTGTCGAAGACCTCACGTGCTTCCGCCGTTTTTCCTTGCCTCAAAAGATCCGCCGCCAGTGAATACTGCCCTTCTGCTGCGGTGCCGGGCTTGCTCTGCGAATGTTGATAGAGCATCAGACCCAGATTTTCCTTAGGCATCGTCGGAGATATTTCTATGCGGCCGCTGCCCGGGACGTATTGTGGAAGTTTTGCGCCTGGCTGAATGCGCACCCACGGATTCTGTTCGATCATCTTGCGCACATAAGGCGTGATCAGCTCAGGATGTTCTTTTGCATAGTTGGAGCGTAAGAACTGGTCGCCGTATATGCCTCTGCCGAGAGCAACATTATTCTCGTTGACGACTCTCTCTAAACCGCGTTGAGTGCCGGGCAGCACCAGATTAAGTGCGCCGCCCTGCATGGCGACCTGCCCGAGCATCTCGGTATTGACCGTGCCTTTCGAAATCAGTTCGGACGTGACAAATTGCGATGAAGCTCCGACCGTACCGATCGCCAGCATGCCCAGCCCCTTCGCCGGGATGCCGGGCAATCTCTTGATCAGAGGGTTCATAGTTTCGAATACGGTGAATCCGGCAACACCACCCATGGCATTGCCGAAGCGTGTCTGTCCGGCGTCCGGCACGCGGAAAAAGTCGTATGTACCGGCACCGAGAATCATGGCTGTCTTCTGGCTCTTGAGCACACTTGCCAGAGCACCTTCGGCGGCGAGCTTACTGCCGGTGGCCCGCAACAGCGACCCGGCGAATTTGCCCGATATCGCATACGGTACTATGCTGCCCAGACCGCCGAAAAATCCTTGCGTCAGTCCGGTGCCGCTGGTTGGAGATGCCACCGGCACATCGAGCTTGTCCGGCTCAGGGAGGATCTCGACTTTTGCCACCGTTTTGGTGACGGCATTTACTGAATGGGTGATCGCTCTCAATGGATCGATCAGACCGGCGTTGAGAGCCGGATTCAGCATGTTGTCTTGTGCCCAGTCGGCCAGTCCGGGTTTTCTTGTCGGCACAGCCGGCACGTTGGCATACACGGATGCAGCTAACTCTTCCGGAGAAGAGTGCACGAAACCAGCTTCCGGCCCCCGCTGCTGCAGGCCGAAAAACGCGTTTTCGGATGACATATTTGTGAGTACCGCCTAACCCCTGACAAGATAGTATGATTTCGCTCTAAAAAAGCCATGGTGGTTTCCCCACTGAAAGCGGCACATTCTGAAAAGCATCAAATTGTGAAACCCCGCTCATATTGGGCGTTTCAGGCTTTGATTATGAGCGCCGTCTCATGTTGTCAATGGCATCGAATGTGGTGGCGCGTTCGATCTTTAATGGGGTGGCCGGCTAGAGGGCTCAGAGCAAATCGCCGTGCGGATCTTTCTTGATCACATAGCTCGATGTGAATCTGAGGTTTTGCTCGATGGGAAGTATTTGTCCGACCGTGGTCTGGATGGTGGCGCAAATATTGTCCAGCGGCAGATCATCACCATCGTAGCCGAATGGATCTTCGATGTCTTCGGCAATCAGCTCGATGCCGATCAGGAAATATGCGCTGATCAAAATCACCGGCAGATACCAGAGCAGCGGAAAATCCGGTGCCATGTACCAGGGCATGGCGAGCAACGTGAGAGCGATACCCTGTCGCATGAAGGCACGATACGAAATGGCGATCGGGCTGTTCTTGATGCGCTCGCAACTGCCGCAAATGTCCATCAAAGCGCGGGCGTGCGGATCGAGTTGCCAGAGCATCATGCCGTCGATGGCGTGCTTGCGATGCCATTGCAAAATGCGCTGATAGAGAATGCCGGCTATATAGAGCGGCAGGTGCTTACCTTCCACTTCTGAATCTCTCTGGTCGATACCCGGCAGTGGCTCGGTGGGAGTGGTGCCGCGCAAATGGTGTTTGAGTGCGAAGGCAAACGAAATCAAAAGTTGCGCCACCAGTATTCTGTCTGCTTGAGAGATAGTGTCGATAGCGCTGACTTTGAGACTGAGGTTGCGAGAGTCATTGACTAGTTGTCCCCACAACTTGCGCCCTTCCCACCATCGTTCGTAAGCCGAGTTGGTGCGAAACACGAGCAGCAAGCCGAGAATAATCCCGACTGCGGACAGACTCTGCAAGTCTCGGAAAGAAGGGAAGTGATAAACGTCGGTTATGATGTCCGCGCCCACGGAATACACTGCGATCAGGAAGATGTAAATCCATACGCGCTTAAATACTGGAACTTTGTGCACCAGAACTATGGGACGCAGCCACTTGCGCAGTGCAGGGTCGCCGACCTTCTTTGACAAAACGAGTCTCCCGTCTTCGGATCCGAGTGAATATCTGACTTTCTTCCTCGATTATGCCCGCCCGAAGCAATTCATGAAGATGCGACCGAATAAATTTGTCCCGACGAATAGTCGACCTGATTCCGGTAGGGAGCAGCACAGTATGTGAAACCGTCGTGGGCTGCCGTCCCAGTGGTGGTTGAGACGAAAAGCCAACAACTCGAGACGGGCGTCGTCAGACAGGTGATGGCCGCAACGCATCAGCCACGTGCCGAACCGAAAGCCATCCAGTGCCGGATTCTCGACGATCAGCGGTGCTGTCGCGGCTCAGTCAGTCGTGGTATTCCATCTCCAGCTCCTGCATGACCTTGAGGTCGTAGAAAAATGGACGCGAGGTGATGCGCATGTATCCTTTATAGGGATTATTGAAGAGCGCCACCAGAAGCAGGTTGAGGGACAGCGCCAGAGTGACCAGAGCGGTCATGAAGACCTGCGCTCTGGCATCTTCGACTTCGAACAAGTAAGTGAAAAGAACGGTCAGTGCGCCGCCGGCGATCAAGACGCCCCACATGACCGAGGGCAATCCTTGTTGGCTGACAATCAAGCGATACCGGCGCCCGTCAGCGAAGTCGTCCATTTCATCCAGAAGGTTTTGATAGGCGTTCTGTTCGCGGCCCGTTTGTGGTTCGTACTGGGTGAGTGTCCACCAGATATCGCGAAACGGTCTCTTAGCGTTTTCGTTGAATGCACCGGTTCGTAAAATCGAGGGCCATTCATCGTCGATCACAGTTCGCATGTACGAGCGCAACTGACCGTGGAGCTTTGTCCTCACTTCTTTGGGAGCCGTATAAGCCAGATGGAAGAGATCGAGCGCGCTGTCTGCTTCCCGTTGGGTCATCTCTCTGGCTTCTTGATACTTTGACTGAGTGTCGACGACCACCAATCCCAGCAAGACTGAGTAAAGTGTGCCGACAATGGAGAGCATGTAACCGGCGACTTCATGGTGGCGTTTTAGGCGGCCGTCCTTTGAGAACCGCCGAGCCAGCCAGACCCCGAGCGCGGAGAATCCGATGGCTCCGCCGACAATACTTGCTCCGAAAATCCAGATGTCTATGTTGTTGTCCATTAATTCGTGTTGCCCGCATCAATGCTGTCGATCATATTTTTGAACACGGGTTGAAACTCTCTGGCCCAGCGATCCCAGGATGTAAACGCGATGCAGTACGCCTTTTTGTTGGTGACGAAGAGGACGATGTCCTGTTGGCACCGGATTGACTGCGCTTTAGGTGGATTGATGTTGCCTTTGATGACCAGCTTCACACCTTTGAACGGTTTGAGTTGAATAGGTGAGCGCGACACCAGTTCAAAGTTGGTGAGGACTTTCTGAGTGGTTGCCACCACCGAATCAGCGCAGACGTCGGCAGTAGTTGTTGGCGGCACCGGCTCCGTTGTAATCAGCGCATTGACGGCACCGTTCAAAGTTCTGATGTCGAGGATTTTTCCCGCTGTCGTCACCGGCAGTGGTATCTTCTGCCAGGCGCTCGGATACTTCATCGAGAAGTCGGCGTTGGAGAAGGTTGCATCAGTGACTGCGCTCGAAGCAACTTTATTGGCGGTGCCATCGAATTTTTGGGCGGCGACAGGTCCTGTCGGATTGGCGGCACTCCCGCTTGTGGCGGTTGTGGTCGTGGTGGACGAATGTTGGCTGGCGTCGAGGAGCTCTTTACCGCCTTGCATGGTCATGCAGACGCCTTGCCAGACACAAACCAGCCCGATGATCAGAGCGAACACGACAAAACCCGCGCTGGACTTCGGCGGTTCGGAGTTGGGCTTGTTTTGTTGGTTCGGATTCGGATTTTGCACGGTGAAGCCTTGCCGCTTGAGAACCGAGTGGGCTGATTAAATTTGCATGTCGCTGATTGTAACTGGTACGTGAGCCGCGCACGCTGGTAGGCTTGAGTCTTCATCGATGACGCGACAAATCGAAGTTTTTCGCGTGTGTCGGGGAATAGAGAAACTGATGGCTCTGGAGTCGACGAATCGCACCATGACTAATTTTTCCAACAAAACCAATGGCAGACCGGGAGATGGTCGTCAAGGGGGTGATCCAATGTCTCCGTCGGATGATGAGCCGGTCAATGGCGTCAAAACTCGGGCGGATGTGCCGGACTCCAGCATGCACGACGCTGACCAACTCGACCCTGCCACCAGAGCGCAGGCTATGGCGGCCGCTGCTGCTGCCGAGATTGCGGTACAGGGTGCTGCCATCGCCGACAAGAAGAAACAGAAGGGCGGCGATCGCAAAAGTGTGACCAGAGATCCTGGTGATGCCAGGCTCAGTGATGGTGCCAGGCTTGCCGACAACAATCGCGCCATGGCTGATAATGACGATTCGTCAGCCAACAAGAAAGTTTCGATCAAGCGCTCTCTGCATAAATTGACAGAGGGAGACCTGCACCTGCTCAACAGTTCACGCGGGTTGAAGGAGATGCTGCGCGAGAGAAACATCAAAGTCAAAGATGTTCTCGACGTCCTAAAGTATGAAGATGAGCTGGTGCTGCTGCAAATTGAACTGGTGAAGTTACAACGCTGGATCCAGCAACAGGGCAAGCGCGTCATCATCTTATTCGAGGGACGCGACGCGGCGGGCAAGGGTGGAACGATTCGTCGGTTTACCGAGCACCTCAATCCACGTTCGTTGCGCGTGGTGGCATTACCGAAACCGACAGAAGAAGAGAGAGGTCAATGGTACTTCCAGCGATACTCTAAGCAGTTGCCCAACGCTGGTGAAATCGTCTTCTTCGACCGTAGCTGGTACAACCGGGCGGTGGTTGAGCCGGTGATGAGTTTCTCGACCAAGGTGGAATACGATCGCTTTATGCAACAGGTGCCCGAGTACGAGCACATGTTGTATGAGGATGGTATCACGATCATCAAATTCTGGTTCTCCATCTCCAAAGATGAGCAGCAGCGCCGCTTTGAATCGCGAGCGCAAAATCCTCTCAAGCAGTGGAAGCTGAGCCCGATTGACAAAGAGGCGCAGCAACTCTGGGATAAGTACACGCAATTCAAGGAACAGATGTTCAGTCGCACGCACACATCTTTTGCGCCTTGGATCATCGTGCGCGCCAACAATAAAAAGCGCGCCCGGCTGGAAAGCATCCGCTACGTGCTCAGCCTTTTCGATTATGCGGAGAAGGACAAGGGCAAAGTCAATCTTTTCCCGGACCCGAACGTTGTAGAAAGATTCAATCGCAACATCATCAAGCTCGACTGACGATCTGTCTGCAATTGTCATGGACGGTTTGAGCGACATCGCGAAGAAGTTGTTTCCACTTCGAGGAAAGAAACTCGATGAGAAACTGCAGGCGATGTTCGATGATGCGGTGAAGGCTGAGGCGCACGACCGCCCGAAACATGCACTCGATCAACTCTCAGCCATCTGGGAGGAGAGTGTCCACTCGCCGACCTGGAAGCATCGACGTCAGTTCGAACTGATCCCCCTGATCGCGAAGTTATCCGAGCACCACGACGCGGCCCGATTTAAATTACGGTCAATGCGTGACGCCCAGGAAAAACTGATGCGGCAGGGCAACGACGACTTTGCATTGATTGGTGAGTGGATAGCTCTGAACAGACTGGTCGAGCCCGAGCGCACCATATTTGTTTACGACGAACTGAAGAAGAAATTCGACGACTACTCGGTTCCTGTTCTGACGCGCATCCGCATAGTTGAGGTTGACGCCTTCCTTGAACAGGGACGCTATGGGGAGTTTCTCGAAGAGGATTTAGAAACTCTCTTTGAATACTTGGAGGACGACGCGTCGGATTTGACAGATCTGGCGGCTGACGCGTGCGGCGATGACGACACCGATGACACCGATGACACCGGTGACACCGATGACGCCGGCGCCGATAATGCCGATGACGGCAGTGATTTTGATCGGCAGGATTACGAACGAGCGCTCAAGGATACGCAGGCGGGTGCAACGCGACTGGTTCAGCTGGCTCTTTTGAAAGGTTGTCTGGACTATGTCGACGAAGTTCAAAGCCTGCTTACGGATAGTCTCGCGGACAAGACCAATGCTTATTTCTGCTTGATTCGCGGTGCTGAAAAAGCGAAGCAGCAGACCTGGATAGATAAATTCGTCAATGAGGCGAAGGAGGCACTATCTCCATTAGAATTCGCCGAATTAACCCGGCGTCGTACTGCCGTCACTCCTCAATAGGTGCCAGCAGGTATTTTAGATCGCGCTCGGTGAAGTGATTTGTCACGGCACCAGGAGTAGTGCCTTTGTCATAAATGCCATCGGCAATCAGGCGTTTCTCGTCCTGGCGCTTAAGCATCTTTTCTTCGACAGTACCGGTGGTGATTAACCGATAGACGAAGACCGGCTTATTCTGCCCGATGCGATGAGCGCGGTCGGTTGCCTGTTCTTCCACTGCCGGATTCCACCAGGGATCGTAGTGGATGACGGTATCGGCCGCAGTCAAGTTGAGACCTGTGCCACCGGCTTTGAGGCTGATCAAGAAGACCGGTGCTTTGCCGGCTTGAAACTGTTTCACTGGTGTTTTGCGATCGACAGTGCTGCCTCGTAGCTCCAGGTACCTGATCTCTCTTGTTATCAGCTCCTCGGCAATCAAGTCGAGCATGCTGGTGAATTGCGAAAAGACCAGTACTCGTCGTCCTTCATCCACCAGTTGGGTGAGCATTTCCATCAGAACGGATAACTTTGCGGATTCACCGACAGCTCGAGCTTCTTCGAGTTTTAACAGTCGCGGATCGCAGCACACCTGACGCAGGCGCATGAGTGCTTTCAGTATGACAATCTGACTGCGATTGATGCCTTTCTCTTCGACAACTTCCAGGACCCGTTTGTGCATGGCCAGTCGCACGGTTTCATACAGATCGCGCTGTCCGCCCTCCAGGGTAATGTTGCGGTGGATAACCGTCTTGGTGGGCAATTCTTCGCCGACTTCTGATTTGGTACGGCGCAGCAGAAACGGACGAATGCGAGCGGCGAGAAACGCCCGCATGTACGGGTCATTGAATTTCTCGATTGGTGTACGAAAGACTCTGGTGAAGATTTCGTGTGTGCTCAACAGCCCAGGCATCAGAAATGCAAACTGCGACCAGAGCTCGCCCAGATGATTTTGAACCGGAGTGCCGGTCATGCAGATGCGATGATTGGCTTTCAAGCGCCGGCAGACGTCGGCAACTTGTGTCTGCCTGTTTTTGATCATCTGAGCTTCGTCGAGGATCACCATGTGCCACTCGCGCAGGGTGAGCAGTGATGCATCGCGTTGCAACAGTGGATAGGAGGTGAGAACAATATCGACGTCGTCGAGTTTGCTCTGACGAGTGAATCGATCGTAATCGCGCAAGCACACCACTCGCAGGTGCGGCACCATGCGTTGGGCTTCTTCAATCCAGTTGGGCAACACACTGGTCGGGCAAACAACCAGGCAGGGGCGCTGCAGATGGTTGCTCTCATACTCCATCTGGATGTGCGCCAGTGCTTCGACAGTCTTGCCCAGCCCCATGTCGTCTGCAAGTATCCCGCCGATGTTATGCGAAGCGATAAATTGCAACCAGGCGACACCTTGTTTCTGGTAATCGCGAAGCGTGACGCCGAACTCATTAGGTGCGGCATGTGTGGGCCAATCGTTTCCTGCTTTCAACAATGAAGCAGCCAGCGCGCGCAGACGGTCACCGCCCTGGAAGGCGATCGGCTGTTCGGCCCCGAGCAACTGCACCAGTTGTCCGGCGCTAATCGGCATGCGTCCTTTGCGATTTACCGAACTTTCATCGAAAACTTCGATCAGAGTTTTGATCAGCGATTTGACGCGTGGAAACGGCAAAGAAAGTTTGGCGCCATCAGCCATGGTGACATAGAATCTGCCGCCCTGATTCATCGCCTCCAGAAAATTGTCATCGATGACATCCATCGGTTCAAAACCGGCGCGGGCGTCGGACATATTGTATGGAATGCTGCGCACCGCCTGCATAAGCAGCGGCAGCAATGAAACTTTTTCACCCCGGACATTGATCCCCAGGTCGACGCTGAACCACCCCTCTTCCTCGACAATATCTCCCTGCCAGTCGTCATCGTCTGGCATAACGACACGATCGTGGAAGGACTTGTCATAGATAATGTCCCAACCAAGCTTTTCGAGCCGCGGAATTTCCAGAGCAACAAAATCAGTTAGTTGACGCAGTTGCGGCAGTATCAAGCACAGCCCGTCATTTACGCGCGGGAAGTTGGCCATGGGCAGCTGCAATTCTTCGGTGAGCATCGAACTGAGCTCTCGCTCTGCTTTCATGTTGCGGCGGTAAACGACGGTGCGCGAGGCACCGTTGATGGTGACATGGTTGCCGCTGTCTGTGGGATTGCAGCGCTTATTGCCGTATTTCACCCAGTGAAAAGCATAAGCTGCATCTTTCTGCACGCCGTTGTCGAACTTCGTGAGAAACAATACCGGAGTCGGCACCTCTTCTCGATGTTCGATGACGACTTGTTCTGCCGGCAGCGGAATTTCCAGATCGGGCAATCGCTTTTGCAACAAATCGCGGGTGTATTTGGCTTGTTCTACATCCAGGCGCGGTCCAAACAAGATAGGTTCAACTAGATCTGCAGGGAAAGGCAATGTCAATCGCCCGGCGCAGCCGGTTTTTTCATCCACATACCAGGGGCTGGGCGCCAGCAAGACTTGCGCTTCGTGCGTGGTGACGGTGGTGCGCTGGCGACCTTGCTCGTCGACTGCCCACACCAGTTCGCCCGGGCGGGCGTCACCCAGTGTGAGCGGCAACCCGTCTTTGGTGCGCCAGAAACAGCGCCCGGTCTTAATGACCGAGTTCAGCAAGAGGTCGATTAGTTCGGGTTCAGCTGTTTCAAATGAATAGTCCAGCCAGTATCCGGAGCGCATGCTGCCCAGAAGTGCGCCAATCATGCGGTCGGCGGCATCGAGAAAGCCGGCGCGACCGGTGGTCAAATCGTAGCGTTCTTCGCGTCCATATCCGCCGGCTTTCAGCTTGCTGGCGGCGATGGTTTCCAGTCTTAGATACGGTTTTTCGGCGGAGCCGGTGGTCACCAGATAGAGCAAAGTCTTGCTGTCTTTGAGCTTCTCTTTGCGGGTTACCGTCTCGTTGATCTTACAGAGGTCGGAAACCCATCCATCTATAAGAGGATGCACTTTGGCGGGTTGCTCTTGATCCGGAGGCGCGATTTCGCTGGGGGCAATTTCCTCGATGTCATCTTCGTCTTCGCCGGTGCGCTCGCGCAGCACGTGATACAGCAGTGCTGCGCCGTGTTTGCAGGTGGTGCCGACCGGGCATTCGCAGCGGCAGTCGACGATGGAATTGGGGCGCCCGCCAGGCTTAATTTGCACATAGGTGTCGTACTTGGTCGTGCCCTGCACGAGCCCGGATATGGCGCTCCAGTCGTCATTTATCGCGTATTCGAGAACTCGGAAGCCACGCGCGTAATCAAAACCACGCTTCGCTGAGGCGACGCCGAAAAAGTCTTCAATCTGCCAATCGGCGAAGGGGGAGCACTTCCGACACTGGCAACGACCATCCGGACACTCCAGATTGCGGGAGCGATTCTTCGGGGAATGGCTGTTTCTCGGAGGTTTTATCTTTGCCATGGGCGATACACAGCGGGGCTGGTTGTAGATTGTACCGTCGACATGCTGCTAAGTGCCAAGAAACGAAACTTATACTTGACTTGCCATCAGCCCAACCTCCGTGCTACTTTTCGCATGTCAGAGAAAAAACGCGTGGAGTCGCGCCTGTCAGTGATCGTTGGATTTAATCATCATCACCACCATCATCTGGTCCTCAACGGAGCGGACTGACAGACAGCCACGTACTCATTTTCTTGCTAACTGTCTTCAAGCCCGCCCATAAAGCGGGTCTTTTTGTGTTTCCACAGGAATTTATCCATGTCTAGCAATCAGAAATTGACGAATTCGCCTTCCGCACAAGAGCAGGCATCAGCCGACAACGGCGCCGCGGGGCTGCGACTGACGATCCCCACCGGACGCATTCAGGAGAAAGTGCTCGGGTTGCTGGATGCAATCGGCGTCAAAATGGCCAAGGACGGCAGATCTTACAAACCCACGTGTTCTGAGAACGGCATTGAAATAAAGATGCTGAAAGCTCAGAACATCCCCAATCTGGTGGCGCTCGGTCGACATGATTGCGGGTTTTCCGGCTACGACTGGATCACTGAGCAGCGCGCCGACGTGGTCGAGCTTCTCGACCTGGAATTCGACCCCGTGCGCATAGTTGCTGCTGTGCCCGAATATCTGGCGGAGAACGACCTGTACAAAACGATCGATCGCCAACTGGTTGTGGCTTCGGAATATCGCCAGCTTTCCACCGATTTCATCGCCCGCAATAAACTGAACGCCGTGTTCTTGCAGACTTTTGGTGCCACAGAAGCGTTGCCGCCGGAAGATGCGGATATCATCGTCGACAATACCGCCACCGGTACCACGCTGCGTCACAACCGCCTGGTAGAAATCGAAGTATTGATGCGGTCAACCACCAGATTTATTTGCAACCGCGAGGCTTACGAAAACAAAGAAAAACGCCGCAAGCTCGATGAGCTGACGATGCTCATGCAGGCTTCGTTGCGCGCGCGCGACAAGGTCCTGCTGGAAATGAACGTCGCTCGTGAAGACTTCGAGCGTCTGGTGGGAGACTTGCCCTGTATGCGGGCACCGACAATTTCCGAACTGTACAACGGTGACGGCTACGCCGTCAAAATTGCCGTTTCGTCCAGAGATGTTCCGACTCTGATACCAAAACTGGTGGCGCTGGGGGCGCGGGACATTCTCGAATACAAACTGCAGAAGATTGTGATTTAACTGAAGGCACCCGGGAAGTCGATGAATATTTCGCCCGAGACACCATCCAGAGCACAAGCTGCCGCTTGCGAAGTCGACCTGGTCGATGTAGGCGGTGGCAACATCGGCAGCGTGCGCCGCTGTCTGCACAGGCTGGGTATCGCTTATCGCGATGTCGGCGCCGAAAATCTGCCGGGCGGCTCGCGTCCATTGATCTTGCCCGGGGTCGGTGCATTCGGCACCGTTATGGACAGCTTGCGAAGAAACGGTTTGGACGAAAGCATCAAAAATTTGGTGGCAAAGGGTACACCGCTGCTGGGTGTTTGCGTCGGAATGCAGGTTTTGTTCGACAGCAGCGAAGAAGCACCGGGCGTGCCGGGACTGTCGCTGGTGCCAGGCAAAGTGGTGCGCTTTGTGGCTGACAAAGTGCCGCAAATCGGGTGGAATCACATCGATGCGAAACAGTCAGGTTGGGAAGGCGGCTATGTCTATTTCGTCAACTCTTTCTATGCACAACCGGAAAACGATAACGTGGTGCTCTACCAGGCGCAGTATGGCGACACTGAATTCTGTGCCGCGCTGCGGACTGGAAACATAACCGCCTTTCAGTTTCATCCTGAGAAAAGTAGTGCCTTTGGCGCCAGTTTGCTTGCGAGGTGGATAGCCAGTGTCACTCTGTAAGCGCATCATTCCCTGCCTTGACGTAGCCAACGGCATGACCGTGAAAGGTGTGAAGTTCACCAATCTGCGAACCATCGGCGACCCCGTCGAACTGGGCTTGATCTACGAAGAACAAGGCGCCGACGAACTGACGTTTCTCGACATATCTGCGTCGGCCGAAGAACGGGCGACCGTCGTCGAGCTGGTCGAACGCGTCGCCGACAATCTCTCGATTCCATTTACAGTCGGCGGCGGCATCACCACAGCCGCTGATGCGAAGAAACTTTTGAGCAGCGGCGCCGACAAGGTTTCGATCAACACTGCGGCGGTGCAGCGGCCGGAATTGATCGGCGAGATTGCCTCTGCCTGGGGTTCGCAGTGCTGCGTGGTGGCAATCGATGCACGGGCTGCGGCGTCTCCCGGCACGTGGGAAGTATTGATCAAGGGCGGTCGCGTGGCGACCGGACGTGATGCTTTCCAGTGGGCTCAGGAATGTGTTGAGCGCGGCGCCGGCGAGATACTTCTGACGTCATGGGATCGTGACGGCACCTTATCTGGTTTCGACCTGGAGATGGTGCGCACCTTCGCGCGCAATCTGCCGGTGCCGGTGATTGCGTCGGGCGGTGCTCGCGACCCGGAGAGTTTCGTCGACGTGTTCAAGGAAGCCAGCGCTGATGCCGCCCTGGCAGCAAGTATTTTTCACGATGGCACCTACACCATCGCTCAGGTCAAAGAGCGTTTGCGCGCAGCAGGAGTACCAGCAAGGCTATGATTGTTCCCAGCATCGATATTATCGGCGGAAAAGCGGTGCAACTGCGCCAGGGCAAGGAGTTTGTCCTGGAGAGCGAGCGCGATCCGGTAGACCTTGCCCGTGAATTCAATCGATATGGTGAAGTGGCGGTGATCGATCTTGATTCCGCCATGGGCAAAGGCAACAATCGCGAATTGATTGAGCGCATTTGCAAAGTTGCAGATGCCCGGGTCGGGGGCGGCATTCGTGATGTAGAAACCGGTCGCGCATTGCTGCGCGCCGGCGCCAAGTCACTGATCGTCGGGACCAAAGCCACGCCCGAGTTCCTCAGTCAGTTTCCGGCGGACCGCATTATCGTAGCGCTCGATCACGTCAACGAAGAGGTCGTCGATAAGGGCTGGACGAATTCTACCGGTGAATCAATCTGGGAGCGGGCCAGCAGGCTTGAGCCGTACTGCAGCGGATTTCTGGTTACGTTTGTGGAAGCAGAGGGCGGGCTGGGTGGACTGCCCGCGTCGGCCGCGGCGGGACTGCTGGAAAAGCTGAAAAAGCATGTCACCGTTGCCGGTGGCATTGCCTCCACCTCGGAAGTGTCCGATATCTCGGCGCTCGGAGCAGACGTGCAGGTGGGGATGGCCTTATATAAAGGACTAGTGGATCCGGTCGAGGCAGTCGTGCAAAGCGTCAACTTCGACACCAACGGCACTGGTGTGGTGCCTACCGTTGTTCAGGATATGAACGGACAGGTTTTGATGCTGGCGTATAGCTCACCCGAGTCTTTGCGGCGAGCACTGAAAGAGGGTAAAGGCATCTATTACAGCCGTTCGCGCCAGGAGATATGGGAGAAGGGATTGACTTCGGGCGCGACGCAGCAGCTGGTTTCTTGCCGGGTGGATTGCGATCGCGACAGTCTTTTGTTTCGCATCGAGCAAACTGAGGGCGCCTGCCATCGTGGCTCTTACAGTTGCTTCGGGCAGGCAACGTCCGCCAGGCAATTTTCTGTCGGGCAGCTGTTCAGTATTCTGCAGCAGCGTAAGCAAGAGATGCCGGAGGGATCTTATTCGGTGAAGCTTTTCAAAGACCGGCGTAAACTGCTCAAGAAACTGATGGAAGAGGCTCACGAGGTCTGCACTTTCGAGTCAACTGAGAATTTGCGCTGGGAGATCGCTGATCTGATCTACTTCGCCAGTTTGCTGGCAGTAGATGAAGGTGTGTCGTGGGCGGACATCGAATGCGAACTGGGAGGTCGTGCCAAGTGACGAATCAAATGAGCAGATCGGTGTTCGATCGAGTCGAGGGTGAGGCGGATGTTTCCGATATCGCCAGACGAGTGGCTCAGATCTCTGTTTCCGCTATCAAACAAATGCCTGTGCTGGCTGCCCGAGTCGGTGGGTGCGTGTCGCTCGGGCAAGGCATTCCGTCGTTGAATACACCGGAATTTATTCGGCGTGCCGTCATTGAAGAACTGCAGAATCCGTCGACGGCCATCGGCAAGTATTCTATTCAGCCGGGTCTGCCGGAGTTGAAGCAAGAAATCGCCCGCGACTTGAAACGAACTCGCGGCGTCGCGAATGTGGACCATGAGAAGGAGATCTTTGTCAGTTGTGGTGGCATGGAAGCGTTAGCCGCCGGCATCGCCACTATCGTCGAACGCGGAGACGAGGTGATTTTGCCGTCGCCCACCTATGCCTCCCATATCGAACAAGTGCTCTTCGCAGAAGGCGTGCCACGCTTTGTGCCGCTGGTTGAAGAGCAGGGGTGGAAGCTCGATATTGAGGCGATCAGAAAGGCGGTCTCGAAGAATACGAAGGCGATCATTCTTTGTAATCCGGTCAACCCGACAGGCACCGTATTCAGTGAGAGCGAACTGAACGAGGTCGCCAAGATTGTTCTAGAGCACGACTTGTTTCTCATTCTCGATGAGGCCTATGATTTTCTAGTTTACGACGGCCTGCCGTTCTACAGTTTGATGGCTCGCGCTGATCTGAAGGAGCATGTGATAGCCGTTTGCAGTTTCTCCAAACGGTATTGCATGACCGGCTGGCGAGTAGGGTTCATGTATGCTCCCGGGCGAATTATTCGCCAGGTCTTGAAGGTGCATGATGCGTTTGCCATCTGTGCTCCGACGATATCGCAGTTTGCGGCTCTGGCGGCGCTGCGTGCCACCAATGGTGTCGACGGCGAAGGCGACCGTAGCGTGCAGCAACTTGTCGATGCGTTAGGAAGCAGGCGAGATCTGGTGTGCGCGCGCCTGAACCGGCTTGCCGAAGTCTTTACCTATGTGAAACCGGTGGGTGGATATTATGTTTTTCCCCGGTTCAAGTCGTCGGTGAAGGGAGCGGCGAAGGAAGTCTCGTCTGCTTCAGAGTCTTCCATTGATTTCACACTGCGCATTTTGAATGAAGCAAAAGTGATCACCATTCCGGGCAGCGCCTTTGGACCGACCGGTGAAAACCATATACGAATGTCGTTCGGTGCTGATGAAGCAGAACTGACTGAAGCCTTTGACCGACTCGATAACTACTTTGCGGGGAGAAAGCCATGATTCGCACGTTCCAACTGAATTCCATGTCGAAGCAAGACCGGGATAAGGTCATGAAACGCGCGCATGAGGACATCGACAGCGTCAAGCCGAAGGTCGAGCAAATCATTCAAGCCGTGCGCGCGGAAGGTGATGCGGCACTGGTGCGTTTCACGAAGGAATGGGATGACCCTGAGTACAGCGCCGACCGGCTGGTGGTGACCGAAGCTGATATAGACGAAGCCTATAAGAACACCAGCAAAGAAACGCTGGAGCGCATCCGCGAACAGATCTCCCTGTCGAAGCGGTTCCATGAACTGCAGCGACAGCAGGTTCCGGAATGGGAAAACGAAATGGAGAACGGCATTGTTGTCGGCGAGAAATGGACTCCCCTTTCCGATGTCGGGTTGTATGTGCCGGGTGGGAAAAATCCATTTCCGACCGTGCAACAAATTCTGGCGGTGGCGGCCAAAGCGGCTGGTTGCCCGCGCATAGTTTCTTGCATCTCCCCGCGCGGCAAGGGCTATGAAGTCTTGATTGCGGCGCGCGAGTGCGGCGTCACGGAGATATATCGGGTCGGTGGAGCGCAAGCGATTGCGGCGCTCGCGTACGGAACGGAGACCATCAAGCCGGTATTGTTGATCGCCGGACCGGGAAATCCCTTTGTGACTGCCGCCAAGATTCTTTGTCAGGCGAAGGTATCTATAGATATGCCGGCAGGACCGAGTGAGGCAATCGTGCTCGCCGACGGCACCACGCCGGAGGGGCTCGACTTGCGCACCAAGGCGACTTACTGTGCGGCCGACCTGCTTGCCCGCGCAGAGCACGGACCGGATTCGGCCGGAGTGCTGCTGACTGATTCCGCGGAGCTTGCCGAGTTGACCGAGAAGGAAATCGAGAAGCAATACAAAACTCTCTCGCGACAGGATTACATCAAAAAAGCACTGGAGACCTACAGCGCGATTATTGTGGTGCCTTCCATGCAGGAGGCGGTTGATTTCACTAACGAGTACGCGCCTGAGCACCTCGAGATACTGACGCAGGATCCCGATGCCACCTTGAAGGGTATTGAAAATGCCGGTTCGGCTTTCCTTGGATATTACAATCCGGTTGCCACCGGTGATTACGCAACCGGCATCAACCACGTGCTGCCGTCGTGCGGCTGGGCGAGACAGACGTCTCCGGTCGGCGTGTGGACCTTCATGAAGCGTGTGCAGTATTCGACCGTCACCAAGAGCGGACTGGACCGGTTGCGACCGATTGTCCAGACGATTGCCACCGTAGAAGGACTGGATGCGCACCGTCGCAGCGTCGAAGTGCGTTTCGAAAAACAGAATGTCTGATGACTGAAGTTGATGATGCGGCGCGGCTGCGTTTAATCGATATCCAGAAGCTGCAATTTGCGGATCGTGGCGCTGCGGAACTGGCTTTGCTGGCATTGTTGCAGAAGAGCGAAGATGCCGCTATCACTCGTGTTGAGTTGCGTCCAAAGCCCGAATCGCTCAATTCGATCAACGGGTTTGTGACCTTTGGCGAGAGCGAGCGATATTTCTTCAAAATGCACGTCGAGGAGAATGAGCGCTTAGATGAGTATTACAACGCCAAGGCGCTCGCTGACGCCGGTTATCCGGTGGTGACTGCTAAGCAAATTACGCATCGCCCCGGTAAGCAACTCGTGCTTTACGAGATTATCGAATTTGCGACTTTGTTCGATGTGGCGAAGGCGACTGAGGACGAGTTGTTGCAGTTGCGCGGCGCGCATGAGGCGTCGAACTTTGATGCCATGGTGGCAGCGCAAAACCAATTGGATGAGATTACAAGTTCGATATACGCCAGGACTCTCAAGCAAACCCCGGAAACTGATGATCGGCGCGCTCCGATTCATCAATTGTTTTCGCATCGACTGGCGGAAGATGGACGGCTGCGACTGTTCTATCGCGGGAAAACAATGAAGACGGAGGCTGGTACGCAGGTCGATTTCGACGAACTGGCAAACATGCATTGGGTGATCAATGGAGTTCGCTACGGAGAGACGCTGAATGAGATCATCGAACGGGCGCAAATTCAGCTGGCACCGGCGGCGGGACCATCGGTTGTTGGACATGGTGACGCCCACAACGGTAATGTTTTCTTTGATGCCGCAGACAATCGATTGCTGCTCTTTGATCCGGCGTTTGCCGGACGACATCACCCGCTGTTAGATCTCACCAAGCCGCTTTTCCATAACGTCTTCGCGCGCTGGATGTATTATCCGGACGAGGTCGACAAAGAATTTACCCTGGGAATGGTGATGGACAAAGACATCATCGAGATTACTCACAATTTCGAAATCTCGAGCCTCCGCGAGGCGTTTCTGGAATCGAAGCTGAAACACGTGTTGCGACCGACGCTTGAGCTGTTGCAAGCGCAGGGGATGCTACGTGGCGACTGGCAGACCTATTTGCGGTCATCTCTATTTTGCTGCCCGTTTTTGACCGTCAATCATTTCGCGCCTTACAAGGCGGACGGCACATTGTCCGAGCGCTACTCTTTTGGGGTGCGAATGCTCGGCTTGTCCATGGCGGTTGAGTTGGGCTCCGGTTCCTGTGAAGGTAGTAACAGCATGACCAGCCGGCTCGACCGTATCCTTGAATCTCCGTTCGCTGGATAACGTTTGTCCTCCCCATGTCTGGACAACCGGCAGTCGCTGGTCGAAAATGTGCGTCTGCCGTATCCGGCGTTGTCAAGTTTTGGTTTGATCGCTAATGGAACATCGCCCAACACTAAATCTGCTTTTGCTCGATGTGGACGGAGTCCTCGTGGAACCGCTCGCTTATCGCCAGTGCATCGTCAAGACGCTGGAGATATTAGGCAGGCAAGTAGGGCTTCGTAATCTCGAAGATGTGATGCCGACGGAATCCGACATCGCTCACATGGAAGCGTGCGGCATTCATGATGTCTGGGATATGACCAATATCCTGTTCAGCGCCATTCTGGAGCGGATCACCTTTCACCTGACCGGCACTGAGGCTCACGAGAAGAGCTTGAGCGACCGCCTGGAGGGACTGGAGACTATCAACCAGCGCCTGACTGTTTTTCAAAAAACGCCGCTGGTTATCCAGAAACCCGGCTACACAGAAATAGCCACCGAGTTAATGAAGCGATTGCCGGCACACCCGCCTGATATCGCGTTGCAGATGGTCGAGGCGCAGATTCGCAAGCAATTTGCATCCAGGGCTTTGATTTATTCCCTGTTGGAAATACACAAAGCGTTTCTGATGGGAACGCGTTCTGTTTATGAGAGCTATGGGACTGGGCTCTTTCAAAACATTCTGCTTGGCAAGGATGAGTTCGAGAAGACTTACAACCTACATAGCGAATACAACGAGGAGCCGCTGCTGCGCGTCGCTGACAAACCGCTGATTTCGCAGCAATCGGTTGCCATGTTGCAACTGTTAAACGAGCGTCCTGATTGCCGCGCGGCGATCTATACAGCCCGTCCGAGCTTGCCTCCGCCTTCGGAGACCGCGACCGAAGGTTTCTCGCCTGAAGCAGAGATTGCCCTGGATCTGTGTGGAATGAAGGGCTTTCCGATGGTGGGGATGGGCATGATGCAATGGCTGGCCGCCCGGACCGATTGCCGAACCGAAGACTTGACGAAACCAAACACCACCCAAGCGCTGGCGGCGCTGGCGGCGGCTATCTATCAGCAAAACGATATCGATCTGCTGGAAGCGGCGTACCGAGTTGACCGTGAGGGTGAAAATCCTCATGAGCATTTGCTGGCGAATTTGGCTGAAACGCCGATTCGGATTTATGTATTCGAGGATACGGTGTCAGGGATCAATCCGATGCTGAAGGTTGCCCAGAAACTGCAGGGCGACGGATTTTCTGTGAGTGTTACCCCGATGGGTATCGCACAGCAGAAGAGCAAGCACCAGGCACTATCCATGGTGACCAAGCATGTGTTTGGCAATGTGGATTTTGCATTGCGGTTTGCCTCTCACGACATGAATACTCCGGCAGCGAGCAGCGGAGCGTTTTAGGACTCGCGTTAGGACGTTCCGATTTTAGAGTGTCCGCTTCGAGTAGGCATCTCGTCCCAGGTGCGGCCTTCGAGCAGTCTACCGGCGGCTTTCTTATTGCGACCGCCCCACTGTTTGAAGAAAAAAGCCACGTTTTGTTCCTTGCACTGATCGCGAATGGTCGTTACCCATTCGGGATTTAGAGGGCGGGAACGATGACCTGATTCGCCGCCGACGATTACCCAGTCGATGCCGGAGAGATCGAGATTGTCTCCGAGCGAACCTATCAAGGGCTCGATGGAAAGAAACTTGGTGTGAGCACGCGTGCGCCGCAAATGATCGATGCGGTATTTGTAGTCGGCGTTTTCTACGCTCACTCCTTGCCAGATGTGAGGGCACCAGGGCAGGATGGGATCCAGTTCTTCGAGACGTTCCGCGCGCTTGGTGAGGATTTGGAACGTGTGCCATTCTGCTTGTTTCATTACCAGAAAGATTTTCAGAATGAATTCTTGCGGCACGTCCTTGTGGTACAGGTCGCTCATCGAGTTGACGAAAATGCGCTTTGGCTTCCGCCAGGAGAGTGGTAGCTCAAGGCGATTGGGCCATAGATTTAGATCAAATCCTTGTTCATAAGGATGGTCTGGCACTCCACGAAAGCGCTCCGCAAAAGTCTCGGCATAGCAGTTTGCACAACCTGGACTAATCTTGTGGCACCCAGTGATTGGGTTCCACGTGGCGTCGGTCCATTCAATGCTGGAGTTATCACTCATGCCGGAAGTTCTCCTGCCAATACTTTAGCGTGCTGGCGGCAAGGCTGCCAATAAATGTGTTAAAACTCAAGCATACTCACGTGTACACGCTCGCATTTTTTCGCTGGTGCCTCGCGCCGTGTAGCCCTGATGGGTTGAAAGAAATTCCGCGAAAATTCTTGCCAGGCACCGCGGGCGGTACGAAGGTTCTCAAGATTTCCAGTGAGCCTGGGCCCATAGTGCCCTAGCTCATCGAGGCGTTTCAGCGGAATTCTCCATGCAAAAATCACTCAATCTCTTGCGGAGGTAAAGTCCTCGTGCATTTTTTTTCTTTGGCTTGCGATTGAACTTTTTGCCACCATCCAACGTTTAAAAAGAAGTACTTCACCCCACTCCGAAATGGAGGATTTGCATATGGCAATTAAACAAATCAGGGAGCATTTCAAAAATCTTGGTCCGCTTGAGATATTTTGCACGCGGGATTTGCTGCAATACGGAAAGCGTACGGCAGTTGATACCGCCACCTTCAGACTAGTGAAGCAAAAGGAGATAAAGAGACTCGCTAGTGGAGTGTTTATAAAATACAACGATTCTGGACTACGCCCGTCGGATGAGGAGATCGCGATGGCAAAAGCGAAAGCATTTGATCGTCAGATAGTGGAGATTAGCCGAGCTCTAGCATTGGAGCTGGGAGTACCTATCAATGAAAATGCTGATGCTTATTTTGCTACGAATGGGCGGACAACGCAGTTCATGATTGAAAAAAAAAGACTCGTTCAATTCGTTGGGGTCGCACCAAGAAAGGTGGAACTCGGAAGAACCAGAGTTGGAACGGAATTGAGGACGTTCTGGAAGATTGGGAAACGCTCTCTCCCCTCCGTAAGAGTTCGGCTCCTCGCAAATAACTGGTCTTGGCGCGATGCGAACGAATGCGCGGGGAGGATCAGGCAATTGCCTCAGTGGCTCTCTGAGATGCTGGGTCTTCCTCGCGCCGCGCTGTCGGGCGCGGCGTAGTCCCGTGCCGCCCGCCTGCCGGCGAGCTCTAGCTCATAGCGTGACCGAAAGAATTTTCTCGAAAATTCTTGCCGCGCCAGGGGGATGAGGAATCAGGCAGCAGGCAAAACGATGGCAAAAGTAAGCCCATCGTAGCCCTTGCATCCAACTGTCTGAATTGCGGTCGCACTAGCGCGTGATTCGGCACCGACTCGCTCATGAAACAAACGCATTCCCCTGACGTTGGGATCCTCGCTGGCACCATCTATGATGGCGCCCTGGCGAATCACGTTGTCGGCCACGATTAAAGTCCCGGGTCGCGACAACTTCAGCGCCCAATCAAAGTACTCAGGGTAAGCAGGCTTGTCCGCATCAATGAAGACCATATCGAAGGGACCGATGTTAGCTTGAGCAAGCTGAGGCAGACTGTCCAGCGCTCTACCAACTCGCACTTCAACTGCCTTAGCCAGACCGGCACGCTCGATGTTTGTGCGCGCCACTTCAGCGTGTTTCGGTTCATACTCAAGGGTAATCAATTTCCCATCGGCCGACAATCCGCGGGCTAACCAGATGGTGCTGTACCCGCCCAAGGTGCCGATTTCGAGGATGCGCCGAGCATTCATCGCCCGCGCCAGGATCATCAGCAGCTTGCCTTGATTAGGGGCAACTTGAATGGCGGGCAACCCAGACTCTGTACTCAGTTGTAGCGCCGCATCCAAAATCACATCTGGTGGCATCATCAAATCGCTGATGTATGTGTCGACTGCGGACCATTGTTCCTGGGTCATCTGTTCGTTTCCTTCCTGTATCCAGTGCGCCGTGATTCAGCATGCCGGGCGGTTATTTTATCTCAACCTCGACGATCCCTCGCTGCTCTTGCTCCGCTTTTGTTGCCTTCTCGAGAAATGCCCATTTTGTTGCCGACAGCCTGTGATTTGGGTTGAAGGTGTACCAGACATAACATGGGAACGGCGTACCCCCAAGTGTGACATTCCAGGCTTCCATGCGGCAGTTGACCGCGCGGTATGCCACCCATCGCCAGTAGCTTCTGTCCTTGTTCTTTGTTGTTGCATAAACAAGCTCTTGATGCAGAAGTACGGGAGTTGTGCCACCACCGGGAAGGCGCACCAGATCCTCAATTTTATTTCTCTTCTCGTCGCTATTGAAGTATCCCGCTAATTCGAATCCACGCGGGGTTCCGTTCTTGTCGAAAAGCAGAATCGTCACTTCCCGCGGTGGCGCAATGCCGCATGCTGCGGTGTTGGTAATCAGCAACAAGTCCTGATGACCGTTTCTGTCCAGATCCGCCTGGTAGAGCGTGCCGCCGAAACCAATGGGATCTCGTTCAAAAGACCACGGCTTACCAGATTTACTCGTGCCTTTTAGCGAGAAAACATCGCCTTGATTGGACAATTTGACGTTTCCTAACTGAAGAGTTTGATCCGGCTTGACCTCCGCAAGCTGCTTCAGAGAAATCGGTCTCATTTTGCCTAGAACACCCGCTGGCAGGTAGTCTTCGATGTATGCTCCGACCGGAGTGCACATTCCAATGACCAGCAGTATTGCTAGAGTCGGCGGCAGTAGTAGCGACCGTGATTTCATGGGACTCATTGTCTCACGAGCTGAGTCTCTATGGTATAAAGGGACAGTTCGGCAGGAAGCACCTTGAATCCGCTCAACGTAATTGCCACACTTCGCAAGTTTGGAAACTTCCTGGTTGGGTTGTTCCCCTTTCTGGCAGTTGTCGGTGCGAGACTCTCCAAGCTGACTGGAACAGTCTGGCTGGAGAAGGTGATTGCCTGGCTGAAAGCGCACAAACGGCTTGCTCCCGTCGGCAATGCCATCGAACGTTTCTTCTGGAAAGACTACGCTCGTGATCGGCTGGTGGCGGACACTTTTCCGGCCGGCACACTAACACTGCTGCGCGTGTCTTCGCTTGTCACCCTGGCACTGACTCTTTGCACGCCGCTGGCATTTGTTTTGACGAAGCCAGCTGTGCCGGTGGAACTTAACTCCGGTACCATCAGCAGTGCACCACTCTGGGTCGTTTACCTCTGGATCATCGGTGCGTCGCTCGGTTGGGGCGCGATCCTGGCTGGC
Source organism: Candidatus Obscuribacterales bacterium (assembly GCA_046328035.1). Lineage (GTDB taxonomy): Bacteria > Cyanobacteriota > Vampirovibrionia > Obscuribacterales > Obscuribacteraceae > JBGASG01. The sequence continues at coordinate 26,003 of JAXLXI010000015.1, read as the reverse complement.
GCCGCCCAGTGTCACCGCGTCATTTTTGCGGTGCTGGCAGTCGCCTGTGTCTGGTTTGTCGGCTCTTGCGCACTATTTTCACCGCGGTCTTACTTCAACTGGTTGTTGCCTGCAACTATCTACCTGGCGATTCACTACAGTGGCTACAAATCGGTACGCGCCGAAGGAGCTCGTAATTTTCCTGCCGTGCTTAGTGCGCTGGTCGCCGGCAGTGCTGCCGGAATGTTTCTCATCGTGCTATGTCCGCTTGGTGCAATAGCCAAACCTTATGGGCTCCAGTGGGGCGCGGCGGTCGGCTGCGTACTTGGTCTGATTGCTTTGCTGACTGCCAATCAAAAGGACGAGCGAGCCGCTGTAGTTGCGAGTGAAGAAGTTGCTGCTCCGGTTGTCACCATAACGTTCACGCTGGTGCCTTTGATTCTCGCGTTTAGCTTCAGCGTTGTGATTCGTGGCGGCGTCAGCCCATTTGCAGGGCAGATCATTGCCTCTCTACAGCAGTGGAATGGATTCTTGTGGCCGCTCTGGTATTTCGTCGGCGTCGGCATCGTTTATAAGTTGCTGAAGAACGCCAAGATCATGACTTATACAGTGCGCGACCTTTTGTCGGCCCGCATTTTCAATCCGCTGGCGGTTCTGATCATTGTCGGCGCCGCGTTGGTTGTCTGCAGCGGCGAACTGCGTGGTGAACTGAGCAAGGTTGATGCGTTGTTGCCGGTGGCTGTGTTCTTCAATAATGTGTATCACGCGAGTGGCTGGTTCTGGAGTCAGCAATTGAACCAGCTGGCGGCGCCGTGGATGTCTTATATCTTGCTTTTTGATCTAATAGCAATCTTGTGGATGGCGATCAGAAAGCAACTGAACGAAGAGCGGCTGGTAACCATGCTCTACTTCACGACTCTTTGCTGGCTGCTCATCTACGAATACCAATTCCAGTTTTCGTCATTTGCCCAGAGTCCCGGACACAACGTGATGGTGGTCGTCACTTTCGCTGTCTGGCTTTTGTGGCTGTTTCATACATCGGTGTTTGCCATGTGCTCGCAGTCCACGCGCAGCTGGCCAAAGGGCGGTCGAGTCGGACTCTATTGCGGTTTGATCAGCCTTTGTCTGTTGATGATCGCGGCTCGTACCGTCGTCAAAGACTTCAAAGTAACCAACGAAATTTTTCTTGTCATGTTCCGAGGCATCATCGACATCGGGTTGCCGTACTTTCTTTATGTACTTTCGGTCCGACGATTTGAGCGGCTCCCGATCAGGGTGTTGCGAGTGTTTCAATGCTTCTGCGCCGGGGCGCTGGCCACTTTTCCATTCAACGTGCTGGACAAGCTTGCACTCTCTGACTGGTCACTCTATCGGTTTTTCGACTTGCTCAAACATGAAGTCGCCAATCTGAGTACGCACGGCTACCTGGAAGGGTTTACAGTCATTTTGCCCGAGACGTGGGTTTTGATCCGCTCGCTCCTATATACAGCACTTCTGGCGGCGCTGCTTCTGGTTGGCAGAAAACGTCTCGTCAAGGACGAAGCGCAATTTCCGGCCGCTATCATTTTCGCTTTGCTATCTTTTGCCAGCGGGTTTGGATCATTCTGCAAAACTAATGTCGATCTGCCCTTGCCACCACTGCTGACAGCACTGTTCATGCCGTTCAACGTCTCTTATGCAATCGACTGGAACTGGATCTTCTCGTACCTGGCGGTACTGTTACCCTGTCTGTTTTTCGCCCTGCTGACCACGGCCGGCAAGGCTCTCTCAAGTGTCAGACTGGTTGGCGTGGGGTTGATGACCGCCGTGATTACCTTCTGCTTGTGGACGGCTTATCCACGATATGAAAGCTACTTGCAATCGACAGACTTGATGAACACGTTGCTTGCCGCATGCGGCATGTTGTTTCTCTACATGATCTTCCACATCGTCTGGAAACTAGAGAGTACCGCGGACATTCTAAGAAAACGCAAGCCGGAGACGACCGAGTCTATGCTTCTCGAAGAGGAGGACTCGATGGACTCAGAGCTGCAGTTTGTAACCATGGGAGAAGACGAGGAGGAAACACCAGTGTCCGACGCTGATGGCAATGCAGCACCGGAACCTAAGCCGTTAATCGACGTGCGCGGACTGACGGCTTTGACGGCCGCTGCGTGCATTTGTTTAATTGCCTTTGGATGCTATAGAGCAAACGCCAAGCGTCTAGTTCCACAGTCTGTGCCACCACTGAATGCCACCATGATGCTGCCCGCTGATTGGCGACCAGGGAAAGCTGCCGGAGGTCCATCCGCGATATTCATTTCACCGGGACAAAACTTGAATTCAACACTGGAGATCGGCACGCTTCCTTCTAATCCTGAGGGTGTGGAAGCTCTGGCTATCGCTCTGGCGAAGACCTGCGAGAGCAAACAGGTGCTGCCGAAGTTCGCCACGCAAAACATATTGCGCTGGCGCGAGATGCCGGGCAAGCCAGCCGCAATATACTTTCGGTTTACGATTAAAGTCGGCGAGATCGAGATGCCTCGCTTTGGTGTCACGGCGCTCGTCCCTCGCGATGATGGAAAGACTGAATACTTGACGATATGCTGCTTCGCCGATGAATCGGACGAGCGTATCGGCGATCTCAAACGTATTCTTCAAGCGCAGGCAAGCAGCTCAAATCGGTTACTGGGCAAATAGAGAAACACGGCGCAAGTAAAAGCAACTTGCGCCGTGAGAGCTGATACCGCACACGCCAATGCGCGGTGTTCAGGGGTGCCGCCAACGTCCTCACCAGAGACTGTTACGTGGGGTGATGGGTATTGCAGGGAACATTTCGCCCTTAAGCATGAATGATGGACTGGTTCAAGTCAGTACGTAATTGCGTACGGCGATAGTCGGGGTCGCACACACAGACCGGCTAAGTCTCGCGGGTTACGAAACAGTTGCGTCCCTTTTGTTTGCCTTTATAGAGTCTGGAATCAGCCAGTTTGATCAGGTCTTCCGCGGTCTGCACTTCGTCGGGCAGCGAGGCCAGCCCGATTGTAATCGTGATCTTCCGTTTCTCGACTCCGCCTTGCACGATTGTGCAGCTCTTCGGCACTTCCGCAACCAGACGCTCGGCCAGATCGTCGGCATGATCGAGATCGGCATCGGGAAGGATCACGGAGAACTCCTCCCCACCATAGCGGCACAGGAAATCGGACTTGCGGATGATCGCTTGCATGGTGTGTGCCACCAGCGACAAGACGCGGTCGCCTTCCGCATGTCCGTATGTGTCGTTGATGCTCTTGAAATGATCGATGTCGATCATCAGGAGCGCGAGCGGACGGCCGGCGCGATGCGAAAGTGCCACCTCAGAATGCAGGATGTCGTCGAAGAACGCCCTGTTATACACACTGGTGAGTGCGTCACGAGTTGCTTGAATACGCATGGCTTCGTACTTTTGTCGGTAGGTGAGCACCTGGAACAGGTCTCCCAGTGCGCGTCTTTCACCGGGTGCCAAAGGTTGTGTGACGTCGAAGCGGCGCAGATAAATGGTCAACACTACAGCGTAAAGCAGCGCCGCAACCGACTTGCCCAGCAAGCCTGAAAGCAGCAAGTGGACATAGTTAGGGAGTTCGACAAAACTGCCGGTGACGAAGAACACCGTGTCAAAAGCCAGCACTAAAGTCATCGAAAAGAAAATCGGCAGGAAAAGAGAACGGGGAAAGCGACGTGCGAAGAATTCGTACACAAGAATAATCAGGATGGCGTCAAAGAAGAGAGCGAACGAGCCGACCAGATCAATGCGCGGCTTGTGCACGAAGAGCTCTGCCGACAGATGGTATGGATTGAAAACGCTTGCGCCGCGCAGGTGCAGCACCACGAGCAGATTCAAGAGAGAAGCCACCAGGTTGGTGGCAACCAGAGCGTAAATCAGTTTGCGGGCTTCGGCGGCATCTTCGCGAATGTAGATAAACAGCACTGCGAAAATTGACGCCGGGAAGAGAACGACCGATCCCGGACTGACGAGAATGTCCGGAGTGATCATCACGTATATAGTCGCGGCCAGCAAGTTGGACAGTTGGAAGAAGACACCGAGCGTGGTGTAAATCGGTGCCAATCCAAAAGTGGCACGCAGACGGAAGAAAAGTAGCAATATCGAAGAAACGAGCACCGTTTCCACGAGCATCAAAAGTATCTGCTGTCCAACCTGGAATGGCATAGGCTCCATCATACACCCGGGGGTTGTCTGTAGTAGGATCAACCTGTCACGGAATGTGGGTTTGAGGGCTTGCGGATGAAGCGCTTTCTGGCATGGAGTTTGGTCGCGCTGGCGTGTCTGTGCGATATATCCGGCACCGCTGCTTTTGCTCAAGAAACCGCTGCTGGGACGTTTCCCGTTGATCTGTTCAGAGAAACAGCCAAAGGCAAGTCGGACAAGAATGTCCTGGTTTCGCCTTTTAGCGCCGCTACCGCCCTGACCATGGCCTATGCAGGCTCTGAAGGCGGCACGCGGGAAGCGATGGCGCGCGTGCTCGGTCTGCCCGCCGAAGACGAGAAGGCGTACGCGGCGCAGAAAGCACTTCTTGATAGCCTCAGCAAGCCTGGCGACGCAACCATTCTGGAGATTGCTAATGCTCTGTTCGGCAATCAGAGTGTGAAATTCAAAGAGGCATTCCTGTCCGTTAACAAAAAGTACTTTGACTGTGAAGTCAGCTCGCTCGACTTCTCCGCTCCCGCTTCGCTCGCGAAGATTAACTCGTGGGTTTCAGAGAAGACGCACGCGAAAATTCCCACCATTATCCAGAGTGTTGATCCTAAGAGCGTTCTCTTTCTTATCAATGCTGTCTACTTCAAAGGGACATGGGCACAAAAATTCGAGAAGGCGCTGACCAAGCAGGCACCATTCAAGATGGCTGACGGTTCAGTCAAGAACGTGTCCATGATGAATTCGGTCCGCAAAGATTTTCGGTACCTGCAGACCGATGATTTTCAGGCGGTTGCACTGCCTTATGCTGACGGGCGGTTGAGTCTATATGTAATCCTGCCGATTAACATAAAGCCGCTCAATATCTTCGAAGCTGAGATGACGCAGGAGAAATGGAACGAGTGGCTTGGGAAGTTTGCGAATAGTCCCGGCTCGCTCGCGATGCCGCGCTTCAAAATCGATGACGACATGCTGCTCAACGATCCCCTGTCTCAAATGGGGATGGGTGTGGCGTTCCAGCCTAAGAGCGCTAATTTTGTCGAGATGGTGGACCAAGGCGACGATCAAGAAATCTTCATTAGCAAAGTGATTCAGAAGACTTTCATGGACGTTACTGAAGACGGCACGGAGGCTGCTGCGGCCACGGTAGTCGCCATGCCGCGCGGTCTTTCTATTCCCGATAAAAAGCGCCCCTTCTATATGACCGTCGACCATCCGTTCATCGTGGCCATCGTGGATGAAACCACCAGAGCTACGTTGTTCATAGGACATGTGGCAGACCCTGTGGGCGGGTCTGCTCCGGCAACCAAGTAAAGCGGTTACCATTGTTTCTACAGAGTGAGGAGCTGCAACTATGAAGGGCATGCTGGCGCTGTGTCTTACATTCGTCCTGGGCGCGGGCCCGATGCTGCAAGCCGGCGCGGACGAGGAGGGACCGGTGATGTCTGGTTTTCCGCTAGAGTTATTTCAAGAGGTTGCGAAGGAGCATCCGGACGCCAACGTCCTTGTGTCGCCGTTCAGTGTAAAGACTGCGTTGACGATGACCTACAATGGTGCCGCCGGCGATACCAGGAAGGACATGGGCAAGGTTCTCGGATTCGGTGAACTGGGATCGGTAGAGGCGGTGGCGGCTCGCGAACAACTGGTGCTGAACAGCCTCAGGCAGCCAGGCATGAGTACCCAGCTGGAGATTGCCAACGCGCTTTTCGGCGAGAAGTCCGTCGCGTTCAAGCCTGACTTCGTGTCACTGAACAAGCAATACTTTGGAGCCGAGATCAACTCGCTTGATTTCAAGTCACCAGATGCGGTGAAGACGATTAACCTGTGGGTATCCGAAAAGACTCACGAAAAGATTCCAACCATTATCGACCAAGTCAGTGAAGACGCGATTCTCTATTTGATCAATGCTATCTACTTCAAGGGGGCATGGCAGCACAAGTTCGATAAGGCGCTCACCAAACCGGGCGACTTCCATCTGCCAAACGGGTCAACGAAGAAGGTGCCTATGATGCATCTCAGTCGTGATGATTTTCGCTACTATGAAACCGGTGACTTCAAAATCATCAGTCTGCCTTATGCAGATGGTCGCCTCAGCATGTATGTGATATTGCCGGGCAAAACAACCTCGTTGTCCGCATTCGAAGCCAGTCTCACGCCGCAGATGTGGGTCGACCTGGTCAATCGCGTGCACAAAAGCGATGGGCGTCTGGTGCTGCCGCGCTTCAAGCTGGAAGACAAAATGACGCTCAAAGAAGTTCTTTGTCGCATGGGGTTGGAAGTGGCCTTCGATCAAAACAAAGCCGATTTCAGCGAGATGTCGGATTTGAAGCAGCGCGTGTACATCAGCCAGGTCTTCCACAAGACTTTTATGGAAGTGAACGAAGAGGGCACCGAAGCTGCCGCCGCGACGGCGGTGGAGATGGCTCCCACCATGGCCATGGCAAATCCACCTCCGCCCTTTGAAATGATCGTCGACAGACCATTTGTAATTGCGCTGCGAGACAACAAGACTGACAGCCTGCTCTTTATGGGGCACGTAGTGGAGCCGCCTGGACAGTAAGCTTTCTGGTAGACTTCTCTCAGCTTCAGCCGGAGGTCTTCCGAGATGAACACCCGTGCCAGTCAAGTCTCCTGGTGTCTCAACCGGGCAGCGTCCGCATGGGTTGTAATCGGCTGCCTCGGCGCTTTCATTAGCCTCGCTCTCTCGTTAACCGGCTGCACACCGCCGCCCCCGCAACTTGTGCGCACCGGACCGGCACCGGTTGTCACCCGCAAAGCGCCCTTGATGGGACTGCATTTCAACGTGTCCATGCCGGGCATCGCGACAAAGGAGGAGGTGGCAAAGGATGATATGACCGGCTACACATCCAATGTCGACGGTGCTGTCTTCGTGGCTTATGAACAGCAGACGACCGATTATGACTTTTCCGAGGACAAAAAACTGATTGAAGGCGTCTTGAACGGCGCCTGCGATGGATTTGCCAAGGGTGCCAGCGGTAAAGAAAGGAAGCGCGTAAATATTGCAAAGGAAGATTGGCCGGGCAAAGAAGTTGAAGGAGCCATGCCAAAGGAGTCGGGCAGCGATTCTATTTATCGGATGCGTGTCTTTGTGGATCCGGTCAAAGGACGCACGATGTATCTGGGAGTCTTCGGACCCAAAAAGCGGCTGACTGAGAGCGATGTCGAAGAGTTTTTCCGGTCTTTCTCGCCGCCGCCGCAACTGGATAAGTAAACACTAGCGACCGGGCGTAATTTCCATAGATTGCGGTCTGATGACCTTGCCGGCCTTCATGACAAACACCACGTGTTCGAGCACTCGCACGTCTTTTATAGGGTCGCCGTTCACCGCGATCAAATCGGCTAACTTGCCGGGTTTGAGTGATCCAAGTTCGTCCTTTTTGCCCAGCAGGTCTGCGGCATTGATTGTCGCTGACTGGATTGCCTGCATGGGCGTCAGTCCATGCTTGACCATGGTGGCAAATTGCTTGGCGTTGGTGCCGTGCGGAAAAACTCCGGCGTCGGTGCCGAACGCCATTTTCACGCCGGCTTTGGCTGCTCGTTCGAAACTTTTGCGCTGTTCGACACCAAGTTGTGCGTCGTGTTCAATAAAATCCTGTGGCATACCCTTGCTGCGTTTATCGCCCTGGATGTAATCTTCGTTATAGATGTCTGCCACCAGATAGGTGCCTTTCTCCTTCATCAATGCGATGCACTCATCGTCCAGCAGGCTGCCGTGTTCGATGGACGCCACACCGGCTCGTACTGCGTCTTTAATGCCTTTGGTCGCATGCGCGTGAGCGGCTACTTTTAAACCGAACTTGCTCGCCTCGTCGACTGCCGCTTGCAACTCCTCGAAAGTGTACTCTTGCGCGCCGGGCTTGCTGCCGTGCGTGAGGATCGCACCGGTGGCAATTACTTTGATCAAGTCGACGCCGCAATGTGCCAATTCGCGGATGCGCTTGCGCACCTCCCACGGACCGTCAGCCTTGCCGAATTGCAAATCTGTGGGAATGGTTATGTCAGGTGCGTATCCACTTAAGCACCCGCCACCACCTGTGATGGTCACGTAAGCGCCGCAGGCGAACATGCGCGGGCCGACCACATCACCGCGGGCGATGGCATCACGAAGAGCCAGATCCACCAGGGCTCTGTATGTGCCGACATCGCGTACGGTCGTGAAGCCCGCTTCCACCGTGCGTCTCGCATAGGGAATCGATTCAAAAGCCTTCTGCGCCGCCGTGCGCTGCAACTCAGTGACCGGATCGGGATTGTTTTCGTCGGTCAAATGCGTATGACAGTCAATTAAGCCCGGCAAGACTGTGTTGTTCGAGCAATCGATGACTGTCGCACCTTTCGGAATCGTGATCTCGCCGTAGCCACCCACAGCTTTGACTTTGCTGTCCTCAATCACAATCACCTGGTTGCTCGCCACAACCCCCTGCTCCGGGTCCACCAGTTTCCCCGCTCTGACGGCGGTGGTTTCTGCCTGGGCGTTGGCTGGGCAGCCGACCGCGAAAATGGCAGCCATGCCCAATGCAACGCAATTCCTCATGACAAATGTGGTCCTCATAAGGAGATTTTAGCGCGCTAGCGCTGAATCATCGTGTGTTGCTGCGGCGACCATTTCCAGTTGGATGGAAAGACCTGGCTTAACAAGGAATACAACTCCGGGTCATACGTGCGCAGTTGATCGCGTGTGTGAATCTCGTTGTGTATTCCGTCTGGTTTGGTACGCCAGAGGTTTGCGTCGAACCAGTCTTGTACTCCCTCCGCCCAGTATTCGTTTGCGTTGCTCCCGGCGTAAGTGTTTTTCCACTTACCGGCGGCGATTGCGTTCTTATAAGCCTGCTCGACACGCGCCACGAACGATGGATCGATGTACTTGATTCCCATCTCGAGAATCGTGTGCCCGAACTCGTGGATCAAAATGCACTCACCGTGGTATCGGTCGACCTGATACTGCAGCAGGTTTTCCTCGCCGCAACTTGTCACCGGACGGGCTTCGGTGGCACCGACTCCGCGTGTGCGTTGGTTCCAATCCCATTGCGTAAAAACTCTGTTGAGGTCGGCGTGTTCCGGTATGTCCGTCGTCACCTGATCGGCTCCGATAATTGCAACTTTAACTTTGTGTGCCACCATGGCTCTGGCGATGTCCGGTCGTTGCGACAACATGCAAGAAACAATGTCCTGGGCGCTGCGCAATGCGGCATCCGGAACACTGGCCGCACAAGCGATTTGTAGCCCGCAAACCGACGTACTCTTCTTATAGAATTGATCGGCTGATGTCGGGCTGGCGGAAGCACCGCCGGCCGCCAGGACCAGATGCAGAGCTGCGCACAGCACTGCCATGGACGGCAGCAGGAACAGGAGCGGCGAAGCGAACGGCTTTGTGCCGGCGGGGGGAGTCATATTCATGGTGTCTTAAGGCAAGGTGGCAAACAAAATATTGAGACTTTCGGCCATGGTCGGATGCGTAAAAATAGTGTTTGCTACTTGCGGATAAGTTACTTTGCCGATCATCGCCATTTGCACTACCGACATCACTTCCCCGGCTGAATGACAGAGAAGCGAACAGCCAAGTATCTGTTTCGTTTGCTTATCGACAACGACTTTCAGCAGTCCCTGCGCCTCGCCCGAGGTGACGGCGCGCGGCACCTTGCTGGCCGGAATCTTTGCCACCAGAATGTCCAGACCTCTCTTGCGGGCGTCTTGTTCGGTGAGTCCGACACGCCCGAGCTCGGGATCGACAAACAATGTGTAAGGCATGATGCGATCGGTGGTGCTGCGCCCGGCGTTGTGCAGAACGTTATCCCGAATGATGCGATAATCGTCCCATGACGCATGAGTAAATAGCGGGCCTCCATTGCAATCGCCGATCGCCCAAATAGAATCGGCTGTGGTTTGCAACTTTTCGTTCACAACGATGTTGCCGCGATCGTCAGTCTTGACACCGGCTGCTTCCAGGTTGAGATCCTTCGTGTTCGGATTGCGGCCGATTGCCACCATCAAGTGACTGCAAGAAACCGCTTCAGTCCCTTTTTCGGTGCCGACCTTGAGAACAACGCCATCAGCCGATTTCTCAACTGAATCATAACTGGTCACAATCTTGAAGACGACACCATCTGCTTCCAGGACTTGCTTGACGGCTTGCGCGATGTCTTCATCTTCGCGCGGCAGAAATCGGTCGCCGCGCATGAGCACCGTGACGCGACTGCCCAGACGAGCAAAAACCTGAGCGAACTCCAGAGCGATGTAACCAGCGCCGATGATCACCAGGTGAGTTGGCTGCTCATTGAGTTCCATCAAAGAAGTGCTGGTGAGAAACGGCACGTCATTCAGTCCGGGAATCGACGGCACGGCAGTTTTGCTGCCCGTGTTGATATAGATGCGGTCGGCTGTCAGCACTCTGGTGCCGCCTCGGTCCAGAGTGATTTCGATTTCTTTGGGACTGGTGAACTTGCCGGTGCCTAGAATGAAATCCATATTGGCAGTGTTGGCGAAAAGTGTTTTGTGTGCGTCAACCATGCCTTGCACCACGCGCCGTTTCCGTTCTAGTACGCCGGACAGACTGGGCGCCGCTTCTTGCAAGCGCACACCGAAGCTGTCGGCGTGCTTGGCTGCATGAATCAACTTAGCGCTTGCCACCATCGTCTTTGTCGGTATGCAGGCTACATTTATACAGGTGCCGCCGATCTGACCGCGTTCGATCAGAGCTACTTTGTGTCCGGCGGGACCCAGCGCCATGGCAAGTGATTTGCCGCCCTTGCCACCACCCAAAATGATGTCATCAAAATGTTCGACTGCTGCTGCTGCCATAATCTTGCCGCTCTTTTCCTGAACTTGACCCCGGGGCATAAGACGATAGCACTTGCGCGTTCTGCTTTGCAACGCTTGTTGTGGCGGGCGGAATAATTGGCAAGATCAGTCGCCCTTGCCGCGCGTGCACTGAATAACTGCTGTATAGCCTCGCTCTGCCCATAGGCGACCCATCAAGTTGGCGGTGATCATGTTGTTGATCGTTTTTGTGTATGGAATGCGGACGATGATTGTCGGACTGCGTTCAAGGTGCTGTGGATGATAAACGTCTGCTACGAGAACTACACCATCTTCCACCGGTATCTGGACATCGCGTTCGATGCTCACTGCGTACTGTGCCGGTCGCAGGTGGAATGTGTGTGCCATTACGGCCGGTGCCAACTGGTAAGTTAGCCATACCAGCAGGCCGGTCGCCGCCAGTGCTCGGCAGACAATCGGTGTCCAGGTTTTGCGCTGTCTTGTTTTTACAACTGACAGCAGATGGTAAGCACCATAAAACATGACGAAGAGCGCCAACACACAGTGGAAAAAGATCGGCAGCGCACCGCCCAGCCAGCGTTCGTGAGGGTACAGGGACATGCGCATTGAATATCGCATAACCATGATCAGGAAATAGAAGGCGCCGGCTTCTAGGAAGAATCTGCCCAGGCGTTCGCTGGGTTGATAAAAGTAGCCGTCTCGATGTTGGATGTCCCAGCAAATCTTGCCCATCAGGGTGATGATGCCGATTTGTAATGTCAGCAGGACTGGATAGGAAACAGCTCCCGACATCCAGGACTCCATCGGCGGGAGCCACGTGACTTGGAAGAATGCCACCAGAAGCTGCCCGGTTACTCGCAGGCAGAAGAGCACAGCCAGCGCCGATAAAATAGTTAGACAGATACGTCGCACGTAGTGAGACCTTCCGGTTGCTCAGTCAGACTATGCGATTATCGATCTGAATCAACGTCGGGAAGACGCATCTAGATCAGTTTAGTAAGTGTTCGTGAAAAAACAGCCAGCCCTAGGGCTGGCTGTCCGGTTGCACACCGTGCACGTGTTTTTTCAGCTGACTCAGGGCAGCAATTCAACATGCGTCTCAGGAGCAATCAGTAACGGCTTTTCGAACACTCTGGTGTTGCCGTATCGGGTCTCAACCGTGTACGGCTCAGACAGTGCGGTCGTTCTTTGCTCGATCACTGCGGCTTGAGTTCTCACCTGTGGAATAACCACCGGTTGAACTAGGACCTTAGTGGTCTCCAGCGGCGCAAACATCACGTCTTGTTCCGGCATAATGACTGCCGGGCTGGTCACTATTTCCCGTTTCATCAGCACGGTATCAGCATGTGACGCTGAGATGCTGGCTGTGCCGGCAACGGCAAGACCCAGCAATGCCAGAGTCACTTTACTGAGGTTCGTCATAACTTCTACCTCTCATCCCCTCACCCGGGAGAAAGACGAGAATGGGTGCGCATGGTTCCTCTGAACTGCTGAGCAGTAGAGCAGCTCAGCTATAAGGTGGCGATGAAAACGCGATTAAACGGAGTTTCTGTAGCCCGCTTGAACGTCTTGAAACCACCTGCTTTAACAACCGATTCCAGGGCGCTGTCGGTGGCGACGGTTCCCAGTTGAGTCGGTCCGGATGCCATCGCCGCTGGTGTGCAGCAAAGGACGCTGGCGCCTGTGTAAACGCGACCGACCAGGTTGAAGTTTTCTTCGAGCGTTCTGCCGCCCATCGGTTCGACCAGCACCATCAGTCCGTCCGGCTTCAAAATTTGCGCGACCCTGCGGCAGGCTGATTGAGGATCTCCCATATCGTGTAGACAATCGAAAAATGCCACCACATCGTAATCGCTCCCCGGTAACTCGGCTGCCGATGCGACTTCATAAGTGATGCGCTCGCTCAGTCCGCCGGCGGCGGCAACTTTGCGCGCCTGTTCTATCGAGGGCGCGTGATTATCGAATCCGTAGAATTTCGAGGCGGGGAACGCTTGAGCCATCTCCACGGTTGAGATTCCATGTCCGCAACCGACGTCGGCCACCTTTGCGCCTCGTTCCAGCTTCGATTGCAACTCGGGCGCATCGGGAATCCACTTTTGCACGAGCACATTTTTGTATGCGGTGCGGAAAAACCTTTCGGTGCCGGAGAAAAGGTGCGGGTCGTGTTCGCCCCAGCTCAATCCTTTGCCTGTCTTGAAGCAGTCGACAAGGCGTTCGTAGGACTGCAAAAGTGCCAGGTACGTTTCGAACCCTCCGGCAGCAAAGTACGGACTGTTGTCGTTGCAAAGTACTTCGGCGTGTTCTGCCGGTAATACAAACTCTTGCGAGTCGCTTTCGTAGCGAACGTATCCGCTCGCCGCTTGATTCAGCAACCACTCACGGACATAACGCGCGTTGCAGCCGGCGCGTGCCGCAATTTGATCGGCGGTGGCCGCCCCTAGCTCGTGCATAGCCTTATACAGACCGAGGCGATCGCCCAGGGCACCACAGGCGACCGCGACCAGACTCGCGAAGTCTTCGACGCACCGATGCTGGAAAGCCCCGGCTTTCTCTCTGTCGACAGTGCTGGTTTGATGAGGGCTGCCGGCAGTAGTCATGTTGTCGTCTCCTAGAAGCTGAAGGAGTGTAACTCTACCTCATTGCATCACTGAAACGATATCGCTTTAGCGTTTCAGGTGGTGCGTACCTTTCCCACTTGGTAGGATATGCACGCCCAGGCATCCCGAGGTCCGTTTCCCGATGACAAGCATGAACTTGCATGCCGCTGTAGCTGTTGTTTCAGTCGCAGCCGCATGCGCAATTGTTTTGTCGTCTTGCAGTAGCGGCCCACCCCCGGCGGCGGTGACTCCCGCCTCGGAGCAGTCCCAGAAGCCGGACTTTATCGACAGCGCCCTGGTTGGTCAGGCAGCCGCCATTCAAGAGTCGGTCGAAGCTTATGCGGTCGATCATGGAGGAAACTATCCGACGCGCGTCGACGATGCGTTGAAGAGTTACTTGCCGAAAGAGGGCTTCACCAATCCCGCTACCGGCAAATCCAACCAGATGCCGGAGCAAGGTGATATCAAAGACCTGGAGTCCGTTTTTCGCGGTGAGGTGGTGCCGGCGACCAAAGCCGGGATGGTTCAATATTCCGCTCTGGACAACGGCAAGATGTACGCCATTGTATGTGGTGGCGCAGGCGATAAGCCGATACATGATCCCGATCACGAAGATCGCATCTTCATGTTGTCCAATGTCAAAAGATTCAGTTCCAGCGTTGACTACCTGAGAAAGTCCAAATGAGATCAGCCAGTTTAAGGAGAGCTGTTATGTCCGTCAGCAAACTCGGATTAGTTGCCCTATCGGTGTGCACGCAGTTGGCAATGCTTGCCCCTGCTGTCGAGGCGAAACCACCGGCACGCCGAGCGGTGCCTGCGAAGGCGCGGTTGCCGATCTGGAGTGAAGGCGTCAAGGTTCCCTATCGAGCCTGGCTGCCGATTGATAAACCCAGAGAAGTGTTGCTCTGCATTCACGGACTTGGTTTCAGCAGCGAGTCGTATGCGGAGTTTGGGCGAGTGATGGCATCGCGCGGCATCGCTGTCTATGCCATGGATGTGCGTGGATTTGGAAAATGGATGCAGGTGCGCGGCAAAGAGAGAGTCGATTTCGAAGGCTGTCTCGCCGATACGGAAGCAGCATTGCGGGCTCTGCGAGCTGCCTTTCCGGGCACACCGATCTTCATCGTCGGCGAATCGATGGGTGGTGCCATAGCTCTGCGGGCGGTGTCAAGAAACCCGCAGCTTGTCGATGGATTGGTCTCTTCTGTGCCATCGAGCGATCGCTACGGCAAATGGCACAGCAACATCGTCGTCGGTGTTCGTTATATCGAGAACAAAGATAAGCCGATGGATGTGGCTCCGGAAGTGGTTTCGAAAGCTACCTCCAACGAATATCTGCAGAAGAAATGGGAAGACAACAAAATCAACCGCATGGAGCTGACGCCCGATGAGTTGAAGCAGTTCAACGACTTCATGAAAGGCAACTACGACGCTGCGGTACTGGTGGAGAAGGTGCCCGTCTTGATGCTGGCAGGATTTAAAGACAAGCTGGTGAAGCCGGAAGGCACCATCGACTTGTTCAACGATCTGACAGTCCAGGAAAAACTATTGATGGTCGTCGGCGACGGCGAACACCTTTTGCTGGAGGAGAATCAGTTGACCCACCAGTTGGCGACGCTGATTATCGATTGGTTGCACAGTGAGTCTCGCCGACAAGGTGTGACGGCGCACCCCTAGGCTATCGCACAGGCAGCGCTTATTTGCTGTTGCCCTGGACCTGAACGCGCTTCTCAAGCTTCAGCTTGCTGATCGCAACTGAAACTTTGTTGAGTTCTTCTTCTAGATAAGCTGTGTCTTTTGGCGATAGTTGTTTGTTGGAACTCTTTTTGATCATGCTGCGCTTTTTGCGCATGACGTCGGCCAGATCCGAACGAAGCTTGGTGCACTCTTTGACCGTCAGTTCTTTGTTTTTCTGACCGGCATTGATGTCTTGCATCAGTTGAGCCTGGCGTTCGTCGATCGTCCGTTTTAGAGATGCCAGGCGAAGCAACTGCTACCAGGAGCGAGACTGCCATGACGGCTGCCAATTTCTTTGAATGATGCACAGAACAGACCTCGTAAGGTGACACGGCCAAATTATCATATGTCGAGATACCTGATCAATTCTCAGGACTCAGAAAGAAGGATCGACTTTAGTTGGGCTGCGGCTGTGCCTTCGCGGGCGGCGCCGGACAGGTGAAACAAGTGATAATGCACTTGCGGAAGTTCGGTGAGCTTGCGTGACACCAGTCCCGCCGGCAGCGATACCATCGAATTGACAATCGCCAGTCCCAGACCAAGTTTTACGAAGTGGAGCATCAGCTCCCAGCCGTTTGCTTCCACCGCTACCTGCCAGTCGACCTCGGCAGATTGCAGGGCGCGTGCCAATATCTGTCGATGCGGACGGTCCGCCGGTGGAACTATCAACGACTGCCCCTGCAATGACGTCAGTCGCAATGATTTGCTCGTCGCCAGCGGATGCCCTTTCGGCATCACCAGCATCTGATCGCACCGAGACAGCAGTGTAGACCGGCAACCGTCCGGCACTGTTTCCAATGACGCGATCCCAATGTGAGCTTTGCCGCTTACGACCGCATCGATGACGCCTTCGCGATTGGCTGTGATCAATTTAAGAGGCGTTTTCGACTGTTTGAGAAACTGCTTGATGCCGTTGCCCAGAATATATAAGTATGTTCCCTCTCCACCGGCCCAGCACGACCGGCTGTGAACTGGCGCCGCCGTGCAACTCACTCCCGAAAGCTTCCGCCTGAGACAGCATCTGGCGGGCAAATCGCGCCACCTGCAGACCCTGCTCGGTGAGTTCCAGGCGACGTCCGATCTTTGTATAGAGCGGTACATCCAGTGTGTTTGCCAGTTGTTGTACTTTCATGTGCAGGGCGGGTTGCGAGATGAACAGCTCGTCTGCCGCATGCGTGAAGTTAAGGTGTTCGGCAAACGCAGCAAAGGCTCGCAAGGTAGAAAAATCAACATTTAGCATGAGCTGTTGCACGGCACTGGTAGGTATAAGCAAACTCGATAGTATATCTAAGGATTATAGTTCCCCATTATAGCGGCTGACGATACCCTGGTATTGAAATAACAGGAGAAATCAAAAATGACAGCTATAGAAAAACAGCCCGTAATCGGAGTCGACATCGGTGGTGTCTTGATCGCCCATAGCGACGACCGCAGCGACACATCTTTTTTCAGCAAGCACTATTTAAAGACACCTGCCTGCGACGGCGCCTTCGAAGCGATCAGACAACTGGTATCAGCCGGTTGTGACGTGCGCCTGAGTGTCGAAGTGCGGCGAGACGGTAGAAGAGCAAGTCTCGCAAGTGGTTGGCGACCAACCGCTTCTATGAGATCACCGGATTGACGCCGGAGAAAGTGCACTTCTGCCGAGAGCGGGCCGACAAGGCCGCCATCTGTACCGAACTGGGAGCCACCCACTTTGTGGACGATCGCCTGGAGGTGCTCTCGTACTTGCATGATGTGCCGAATAAATACTTGTTCAATCCCAATCCTAAAGAGGTAAGCAAGTTTAAAGCGGTATTGAACTCGGTGCAGAAGGTCTCGACCTGGGAACAGTTGCTGCCGCTGATTCTGGTGTCGGAGCTAGTCGCCGAACGTTAGATAGTTCGGCGGGACGTGCTCCGTCAGCCAGACGCGGTTGTCGCTGACGAAAAACGCGAATCCATCCCGGTGCATCGCGCCCGCATCGATGCTGACCAAGTCCGGCTTTCCATAACGAGACCCGACTGTGCGAGCTGTGTCCCGATTGGTCGTTAGATGTACATGGTGGCGCTTGCCTTTAATCAGCCCGGATGTCTTTATAGAGTCTATAAAGCGATCGGCGGTGCCGTGGTAGAGCATTGCTGGCGGAGTTTGAGCCTGGTAACCCAGCTCGACTTCAATAGAGTGACCTTGATTGGCGCGGATGCGAGTCTGGTGTTCGTCAAGTGCAAAGCGTTGCTTGTCGCTGGTTTGCACGATCAGCAGCAAATCTGCCAGGGAGAGCGAGTGCCCGTGCTGGGCGCAGGCGTCCAGCAGACGAGGGACCGAAACCCAGCCGCCCGCGTCCAGGGTCAAGCCGACCGTTTCTGGCTTGTGCCTCAAGATGAGGGACAAGAATTTGCTCATCGAAACGAGATCTGTCACACGACCACTTCGCTAACCTTATCGATGGCATCCTTGAGTTTGGCGATCTCTTCCATGTGCAACTGGCGCCATATCTCATTGGTGGCTCGGAGCAGACCGTAGGCTTTCACCACGGACGGTGGCGTACCGAATTCGATGAAAGACTGGCGCACCAGATCCATCTTTACGACCATGCTGCGTTCTTCATCGGTCAATGTTTTCCAGCAGCGCTCTTCTCGTTGCAGCCGCTTAAACCATTCTGCCAATTGCTGCCGGTGCGGATGGGTGGCGCCTGCTCTGATCAGTTTCAGATCAGACTGGCAGATATCGAAGCCGATGTAATCGTGCCCGCAGCTGACATAGGGAAAGAGCTGTTCGATGCGAACATACTTTACGTCTTCACCAAGCTTAATAGGGGACGCCCCGTCGCGGGTCCAATCGTCGTGTTTGTCGATTCGCCACATGTAGTCCAGTTTGCCAAACGCGTCTTTACCGTCCGGAGCGAGCATAATTATGAACGTACCGCCCGTTAACAAGGGCAGTTTAGTATGCCAGCTGTGGGCGTTCATCAGGTGGGCGAGAAAGGCAGAACGTTGGGCTTCTGTGGTCACGGACGCTGATTCCTTCGCTTCGGCAGGAACCCATTTTAACTTGAAGGGCGATTGCGCGCGCTACCCCCTTTTAGGGGGAGGTAGACTCGTGTTTACAAGCAGCATGGATGGATGCCCGGATGGGTACATCCAGAAGAGGGAAACTGGCTGTGGCGTGGCCGTTTGCCTGTAGACAATCGAAGAGTCATGGCTGAAAAAAACGTGTTGCACAAGAAGGAGCAGCAGACCGTCTCACGGCGGTTGCTGTTTCTGGCTCCGTTTTTCCTTGCCAATACGGTCTTCGTGATGGCTCACTGGTTCGCTCCCACCCCGACCGCGATGGTTGGTTTCTGGCAGCAGGTGGTGGGAACGCTGCTGGGGTTGCTGGGATTACCCGCAGTCTATGCCATCCTCTGGAAAAACTGTCTGGATAAGCGGCTGGAAGTAACAGACGGACGCCTGGTCGGTCTGCACGGACTGGCCAATCATCAGCTGGCGGATCTGGTTGAGATTACAGGCGATGCCGGCAGCGAGAAGGATGACTTCAGAGATTCGATTATTTTGCGTTTTGCCAATGATGACGAGATTTCGTTGTATGTCGAAGACTATGAGGAAAAGGAGCTGCTCTCGTTTCTTGCCCATCTGAAAAAAGAGCGGCCCGATGTTCCATGCACTTATTCCGACATCATTTCACTGGAATCGCGAGGCTTGCTGCGGTTTCTGGTCAGTTCGGTCGAACCAGACAATGTTGTCCTCAAGCTCAGCAAAAGTCCATTTGAAGACACTGTTATGCGCCTGCTCAAATCTCACGAGAGTATTTTCTGGCGCATCTATTCTTGTATGTGGATGGCTGCGGTGTTTGGACTGGCGGCTTTCAGCATCTTGATTGAGAATGAACGAAGCACCGGCGTAAGCGTCTGGGATCCATCCAGGGTCGTCCACGATTTGCAGGCGGTGGTCTCTCACTCCGGCGGTCATCCTGGATTTTGGGACAACCTCAATCTGCAGGCTTGGGTCACCTATAAAGCAGCCTTCGATTACTTTACGGCTTCCGGCGTCGATTTCATGCGCGTTGTCTGGTTGCTAATCGGTGTGTTGGTGGTGGCGATCCCGATCATTCGATTGCTATCACCGACTTTTCTTTTTGTTGACGGTAACAGTCTCGGCTCAGGCACGCGATTTCTGCCCTGGGATAGAGCGAACGCCGTCAGTCTCAATCACGGCTCTGGTAGCGTGGATTCACTGGAGGACGGTACGCTGACGATCGAATCGACGGCGCAGAGCCCCCTGGAAATCGATCTGCGCCGAGTGACCGACGAAAAACAACGACATTTGCTCTTGCGGCTGGTCGATAATTATGCAGGCAACGCTAAGCGCAATGCCGAGTTTATGCGCACCACCAACACGCTGGTGGATTTGCAGTTTACGGACATCTGGCTCGACCAGCTGGAGGCAAGCGGCGGCACCGATGTGCCGAAGCCGGTGCCGGATGAGACCGGCGAGCGCACGCTGGCTGCCGGCAAGTATCAGGTTTTGACGGCGCTCGGATTCGGTGGGCAGGGAACGGCGTACCTGGGCCGGTCGGTAGAACCGCTGACGGTCTCTGGCGATGACACTGAAGAGGCGAAAGAGACGGCTGCGGCACCCTCGCGCGAAGTGGTGGTTAAAGAGCTGGTGCTGCCCAATTACGCCGATGTGCGCGTGCTGCAGGATGCGACAGCCAGGTTCGAACGCGGAGCGACCTTGCTGGAGAGTCTGCGTCATCCGCAAATCGTTCGTCTTTGGGATCACTTTGTCGAAGACGGGCGGGCCTTTCTGGTTCTCGAATATATTGAAGGCAAAAACTTGAGACAGGTGATTCAGGAAGCCGGCGCGTTCTCTCTCAAGCAAGTGTGCGAATTCGGCATGCAGCTCTGCGAGATTTTGAACTACCTGCATTCCCAACAGCCGGCGGTTATACACTGCGACTTCGCTCCCGATAACTTGATTCTGACACCGGGAGGCAAACTGAAACTCGTTGACTTCGACGTGGCTCAGGTTCTGGATGCGCGAGCTTATTCGTTTGTTGCGGGCAGACCGTCATATACGCCGCCGGAGCAGTTTCGCGGACAACCTACAACGCAGAGCGATGTATTTGCTCTGGGCGGCATATTGCATTTCTTGCTCAACGGCGCCGATCCGTCCCCTCTCGGTGCCAGTGCGGAGGGACCCGATGTGCAAACCGATTTTGAGCAACTGATCGGCGAATGTCTGGCATTCGAAGCCTCTGAGCGACCGCAGTCCGCTGAAGATGTGCGCGTGCGTTTGCAGGCAATCGCCGCCGGTAGTGATGCCGGCAGTAAGACCAATAATACCGCCAGTGATGGCATGCCGGGAGAAGACGATGATGGCGTGATTATAAAACTAGCGCAGCGCGAACCAAGTGAAGTAATTGTGGAAGGCTAGTTGATACTGTAAGGAAGGTTTGATCTTGGCTGACAGGACGGAAAAGGCAGCGGTAATCGAATACACCAGTCCGCTTGCCGGCTACTGCAGAATCATGGCAGTCACTGCAACCGCCGGATTGATTGTTTTCTTTCCCCTGCCCTTCATCGCCTCGGTAATGTTCGGATCGCATCCGGTGATTACTGTATTGTTGGTGACTATCGCTGTCCTTTCACTTTTGTTCTTTGCTCTGGCGATCAATGCATATCGCAGCAACCGGGCCGGGCGACTGATTATCACCGACACCGGCATCATGTGGGGAAGATCTGCCAGGAAGGGTGGTTTGCCCTGGAGCAAAGTGAAAACGATCACTTTCTTGAAGAAACCTCTTGGTGGCGCCACGGATGGTGAGTTTGTCATCAAGCGCGAGTCTGGTTCGCCGCTTTCGCTGCAGACGTCCTCCCTGTCTCAGGAAAATCTGGACAAGCTGGTTTCGGCGTGCTCGCTCTGGGCTAATGCATGGTCAAAAGATGAATCGTTTACTCAACTCCTGGAGTCAGTGACGAGAAAACGCAGCGACACCAGCGATTCAAATTTCACGGCGCTCTGGATGCAGGAGTCGCAGCGCCGATTGAACACGACACCATTTGTTCCGCTGGCTCCGGGCAAGAGCCTGCAAAACGGACGCGTTAAAGTTGTTCAGCCGTTGACGGCCGGCGGCTGGTCTGCCATTTACCTGTGCCAGTGGACAGAGAACACCCCGGCGATCTTGAAAGAAGCCGTGGTGCCGCCCCTGGTGGCAGCGCCGGTGAAGGAGAAGGCATACGAGCATTTCGAGCGCGAGGCAGTATTGCTGTCCGGGCTCGAACACAAGCAGATTGCCAAAGTGCTGGACTATTTCATCGAGGATGGGCGGCAGTACATGGTGCTCGAGCGTCTGACCGGCGCCAACTTGCGAACTTTCATCAAGGACAAGGGTGCCGTTTCTCACAAACAAGCATCTAAGTGGATCGGGGAACTGGTCGATATCCTCTCTTATTTGCACAGCCGCCAACCGGCGATTATTCACCGCGACCTCACCCCGGAGAATCTGGTGCTTGATATGAAAGGCTCGCTTGTGCTGATCGATTTCGGTTCTGCCAACGAGTTTGTCGCCACCTGCACGGGTACACTGGTCGGCAAGCCCTCGTACATCGCACCGGAACAGTTTTCCGGACACTCGACTTTGCAGAGCGATCTTTATTCACTGGGTGCCGTTATCTACTTCATGTACACAGGACAGGATCCCGAACCTTTGACGGTGGCAAGCCCAAGGTTGGCAAATGCTGCCGTCCCTGAAGAAGTGGACTCACTGGTTGCTGATCTCATGAAGCTTGACCTCAAACAGCGCCTGAAAAATATCGATGCTGTCAAACAACGTCTTTCGGCGGCTGCCGTCGAGACCTAATCGCGCGAGACCATCTTTTTGAACCAGATCATTGCGCCTTCGCTGTCTCGAAGCGTGGCGTCATGCTGCCAGTTGAACCACTCAACGCGACCACCGGCGTGGATGTTCAGCGATGTGATGGTGGCGCCTTTGGTGTCGAGGAAAACCAGCTCTACACCAGGACCGAATTCGATGAATGAAACTTGCTGCGCGTTCACCTTCAGGATATTTGTCAGCTGTTTCACGTCTGCCGGGCTGTTCAATTTGAACTTAGACTTCTTCAAATTCCAATCACTAGTTGCCCAGTCATTCGGACGCACAATCACCGAGGCGGTCTTTTTCAGCACCGCATCCAGAGCTGCCTGATCTGCTTCCGGTTGGTCTGCTCGGCAAGTGGCGCCGATGCTGCGTAAGTACTTCACCACGCCGGCGGCATCTTTTCCGGAGTCGAGAGCGAGATCGAGGGGTGTTTTGAGAAATTGCGATTTCGCGTTGACGTTTGCATGTGACGCAACCAACAGTTTCACAACCTCCAGACTGCCGTGCTCTGCAGCCGAATGCAGCGGCGTTTTCATCTCATCCAGTGAAAGTGGTGCGTTGATGGTGCCATGGCTGCTGAAGCGCCTGGACTCCAGATTGGCGCCATGCTTGATCAATACTTCGGCAGCTGCCGGAAGATTACAGGACGCCGCCCAGTGCAACGGGGTGGTATCACCTTCCGACCGGGAATTGACGTTGGCCCCATGATCGATCAACAGCAGCATAATGTCCGGACGGTTGGCCCATGTAGCCATGAAGAGCGGTGTCCAGTGGTTGATGCCACTGGCTTTATTGACGTCGGCACCGGCCTTGATCAGCTGTCCTATCGTTTCTTTATTCGAATGGCTGCAGGCCTCGGTGAGCACGGTTTGTCCAAAGTCCACAGTGTCGTTGGCACTGAAGCCGCTTGCGATCAAGTAACGAACAACAGAGTCGCGATTGTTGTAGGCAGCGATTGCCAGCGCCGATCTTTTCTTTTCCGCGGAGAGCTTTTTCAATTGCGCCAGTGGCGTTGCTTTCACCAGGTCGAGCCGACCGAGTCCGCAAGCGGCCAACGGCGAAATGGTGGCACCGTGTGCAACTAGCATGTCGGCAATCTCGCTGTTGTGATTCCACAGCGCTTCTTCCAGCGGCGAGGTGCGGTCGGCGCCGACCAGGTTGACATTGGCACCGTGCGCTAGAAGAATCGGCACCACATTTTTGCACCCGTGGCGAGACGCAATGTGAAGGGCGCTTTCCGGACCGGTGTCTACCGGCGCGTGCAGCCGCAGGAGCACCTTTGTTATTTCAATGCGATCCCCCGAGGCAGCAAGCTGCAGCGGAGTCTCATTAGTGCCGGCCTTGAAGTCGCTGAAAACGACGGCGTTGATCAGTTGCGGGTCTGACTTCAGAATCGCTTCAACCTGGGACGGTTTCTCATCGAAGATGGCTTGTGCCAGTTTGTCTGTCTTGGCATTTCGGTCAAAAGAGGAGCCGGCTTCGGATGGTTGGAAGCCCATAACGAAAGCCGAGATTGCCACTGTGAGCAGCGAAGCCGTAAGTCGTTTCATGTCTGGTTTCCGCTGGGTGCTGTGATTCTACTTGTCGACTTTAGGCGTGGATACCGTATTAAGGAGAGGAGTTAGATTAAACGTGCGGTTCCGCGCGCACATAGCTGGACGAATCGGCTAATCTTCTGAGGCAAAATCCCACTAACCCCACGGGGCGGGCATGGAAAGAAGTTCAGAGGAATTTCTTTCTGCGCCGCAAACCTTTGTCAAGGTGACGGAAAAACGGGGTTCTGCCGGGTTGCCAGTCCTTCGGGCGGGCATATCGCACATACCCCCCTAGGAATTTGAGGCTTCATGGCTAAACAGACGCAGAGTTTCCGCATCCCCGAGCGCACCCGCCTTGACTATGCGCGCGACCACATCGAACCGTGGAAAAAGTGGGGACCATATCTGAGCGAGCGCCAATGGGGCACAGTTCGCGAAGACTACAGCGAAAACGGCGACGCCTGGAACTACTTCACGCACGACATGTCCCGCTCGCGTGCGTATCGCTGGGGCGAGGATGGGCTGGCCGGTATCAGCGACGACCACCAGGTGCTCTGCTTTGCATTGGCGATGTGGAACGGCCGGTGCCCGATCGTAAAAGAACGCCTCTACGGATTGACCAACACTGAAGGCAATCACGGCGAAGACGTGAAGGAGTACTACTTCTATCTAGACAGCACTCCCACGCATTCGTACATGAAGTACTTGTACAAGTATCCGCAACGTCCGTTTCCCTACGCCGAATTGATTGACGGCAACCGCAATCGCGGCAAGGATCAATTCGAGTACGAGTTGCTCGACACCGGAGTCTTCGATGACGATCGGTACTACGACGTTTTTGTCGAGTACGCCAAAAAATCCGCTGAGGATGTGCACATCAAGATCACGGTGATCAATCGCGGACCCGATCTGGCGACGATCGATCTGCTGCCGACTCTCTGGTTCCGCAACACGTGGTCGTGGAAAGACGGCGGCTCGAAGCCGGAAATCAGAGACGACAGCACCGAGCAGTTCTCGGCTGCCTATGCCTGCAATACCGACTGCAACCTCGAGGAGTTCATCCGTCAGTATCACCTCTACTGCGATCGCAAGGTGCCGTTGCTTTTCACTGAAAACGAAACCAACAACAAAAAGCTCTACGGCACGGATAACGAAAATCAGTATTGCAAGGATGGTATCAACGAATTCATCGTGCACGGCAACCACTCCGCAATCAACCCTGAAAATTGCGGCACCAAGGTTGCTGCTCACTATAGACTTACCATTCCGCCAGGTGGCACCGAGGTGGTGCGCTTGCGACTGCGAGCCAGCGCACTCGAAAATCCACTCGACGAGTTTGATGAAACATTTGCCGATCGCATTGCCGAAGCAGACGAGTTCTATGACGAGCTGATGGCACCAGATATGCGTGGTCCCGGCAAAGATAAGGAGGATCGCCGACGGGTCTGGCGTCAGGCTCTGAGCGGCATGCTCTGGGGCAAACAGTATTTCTATTATGACGTCGATCTATGGCTGCGCGAGCATAACGTCAGCCCCTGGTCACCGAGTTCTCACCATGCCAAAGTGCGCAACGCCAATTGGTTCCACATGCACAACGACGACATCATTTCGATGCCGGACAAGTGGGAGTACCCCTGGTACGCCGCGTGGGATCTGGCGTTTCACATGTTGCCGCTCAACTTGCTTGATTCTGACTTCGCCAAATCGCAACTCGACATGATGCTGCGCAACTCCTATCTGCATCCGAATGGACAGATCCCGGCCTATGAGTGGAACTTCAGCGACGTCAATCCACCTGTGCACGCTTTCGCCACGTTTCATGCCTTCATGTTCGACAGAGCTCGTCGCGACGACGGCAAGGGTGACATCGACTTTCTCAAATACGCGTTTTCCAAACTGCTGGTTAACTTCACCTGGTGGGTCAATCGCAAAGACCCGCGTGGACAGAATGTCTTCGATGGCGGCTTCCTCGGGCTGGACAACATCGGCGTCTTTGACCGCAGTGCTGCACTGCCTACCGGTGGTGCGCTCGAGCAAGCCGACGGTACGGCATGGATGGTTTTCTACAGCCAGCAGATGTTGAACATCGCCGTCGAGCTGGCGCAAGAAGATCCACTCTACGAAGAATTCGCCATGAAGTTCTTCAAACACACGCTGTGGATCGCCGCGGCCATGGATAGACTGGGCATGCACAGCGACGAACTGTGGGATGAGAAAGACGGATTTTTTTACGACGTTCTGCGTCTGCCTAACGGACAAGCCATGCGTCTGCCGGTGCGTTCTATGGTCGGACTGCTGCCGTTGTGTTCGGTGGTTATGTTTGAGGAT
>JAXLXI010000014.1:0-164793 GCA_046328035.1 Candidatus Obscuribacterales bacterium | reverse complement strand
TTTTGACACGCCTCTTCCCTCTGGAAGCAACAAGTGTCCGCCGATTTCATCTCCCTGCGCCGCTTTATACAGTAGAAGAAAGAATTCGTCTATATTTTTGCCTTGACCGTGTTTTCGGGGGTTTCGCCATCCAGAGAATTGCTCGGCTTCGCGCGTGAGAAAAGTTCGAGTGTTATGGGCACCGGTCTCCTTGAACCAGTCCAGTCCTGATATCTCCTCGGAGGCATCCTTGCACAGGATCAAAAGATCGGCTACACCTACTTCGCCTGTCTTCGATGGTTGCCTTAGGACTAGCTTTCGGCCGGCGAGGTATCCACCTGGATTCGTCTTTTCGAGAGCATAAAGAAGCAGGTTTGTCTCGATCCTAGCCTTTACGTATCTCTCGATATGGTCGAATAATTCTCGCGTTGGAGTTACCGTGGGATGCAACAAAGACCGGTTACGACGGCAGATCGCGGTGGTTACCAATGATTCGTCGAAGGCCGTACCATCGTCTGCTGCTTCAATTAGCCAATTATGCAGTAGTGTCGTGATCTTCATCTGTGCTAGAACCCACATGGGTAGAGCAAAACGGAGGTATGTCATCAGTAGCTGCAACCACTGCATGCGCGGGAGCGTAACTTCCAGTTCGCATATTGCCACGAAGTCATCAGTAATGCGGTCAGCTAATTCATCCCTCTCGATGCGTATAACGGACGCTTTGTCCGATGTTCCCTCCTTGAGATTCTTGCGAGGCAAGTCATCGTCACCCGCGTAGGACTGTGATTTAAGTGCTCCAGCTAGAATGTCTGGAACTAACGAACCAGCATTGTTACCTATCAACGCCTTGCAGATCGTTTCTATCAGCTTCTTCTGCAGTTCAGATCCACGCTCCGTGTTTGCGCCGCTCCCCCAAAGATGCTGAGATAGCGGACCGGAAAGCAAGAAGTTATATACGACTCGCTCGCGGTTTTTCCCTAGCCAAGCTTCTTTAGCCAGCGATGGAAACGCGGGCGCGAAGTACTGCTGCGTTCTCGCAGAGGCGCTTTTCTTTCGCCGTCCACCCAGCGCGTATAGCACCGCACGCTCTTCGACAGAGTACAACGCGCTGGTGCCACCTGGCGCTTGTTCGTTTGGATTAATATCCTTAGTTGCAGAGGTCCCCCCGTGATGTGTTGTGTAAAACACCTCGCGCATCAATTCCAGTATCAATACTTCTGGAGCCGTGCGCATGCCTGCCGACGGAACAAAGACGAAACTGTCTTTGATCAGCGAGTGCACCTTCGGCTCATTGGCCGTCTTAGGGTAGTCTTCTGTTTGACTGACTGACACTTACATCTCCATCATATCTGGTTAGGCTGAATTCTTCGCCCTCACCCGTTCGCACAACCAGTTCTACTTCTTCCTTCTCGAATGCATACCTTCCCCTTGATGCCGCGCGAACCCTCGAATCTTGCACGCCAGTCAGAAGGTCCTGCGGAATACAACGGACATCCATGTTCAGATTCGCATGCCTGCTCAACCACACGTACATGTCCGCTCCGAACACCGTGTTCTGAACGTCCGAGAAGTTAATCGACAGTGAGACACCACCGGAAGTGGCGCTCAAAGCCAATGATGGCTTAATCGTATCCTTTACCCATTGCCCCTGAAGAGTCACCGCGTCTGAAAGTCTAATTGTGGCGGTTTCGCTGTTACCACTGGTTGCATTCAATAGATCGTCGAGCGTCTTGCTGAGCGCCTTGATCTGTTTTTTCTCCGCTGTTGTTCTTTCATCGCTGGGTTTTCCGACCAGATTCAGCAGACCAGTGAACGCTTCAAGTTCGTCCGGCCAGCAAGATCTTCCTTCGAGCAACGCTCCCAGATGCAACAGGAAGTTGCTGCTCCATCTCCTTAAGGCCCAGTGTGCAGCCGATACATTGTGATCGGACACAAGTTCTAAGGCTTGCTCCAACTCTTTCCAAATCGAGATGCATGCTTTTTCCAGGTCGGTGAAACAGGCTGCTGCTGCACTGGGCACCGAATCGGCCACCGCCTCGAAGTCGCCGTCCCACCTATCGTAGAATGCTGTTGGCAATGACTCGCGGCAGGGATCTAACGCAGGAATTGTCCCGCGGTCTCCTAGTAATCTTGTCACGCCGACGTCTATTGACGGATGCCGTTCGGCTAGAACCTCCTTCAGTGCGCTTGATGCTTGAGGGGTCAAGCTCTCGATGGTAGATAGAATCTTCAAAGCAGATAACTGCGACCGCCTTACTGACTCCGTAGCTTCCAAGCCACTCGGCGAACGAGACGCAAATAAGCTCATGTAGAGGCGACGCGAACACAGCGCAAACACGTTTTGGTCAGTGGAATTCTCACGAACCCAGTCGCAAGGATGCTTGGTTCCGTAGTCTTGAGGACACCCAGCCAGCAACAGTGAAATCAGGGCTAGGGCTTCCCTAAATACTACAATTTGGCCCGACATTATTTCGGCTTTTTCCAACAACGATAGGAATTTCTGTCGACCATCGTCATTTCTTAGCCAATCACGGTTCGACCTGAATGGACACAGGTGCTTGTTATCACAACCATCACATAGTCCCCAAGCTGCATCCTCTGTTGCTTTCTTTACTAGACGTTCAAAAGTGTCGGTGCCGAGCACCAAGCTCCGATTGTCTAGGTAGGTCCAACTCAGCCTCAGTTCTTCAAATGCCGGTTTCTTGCAATCGAATGAACGCCGCGTTGGGCTTTCCCCGCTCTTCGTGTCGCAGGTCGTGATCTCGCGAAGTACCTTGAACCAAGCGGTGCTACTTACTGCAGGGTCCATGTGCCTATCTCTATACGCTTTCTCTAGCACGCCCCTATTCGTGCACACAATCAAAGAAATTCCCTTTTCCCATGCAGTCTTCAAAACGTCAAGCAACTCGCTGGCCGGATCTACCTTTGCTGCGAACGGATCGCGCACGACGGAAGCGTCTTGAATGATCTGAGCGGAAACAAACTTGTTCTTTCCCTCGAACACTTGAATTACGTATGGGATGACCTGCGGCTTCAGTGAAGCTATTGCTTCTCCCTTTTCATCAACAACTTGGCACTTCTTGGCTGCCAGGAGACGGCACAGATGCCCCATGGCCGCGGACTTGCCGTTCCCGGGGGAGCCAACAAAAAAGTGCCATCTCGCCGTTGAGTTGTTCTCTGTCCCTTTCAACATGGTCTCGCATAAATCTGCCACCACTTGATCGGTTTCTGTCGAAACTTGCAACAGGGGACGAGCGGACCAGTTTGTTGGCGCGCTGATTGCCTGTTTACCATCCTGCTGCAAGTCCAACAGTCTAAGTAGAAAATCGTTTCTTATTGGCATTCTGACAATGTGCTCTGGGACACTGATTTCTATGCATTCACGCGCGCGCAAGGATCAGGGAGTCCCATTGATGACGCGTCAAGCGAGACTATCGCCGATATATTTCGGCAATATCCTCAACAGTATACTTGTCCAGAACTCGAAACCAACCAACCCCGAACGAGTTGCAAAGTCCTTATTGCTGCACTTCGAGCAGCAGCTTTCTCAGCACCAAGCCTATCGCTTCTGCGAGCAACGGCGGAACCGCGTTTCCGACTTGCGTGTAACGGGGACAATCCGTGCTTCGCTGAGGACCACCCGTGGTGTACTTACCTCGAAACTCGAACCAATCGGGGAAAGACTGCATTCGAGCGTGCTCCCGTACAGTGTGAATGCGCGGCTCCATATAGTGAATGTAGTCGTCCGGTAATGTTGTCAGGGTATGTGCGGGCTGATCTCCTGAAAAGACACAGATTACCGATTTACCAATCCCAAACCGTCCACGCTCCTCGTCGGATAATTGAACACCTTTACGACAAGTTTTTTGCATTTTCTTGAAGCGCTTTATAGTTTCCGGACGATGATTTACCAGTCGAAGGCTATTTGGTGGCGTCCCATTCATACCAACACGCATCAATTTTTGATAGTTAGTGCGTGGACCTTGATAGATGATTTGCTTGAACCCCGCCGGGGATTCCTCTTCTGTGCAATCAGCTATTTCCTTTCCGTCGCTAAGCAAGTCAGAAATCGCTTGAGCTACGGTCGTAGCCTTAGTCGCGGATAAACGCCGGCTCAACAAAAATTCCTCTCTCATATCAAACAATGCTTGCTTCAGATTGAACGATGACCCTTCGGGAAGAAGTCCGTTTCGTAAGCCGAGGGTGAAATATCGCGGTCTAAATTGCGGGACACCGAAGTCGACCGCTCTAATGACGTGTTGCTGCACATCGTAACCATGTCGCCGCAACATTGCGCATATCTTCTTAGCGTAGCTCTTGGGTGCCGTTCCCCGCGGATTTGTTTGGGTATCAAAAGGTATATCGATACCTTGCACATTCTCCATGAGCACTATATCTGGTTGCAAAATATCAACGATCTTTAACTGTTGCTGGAACAGATTATTTCGTGGATCGGACCCTGTTCGTAACCCTGCCATCGAGAATCCTTGGCATGGAGGACCACCGGCGACCAGCCTTACGGAGCCCCTCAGCTGTTCCAGTTCTGAACGGTTCTTGCGCAGAAACTTCGCGACCTCGTATGGCTCCGCTTGCAACCAGTCTGGCCAGTCAAACTTTGGTCTACCCGTGTTGTGTGGAGATGGGTCGACGAGATTGTGCCGCAATGTCTTGAAGGCATCAGCGCTTTTTTCGATGGCGAACAAACCTGACCATCCAGCATTCAAAAGTCCCAGGGACAGTCCGCCACAGCCGGAAAACAAATCCACAAACGTATGCATGGAGGGCGTCATTTGCACAGTTTCCATCAATAGCTCAACTGAGCGGCTGATATGTATATATAAAGGAGATACTGAACTGAATCGCAAGTGCCAGTATGCAACAAATCACACTATTCTTCAACTTGCAACAAGGCAACCACTAGCCTGTAGAAGATTTCGCCCTTGCACCGCATTTGGTGCGGGCATCAAATCTGCTTTTAACTGCCTGCTATCGCGCGCCAGAGTCACGCATTTCGCCCATTCAATTTCGTCCACAAAAGCCGCTTGACCTCGGGTCCCCAGGCGCCTGGATTGGGCAGGCGGGGCAGGCGTCGTTGCGCGACCTTCGCTTAAACGATCTCGGCGAATTTGCCGCGCACGTGCCTGCCCGGCAAGCAGCCTGTCAGGCGCCAGCCCGAGGTAAAGCAGCGCTACTGGAACGCTGACAAAAGATCATTCATGCAAGCTCTGGCACTCACTACTAATATCCTTGTTCACGCCGGACTGCCACAACCTTTTCACGACAGTCGATAACCCGATATTCGCAATAGTCATCGCCAGCATCATCTAACGATGTACCAAAGACTTCGACCCGATTCACAGCATCTATGTCGTAATCAGCTCCGTCCATCTGGAGACTGTCCTCACAAAACCTTCTGGCATTTTCGCCTCGAATTATATCGACGAGATACATGCAACACCTCCCGAAGGGCTCGATTATACCAACCTGGCGACGCGGTCTGCGTCCGAGAAAAACGCGAGCCGTCGCGGTTACACAACGCTGAAAATTTCCGCTGTAGGACCTTCGTGAAGAAGCCTTCGGGTTACACCTGGGTTACACCGAATGCTAATGGTGCCCCATAAAAACACCGATTCGACTCTCGAAAACGGCTTGCAGCCTGGATGTGTAGATTGCGCCGAGAGGGATTCGAACCCCCGACCGACTGGTTCGAAGCCAGTTACTCTATCCAGCTGAGCTATCGGCGCGTGGCGACAATTATAGCTCAGGCACCGAGTTGTCTGCCTGTTCTCAGGAATCCGGCGGCCAGCCGTTTCTTGCCGGATGCAAAGCGCAACTCAGCGCTACGCCCTGGCTACTGCGCTGAGGTCCGCGGCGGCGGAATTTCTGGACAAGCGCCCTCGACCGGGAGGTCGCTTAGCCTGGGAGTGGGCGATGGTGCCACCTGTAGGTACACGAACCACAAGATCGGCAGGACAGCCAAACCAATCAGAATGCACCAGTCAAAGATCAGAGCCGGCATCGCGTAGCGCGACAACGCAAAGATCGGTGGTATCAATGCGGTCCACAATAAGATCAAGGCAGAGGCAAGGAAGTTTCGTCGTCCCACCATGGCGATGACAAACACCAATGCAAAAATCCAGAGCATCCTCAAGAATCCGACAAAGTCATCGCCGGTAAAACCGAATTGCGCGGCATAGCCAATTGCCCACAGCACTGCGACGATGCAGGCTAACCACCGCTTGCCACGCAGAAACTTGTGGACCATTGCCGGCAGCACCGTTGCTAAATATAAGTAGGTGGACGCAGTAATCACGGCGGCTGCGACAATCCGTGCGGCCGCGGAATATGCATTGGCGGAGGAAATGAAGTAACCGACATCTTCAAATGGTGGTTGCAGCGATGCGGACAGAATTCCCTGGGCGAGAGCTGTGAATGCCTGATCCGCCAGTACAACGTAGGTTGCGATCAACACGGCGTCGATCCAGAATCGCCGCTGCATCGATCGCTGGTCCGTATTCTGCACGTTGAATGCCAGAGCGAGCGCCGATTGCAGGTAGGTGGGCTTGAAATACTTGTGTATGATCGCGAATGCCAGTGCCGCGCAGGCGGTGCCGATGATGGCAGCCATAACGGCCCAGGATGCCCAGGCAAGCAGCGTTGTCGTAACGTAAGTCGGCAACGGGCTGGTGCCGCCGTATTGATCGTAGAACGAGGGCAGTCTGTTGAGGTCTCGCGCGATGTCCAGAATCGCCGATGCGATCCCGCAGGCTATCGCCAGTTTCCACCGGACGTGACCTTCTCGCCACAAAAAGTAGAAGAGCAAAACGGAAAGTCCGATCAACAGATAATTTCCAAACACGGCCGACAGCG
Source organism: Candidatus Obscuribacterales bacterium (assembly GCA_046328035.1). Classification (GTDB taxonomy): domain Bacteria; phylum Cyanobacteriota; class Vampirovibrionia; order Obscuribacterales; family Obscuribacteraceae; genus JBGASG01. The sequence continues at coordinate 157,944 of JAXLXI010000014.1, read as the reverse complement.
CTGACTCGGCATTGTTTGGAGGCTTGTCCGGATGACTCTTAAGCCAAGCGTCCGGGATTCTGTAATTCAAAAAGCAATTTGAAACCAGATCGCCTTTCACATCGATATTGGCGAGCAACTCCGCGGTGCCCGCCTTTCCGCTGGGAACAGCGAAAGTGAAAGTGTAATCGGTTCTATTTTGTTTCTTGGATGTAGCGGCATCGAGCAGCGTGATCGGCAGCCACTCGGATTGATGCAGAGCGAAATACTTCTCTGCAACCTGGCGGGCTTCGGCTTCCGTGAGATTTGCGCCGGGTGCATTGTCGGGCGTTTCAACGGAACAATTCTTCAGGTTGCCGGAATGATCGAATGTTGCTGCATATGAGACGGGCGTCGCCTCCTTCTGGAATTTGACAATCCATGCGCTGTAAGCCAGTTTCTCAATTAGCTCTTTGGTTTTAGATAAGCCAACTTGCGTGCGGATGTACTTAGCCGTGCGCACCACAGCTGACTCGTCGGGTCCCGGCACGAACATCGTGACGGAGGTCACACAGCCATCGATGCTGATATTGAGGTCGCGAAAGTAGGCTGTTGCAGCGTCGATTGCGTAGGGCCGTTTTATTTGCAGGGGCTTGATGCCACTTGCGATTGGACCGACTCCGATCACAGCGGATATCAAAATTGGAATAGGCGCCGCGAGAATGGCGAGGGCGATCAATATTATGATGGCGCGTTTTGAGAGTGCGTTGTAGAGAAACCCGATGGGGCGCCCCATGGTGGCTTTGATCTTGAGAAACTCGGCAGTCTTGCGGAACTCGTCGACCGTCAGCACCGGCGGATAAATGAAACCCTTCCATGAGGAAACTGCAAGGCTGATCGCCAGCACGACGGTTGGCACCGCTATCGGTATCAGCCCTGTCAACGCGATTGGTAGTGGAGCGCCCTTCAAAACTGAAACCGTCCAGGTCGCATCAAATAGGTAGTGGGCGACGATGTTTGGTATGAGCCCAAAGCGTTTTAGCATCCAGCCGTCGAACATACCTTCGATGGTCAGTTCTATCCCGCGGGCGTATGGAGGCTGTTGCGGATAGTTGCTGTGTGCGAAACCCCAGATCGCCGCCTGCAGAAAGTTGGCAATCCAGAAATTTCCGCGAAACAGTCTTTGCAGCAAAGCCAGACCGATGACGCGGAATAGTATCTCTTCGAAGAACGATGCGCTGATGCCGATTTCAAGCGCATCGATAAACGGGAAAAGTTCGCTCAGTGTCCCGTAAGACGCGGCTTTTAGCGGGCACCAGTAGCCGACGCGCTCACCAAGGAGGTAGTAGATCATCTGGTAGCCCAGGGAGAGAAAGCACGCGGCGATACCGATGATGATGCCCTGAATCAACTCCGGTGTGCGGAGCATTTTCCAGGTAAACCAATCTTTGAGTGGCCAGCGGTTGGGGCACAGCTCTCTGTAAAGTGGTTGGGCTGCGGCAAAGAGGAAGGCGATGCCGAAACCGGCAGCGACCGATGGTGCCGACATGACCAACCAGAGTCCGACGTTAGTCCACCAGACGTTGGAGTACTGGACGCTTAAAGTGATGTTCGCAAACTTCGCCATTTGCCCCAGCGTGTAGATTGCACCAAAGGTCAGGGCAGTCTTGTAGCTGAAGTTTTTCTTGACGATGCCTCGAATGAATACGACTGCCGCACCTATATAAAAGAGGTAGTACAGCGACTGCGCAACCGTGGCGAACAGGTTGTTGTAACTCCTGCCGATATTAAACTGGTTGCGCCAGGTGTCCGTCAGGCGCAGGGAGTGGTCGAATTCGCAGACCTTGTTGCCGGAAACAGTTATGGCAATTTGTTGGTGTGCGCCGTGGTAATCGGTCGAAGGATCGACCCACTTGAAGTCGTGGTCAATGCGATTTTGAAGACTGGTATCACTACTGCTTGTCAAAGTCCAGTGAGAGAGGTCGATGCCGGCTTCCTTTTTAGCGAATGATTCTGCTTCTGCTTCCGCGGCTTTGCGGTCGAGGGAAGGCAGGCGCTCGTCATTTGGTAACGGACGATCGAAGTGTTTTAGTTGACCAGTCGGATTGAGGTGGATGATGGCGGTGGGTTTGTCCGATGTGATGAAGGAGCATTTCCAGTACCACACCGGGACGGTCGACATGATGCGGTTTGCTTCCTGCTGTCCGAAAGATTGCTCCAGGAAATTCTGTGTTTCTTCTTCGCTATTGAACACAACTACAGAATTTGTGTTGGGAGCCTGATAACCCCATTCTTTGAGCTTGGTTTTCGCCATGCTCAGAATTTCGTCCTTTTGGTATTTGAGATCGATTGATGCTGAGGCGAATACTTGATCGGAGAGCAACTGATACACAATCAGTCCGGCGATGCCCAAGACAAGGAACACCGATATTGAAGGATACCGGCGCATCGCCGCGATGACGGATTGCAGGGTCAGTTTTTCCGGTTTCAGCTGCTGCGGCTGTCCATCGGGTTGCTGTGGGTTGGGTTGCTCAGACTCGGAGTGAATAGTCAAGGCTCGTGCTCGTGCTCGTGCTCGCGGTAGCGGATGCGTTTGCCGCATAGTCTACCTGAGGGTGCCTCGCAAAATTACGGTACACCGTAATTTTGGAGCGGAAAATTTCGGTATGCCGTAATTCAGATCAGCAGAATGGGTCGCCGCAATCGCGCCGAGGACGCGTTCCGACAATATACCAATAGGGTATGCCAAATCGAAATTGGCATACCCTATTGGTATATTAGGTCAACGTGACATGAGTCCGAGCCGTGAAGCGGCTTAGTGCCGGCGCAGACGAAACGGTTTGAGTGACTCCCAAAACGGTTTGTCGATCTTGATTGTCTTGCTGATCGCGTCCATGCGACTGCGCACCAGCGACAGCGGATGCGACGGATACAGATCATCGAACTGAGGATCGTCAGACGGCAACTCGCGCAACTTTGCTTCGCGCATGCGTTGAAACATCTCTTCCATGCTCGAGACTTGCACCGGCTCGGCGTCCGGTTCCGCTTGCGGCCACGGACATCGCTGCAACACGGTCGGGTCCGGATACTTGCTCGGATCGAGCGCCATCACAGTAGCTTCGCGGATGCCGGTCGTTCCTCTTTCCAGGGCTTCGACGTTGATCTGATAGGTCATGTTCGTCAGAGGAATCCAGAAAATTCCGACGAACATCATCCCCATACTTTCCGGTTGAGGCGACCGATATTTGAAGATGCCACGCAGCACTTCCAGCTTGTCGACCTCGAACACGTCCATCGACAACATGACACCATTCGCCGATGCGCACTGGTCGCCATAAAACCGGCGCGCTCCCGCGACATCGGTCAGGTCGAACGGCCACTCGACAGTGTTGTTGAAGCGCAGAAGGTGCGCGATGCCATCTTCGTCGTTCATCCATAACTTGGCTTCCGGCGATGCTTGCAAGAGCTCGCTCTTTGCCACGTCAAATTTGATCGAGTCTATGTTTGGCACGCCGGTTAGTCTATCACGCCCGGAAATCCGACCCCTTTTCCCATGACTTCAACTGATTGCGCCGCTCGCCAATATAATCTTCGAACTTCGGGACATCACTGTAGTAGAAATACCCGACCGACTGCAGACCGTACGTCGCTCCTATCAGTCCAGGCATTATTGCCTGGAACCAGCCACCATAATAGGTAAGTACTCCCGCGCCTCCTGAGTAGGCGGCGCCGAAGATGCCGTTGATCGTGCCGCGCACCTGCTCGTTGAATCGAATGCTGTGCAACACTTTCGCCACCTTTAGTTGCCTGCTGCGGCAGCTATCAACTTCGCTACAACCGGACGAGGCGTCTACAACTCGAAGCTGTTGTCAGCGCTGTGATCTCCGCCTTGCGGCGTCCGACGCCGTCAGCCGGCACCATGTCGTTCTTGCTGGGATGGGTGGTGCTGAGCAGAACTTCGTGTCCCGGCGCCAGGTTGGCTGTGAAGTCGGGGCGCGCCACGCGCACCACTACACATCCGTCTGAACAGTTCCGCACAGTACCGTCTGGGACAAGGTTTCACAAACACGCCACGAACGTGCCACAAACAAGCCACGAACGTGACACGAACGCTCCACGATCCTTCCACGTGCAAGCCACGAACCTGACACAACTTATCCACGGTTTTTGCCTATGATGCAAATACATCGAAGGCGATGAACGATTTGGGCGGCGAGCCAATTGGCGTTGGCGGGGTCAGCTCTACTCAGGCACTATGCGGGAAGCGGGAAGATCACCCGAGTCCTGCATCGCCGTTTGGTCGAGTTTTTTCTACGTGGATTTTATCCACTCGACAGAGTTGGGACGGGGTGCCGAATGGTGCCTGGGAAAAGGTCCCGGTATAACGTAATTCGTTCGAGGCGGACAAACAGGTCATGGCTCCGCCGAAACAGGCTTGGATAGGGCTTCCCGCCCTATCCCACCTGTTTAAAGCGTGTCTCATGACAATCCCGGCTTTCCGGGACAATTTCCCAGGTGGCGATCAAGCACCCCTCCAAAGTGCGGTGCAAGATCTGACCGGTCGCCAAAGAATGTTATTTAGTCCACGTCGAGATCATGTTGCGGCGTTTATTCATGTAGTCCGAAAATTTCGGGACGTCGCTGTTGAAGAACAAATCGGACGCTAGATACGTATTGATTCCGCCGCCGACAGCAAACAGAGCGCTAGCTATGGGTATCTCCATCGAGAATGCCGCACCGGTGAATTGAAACGCGGCTCCGATACCATATAGGGTGCCGCTGAAGAGTTCTTGTCCTCTCATATCGTTGAGCAATTTTGCTACCTCTTCCGACGAAGTCACAAATGCCATCGACTGCAGATCAGTCATAGAAACACCACTTGCATTGTCATCCTGGATGAAGAGTTTCTTGAACGCACTGTGGGCGGCGTCTTTGCCGAAGTCATTTTGCGTCATCAGCGAAACAAAGTTTTGCGCATCGTCAAAATGATCAATCAGTATCGATGCCGCATTTTTTGCATCCGCGCTGTAATCGCCAGCACCGACCGATCGCAGCTCGTCCTGGTTGAGACCGCCGCTGCCATCTTTGTCTATGTCTTTAAATATGGAACCTAGTGCTTCCAGTTGCATTTTATTCAGAGCCATGTCCGCATCCGGCTTAGCACCGGCCGCGGCGGCATCCATGCCTTGCGCCATGTGAACCTCCCGGTCCTACGGGGGACCGTCGAGAAATTTGTTTTACGCCAAGCGCCAGGTGGGGGCATCACGAACTGCCACGTGCCAAAACGTGGTTCGTGGATGCTGGGCATCCGAATCTATACGCCGGCAACCGAAATTGGACAGGGCTGCCCCCGCCTGCCTGCGGCCGTCCATCGGCGACAAACTGCCTAAAAAGAGCCATATAAGGGAAAAAGAGAATCAGACACTGATCTGTCGGAAGCCATTTGATGGTCGAAGGTTCTGATACTAACAATCCGGCGCCCATCGTCCCCGTGCGCACCGACGCTCACGACGAAACGCATCCTGCCGCCGACCAGCCTCTGGTCGTCGATCAGAAAGCCGTCGTCACGGCGCTTTCCGTCTCGAGCGACCTGGCCGACAGGTTCAACACCGAGCTGCTCAAAACGCTGAAACTCGCGTCAGCACCGGCGTTGCCCGATGTGTTCTTCGTCGGCAACGGCACCGACAAAAGCGGCACCACTGCCGGCACGCAGCCGCCCGACACTCACAAGGACGTTCCGGTTCCGGCGACGCGCGCTGGCAACGACAGCCCGGTGGACGTCACTCCCGGAGTTAAAGTCGATGAGAAGGGGCGCGTGCAAGCGATCGACTACCCCAATGGCACGCGCCGCGAGTTCGGATACGACGAGAAGACCGGCGCGCTTAACCGCATCGTGCAACCGGACGGTCAGGTCTACAAACTTAACGCCGAAGGCAAATGGGAGATTGAACAGAAAGGCGGTGCCGCCAATCGGTCGCCGCAAGATGCGAAGGCAGGCATGATCGGCATGGCCGCCGGATTTGCGGCAGCCGGTGCCGGTGCCGGTGCCGGCGGCACACTCGATTTCGTCGGACCGCCGATGCCGGGGCAACCATATCCGAATTACGATCAGTACCGGGCACCTGGTGCACTCGACTTCAAGAATCCGAAAATTTCGCCCAACGGCGTATTCAGCTGGGAGAGCCTGGACGGCAAGGCGGAAACCACGGTGTTACTCGGCGGTTCCACCGTTTTGCGCAAAGATGGTGGCATCGTCCTCTCGGACGATCGCGGCAAGGTGTCGTTGATTCAGTACCCGAACGGCGACCAGATTGCTTTCAGCCACGACTCTGACGGACAGATAGATTATTTCAGTCGTGGTGGCAACGTTTTCAAAGTACGCGACAACGAAATTTACGGCACCGACGGACTGTCGACCGGTCAGAAGTTCCCCTTCGCCAATCCAGACGGCTCGTTCTCCGTTACCGATGCGCAAGGCAATATGCGTGTCACCAAACTCGATGGCACCAGCAGCACCTCGACGGCTGACGGCGGCATTATCGAGCGCGACGCTAAAGACCATATCACGCAGGTGTTGTCTGCCGACGGCAAAGTGCGTAAATTCGGATACGACGATCAGGGGCGCCTGAGCAGCATCACCGACCAGGATGGCAAAGAATACAAATTTGATGCCTTCATTGATTTGTTTGGAGCGCGGTTCGGCAGTTTTGAGGCCGCCGACGGCACCAAACTCCAGGACCCGCGGCTGAAGCCGGACGGCACCTTCGTTTACGAAACCAAGGACGGCAAGATTCACACCGACTTCGCCAGCGGCAGATCGACTGAGACGACGCTGACCGTCGATCAATTGCGAATGACCGCCGCGCAGCTCGACGCGTTCAACTGGGTGTTCACCAGCAACTCCGGGATTAAAGAACGGCTGGACAAGATGACCGTTGCCGATCGCGTCGCTCTTGATGAAACCTACAAGAATGTCTACGGCATTTCGCTTACAGACAAGTTGCAAGGGCAGCTCTGGAACCCGCTCAAGCGCGACGCATCGCAAGCGGCGCTCGACGACCTGGCTGAGGCGCACCTGCGCACTAAATTCGCGCATGACTTTTCGGGCACGCAGCGTCTCACGGAGGCGAATCAAGCGCTCACTGATTTCAGAGAACGCGCGAAGAAACAAGGACTGACGCCGGAACAGATGATCGCCGCGCAGCACGAAGCTGTTAAGCAAATGGATCTTGGCGCCACCGAGGGACAGAGGCAGCAGGGTCTGGAGAGGGCGCTCACCAATGCCGCTCCGACTTCAGACAGTTTGAACGCGCGATACAGCGTCAAGTACGACGAAGAAACGCGAGCCGACGGCACCACCGTGCGCCACTACTACGTAGATGGTGAGAAGGGTGAGAAGGCAAAAATCCTTGATACCACCAGTGATGACCCGCAGGAAATCGAACGCCAGCTCAAAGAATGGCAGACCAACAAGATGAAGGAGCTGGAAGGCAAGTTCAACGTGCAGTTCAGCCATGATGGCGAGAGGGAATCCGCGAGCGGCAAGACCGTCGACCTGCGCGCGCCCAACATCGCCGAACTGGTGGCACTGGAGGGCGGGCTGCAACAATCGCAGCCCAGCACGCGTACGTCGAATGGCAGACCGATCATGGTGCAGTTTGCATTGCAACCGGTGACCACGGCTGACGCCTGGGTGATGCCGCGTCCGGACGGGCAGGATCGCATCTTGTTCGAGCCGGTCGACCGCATGGGGGCGTGGGGCTTGAAACGCACCATTCTGCACGAATGGGGACACAACGCGCAGAACCTCATGGAGAAGGCTGATCCCGCCGCACTCGAAAAGCACTATCAGGAAATCGGTTATCGCAAAGTCGATGGACACTGGTATCTGGAGGGCAAGGACGGCAACCTGTACATTCAGGGACCAGGGCGCGTGCCGTCCGGAAGCTGGACGCGCGTCAATGAAAAAGGCGAGCCGCTGCGCCCAGATGGAACGCCGGCGCGCGGCTTCGATGATCCGCGGGCGGCGAGCTACACCAATGAAGAAATGCGCGAGCAGTCAAAAGTGAAGCCGATGACCAGTTACTTCCCGCAGCCCAACGAACGATCTGCGGATGCCGTCTGGCATTTCCGCGGCGACAAGGACTCGCGCTCGAGCCTCTACCTGAATGACATTACTTTGTACAACTCGACGAAGGCCTTCGATCAAAAGACCATCGATACCGATCCGCGTTACGGCACAAATCCCGACGGCTCCTCCAAGTTTATAAGGATGCCGGACGGGGCGATCGAACCCAATACCGAAGCGAATCGCAAAACTGTCGATGACTTCGAGAAGCAAATCGCGACGCAGCGCGCCATGATTGAAAAACTCAAGCAAGCTGAGGTGGACGGCTCTCGCGACCGCGCGATGCAGGAGTTGAAACGTGAACTGGAAAATCAGCTGCGTAACAGAGTGCCGGAGGCCGCCGGCACGACAAAGCCCGGCACGGGAACGGAGAGCCGCTCAGGAGCAAAGCCCCGCAAGTCGAAGTAACGCCCCACATTAGCCGGCTGGTCCACCGGTGCGCTATTGCGCACTGCGATCGGGGGATCGGACCATAGTCGAGTGTTGGGGTGTTTTGATACGCTCTGCCCATCCCCTGTCTGAATTAATAGATTTTGCATTGCCCCGAATGTGGCGCGCTGGAGGTACTGATCATGGCTGATGTGTTGAAAGTCGATGGCGCGGAAGCCGGCCACCAGCAGTGGCAAGGCATCGCCGCCGATATGTGGAGAAACGACGATAGCCGGACCGTGGAGAAAAATCCGCCACCGGCCGCCACTGGCGACACAAAGGTGGAGTATGACTCCAGTGGAAACATCTCTTCCGTCGAAATGCAGAACGGTTGGAAATTTACGCGCGGTGCGGATGGACACTATGACGGAGTCGGACCGAACGGCGAGCGCGTTTCCTGGATCAAAGAAATGCAAGTCGGCAAAGACGGTGCCGTCACTTACCAGAGCAGCAATGACTTCGGCGGAAAAAACCATGTGTTCCTCAGAACCGACGGGCAGGCGCTCACAGCCTCCTATGACGCGGTAGGCGAATTGATGTCTGTGCAATTGCCGGGTGAGCGGGAGATGTGCATCGCGCGCGACTCTGCAGGCAACTACACACGTTCCTGGTTGGCGCCAGATGGCAAACGATACGATGAGCCGGTGAGCGATGTGACTGTGTATGACAACGGCAGTGTGTCATGGAGTGTTATCGACAGGCACAGCGACCTACTCTGGCGGCGCACGGTCACCCTCGATGGCAAGGACGACGGCGGGATACCGAGACCACTGCCTGCGTACCTGAAATACAAGCTGGATTAATGATCACTTCACGGCTTTGGCGGCTTCGCTTTAGTCCCGATGTGTTTCAGCACTTGCTTGCGGAGCTTTTCGAGTTCCGGCGTGCGACGAAACGGCATGGCATGATCTAGGTCCCTCAATGCTTCGGGATACTTGCGCAGCTTAACCAGTGCACGTGCGCGAATCAATATCGCTTCGTAGTTATGTGGTTGCACCTGAATCACCGCCGTGGCGGCCTCAATCGCTTTATCGAACTCGTGCTTGTCCAGCGCTTTCGTTGCCTTATCCAGATCTTTTGCGGCCGCATCGGCTGATGCGTTGAGGCTATCCATCGATTGGGGCGATGGCGGCGGTGGCGTCATGTTTTGCTGGGCGTACGAAGGTTGGTATTGCTGCGTCGTGCTAAGTAGCAGCAGAACGAGTATCGAAGTCAGTCGAGGCGTGCGCGACATCACTGTGTTCCTCCTCGTCCTGTGTTCGCCAGCAGCTTGTCGAGATCGCTCAAAGTTTCCAGGCGTTTCGTAATGATCTGCTCGGGCAGTCTGCCATTCTCGCGCAGGTGCTTTTCAAAACGTTTCTCACTGATCAAAGATTGTGTCGTCAGGGCAAATGAGACTGCAGAACCTGCCGTGCTGGATATTGAGGCAGCGAAGTAGGATGAGTTGCTGCCGCGTGGATGTTCGGCGGCGAGGTTGTAGGTGGCGTTGGTGCTGACGATGTCGCCGCCGAGGTAGCTCAGTGAGATGAGCGGACCCTGTATGTTGTTTTGCAGCGCGACTTTGCTCAGGTGGCGCAGGCCCTCTTCGCCCTCTTTGTAGAACTCGTCGTAACGCTGGGACCAGACTGCCAGAAGTTCTGCCCGTGAATGGGCACCGAAAGGACCCACCTGTTCGATGGAAGAGTTTTGCAGCAGCGATTGCAATTGTGCCAACTGAATCTTGGCTTCTGGTTCGGGGTCGTAGATTTTTTCGTGCAGGTCGGCGCCGATCTTCTTATATGCGCGGTTATACAAAACCGTGTACGCCTTGGCGCTTACCGGCGCGCTGGCGATGTAGAAGCTGTCGGCGACCAGGCTGCTGATGACGGCTGGCTTTGCTGCTTGAATGCGGGTGAATGATCGGATGGAACAGAGGTATGCTGTGCCCACCAATGTGTTGGCGGTGACGTCCATCAAATAGTAAAGGCTGTTGCTCGCTTGATAGGCTTTCACGTCGGCGTAGACATCGGCAAACTCGTACACGCACCAGTCACGGAACAATTTCAACACCCGTCCTTCGGCATGGCACACTGCGAGCAGGTTGTCGTCGGGGAGTTGGTGAATCAGCGTTTCTCGTTGGGCGGACAGCTGATCGATTTCTGCCAGGCGCCGCTTCACTTCATTTTTCACGGACCCTGGATCTTTGTGTTGCACTTTATTTTTGACTGCTGTGTAGCAGTTGGAACCGAATTCCATGGCAGAGCTGCCCCCACCAAGGCAGGAACCGACGATGCCGACGCGGTACGACTTGATCAGGGGGCCGCGGCGCACGTTGGTGGGGTGTTTTAGATTACGTCCCGTCTCGACTATGGGGATGGTGGTGGCGGCGGCTCCGGCGGCGGTGCCGGCTTGTTGCAACAGGAAGTATCGAGCACGGCGCCAGCGGGGATCTTTGTGTCCCACCATTTTGTAGTTGAGGTAATAGCGCTCCAGATCAATCTCTTTGCGGACGATCTGATTGGTTATCTCTGCGACTTTGTACTCGACATCGCTCAGTGCTTCTGCGCGTGTGCCACCACACAAGATGAGGGCACACAGTGCAAATGCAATTGCAACCAGTCTGAATTGAGGAATCCGGCGGGCACCGTTTATGGTGCGTCCGCGTTTGTAGCCGATGCGCACCATGTTAGTCCGGCAGCATGTACTTCACGACGAGTTTCTGGAACGAGAGAACGAGATGTTCGCTCTTCGGCAAGAAACGACCGCGATCTACGTAGCCGGATTTCAATCCTTTCTGTACGGAGTTGGTGAGTTCGTCGTCTTCATCGCCGACTTCTTTGTTGAACTCGATCAAGTCCTTACGCCACTGCTCTGGCGCTTCCTGAGCGAAGTATTGCTCGGAGAAACCATGAGCGGCATCGGGTCCATTCGGCAGCCCTACATCGATCGACATGTTGGGATAGCCGGGGTTGATGTTGATGGTGAAGTTCGGGAAGAAGAGGTGATACTGCGAAATTTTGATTTCGCCGCGCGGATCATATCCGGCTTTCTTCATGCCGGCTTCCAGTCCCTTGGCGCGGGCTGGTGCCATCTGGCTGAAGTGATACGGATAGTCTTTCAGCGCGTAAGTGTCGGGGTCGACATCGATGACGGCGCTGAATCCGGGGTGAGCCACCGGGCAGTGGTAGCACTCGAGATAGTTTTCGAGCATCACTTTCCAGTTGGAGTCGGAAGCCCAATCGGTGCGACCGGCGAACTGCAAGTTGTTGATGTCGAGCCCGCCGTCGGAGATCAGCTTGGGCAGATCGCCGAGGTAGTGGGCGAGCGGCTGCGCGTTTTCATCGCAGTTGACGAAGACCCACGGACCCCAGACATCGACTTTGACGCTGTAGAGTGAGAAGTCGGAGTGCTTGAAATCTCCTTCCTTCTCAGCACGCGGTGCGCCTTTGAGTGAACCGTCCAGACCGTAGGTCCAGGCGTGGTAACCACACTGCAAAATCTTGGTGGTGCCGCAGCCTTTGGCGACCTCGTGCCGACGGTGGCGACAGACGTTGACGAAACCAGCGAGACCTTCTGCGTTGCGCAAAACCACTACCGGAACTTCACCGACGTAGCCGGAGACGAAGTCGCCGACTTTATCGAGTTGTGCGGTGCGGCAGAAGTATTGCCACGTCTTGCGGAAGATGCGTTCCTTCTCAAGATCGGTAACTTCCTGCGTGGTGTACCAGGAGGCTGGCAGCGACCAGCCGGCGTCGATGTCCGCCAGGATTTTGTCCTTTTCACGGGTGAGAACTTGCATGTCGTTTACCTCTCTTGCGTTTCTGCTTTAATCGTTTTCTGAGTGACTTATATCTTCAGTTTGGAACTGGGGTTTCCTGACGTTAGCTTTTGGCCGGATTTTCTTAATTCACATTGGTCTGATTGGGAGATGCGTTGGCTTCGGAGACTGGCTCTGGGACGTGGTTATGGCTGGATGGTGGGACGGATTCTGTGGAGTCGTTGGCGGAATCAGGGCCGGAATCAGGCACATGGACGGGCGTGTCTTTTGGTCCGAAAAGAAACATCGGAACGCACACTACAAACAGACCGCTCATGATTAGCAACACGTAGTGGAGTTGAAGTTTGTGCGATGCGTCGGTGACGAATTCCACATACCAGTCGGCGCCTGCCATGCCGAGCGAATAGGCGAGGTTGTAGACGGCGTATGCAACGGCGTACGAAGTCGAGCCGCGCCGGTCGACGGCGTTGCCCAGTTCGGCTGATGTGGGGTTCAAGGTGAATGCGTAGGCTATGCTGATCGAGCAGAGCACCACACTGGCGAGAATCATATTTGGCGTGAATGCGAGCAGCGGCATGGCGATGGCGGTGAGCACCAGTCCGAGCACGGTGGTGTGGCGCACGCCGAGCCGGTCTGAGACCCATGCCACCACCGGTGCCATGAAGGCATAGATCAAGTTAGAAACGGTGAATAGCGCGCCGATGGCTGTCGGTGTCGCCTGAGCCTGAGCCACGTGCTTTACGTGCATTGGAAAAATCGGTTCCATCAGTGCCCAGCTGGCGGCGGCCAGTCCCACTGCGAACGCGGCGGCGATCACGCTTTTGTCGGTGACGATGCCGAAAAGTTCAGCGAAGACATCCTTCCACGGCTTGCCTGCCTCCGTGGGGCGATGACTGGGAATCAAGAGGAAACTGGCGACGGCATTCACTGCCACCAGCGCAATGGCGACATAGAACGCGGCGGAGTACCCGCCCATGTCAAATAGCTTGCCGCCTACGAGTGGCCCCAATACTGATCCGGTGGTCCCTCCGAGCATGGCGATGCCCATGGCACCGACCCGGTTTTCGACGAAGTACTCGGCAACCAGCGCCAGACCGGCGGTCCATGTGCAAGCCGCGGCGGCGCCTTCCGCAACGCGCGCCGCGTACAGGACGGTCTGGTTGCTGCCCATCCAGAACAAACTGCTTGCGACGAGCAACAGGCTTACGCCAAGCAGCATCGGATTTCGTCTGCCGATGCGGTCAGTGATGATGCCTAGAATTGGGGTGGCGATGATCAGTCCCAGGGCATACCCGCCATACAACATGCTGAGGACGGATTCCTCTTCGATGTGCGCGGGCGAAACCGGGATCAGCGGCGCCACCATCCCGTAGACGTAGTAATCAACGAAGAGCGCGAACGAAACGATGATGAGCACCGTTCGTGGCGAATGCCGCAACTTGTCAAGCAAAGCGATTGACATAGCCTGATTATCAAAAGACGCGAAACGCCGCAGATTATATCGTCTTTATAGCTATATATGGTCTAAAGTCTGCACGAAACTGATCCGACTATCACGCCTTCGGCAGAACCCCAGACCTGACGCTTGACATTGGCCGGAGAGATTTCGTTGCCCTTGACCTTGGCACCACAGTGGCACCTCCCGCGGTGGCACGTGGTTTCTTTCCCGCAATCTGCACTGGCGAGTGCCGATATCGCTTGAACCAGCGGAGCGTTTCGGGAGATTGATTCCAGTCGTCGTCCTTGTCTCCCAGCACCTTGGCGAGAATTGGGGCGACGATATATGCGTTTTGCTCGTTGTGCGTGCGCTCGGTGTACTTAACCCAAGCATCGCGAAACTCCCAGAACCCGCCAAATCCATAAGAGTTTCCGTACTGATCCTTTGGGACAGCGGGATGGGACACCATGAAGTCCTGATACAACTTCAATTGTTTGCTGTAAAGACCTTGCGATTCATAGACTTGTCCAAGTTCTTCAGTAATCGTTGAGTTAGCTGGATGTTTGGCATGCAATCGCTGATAGCGAGCAGCTAACTCTTTGTTGGTGATGTCCATGCGGACCTTGAGACTCAGTTCGTCGGGGACTTTGCCAACTCCGTGCGTTTCCCAGACAAGAGTGTGGTAGCTGGTCGCCGGCAATGCTGGCTCCATGCCGGCGATGTTAGCCATAGTTAGCCCCTCCAACAAGATAAAGGAAATGCGCAACCGACTGTTCCGCGCACGCCACTCATTACTGTAATTGCACCAGAAGGCCACAGTCTCTGGCTCGAAATCGACGAGAGCATGTTCCTTCTCATTCCTCCACTCATCACGCCAACGTGGTCCCTTACGCTCATGCGGCCATACGCTGTTTGTAGTTGTGGAGATCTCAAGTTTGATCACCTCACCCGGAGCGAACTTCATCGGCCATCCGTCGGATCGCACAATATAATATTTGCTGGGGAAGCCGGTGTGCAGCCTGTCCAGTTCCTCGGGAATCGCGTCGACCTTTGCCACCCTGCCATTGATCTTGACGCGCATATTGTCTGCGGTGTGTCCAACGTAGAAACTTTCTGCCGGGACGTAGACCTGTTCAGTATGTGATTTGCTTCCCAGATTCTTGAGCAAGAGTGTTCGCACTGTCTGGCAGTTGTCTCCACCATACTCGTGACTCCGGCGAATGAATATCTTCGCGTCTTCGTCTATCAAGGCAATTTGACTGGGTCCGATGGAATTTTCGCGGCGATAAAATCCGGGAGCCGCGTACCAGAAGCTCGGTGCAATGTCGGCGCGCGCTGGTGCCGCTGACAGCAATGCAATTGCCAGTGCCGCCAACAAACTCACGGCTGCCACCGCCAGTAATGCCAGGAGCAGGTCGGAGCAGTAAGTCAATAACGCCGAACGATACGACAAAGATGCGGTGCGAGAGATGCTGTACTTCATGCCTCTAAAGTATCATCGCGAGCGCCGCATGTAGCCTGGATTAACCCTAGTGGTCAGCGCGGGCACGCACTGGTGCGGACGTGGGTTTGTTGCGCGACGCCACGGCCGGCACCGCCTGCTTGGCGTACTTGCTGATCCATCGCCTGTACGCCGCTAGTTCTTCGTCCGGGTAGTAAAATGATTCCGGCTGTTCAATCACCTTCTTGAAGATGGCGATCATCTGTCTGGCATATCTCTGATTGCCGGTGCTGTCGCAATGAAGCGCCCAAGCTTTACGCATGGCGTCAACCGCATTCGCAGCGGTCGTTTTTGTGTTCGGTTTTTGTGTCAACAGATACTGTCGATAGAGCGCCAGTTGTTTGTCATATCGTCCTTGAGACGCGTAGACGTTTCCCATAGCGGCGATTATGGTGGCATTGCCCGGATGTTTCGTTGCCAGCCTCTGGTAAATGGCAAGCAGCCGCGTGTTTGTGCATGAAGGCATATAGGTCACCCTCACGTCTGCAATGTCGGGGACATATTCTCTATAATCTTGCTTGGGGTCGCAGTTCCACGTCAGTGTTGTGTTGTTCACTACCTGTGGTTCTGGAGTTATGCTGGTAATGTTGTCTCGCGTCAATCCATCTTGAAGGAAGAGTGTGAGCTTTCTCGGATGCGAATCCGAACGCCATGGTTGCTTCCTGTAAAAAGCAAAGTTCATTTCGTCCAGTGGCATCTCGACGAGTTTCTTCTCTGCTTTGTCGGTCCACTCGTATTTGACTTCATATCCCGGTGGAAGCGCAACGTGACGGTCGTTATGGATAGTTGCGCGGTGTCCATACTTCGTTGTCACTTCCAGCGTCAGTGTTTGTCCAGGCTCGAACTTGATTGGCCACCCTTCCCACCGCGCGGTCTTATATGGATCGTACTCGTACATTTCCAGCGGTCGTTTAGGATCGAACGAATCTACCTTCTTGATGGCGCCATTCATTTTGACAATGAAGTAATGATCTTCGTCGTAGGCGACGTACTTGCCATGGTCCGGAACCGCTACCTGTGTCAACGTTTTCTTGCCCGGGTTGCGCAGCACATACTTGGTTTTGATAATGCATTCGCTTGTCTTGTTCAAAAATATCTGCACGTGCTCGCTGAGAATATCGACCTGGGTTGGACCGACGTCCTTCCTGTAGAGGAGTTGCTCCATGATGATTGTCTGCGGAGGAATATCGGCGTGCGCCGGCAATGCGGACAGCAACGCCGCAGGTAATAGCGATACCAACGCGGCAGGTAATAGGGACACCAACGCAATGGAGGATGCGGCGAGCCAATTCTTCATGTATTTAAGGTATCACCGGCCATCTCACGTGGCAGTTGGGTTTACCCTGACCTCTCGCTAGGCTTCGCCGGACACGTCCAGGTCGGCGTGAAGGTCGGTAATTTCCACCATCTTTCGGGCGTGAGCAAATCTGCTACTTCTGGGAGGTTCAAATGAGCAATCCTGCTCACGGACCCCCGATTTAATGTGTTTTCGAACTTGCGAGACCCCCTAAATGAGCAATTTTGCTCACGCCCAAATTTGGTGCGGTGTGGATCCTGCTTGCGGGAGGCCGAGCGGAGTGTGGGATGGTCGTTCGAGACACGGATAGAAGAAGGGCGACCCGCCAATGACGGATCGCCCTTCCTGTATGTGCGCTGCGCGTGCGCGCGCGCGTGTTTGTATGTACATGAACTGCTGAATTGCCTACTTATGCCAGGTATTCTTTCAGACCCAGAAGCGACTGGTTGTTACGCAGTTTCTTCATAGCCTTGAATTCGATCTGGCGGACTCTTTCACGCGAGTAACCCAGGATTTTCCCGGATTCTTCTAGAGTCAGCGGCCGTCCGTTCGCAAGCCCGAATCGCAGCTTGATCACTTCGCGTTCTTGCGGCGCGAGCGTTTGCAGGAGTCGGTTGATATCGCGAGTCAGAAGTTCGCTTGTGGCGTTTTCTTCCGGCTTGGCTGCGCTTTCATCCTCGAGCATTTCCCCGAGAGTGGCTTCGAAACCTTCGCGATAG
The DNA here is from genome assembly GCA_046328035.1 of Candidatus Obscuribacterales bacterium. GTDB lineage: Bacteria > Cyanobacteriota > Vampirovibrionia > Obscuribacterales > Obscuribacteraceae > JBGASG01. Next base: position 140,717 of record JAXLXI010000014.1, on the reverse strand, counting down.
ACGTTGTCCAGCGACAGGAGGTTCTTGGAAGCTCCCATGATTTGCAGAAGCTTGTCCTTCTCCAGATTCGACGCTTCGGCGATTTCTTCAACCGTCGGAGCGCGTCCGAGTTTTTCTCGCAGTTGTCGCACGACTTTGTACATCTTGCTCAGTCGTTCGTTCATATGAACCGGCACGCGAATTGCGCGCGACTTATCGGCAAGCGCTCGAGTGATTGCTTGTCGAATCCACCAGGTGGCATAGGTCGAGAACTTGAATCCCTTTTCCGGGTCGAACTTTTCAGTCGCCCGCATCAGTCCCATGCTTCCTTCTTGAATCAAATCGAGGAACGTGAGCCCACGATTTGTGTATCGGCGCGCGATCGACACAACCAATCGCAAGTTCGATTGGATGAGGCGTTGCCGCGCCCGCTCGTCACCAGTACGAGCGGCCCGAGCCAGTTCAATTTCTTCTTTTCCGGTGAGCAAGCGGTGACGTCCGATTTCTCTCAAATAAGTCTTGGTCGAATCTTCCGACAGAGGATTCTTTTCCGCAGCTTCGAGTTCTTCATCTTCGAAAACTTGCTCGTCCGAATCTGCCGCCGGGCCCTCGTGTGTGTCCCAGGCGTCAGCAAGTTCGTCAGGAAAAACGATCAACTCGGTGGAGTTTTCGTTATCCCATTCGTTCTTATTTTTAGTGGCAGTGTTGCCTTGCTTTCGTCTAGCCATGGTGACACCTTTATGGTTACCTTTTTGTTCGTTTCTTATGTTGTTGTATCTGACAGATTTCCAGGTCACTGTTGTGGTCCAGATCTCTGTCCCATTCGAGTGTTGTGCGCATTTCTTTGTCTGAGCAACAAGACGTAATTCACGCCTGGCTGTTTCATAGAGACACATACGTTCCAAACGCTATGCTGCCGCCAAAAATCGGCGACAACACCCGAATGGACAGATGATTTCCCTTCGTCGTCTAGTCTGATCGACGGAGTTGGGAAGCTCTGGTTCCCGGGGAAACGCCGTCTTAATCTAGTCTTTCGAATTGCCACCGGGCGCGGTGGCGGTTGGCTGCTGCAGTTCTATCGGTTGAGTTTGTTGAGATGAAATTTGCTGCCCGTTCGACTCGGCAGCAGAGGCATCATCATTTCCCAACCAGCCCCTCGATTTAAAGTATAGCAGAGCTGTCAAGGCCGACGCCACCATCAGGAAAAGCGCCATGGGATATCCGTACGGCCAGTTGAGCTCCGGCATGTTGAATGCTGAGACCGCGGGATTAAAATTCATCCCGTAGATCCCCGCAATTAATGTTGGTGCCATGATGGCGGCAGTGATGATCGTCAGCGTTTTCATCACTTCGTTCATGCGATTACTGACGTTGCTCAGGTGCAAATCCATCAAATCTTGTGAATATTCTCGTGACGTTTCTACAAGATCCATGATTCGCAAAACATGGTCATAGCAGTCGCGCAAATGGAATTGCGTTTCTTCCGAGATCATCGGCATTTTGTCGCGATACAGGCTGGCGACGGCATCTCGCAGCGGCCACACCGCTCGCCTGATTGAGATAATGTCGCGTTTTATCGCGTGTATTTGCTTCGCATTATTCTTGGAAGACTTGTCGAAAATTTTGTCTTCTAGCTCGTCCAATTTCTCCCCATATTTCTCCAACACGGGGAAATATGAATCGCAAACCGTATCGATGATCGCGTAGAGGAGATAATCCGGACCCATGGTTCGAATCATCCCCCACGACTTGCGCAGCCGGTCACGCAGCGGATCCAGCACGTCCCCGCCGGGCATTTCCTGAAACGTGATGATGTAATTTTTGCCGAGAAACATACTCAGCTGTTCCGTGTCCGGCGCCATGCCTGGAACAGGCATGCGCATGACGGCGAAAATTTGTTCGGGATAAATATCCACTTTGGCGCGTTGCACCGGATGCAAAACATCTTCCAACGCCAGATGGTGGAGATTAAACACGTCGCCAATCTCATCTATTGCCTTGGCGTCGCCGAGTCCGTCCACATTCAGCCAGAGCACGGGTTGCTTGCCGACCATGCCGACAATTTGTTTTGCATCGCTGATCGGCATCTCTTGGAAAACATCCGGACCATATGCGATCAGGGACATCTCCGGCTTCGGCGCACAAGGATCGGCGGTGAGAATCTCAGGTGGTGTTGCTGGTAACCCGGCAAAAGCGCGACGGCGGCGGCGTTTCTTTTTTGCCATGCAATTGGCAACCTCTTGCGTGCAGTAGGTAAATCCTGCTCAATATGGGCGCCTAGCTTAACCCAGCGGCGAGTTGGATGTATGGAAGTAAGGTAATCTGTCATCAGGTGTTCAACACTGACTGGAGATTTGGAATGAAGAACAAAGCATTACTTACAGCGCTTGCTGTTGCGGTTGGCTGCTCGCTGGTGGGCGCTGCCGCCAATGCTGACAATCCTGTGAAGAAAGGCGCCGATGCCGTCGGCTCGGGCGTCAAGAAGGGTGCCGACGCAGTGGGCTCAGGCGTTAAAAAGGGCGCCGACGCCACAGTGGACGGAGCTAAAAAAGTAGGCGACGTGACCGTTTCGGGCGCCAAGGCTGTCGGCCGCGGTGCGAAGAAAGTCGGAACCGTTACCGTGGACGGCGTCAAGAAAGTCGGAACCGTGACGGTTGACGGCGCCAAGAAAGTCGGCGGAGCTATGGAAAACGGCGCCAAAGCCGTCGGACGCGGCGCCAAAGCCACAGGCTCGGGCGTAGCGAACGGCGTCAAAAAGGTCGTTCCCGGCAGCAGCAAATAGCCTTCGGGACTTTCGAGATGACGTAGGCAAGCAGTTAGATACGCAAGTATCTAGATAGATGCTTAGCCAGTAAAGAGCGGCGGAAAAGCCGCTCTTTCGCTATTATGGGCGGCTGCAGGGGGTGACTATGAAAGCGGTAGTAATTCGAGAGGCAGGCGGACCGGAAGTTCTGGCGGTCAAAGATGTGCCCGAGCCGGCTGCGCCATGCAAGGGCGAGGTGCGCGTCCGCGTCAAAGCTACCGCCGTCAACCGCGCCGACCTGCTGCAGCGCGCGGGACTTTACCCGCCGCCCCCGGATGCGTCGCAGGATGTGCCCGGTCTGGAATTCGCCGGCATCGTGGAAGAACTCGGCGAAGGCGTCACGGAAGTCGCCCCGGGCGATCGCGTTTGCGGTCTCGCCGGCGGTGGCACCTACGCGCAGGCGCTCACCGTTCACGCCCGCACGCTGGCGCGCATTCCCGACAATGTTTCCTTCACAGATGCCGCGGCAATTCCGGAAGCCTTCCTCACCGCTTACGATGCCATGATTTTGCAGGGACGTCTGGCGGCCGGGCAGTGGCTGCTCGTCAGCGCGGTCGGCAGCGGTGTCGGCACCGCCGCCGTGCAAATCGCGCGGGCAATCGGCGCCCGCTCCATAGGCACCGCGCGTCAACAAGACAAACTGGATCGCGCCGTCGAACTGGGCATGGATCGCGGACTTCTGGTCACCGACGGCAAATTCGCCGAACCTGTCAAAAATCTGACCGGCGGCGTCGGCGTCGATGTTTGCCTGGAGTTAGTGGGCGGCGCCTACGTGGCCGAAGATATCGCCTGCACCCGCGTCAGCGGACACATACTGGTAGTCGGTCTGGTCGCCGGCGCCAAGTGCGACGTCAACCTGGGCATGGTGCTGCGCAATCGCCTTACTATCAAAGGAACGACGATGCGCATGCGACCCCTGGAAGAAAAAATTCTTGCCGGTCAATGTCTGGCAAGAAACATCATGCCGCTCGTGGAGCAGGGCAGGCTGCGTCCCGTGATCGACCAGGTGATGCCGCTTTCGGCCGCCGGCGACGCGCACAAGTGCCTGGAGAAAAACGAGAACTTCGGCAAGATCGTTCTGGAAATAGATTGAGTTGATTGCATGCCGGACAAAACCGTCAACATATTGATAGTCGAAGATCATCAGGTGACTCTGGAGGGATTGACGGCGGGGCTGGCTCGGGAACCCAATTTCACCGTCGTCGCCACCTCCGCCAACAGCGACGAGGCACTGACTCTTGTCGAGCAGACGAAACCACAGGTGGTGCTGCTCGATTTGCATGTTCCTGGAACGCGCGGACCGAAATCGATGATCGAAGAATTCTGCCGCATTCCTGATCTGAAGATCGTCATTTTCAGCGCGGAGAACCGGCTGGCATTTGTTCAGGCGGTGCTGGCCATGGGAGTTTCCGCGTATCTATTGAAGTCGGAGCGCATCGCCAAAGTTGCAGACACAATCAGTGCAGTCGCAGCGGGCAAGACGGGAATCGTGTCGGATGAATTGATGCATGGCTTCCGCAAATTGACCCCCAGCGAAGCCGAAGTGCTGTCGATGCTGGGGCAAGGAATGAAGTACCAGGACATTGCCGATCAGCGCTACACGACAGTGGCGACGGTGCGCAAGCAGTGCGAAACCCTGCAACTCAAATTGGGGTTGGAGAGCCGCGAACAACTGATTGCCTGGGCTGTGAAGAACGGCTATGGCAGCGTCGAGAGCGGCGGGTAAAATGCCGGGCGAGGAAGAAACGCGGCAGGCGCCCGGACTGGTGGTTACCGCCGACGGTTCCGTGACGCTGTTCAACGAGGACGCAGGCGAGCTCTATCACAACAGCGCCGGTGCCTACACCGAGGCTCTCAAGAATTACGTCGAGCCCTCTTGTGCAGTCGATACTCTGCAGCGCACCGGAACTCTCTCGGTGCTCGATGTTTGCTTCGGCATGGGCTACAACAGTTTCGTCCTCCTGCAGCACCTGGCTGAAAGCGGCGTCACCGGGCAGGTCGTCATCAAAGGAATCGAGAACGATCCAGCCGTCCACACGCTGGCTTTCTCTCACGTGTTGGAAGATCCGCGCCTGCAGGAGGCGCGCGCCTTGCTGCCGGCAACGCCGGTTCCGACCGGCGCGGCACCGCAGGTTTCCTCCGGCGCGGCACCGCAGGTTTCTTCCCCGACCGGTCTACAAGTGGTACTGGAGGTGGTGCTGGACGACCTGCGTCACGAACTTCCGAAACTGCCCGAGCACGAAGAATATGACATCGTCTTCCACGATCCGTTCTCGCCTCGCAGAGTGCCGCAGTTGTGGACCGCGGATATCTTCCGCAGATATCACCGGCTGCTGGCTGCGCGCCGCGGTCGCGTACTCACTTATTCCATTGCCGGCGCCGTGCGCGGCGGTCTTATGGAGGCAGGTTTTGCTGTCTGGCGCACCACCGCAGTTGGTGGCAAGTACGGGGGCACCCTGGCCATGTTTCCCGGCGACCAGCCGCCACCCGGATGTCAGCCAGGCGAAGCCGGCTTCGGCGAGCGAAAGGGCGGACGACGCAGCCTGGTTCCGTTTCGCGACCCGGACTTCTCGGCGACCAAAGACGAACTATTATTGCGCCGCAGCTCCGAACAGGCTGACTACGAGATTTAGAGCCGTCCGGTCAAGTTAAAGAACTGCCTATTTGATTATGTATACAGTTACTAGAAGATTAGAGCTTAGAAACGGCGGGTAGACACACTTAAGAGGGATTCGGGCCCTCTTTTATCGGTCATTGAAACCCGATTTTGGCGCTCGCTCGGGATATTTAAGGGTCAAAGGCATGGAACAAACAGTTCCCATCATTGCTCAAATGGTCACTGCCTTCGCCATGCTTGGCGGCATGTGGTGGATCAGCAAAGACGTCGTGGCAGCCATCCGCAAGCTATCAGAAGATCAGCGCGAGATTGCCGAGAGGCTGCGCGCCTTCTCCAGTCACGCTGAGCGCCTGATGGCGATGGAGAGCCATTTGCAGGCGATCGCTGATGCTCGCCGCAACCCGCAAATCCCGCCCCAACCGCAGACCAACATTGAAATTTCGGAGCAGATATCCGACCACCTGGAGAAGCATTCGCGGATGCTGGAGCTCCAGGTAATTGCCCAATTGATGCCCCTGATTCGGGAAGAGCACAGCAAAGACGCGGCTCTGTCCGCCATTTCAGCTCTTACCAACCGCGAAATCGGTTCCCGGTTTCGGGACCTACTCAGTTCGGTTTCGTTCGATGACGTGCAGCATTTCACAGGCGAGATGTGGGCTCTCGAGCAAGAACAGGGCTTCATGGAAGAAACGCCTTCGGCCGCGCCCATGACCCCGGTGATTTCCGCGCGCCACAAGCGCGCCAATGAGTACATCCGCTCTCCAAAACAGCAGCAGGTGCCGGAAGAGCCGGTTGATTTCGTCGAACAGCTGGAGCGCCAGCGCAGCGATGAAGATGAAGAGCAGCGGCTGCGTGATTTCGAAGCCATGCGGCGCAAAGGCGAAGAGGCGGCGCGCAACCGTCTGGAAGCCGAAAAGAAACGCATTGAAGAAGATCGCCTGATCGCAGAAGCCAATGAAGCCGCGCGGCTGGCGCGCATCGCCCGTCTTAAGGAAGAAGACGAGCGGCGCATGGAGGAAGACCTGCGCGAGGCCGAGGCGGAGCGGCTGCGGCTCGTAGAAGAAGCGCGCCAGGCTGCGGAAGAGGAAGCGCGTCTGGAGGAGGAGGCTCGGAATTCTGAGCAGGCGCGACAACAGGCAATTATCGACCGCGCCGAGGAAGAAGCCTTGCGGGCGGCAGCCGCGGAAGAGGCAGCACGTATAGAAGCTGCGGCGGCGCGTCTGGAAGAAGAGTCGCGTATCTCCGAGGAAGCGCGCATTGCCAGAGAAGCGGACGAGGCGCGAGAACTGGCGGAGCAACAGCGTTTCCGCGAAATGCAGGCGCAGCGCGAGCGTGCTGAGGAAGAAGCGCGGTTGCGTGCGGAGCAGGAAGCCGAAGAAGCGCGACGCCTGGCTGAAGAAGAGGAGAACCGCCAGCGCGAAGAGCAAGAGCGCCTCTGGCAACAAGAAGAGCAGGCACGGATCTGGGCCGAAGAAGAGCAGCGTCGCCAGGAAGAAGAGGAGATGCGGCTCTGGGCTGAGGAAGAAGAGCGGCTGCGTCTGGAAGCCGAGGAGCGTGCGCGCGCTGAAGAAGCGCGTCTGGCAGAGGAAGCGAGGCTTGCGGAAGAGGAGCGCCTGCGCCAGGAAGAAGAAGAGCGCCTGCGCCAGGAAGAAGAAGAGCGCAAGCGTCGCGAAGAGGAAGAATATGCGCGCCTGCTCGCTGAAGAAGCCGAGCGTAAGCGCCTTGAGGAAGAAGAGTATGCGCGCCTGCTCGCTGAAGAGGAAGCGCGGATTAAGGCAGAACTGGAAGCGCAGCTGCGTGAAGAAGAAGAGGCGCGTGCGCGCGCCGAGGAAGAGCAGCGGCTGCGTGAGGAAGAAGAAGCACGCCTCGCCGAAGAGCAGCGTTTGCGTGAGGAAGAAGAAGCACGCCTTGCCGAAGAGCAGCGGCTGCGTGAAGAAGAGGAAGCGCGTCTTGCCGAAGAGCAGCGTTTGCGTGAGGAAGAAGAAGCGCGTCTTGCCGAAGAGCAGCGGCTGCGTGAGGAAGAGGAAGCGCGCCTCGCCGAAGAACAGCGTTTGCGTGAGGAAGAAGAAGCGCGCCTCGCCGAAGAACAGCGTTTGCGTGAGGAAGAGGAAGCACGCCTTGCCGAAGAGGCTCGCAGAAGAGCCGAAGAGGAAGAACGCCAGCGCCGTGAACGCGAAGAAGCATTGCGCCGCGCCCAGGAAGAGGCGGCTGCTATCCGCCAGGAACGCGAGTTAGCGAAGAAACGTGCGGCTGCGGAAGAAGCCCGCAAGAAAGCCGAGGAAGAAGCGAAGCGTCGCGAGGAAGAGCGCGCGAAGAAACGCGCAGAGGAAGAAGCTGCCCAAATCAAACGCGAACGCGAGGAAGCGCGTCGCAAAGCTGAGGAAGAAGAAGCGCGCAAAAAGGCAGAACGTGCGGAAGCCCTTCGCAAAGCCGAGGAAGAAGCGCGGCTGCGCGAAGAAGAAGAGGCGCGTTTGCGCGCTGAGGAAGAAGAGCGTTTGCGCCTCGAAGAGGAAGCGCGTCTTGCTGAAGAGCAGCGGCTTCGCGAGGAAGAAGAAGCGCGTCTGCGCGCCGAGGAAGAAGAGCGCCTGCGCCTCGAAGAGGAAGCACGGCTTGCCGAGGAGCAGCGGCTTCGCGAGGAAGAGGAAGAGCGTCTGCGTCTCGAGGAAGAAGAGCGTTTGCGCCTCGAAGAAGAAGCACGTCTTGCTGAGGAGCAGCGGCTTCGTGAGGAAGAAGAGGAGCGCCTGCGTCTCGAGGAAGAAGAACGCCTGCGCCTTGAAGAAGAAGCACGTCTTGCTGAGGAGCAGCGGCTTCGCGAGGAAGAAGAAGCGCGTCTTGCTGAGGAGCAGCGGCTGCGTGAGGAAGAAGAAGAGCGTCAGCGCCAGGAAGAAGAAGCGCGTCGCCGCGCCGAAGAAGAAGCGCGCCGGCGCACCGAAGAAGATAGAAAACGCGCCGAAGCCGAAGCAAAGAAACGCGCCGAAGAAGAAAAACGTCGTGCCGAAGCTGAGGCTAAGAAGAAGGCTGAGGAAGATGCCCGCCGCAAGATAGAGGAAGAGGCGCGTCGCAAAGTAGAAGCGGAACAACGGAAGAAAGCCGAAGCCGAAGCGCGCAAGAAGGCCGACGAAGAGAAAAAACGCGCCGACGAAGAATACAAACGTGCCGCTGAGGAAGCGCGCAAAGTTTCTGAAGCGCGAAAAGTTGCTGAAGCTCGCAAAAAAGCCGACGACGAAGCGCGGCGCAAAGCAGACGATGAGGCGCGTGCCCAGCTCGACCTCGAACGTCGCCGCAAAGAAGAAGAAGAGCGTCTGGCACGCGAGGCGGAGACCTGGAAGCGTGCCGAGAAGGAAGCGATTCGTCGCGCCGATGAAGAATTGCGCAAGGCTGAAGCCGATCGCAAGCGCGCGGAAGAAGATGCGCGCAAGTCCGAGGAAGACGCGAAGAAGCGTGCAGACCGCGAGCGTTTCGAAGAAGAGCATCGCGAAAGCATCGATGCACAGCGCATCACACAAGAGATTGAAAAATCGATAGACATCGTCAATCCCAACGAAACGGTCACCCTGCCCGCCTACGAATCAGACGCCGCTCCCGACGAATTGTTGACGGCACCGGCGAACGAACCGGTTTCGTCCGCATTTACTGAAGCCGGCGACGGTCTGTTCGCGAAGGGCAATTACGCGGACGCCGAGAAGCACTATATGCGTGCCTTGCCGGCTCTCGAAGAAATGGTCGGCAGCGATCACCTGGCAGTCATCGACATCCTGCGCAAGCTGGCGGTTGTCTGCCTGCGCCGCGGTAAGTTGAACGATGCGGAAGAAGGGTTCCGTCAGGTGCTGGCGCGTCGCATCATGAAACTCGGTCCCAGCCATGAGGACTCGCTGCAATCGCGTCACGACCTGGGATCTTTCTATACATTGCGCGGCAACTTCAAAGAAGCGCGCGTCATGCTGGAGCAGGCGCTTGCCTCGCGGCGTGAAGTGTTTGGCGATGAGAATGCGATGTCGGCACAGTCGATGCATGCGTTGGCGCTGCTCGACATGGCGGAAGGCAAGTATCTCGATGCGCGGGCGCTCATGGAAACTGCGAAGCGCATCCGCTTGTCGCTCCTCGGTGCCAACGACATCGAAACGGTGCAAAGCAATTGCGATCTGGGCTATTTGATGTTTCTGCAGGATGAATTGGCGGAAGCCGAGCCTCTACTGATGGAGGCGCTGATTGCACGGCGCGGCTATTACCTCGGCGAAGAGCATCCCGATGTCGCGCAGGTCATGCTTTATCTGGCGCGGCTGTACACGCGGCTTGGTAAGTATGGTGAGGCAAAGCGTCCGCTCGAACGCACTCTGGAAATTCGCAACAAGTTGCTCGGCAACAAGCATCCCGACACAGCAGAGTCTTTTAACGCCATCGGCATCTTCCAGCTCTATCAGAAGAAGTACACCGAAGCGCGTCAGAATTTCTCGCAGGCGCTCTACATCCGCAAAACCAATTTCGGTGAGAAACACCCGGCGACCCTCGAGAGCATGTTCTACCTCGGATACATCTGTGCGCGTCAGGGACAATTCGAAGAAGCCGGTCCGATCATCGAGAAGACGCTGGATCTGAGGCGTGAATTGCTGGGAGCCTATCACCCCGATGTGGCGCAGAGCATCAACGGATCGGGCGTGCTCGCAACCTTGACGGGGCGCGTTGATCTTGCCGAGCCGGTGCTCGAGGAAGCGATTACGATGCGGCGCACCATCCTTGGTGACCACCACCTCGATGTTGCGGAGAGTCTGCACGACCTGGGTCTGTGTGCGGCGCGCCAGGGCAACTTCGAACGCGCCAAACCGCTCCTCGAGGAATCCATCGAAATTCGCAAGCGCATCATCGGAACAGACAGCCCGCTGCTTGCCGAAGCCATGAAAGACTACGACGCGATAGTCGGCGCCGCGCGCCGCTAACTCCCGCCGGCGCCGCGCGCCGCTGGTTTCTTCCCGGCGCTCCGCCTTATATACGCTATTGGTATGCCAAATCAAAAGTTGCATACCATTAGCGTATATTGCATTCACCCAGCCTCTATATACGCTATTGGTATGCCAAATCGAAAGTTGCATACCATTAGCGTATATTGCATTCATCCGCCTCTATATACGGTAATGGTATGCCAAATCGAAAGTTGCATACCAATAGCGTATATTGCATTCACGCGTGGGCGTATGGCGGAATGTCGACTCGTTTGAGCGTGCGATCGGTCGTGGCGACGAGCAACGCTTTGCCGTCGGGGAAAAATTCTAACGCGGTGGGTGTGTCTTTCGCACTCGCGGATTGTTGGTCGAATCTCTCGCCGGATTTCTCGCCGGCGCCGGATCGCTCGTCAGCGGGTGGAGAGGCGTCGAGTCTGCCATCGTCGGGCACTGCTGTCGCTAACTCCTGGCCGCGTGCCAGGGACATTGGCGGTGAAAGCATAGACAGATCGTGGGTCGAGTGGAGCGTCAGTTGCATGCTGGAATCGGCAAGGCACGCCAGCATTCTTTGATCGGACGAGAGTGCGGTGACTGCTGTATAGGACCCTTTCACGGTGTGACGAGCCATAAGCTCGCCATCCTCGGCATTGATCAGATAGATGCCCGAATGTTCGCCGCCCGCGAGCATGATGTTTGCGGCGAGCATGTTCTCAGCTTCAACCAGGTGCAGGTCGGAGATGACGTCGGCGCGCAGATCCATATCCCAGAGCAGTGCACCGCTCGTCAGGTCGATGCAGCGAAGCGTTTCGCGTTCTGCGCCGTAGTAGTGGTTGAACGAGTAGAAGAGCCGCGTCCCCGCTTCGTCGATGGACAGCGCGGAAACTGTGTGGTGTTCCGGCAAGTCTTGCCAGTAGATGTCACCGCCGGTGGTTAGATCAATTACTCGCACCGACGAAACTTCGTGCACTGAGTATTCGATGTCGCCCACGACCAGCAGCTTGCCACCGCCGGCGAAGCGCACGTGCCCGCGGATTTTCTGTTCGTCGTCGGCGCCGCAGATGACGAGGCAGTCGCGTTTTTCGAGGTTCCACAAGATGACGCTGTAATCATGGCTTGCGGATGCAACCAAACCGGAATATTTGTCGACCGCCAGATTGTAGATGCCGTGAGCATGCCCTTCGAGGATGAGGAGTTCGCGCTCTTCGATACTATCGAACACTCGGATTTTACTGTCGGCTCCCGCGAGGTATCCGCCGCCGGCGACGACTACTGAAGTTTCGTCGGGAAGAAACCTGATTGCCAGGATCGCGGCGCCGTGCCGCATGCCGGGTGAGCCGCCCGCACCAACCGAGCTGCCCGCACCATCTATGATGCGCCAGTTCTCAGGCTGAAACGGAAACACGCTCGAAAGGTGCTCCCACCATTCGGCTCGCTGTTCCTGAGTTAGCGGGGCAGTCAATTAGACGATGCCGGCTTTGAGCAGGTCTTTCAGGTGCAGGACGCCAACCGGACGTTTCTTCCCGTCGACAATCAGCAAATCGGAGATGGAGTGTTTCTCCATCGTCTTCAGTGCTTCGACTGCCAGCGATTGCGCGGCAACCGTCTTGGGATTGAGTGTCATGATCTGGCGCGCTTCTTTATCGAAGGCGTTGGTGGCATGTTTGACTTGGGCGCGGCGGATGTCACCGTCGGTGATGATTCCGGCAAGGACGCCGTCTGCATCGACGACGGTGGTGAAGCCCAGTTTCTTCGAGTCGACCTCTTGCAAAACCAGGGCATAGTCGGTGTCCAGCGCGACTTGCGGAATTTGCAATCCACGGCGCATGACGTCTTGCACCATGAGCAGCTGGCGTCCGAGGTTGCCGCCGGGATGCGAGCGCGCGAAGTCTTCGGCTTTGAAACCCTTGCGCTGCATGAGAACAATCGCGAGCGCGTCGCCCAGTGCAAGCGCCGCGGTAGTCGAAGATGTTGGTGCCAAATTCAGCGGGCAGGCTTCGCGTTCGACGCTGGTATCGAGGGCGACGTCAGCTACTTTGGCGAGTGTCGAATTGAGGTCGCCGGTGAGCGCGATCACTTTGATGCCGAGGCGCTTGATTGGGTCGATGGCGAGTTTGATTTCCTGCGTCTCGCCGGAGTAGGAGAGCGCGATGGTCAGGTCGCGTTCCTCGAGCATGCCGAAGTCGCCGTGGCGCAATTCGGCGGGGTGAACGAAGAATGCCGGCGTGCCGGTCGATGCCAGAGTGGCGGCGATTTTGGAACCGATGTGCCCCGACTTGCCGACGCCTGTGACCACAACTTTGCCGCTGCAGCCCATCAAAAGGTGGATGGCTGAGTCGAAAGCCTCAGTCAGCTTGGCGCTGACCCCCAGTATGGCGTCGGCTTCCATTTGCAGAACCTGGCGCGCCTGTTCCACTAATATGGAACCGCCGGCGCCCGCCGCCGTGCCCGCATTCGTCGACGTCGCCGACGCTGCTGCCGCCCCAATTCCGGCGCCCGGAGACGCGGAAAGTGCGCCGGTGGCGGCTTTATCGCCCTCCGCCGGTGGCTGGCAGGGTAGTATATCTCCTGGAATACTCACTGTTTGGCTCGAATTGCCTGTTTCAAGTAGCCGCCATTCTAGCTACTCAAAATTGGTTCTTGCTTGAGACAAGTTTAGGGAGCCGAGCTTAAGAAGGATTTAGAAACCGCACCAGCGAGCCATCCAGCGCCACAGCGGTCTGAAAATCGCGTTCTGCCAGGCGGTTGTTGCCGCACGCTATGTGACACTGACCGCGGCTAAAGTAAAGCAGAGCGGTCGCCGGCGACAACATAATCGCCCGGTCGAAGTCTTTGATCGCCCGAATCTGCCAACCCAGCGCCGTTTGAGCCTGTCCGCGGTGGTGATAAGCCATCGGTTCGTTCGGATCCAGGCGAATCGCCTCATCGCAGTCCTGCAGTGCCAATCGAGGCTGCCGGTCGACCAGATAAATCAGCGCCCGCGCCGTGAACAGCGCCGCGCAATCAGGATAGTGCTGGATTCCCTGTGTATATTCGTCCATTGCCGCAGCTGTATGCCCCAGCTGGTGCCGCGCGCCGCCGCGCTTAAGATAAAGCTCGGGGCTCGACATGCCCTTAGCCAGCGCCTGGTCGAGATCTTTGAGCGCATCGCGCCAGTGCCCGCGGTCACAAAGCGCAGTCGCGCGTTGCAGATACAGGCGCCCGTCCTCCGGCGACAACATCAGCGCCTTCGAAAACTCACGAATCGCGATGTCCAGGTCTCCGCTACGTTGCAGCGCCATTCCGTATCCCATGTGCACCTCAGCTATTCCGTCACCCAGGTAGGTAGCCGAGCTGAATTCCTTCATCGCCTCATCCAACTGATCGGACTCGAGCAACTCAAATCCGCGGCGGCAATGCTTGATTGCCAGCGAATTCATGTTCATTACAGGGAGATGGGGGTCGGTGTTAATACAACTCATAGCTGTCGCCCGCTGAGTGCAATACTCAGGAGTCTATTTTTTCTGCGGGGGTCTACCAAGACCTTTAATGTACGCCCGAGTTGACCTCGGGGGAATGGGCAAACTACGTAGTAAACGATAAATTTTGCGCTGCGGCGGGGCTTTTCAGCTTACCGACCGCGCCCACGGAAGTCACCTGATAAATGGATGTCGCCGTCGCCGGCCGCGCACCACATCTGGTGGCAGGTGGGTTGAATGTCATGTCAAGTGCTGTGTCTGCGGAAGAAACTATCGCGCCAGTGCCACCACCAACCTATCTATAAGGATGGCGATGAAACAGCCGATGCTGACGAAACCGTTGGTTGTGAAAAACGCTGCGTTCACCTTCGAGAGATCGTCGGGCGCGACCAGCGTGTGCTCGTAGAGGAGCATCGAACCGACGACGGCAACGCCGACCCAGTAAGCAGCACCAAGAGACAGGATGACGCCCAGTGCAGTCAGTGCGGCCAGCGTGACGATGTGCAATGCGGTAGAAACGCACAGCCCGCCCAAGATACCGAAGCGCGCCGGCAAGCTGTGCAGCGCCGCGCCGCGGTCGAAGTCCACATCCTGGCACGCATAAATCAGGTCGAAACCGGCTACCCATGTGCCAACCGCCAGTGCCAAGATCCAGGGCGCCGGTTCGGCGAGCGAGCCGCCCGCAGCAATCCAGCCGCCGAGGGCAGCGCCGGCAATCGCGATGCCCAGTGCGAAGTGGCACATCCAGGTAAAACGTTTCGTGAACGAATAGAAGCTCAACCAGAGAATGGCTATCGGTGAGAGCCAGACGCAGATGGGCGGCAGATGGACAGCCGCGAAGATCATGAGGGCGAAGGAAAGAAACGCGAACACAGCCGCCGGCAAGCGACCGATGCGTCCTGCCGGGATAGCGCGGGTGCTGGTGCGCGGGTTCAAGGCGTCGTAGTTGGCGTCGATCAGGCGGTTGAGCGTCATGGCTGCGGCGCGAGCGCCGGCAAATGCCAGGATTGTCCAGCCCACAGTCGCCCAAGTCGGAAGTTTGTCTGTCGCTAGAAGAAGTCCGGAGAGCGCAAACGGCAGAGCGAAGACCGTATGCTCAAGTTTGATCATTTCCGACCATTCGCGCGCCTGGCTGAGTGGTCCAGCCGGTGCGGCGGGTGAGGTCGCGGCGGGTGAGGTCGCGGGTGCTTCGGCGGGGCTCGTCGATTCAGGCGTTTCGATGACTGCAACAGACGTTACCGCGGGTGCAGTGGCGGGTGCGGGTGCCGGTTGCGCTTGCTCCGGACCCGCGAGATTCGCGTCGAGGCGTTCTACTGGCGACAGTTTTGGAATCTGTTGGTTCATCTCTGTACCGATATCTATTTGGTCCAGTTCGATATCTGGTGATTCATTTAGTTCAGTTTATGATGCGCGCGATGCCTCCTGTCATTCTAGAAAAACGCGACCGCTTGCGCCTTTGCAACAACTCACAAATGGCTTGAGATGCTGGCGCAGCTTGAAGTTTCCATCGTAAACTGGCATCATAAGCCATGCTTCTGGCGTAGCAGAAGCCCATCCAAGGAGTGGCAGTCCGGCGGTCTTGACTACTTGCGACGTGCGACGTCTGCAGCAGCCGACCAGCGACCTGCCAGAGGAACGACAAATAATGATGCAAAACCCCAACGCACAAAAACCGTTCAGCCAAGCCGCCGGCACCACAATCAATTTGCAGGGCGTCGCCGCATTCGTAGGACTGGTCGAATTGATCGCCCAGGAACTCGGCACGCAAGCCGGCAAAATTCAGGGTCTGCTCCCGTCTGGACAAGCCTTCGAAGAGCTGGTCGGCGAGATTCAATGCGCGAGCCAGGGCTTCGTGCGCACAGTGACGTTGTTCGGCAAACCGCATCATCCGCTGAAGATGCACTTCCAGGTCGCGTGGCGCGATCCGTACGCCGATGAGAAGGGCGTTGTCGGCGGCGTCGAAGCGACATTCTATTTCAACGTTACCGTCGAGCAAATCGGACCACAAGGTCGCGCGCTTGCCCGACACGTGGAAGACACGTTCTCGCTGCTCGATCGCATGGTTACTCTCGGCCAATCCGGACGGCTTTCAGCCATGTCCGTAAGTGAAGCCGATTTGCAGCAATTCGAACAGCAAGAAGCCGGCAACCTCGTGCGCACTCATACGCCGAAGAATCCCGGCGAAGAATAGCGAATACGAAATTCGCATTGTAGATTTATGGCACAAGGGTTTCGGTGTGTCGTTCGCTCGCGTGCTGTCAGGACTCGCTAATAAGTCCTGTCATCTGTAGTCGTGTGGATCGGTTGATGGTGTGGATTGGTGCTCTCGAAGTCCGCAGCTCAAACGGCGCGACGAGATTTGTTGGTCATCGAACTCAGCATTCTGCCGAAAGCTGAAAACATGTTCGCGTTCTCGCTGATTTTGTCGCGCAGCGAAGCCATGTCGATCGCCGGCCAGTCACTGCCGGTAGTGGCGGAGGCAACGCGTTCGAGAGTGCGCTGTGCACGCGTCGAAACATACGGATTGTCATCGCGAATCAGAACTTCCAGAACATCGGTGTCGATGTTGTGGTTCTCAGCCAGGCTGTAGCGCACATCCGCGTCGCTATCCTGCGCTAGCAGGAAGAGAGCCGCTTTCGGCGTGCGTTGATGCTCGCCAGCCGAGGCGCGCACGTCAGCTTCCGGATGGGTCGCCAGCTTCAGCAAAGTAGTCGCCGAAGTGCGTGGGTTGTTAGCAATATGAATCAAAATATGTTTCGGTGCCGATGCGACAAGTTGGTCAAGTAAGTGTGGATTCGAATTTGGATTAGTAGCAATATGAAGCATATCGATGGGTCGCTCCTCGTAGAGGTAGTCGGATTCCCCTGCGAATGTCCGAGTAGGTTCCTGATTGATGGTCGTGCAAAGTTGAGCAGAATCCATTTCGGATCTCCCGTGGTGGAGTAAGGGAAAAGCAGGTAGCACAATTCATTTATAGCCAGACGCCGTGCTCTAATCTATACGGGTTCCCGCATTTCTTAGACAGCACAAATCACATTTTCTGCATATTTTTCCAGACATAGGCTGTTGAATCCCACCTTGTGCCCCGCCTGGCGCCTCGCCGAGCCGCTTGCGAAGCGGTCAGGCGCGCTGTGGCGGTTGACGCTCCGGTGATGGAACGCCACGAAATATGCACGCCAGATTCGGACTGAAATGACCCAATTTGCTCGGCCGAGGACCTGCCTAAATAGAAACCTCGGATCAGACGGACCATGTTGATCTATACGATAACTTCGGTCTGAGCGCTCTGCCGAGCATCCGTCCTCGAAGAGCGGCTACTGCTGCGGCTTTTCGGACAGTAAACCGTTTTCTTTCGCCTCCAGCCTTGTTATCGTATAGATCAACAATTTCCTAAGGCGGCGGTCACACCCCCGTCCATGACCCAGGCGGGAGGAAAAGCGACCTTATTTATATCGAATTCTCCGGGGCGGCGACCGCCTGCACCGGCTCGTCGTTGCGCAGGTCGTCGGAAGGGCTGATTACCACATGCTCCCCGCCGTTCAGCCCGGTTTTGATCTCCACTTCTTCGCCGAAGTCGCGCCCGATGCCTACCGGCTGGTAGTGCGCCTTGCCATCCCGCACCACCACCACATACATGCCATCGGTCCGCGTCACGATTGTTGTGCCCGGAACCCGAATCCAGGGCTCCTCACGCACCGTCGTCACCTTAACTTCGGCGTACATCCCAGGCAAAAGCGCGTGGTCCGGATTGTCTATCTTGATCTCGGTTTGCCGCGTCCGCGTGTTCGGGTCCAGCGCACCGCTAACGTTCGTCACCGTTCCCACAAACCTGCGCTCCGGGTACTCCGGTACCAGCACGTCGGCTAACATTCCCGGCTTCATGTACCGCGCAATGCGTTGAGGCACACTTATATAGATGCGCAGCGCGTCGATCTTGGCCATCTGATAGAGCTCCAGATTACTGCTGCTCGAGCCCTTGGTGATCAGGGCGCCCGGGTCGACTTTGCGCAAAGTAATCACACCATCGAAAGGTGCAATCACCTTCTGGAAGCCCTGCTCCGCTTCCAGCCGCTTCACCGCCGCCGTTTTCGCCAGCACCGCCGATGCCGCCTGCTTCACCTCGGCTTTGCCCACTTCTACCTGAGCCTGCGCCGCTTTCAAATTAGCCTGTTGAGCACTGAGGTCCGCGTTCTGCGCATCGAGCGAACGAATTTTTTCGTCGCGACTTTGTTGACTGACTGAGCCGCGGATGCACATGTCTTGCCAGCGCTTAGCGGTGATGGTGGCGTATTGCACATTCGCCTTCGCCTTCTCCACATCGGCTTGCGCCGTCGCCACTTTGGCATTGTCTTCCTTGACCTGGGCAATCGCGTTGTCGTACGCAGCCTTCGCCTCCAGCAAATCCGCGCGTGCCTGATCGAGTTCCTCATCAATAGTAGGAGTGTCGATCTCCGCAATCAGTTGCCCCTTCTTCACTGAGTCGCCAATATCGACGAGGCGGCTCTTCAAATATCCGTCGACGCGCGCATAAATCGTGGTGTACTGAATGGCGCCTATGTTGCCGGGCAAGTTGATTGACTCGGTGTGGTCTGCCGACTTGGCTGTGATGGTGCGCACGATCGGCACCGCGCCCACCGTTTCTTCATGCATCTTCTTCAGTTCGCCCTGGCGCATGATGCGCGGCACCACGCCGACCATCAGCAGGATGCCCAGGATCACCGCCGCCGCAATGGCGACGTTGATCCACATCGCGTGACTGCGCTTCTTAGGTTCCTGCGGCTCGTAACTGTATTGCTCTGCCATCTAAGCCTCGTCCTGCTGGTCGTGTGTTTCGCGTGTTGGTGGTTTCTTCTTCTTATCCTGGCGCCCGCGCATGATGCTGAAAATCAAAGGCACGAACAGCAATGTCGAGAACGTCGCCACCGTCAGCCCGCCGATGACGGCGCGCCCGATCGGCGCGTTCTGCGAACCGCCCTGTCCGGCACCGATTGCCATCGGAATCATGCCGATGATCATCGCGGTGGCGGTCATCATCACTGGACGAAACCGCTGGTAGCCCGCATTCAATGCCGCCGTGTGGGCATCGAAGCCCTCCTGCCGCTGCTCGTTTGCGAAAGTCACCATCAATATACTGTTGGCGCAAGCCACACCCACCGTCATGATGGTGCCCATCAATGCCGGAATGCTGAACGTGGTCTGGGTCACGAACAGGCTCCACAAGATGCCCGTGAATGCTCCAGGAATCGCCATCAATATAATGAGTGGATCCGACCACGACTGGTAATTGACCACCAGCAGCAGATAGACCAGCACCATCGCAAACACCAGCCCGAACAGCAGTGCCTTGAAGGCGCTGATCATGCTCTGCACCTGTCCGGCAATCACCATGAAACTGCCGCGCGGCAGCTTCGGCCGGTACTCCTCGACGATTTTCTTGATGTCGGAGGCGACGCCGCCCAGGTCGCGATCTTGACACGCGGCGTAAACATCGAAGGTCGGCTGCACATTGTAGTGATTCACCACCGCCGGTGTCGGCTCACGCCGCGGCGTTGCCACGTTAAACAACATCTCCGGCTGGCGCGGCAGTTTGACGCCGGTGGTGTTCTGATTGTCCGCCGTCTCGGCGGCTTGCACCGCCGGATTGCTGGGCGTCAGCGCCGTGATACCCATGTCGTTCAAGGAGTGGATGCGATACTGCGGCGTCTGCGAAGACAGGTAATAGTTGACGCCGTTTTTGTTGTTCAGCCAGAAGTTGGGCGCCACTTGGAAGCTCGAAGACAGCGATATCAACACGGAGTTGGAGATATCTTTTTGAGTCAGCCCCATCTGATTGGCACGTGTGCGGTCGACATCGAAGATAAACTGCGGCGCGGTCACCACCTGGTGCACGCAGACATCGACGGCGCCCGGCACCTTCTCGACAGCGCGTTTGATGTCGCGCGCAATCTCATAGTTCTTGTCCGGGTCAAGCCCGGTGATGCGAACATCAATCGGGGCCGGCAGCCCGGCGTTCAATATCTGCGAAACGATGTCCGCCGGCTGGAAGTAATATGTCACCTCGGGGAAGTCGTGGGTGACCATCTTGCGTACCTGTTTCTGATACCAGCCGGTCTCGTGTTGCCGGTGTTCAGATAGCGTGACCACAATCTCGCCGTCGGCTTCACTGATTGTCTGGCTGTCGGAGAAGGCGTAGTTGACGCCGCTTACCGGAATGCCGATGTTGTCCGTGATTACTTCAATTTCGTTCGGCGGAATAATCTCGCGGATCCGGTCTTCGATACTGTGGAAGATGCGCTCTGTCTGCTCGACGCGCGTGCCGGGGCGGGCGTTGACGTGCAGGCGCAGTGATCCTGCATCGATCGCGGGGAAGAAGTCTTCGCCGATGCGCGGCAGCAATATGATGAAAGAAACCGCGTAGAACGCCACGAAGATCCCGACGCCCAGCATCGGGCGATCGAGAAGAAACTCCAGTATGCCTTTGTAGTGTTCGCGCGCGTCCTCGAAGCGGTCGTCGATGAACTTGTGAATCTTGCCGAAGAACGAAACTTGCTTGGGCTTGCCGGACTTCTCCTGCTCCAGTTGCAAGTGGTGTTCGTGCCCGATCAGTGCCTTCGACATCAGCGGCACCACCGTGCGCGACAGCCCGTACGACGCCAGCATGGCGAAAACGACCGCCATGCCCAGCGGCACGAAGAGCGAGCGCGAGGGCTCGGTGAGAAACACCAGCGGCACGAAAACTATACATATAGAAAGAGTCGAAACCAGCGCCGGCGTCGCCACCTGTTGTGCACCATCGAGAATCGCTTTGGTAATTTCCTTGCCCATGCCCAGATTTCGGTGCAGGTTTTCGATTTCCACCGTCGCATCGTCGACCAGCATGCCGACCGCCAGAGCCAGTCCGCCGAGCGTCATGCTGTTGATCGTTTCTCCACAAATGTGCAGTCCGACAATCGAGCAGAGCATAGCCAGCGGAATGGACGTGGCGACGATCAAGGTGCTGCGCCAGCTGCCGAGTAGCGCCAGCATCATCAGCGCGGTAAGTCCAGCGGCGGTGATCGCTTCGCGCACCACTTCGCCGACGCACTCTTTGACGAACAGCGACTGGTCGGTGAGCAGCGATACTTTGCATTCCGGCGGTACGATTGCTTGAATGCGCGGCAGGATTTCTTTGATGCGATTGACGACCGCAAGCGTCGAGGCGTCGCCGTTTTTCAAGATGTTGAACATGATCGCCCGCCGCCCGTCCTTGTTGACGATGTTCAGTTGCGGCTGATAACCGTCATGCACGAAGGCGACATCTTTGAGAAACACCACCGCACCGTTTTGCGACTTAATCGGAATGTCGTTGAGGCGATCGATGACGGTCGGTATGTTGTTGAGCGTCATGATGTACTCGTAGGTGCCGATCTTGGCGGTTCCAGACGGCGCGATGATCGCCTGGTCGTTGAGCACCTGCACGATTTCATTGGCGGAGACGCCGTTGGCGATAATCGCTTGCGGGTTGAGGTCGACGATCACCTGGCGGTATTTGCCGCCATAGGGGAACGGAATCGTCGCTCCCTGAATCGTGGCGAGCTGGTTGCGCACGAAGTTGTTGGCGATATCGAAGAGCTGCGCCTCAGATAATGTCTTGCTCGACAACTGCAACTGCAGCACCGGAACATCCGTCGCGCTCGATACCGTGACGAACGGCGGCGTGATGCCCGGCGGCAGATAGTTGATGACCGCGTTGCCGATGGAGGTCACCATCGCCACCGATTGACCGATGTCCGTGCCCTTGTACAGGTAGACCTTGATGATGCTGAGCCCGCTCAGCGAAGTCGACTCGACGTGTTCGATGCCGTTGACCGTGGACGTCAGCCACTGCTCCGTCGAGGTGGTGACGAGTTTCTCAATGTAATAGGGCGACATGCCCGTGTAGGTCCACACGCAACTGACGATGGGGATGTCGATCACCGGGAAGATGTCGACCGCCATTTGCTTGATGGAGATGACCCCGAATATGAGGATGGCAATCGCCATAACGATAAAGGTGTGAGCGCGTTTCAGCGCCAACTCAACGATCCACATGAGCACCTCCGCCGGGAGGAGAGTCTGGTGCGGGCGCGTCCGGGGAGTTTCTTCCTTTGCGTTTCTTCCGGCTGATGCTGAAAATCAGCGGGACGAAAAACAAGGTCGACATGGTGGCAACCATCAATCCGCCGATGACTGCGCGCCCGATGGGAGCGTTCTGTGAACCGCCCTGCCCGGTGCCCAGCGACATCGGAATCATGCCGATGATCATGGCGGTAGCCGTCATGATTACCGGACGAAACCGCTCGTAACCGGCATTGTAAGCCGATGTTTTGCTGTCGAATCCTTCCGCGAGTTGCTCGCGTGCGAAGGTCACCATCAAGATGCTGTTAGCCGACGCCACGCCGATGGTCATGATGGCGCCCATCAAAGCTGGAATGGTAAACGTTGTCTGCGTCACAAAGAGACTCCAGATGATCCCCGACAACGCGCCGGGCACCGCCATAAGAATTATCAGCGGGTCGCTCCAGGACTGGAAGTTGACCACCAGGAGCAGATACACCAGCAGGATGGCGAACGCCAGCCCGGCAATCAGAGTCATGAACGCCAGTTCCATGCTCATCACCTGCCCGGCGCTGACCATCAAAGTGCCCTGCGGCAGTTTCTTCTTAATAGGTTCGAGCACGTTCTTCAGGTCTTCCGCCACGCCGCCCAGGTCACGCGACTGGCAAGAAACAAAGACGTCATAGACCGGCATCACCGAAACGTGATTCACCACTGCCGGTGTGACGCTGCGCTTGAAGCTGGCTACGTTGGTCAGCACCGGCGGATTCTCCACGGCTTGCGACCGCTTGCTGGTGGGCGTGATCGACATAAATCGCAAGTCGTCCAGGCTGGCAATCAGATGCTGCGGCGTCTGCACAGCCAGGTTGTAGTTGATGCGATTTTTATTGTTCAACCAGAAATTAGGAAACATCTGGAAGCTCGAACTCAAGTTGACCAGGAACGAATTCGAGACGTCCTTCTGCGTGACACCCATCTGTATCGACTTGGTGCGGTCGACCTCCCACTGGAAGTGCGGTGCATTCGGTACCTGGTGCACCGTCACGTCAACGGCGCCGCGAATCCGGGAGACGGCGCGCTTTATTTCAACTGCCTGCTCGTAGTTCTTCGCCCGGTTCATGCCGATGATTTTGATATCCACAGGGGCCGGCAGCCCCGCGTTCAAAATTTGCGACACCATGTCGGCGGGCTGGAAATAGCAGTTCAAGTCGGGAAAGCGTTTCTTGAGCATCTCCCGAATGCGGTCCTGATAATACATAGTCGAATGCGCGCGGTGCTCCGACAGCGTCAAGAGTATTTCGCCGTCCGCCTCGCTGATCGTCTGGCTGTCCGACAACGCATAATTGATACCGCTCACCGGCAACCCGATATTGTCGATGACACCAGTCACCTCCCCCGGTGGCAAGGTTTCTTTGACGGCGTTCTCGACTTTGCGGAATATCTGCTCCGTCGTCTCGATGCGCGTCCCCGGGGGCGCGCAGACGTGCAACCTGATCTGCCCGCCATCGATAGCCGGGAAGTAGTCCTGACCGATGAAGGGCAACAGGCAGAACGACAGTGAGTAGAAGCCGAGGAACAATGCGACGCCGATCGTCGGGCGGTCGAGCGTCCAGCGAAGCATGCCCTGATAGGTCTGGCGCGCGTTTTCGAAATTGGAGTCGATGAATTTGTGAATCTTGCCGAAGAATCTCGGTTGCTTGTGCGCATTCGCTTCCTTGAGTTCGTGCTCGTGCGCCAGGAGACGTTTCGACATCAAGGGCACCATCGTCCGCGAGAGCGCATAAGACGCCATCATCGCGAACGCCACTGCCATACCCAGAGGCACGAACAGCGAACGAGATGGCTCGGTCAACAAGAACACAGGCACGAAGACGATGCAGATCGACATCGTCGAAACCAGCGCCGGCAGCGCCACCTGCTGCGCCCCATCAAGGATGGCGGTAACGATGTCTTTGCCCATGCCCAGATTGCGGTGCACATTTTCGATTTCTACTGTGGCGTCGTCGACCAGCATGCCGACGGCGAGCGCCAGCCCACCCAGTGTCATGGAGTTTATCGACTGCCCGGTGACGGCCAGAGCTATGAATGCGGTCAGCATGGCAAGCGGAATGGAGGTTGCCACGATCAAAGTGCTGCGCCAGCTGCCCAGCAAAGCCAGGATCATCAGCGCCGTCAATCCGGCCGCAATCAGTGCCTCGCGCGCCACCTCCGACACGCACTCGCGCACGAATTCCGACTGGTCGGAAAGGATATTGATTTTGCACTCCGGCGGCACCAGCCCTTGCAGGCGCGGCAGTTGTTCTTTGATATTGTTGACCACAGTCAGCGTCGAGGCGTCGGCGTTCTTCAATATGTTGAACAGCACGGCACGTTTGCCGTTGATGTTGACGATATTGAGCTGCGGCTGATTGCCGTCGTGCGCCTGCCCAACATCACGCAGGAAGACGACTGCGCCCTTGTAATTCTTGACCGGCAGATTATTCAACTCTTCTATTTTGGTCGGTATGTTATTGAGTTGAATGATGTATTCGCTGCTGCCGATTTTGGCGGTGCCGGTAGGGTCAAGGACGTTCTGCGCCTTGATTATGTTGACGATCGAGTCGGCCGACAGCCCGTAGGCATAGAGCGCTTTCGGGTCGAGGTCGATCATCACCTGCCGGTATTTTCCGCCGTAGGGGAACGGAATCTTCGTGCCCTGCACCGTCGCCAGCTGGCTGCGCAACAGGTTGTTGGCTATGTCAAAGAGGCGCGCCTCCGACAGCGTATCGCTCTGGATGCCCAGTTGCATCACCGGTACGTCGGTGGCACTGGATGCGGTGACGAAGGGCGGATTGATGCCGCGCGGCATCTGCCTCAGCAAGGCGGCACCGACCGAGGTGGCCATGGCTACGTCTTCGCCGACGTTGATCCCCTCGTTGAGATACAGCTTGATTACGGCGATACCGCTCACAGAGATCGACTCCATGCGCTTGATGCCGTTGACCGTCGAGGTGAGCGCGCGCTCGGTGACGGAGGTGATGATGTTCTCCATGTAGTACGGAGACATGCCCGTGTAGGTCCATGCCACGCTGACGATCGGAATGTTGATCACCGGGAAGATGTCGATGGCCATCTTGTGCAACGAGATCAATCCGAAAATGATGATCGTGATCGCGGCAGCGATGATCGTGTGGGCTCGGTTTAAGGCTAGTTGCACAATCCACATAGTCGGCGCCTAATCTCTCAGTGGACTGTTGGAAACGACTGTGTTGACCGAAATGCGTCCAATGGCGCGCAGCAGTTTGACCTGCGCTGAGTTGTATTCGGTGATGGCCTTCACTTTATCGATGAGGGCGGTTGTGTAATCCTTTTGAGCATTGAGGACATCGAGCTGCGTGCCGACACCGTTCTCGATGCGGTCTTTGGCGACCCGCAGTTGTTCAGCCGACGAGTTGACGGCGTCGGTCGTTTCGATAATCAAGTTTTCCGCCGACAGCGATGACAAGTACGCGTCGCGCACTTCTGCCTGCACGCGGTTCATTTCGTCGAGAAACTCCAGCTGTACCTTGCGTGCGGTGGCTTTCGCCGATTCCATGTTGCCGAACGCCGTAACGCCGAGCCCGCCCAGCGTCCATTGCACATCAAGCCCGATGAGAAACAAGGACCGTCCGGCGTTGACGCGAGGTCCGCCGTTGTCGCCCGCCGCGAGCGGCAATCCGCTGGCGCCTGAAACGGCGCCCGTCGTGGCACCACCTGAGGTGCTGAAGGGAAGTTGCTGATTATTTTGGTTCTGCTTGGTGATGCGAGCGAAAGTGCCGACCGAGGTGCCGGTGACTGAAACCGTGGGGAGCAGTGGTGCCTTGGCGACTTTGACGGCTTCCTTAGCTGCGAGACGCAGCTGTTCGAATTTCTTCAATTCAGGACGGTTGTCGATGGCGATGCGCAGCAGGTCGTTGGGTGTCAGGTTCTTGTCGACGAGGACAATCTTGCGTACTTGTCGGTCGGGTGTCAGGTCAGTCGCGTAGTCTAGATTGAGCGCCTTCGCTAGTTTTATCGCAGACTGGCGGCGTTCCACCTGCTGCTTAATCAGGTTCTGCCGGTCTTTCGATAACTGCGTCTTCGCCTGCAACACCTCCAGCGTCGAAACGACACCATTGGCGAATTGATCCTGATTGATCAGATAGAGGGCGTTCGATGTTTCGACGGCCTTGATGCGGATTTGCAGCACGGCATCGTTCTGGACGAGGTCATAGTACAAGTTCGATGCCTCAAGCAGAACGTCATTGGTGCTGCCTTTGAGCTCGTATTGAGATGCACGGTAAGTGTGCTTTTCCTGAAGAAACGTGTGGATTATTTTGCCGCCCTGATATCCGTACCATTGAATGGATGCGGGCATGTTGAGGTAGTAATTGCGCAGCGGCAGCGCCGCTCCCGCAGGGCTGATGTATTGTCCGGTCAAACCCTGATAACTGACCTCATTGATCAAGTTGGGAAGAAACCCGCCCATGCTGCTGATGTATTTCCAGCGGTCCGCCTCGGATTTCTCGCCGACGATTTTGATAATCAGGTTGTTGGCACGCGCCTGCATGACTGTGTCGCGCAGATTTATCTGGCGGGTGCCGCTGGCATCGAGTTGATATGGCGACGGCAATTGGCGGTCGAGGGTAATCAGCGCCGTGAGGACAGGCGGCGCTGTGATCACCTGGTCGGGATCTTTGAACATGGCTCCCGTCGAACGCAATGTGTCATCGACGATGGCGTCGAGTTTTTCTTTTGCTTCGATGGTGGCGGGTCCGGGCTGAGCGGGCACCACCTGAGGTGTCGGCATGGATTGCTGCCCGCCGCTACCGATTGGCCCTTTTAGCGTCGGTGGCGTGGTCATGCCGCCCGTGGGACTGGTCAACTCCGGAGGCTTGAAACTGGGGGGCGGCTGGGAGTTTTCGTAGGGAGAGGCGGGCGGGGTTTGCTTGCCCTGTTCTGAGGTGGGAAGTTGAGATTGCGGGTTTGCCGGGTTCGGTTGTGGCGCCTGCGCGACCGATTTGGCGCGTGCCGGTGCAGCTTTCGGCGTTTCTTCCGAGCGCGCTTGCTGACAACATGGGAGCAATGTCGTCGTGAGCACCATGGCAACTATGCAGACCATGCCGCAGAAAACCACTGCAGTACTGCGGATGTGGGATGCCATGTGCGTCAACAGGTCTCCTGGTCATAGGCGGAACGTAATCTATCAGATCTGCCGCCCTGGCGCCGGTTTGCGGAATTAACGAGGTCCTTACTCAGGTGCGGGCGCAACTTCTTGCCTGCTGTTAGCATGAAGATTGAGGTATCGCGTCGAAGGAATACGCAGCATGCTGGCGTTGATCGGAGTGACGGTGGTGATGGTCGTGGTGATCGCGGTGATGTATTTCGCGATGCCGGAAGATGACACGACCGCGAATTTGCCCGCGGCCGTTGCAACCAAACCGCATTATTTCATCGCCGCCGGAATCGGAACCGTGTTGGGGCTGTTATTGCTGGTTTTGGTGGGTTTTCTCAGTTCGTGGAACGGCACCGGCTGGGAAATTCCCGAGTACATCAAAGCATCAGAGCAGACCGCCAATCTCTGGTACCAAGCGGCATGGCTGCGGACCTGCCACCTGGCGCTGGCACATGGACTGACATTCATCACCGTACCGATTGTTTCGTGCGGCGGCATCGCCAAATTGATTACGTGCCTGCCGCGCGGTACCGGACGCGGGCGATTTCTGGCACGCACTTTTGGGGTTTACTTGTGCTGCGCGATCGTCGCCTTCGCTGCCGGCTGTGTCGCCGCGTGCTTCAGCATTTCATCATTTGTCAATGAAGTTGTCATCTGTATGCTGTGGGGCCTCTCGACCGTGTTTCTCACGACCATATGCGGTGCACTACCGGCGATGGCACTGTTCATTGCACTCATCGCCGAAGGGATTCGCAATAACCGTCCGCAGGCAATCGAGCAGAAGTAGCCTTAAGTCGGCCCGCGAACTGGGGCGGGATGTCATAATGGCAGGTAATAGCGCGAGTTTCAGGCATGTACGTTCAGATGGCTGAGAATCACAAAAGATACTGTCTTGCGATTGTCGTAGGCGCCTGTGTTGGGGTTGCGGCGCTGGTCATTGCCGGCATTTTCGGAAATTATTACGGGCAATGGACAATTCCGACTAACTACATAGAGGGGCTGGATTTTGTGCCCCCGCGTGTCATGGAGCTGGAGCGGGCAGCGATGGCACTGCGCGTAGCGCACCTCTTTGTGGACCATGGAACAGGGTTTCTTATCGCACCGATACTTGTCTGTCTCCTCGTCGCGTTTCTCTGGATCAGATATCCGAACCTGATGGCGTATCCAGTCAAAATGACTAACCGCAGATGGATACTCATGCTGGACAACACTCTGTTTGGAGTTGCTGCGGTGGGTTTTGTGGGTTTCATGATGGGACAGTGCGGCGTGGTTTACATTCCCCATAGCCCGTATCCGCCCGGGAGTGTGGGATGCGGATTGGCGTACGCGGCGCACTTGTGCTTCTGGTCATTTGTAACGGCAATAGTTCCTTTCTTTGCAGTTGTAATTTCGCTAATTCAGGAAGGGGTGATCTGGCGCTCCTCAAAAAAGACAGGTTGCCTCTAATGCAAATGCAGCAGATTGTGGTGTTGCTGGGAATGGTATTGGTCATCGGGATGTGCATCTACCCGCCGTGGCAGAGCCAGGAACCGGGGCAGCCAGCGCGTTCCATGGGTTATGCACCGATCTGGCAACCGCCGGTAGAGAAACGCCAGGCAGGCATTGACGTTCTCGGACTGAAGGTGCAAATGGGCGAACAGTCGACGACCGCAAATCAGATCGATCTGATGCGCCTGGCAATTCAGTGCGGTATCGTCGCTGGTGTCACCGCCGTGTTCACGCGTCTATTGCCTTCGCATCGCGATCGCGCTTGAGGAAGTGTGATGACCTCGCGATATCTGACTGCAGGTTTGTTGGGAGCGTTGGTGGGTCTGTCCATCACGTTTGTCTGTGGACAGTGCAGCTTTTGGCTATGGTCTGGCTGGAGCATTCCAGCTGCTCAGACACAGCAGATGTCCGAAGTGATTGAACTGCAGATGGTGGCATCGTTTTTGAGAACCATGCATCTGGGTGTTCAAAACGCTAACTACTGGTTTGGATTGCCAATCTTTGTTTCTCTTGGTGTTGCCTGGTTTTCGAAACGTCAGCGCTGGGACCGATTTGATCACATCGTAATGAGAGGGATGCGTCTGACCCCGGTGGGCGCGCTGTGGGCGTTCGTAGTGTCACTTTGCTTTGGAGCCTGCCGTGGATTGATTCATGGCACAGTGATGCTGTCCTTAATGAGCGGACTGGAACTTGGCTTGTGTGCAGTATGCGTTTCCATGCTATCAGGACTCATGCCTGGAGTGGCTCTCATCATTGCCTGGCACGATGAATTGAATCGCGGAGCGGATCACGTTACCTTCTTTGGCGTCCTGAAGCAGCGCTGGGCAAAGGGCAGCCGATGAGGATTCCCTATCTTCGATCGATCATTTTGGGTACGTGCCTTGGGCTGTACGGCATTTATCTTGTGAGCAACACGGGTCCCTATTATCATGACTGGCAAATGCCAGTCGTACATGGTGCAATCGAACCACATGTAAGTCAGCTTCGGCAACAGGCACTTCTTCTTCGAATGTGTCTCATAGGACTGCAAGATGGCGCAGTCTTTTTGCTTGTGCCCATCTTTACGTGTATGGGCATCGAGAAACTGGCTGCACGTCGATCAGAGCAAGGTTTCATCAGATTTTGGCCGCGGTTTTGGCTGTGCTATGTTTGCTCCAGCGCAGGTGTGTTTCTTTTATCTTGCATGGTCTGCACTCCTTACGATTCATGGACGATCTCGCATTTCTTTGGTGCTGTTGGCCTTACTATTTTCGTCGTTCTATGTTTGACTGCATGGGGCATTTTGCCCGCGGTTTCCGTCCTGGGTGCCTTAGTTCTTCAAGGGTATGACTTGTGCACCACGCGGAATGAGTGCTTATGATTTTCGACAAGTTCTTTGAAGTGAACGCGTGATGAAAGTACCTTACCCGAAATCGATTATTGTGGGTTCCGTCCTTGGACTGCTAGGACTCTACGTAGTTGGTTGTGGGACTCTGCTCGATGACGAGTGGTCGGAACACTTTCTGGGAGTGAGTGGGACGGGGGTCGAAAACCTCCGATACCAAGCCTTTGGACTACGAGTGTGCCGTGTGTTCTTGAACCATGGGCTCATCTACTTCATCGTCCCGATTCTTACATGCGTTGGTTTGGCGAAGCTATGGAACAAGGCTGAGAACTCTGCATTCAGCCAGTTCTGGGGACAAGTCGCATGGTGCTTCACTGCGCTTTGCGCCGGAATATTTCTCTTTGCGGGATTGAATATGATCGCGATGACTGAGTTTTCCACAAGAACGTGGACGCTTCAGGACTGGGCACAACTGGTGGGGGGGTGGGTTTATTACACAGCAATTTCAATCCTCGGAGCCACTATATGTGGGATTCTGCCAGGAATTTCTCTTGCTGCGGCTCTCATTTTCAAAGGATGGAGACTGGGCCGAGACTTTCAAAAGAGTCGTATGAATCTCACACGCCCTGAGTTGCATCAGAACGAAATTCCTGTGGAAGCTGTTGAAGTCGACCAGTCTGACGCTATTGTTCATGTGCCTGTCGAGCGGCACGACGTTACCAAGCTGAATAGGATTTGACTAACTGCGTGCTGTTACATGCGCAGTTCGGCGCGCAATTCGCGGGCGCGGCTCCGCATCTCGGTGGCGCGGTCCTTCTTGCCTAATTCGTCGAGAACGAAGGCGAAATGCATCAGTTGCGCGATGAAGTCGTCGCGGTCGGCATCAAAATCGGGCGCGGAATCCAGAAGTTTTTCGCGCATCTTGACGGCGCGTTCGAGCAGCGGTACCTGTTCTGCGTACTCTTCGAATCTAGTCCGGATCATCGTGATCTGGCGGATCAGCTCAAGTTGTTGTTCCACTTCGAATCGGTCCGGGCTATCGGATACTGAAAGGCGCTGCAATTGCGATTCCGCCTCTGCCAACTCACTGCGCAGAGCAATGCGGTCCTCTTCGCTGACCGCGAACACCTTGCGAATGAATTGTTCAAAGAGACCCTTCCACATAAGTCGGATTGTAGCGCGACTTGCTTGTTTCTCTATTCAGCGTTGAACAAAACTGCTCATTTCAGGGGGTCTAAAAGTTTGAAAACACATTAAATCGGGCGGCGTTGAACAAAACTGCTCGTTTGACACCCTCAAGATGAGCAGTTTTGTTCAATCAACGTTGTGGCATCACGCGAAGCCGGACGACACATCGACTGGTTAGGGACTCGATCGCGCAGGAGATCTGACGTCACTGCCACATGTCTTTTTTGGGTGGCGGGTTGAGGTTGCGGATGGAAAGCAACATACCAATCGCAATCATATCGATGATCAGCGCCGTGCCCCCATAACTCAGGAATGGCAGCGGCACCCCCGCCACGGGCATGATGCCCATGGTCATGCCTATATTCAAAAACACGTGGAATAAGAACATGAACGTCAGCCCCATCGCCATGAGGCTGCCGACCGGTTCGTTTCGTGCCTGATAGGCAATCATCACCCCCCGGAAGCAGATCATCAAATAGGAGCAGACGATGAGAGCGGTGGCTTTGAAGCCGAGTTCTTCACCCACAACGGCGAAAATAAAGTCGGTGTGGCGTTCAGGAATAAAGGCGCCCTGGCTCTGGTTGCCCTTGCCCAATCCCGACCCGTTGACGCCACCGCTGCCGATGGCAATCAGACTCTGCAAGATGTGATAGCCGGAACCCCGAGGGTCTGAATATGGGTTGATGAAACTGGTCAGACGCTTCTGCTGATAAGGCTTCAGAACACCCCACAGGTGCGGACGAATCTCGCCGAAGCCATAATTGGCAGCCACCACCGCCAGTGCCAGGATGAGCCGCATCCACCACTTCCAGTTCTTTGTGCGCCAGAAGACTGCCAGCGCTATGCCCAGCACGCCCAGATAAATCTTCCACGCCTCTTCACTCAAGGCGTTGATGATCAAACTGATTACGGGACTGAGCATGACCAGCAGATCCAGCAATCCGGCGCCCGCCCAGAAGGTCATGCCGAAGAAGACCGCACCGAACGTCAGCGAAGTCCCCAAATCGGGCTGCTTGAACACGAGCACCGCCGGCACCGCAATCAGCGCCGCGGTGATGAAGTTGTCCCAGAATGACTTAATAGGCCGCCAGCCAAGCCAGGCCGCCAGGGTCCAGATCACCACCAGCTTCGATATTTCGGACGGCTGCAATGTAATCGGACCGAGCGCAATCCAGCGTTGGGCGCCCAGAGCCGAGTGTCCAATCACCATGACCGCCGCCAGCAGCCCGATATTGGCCAAATAGATAAAGGGCAGAACGAACTTGTGCGTCCAGAGCTTGTACGGAATGCGCCAGAAGATGACCAGCGCGGTCACGCCTGCGATGAGAAACTGCAGTTGCTTCTCGTAAAAGACGCCGTGCCCCTGATACTGCAGCGTGTTGACGCCGACATAAATCAGAAACCCGGTGGCAATGACGAGCAGCCAATCTACTTCCTGGAAGAAGTAATAAACGGCGCGTATCGGTGCTGGCGCCCATGCCATTTGACCGGAGGTCATAAGACACCTCCGCGGTGTTCCGCGTCATCCTCGGGTAGTCGCAGGAAAAGGGCGAGGATTTGCCTCCTCGCCCTGCCCATGACTTGTTTCGTCTCAGTCTTAGTGTGGCTTGCCGGCATCTGTTTCATTGTGTCAGCCGCCCGCATATCGCGCTTGTCGCGTTGTCGCGATCGCTCTACTTAGATCTCAGCAACGGGAAGTTGGCGATCAGAGCGGCCTTTCGTTCATATTGTTGCAGATCGAAGCGGGTTGATTCCCGTTCGATTTCAAAGTAACGACCAACTACGGCGACCAGTTCTTCTTCCAGACTGGCGAGGCGGTCGGGAGGCAATTCGAGACGGTCATGCACAAGCATAAGGCGCATGCGGTCGCGAGCGCGTCCACGAGCGGAGGAGGTCGACGCTTCTTCTTTCGATTTGAAGAACCAATTAAGGACTTGCATCTGTTAAATCCTCCCTATACCGCAGCTGACGGCGTCGTGAAGATTTTCACGAACTTGCTGTACCAGCGCTCGTTGAGCGCCTCCAGGTCCATAAACGGCACTTCTTCGCCTTTCAGGCGGCGAGCGATGTTGCGATAAGCCTGACCGGCTTTCTTGTTTTCGCTGCCTGCCAAGGGCTCGCCCTTGTTCGTGGAAGTAATGACTTCCTCGTCTTCCGGGACGATGCCGACGAGTTTGCAGGAGAGGATATCGAGTACGTCTTCGACACTCATCATGTCGTTGGTCTTCACCATGTGCGGACGGATGCGGTTGATGACCAGGCGATACTGACCGATTTCTTCCTTGCGCGCTTCCAGCAAACCGATTACGCGGTCTGCGTCGCGCACTGCCGACATTTCGGGGGTCGTGATCACGACAGCTTCTTCGGCGCCGGCAATGGCGTTCTGGAAGCCGCCTTCGATGCCTGCTGGGCAATCGATGATCGTGAAGTCGAAGAGACTCTTCAGTTCGGCGCAGAGTTTCTTCATCTGTTCGGCGTTGACGGCCGTTTTGTCGCGAGTTTGGGCCGCGGGGAGCAGCGAGAGGTTAGGGAGTTTCTTGTCCTTCACCAGGGCCTGGCGCAGTTTGCAGCGCTCTTCGACGACGTCGACGAGGTTGTAGACCACGCGGTTTTCCAGACCCATGAGGATGTCGAGGTTGCGCAGACCGATATCCATGTCGACGAGGGCGACGGATGCACCGGACTGTGCAAGCGCCACACCAATGTTGGCGGATGCAGTCGTTTTACCGACGCCGCCTTTTCCTGAGGTGATGACTATTACTCGACCCATTCTGTTTTCCTTTAACGGTGCTGTTGTGCAGGGGTTGACACTACTACTACGGATGCGGATTTTGTATTGGGTTGTTATTCCGGTGCGTTGTAGGAAATGCGGATTTGACCATCGACGATCCGTGCCATTTCGGGTCCGGGCGTCGATGTTTTGTAATTCTTGCGGTCGGGAGCGCGGGCGATGCATTGCGCGATGCGCAGTTGCAGGGGCGCCAGTTTTAAGGCGCGAATCTCGGCTTGTTCATTGCCTGAGCTGCCCGCATGAGCGATGCCGCGCAGGGCGCCCCAGACGAGGATATCGCCCTCGGCAATCACTTCGGCGCCGTTGTTGACGTCGCCGACGATTACCAGATTGCCTTTGTGATTGACAGTCTGACCGGAGCGCAGCGTCTGGTGCAGGTACAACACCTGTGGTGGCGCCGCTGGTGCCGCCGGTTTGGGCGGTGCTTGCTCATTCGCCAGAGCCGGTACTGCCGGCAGTGGAATCGTCGGCGTGTCCTCGTCCGGTCTCACTTCCTCATTGCTGATTGGTGTGGCGTAGGAGAGTTCAGTCGGCGAGGTGGGAATGGCAATCGAGATCACCGTTTCGGAAAAACGATTGCGGCGGCGCGGCGGAGCGAAATCCATGGCGGCATTGGCGGGCGCCGGTGATGTGGTATCACGGGCGGTGACCTTAGCGGCAGCCAGTGCGGCCCGGGTGGTTTCGTCGTCAGAGAAAACGTTGCGCGGTCGCACGCCACGTTCGGTGATCAGTGCAGCGAATTCCTGAGCTTCGTCTTCCGACAAGCAGAGGTTTCCCAGACTGATATCTATTTGATTCGACTCCCAGAATCGTGTCGGGTCCTGGAAGGTAGAACTCAGGTGTTGTGCGGCTTCCTGGGCGTTGGTGCATCCGCCAACGTCAATGAGCATGCCGGTGTCGGGTTGGCTGATGATGGCAATTTTCGTCATTGAATCTTCGCTTTACAGAGACTATTTTCCCGCCACAGAGACGGAAAAAATTTCACATGCGTTACGCACGGAAAATCGTAGAAGTTGCTGAGTGGCGTGTCAAGCCGCACACCAGCGATTTCATATATACCTTTGATGACAATGCCGTAACGTTAAACAATGTTCGAAGAACGGCTCTATGTGCGAATTCTTAGCTGTTTTGCGTGGTATAGCGAATGTATATATGGTATCACATGTGGTGCAATGAATATGCCGGAAAGGGGAGGTGCATATATGTCTGATGTAGCTGTGGATCTGACCGGATTGACCGCATTGGTCACTGGCGGCACATCCGGCATAGGCTTGGCTACCGCTCAGCTGTTTCACCGGGCTGGTGCCAATGTTGTCATTGCCAGCCGTAGTAAAGGTCGCCTCGAGGAGGCGTTCAAAACATTTAGCGGCGACACCTCACGCCTGGATGGTTTGAGCGGCGATGTCTCCAGTGAAGGGCACGCCAAGCTTATGGTTAACGCTGCTATATCCAAATTTGGGCAGTTGAATATACTCGTGAACAGCGCCGGAGTTTTTCGCGGCGGATCAATATTTGAAATGGAAGAGGAAGATTTCCTCATCAACGTCGATGTCAATTTGAAAGGCACCTGGCTGATGTGCAAATACGCCTCGCGTCCCATGGCTGAAGCCGGCGGCGGGTCGATCGTCAATATCTCCTCCTACCTGGCGATTCGCGCCAGCAAACGCATTCCCACCAGTGCATACGCGGCATCGAAGGCCGGCATTCTGGGATTGACCAGGTCACTGGCAGTCGAACTTGCACCACACAAAATCCGTGTTAACGCGGTATTGCCGGCGCTGATCAACACGCCGATGGTGGGCACTCTGGTGGCACCGGACGAGCTGGCAAAGCTGGAAGAACACACCAAACGCAATTATCCAATCGGACGAGTCGGCGAACCGGAAGATGTGGCGAACTGCATCCTCTTTCTCTGTAATCCGAAAAACACCTGGCTGACCGGTGAAGAACTGACCATTGACGGCGGGCGCAGCGTCACCTGAGCCAAAACAAGTAAGTTTCCGGCGCCGGGCGGGTATAGAGACTACAGTCAGGAGCTCGGCTGTGGTTGACAAAACCCTGGTCCCCGAAGGGACCATTCTCGAAGAGCGATTCAAGATATTGCGCGAGATCGGGCGCGGCGGCATGGGCGCCGTGTATGTCGGCGAGCATGCGATTACAGGCAAGCGGCTGGCCATCAAAGTGATGGGTGAAGCCATCTCCTCCGACACCGCGTACAAGCAGCGCTTTCTGCGCGAAGCCAAACTGATGGCGCAAATGGACGACCCGCACATCGCGTCGGTGAGCGCCGTGGGCGCCTGGAACGACCGCCTCTATTTGGTCATGGATTACGTCGAAGGGCGCACTCTGCAAGCTGAGTTGAGGGAGCGCGGCGAGAACAAAATGGATGAAGCGCGGGTGTGCGCGATTGCATCGCAGGTCTGCGATGCGCTCGGACACGCGCACAAAATCGGCGTCGTGCACCGCGATCTGAAACCCGGCAACGTCATGCTCACCGATACCGCATCTGGTGTCAGCGTCAAGTTGCTCGATTTCGGCATTGCCGCCTGGCTCGATCGCGATGAAGCCGGGCGCATCACGCAGACGGGCGAGGTTTTCGGCAGTCCTTATTACATGAGTCCCGAGCAGTGTCAGGGCATGCGTCTGGATGGACGCAGCGACCTCTATTCGTTGGGCTGCATCATGTACGAAATGCTTTCCGGGCAAACGCCTTTCTCCGGCGATTCGTACTTCGAGGTCTTGTCGAAACAGATGGCCGCCGACCCGCCGCCTATCGAGGGCATTTCCGCCGGCATGCAGCAGGTCGTCAATCGCGCGATGACAAAAAATCCTGATCACCGCTATCCAGATGCCGCCGCTCTGAATGAAGATCTGCGCAAGGTCATGGCAGGCGAAACCGTATCGATCGAAAGATCCGGGAAGAAACAATCCCGATCCGCCGGCACCGCCAGGACGACTGGCAAGCGACGGCGCGTGATCACGTTGATAGCGGTGCCGGTGCTGCTCGCCGGCCTCGCGATTGCAGCTCATTACTTCCTGCAGGCACCGGTTGTCGAGCCGCCGTCGGCACCCGTCGTCAAAGTCTCTGACTCTGAGTCTGAACTGGCGGAAGCCATGGAGGGCTCAGGAGAAGTCGCTTCGATGAAGTTCTGCGGTCTCTTGCCCGAACCAAGACTGCCATTGCATCGTAAAGCCATGGATATTATGGATGCTCGCGTCACGCTGCCGCTTGGAGATCCGGAGCGAATCGCATTTCTCGTCGAGGCTACCAGGCTGTTGAGAGACGAACTCAACTCGCCGGACATGGCGAATGCCGGCAGTGAAGAACGCAACTTGATGCTGCATCGGCTGGCATTTTGGGATGCTCTCTTAATCTCGCATCAGCCTCGCAGTCGCCGCTCCGCTTTGTATAGGGAGGGGGATGAGGCGATCACCAAATCGGTTGAGTATGACAAAATGCTGGGCTTGAAAGGGAAGGTTCGGCGGACCGAGATCCTCGCTTATCTCAGTCTTCAATATGGGCGCGAAATGCGAGACCTGCCTGCGCTAGAGCGATCCGAAAAGTTCTATGTCGAGGTGATTAATTTGCTCAAGGAGCGCGAGCGGACTGCCGACGAAAGCGAAGTGTTTCAGCGGTGTTTGTCGAGACTCGAGGAAGTCAGAGATCGAATCCTCAACACCAACAAACTGGTCAATCTGCAGAATTTCATAAAAGACCCAAAGGAAGACGAGATCGGGCACTTCGAACGGGCGATGTTTGCGGTGGGCGGCAAACTGATGCGCTGGCGTGATCTGGAACCGCGGCACTGGCGAGCCGCGTTTTTATTTTCACAATACCGATCTGCGGTTCGAAGTCCCCAGCAGAAAGAAGCAGACCTGAGTGATGCACGAGAGTTTCTCCGCAAATTGATCGAGTCGGCAGAGCACGGTGATTTTAGTCCGCCGCTCAAAGACGAAGAACTGGCGCTCATTCATTTACGTCGAGGTATTTGCGACATCGAGCTGGCTGGACTGGTTGAGGACTCGGGCAGGCGCGAGAAATACTATCGCCAGGCGGAACGCGATGTAAACAACTCCATCGACACCTACCGAAAGGTCGTTCCTGATTATCGTGATTCATTCGAAGCTCGCTGGCGCCTTGGCTACGTGCATTATAAGTATGCGCTTTTTTCGAACGACCGGCACGCGTACGAGCAGGCGCGCTCTGATTTTGTCTTTGCGCTGAACAAACTACAGGAGATGGGGAAGAAACGACCGATTTCCTCCGACGAGCAACGACTTGCCGACCGGTTGGAAAAGGCCGTCGAGCTGATCGATAAGCGCATCGGCAAAGACGGGTCGCTGTTTCACTAGGGCGCTGCTTTCGAACCTTGCGAGCTATTGAAAATTTCGTGAACGATCTCTTCCGCCGCCGAGTGCGGGTCACCCTTCTGATGCAGCAGGTCGGTGAGAAGCGAACGCAGTTCTGATGAGCTTTCCAGCGAACTGTCCAAATTATTGCGCGCCAGTTCGGCGACCAGTTCAGAAAGTTCAGCCTGCATCTTCATGCGCCGGCGGTCGAGTTTAGTCTCCGATTCTTCAAGATACTGCCCGTGGTGCTGAATTTTTTCCCAGAGTTCGGCGATGCCTTCGTTGTTCTCGGCAATCGTCATCAACACCGGCGGCTTCCAGGGGCAGTGGCACTCGGTTTTAGAATGGCTGAGCTCCATGGTTTGCATGATCTCGGAAGCTGTCTTGTTGGCTCCCGGCAGGTCGGCTTTGTTAATCACGAACACATCGCCGATTTCCATGATGCCCGATTTAATCGCTTGCACGTCATCGCCTGAACCCGGCATCAAAACGAGCACGGTCGTGTCCGCTGTTTTGGCAATCGCCAGTTCGGACTGACCGACGCCGACGGTTTCGATAATCACCACCTCGCAGCCGTAGGCTTCCATCATGCGAATGGCATCGTATGTCGCCAGCGCAATGCCGCCTGCGTGCCCTC
This sequence comes from Candidatus Obscuribacterales bacterium, assembly GCA_046328035.1. GTDB lineage: Bacteria > Cyanobacteriota > Vampirovibrionia > Obscuribacterales > Obscuribacteraceae > JBGASG01. The sequence goes on along the minus strand of JAXLXI010000014.1, from coordinate 101,899 downwards.
GGTTGGCCATCGAGCGGATAAAGACGTTCTTATCTAAGGCGTGTCCCTGCATGCGAATTCGGTCGCCGAGGATGGCACCACCAGTAAAGGGACTGGTGGGGTCTATGGCTATGACGCCGACCTTCTTGCCCTTGTCGCGAATTTCGGCGATCAAAGCATCTACTAAGGTAGACTTTCCTACCCCTGGCGAGCCGGTAATGCCGATCAGGTGGGCTTTTCCGGTGTCCGGGAATAACTTGCGGACGAGCCAGGAAGCCCGCGGTCCGCCGTCCTCCACGATGCTCAGAGCGCGCGCCAGAGCGCGTTTATTACCCGCCTTCAGTTGCTCTGCTATGTCTTCGAGACTAAACTTCAATGTTGGAGACGCCAAGTTCTGTAAACCTCAATTGCGCCCAATCTTATCAGTCCGCACGGGGCACGGAACACATGGGGAACATCAAAAGGTACCGTGAGTCGTTAGACCTGTGAACCCTTTTTTGTCGGGAGTTTACTAATGCTTCCTTTTAGATACTCGGTTGCTGCCCTTGCCTTGTTTGTAGGCACGGTTTCAGCCACACCTGCCGTTCTAGCCCGTGGCAACGATTTGATCATCAAGACCGGCAAGGGCGAAGAGATCAACATACAAAACGGCTTCTTCGGCACGAAGAAGAAGGTCGTCAAGGATCGATTCGGCGATAAGTACGAGAGCAAGAAAGGTTGGTTCGGCAGCAAGGAGCAACAAGCTTCGGTCTTGGGCAATAGTTTCTCGCGCAAGAAAGGTATTCTTGGCGGAACCGAAATTCAAGGCAGCACCATCCTTGGTGACTCGATCAAAACCAAGAAGGGTATCTTCGGTCGTCGCACCACAGAGATTGACGCCAGCGGCGTCACCAATCTCGTTCAGGGCTTCATGGGCAAAGCGAAAAACGGTCAATCTCCGTTAGCGGGATTGGGCGCCGGGCTTGGTTTCGGTAAGCAGGGCGCCGGCGGTGGCATGGGCTTCGGAGGCAACACGGCTCCCGGTGTCCCCGCGAGTGCTGACCCCAAGAATTTTGATCTCGACAATTTCGATTTGAACAGGGGCTTGCCGAAGGATTTCGGTAACCCTACCGGTGGTGGCGCGCCAAATCAGGGCTTTCAGCCGCAAGGACTGCAAGCGCAGCCGCAAAGCTTCGGCGCGCCTAACCCCAACTACGGCTGGCAGGCTGCCCCTGGTGGACCGATTCCGGACGGCAATTCATTGCCCGAAGTGCCACCGCGCATGCCCGGCGATCAACAACCATAGCCTGGCTTCCCACCAGGGTTGTCAAACGTGCGATAACCCATCTTTTTGCCTCGAAAATGATGGGTTATCGCAACCTCTAACTCGAAGGCAATGAAAGAAACGAGCGAGGCGTGAAACCTCGCTCGCTGCGTTTGCTAACTTGTTTGGTGCGGTGCGTGTGGCGACGCATCGTCTTGTTTCTTGCCTGGGTCAGGTCTTGCCCTTCAAAATCTTCTTCCAGCCGGTGTCCTTGCTGCTGCCTGATGAAGCGGCTGCCGGCTGTTGTTGCGGTTGTGAGCCGTTCTTGTTCTCGCGTTCGAGGTCGGTGAGCATGATGGCCAGCAGGTCGCGTTCGGACTGGCAGGACTTGAGCTGATGCTGGAGGTCGGCGATGGACGCCTTCATTTCCTCCATCTCCATGAGTTTCGCACTGAGGGTCGACGCGATGCGCGACAACTCTTGATGCAGATACTTGTTTTCGCGGGTCTTGTCGGCCAGCAACTGGCACTGGTTGTCGTGCTCCTGTTGCAGGTCTTCGTTGTCGCGGGCGACACGTTCGAGATCGCGCAATTGCGCGGAGACCGTGATCTGGCGCTCTTGCGACTGCAAGAGCGTTTCTTGCAATTCAAGAAGCTTTTCGATCAGTGTGTTGAGGTCCCACTGACGACCCGTTACGGGGTTTGTAAGTTTATTCCCCTCTGCCATTTGCCACGATTTCACAGCCTTGCCGTCGACAGTTAATATTCCCTTTTGGCGCCCCCTTCAATCGATCAGAGCGCGCCGAAACTGTTTAAAATCGCTCTGAGAGCTGAACAGGAAACACCTATGGCTGGGGCGAAACAGTTGATTGTGCGGGGCGGACAAGTGCTGACGCCCCTGGAAGAACGGCTGACCGATATCCTCGTTGAAGACGGGCAGATTGCCCGGATCGGTGACTTGGGTGAGGTCTCTGGCGCGGAGATTGTCGATGCCGGCGGGTGTTTCGTCACCCCGGGGCTGTTCGACCTGCAGGTAAATGGCGGGCCCGAAGTCGATTTCTGGGGCGAGCTGGAAACAACCGCCGTCGCCAAATTCACCAAAACCATGGCTGCGGCGGGCGTGACGGCGTTTCTTCCGACGATAATCACCGGCGACCTTGCCGGCATGCGGAAGAACGTCGAGTTTCTCAAGTCTCATGGCGCGACCAATGGCTCGAAAGGCAGGACAGGTGAGGAATTCTGGGCGCGCATGCCAGGGGTGCACCTGGAAGGTCCGTGCCTCTCCCCGGCAAAACCGGGTGTCCATCCACCCCAGCATCTGCAACCGCTGACAACGGAAGTAATCAACCAGCTTGCAGACAAGACTGTGCGCCTGATTACGCTCGCTCCCGAGCTTGATCCGTCCGGCGCCTGCCTCAAACTCCTGCACGACAAGGGCATTACCGTGGCACTCGGGCATTCCGATGCCACATTCGAGGAGGCACAAAAGGCTTTTGGACAGGGCGTCCACATGATGACGCACACCTTCAACGCTCTGCCCGGATTGCATCATCGCAAGCCTGGTGCGGTGATGGCGGCGTTGCTCAACGATGCGGTCTTCTGCTGCATGATCTGCGACGGCAAGCATCTCGACCCGGCCGCTGCGCAACTCATCTTCAAAACGAAGGGCGTCGAGCACACGATTCTGGTCACCGACATCGCGCATATCGGCACCACCGGCGGAGGATTGGTCGGTTCATCGATTCTTCTGGACGAAGCGGTGCGCAACGTGGTCAACTGGGGGATCGCTTCTTTCCGCGATGCTGTCGTAATGGCATCGTTCAACCCGGCAAAAGCGATGGGACTGGACGACAGCCTCGGTCAGCTGGCGCCCGGTCGCCATGCCGATTTCGTTCTCTGGGATCAAAAGACACTCGCTGTGCAGAAAGTATTTGTCGGCGGCAAGTTGGTGAAATGAAGAAACTACCCAGTCATGAATTTCTCGATCGTCTCGGCATTGAGTACGAAACTTTGGAGTTTCCCGACACCACGGAGAAGGGCGCTGCCAACGTGGCGAAGGCGCTCAATCTCCTCGAACATCAATGCGTGAAGACGCTGATTTTTCAGGTCGACACAGGCGAGCGGTCGTTGATCATGGTCGGTGGCGATGAAACGGCCATATCGGGGCACCTGAAGAAAGTGCTCGGGTCACGCAACATCTCGCTCGCGCATCCCGACCACGTCAAGGAAGTGACCGGATACGTGATTGGCTCGGTGCCGCCGTTTCACTGGCAACCGGAAGGCTTTCGCTCGTTTGTCGATGCGTCGCTGATGGAACACGACATTCTCGGTGTCGGCGCCGGAGTCTGGGGCAACGAAATTTTGATTACGCCTGCCAATCTGGTCAAGGCAAGCAATGCGCAAGTGGTGAATCTGACGCGCCGCGAGGAGCCGATCTTTGTAGTAGGCGAGGCGGCGCGCTAGTTAAACGTGCACGCTTTCCGTATGCGGTGCGATGTCCAGCACCAGGTCGGCGGCGCCGACCAGACCGGCGGCTTCACCGAGCACTGAGCGATGTATCTTCAGTGCGTCGCGCACGCGCGGCAAAGTGCGCTCCGACACCAGTTCGTGCAGCTGCTCGAAATTGACGAACTTCGACATGCCGCCCGTGACCACGACCACGTCGGGGTCGAGCGTGTTCGCCAGCGAGGCGATGCCGACTGAGATGTGCATATGGTAGAGGTCGAGCGCTTTAATGGCCAGCGCATCACCGGCGGTGGCGGCGTCGATGATGTCTTGCGTCCAGATGGTCTCACGTTTTTCATAAAGACTGGATTCGCCCGGTTTGCTTGACGCCAGCAATTCTTTGGCGGTGGTCACCAGTCCGCGACCGGCGCCATACTCTTCCCAGCAGTCCCACAAACCGCATGTGCAGTGGCGTTTGTTGTCCATCGATATCTTGATGTGTCCGACTTCACCAGCGGCGAAGTGATCGCCGCGATACATGCGGCCGCCGATCACGATACCGCCCCCGATACCGGTGCCCAGGGTCACGGCCAGCACGCAATGGCTGTTGTCCAGCCCGAGCGCCTTGTATTCGCCGTAGGCGGCGGCGTTGGCGTCGTTTTCCACATGCAAGGGAATGTTCAGCTGCGCCTCAATCATCTTTTTCACGGGCGTGCCTTCCCAGCCAGGCAGGTTGCCCGTCGAGCCTATGACTTCTCCGGTGTCCGGGTTGACGATGCCGGCGGTGGCGATGCCGACGCCGATGATTGTCTGATGGTCCGCTTTGAAATCCTCGATCATCTCGACGAGAGCGCGGATGATGTTGTCGGCTCCTTTGGGCGTGGGACGCCGCTTCTGCTCGCCCATCAGGTGATGCGCCTTGACCATGGCGCCGCTGATTTTAGTGCCGCCTAAATCTATGCCGAGAACCGGTATTTGATACTTGTCCACCTGACTGCTCCACTTTTGCGCCGGAGGCTAAGTTTCGCACGTCTGACCGTGCGGCTCAACCCGCATGTAACCACGCATGTAACCAAGAGGGATCCCAGTACGGTCCGGGTGCTCTAGATGCCGCCCAGTTGTCCCTGGTCAGGCTTGGCTTTGAGCACCAGCTTGTCGTACGGAATCGGAGCGCCGTACAGCATGTCGAAACCGAAGCGGTTGATACCACGAATGGTGTCACGCGACAGAATCACTTTGAAGTCATCCGGTCCGATGGCGGCAGTCACTGTTCTGCCCAGCACCATCTTGCTGTCCAGGTTGTACATGAAGTTGCCGCCCAGAGTCAGCCACTTGCAGACTTTCCAGTCGCCGGCCAGCTGGCACGACTTTGTACCTTGAATGAATTGGTCGAACACGAACGGCGACTGTCCCCGGACACCTGACTGGGTGTAGCCGGTTTGCAGTCTGACGCGCCCGAGGTTGGCGTTCAAGATCGGACCTGCCTGGGCCATACCCATGGCGTCGCCGCTGGAATAGCCTCTCACCGCCGCGCCGCCGAATAATTGCAGTTTGGCGCCGTATCTGTCGTCACCGACAGCCAGAAGCGGATGCGTGGTGAACATCATCTGTTGCGACACACGATACCCGGAGGTGATTTTGGTGCTCGAATCGTTGGTGAACAATCTGCCGAATTGCGGTGTCAAACCGAGCAGCGCAGGCTGGTCTTGCATCCAGCCTGCCGATGAACGGAAGTCGACCATAGCGAGAAACGGCACGTTGCTGAGCGTTTTGTTGTAGACGCCTTCCGCAATCATGCGCGGTCTGCGGATGCCGAACAGACCATCAGGCATGTATCTGTTGATACCGGATTGGAACAAAACATTGTTCTTGAAGCGGTACTTTAATTCGGCAACCAGAATATTGGAAGCGCTGCCGTAGGCGATCTGTGTGTTCAAGCGCCGCGTCTGATACCGCAGTCTGAAACCGGCACCGATCTTGCCTTTGTTGGGGTCGTCGCCGCCGGCGATTTGCTTGCCGCCGAACTGCACCAGTGGTGCCCAGGAGAAGACGCCGTCTTTGCCGACCGAGTGGTTGAACATCGGACCGACGTTCATGCCGCCGACGTTGATGTTGTTCGAAAAGAATGGTGTCACGGGGAATACCACGCGACTTTCTTGCGCTCCCACCGTGGCGACGAACTTCGGCAGCGGAATGCTGAAGTTGCCCATCAGGAGTCGACCGCCCTGGATGGTGACGTTGCCCTCATCCTTGTATTTTTCGTAGGTCATTTTGCGAGCTGTGAACTTATAGCTCGGCTTGGCGGGCAGGTAGGCCTCAGGGTTCTGGTCTTTTTCCCTGGTCTCTTCCATGGCGCTGAGCGGACCGGCGTATTCGTTTTTGTGCAGGCGGAACGGCGTCGGCATCGTCACCGTGCCCTTCTTGAACTGCAGACCGCCGTTCTTGCCGATCGCCTGTCTGGCGATAACTGTGGTGCCCTGCACCTCGGTATCGGGGTTGGTGATCAGATATTCGTCGGAATTGACTTTAAAGCGGAAGGAGCTGCCGGTCGTCAGTTGTCCGTCGCGCAAAATTTTGACGTTGCCGCGAGCATCGATGATCTGCGAGTTTTGATCGTAGAGAATCGAGTCGGCTTCCAGCTTGGAATTTTGTCCGGCGATGACGGCGACGGCGTTGCCTGTGCCCAGGAAGGTGTTTCTGTCCTGGTCGTACTCGGTGTCGTCGGCGACGATTTGTACGGTGCCTTTGAGCTGAGTGTTTTCGTCGATCAAGTCGGCGGTCGACATGTCCTCCGCAGTACCGTTTTCCGCGGCGACATATCCGGGAGTCGGTTTGAGTGCGGTATCGTCAGCGGTGGCAGTTTCTTCCACCAGCGAATTGGCGGTGGGCGCAGCGGAATCTGATTGCGCATCCGACTCTGCCGGGGCTTGTGCTGTCTGTGACGCTGCTGCTTGTTCGGCGGCTGCCGCCGCTTCGTCGTCTTTGGTCTTTTGTGCTGCCTGCGCGGCTTTGGCATCTGAAGATTTGGTCGGCCAGGCAAATGGTGCGCCTGACGCCGGAGCCGCTTTGGCGGTTTGGGTCTTAGCAGGCGTTGCCGCTTTCGCTGGAGCTTGCGCTTTCACCGGCTGTGCCTTGGGTGCCGGTGCGGCCGCCTTTGACTGGGGCGCGGGCCCGTCGTCAACAGCAGGGGGTGCCGGAGTTTGCACAGCCGGCGCGGGCTTAGCCGCTGATTGTTGAGTGGAAGGCTTCAAATAACCGGCAATCGGAAGCAGTTCCGGTTTGGGGTCGCGCGCGGAAGTTGCCGGTGCACTGTCCATAGCGCTGCCGTTGTCACCAGCAAGCTTTGGCGTCAAAGGCAGCAGAAGGGTGCCGCCCGGGGACGATTTCTCTTTCGATGCCGCATAGGCGTTGCCGGCGCTGAGGAACGCGCCGCAGAGCGAAACTGAAATTGCCGTCGTGACTACGAGCTTCATTCAAAGTCTCCATCTAGTGCCTGCCCATTTCCCTTTTAACAGGATTGGGCTGGACTAGCTTACCCTACCGGGAGCGTCCCTTCTGTCAACCCTTATAAGGAACAGGGTTGCCAGTAGTTTGAAGCATTGAATGGTCGCGGGATTGGCTGCTTTCCAAGAGTGATTAAAAATCGGTAAACTGTATATATAGGTCAAATTGCCACCATCATGCAGCCGGTTTCGTCCAAAAAAATTTCTTGCTTCTGTCAGAATTTCGCAGAACCGCGCAAAGCGACAACTAATGGCGATCAGTGAGGACGAGCTTCAAGACAGCGATAGCACATGTATATGCAAATCAATCGCAATCGATGTGTCTTTGTAGATGCGCTAGGCATCAGGGTTTCGCCGTTGTTGACAACGCGGTGCGCTAAACCCTTTTTATGTATCGTCCAAAGCGAAAAGAACATGGCATGCTGTACCTCGGCTACTGCAAATAAAAGCGAGGTTTCATGCGGACAGCAATGGAGGCAGGATTGCTTTTGACGAGCGAGAACATCGCGCCGTTCAGCTTCTTCACCCCGACGAAAATCGTCTTCGGTGAGGGCACCGCATATAGTGTCGGTGATTTTCTCAGCGACCTCGGTGTCAGCAAACCGATTTTGATCACGGACAAAAACCTGACTAAAGTCGGTCTGCTGCAGCCAATCTTGGAGTCCTGCCAGTCGGCTGGTGTGCCGGTGGTGGCAACCTTCGATGATGTGCCTTCCGATTCCGAACTTCTGGTGTGCCGCAACGCCATCGAACTGGCGAAGAAAAACAATTGCGACGGCGTGATTGCGGTAGGCGGCGGATCGGTGATGGATACCGCCAAAATCGTTAACATCGCGCTTTCTCTCGGCGGCGACATTCTCGACTACGAAGGCATGAACACCTTCAACGAAAACCTCAAGCCGCTGGTGGCAATTCCGACCACCGCCGGCACCGGATCTGAAGTTTCAGCCGTCGCCATGGTGAAAAACCAGGATACGAAAATACTGTTCGCCAGCCGTTTTTTGTTTCCTAACGTGGCGGTGCTCGACCCTGCCTTGATCGTTTCGTTGCCGCCGCGCCTGACCGCCGCTACCGGCATGGATGCGCTCACCCACTGCCTGGAGAGCCTGGCAGCCGTCAGCGCCAACTACGTATCTGACGGCACTGCCCTGGAGGCTGTGCGTCTCTTGTTCAAGTATCTGCCGGTTGCCACCAAGAACGGTGCCGACATGGAAGCCCGCTCGGCGACCTTGATAGCCAGCTGCATGGCTGGGCTCGCTTTCACCAATGCCGGCGTCGGAGTCATTCATGCACTGGCGCACACGATCGGTGCCAAGTACGGCACGCATCACGGCATCACCAATGCAGTGCTATTGCCGCATGGACTGCTCTTCAACATCAACGAGTCGGCGCCCAAGCTGGCGCGCGTCTGGCGTTATGTCCGCATGTCGCTGGGCGCCAACCAGGCCGAAATTTCGTTCAACGACGAGGAAGCCGTCCATCTTCTTATAGAGGATGTGCGGGCTCTTATGATTGAGTGCGGGTTGCCGACCCAACTGCGCGACCTGATGCTGCCGGAACTCGATGAGGAGGATTTTGTCGAAATCGCCCAGATTGCGATGACCGACGCTGCTATGATGTTTAATCCTAGAGAAGCAAGCGTCGAAGACCTTGTGCAATTGCTAAAAGGGGCTTATTAACTAATGGCGGTTTTTTCCAGCTCTGACGAGCTGATGTCGATTTTGACCAAACTCTGGGACAAGATCAAAGCTCATCCCGACATGTCCCACCAGATCACCGAGACGAAATTGATCGTTCAGTTCAAGTACCGAGATCCGGACGGGCTTCTGACCATCGACTGCTCTGACGGCAAAGACCTGAAAGTTATGACGGGACCTACCAACTTGAAGCCGATCATTGAGATGTCGATGAAGGCCGACGTCGCTCACGAGTTCTGGATGGGACGCGTTAATGTGCCGGTCGCCGTGATGACGGGCAAAATCGCCTCCAAGGGACCGACCCCCAAGGCGCTGGCGCTGCTGCCGGCGATCAAGCCTGCCTACAAAATGTATCCTGAAGTCCTCAAAGAAGAAGGCAAAGAACACCTTCTGGCGAAGTAAGCCCGGATAGAACCGTCTCAGGGGAGAAACACCACGTGGGGCGCCCGCTCCGCGTAATTTCCTGGTAGTGAAGTGCTTAATTCCTGTTACACTTAGGTCCGGGTTGAGGAGCACGCACTGGTAGGCGTCATATGGAAGGACTTCATAATCTCATCGTTCGCCTGTGCGACTTCGCATGGATCGCCCTGACTTTGCTTGGGCTGGGATCCATCGTGCTCTTCTGGAAGATTTTTCAAAGCGATTTCGCGCGCAACGACTAACATCGCGCCGTGATGCTCATCGCCGTAGCATCCTTATAGCAGGATGACGTCGTCGCGTTCGCCTGATTCTTGTTCGCGAATGATGCTGGTACCACTTACGGTGGCAATGGCGCCATCGGCATAGCGGTAGGCACGCACCTCGGTCGTGAACAGGTCGGCGACGATCTTGCCGCGCCACACATCTTTGCTGTCCGAAATCCAGTCGGCAACGCCGTTCTCGTCGACCTTGGCGGAACGCTTCCAGATGCGACCGGAGGGTTCTTTCAGAGAATTGAGTAATCCGGCATCGTCATAACCAAATTCGCGCACCGCATCGCCGCCATACACGGTCTTGTCCAGAAATGTCCTGCCTTCGAAGTCGCGCCCGATCAGCGATGTGCCGTTCGGGAAATGCAGTTCGATGCGACCATCGATGGTGCGCACTTCTTTGAACGTCATGGTATCGAATGTGATATCGCCGTCGAGGTTGACGGAAATGTCTTTGACGTTCCACTGGCGTCCGCTTGCATCGGTCCAGTTCGAGGCTGGCTCGGTGCGAATGAACACCTGGGCGGGATAGCTTTTCATGTAGTTGAGGCTGCCGTCTTCGGCATAACGCAGTTCGCGGATTGATCCATTTGGATATCTGATCTCTATAACGCGACCTTCGTCGTTTCTCACGACCTCAACGATCGATTTATCGGTCCGTTCGACCGGTACGCCGACCCTCAGTTCTTCTTCGAGTTGTTCGACGGCGGAACCCTTTATAAAGGTTGTGCCGAAATTCAATGTTGTTTTAGACATGGAACCAAATTCCCCCAGGACAAGTGAAAACCAGCCGCCGATGGCGGTGAGCCGTGGCTAGCTTCCCTTAACGCAAGGAGAGAATACGATGCCATTCGTGAGAAAGTTGTGAAACGGAAACGCCATCCAGGGCGGTAATTACGAAGATGTAGTTAATCTAGGGCTGGATTACCCGGTCGGCGGCGAACAGAAATTCGCAGATGGCGAACATGTTGGTGATCTGGGCGGTCGGCACCTGTTCCTTCAATTTATAGAAATCCAGGCACAGCCCGCAGGCGAGCACCTCGACCCCCGCATCGCGAAAGCTGTTGAGCACGGGCAGCACCTGCGATTTGGCAGCCATCAATTTGACGCCCGAGTTGGCCATGAGAATTGCCCGCGGACGCAGACCGCTTTCGAAGGTTGTTTGCAAAAAGAGGTTGATCAGCGTGTGGCTCAACTCGGGGTCGCCTTCGCCGAATGTGTCTTTAGCGAGAAACAGCACGGTGCCCGTGCTGCTGCTTACCGCTGTAGTACCGCTTGCTTGAGTGGAAACGGCACTTTCGCCGCCGGCTTTGGAGTTTGCACCTGCGCCCGCGCCGCCCGCGTTTCTTTCTATAGCGATCCGGTAATAGCCGTCTGCCTTCTCAACTGAAATGCCCGCCTTCAGCGACCCGGCCAGCCTGGTCAGGTTGTTGACGCATACCTCGTCGTCGACCAGCGCCTCCACCGATTGTACGGCGTGATTGTCGAAGAGTTTCTTCGTGCGAATCACAGGCTCGGGGCAAGTCAGTCCGCGCAAGTCGATTTTTTCGCTCATCCCTGTTTCACCTCTACCAATCCTTTTATGATGTTGCTCGCCGCTGGTTGAAATTCGCCGATTTCCGCCGCGCAGTAGTCGGCTTGCTTCAGTGCTTTCAACACTGAGTCGACCTCGCGTTCCGGCACAGCCAGCATCAGGCCGCCCGACGTTTGTGGGTCGAAAAGAAGATCGGTAATCGACAATTCGACAGTTTCATCCACAGAGGCTATGTCTTTATACGAATTGCGATTGGCATAAGCTCCTGCCGGCACGAGACCCTGGGAAGCCAGCTCTGCTACTTGGGGTAAGAGCGGAATTCTGCTTGCTTTGACAGATGCTTGCAAACCGCTGCCTTTAGCCATTTCGTGCAAGTGTCCGATCAATCCGAAACCGGTGACGTCAGTGCAGGCATGTGTGTCGTGCGCAAGCGCAATCTGCGACGCGGCGGCATTCAGTTGCGTCATCGTTGCCAGAAGACGATCGCGTCCCGACGGACTCAATATGTCGGCTTTCATGCCCAGAAGCGCAACGCCTGTGCCAATCGCTTTGCACAAAATGATACGGTCGCCGGACTGCGCTCCGGCATTTATAAGGATACGGTTGGGATGCACAAATCCCGAGACGGAAAGTCCATAGATCAAATCGGTGGTCTGTATCGAATGTCCGCCCACCAGAAGCGCGCCGGCTTGCTGCACGACATGCGCTCCGCCTTCCATGATGCGCTGTGCGACTTCTAGAGGGAAATCGCACAAAGGGAAGCCCAACACATTGAGAGCCAGCGTCGGCGTCGCTCCCATTGCATAAATATCGGAAAGTGCGTTGGTTGCGGCCACGCATCCGAACGTGTACGGGTCGTCGACTACAGGTGGGAAAAAGTCGATGGTTTGAACCAGAGCCAGCTCTTCGGAAAGCTTGTAAACTGCTGCGTCTTCGAACGATTCAATACTGGTGAGCAATTGCGGCGAAGCAAACTGCGGAAGCGTTCGTACTATCGCCCCCAATTGGCTGGCACTGATCTTTGCCGCACAGCCAGTGGCTTTCACGCGATCGGTTAAATTGCAAATGTTGTTTTCGGAATTTTGCGTCATCGCAAATCACCAACTCAGTGACTGATTCGTCTTTTGGAAACCAGCATGAGAAGCAGGATTTGGCTGGTGGCACTTTCTACAAGCATCGAAAAAAACATTCATATTAGTTTCGAGCGGCAAGCGTAATTATGCGGGTTGTAGCTCTTCTAAAAACACACTCTTGAGTGTAGATTGTATTGTCTTCGAAACGCACCTTAGTAAGACGGTTCGTCACCGGCGGCCGCTCTATTAAGATACGTTTCGTCACTTTGTCTGAATTTCGCCTCTCCACTTGCATAACCTAAGGGTCCGCGCAGAATGCCGAAGAAAGTTCTCGTGGCTTTGCCACCAGGCCTGCTTGAGCAGATTGATTATGTCGCTCAAGCCGAGCACCGCACACGTTCCGACTTGATACGTGAAGCGCTCAGAAGATACATTGAACAGTTTCGGCGTACGCAGCCCAATGCCGCTCCTAAGGGCGGCGCCAAGGGCGAAGTGCGCAGTGTCGCGCTCTTGGGCGAAGAATAGCCTTTTGGGAAAGAAACCAGAATGACCAAGCTCTCACTTGAGTTTGGGCGGTTTTTCCCACTACCCATATTGACTCTAATGTCGGGCACCTCTAGGATTGCATGCGTCAATTCAGGCCTGGCGAGGAAACATGGCTATTCAGTGGGGAAACATCCTGGTCGCCGAAGTCGTAATCATCGGCACAATCTGTTATTCCCTGGGTTTCGTCAAATTGCCGAAGTTCTTGCGTCGCAAAACGCTGGTTCCGGGCTCGCCCTGGGGCTATTATCCGGATCAGCAACCCAAGCCTGACTCTTACTTCTCCGATAACGACCAGGACTTCTTGCACGACGTTGCAACCGGTTATGGTGGCATGGACGGCTTCGGCGAGTTCGGCGAATTCACCGGCTTCGGCGAAATGGGCGAATTCGGCGCACACTTTGCCGGCGGCGCCATGGGAGACGGCAGCGGATAGGCTGGCCATCGGGGCAGCGCTGAGGCTGCCAACTGCTATATTATTGAACCCTGTGGGGCAATGCCAAAGTCGATGCTATGCGTTGCCTGATTCGATTTGACCCGACCGACCCGATTCGAGTTGACGCCCGGTTCTCATGCACCAATACATCTGGTATTTGCTAATTTTCACAGCAGTGCTGGGTTTGCTCGCGCTTTTTATCCCGAAAGACAAAGGCAAGCAAGTGGCGTCTACGGTCACCCTGGTCGCCGCCAGCCTGGTTGTGCTGTTGTTTCTGGGCAATATCATGAGCGGCAGTGGTCGGGTGATGAAAAGCACTGCCAGCATGCCCGCCGACAAGGCTGAGCTGCAATTGCGGCTTGCATACGCCATGCAGGTCGGAATGCAAGACCTGGTCAGTCGCATGAAGGTCTCCGATGCCGAAAAGGCCAAGTTTCTCGGTGAGTCTCAGAACGTCTCCCAGTCCTTCGATGTGGCGGAAGCCGGACTGGCGGAAGCCATCGCCCGTGGTGACGAAAGCCCGGTCACCAAAGCGAAAGTCGCCACCCTGCTTTATTTGAAGGAGATCCATCACCGGGCGCTGGAGAACGCGGCGAAAAATCCGTCGACCATGCGCGCGCCCATCAAGCCCAAAGCGCAACTGCCGGACACGTTGCGCGACCCGCAAGAGATTACCTCCGAGCTTGAGCAAGACAAAGACCCCAAAATACAGGCGCTCGGGCGAGCGCTCCATCAGCTGTTCAGCAAAGACAGCATTCCGCACCAGGAGGTCGACAGTCTGACTGCCGCCATCGAAAATGGGTTGCCGTTCGGATGGTATCGAGATGGTTTGCTGCGCCTGCTCAATGCCAGATCGGGCGGCAACGACAAGCTGCACGACCTGATTTCCGAACGCGACAACGTATATCTGCGGACGTTTCTAGGCGCGATCATGGTGATGGTGACTGCCTTTCTGGCAACAATCATCGGTGCCGTCGTGATTCTCATCGAGCTGGCGCTGATGGCCCGCAAGAAAACTCCCGAGCCAGAGACCGCCGGACTGAATGTCCCCCTCCTCGATGTCTACAAAGTCTTCGTCGCCTGGTTCTGCACGCAAGCCGCCATAAGCGTCGGACTGCAGCAATTGATCAAGACCGGCGGTTTCAAGCTGCCGCCCGACCCGTTCAACATGGCGATTGTCACAGCCATCACGTACCTGATAGCCAACGTGCCGGGTCTTATCTACATCTACATATTCGCTTTGCGCCCGCGTGGGCTGAAGTTCTGGAACTCACTGAAGTTTCGTACCAGAACGGCGACTCTGGGTCCGGTGAGACTGGTCCTGTGCGGCTTTCTCGGCTGGTGTGCCTCTTTCCCCCTGGTCCTGGCCATGGCATTGCTGGCCAGCCTGCTGATGGGTTCACAGGGCTCGGAAAACCCGGTTATCTCGCAAATCATGTCGGCGGCCAATGCGCCGGATCCGATAGTCATCATGATGTTCTATTTGACTATCGCCGTCATGGCTCCAATCTGCGAAGAAACGATGTTTCGCGGCTTCATCTACGGCAGTTTGCGTACCAGATTAGGACCGGCACTGGCTGTGCTGGTGAGCGCCATGATTTTCGGGCTGGTGCACTTCGACAAAGGCGGGATACTGGGGCTGATTGCCATCGGCATTGTGCTGGCGTATCTGTTTGAGCGCACGAAGAGCCTTCTGCCTTGCATGATCACTCACGGACTCTGGAACGGCGCCATGTTCACGGCGACGCTCGTTCTTTTCGGAACTCGCTGACAGCCGGCGGCAATATCGGGCACATCCACCCCATCCTTCGCGTCTTCCCGCGCGAAGTCGTGATGCTGCGCCCGTTCCGGGGAATATTAAAGCTGAGTTCTGGAGTGAGTAATGGTGACCTCAGTATCGACTGGCGTCAAACTCATGTCAAAGCCCTACAAGAAGAGGGCTGGTCTTGTTCCTATGACCATCTTTCTGGCTATAGGCTTCACCTTCTCGTGCCTGTGGCTGATTACCGCCGGCTGGTTGATCGTGCAAGCCAGCCAGGATCTGCGCATCTGGGGCATCGTGATTGCCATGTGCACGCTGGCGTATTGCGGCTATCTGAGCCTGGCGGCATACAAGCTGCTCGGCGACGGCAAGCGCGACTACATGGTGGAACTCACCGATTCCGAAGTCGTGCTCAACGTCATCGATCACCTGCACCATAAACGCGGCACGCAGATGGTGTTGCTCAACGATGTGCGTTATGCGGAGTATTATCCGTTTCCGGATTCGGCCAGCGTTATTTTGCACACCACCTACACTTCGATGGAAGTGCCGTTATGGCCTTTTGGAACGCAGGCGCAAGATGTAATTGATTTTCTGGAAGGCAGCGGTGTACGCATCTGCAACGTCGTCACCGACGACCCCATCCCTGATTAGGTTTTGTTGATCGCGGCTCACACCACATGCGGTGCGCGGCCATACGCACGCATAGCCAGAGATTTCAAAGAGAAACCGGCGCCTCTTGCGAAGCGCCGGTTTGTGATCTCAAACTTGCAACTCAGTTTTGCAACTGGAGTTTAGTTTAGCCGCAGCACATGCCATCTTTGCTGAAGGTGATTTGGGCTTTTTCGCCGACCATCTTCATTTCGCCCTTGAAGCCGAACTCTTTGGCCAGCTTTTCGGTGTGCTCAGCGAACATCTTGCCCATTTTTTCCATGTTTTCGGGCTTGAAGTTCGGGTCTTTTTGCATTTGTTCGAAACAAGCGCAGGTTTCGTATTCCATCGAGGCGGACTTGTCGTCGCCCCAGAATACGATCTTGCTACCAAATACGTTGGTTTCAAACTCGGCCATGGCTTTGATCAATTCCAGAGGGGTTTTGACGCCGACGGATTTGAAGAATTCAACTTTGTTCTTGAGCATTTGCTCTTGATGTTGTTGGAGAGCATCTCCGCCGATCTTTTCGAGAAGGGCGCTGGTGCTCATGCAGTTGCGCGAGAAAACGCGGACTGCTTCTTGTTGAATCTTGTCGATGGACCAGGTTTGTTGAACGCGTTCTTTGGTGGTAGCTGTCGTCATGCTTAGGAATCCCTCCGATTAAAAAGCCAACTGCGCTACAGTGTATGCAGCGCAGTTGGGAAGTCGCGAAATTCGCGGTTGATTCTTAACTATTCATCATTGCAGGCGAGCGTGAGCTTTTAGGCGCGTCCGCGGCTAATTCCACGAGCCAGAAGATGGAATAAGAAGATCAGAAGAGCCGAGCCAAGAATGGCCGGAAGCAGAGGCACGCCGGCCAACGACGGGCCGAGAGAGCCGAACAATGAGCCGCCTGCCCAGGCGCCCAAAACACCGACGATAACCGAGGCGAGGAATCCGCCAGGGACCGTTCCGGGAACCAGGTACGCGCCCATCCAGGCGCAAGCACTGGCTACGAGCAAGTACATGATAAACATCAGGATTTCCATTTTTCACTGTCCTCCAGTTTCTTGCGCATAGTGTCGAGTTGGAGGGCAGAAAAGTTCCGGCTCAGCTTAATGCCGCGCCCGCTGGGGCGGACACCGGATTTGGTGCCTGTTATGATTGCCATATGCCTACGTACACAGTGCAAGCGATCAACATCGGCAGCTTCAACTTAGGAGAAGCGGACAAGGTACTGACGCTGTTCACTGCGGAGAAAGGGCTGGTGCGCGCAGTCGCGAAGGGCTCACGCAAGCCCGGCACGAAAATGGCCGGTCGCGCCGATCTATTGAATGTCAATAAGCTTTTTCTTTCAACCGGCAAGACATTCGAGATCATCACACAGGCAGAGACTATTGATAGCTTTCCGGCTCTGCGCGGGGATCTCCTGCGCCTGTCTTATGGTCTTTACTATGCTGAATTGAGCCATCAGTTCGCACAAGGATTGTCGGACGAAAGCTATATCTATTTTGAATATCTTCGACATGCTTTGCATTTGCAAGCTGCCCAACTCGCTGATGCCAACTGGCTTTCTCTGGAATTCGAATTAGGACTGCTCGACTTGCTTGGCTATCGCCCGGAAGTCACATACTGCGTCTTGTGCCGCGAAGTTTTGACCGAATACAACATAGCCTGTTTCAACACCGAACTGGGCGGAGTGCTCTGCTCCCGTTGCTCGCAACCCGACTATCTGCTGCGCGAGGGTATGGAGGAAGTTTTGCAGCGCGAGGGAAGCGCTTGGAAAGCCGGAATTCATGTGACGCCTCTGGTCTGGAAAAATGTCGTTCTGGGTGGTGACCGGCGCATATCCACGTCACCTCCGGAAGACCTATCAAGTCTGCCGGCAGGACCATGGAATGCCGCCCAGTCCGGTTCCAACGCCGCTCGCCTGTCGGTCAGTGCCGCCCGCCGCCTCACCCAGTCTTACCTGGAACACCGGGCTGGCAGACGCATGAAGGCACTGGATTTGTTGGCGGAAATTAAAGCTTAGGAGCTTCACGCTCGGGCGCGATAGCCGCAAACCCAGTAAAATAGAGCCGTTGCGTCTTAAGGAGGGTTCCCGTGGCGAACCTTAAGGACACTGATTCGGAAGTGTTTCAGGCTATTCAGGACGAACTGCATCGTCAACAGAACGGTCTCGAGCTGATTGCCAGCGAAAACTTTGTTTCGCCGGCGGTGCTGGAGGCACAGGGTTCCGTGCTCACCAACAAGTATGCCGAAGGGCTGCCTGGCAAGCGCTACTACGGTGGATGCGAATACGTCGATGTGGTTGAGAAGCTGGCCATAGATCGTGTCAAGAAGTTGTTCAATGCGCCGCACGCCAACGTGCAACCGCACAGCGGCGCCCAGGCCAATATGGCTGTTTACTTCGCGATGCTTCAGCCCGGCGATACCATTCTCGGCATGCGCCTCGATCAAGGCGGTCACTTGACGCACGGCTCGAAGGTCAACATGTCGGGCAAGTGGTTCAAGTCGGAATTCTATGGTGTCAATCCGGAGACCGGACGCATTGATTTTGACGACGTGGCGCGTGCAGCCAAGGAGCACAAGCCGAAGATTATCGTATGCGGAGCCAGCAACTATCCGCGTATCATCGATTTTGCCAAGTTCAGAGAAATCGCCGATAGTGTCGGCGCTTTGCTGATGGCAGACATCGCTCACATTGCCGGACTGGTGGCGGCGGGCTTGCATCCGAATCCGTTCCCGCATGCTCAATTCGTCACCACCACCACCCACAAAACGCTGCGCGGTCCGCGCGGCGGCGTGGTCATGTGCACTGAAGAACATGCTGCGGCCATCGATAAATCTGTTTTCCCCGGCATCCAGGGCGGTCCGCTCATGCATGTGATCGCCGCCAAGGCGGTGGCGTTCCATGAAGCTGCTCAGCCGGCTTTCGGTGAATATCAAAAACGCATCGTGGCTAATGCCAAGCAACTGGCGGAAACCCTGATCGATCAGGGGCTTGCCATCGTATCTGGTGGCACCGATAATCATCTGATGACGGCGGATCTGCGACCGATCAATATGACCGGCAAGGAAGCGCAAGAACTTCTGGAGACGGTGCACATCACCACCAATAAAAACCAGATTCCCAACGATCCGCAAAAGCCCAATTTCACCAGCGGCATTCGCATCGGCACCCCTGCGGTTTCGTCGCGGGGAATGGGAACGCCCGAGATGGTCGTCATCGGCGAGTGCATCGCTGACAAGCTCAAGAATCCGCAAGACAATCAGGTCCACGAGAAAGTCACCAAACGCGTTGGAGAACTATGCCAGAAATTCCCACTCTACAGCGACCGTCTGGTCTCGGTGAAGTGAACGAAGCTGCTCCAAAAAACGAAACGGCTCCCACGAGGCGTCGGGCTTCATCAGTTGTAATTCGCGGCTTCCAGCTGTTGCTGCTGATTGTCGGCGTGGTCTTCACGGTGGTGCCGATCCCGGGCATCGCCGCCGGCGGACATTTAGATCAAACGCACATTCCGGCATTCTTGATCGCTCTCTCGATCAGCTGGTGGTTGACGCCGGAAATTCGTTCGCGCGCCGTGCGCTTAAAACTGGTCGATCAACCCGGAGACCCTCGGCGCATCCATAAGGTGGCGGTGCCGCGTCTGGGCGGAGTGGCGATATTTATTGCCATAGTCACCACGCTTTGCGCCGAGATGGCTTTGTGCGGAAGGTTTCCCCGCGAAGGCGGACTGGCCGGTATTGCGGCCGGTGGCACCTTGATTTTCGTCCTCGGACTGTTGGATGACCTGGAATCTATACCGGCTAAGGTTAAGCTTCTGGTGCAGGTTCTGGCCGCCTGGACGGCTTACACACTAGGGGTGCGCATCGACGAGTATGTCGGCATTCCCCTGCCAGGCGTGATCGTCGATTTCGGTCCGATTCACATCCATGAATATGTGCGGGTCGGACATCTGGCATTGCCGCTGACAATCATGTGGCTGGTCGGCATCACCAACGCTGTCAACTTGATTGACGGTATGGATGGACTGGCAGCCGGCGTCTCCGCCATCTCGGCAGTGACCATCTGGTCGATTGCCATGGCTCCCGGCGAAGGCATGCTGGCTCACCTGCACCAGCCATATCCGGCTTTGATAGCCGCTGTGTTGGCGGGCGCGCTGTGCGGTTTCTTGCGCTGGAACTTCAACCCCGCTCGCATATTCCTGGGCGATTCAGGCGCATATCTGGTGGGGTTTGTTTTGGCCTCAGTCGCCATCACCGCCGTGATCAAGAAGATTACGCTTTTGAGTATCGCGTTGCCGATGCTGATCCTCTTTTTCCCGGTTGCGGACACGACCTGGGCGATCATCAGGCGGACAGCCCGGGGGCAGTCGGTCTTCGCCCCGGATGCCGAGCACATTCACCATCGTCTGCTGAAGAAACTGAAAGGTTCGCAGAAGAAAACGGCTTATGTGATCTACGGTTTCTCGGCTATCTTAGGTTTCTTCGCGTGCTCGCTGGTCGGGCAGCAGTGGTATTACCTGTCGGTGGGCACGGCAATTCTCGCGATGGCGCTCTTCTTCGCCGAAGTGCTCAATCGCGGTCGCCAGCGCAAAGGCGAATCGGCTGGTCCCGCGCCCGACGAGCCACCCGACCTGGTGCCCGGCGAATCGCCCGCCCAGTAGAAGTCGCGTGCCATCCACCGCGGTGGGACAATATACGCTATTCGTATGCCAAATCGAAATTGGCATACCCTATTGGTATATTGGGCGCAAACCGCAAAGCCACCACCTGCGGTGTCCACCCTCAAAGGGAATGGAAACCCACAGTGATGGCAAAGCTCGTTTTAGCAGTCCTCAGCGTCTAGATGACCTTGGGGTGACCCGTTCGCTAGGAAGCCTTGCGTCCTCTCGCTTGTCCGCCCTTGCGACCCGCTTCGCGGGCCTCTTCAGACGAAAACTCGTGAGCGGTGCCCTTGGCGTGAGCAGCCTTTCCACCTTTGCTGGCTATCTCACGTTGTTTTTCAGGGTCCATGGAAGCAAAACCACGTCCGCGTTTCGGTCTTTGTGGCTCGGCCATCGAGCGTTGTTGCTCGTCCATTTGTCCTGATTCCAGGTTGCTGACTTGTTGTTGCTCGTCAGCGCCCGGATTTTCTCTATCTAGCATGGTCATTACCCTCCTCCGTTCTTGGAGCTTCTGACTGCTGATGTTCTGCCGTTACATCAATCAGTTCATCCATCATTGGTTTGAATGGGCTGACGAATGTTAGTTCTTGAGGTTCCAACGCATGGAATCGGGGTATGTGTAACTCTTCTGTCTATTTATTCGCCGTGTGCTTTTAAATCATCTGATGTGAACTTCCAAGATGCCGCCTGCTTGAGCTTTCCAGCTGATTCGAGATCTTGCACCAGATCGTCGATCATCTGTGATTCTTTAATCTGCCCGCCCTTCATATCTTCGAGGACGCGCTCATCAAGTGCCACTGCTTTATCGAACTGCTTCAGTTCGCGATACTTATATTGGAGGCTGATTATCGCTTCGAATGCCTCACCTGTCGCCATGCGTTTGTTGTAAGCGTGGTCCACTGTGGCAATGCACTCTTCCAGCAGTCGTGCCGCCTCAGGAGTGTGTCCTTGAATCGCGATGCTCTCGGCGAGTGATGTATAGGTCGAGACCAGTTCTCTGTACGTCTCCAATTTGGGTGCTCGGTGTCTGATTTCCGATTTATAGGCGTCAAGCGTTCGGCGCAGAAGAGCGATTTCGAGGGGCTGTGATTCGTGGATAGACTGTTGTCCGATGTCAAAGGACATGTTGCTGAGCATGGACGCCGGAGGCGTACCTAAATGTGGATTTTGATCGTAGAGTTCGAGGACGCGCGCGTAGTGCCGGTAGGCGGCAGCATGCAATATGCCTTTGGCGGCGTCATCCAGCCCGTCTTCGAGCGCCTTTTCATGAGCCTTGTCGGCGATCTTTTTATTCAGTGCGATCTGGTAGGGAATCGGCAGGTTGTGATCTTTGGCCAGATTCAATACTTGTCCCCAGGAGTCGTATGCCGAGCTGGGGCTGAAATGATCAGGGCGCTGCAACATGTTATCGGCGTTGTTGTTGTGAAACTTGATCATGGACTCTGCGGTGATTGTCGACAGATTTGAGGCGGCGGTCCATGCAGCAACTCCGCCTGCGATCAAAAGGCAGCTCACTAAAAGAAACGCCCACGGCGGCAATTGCTTCTTGCGATCGCGTTTTTTGAAATTGGCGATGGCGCGCAACCAGCGACGCCGCAGCTTGGCGGTCAGCGATGATTTTGGTTGTCGATTGGCGTTCAGGTCCTTTTGCAACTGCAAAAGTTCGCATCTGATTTCGAAAATCGATTTCGGTCGCAGCGTCGGATCTTTTTCCAGGCAACTGAGAATCAAAAAATCGAGTGTTTCGGGAATGCCCAGTTCCGGGCGCACGCTCGACGGCGACGGGGGTGTGTCTTTGACGTGATTGACGATTGTTTGAATGGCATTATCGCCGGCAAACGGTGGCTTGCCGGTCAGGCATTCGTACATGACCACGCCCAGCGAATAAATGTCCGAGCGGCTGTCGAGAGCAACCCCCAGGCATTGCTCCGGGCTCATGTAGTTGGGGCTGCCGATCACGTCGCCGGTCTGCGTCACTTTGGGACCGTCCTTGCTGACATTTTGTATGACGCGCGCGATGCCGAAGTCGACGATCTTGATGTAATCTTCGCCGGACTTCTGTTCGTTGAGCACCATGATGTTGCTGGGCTTCAGGTCGCGGTGCACGATGCCCTTCGCGTGAGCGTGCTGGAGGGCGTCGGTGACTTGCAGAAATATGGTGAGAAACCGGGGCAGCGAAAGCTGCCCGACATGCTGCAAAACATCGTCGAGGCTCTGGCCGTCAAGATAGTCCATCACCAGATAGGGCGTTCCGTCTGAGCCCACTCCCGAATCGTAGACAGATACCAGATTCGGATGTGTGAGCAGACTGGCGGCTTTCACTTCCTGCGCGAAGCGCTGGACATTAATTGGATCGGCTGCCAGCTCGCGGTGCAGGCATTTGATAGCCATGGTCTTGTCTATCTGTTTGTGCTTAGCCTTGTAGACGACGCCCATGCCGCCACTACCGACGGTGCTGACCAGATCGTATTCCGATATGTTGTATCCCTTGTCCGGCTGGTGTGGAACCTCTACCAAAACAGTTATCGGAATTGGCGCTTCTTCCACCTGGGGCGCGTAGTCCGTTCCCGGCAACGGTTTCTTGTCTTTGTCCGATTCCGGCATAGCTATCTCTGCGCTCCGGCTTTCGACTGATCGTCTTTAAGGTCTTGAGCGGCCTGGGCTGGATTGTTAGTGGCGACACCCATTATCTCTTTGTCCACTTCGACAGCTTTCTTGTAGTCGCCTTTGTGTCTGTACAGATCTCTGAGTGTGAGCAGGTTGCCGTACGCTTCTTGAGAGAATTGCGCACCGGACCATTGTTTCGCCAGGGCAATGCTCTCTTCCAGCAACTCAATCGCTTCGTCTCTGTGATTGGTGTAGTCCAGGTGTTCAGCCAGATACTGGTAGGCCTGCATGGTGCCCATGACTGATGCTTGCGGTGCATGCGACTGCAGTTCATCTTTGTGGAGTTTTACGGCCTGGCGACCGAACTCCTCTCCATCGCCATAGCTGCCGACCTGACCGCTCTCGAACGAGAGGTGGTCGAGAATGGCAGCTGGTGGCGGTCCGAGTTCGGTATGTTCAGCGAGCAGCTCCAGCACGCGCTTGTGATACTTGATCGACTCCCGGTAAAGATCTTTCCGCTCTGCGTCGCTCAGTCCATCGTGAATGCGCAGTTCGTGCGAGTATTCGCCGAGTTGACTGTTTAATTCTACCTGTGTTCTGGCGGGCAAATTGTGTTTCTCGGCGAGCGCCAGCGCTTCTTTGTATTCGGTATTGGCTTGCTGAGGATTCTGGCGCAACGTGGATAGTTTGGCGTCTTCCATGAGCTCTGCAACCTGCTTCTCGGGCGTCGTCTGGGATGGATTGTTGATCGAGAAGCGATACCAGAAAACGCTGGCGCACAAGACAATCAGTCCGATCACCGATAAGATTACGGCGGCGTCTCTGCCGACGCTGAAGTTGTCGACCGTGCGTTTCGTTGTCCGTCGCACACGTTCACCCAGAGGCAGACTGCGTTTGCGACCGCTATAAATCTCACCGCGCAGCAGCAAAAGTTCAATGCGAATGTCGTGCAGATTTTTCGGACGCAGCGCCGGATCTTTTTCCAGGCAACTCAAAATCAGGTTGTCCAGCTCTGGAGGGATGCGCAAGTCGGGGCGCAGCTTGGATGGAGCAATCGGCTTGTCCTGCACGTGTTTGACGATCATTTGGATGGCGTTGTCGGCGGCAAATGGTGCTTTGCCGGTCAGGCACTCATACATAACGACGCCCAGCGAGTAGATGTCCGAACTGCTGTCGAGATTTTTTCCCAGACACTGCTCGGGGCTCATGTAGACCGGGCTGCCGATCACATCGCCCGTTTGGGTAACTCGCGGTCCGTCTTTGGCGACTTCCTGAATCACACGTGCGATGCCGAAGTCCACGATCTTCACGAAGTCGCTGACCGAAGACTCGTTGCCGACCAGCATGATGTTGCTCGGTTTCAAATCGCGATGCACGATGCCTTTGGCGTGGGCGTGATCCAGCGCCTCCGTCACTTGCAGAAAGATCTCGATAAACCGTTCCAGGGGCAAGAAACCTTCTTTGCGCAGCGTGTCGGCGAGACTTGTGCCTTCTAAGAAGTCCATGACCAGATAAGGCGTGCCATCGTCCGTGATACCGGAGTCGTAAACCGAAACCAGATTTGCATGTGACAGCTGGCTGGCGGCGCGCACTTCCTGAGCGAATCTTCTGACGTTGGCGGCATCGACTGCCAGCTCGCGATGCAGGCACTTGATGGCCATGGTCTTGTCGAGTTTTTTGTGTTTGGCTTTATAGACGACACCCATTCCGCCACTGCCGATGGTGTCGATCAGGTCGTAATCGCCGATGTCTATTCGTTGCCCGTCAGGCACTTCAACGATGACGGGAGTCGCCGGACCTGCGTCCTCGGCGAATTCGTGCTCTTTCTTATTGTCACTGCCTGGGTTTGCCATTAATGCACATAACACAAAGCCCGCCTTGACGCGGGCTTCGAAGTATCGGTTGGGAGTGTTTTAGAGGTTGCTTTCTTCTTCGTCCTTGGCGGCTTGCTCTTCCTCGGTCATTCGCCGGTAGCGCTCTTGCTCTGCCAGGTCGAATTCCTTTTTCTCTTCCATCTTCTTACGCATTTTCTCTTCGAAGAATTTGCGCTCGGTAGCTTCCCGCTCTCTGCGACGAATCATTTCGTCGGTGCGACGTTTTTCCTCGCGAAGCCGATCATCTTCGACTTTCTTGCGTTCTTCTTTGCGCTTTAACCGTTTATCGAGCCAACTCATGACGCACAAACCTCTTTGCGTAGCCCTAGGGAGGGTCTCCTATGTTCTATTGTGGTTCAAATCCTGGTCCCGGGCAAGCCCTGCCGATATTAAAGCCTCAATGAGCTGACTCTGCTGGGCTTTCGCCCTCTGTAGTCGCCTGACTGAAGACCTTGAGCAGCAAATAAAATGACGGAAACAGCAGGACCGCGCCGGCGAGCAGCGCCCACAAAAGCAACTCCAGCGTGGCTTTCGGGGCAGCGCAGTTGAAAATAGTCAGTTCCGGACGGACGAGGTAGGGAAACTGGGATAGCGCCCACCCCCAGAGGATTAACGTCGCCTGTCCGGCGGCGCACAGGCGAGCGATGAGATAGCGGCGGTAAACCAGGCTGACGATGGCACCGGTGGAGACGACCGCCGTAACGGCGTGCAGCGCAATGGTCCAGGGCGCCTTCACCAGGTCATTGTAGAGCTGAGGAGCGCCGTGCTGGGAAAGCAGAAATACCGTCAAAGCCATGACTGCCACCCCGCCCTGTGCCGCCAGGGCCCGCACGCGGAAATCGTTCTGCAGTTGTGCATCGGAAGTTTCGTTAGTGAGATAGGTGGCCGCCAGAAACGCGAAAACGCAAAGAGCGAAGACACCGTTGGCGAACGCGAACGGGTGCTCCCAGGAGTTGATGAAATCCGGGCGAGCCATGGGGTGCATGCGCCCGGCCGAGATGGATCCGACTGTGATACCCAGCATAATCGGAGTGACCAGGCTGGCGATTTCGAAAACCAGGCTCCAGCGGCGCTGGACGCTGTCATCTTTGGTGTCGTAGGTGCGGAAGGTGAAGGCTGACCCGCGCAGAACAATGCCCGCCAGCATAATCACCAGGGGAATATGCAGGTCGGTGGTGACGAGCGCGAACGCACGCGGCCAGGCGGTAAACAGAATTACGATTACCAGAATCAGCCAGACGTGGTTGGCTTCCCAGATCGGTCCAACGACTTCGGCGATCAGTGCCCGTTGTTTCTGGGCGCGTTCACCAAAACACAGCATGTCCCAGACGCCCGCGCCATAATCCGCGCCGCCCATAAGCACGTAGAAGGTCAGCGAGATAATCAGGATGCCGGCAATGGCAACTTCTAAGGTCATGGGTTTTGCCTGCCATTAGAACGACCTGATTTTACGCGAATCAAGTTCGTTGCAGGGCATAATTGGATGCATGAAACGTTTGTTTGAGAAACGCATGGCTGTCGCGCTGGCGCTTTTGTTAACGCAAGCGTCAGGCGCATATTCTACTGCGTGGGCAGTGCCGCCGTCTGGCGACCGTGATGCTCAGCTGAATGCCATGCGAAACAACATCGCAAAGCATTGGAAATCGCCTGGCAATGCCAAGCTGCGAGCAATCGTTTCCTTCAAAGTCAACGACACCAATCCCAAAGATGTCGAGATATACAACTCATCGAAAGACAGCAAATTCGATGCCGCCGCCCGAGCCGCGGTGTTACCGCTGATACCATTCAAGGTAGACGGCTTCAAACCGAAAACAGAGTTGCGCGCCAGGTTCGACCCGTACATCCATGTCGTCGATGTCTATCAAGCCGATGACGTGGACTTCGGTCCGTACATGGCTGCCATGCAAAAGGCCGTCAAGAAACACTGGTTTCCACCCAAAGGTTCTCAGTCCAAACACACCGTGGTTTTCTGGAAGATTCAGAGCGACGGCACGATCACCAATGTGCGCCTGGATAAAAGCAGTGGGTCTGCAAACGTGGACCAGGCCTCGCTGAAAGCGGTGCATGCCCTCGGCAAGTTTCGTCCATTGCCGGCGGGCGCGCCCGACTCCGTAGACATTCAGTTCACCTTCGACTACAACGCGAACGGTGCCGGCAAGACCGGCAAGACGTCCTCCGGCACGGCTTCATCCAGCGGCGATGGTGCGGCCCGCGTCATCTTCGAGCACATCGATCAGTTTCTCAAACCCTAGCCATTCTCTTCAAAAGTGTTGAAACTCACAAGGAGAAAATTGGCACCCCCGGCTAGGGCAGAGGCAGGCGCGGGCGGCGCGATTGGGGCGGGCTGAAAGGCTTTTCGCTGGCGGCGACTTCGTTGATCAGGAGGCGCACAACGATGACGGCGAGAAATAAATAGAGACCCGAGAAGAGCAGGCAGGCCACCAGGCTCGGTGCCGGGGTGACTGACTGACTGGTGCGCATGATGCCGTGGATGACCCAGGGTTGGCGGCCGATTTCGGTGACCATCCAACCGCATTCGACGGCCAGCATACCGAGGGGCGAGGCTAGCAAGGCGGCTTTCAGCAGCCAGGTATTTTCGTGCAGCTGCTTTTTGCGAAGAAACAGAAACGCAATCCACGCTGAGAGCAGTCCCATCGCACCACCGCAGGCCACCATGATCTGGAAACAAATATGCACCGGCACCACCGGCGGCCATTGATCGCGCGGGAAGTCGTTCAGTCCCTTGACCGTTGCGAAGGGGTCATGGAAAGCCAGCAGGCTCAATCCGTACGGTATATCGATGGCATAACGCGTGACGCGGGCATTTTCGTCCGGGATGCCGCCGATACGCAGCGGGGCACCACGCTCGGTGGCGAACTGTCCTTCCAGGGCCGCCAACTTTTCCGGTTGGTTGTGTGCCACTGCCTGGGCGACGTTGTCGCCGGTGAGCGGGACGAGAAAGCCGCTCACGGCGGCCATGCCCAGCGCCAGTGCCAGTGCTTTCTGGTGGAGTTCGTGCGAGTTTTTTCTCAGCAACACAAAGGCATGGATGCCGGCGACTGCAAAGCCGGTAGCGGCGTAGGCGGCAGCCAGCATGTGCACTGCCTCGGGAATGCCGCTCGGGTTGAGCATCGCCGCCACCGGATCTATGTCCACCGGCGAGCCGTTGACGTCTCGAAATCCGGTCGGCGTGTTCATCCAGCCGTTGGCCAGGATTACGAAGAGCGCCGACAATCCACCGCTGATTGCCACCACGCACCCGGCCGCGATGTGCTGCCAGGCCGTTATCTTGTTTCTTCCATACAGATAAATGCCCAGGAAGATAGCTTCGGTGAAGAACGCGAATCCTTCTAATGAGAACGGCATGCCGATGATGCTGCCGGCGTAGGCCATGAAGTACGGCCACAATAGACCCAGTTCGAAGGAGAGCACGGTGCCCGAGACGGCGCCCACCGCGAAAAAGACGGCGGTGCCTTTGGCCCAGCGTTTCGCCAGGTGAAGGTATGCCTCGTTGCCGGTGCGCCGATAACAAATTTCAGCCAGCACCATAAGCAGAGGCATGGCAATGCCGACGCACGCGAAGACAATATGGAATCCCAGCGACATGCCCATTTGCAGTCTTGCCGCCAGGAGATTGTCCATTTATCTAGTCGATTTCGCTGTCGGAGATCTTCTTGGTGCGACGGGCGACGCCGCTCTTGATGGCAGCCTTAGCGGCAGCCTCGGCGACGCTCTCCGCCACCTTCGGATTGAACACGCCGGGGATGATGTAATCCTCGTTGAGTTCCGAAGGTGCAATCACGTTGGCGATCGCTTCGGCGGCGGCCAGTTTCATCTCTTCGTTGATGTCGCGGGCCTGTACATCAAGGGCGCCTCTGAAGATGCCCGGGAAGCAGAGCACGTTGTTGATCTGGTTGGGATAGTCGGAACGTCCCGTTGCCATAATGCGGACATAAGGCGCCGCTTCTTCCGGCATCACTTCCGGAATCGGGTTGGCCATCGCAAACACGATCGCGTCCCGTGCCATCTTTTTCAGGTCAACCGGATCGATCGTTCCGGGACCGGAAAGGCCGATGTACAGATCGGCGCCGTCCAGCGCATCCTTCAGCACGCCTTTGAACTTGGTGGGGTTGGTGTTCTTGGCGAACCATTCCTTCATGTAATTCATGTTTTCGGTGCGACCTTCATATATCGCACCTTGACGGTCGAAGCCGATGATGTTGCGGGCGCCGGCCGCCATGATGATCTTCGAGCAGGCAACACCGGCTGCGCCGACGCCGCTGACGACGATCTTGAGGTCCTTCATCTGTTTTTTCACGATCTTCAGCGAGTTCATCAGCGCCGCCAGAACCACCACGGCGGTGCCGTGTTGATCGTCGTGGAACACAGGAATATCCAGTTCTTGCTTGAGACGAGTTTCGATTTCGAAGCAACGCGGTGCAGAGATGTCTTCCAGGTTGATGCCACCAAATACGGGGGCAATGTTTTTCACCGTTTTGATGATTTCTTCGGTGTCTTGTGTAGCCAGGCAAATCGGGAAAGCATCGACTTTGCCGAATTCTTTGAAGAGCATCGCCTTGCCTTCCATGACCGGGCAGCCGGCTTCAGGACCGATGTTGCCCAATCCGAGCACGGCGGACCCATCGGTGACGACGGCCACCATATTGCGTTTGATGGTCAGCTTGTAGGCACTGGACGGCTCTCTGTGAATCGCCATGCAGACGCGGGCGACGCCGGGTGTGTATGCCATTGATAGGTCGTCGCGGGTCTTCAGCGGCACTTTGTTGGTGACCGTGATTTTGCCGCCCAGATGCATCAGGAAGGTGCGGTCGGAAACGTGAACGACTTCGATGTCCTTCATCGACTTCAGTGCTTTCACCACCGCTTCGCCGTGGCTGTCGTCGCGCACGTTGACCGTGATGTCGCGAACGATGAAGTCCTTTTCGAACCCGGCGATGTCAACTGCGCCGATGTCCGCGCCTTGCTCGCCGATAAGCGATGTCACTTTGCCGAGCATGCCCGGCTTGTTGTTGATTTTCAGTCGCAGTGTCTGACTGTAGCTTGCACTTGGCTGCAAAGTTGTGTTCACCTTTTTGTCGGCGGCCGGTTGCGTTTTTGTTGTGGACATACGCCAATTTCCTGATAGTTATTGGGCTAACGAGCGCTGCATAAGCGAAGCGATAAGCATAGCGCTTTTGGCAAAATTCGCATGAGAATCATGGCGCGAGCTAAATTCTTTAATGCGAAACGCGCTATGCTGAATGGTTGCAAGTTTTATGCTGCGCATATCCGCAACAGGAGGGGGAGGCATGACATCTAAAAAACCCGAAATCATCGGTAATTTCGAGGTAGTTGAGGGCAAACTGCGCACTCGACGCGAAGTGCTGCTGATGGGCGCAATTGCTGCGACCGGCGCGATTGTGACCTCGACGGGAATAGTTAAGGCTGCAGAAACCGAAAGCAAGGCAGCCGGAGTGATCGCCGGCGGCGCGCCGGCAGCCGGCGGCAAGTCTTATACGGCTAAAGATTTTTCCAGCCTTGTCACGAAGAATATGGCCGGGCTGTCGTCCAAGCAAGTCGAACAACACTTAAAGCTCTATGAAGGGTACGTCGGCAAAATCAATGAATTGCAAGCCGGGTTGGATGCTGTCGACATCAGCACGCCGGCGCCGAACGCCACCTATCATCCGTACAGAGAAATGCTCGTCGAACAGAGCTTTGCGCTCAACGGCGTCATCTATCATGAATTGTATTTCGCCAACCTGGGCGGCAGCGGCGGCGAACCGACCGGCGATCTGAAAGCCGCGGTGGAAGCGCGTTTTGGTTCGGTAGGCAAATTCATCGATCACCTGAAGGCGGCCGGCAAATGCATGCGCGGCTGGGTCGTGGTCGGCTGGAACACCCGCGACGCCAGTCTGCAAATGTACGGGCTCGATGCTCACAACTTGCTGGTGCCGGCTAATGTAGTACCACTGGTGGTGCTGGATGTGTACGAGCACGCTTATATGATCGATTACGGCACCAATCGTGGTGCGTATCTAGATGCCTTCCTTTCTAATATCGATTGGGGCGTTTGCAACAAGCGTTTCACACGCGCCCATGGGCATCCAAGCGGTCCGGACACCACCGCGTAGTCTGCTGGATAACCTCTACAGACAACAGCAGGCTCGACTCAGGGTTTTGCCGGTATAAAACTGCGTCGACGAAAGTTATCGTTGAGCAGTTGCGAACCCTCAGGTCATAAACCCATGAAGTCGGTAGTCGGCTTATTTTTGCTGCTCGTTATTGCTTCGCTCCTGGCTGGTCCGGCGCGGGGCGATATGGCTTCGCCGCCTCCTTCTCCCGAACAGGCGGCTCGCGCATCGCAAATCAACCTGGGTCCTTATGTGTTGGCTCTGCGCTCAGGCTATGAAAGCAACGCCCGGAAGAAACTGGAAGGGCTCTGGACCGCCCCGATTGAAATGACCGGCAGCGCGGTCGTGGCTTTCGACCTCGACTGGCAAGGCGTTCCCACCCATATAACCCTCACCCGCAAGAGCGGCTGCGAGGCGGCAGACAAAGTGGCGCTCAAGACCATTGAGAAATGCGAAGGTCTGGGTCCGCTGCCGGCGATGACTCAATCGGTGCACGGTGTGACCACCTTCTCGCCCCAGTCAGCCAAGAAGAAACTGGCGCTGCATATGATTTTCAAGGATACCGATCCGGAAGTCGGACTGTCCGGCTCGTACACGAACATCAGGTAACCAACCGGATTTTTACCGTAGGGTTCTTTGCCTAAGTTAGATATAGTAGTGTCTGGTTCCCTGTTGGTTGAGGATTTGGCGTGAGAAATTTGGCTTTGATCGGTGCTCTGGCTGTTCTGACCGGCTCAGTTTTGCCTGTCTGGGCGGATATTCCGCCGCCGCCTCCGCCGAATGTCTCGCAGTTGATTGCCGACGCCCCGCTGCCACCCAGCCCGGACGCGTTCAAGGGCATGAAAAACGCCCCCGAATTAAGGGCCTACACCAACAAAGAACGCGCCAGGTTCAAAGCGCAGTCTGAAAGAATGCTGGCCAAACTCTGGAAACCGGTTCCAGGTATGAAGGCGCCCGTGGTTATTTCATTTGCGATCGGGTCGGAAGGATATCCGTATGATGTGACGCTCAAAAAGAGCAGCGGTTCGAAGAAAGCCGATGCCGCGGCCCTCAAAATATTGGGCCACCTCGAAGACAAGCAAGAGCTGCCGGCGCACACAGCCATCATTCAGGTGACTTCGAATTTCGCGCCGGCCACCGCCAGGCAGAAGGTGGCAACGGTGATGAAATTCACCGATGCCGCACTGTAAAAAGAGGAGTTCGACAGCGTGGCGGATTACTTGCGAACCGGCTGTAAATACCTGGCGATTCTGATGGCGGCATTAGTCTGCCTGGGAATCGGGGTTTTGTTCGGCCATCTGCAACCACTCGAACATCTCGATGCACAGAACTACCAGATGATGGGCGGTGCCATGCTGGCTTCATTCACCATATTTTTTGCCGGTGTGTTGGCGGCGAAGAAACTGGACTCGACGCAGAAACTGAAATGACGGCATCAATCACACGTTCTTTTCCAGCAGATCAGTCGCTGTCGCAACCGGCAACCACGGCGGTTTTGAGCGAACAGCTGCGCTTTACGTTGATTTGCTCGTTCGTTGGTTTGACCTGTGCGACATTCTGTGGACTGGCTCCGATTGGTGTGTCTATCGCCACAGTGTTTCTATTTGCCGGACCTCATAACTGGATCGAGTTGCGCTACTTCTTATCGCGATTCCCGGCACGATTCGCCGGACTGAAACTTTACTTCGCCACCGGCATTCTCGGCGCACTGGCTCTGGCTGTGTCTTTCCCGACCATGGCTTATCTGGGTAAGGCGCAGTTGATTTCGATTCCTGCCTGGATCGCCGGCTACCAGATTGGCAATGTCGCTCTGGTTGCCTGGGTTTGCAGCCTGATCATGATCAGGCACGGCAACAAACTCAGCACGGCGCGATTTTCTCTCATGCTGGGTGTGGCGCTATCGCTGATCGCGCTCATCTGGCTGAGCCCGGGATACTTTGGCGTGTCTCTGGTTTATATGCACCCATTTGTGGCGCTCTTCATGCTCGACATCGAATTGCGGCGCAGCAAACCACATCTGGTGGCACCGTATAGACTGTCGCTGACGCTCATACCGGTTTTGATCGGGGCACTCTACTGGCAGTTGGCCTGCTTGCCGACCATCGAGCAGACCGATCCGCTCGTCGCCCAGATTTGCCGTCATGCAGGCGCCGACTGGATTACCGGTGTGTCCGTTCAGTTTCTGGTGGCAACCCATACTTTTCTGGAGATGCTGCACTATGGAGTGTGGTTGCTCGCCATTCCACTTATGGCAGCCGGCTGGCACAACTGGCGTCCGCGTTCGTTGCCGATCACCGTGGTTTCATCCACTGCCAAAAGAATGGTGTCTGTTGCGCTGGTGTTCAGCACCTTTGCCGTGGCTGTGCTGTGGTTTTGCTTCGGCGTTGATTTCAACGTCGCACGCGAATGGTACTTCTTGCTGGCGATGATTCATGTCTTTGCCGAAATTCCTTTCCTGATTCGGTTCATTTAGCTGCATGGCTCCGCTTCAATACGCCGAGCTGATGGCGCGCGGCTACCTGATGACGATTTTTCTAGAAGGAGCGGTGCTCTTCCTGGGGCTGCGCGATCTGACTGTCAGGCAGAAACTGTTCCTCAGCTTCTGGCTGACAGCCATCACCTATCCGTTTGTGTGGCTGGTCTATCCATGTTTGTTCGACATGCGCACTGACCGCGTCGCTTATCTCTGGGCGGCCGAAACCTTCGCTCCTCTCGCTGAATGCCTGGCGTTTCGATTTGCTTTCGCCAGCCACCTGCCCTGGCGTTCAGGGACGCTCTGGTGCTCGTTTGCAGTGATCACCGCCGCCAATCTGACCTCTTACATAGTCGGCGCACTGGTGCCCTGGTACCGCTAAAGTTTTTGTCCCGACACCCAGGCACCCCCGGTGGTGTGAGGGCAATTTTGGGTAAAAAGAAAGCATGCTCAAGAAACTACTAGGTATCGGTCTGATATTGTTCGCCATCGGCAAGGTGGTGTACGACGTGTACCTCGTGAAGGGTCATACGGGCGACGTGGTCGGCTATTTCAACGTCATGATTCAAACCAGCAACGTCACCGAACTCGGCATGATTGGCGGCGGCTTCATTCTCGGTATGCTGCTTTTAGCCGTAGCCAGCAAAGAAGACACCGAGCACCTCTCCCACCGCTAGGCACTCTCTTCCCCGCCGGTTTCGAACCATTTCTACTACAGGTTCTTCAACCTGTCCGGTACGTGCTGGCGTTCTTGACGCGACGGCACGGCGCGCTGGATTTGAAATTTGAGGCTGTCGTATTCAGCGCGGGCATCCTGCAGATTGCCTGATTTTTCCAGCAGCGACAGTCTGATGATCTTCGCCTCGATATTAAAGGGTTCCATCGCGATCACCTGTTCGCACAGATCTCTGGCTGTGTGGTCCTCGCCGAGTTTCAGCTTGAGGCGTGCGCAGGCAATCATCACTCGCGCCTTCTCGCAATTGTCCAGGGTGAGGCTGCGCTCGAAGTCGCTGAGTGCTTTCTTGTAGAAGTCTTTTTGCACGCCCTTGTCCGGATCTTGATCGCCGAGAAACTCGAAGTACTCGGCGCGCTTCTGCATAGCCACCGAATCTTTTGGCGACTTGTCTACATTGGCGTTCAGGCACTTCATAGCGAAGTCCTCGTCCACACGCGCTGCCAGCAACGGATCAATCAGGCGTTTCGTCTTGCCGAAAATTGCAGCCATGTCGTAGGCGGCGTCCGCATATTTGTTTTGCGACTCGTGGCAGCGGGCGCGCAGAGAGCGGCACCAGTTGTTGTTCGGCTCGTGTCCCAGTACCCCGTTGAAGGCGAGAATTGCTTCGTCGAGTTTGCCGGTGTGCAAAAGTGATAGGCCCGTGACTTCCATAACCATGATCTGGTCAGGCTCTCCCGCCGGTACACCGCTCTTTTTTAAATACTTGTTGGCGGTAGCCGCATACTTCAGGCAAGCGTTGTAATCCCCTTTGTAGGCATAACAGGCTGCCAGACAGGAGTGCGTGCCGGGCGCCGAAGGATCCAGCTTGCGCGCTTCTAAAAGTTTCTCAATGGCCAGATCGTACTTGTGCTCGTTGTAGAGGCGTGAACCTTGCTTGTACACGGTCATGAACAGCGCATGTTTCTTGCTTGACTGCGTCAATCGGTGCATGAAGATCTGGCGAAATGCCGGATCGAATTTGAAGTCATCCGAGCCGATGGCGTCAGCCGCGAAGTATTCAGCCAGCGCCTCCGTCAGGTTTTCGCATCCATAGAGGGTCGGCCAGGCATTATGAGGAGGAATGATTCGCCCGGCGCGCCGCTCGGGCTGGCCGAAAGTCGCTTCGCAACGCAATTCTGAAATGGTGGGTTGCGCAAAACGAATCCAATCCCGCGACAGTGCGATCTCGCCTGCCATGTCGGCGCTGTGCACCAGTTCGTGCAGGAAGCAGCGCAACTGAGCCTTGCGCGAGCCTTCAAAGAAAACATCCGGGATCAGGATAGCGTCCGGGCGCGTGAGAGCTTCAGCATCGAACGAGCCGGCGGTCGTGGCGCTGAAGGGCAAATCCGTGACACGGCAGACATGCAGTTTCTTGCCGTTGGCAGCTCGCGTGATCAGACCCGGGGCGCACCTGGCCACCTCGGACAGCATCTTGAGAAACTGTTCCTTTTCGCCGGGTCTCCAGGCGATCAGGAAATATCGCCCGTAGCAGTGTTCGGCTGCCTCGCGGTCGCTGGGATCGAGCAGCTGTACAGACTCAATCTCTGTGGAGCGCGCTGCCGGTTTTGCTTTCTCGCGTTCAGCCGCGGCCGGCTGAGAGAAAGCCGGGCCGGTGCCCGCCAAGAGAAGACTGGTAGTAAGGACTAAAAATAGTGCCGAGCGGCTCAATTTCATTTCGTCATCACCGGCTATAGCCGGCATGTCAACCTCTACTTTCATATTAAACTCTAATGGCTTGGCACACAAAGGGGAAAACCCATGAAAGCACCAATTCTGATTGTCGCTTTGAGCGTTCCGCCGGACAAAGAAGCCGACTTCAACGAGTTCTATCAGCATCAGTTTTTGCCGCGTGTGATTGATGAAACGCCGGAGTTCGTCAGGGTGGTGCGCTACGAAGAGTTTGCCGTCGGCGGCACGTTGCGCTGGTACAACAAGCAGTATTTCACCATTTACGAATTGTCGTCCGAAGATGCGATCGCCGGCTGCGACTCATTCTTCGGCAGACCGGCGGTGGCCGATGTGGTGAAGGAGTTCAGGCGCTGGAAAGACGAACATCTGAAAAACTTCAGTCGCATTGCCTACAAACCGGGTTGGGCACACCGCCGCCAGAGCCAGCTGGCTGGTGCGCCGTGGATGTTTCTCTGGCAGCTGGAGATGAAACCGGATCTCGATGCAGCATTCCAAACGTGGTATCAAGACGAATACTTGCCGTTGCAAGTGGCGGACATCGGATGGTCAGGCTGCCATCGTTATGAGAGTGTCGGCAAGGACCCGCTGCGCCACCTCACCATGTTCGAGGCGGCTGACGAAGCGGCGCTGTCGCGCTGTTTGACCGACCTGCGCTCAGCTCACCGCATCAGTGAAAACTATCGCTGGCAAGAACGTGTAGAGCCGGCCGTCACCTGGCACGATGCCACCAGTTTTAAACCAGTCTATCGCTGGCCCGACTGAAAATTCGATCGCTCAATAGATCAGGGCGTCAGGATAATTTTGCCGAAGACATCCCCGGCTTCCATGGTGGTGTGCGCTTCGGCTGCGCGCGACAGCGGCCAGATATCGACGATGCGGCTCTTCAAAAGACCGCTCGCCAGGTAGACGTTCAACTTGTCGGCGACCTGCCGCAATTCCATGATCGACAGATCTGTAATCGTGAATCCGTGCGCGGTGATGTTTTTTGTATAGAACGCACCGACCGGAAAAGCGCTGTGGTAGCCAATTCCGGATGTGAGCAATACTTTGCCGCGCCGCGTCGTGCATTCGACGGCTTGTTCGAGATCGGGAGCCGTGGTCAGATCCCAGTAAATATCAACACCGGTTGGAGCAAACTTTTTCAATGCCCCGGTGATATCAGTTTCGGATCGATAGTCGATTACCAGATCGGCACCAAGCTTTTTGCACCACTGCTGTTTTTCTTTGTGTCCGGCTGTGACAGCCACTTTCGCGCCATAGCGCTTGGCGATTTGCATGGCGATGGTGCCGACGTTGCCCGAGCCGCCGTTGAGAAACAGCTTGTCACCAGGCCTGATATCAGCTTTCAAAAACAGTCCAACGATGGCGGTAGTTGCCGAGTGCAAAACAGCTACGCTGGCTTCGTCCTTAGCCCCTTCGGGCAGGTGATAAAGCAAATCTTGTCCGACGGCGATGATCTCGGCGAAGGTACCCTGGCGGCCTTCGTAGCCCTGATTGTTGCACCAGACCCGATCACCGGGACGAAACCTTTTGACGCCCTTACCTATGTCAAGCACCACCCCGGTCATGTCGCGCCCGATCACAAACGGCGTGGGCAGCTGAATGCGGTACTTCCCCGATCTTATATAGGTATCAATCGGATCGACAGTGACGGTGCGCACTTCGACAAGTACATCGTGCTCTCCGAGTGTCGGATCAGGAAGATCCGAATAGACAATTCTCTCGGGTGGACCACAACTGGTAATGTAGGCGGCTTTCAATACCCAACACCTAGGAATGCCTTCGGACGAGTTGGTGAGAGTATATCGTGTCTTGAGAATGTACAAAAAGAAAAACGGGCGGATTAACCGCCCGTTCTCCGTATGAGCACCGGAGACTTGTTTTCGTCAGCCTACTTTTCTACTTGTAAGGTCAGTTCAAGTTTGTTCTGATCCATCTCTGACGAATTTGATACTTTCTGAGTGGAGGCTTTCCTCGGCACCACGTCGATGCCCCGCGTAGTGAACACGGCTGAATCGCGCACCATTGCCACGTATTCGGGCATGGACATTTTCTCCTGTGCGCGGAACGGCCCTTGTTTCTGTTGAACCATCGCAACGGTCACCGGAGCGCTGCTCTGGGAGGTCGGATAGGCATACACGAAGATGCGCTCCAGTCCGCCGTTGCCGGAGACGGTGTATTCAAACGGGCTTTCTTCGCCACCAATCTGTATGCTTTGACCGGCCCTGACTTTCGCCTCTTTTTGGATGTCGTTCGGAAAAATCTGCGTCAAGGTGCCCTGAGCGTCGTAATTGTAGACAACCAGATTACAGTCGACAGACGAGCTGACGTTGATGACCATCTTGTCGCCCACTTTATATTTGGGAGTGGTTCCGGCACGATCCAACCAGGCGTTGATGAATGGTGTCGAGTTGTTGGAAACCTTGACTATATCTGAGGACTCGGGCTTGGCTCCACTGGTGTTGGCCGCGGGTTTGTTGGCAATCACCGGGGTGGCGATCCGCTTGTGGTTTTGCGGATTAGCTTGCGGTCTGGCGATATGCGGAATCGCGGGAATAACTGTCAACATCCTGGTGCCGCGCGGGTCTACCTTGGTGAGTTGAGGGTCTGCCTTCTTGTGCGGTGGCTTGGTCGGAATCACTTTAACCGGCGTGATCGGATTTGTCGGGTTGGTCGGAACCAGAGGGGTGGCGGTGATTTTCAAGCCGCGCTCATGCGAGTCTTTTAGTTCCACCGGCAAGTCTTGAGGATTCTTTTGAGTGTATTTGCCTTTCTTAGCCGCGGGCGCCGCCTTACTATTGGCGGAGTCGGCCGCCATGGACACCTGGCATGAGGAGGCAATCAATGCTGCCAATCCGCTCAGCACGACTAATCTGTTAACGCTTCTCATGTGATGCTCCTTGGAGTCTCGCTGTCTGGTGTCACAGGGTGATAACGCCGACCTGGAGAAAATTAGGCGAGCCGGTTCACTTTGTTTTTTGAGGAGTCGGCGGCGCTGGGCACTCTGTTATTTGATGAATAACATGATTTGGGGCTTCCTGCTCGATTTTTTTAAGCCTTTCGAGCATTTCCGGCCATTTCAGTTTGAGCCGGGACATGTGTTCCTGAGTCTCATAGTCGTTAACGCTGAGGAGGCTCTCATTCCAGTCTTTGGCCTTTGGATCATCTGCCGGGAAGACTATTAAGTGCCAGTCATCCTTGGACGATGCAGTAGCCAGAAGGTTAAGACCGCCCAGGGCGTACTTGTCGATCTTCCGGGATTCGCCCTTGTCTATTCTTGGCGACACCGTATAGGGAGGGAAAAGGACGTCCACGTTGTTGTCCTTGTCTACGTTCATTATGTAGACGTAGGCATTGGCGTCGGGCATCAGGGTGAAAACAATCGGTTCATCTTCCTTGTAACCGTGCTGCGGCTTGTTGAAGCTGAGCTGCACCTGGTTCACCCCGGGTTCGGCAACTGTCCATTTCTGGGCCGAGGGCAGGACCAGAGCCGCGCATACTCCGATGGCACCAATAATCATGGCGATCACTGCCGCCACGATGCCCGTGACGACGGGCGATCCGGCGCTGAAGTAGCCGCGAGTTTCTCTCAAGCCCAGCTCTCTGAGCGCATCTACCCAGAGCGCCAGGCGAATGGATGTGGTAGGCAAATTCAGTCCAGGCAGACTGGCTGTGTCTCCGCAGTGGATGGCCACGACGCGATTGCCGGAACAAAGCGGTGAACCCGAGTCGCCGGGCGACAGCGGCAGGTCGTGCAACATGTGGAAGTTGTCATGTTTGCGCAAAAGCCCCAAATAGCGACCTTCCTGGGTCAGCGGTTGCAG
Organism: Candidatus Obscuribacterales bacterium; assembly: GCA_046328035.1. Classification (GTDB taxonomy): domain Bacteria; phylum Cyanobacteriota; class Vampirovibrionia; order Obscuribacterales; family Obscuribacteraceae; genus JBGASG01. The sequence goes on along the minus strand of JAXLXI010000014.1, from coordinate 62,379 downwards.
TGCGGCCGACAGCTGACCCAGGTGCACGGGATAGCGAATGGTGCCCAGGGTCTGATTAGTCTTCAGGTCGGTCTCGAACGAGAACGGCAGTGGCTGTACGCGACTTTCCGGGTCGAGCAGGATGACTTCCAGCACCGCCACGTCGAACTTCACAAGACCGTCGGGCTGGCGAACAAAACTGGGATGCAGGCGGACATTGCGCACCTGGTAGCGATTGCCGGATGCGGGAAAAATCACGAAAAGCATCTGCGGGTTGGGGACGAAGCGCTCCACCACATGTCCACAAGTAACCATGCGATTAGGTGCCGCCAGCCAGGCCTGGCCAAGTAGCACTTCTGTGCCGCCGTCTACCTGCACGACCTGAGCCAGGGCGGGACCGCAGGCGTCCGGATGCTGGGTGATTTCCAGGTTTATCGAACGTGGAGAATTACTGACAGACACAAGAGTGCCCTCTTGCTGCTAACCGCTTTGAACCGCTTTGAATTTTCCCACATGAAAGCCTTTGCGTGGCAAAGCAGGGCGGCATTTTTGATGTTCGTCCACATTGCCCGGCTGCACGCTATTATGGGGTGTCCAAAAAACGCACCAGGCTTCGAGTATATGCGACAGAAGTTGTACGACCAATACTACCGATCACTTGATCTGGAGCCCGGTGCATCCCTTGAAGATATAGACCGCATGTGGCATCTACTTGTTCAGGTCTGGCATCCAGACCGGTTGCCGCCCGGCACAGCGGTTTATCAGCATGCCGTTAAACGCATGCAAGATATAAATGTGGCTCGCGACGAATTGCGCGCTTACTGGCAAGCCAACGGGCATGCACCGCCGGTAGGGTCAACCGGCGGCAGTGCTCCGCCGCCGCGTCCGCAACCTTCCCCAGCGTCAGGCGCGACTGCCTCCCCGCCCCCACCGGCTGATTCGCCGCCGCCAGCACCACCGCCGCCGGGAAATGGCTCGCCGTCTTCGCAGGCGCCGCCACCACCGGCTGGTCCCGCCATGCCGGCTTTTGAAAAGACCTGGATTCACCACATATACGACTACATGGACCGCAATGCTACCGACTCCAATCCCGGCCTGGCGGTAGCCTTCGGCTTCGTGCTTCTGGTTGCTTCTTTCGGACTGGCGCGCGTGTTGCTCTTGCCCGTCTGGCCGATGGATCACGAATATACGAATCAGGACAACATGGCAATTCTGGTGATTGCCTTCATCATTTTCATGTTTCTGTTTCGGCTCATGTATGCCAGCTACGAAGTCTACAAGCTGCTGGAGAAACCATTTTTCGAAGCCGTGCACCTCAGTCCTGATGCGGCTTTGCAGCGCATCGTCGCCAGCCTGGAGTCGACGCGTTACAACGATCATGCCTGGACTATCCAATCAACCGAGGGCGGTGATAGCGCCACTGCCGGTGGTGCCCGACTGGTGACTGCCACCATGCAACTGGCGGAAGCGGTAGTCACTCTAAATGCACATATCTGGCCCTCCCAGCTTGCCGGTTGGAGCGTCATCGGTCTGGAGTTCGACGCCGACCATCCCTGGCGCATCGCCGCGCCATACGCGCCTGTCAGGGTGACCAACGAAGCGATCATTGCTTCCTTAAATGCTGCGGGTCTGTGATGTTTGGGGGACCGGACAGGGTACGTCTTAGATAGTCGACCCGTGCAGGAAACGACCCCTCAACTTCATGCGCAAAGCGTTCGGAACCACGCCCAGCATCCGCACGTTGACGTTTCATCCTGAAACGCCCGTGGGCACGCTTTTCATCGTCGATAAAGACGGGGAGCGTACCATGGTCGGTCCGGCCGTCGGCAATTTACAGGTGGCGATTCAGCATGATGCAGGATTGCTCGTCTCCACCGAAGCGTCGAGCAAATTGCAACTGCTTTCCGCGCTCGAGGAAGATGCACTGCAAGTGATTGACCTGGTGTGGTCGCATGTCAACGACCAGGGTATGACGCATGTCGCCCAGCAAAGATTTCTCAAAGAGCTGGCGCTTTCGCACACGGCGGTTGGTGATGCCGGCATTGACAAGCTTGCCGGACTGGCGCACCTGCACACACTCGATCTCAGTTACACCAAAGTTGGTGGCAACGCCACCAACGCCCTCAAAGGCATGACGCGCCTTCGACATTTGAACGTTTCCTCCACCCAGATTGGCGATTTGCAGCTGTCCAACATTGTCCAGCTGTCCGCGCTGGAATCGCTCAATCTCAATTACTGCGGCATTACCGACTACGGCATGAAGAGAGTGCCGTTGCTGGAAAATCTGAAAACGCTGCGCGTCTCCGGAAAGGACATAACCGATGAGAGCGCCCTGCACATCAGCTGCCTGGGCAAGCTGGAAGAGTTGTGGATTGCCAACACACAAATTACAGGGGTGGGACTGGAAGCCTTTGCAAATTTGCAGCGGCTATTGCACCTCAATCTGTGCTACACACCGATCACCGACAGCTGCGTGTTTCCTCTGGAGAAACTCTGGCGGTTGGAGACGCTCAATCTGGAAGGAACTGCCATCGGCGATGCCGGTGTCGATCGCTTGCAGGAACTGCGCGGACTCAAATCTCTTGATCTGGATTCCACCAATATCACCGACGAAGGACTGAAGTCGTTTGCGCGGCTTTTTCAACTGGAGCAGCTTGATCTGAAAAACACCGAAGTGGGTGATGCCGGCATAGTTCACTTGAGTTCGCTTGCGAACCTGCACACGCTTTATTTGCGAGGCACTAAAGTTTCCGACGATTGCTTGCAACAACTTGAACAAATGCCCTTGCTGCGCGATCTGGACCTTTCGCAGACATTGATCACCGATGATGCGGTGCCGATCCTCAGTCGCATGCAATCGCTCATCCAGCTGGATGTGGCAGAGACCGGTATGACGCGCAAGGCGCTTAAAGAGTTGCAAGCGGCTCTGCCGGCTTGCAAACTTTTCGGTGACGACGGCTTCAGCCGCTGACAACTCCCGCTCCTACGTGTGCTTTAATAAGCCAGGTCATTCTCGCGAATACCGGTTCTCAGCAAACAAAACCAGGGCTCCGAATTGCTTTCAAGTTCGACCGAACTGCAAGAAGTATTGCGCTTTGCGCCCGAATGGGAAGTGTTGCTGCGCAATTGGGACGGCAAGCAGCGTGTCGAACCGCACGAGTTCTTGACCCGTGTTGGTGCGCAGGCGATTTTTCGCAAGGCGTTGTCTATTAAAGACGAACGCCAGCGATTTGCGGTTTTGCTGCGTGATTTCTACTACCAGCCACTGCTTAGCAAGATGTTGAGCGCCAATCAGAATTTGCGCCGCTTCCTCAGCCAGCGTCGTGTATCTTCCGAAGAATTGCGCGCGCAAACAGTGTCTCTGTCAACCGACATCGCGCAAAAAATGGAAACCACATTGAACAAGCAGCTGGATGCGGCGGCTGAAGATGGGTTCAAAGTGTTGTTGCCGGCCTACATTCAGCGCACTGTGCACAACGCCGTGGTCGACTACATTCGCAGCGAGTCCAGCTGGGAACGCCAGACTCTGCAAGACCTCTATCTGGACCCGCAACAGGAAGATCCACGCACGGCAGTCGCCGACGACCTCAGCTACTCGCCCGAGCAGCAAGTGCTCTCTGGAGAGCAGGTCGGGCAATTGAATGAATTGCGCAAAAACCTCTCAGCCATGCTCAATGATTCTCGCATCCCCAGAGATCCGCTGGTGGTGGTCGACCTGATGTTCGGTCTCGGACTTACCGAGCACGCGAAGGTCGGCGAAGAAATGACCATGCGCGAAGTCTGCGACGCGATCGGCATTCAGGCAGAAACGCAGGCGCGGCGCATTGCGCGCTGCCAGGTATTGCTCGACAAAGGCATGGATCTGATTCGCCAGAAAATCTATAGCGACATGCCCGGCATCGCTGATGCGTGGCAGCGCGGCATCAACATAAATATCGCCTCGCGGCGCGAACTCTCGCAACAGCTGAGCATGACGGAGGGCGAAATCGAGAGGCTTGTTAAGAACAGGCAGTTCATCGCTTTGCTGCAATTGCTCGATCGCATGGTGGTCAAAGAGCCGCGCCTGGAAGAGCTGAAGGAAAAGGGAGCGGTGGCCGCCTTCGTGCCCGTGGACATCAATAATGCCACCAACCGCGATATCATGGACATTCTGGGCGTTCCTAAAGAAACGGCGCAGCGGATAGTTTCTGAAAGGCCTTTTTCTTCTTTAGATGATCTGGTCGGTAAGAGCCTGGTTCAAAAAGTCGATCTGGATGAGCTGGTGCGCCGCGGTGCGGTGGTCCGCAAAGAAACCGCTCACGGAAAGCGGTTGGACCTCAACCGGGCTTCAGCAGATGACATAAAAGGATTGGGCGTCGACGAGACCAACACCTTCATGATCAGCAAGGGCCGCCCGTTCACGACCTGGGCGGAGCTCGAGGAGTTTCTCGGCGACAGCGATGTTATGGGACTTTTGCGCCAGCGATTCTTTTTAGGTCTGGGGTCCGGCTAATTTTCGCCCACCCCCCGTTAGAGCATACGTGAGAGGCAAGTGCCGGCATGTCAGAGGGTCCGGTGCTTCAAGTGGAGAGTAAACATGACGACTCAAACAGCCATCAGCCCTGAACTCGCCCGTCTGGCGCAACGTCGGACCCGGGCTATGGGCGCCTCGCTGGCAGACGAACTGGCACGCGGCATAGCTCAGGAAGCTATCTTCTCCCTCGACCCGGAATTCGGGTTCATGGTAGACGAGGAAGATGCCTACAGCCAGAACGATGCTCTGATTTCGGCATTTACCGTCAACGACGTAGTGATTAACGGCAACCGGTTTGATGTACGCGTTATAGATGAAGAGAATCGCGTCTCGGTAAGTCGCGCCCTGATTGGCACCCGATATTTCCAGCGCGGCACCCTGGTCGTCCGCATGGAAAGCGCATTGTCGGGCAGCATCGTCGGTTTCATCCCGGCAGCTGAATGGCAAAGACTGGACAAGGAAGCGAGCGATCAACAAACCATTTACACGAAAGCCGCCTTTTCACCCGGCTTCGACCTGGCGAAAACTCTGCAAGATATCTGCGAGCAACCCGCTCCTGCTCTGCAAAGCCCGCCCAAAGCTCCTGAAGCCTTCGAACTGGCCACCTTGGTCGCCAACCGCATCGAACTGATCGCCGCTCGTCAGCGCCAGATCGTGGAAGGTACGCTGGCTCGCCCGGAAATCTGGCCGCAACTGGAAAATGTGGTGGCACACTGGTCGCGCGGGCTCTTCCGCCGCGTCCTCTCCAGCGGTGCTGCCTGGAATCAAAGACTCGACCGCATCAGCGAGAAGCTGGGTGCCAAGTTCAACAAACTGAGCAAAGAAGATGTACGCGCTCTGGCCGCCAAGATCGGCGAAGCGTTCGGCGGACAACCGGAGTCGTCGGAGTTCCGCCAGGCACTGCTGGTGGTGCTGACACGCGAAGAACTGGCTCGCAGTCTGCCGGCGTCGCTCCTGCAAAAGGCTTCCGCCGCCGCTGAGAGCGTCCTTTCTGGACGCGCTGTGGCCGACGCCGTCAAAGACGTCTCTAAGAACCGCGTCGCAGTGGACGTTGCCGCCATCATTAAACGCGGTCGCCAGCAAATCTCCGGATTTGTGCAGGCCTCTGCCGAAGAACTATCCTCGGCTTATAGTCAAATGGCATTGCAACCGGTGTATTCGACCCACAGTCAGGACCCGCAAGCCGGCGTGGAAGCCATCAACGAAGCACTCACCATGCTGGAAGCAGCCGAAATGGCCGAACGCATCGCCAAACTGGATGCAGACCTCGCACAACTTTAATTGCACGACCGAGAAAGCGAATCGAGTAAGGCGGCACCCAGCCGCCTTTTCGATTTAGTTGCAACAACTGCTCCCAATCGCCGCAAACTCAGTGATTGGTCGGTATACTAAGAGTCGTATGAACTCACAAACAACAATTGGTTGCCCTGGGTGCGGAGAACGCAATGACGCTGGCATGGCGTTCTGCATTTTCTGCGGACGGGCCATGTCCGGCAAACCCAGCGAGGCGGTGCCTCAGCCAAGCGTGCTGTCCCAGGCTCATCAGCAGCCCCAGCGGCAAGCGGCGCCGGCGCCTAATCCGACGGCCGGTCAGTCGCAACTGATGACGGTGACTTGCTTGTCGTGCGGGCGCTCTGACCCGCTCAACAAAGAATTTTGCATTTATTGTGGTGCCAAAGCTGCCACTTCCGCAGTTCGCCAGGCGCAGGGGCTCAGCACCTCCGGCGTGCGGATGCAAACCGCCATCAATTCGCTGGAGAGCGACATTCGCCAGACCGGTATCGAGCCGGCCAAACCGCCAAATATGGTGTTGCCGGGCGTCCTGGGAGCTTTCCTGGGACTGGCGCTGGGCGGCGGCATCGCTTTTGCGGCCCATCCGACTCTGCAGGCTCAGATGGTGCAGAAACAGTGGAATCCCGGCGCTCTGGTGATTTACGCCAACAAACCAGCCCAGATTATGGTCAAGAGCGCCGATGAAAAGAACTTCCTGGCTGCAGCGACTGCTGCGGTGGGTGCCAGCGGTTTGAGCTCGATCAGCCTGGACGATTTGCCAGCAGGCAATTATGAGGTTACCATCACAGGTCAGGGCGGCAAACCCTTAAATGAGAAGGTGACCATCGAGTCGGGAAAACCGACTGTGCTGGGATATCCGACCGAACTGCAGCTGTAAAGGGATTAATACCTTCCTGGTTTATCCGCAGTTGGCAAGGGAATGTTAAGGTGGCAGCCTCAGTACCAGTACCGGACTAACGACCAGAAGCGAGCGCATGGAAACTGCCGACACAAAAATCATTCACTGCCCCACCTGCGGCATGCAGTATCGATATGGGGCCAAATTCTGCGGGCGTGATGGGACGCCGCTGAGCGACGAAAACCTTCTGGCTGCCAATGCGATGCGCAACAAGGTCTGCCCGGTCTGTCGCGTGCCCTATCCAGGCTATGCGCAGTACTGCCCGCAAGACGCGAAGAAGCTCGTAGATGCAGACGATCCCAGTTTGCAATCGGCTGTCGCGGGCGCTGCAGCGTCGGGCATGCACGCAGTCGAGAGTGCCTCTGAGCAGGTTATCGCCGACAAAACCAGCTTATGGACAGTTAAGCAGGACGACGAGGTCATAGGACGCACGCTGGCCGGCAAATATCGCATTGAGTCGCTACTCGGCGAAGGCGGCATGGCACAAGTATTCAAAGCCACGCACCTGGACATCGAGAAACCGGTCGTAATCAAAATCATGCACGCCAATTTGCCGGGCATGAAGAACGCTTACAAGCGATTTGAGCAGGAAAGCAAAGTCACCGCTAAGATGAACCACCCGAACATCGTCTCGGTGTTCGATGGTGGCGTGCTCGATCAAAAACGTCCTTATCTGGTCATGGAATACATTGAAGGGCAGTCGCTCCGGTCGCGGCTCGGCGAAGGTGGAGTGGAAGGAACGCTGCCTTACGATCTGGCTCTCACTGTTTTGATTCAGATGTGCGCGGGACTGCAAGAAGCGCACAATTTCGAGGTTATTCACCGAGATCTTAAACCGGAGAACATCATGTTGCGCACGCAGCCGGATCGTCCGGACTGGGTGAAGATCGTGGACTTCGGCATCGCTCACTTGAAAGAGGGCGGGCAAAAGCTGACCGCCACCGGTGTTGCCGTGGGGACCGTCGATTACATGTCGCCCGAATACTTGAGCGACAAGCCGATCGATCACCGCGCTGATATTTACGCCATGGGCGTCATCCTCTACGAGATGATTACGGGTCGCTGCCCCTTTCAATCTGAAACGCCGGAAGCGGTCATGGCTAAGCACCTCTGGACGCCGCCGCCGGCGCCTTCTAAAGCCCGAGACGACATCAGACCGGGTTCGCTGCTCGACACCATCATTCTCAAATCGATGGCCAAAGAGCCGAACGAGCGCTATGCCAGCGCATCTGCTATGAAGAAAGAACTGACACAGGCGCTGCGCGAGTACGAGAAGTAGATTCTCGGCTGGACCCCAGATTAGTCCCGGTTAGCTTGGCTTCTGCCGCTACCGGCTAACATAGGGCGTCTATGCCATTTGCAACTGCCAGTCGTCACTCTGAAAGTGCGGCGCCGAAAGCGGCGGCGTCTTCAGTTGCGGCGCCTGCGCCTGCGAGCTTGCCTCTGCCGGTGGTGGCACTGGCGGGGCTGGCACTTTTCGCTTTCAACCTGATTGCCTATCAAGGCGCACTGGGCATCGGGTTTTTCTGCGATGACTTCGTACACCTGGCTTTCTTCAAGCAGGTGAGCGATCAAAAGCACTGGATGGCCTTGCTGGAATGTTTCTGGCAGCCGTATTTGAATGCGGCCCGAGAGCTTTATTATCGCCCGCTCGTGGAGACCAGCATCGCTTTCGATTCGCTTGCCTGGCACGGGCAGCCGTTCGGTTTTCACCTGACTAATATTTTGATTCACTCGGGCGTCGCCTCGCTTCTGGCGTGGAACATCGCCCAACTGCTTGCGGTGGACGAGCCTGAGACGAGCGGCCGCAGGCGGTTTGCGATCGCGTTTGCGTGCGCCTGCCTGTTTTCTGTCTATCCGCTCGCCAGCGAAAGCGTCATCTGGATGATCGGGCGGGTGGACAGTTTGTGTTCGCTGTTTTACTTAGCGGCGCTCGGATGCTTTCAGCGCCACTGCAGCCGTGACGAGGCGGATTCACTGCATCGCGGCTGGCGCAGCCCCTGGCTGATGTCCACTCTGATTTGTTTCGCGGCTGCGCTGTGCTGCAAAGAAATGGCGGTGACACTGCCGGTGGTGATGACCCTCTACTGCTGGTTTTTCGCGCGCCGCTATTTGCGGCAAAGTCTCCTCTCCTGGGCTGTGGTGGCTGCCTATCTGCTGGTGCGGACGGCGGTGCTGGGTACGGTTCTGGGCGGTCCGGTGGCGGTGCGTTCTCTGCATGCGCCGTTTCTCTCTCGCATTCTGGAGCCCAGTTGCTACTTCCGCCTTTTCTTTCCAGTCAAAGCATCTTTAGACTACGCGACGCTTTTCATGCGTTTGCTGACGGTGCTCTGGATTGGTCTGGCGGCACTTCTGCCGTGGCGCAAGCCCAGCCGTGCCATAGTGTTTTGTTTGCTCTGGGCGGCGATAGTACTGGCGCCGGCATTTCCTGTTTTCTACATCGGCGAGCAGATGGAGAACGGGCGTCTGGTTTACATGATGGCTGGACCGCTGCTCTCCGCCCTGGTGATAGCTTGCTTCCGGCTGCGTAGTAAAGCCGCGTTGGTTTTGCTCACCGCGCTGGGCTGCGCTTTCTTTGCCATTACTGCCTGCACTGTCGCGGTTTGGAAAGCTGCGGACGTCGAGTCTAATTGTTTCATCAATGAAGTCCGCCACTTGCAGCGACCCGGTTGCATCATCAATCCGCCGCTCATTCATAAGGGCGCTTTTCAGTTTTTTACCGCTGCTTCCGTGCACCTGGCATTTCAGCTGTTGCCCGAAAAAGAATCGCGCCGTGCCATTGCGAATACAGCATTTCTCGAGCCGCTGTTTCGTCCCAACGACTGCGGCATGCTCAACATCACTGAGTTGAGAAACCGGCTCCGGCAGGGCAAGGACGTCTTCACCTGGGACGGCGAACGATTGGCGCGGGTCGATGACGTTCCAGAACTGCGCCCGACACGCCAGTCGGCTGAGATCATTGCACCGACGCCGATGCGGCCGCCTTACTGCCTGCCTGACGCTCGTATAGTAAACTTTCGCAAGCCGTTTACGACGCTCAACATGGATTTGCTCGATGTGGACGTCCAGGCTCAGAAAGTTCAGCAGTCCGGTTACGATTGCTGGCTGACTGTCACCCCGCGCGACAAAGAAAATGCGATTCCGGAGATTCATGTACCGTTTACCGGACCCGGACGCTATCGAATCTGCATTTCGGATCGCCTCAACTGGTTCGAGCACGGCAAAATCAAATCGCTGGAAGTGCGTCTATCCGATTGCGCCTGGCGGTTCAAGTCATTGCAAGTGACGGCGCGTCCGAAGGCGGAGGACAGCCCGCTGTTGACGCGTCCGCAGCCCGATTCGGAAGGGGTGGTGCGCACCACCGCCACGACCTTGTTTCAAGCTGATGCTTCTATGATGCCGAAAGCGCAGCGCATTCTAGTGCACGTATCAAATGCGCACTACAGACTTATGGAATCCCGGTGGAGTATCTTCCAGGCACCAGTGACGGTGAAACTGCCGGGTGAAGGATTTCAACTGCCGGGCAAAGTCGTTTCGTTTTCGATCCCTGATTTTGCCGTGCCCGACAAGAATGCCACCTACGAAGTGCGTGTCGGCGCTCTCGACGCATCGGGCAAGCCCACCGGCTATTGGTCGGATCCCGTGTCCATCTCGTTTGCAGCAGCGGGGGGACAGAAGTGATTGTAGTTTTGCTCTGTCTGGCGACTTTCCTCGCTCTGGTGCTGCTTTCCTTCGGCAAGGCTTTTGTCTGCGGCTTTCTCGCAGATGACTACGTGGCGCTCAAAGAAGTGGCCTCCGCCGACTGGATTTCGGCATTGCTCTCTCCCTGGCAGTCAACCAATTTTCAGGAGCTGTACCGTCCGTTCTCGCAGCTGAGTTTTATCATCGATCACTGGCTGTATGCGCAAAATGCCGTCGGCTTCCATTTCACCAACATGTTCGTGCATTCGCTGGCCGCGGTGTTTCTGGCGTTATCGGTGCGGGAGATTGCCAGGGCACAGGGCATATCGCGCGCCTCATTTCTGGCTTTTGCGGCGGGCGCTATTTTTGCGGTGGCGCCCTTGCACTGCGAGACGGTTGTCTGGATTACCGGGCGGGTTGACGCGCTGGCTACGATGTTTCTATTCGCGGCATTCTGGTGTTTCGTCCGCGCCTATCATGCTGATCAGGGCGGAGAGAATCTCGCGCGCAGGCTGGTGCCTGTCTTGTTCGGCTGCGGCATTTTGTGCAAAGAGTCGGCAGTGGTGCTGCCTCTGGTGGCGGTCTTATATGCGGCTATCTTGCCGCGTCGGGGCGAATCTGCATGGCAGCGAATCAAGCTGGCGGGCACCATGCTGGTGCCGCTTTTCTTCGCGCTGTTCCTGATTTTAGGCTGCCGGTACATCGTGCTGGGAACCGCCGGTGGCGGATATCTCGGTATGCCTTCTCTGGATGCGTTCGAGTTTTTCAGCCGCTTCGGTCCGGAACCGATCTGGCGCCTTTTCTTCCCTTTCAATGCCAGCGTGGTGCGGGAAGAAGGTCCGCTGTGTCTGCTGATGCGTTGGTTCTACGTGCTGCTCAGCATTCGAGTTCTGCTCAACGTCGGAGCTTATTCCTCCAATAACCTCTATCTGCGCCTCTTGCTCTTTGGCTTCTGCGCGTTCTGGGTCAGCCTTTTGCCGGTCGTTTCCATCGCGTTCATGGGCTCGGATACTCTGGGCAGCCGTTTCTTTTACATGTCGGGCGCGTGGCTCGCTCTTGGTTTTGCGCTCTTGATCGTACCCAGTGACGCCACCCGCAGGATGCCATGGCTGGCTGTTACGACCAGCGGTCTTTTGCTCGTGGCGTTTCTTGCAGTGCGCTTGCTGGTCGCCCAGGCCAACAGCGGTGCCTGGGTGCTCGGGGCTGAGCTTACCAATCATATACGGGGGCTGGTGGCGCAGGTGGTGCGACAGATTCCGCCCGACAGTAAAATCCTTTATGTCAACCCGCCACGCCAGTACCAGGGCGCGCACATCTGCTACAACTCGACCATGCTTGCCGCTTTGTTGCAGGAGAACGGTGACCGCGTCGTCAGCGTGCAACCGCGCTATTTCTGGAATCGCGACCCCGTCTCGCTGGCGCAACTCGATCAGTTTGCCTACCGCAAGGACGTGGCTGTCAGTCTGATCGACAATGCAGATGGATCGGTCTCTCGCGATCGCAGTCTGACTGCCATCAAGTGCGATGCCACCATTTCGGACCAGGGGTCCATCGCGTTATTGCCGACGCCTTCCGTGTTCCACTTCGACGCCCACAGAATCAAGGGATGCAAGCAAATGCTCGTGCAAATCAGCCGACCAAACCAGTCTTTCTCTTTGTTCGATTGGCGGGCGTGCTACAGACAGCTGTGCTTCCAGGGGGATCGCGGCACGTTCTGGCTGACGAAATGGGATCTCTGGACTCCCGGTGTTTACGAGATGAGGTTCGCCGCCGCTGACGCCAACGGTAAGCCGCTCGAACCCTGGTCAAACCTTCTGGTGTTGCAACGCTGAGCCGGCACACCTTAGAGTTTGTGAAGGTAGTGTGGCTGCGGCATAGATCAAAGGACCATATCGTGGTACTTTAGGCGCCTTCCCCGCATATATAGGAAACGCGCCGTGCCCAGCATTCATGACTTTATCGAGCATCACTATCGTCACTTCAATGCCGCGACGTTGAAGGACGCTGCCCGCGCCTATGTTGAACATCTCAACAAGGGCGGCGTCATGTTTATGACTCTGGCCGGCGCCATGAGCACGGCTGAGCTGGGACTGTCGCTGGCTGAGATGATCCGTCAGGACAAAGTGCACGCCATCACCTGCACCGGCGCCAACCTCGAGGAAGATGTCTTCAATCTGGTGGCGCACGATCACTACAAGCGCATTCCCAATTACCGCGAACTCACTCCCGCTGAAGAAACGAAGCTGCGTCAGCAAGGCATGAACCGCGTCACCGATACGTGCATTCCGGAAGACACGGCGATTCGCAAGATCGAACATCATGTTTTGAAACTGTGGGAAGAAGCCGACAAAGCTGGTCAGCGTTTCTTTCCTCACGAATTCATGTACAAGCTGCTCAAGTCGGGCGTTCTGGAAAGCGAATACCAGATTGACCCCAAAGATTCGTGGCTGCTCGCCGCCGCTGAAAAGAACCTGCCGATTTTCGTGCCCGGCTGGGAAGACAGTACGCTCGGCAATATCTTTGTTTCGCACGTGATCTCCAAAGAGCTGAGCTCCTGCCAGATAGTGCGCGGCGGCACCGAGTACATGATGGAACTGGTCGAGTGGTACACCAAGGTTTCTGCAGAGAAAGCCGGCATCGGTTTCTTCCAGATCGGTGGTGGCATCGCCGGTGACTTCCCGATTTGCGTAGTGCCTTTGATCCATCAGGACTTGCAGCGCCAGTGCCCTTACTGGGACTACTTCTGCCAGATCTCCGACAGTACGACATCGTATGGCTCGTACAGCGGCGCTGTGCCGAACGAGAAGATCACCTGGGGCAAACTGGAAGAAACAACACCGCGCTTCGTAATCGAATCCGATGCCACCATCGTGGCACCGCTAATCTTCGCCTACGTGCTGGAGAGCAACAAAAACTCCGGCGCCAAAGTCGGGGCCGCAGCGGGCGTGCGCGCAAAGAGCTAGTCGGAAGTCGGTCTCACGACTGAACTACTGCTGGCTGAAGCCTTCGGTGCCGGCTAGATGATTCAACACGGCCGCCATGCGCGACACGTCGTTGAGCATGCGCCGTTCTTTGTCGCCGGCGGATGAGGTCTGCAGATTGGCTACGAGATTGCTGCCTTCCAGAGTGCTTTCCACCGAAAACTCGATAATCGCGGCGTTCTCGCCTTGTATCACTTGCGCGTTGCGGCGCGCCAGATTGTCGCCGGGATGCAGGTCTTGCCGGGTCAGCTTTTTGTTGGAGCCGACGAATTCCACACCTGGGGGAATCGAATACACCTTGCCGTTGAAGTTGATGCGCACCGTGTCGCCCAGTCCATCGAGATTGGAGACTCTCAGCACACCTTCTTTGTAGCTCACCAGAACATCGGAATTAGAAAAGATCGCCACCGAACCGGACGGCGTCGTGATCATGCCGGTGTTCGATGGTTTCTTGACGCCCACCAGCACTTGCCCGCCGCTGAGATTGACGCTGTATAGATTTGGTTTGGTAAATTCAGAAAGTGGTGCCCACTTCACTTCGATAAATTCCGGCGAGCCGCCCAGCTCTTCTTGTTTCGGAAAGGCGCTTTCCGGCATGGTGTGAAAACCTGCCAGCAAACCGGGACCAGTCCCTGATGGTGTGAGCATGCCGCCCGTCACGGTAATCGACTGCGGGAACTGACTGGTGACGTCGGTTGGCACCACGACTGGTGGCACAAACGTGCGCGGTGGTGGCGTCAACGGATTGAGGGGAGTGGTCGGCGGTCCGTATGTGCCTTGCGAAAGAGTAAATTGCGGCGTGCTGAATGCAATGGCCAGCAGTCCTGCTGAAATGGCTACCGTGGCCGCACTGGAAAGAATTCGTTTGCGCTTTGGACTCATGCCGTAATCGTCCTACAATCCGCGCATTTAATCTAGATAATCGCCCTAAAAATTCGGACTGCCATGTCAAGGAATACAATATGGATGGGAGGCTCGGCTGCATGGACATCCGCTCAAGAATAGCCGCATATACAGCTTGTGCTTTGTTGTTGGGCAACTGGGCCGGGCAGGCTTATGGTGCGGCTGCGTTGGGCGGCGGTGGAGGACCGGGACCTGGTCCGCAGGTGCCGTCGGGACAGCCGGTGATTCCAGTTATTCCGGTTTACCAGCCGCCGATCCAGACACCGGTGACGCCGCCTGTGGTCGTGCGGACGCCGCCACCGGTAGTTGCCACGCCACCGCGCATTTTGACGCCGCCTCCGACGGTCAATTCCGTTTTGCCGCCGAATATTTTGCCCACCGACGTCACCGGACGCATCACCGGTATTGAAGGGCAGCTGCCGCAGAATTCGTCGGCTCTCAGTGGCATCAAGTTGAGCACATTTCCGAGCAAGGAAGCAGCCCGCGATGAAGAGCCGGGGATCACTGCCCGCGGCGACGAAAATGCTGTCTTCCACAAACAGTCGCCCTTCTTCGTCAAATATGAAAAGGGCGACGTCATGGTTTCGATTCGCAAACCGTGCCGGCTTGGTTTCGTCAGCACGCCGCTGGGCGAAATTGCGCTTACCGGCAACGCGGATATCATGATGTCCAAAAGCGAAGATGGCGTGTTGCACATATTTAATCTGAGCAGCAACGGTGAAACTGTGCGCATTAAGTTCAATGACGCCGTGCTGCCCGACGACAAGGACAAAACATTCGCCCTGGCTCCCGGCTACGAGCTAATCGGGGCGCCTCATCAGCTCTCGTACCATGAGATCAGGCGGCAAGACTCAATTGCGCGACGCAACTTCAAAGTGATACAAAATGGTCAGGTGGCCGTTTGCGAATTTAGCGTCGAATCGGTGCTCGTGTCCTCGAACGTGATCGCCAAGCTGCAAAGCTCGGAGGCAGGACCCAAAGATCGACGCATCATAGCTGACCTGTCCAAAATGGCCGCAGTGCTCAATGAAATCAATGGCCCTTATGGCTACACAGTCGAAACAGTCAGTGGATCAATGGCTCAGAAATAGTACCGTACGCGGTGCCATAACTGTTTCACTTCTGGCCGTCTGCATGGGTCAGGCTCTGGTGTCAAACGTGGTGCCGGGCGAGCGCGCCGATGCGGCGCAGTCGGCTGGCGGATCATCCGAGATTGAGCGTCTGGAGGCGCAGATCGCCAAACTGCGCGGCAAGAAAAACTCTGCGGATCTGAGCGAAGGCATGTTTTTGCTGGCCAAAGAATATTTCAACGCCGGCGATTTAGATAAAGCCATTCCTCTGCTGAAAGAAGCGCTCGAACTGGATGTGGCCGCCGGACGACCCACCGGTTTGATTCACCACCGATTGGCTCTGGCTCTTCTACTGCAGGCGCAGCGGACGCGCAATGCCGATGCGCCGGAATTCGATGCGGCGCTGGCTGAGTTTGCCGCCGCCCGCGCGGCTTACGAGAAAGAGTCTTTCAGTAATGTGCCTGTGATTCTCAATTCGATGGGCATGCTCGAGTACACGCGTAAGCACTACGACAAAGCGATTGAGTATGTGAAGCAGGCTGCCGAGATCGCCACGGATCAAAATCAGCCGAATGAAGTGGCTGCGGCATATGGAAATTTGACAACGATCGCCACCGGCAAAGGTGATCTCGAGGGCGCCCTGGCGTTTCAGCAGAAAGCGGTGAATTTGCTGGAGAAGGCGGGAGTCGATGACGAGATTCATGCCGATGCTCTGTGCCGATTTGCCGAGGTCCTGAAACTTCTGAACAGATTCGATGAGTCGGCCGCCGCTTACAACAAAGCCCTGCAGTTGGAGGCCAAGGCGGGCGTGCCGACGCTCAGTCCGGAGCTTCTGGGAAGCGCCGAGTTCGGTCTGGCTGAGTGTATGTGGAACCTGCATCGGTTGCCGGAAGCTCGCCAGCACTACCAGAAGTCGGTGCAGCTTTTGCAGACTAATCGGATGAATCCAATGTTCATCAAGGCGAGCATCGGATTGGGTTCGACGCAGGCCGATCTGAGAGAAATGGATCTGGCAGAGAAAACGCATGCCGACGCGTTAGAGGCGGCTGTGGCGGCGAAGAGACCCGACCTGGAAGTGACGGCGGTCATGCAGCTTTCGTTTGATTCGCTGTTGCGTGGTCGTCCGGAACAAGCATTGCAACAGCTGCTCGACCGCAAAAAGGTGGCTGAAGGACCGTCGGTCGATCCGATCGAGCGCGGCGGGTACACCATGATGATCGGTAAGTGCTATCGCACGCTGGGACAGACCGATGCGGCGCTCAAATATTACGGCGATGCGTTGCGAGCTTATGAAAGCGCGAAAAACCCGCTTCGGCAGGCGGAAGCGCTGAGCAACATTGCCGTCGCTTATCTGGACAGTGGCCGGACTGCTGAATTTGAAATGTATTCAGGACGTGCCAACGAATTGTTCACGCTCATGCACGATCAAGTCGGAGCGGGCACGCAAGACTACAACCGCGGTCAGTTTGAATTGATGCGCGGCAACTATACTAAGGCGCTGCCGCTATATGAGAGCGCCATAGCCAAGCTGAAAGACCTGGATCCCTTGCGGTCGGCGGGCGCTCTGCGCGGAAAAGGCTTTGCTCTTCTCTATACCAATCAGCCGCAAGAGGCAGTGACGACCTTCGAACAAGCGCTGGTTATGGCCAAGCAGGCGGATGACCTGGAAGCGCAGTGGGACTGCAATCTGGGACTGGGACGTGCCTACAAAATGCTTGGTGATGCGGGTAAAGCAATCCCGTTTCTCCGTTCGGCTGTGGATCTCGTGGAGAAAGAGCGTCAGCAGCTGACGCGTGATAGTTTCAAAACGCACAATCTGGATTTCCGGCGAGCCTGTTATTCGGAATTGACCGATGCGTACATAGGACAAAGTAAGCCTTACGAAGCGCTCGAGATTGCCGAAAAAGGCAAGGCTCGAGCGTTTCTTGATTTGCTGGCCAACCGCCGCTCGCGCCAAATGGATCTGTCGTTCGTGGTTCCGGCTGATACCAAGCCCGGTGCCGGTGAACTGCCCGCGTCCCAGTCTTCTTCGACGCAGGCGCCCCAACCGTTGGCAGCTCGCCCGCAGCCGCAGTCTGATCTGATTGCCAGCGCCGAGCTCGGCGGCGTCGGTACGGTGCGCTCGGTGGAGATTGTTCCCAAAGCGCACGCACTGGTAGAGCCGACGATGCTCAGTCCCGTGGCCGCCAACCCTCCGAACATCGAAGAAATCAAAAAGCTGGTCGCCGCCAGGCAATCGACTTGCGTTGAGTATTGTTTATTCCCGACCAAGATTCTGATCTGGGTGATCAAACCTGACTTGACGGTTACGACGGCTGTCGTCAACTTGAAGCGCGGACAGCTCGCAAAGGAAGTACAGGCGACCTATGCTAGCTTGCTCACGCAGCCCAAGGACGAAACGCAACTGAAGGCATTCGCCCAGGAGCGGCAGAAAAATTTGAAGTTGCTTTATTCGCAAGTGGTGGCGCCGATCGAGAAGGATCTGCCTAAGAATGCGGAAACTCCTGTAACCATAATTCCGGATGGCGAGTTGTTCATGGTGCCCTTTGCGGCATTGATGGCGCCGGACGGCAGCTACATGATGGAGAAACACACGCTTTCATACATGCCGGCTATCGGCGTGATGCGCTCTACCCAGCAACTGGCAGGCGAACACCAGGACCACGGGAAGTTGCTGGCATTCGGCAATCCATTTTCGCCGCTTGCTTCCTCCATGGGATTGCCGGGGCTGCCCTATGCCGAGAAGGAAGTGAGGAACATCGCTCAGTTGTTCGGACCGGCCAATAGCGAATTGAAAGTGGGCAAGGATGCCACCAAGGCAGCGTTCGCATCTTTGGCGCCGGCGAATTCTTGCTTGCACCTGGCCACACACGGACTGGTTGACGAAGAACAACCGGTGAAGAGCGCTCTGGTGCTGGCACCTTTGAACGGGGACGACGGACTGCTCACCGTCGGCGATATCTTGAGCCTGAAAAACATCAAGGCTAATTTGATAGTGTTGTCCGCGTGCCGCACTGGGCGCGGAAAAATCACAGGCGACGGAGTCGTTGGATTGTCGCGCGCATTTATCATTGCCGGTACGCCGTCGGTGATCGTCAGTCAGTGGAACGTCGACGATGTTATGACCGAATATTTGATGCGGCATTTCTATCAAGAATACCTGGCGGGCAAGCCGAAGGCGCAAGCCCTGCGCGATGCGCAACTAGCCGCTATCAAGACGCTCGAACGCGATAATGAAGGACCGGTGAACGCCAGCACACTGCGAACAAACCCGCGTTTCTGGGCCGCGTTTCAGATCATCGGCGAACAGAGATAATTAGCAGTCGATGCCTTCCAGCGCGCGACCGTGGTGCTTGAGTTGGACTGTGGTACTGATGGTGGTGGCTTCGTTCATCAACCAATCGGGCGCTTTGCGTCCGGTCAAAACCAAAAGGGTCGGGTCCTGACGAGCATCGATAACCGGCTTTACTTCGTCCCAGGAGACGACGCCCACGCGCGCCACATCCAGCATCTCATCGGCAATCACAATCTCGTCACCGCGCTGGAAGCCTTCTCGCAAGTACTGCAGTCCCTTCTTCGACTCGGCGGTATCTTCCGGCAAGATGCCGTTGGGTGAACTGTAGAAACGGAACGTGCCGTTCGGTCCGGCTCCCAGACGATTGATGCCGGTGTAGTGGACATTCAGGCGTCCAAAACCTGGTTCTTTGCTCTCGCTCAGCAGTTTCAGCGCCCGCCCTTCGCTGGTGTTTTCTTCCAGCTTGTCGAAGAAAACAATGGTGACGTTTTTGCCAGTGCTGAGCGCGCGCAGTGCCAGTCCAAAAGTGGCTGTGGTTTTTCCGCAACCGGTACCGAGATAAAGCCTGATTCTCTCTTTAACGCTTGAGTCCACAGCAGCCACCGCGCACATTCGTTGTCACTCCAATCTGCCAAATGATACCGCCTTCGGCACCGGCGGTCGATCTCTCTTGCCGCTGGTGATCAACTTTTCAGTGGTGCCGGTTTCCCGTCTTCGCCGATGCTGACGAAGGTCAACTCGGCCTGGGTTACAGCCACTTGTTTACCGCGTCTCTCCGACTCTACTTCTACCTTGACGGTAATTGAAGTGTTGCCTGTTTTTATGACATGTGCGTAAAAACTGACAACTTCACCAACGAAGACCGGTTCTTTGAAGATCACTTCTTTCATAGCTACCGTGACAACGCGGTTTGAGGTGTGGCGGCGAGCTTCTACAGCGCCTGCTAAGTCGATGTGACTCAAGATGACGCCGCCGAAAATGGTGCCGAACGCATTGGTATCTCGAGGCAGCAACACGACACGAATGGTGGCATGTCGAGCTTGCTTCTTGTCTTCTAGGATTGTGGTGTCGGACAACTGACTCTCCTTTAATTTCTTCAATTGCCAAGTTAACTACTTGGATATTTGATCTCTCGGTTATAATCGCGCTACGACAATATTACTAGTGTGGAACTAAGAGTGGTGTTCGATTCGGGGCGATATATGCGCAAGATGTTGCTTGCGACGTTCGGCCTGGCTGCCACCGCATATGGCACCACGAGCGGAGCTGGCGCCCAACAATTGCCGCCGGCCGCCGCCGGTTCGGTCGGATCGCTCTCCATAGCGGGGGGCGCGCTGCCGGTCACGGCTGACAGCGCAGTACCGATGCGAGCCGGTTCGCAGTTTCAGGCACCGCCGCTGGTGGGACCGTCTTCAATCTTGCCGACCAGTCAGACCGGCGATCTGGTGGCGGCTGATGCACCCTCGCAACCGTCGTCGCTCAATCAGACGACGCAACAGATCGATCTGGCGCCTGTACGTCTGCCCGAGCGCGGAAACGCTTACGGCAACTTCCAGTCGTTTCGCACCAGCGTCCTGTACAAGCTGCCGGCGAAGATGTACTTCGACGTCAACGTGGAAAACTCGCTGCGTCTGGAAACAAACGTCTTCAACACCCTGCGACGTAATCGCGCCGACATGGTGTATCGCATCAATCCAAACGTCACGGTCGGCTACGCACTCAATCGCAAGACGCGCGTTGCAGCCAACTACTTCTTCCTGCGCGATCAATACGACATCAACAACAAGTTGATGAGCAGAAACTACCAGTCTGTCGGCTTCCGCGCCGACCGCGATTTCTATATCAATCCGCGCACCAGTGCCACCGCCAGCCTCTTCGCGCGCGAACTGTTCGTGCCAGCTTATCGCCAGGTCTCCGACATTCTGCCGTCTTTATCGGTGGTGCGGCGCGTCGGCAATCGCGGTGCCCTCTATTCCAACGTGCTCGGTCAGATCAGGTGGCGCGACGTCTTCGGGCGCTATCAGGAGTTCGACCAGTTCTACTCGCTGGGTGGTGTCTATCGCACACCTAAGTGGACATTCTTGATGGATACCACACTCGTTAACAGCTTCGGCAAACGTGCTGTGCGACTGGGTCCCAACAACTCAGTGATTGTGATGACCATGGAAGCAGGACGACGCATTCACCCCATGGTGCCGATTACACTCTTTGCGCGCGCCGAGCCAATCTTCAACATCGGCGCCAATCAGGCACCGGGTTTCGCAGGATTCAACTTCCGCATGTACGGCGGCATCCGCGCCGAGATCAGCAAGCCGGCCATCTTCCCCGTCAAGCTGAAGAACCTGAAGTAGATCAGACTAATTGCTAGTTTTTCTTGGTGGTGGCTGCGTTCGCCGGTGTGGTGGCAGGCGTCGACTCGGCGGCTATTTGCGCGGCGCTGCTGGGCTTGCCCAGTTCTTTCGCCAACACTTCTACCGCTTTGTTGAGTTGGACGTCTTTGCCGTCGCGCGGTGAGCGTTTGAAGTTGGTGAGGTTTGGATCAATCCACCACGGACCCTTGCCGATCTTGTAGTCGTCGTCTTTCAGCTCAACCGAAAACTCAGGCACGATGCCGGTCTTGTTGATATCGATATCGGCCGGCGTCAAGTATCTGGCGATTGTGACGTTGATGCCCGAGCCGTCGCCCAGCGGGTTGATTGCTTGCACAAGCCCTTTTCCGAAGGACTTCTGACCAACCAGCTTAGCGCGGTGATTGTCGCGCAGGCAGCCGCTCAAAATCTCGCTGGCGCTGGCAGAGCCCTGGTTGATCAGCACCACCATCGGAATCGACACGCGTCCGTATTTTGGCGAAGCAACTTGCGATGTTTTGTAACCATCGGAGTCGATCGTGCTGACGATGACGCCATGATCGATAAACATGTTGGCAATCTCGATGGCGTTGGCGAGCAGTCCGCCCGGGTTGTTGCGCAGATCGAGAATAATGCCTTCAGCGCCGTCGTTCTGCACTTTGCGCAGAGCTTCGCGCATTTCATCATTGGCTTTTTGCGAGATGAAACTATCCAGTCTGATGTAGCCGAACTTGCCGCTGTTGCCGCCGAAGTTCATGATCTCGGCGTTTGCCACTGCCTTGATAGGAATCTCAGCGCGGGTGAGTTCTACTTCGTGTTTTTTCGCGGTGCGCAGGAAGGTGATTTTCACCTTGGTGCCTTTCTCGCCGCGAATCTGTTTGACGACCTGGTCGAGCGATTGCCCCTTCACGGGCTTAGTATCGACTTCGGTGATTTCATCACCGGGATGAATGCCGGCGCGCTCGGCGGGGGTGTCTTGAATCGGCGCGATTACTACTACTTTGTGTTCTTTGTTCATGCCCAGCTGCATGCCGACGCCGAACAGATGCGCTTGGATCTGCGATTTCTCTTCACCGAACGCATCCTGTCCGAGGAAACGGGTGTAAGGGTCGCCAAGGCTGTGTAGCATCGTCTCGATGGCTTTGTAGGCGTCTTCTTCGGTCTTCAACTTGCCGTCGTAGCGGTGACGCCAACGGTTCCAGTCCTGTCCGCCAAACTTCTGCTCGTAAAAGCTGTCTTTGATGAGGTTCCAGGCTTTGTCGTATACCTGCGTGGGCGACATCTTTTCGCCCGTTCTGTCTTGGGCCAGAACCGCCGGGAATGTCGTCGACGGCTGGTCGGGCGCGGTGCGGAATACGGTTACTAAGCCAAGGACGATAAGCAACGCTGCAAGCGGGATGCCGGCTCTAATGAGCCACTTAGCGTTGGAAGAGTTTGCCGCCAATTTCGTTTATCCTCAAATTTTTCGAGCGGGTGTTTTCTGGATACGACAGAAATGCCGAAAGAAAGTTTCGCTACCCGCTGTTCTCAGTATCGCCGACAGGAATTGCTTTCAATTTATGAGCGTCCTTCAAGATATTTAATTCTACCTCTATTTAGTATCTGGCGAACGCCGAGCCAATCCAATAAGACTTTTTCGGTACGCTACATGTTAATTTGCCTGGGTTTTCAGTAATGGATTCAGTAACCTACTATGACTCTGTCAGCCTCATGCACATGTCGAAATGTGGGCAGGCTGCCGTCAGATTACCTGAACCAGCGCACCCAGCGCGGAAAACAGAGGCCTCTCGGGAATGATATCAACCAAGGAACCCCCCAAAGCATCGATGGATAGGCGACAAGATAACGTGTCGTTAGACGCACCGGACGAAAGCGCAGGCAAGCAATTCGATCCGAAAGCCATGATGCACAGGGCTTCCGAAGTCAGAAAGCGCATCCCTAAAGACGTGAAGATGAAACTGAAAATAGGTTTCAGCCTGATCATGTTCGCCAGCCTGTTTTTCTTCGGCAAGGTCGACCTGAACAAGACCTGGCAGGCGCTGCTGAACACCAACCCGTTCATCATCGGCGCCACCACGACCCTCTTATTGTCGACAATCATTGTTCAAGCCCATCGCTGGCAGATAATCGCCGGCTACCTGGACTTTAAGCGCTCACTGGGCGAGATGGTCCGCTACTACTACGTCGGCATGTTCTTCAATCTTTTCCTGCCTTCGACAGTGGGCGGCGATGTCAGCCGCTGCTATTACTTGTCGAAAGGCGAAGGCAAGTACGGTAGAGCCTTCTATTCCGTGATGGCCGACCGGGCCAGCGGCATCGCTGTTCTGTTTCTCTCAGCAACTCTTGGCATTCTGCTCAGCTCCGATGCAGCGTCGCTTCCCTGGCAGTTGAAGGCGCCGATTTTCGCCGGCACCGTCGGACTCTTCGGCGTGATGCCCTTCGTGCCCTGGCTGACCAAAACAATCCTGGGACCAAACAACTGGATTGCCCGCCAATTCAACGACTCGTCCCTCAACATCTTCTGGACCAACAAACCGCTGGTCGCCAAAGCGCTCGTCTGGTCGATCATCGCCCAGCTGCTCATGGTCGTCTGCCACATCGGCGTCGGTCTGGCGCTCAACTTGACGGTGCCGCTCTGGTATTACTTCATTTTCTATCCGGCCGTAGCAGTGCTCGGTTTCGTCACTCCGAGCTTCAACGGCATTGGCATTCGTGAGTGGGCGTACACCTACTTCCTGATGATGGTGGGTGTAGACCGTGCGCACGCGTTGACCTATGCGCTGCTCTGGCTGGCGCTCACCACATTCACGTCGCTGGTGGGTGGATTGGTATATATGGTCAGCCATATGTCACCGCCGCCGCCTCAAGTCGAAGAAGAAGCAGAAGCAGCTGCACAGATCTAGTCCTGAGAAACTAACCTTTGTCGGACTGCTGCGCCCACAGATAGGAGCACGCGAAGGTCGCGCCTGTCATTACGAGTGTGCCGAGGAGCAGTATAGCGACCGCGGCAAACGTGTTGACCAGGGCACCACAGGCGGTGAGTATGCCGGTGGCCGCCATCAGTGCGCCGCCCATCTTGTTAGTTTTATCCCAGTTGCGATCGTCTTTTAGAGCCCAGGGGGTCCGCACGCCGACACATGTGTTGCGGGCCGTCTTCCCGGCAGCCATGGCGATGCCGATCGCGCCCAGCAAAAGTCCAATCGATACGAATATGACGGTCGTGATTGGAATCTGATGACCGAGTGCCGTCAGCACGATTACCAACTGCGCCTCAAAAATGATCACGAGCGATCCGAAGAGCGCGATGTAGGTCGTCAGCTTGGATTTCTCGAGGTTCTCCTTGAATTTTTCGTTCTTCATCCGATACCAGAAAAATGCGCAAGCGCCGGCCATCACCGCGGGCAGCATAAGCAATGCCTGCGGCTTGGCGGCATAGCCATCCGGCTTGCCGAAGATGTCGAAATGGACGGCAATGTTCTGCCCGCCGGGAATTTGCAACCAGCCCCAGGCGGATACTGCCAGTATGGCGGCAACCGAGAGCCAGGATACCAATTGGGCGGTTGTGTTCGAGTTGCCTGGGGTCATGGTTTTGTGCCCGTCAGAAGGGTCGTATCTACCGGTATACACCCACCGACCGGCAAGGTGTTCCATGCAAACACTTGCTTAACTGTTTGGCTCGCGGGTCAATTTTTCTCTCCAGGCGAGAAACTAGTGGTTTCCCTCTTCGGCTCGGTTCTTTGAGGAACTGGAAATGCGCGTATCAGCGATTATCTGCGCCCTGGCGGCGTCGTTTCTTCTTTTGGTTCAGTGGTCTTGCGCGGAGACTTCTGCCGCTCGGCATGCCGGCAAGCATCATGGACAGATCAGAGTCGTGCGTATCGGTCGTGGAACGCCGACGGCTGCTGCGGTCTGGCGCGCCGGTGGCAGGTGGACGATGTAGCGTTTATACGTTCGTTGATTGGAAAACTGAAGGAAGAGCTGAACGTCGACGGCGATCGCATTTACGTAACCGGCATCTCCAATGGTGGCATGATGGCATATAAACTAGGTTGCGAGTTGTCTGATCAAATCGCCGCGATTGCGCCGATCGACGGATGTTTGTATTCAACGCAAAAGCCGCTGGCCAGCCCGGTTAGCGTGATTGCCTTTCACGGGAAACAAGACTTTCTGGTTCACGGAAACCATGTGTCGTTTCTTCTTTTCACATCCCAAGCAGCATCCGGCTCCGCCTGACAATGTCAGCGGCACCGGTCAACTGGATGCAGCGGTGGCAACCAGCACTAAATGATCTTATGATCGGGGGATGACCGCTCCTTTTAATACAGAAACGCATCCGCTCAACCAGACCTGGCCGCGTCAGGCGCTGGAAGACGCGCGCCGCCAGGGGCTGAAGCTCTATCTCGTGGGCGGCTATGTGCGCGACGCGTTGCTCAATCGCAGCGGCGGTGGTGTCAAAGATTTTGATTTCGCTGTGGTCGGTGGATCCGCGGTTGCATTTGCAGAAACCTTCGCCACCGCCCATGGTGGTCACTTCGTGCTCCTCGACCGTAATCTGGATACGGCGCGCGTGGTTGCGGAAGACGCGACAATACTGGATTTTGCCGGCTGCATGGGTAACACCATCGAACAAGACTTGCACCGCCGAGACTTCACTGTCAACGCGCTGGCATGGGATGCAGACAGTCCCGATCAAGTCATCGATCTGGTGGGCGGCGTTGAAGACCTGCATCAGAAGCGCATTCGCGCCATATCCGAGCAAGCACTGGTGGACGATCCGCTGCGCGTGCTGCGGGCGTTTCGTTTTGCAGCCGCACTGGATGCTCCCATCGAGCCGGCCACCCGTGACATGATCAAGCGCCATGCAGCCAGTCTTTCCAAAGTCGCCGGTGAACGCATCAGCTACGAATGGTTCACCACCATGGACGCGCCGCGCGTCGGCGACCTGGTCAAAGAGATGGGTGCCACCGGTGTTCTGGAAGCCATATTTCCGGAGCTGACGGCGCAGCACAAGGTTACGTCCAATGCGTATCACCACCTGGGTCTCTTCGATCATTCAATGGAGGCTGTGGCGCAGTCGGAAGAGTTTCTTCAGAGAGCTCCAGAATTCGTGCTTTCGAGCCTCAGCCGCCGAGACTCTTATGCCGTGACACGCCGGGCCGCCACCATGACGGCATGCCTGCTGCACGACATCGGCAAGCCCGACACCTGGGAGATTACCGAAGAGGGGCGCCACACATTTATAGGACACGACAAGCTTGGCGCCCAGATGAACGAAACGGTCGCCAAGCGCTTGAAATGGTCGCGCCCGATTGAGCGTTTGATCACGCGTTTGATTGCCGCCCACCTGCGCCCTGGACAGCTCTATCACCAGGGTCCACCCACTGACAAAGCAGTTCATCGCTTCTATAGAAACATCGGCGAAGATACGCCTGAGCTCATCACGCTTGCCTTTGGGGACCTTGGTGCCACACGTGGTCCTGGACTGGAAGAAACTCGTGGTGCGCTTGAAAACAGTTTGCGAGAACTTTTGGCTGGATACCCCGTCTTTGTAGATAGTCAGAGGAAACTGCCAAAGCTTCTTGACGGCGAACAGATCATGCAATTGCTCGGCATCAAACCTGGTCGCATGGTTGGCGAGCTTCTGGAAGAACTGGAGGAAGCACAAGCCCTGAAGCAAGTCACAGACCGGGAAGAGGCTGAAAGGTTCGTGGCTGACAAGTACCGAGAAAAGTATGCTGGATAACCAATCCTTGCTTGGCAACTAAATCAGGTGTTAAAAGTCGTTTTCGCGGGAATAAAACAAGCGTCGGGGATGAAACAACCGACCGACCGAACCTAAACCAAACGAACCGAACGCATAAATCGACGAACTGCCTCAGGCGAGGTGGTGCGCTCTTTTCCCACGCTCAAAATACGGAACCACACTTCCAAGGTGCATATCATGAACAAGACCAGAGCCGACAAACTGCACAACTACACAATCATCGCGCGGCTCGATGACGCGATTCCGCTCAACACTGAAGAGTGGGTCTCCGTAGAGCAATTGCTCAACCAGATTTCCGAGTTCGTTCCGCTTTCCATGCTGAACGCTCTCACTGAAAGCATCGTCAATTACGCTGACGATCAGGCGCGGCGGGGGTATCTCCTTGGCCAGGAGGACCTGGTAGCTGAAATGAAGAAGAAGGCAGCCAAAATAGCGTAAGCGCTGGACTCTTCAGGTATCTCAAGTAATCACCAACAAGTTTGGGTTCGCGGGGCAGGTCTTCTTCAAGACCTGCTCCGGTCGTTAGAGGGCATTGCAGGAACTGCGCACCAGATATGGTGAAGAAACTGCCCTGTGAGCTGCACTTTGCTGGGGTGTCCCTTGCTCCCTTTGTTGAAATCAACAAAAGTGTTGAAAGCCTTTAGTCGGCAGCCGAAGGCTAATTTGCAATCAAGCCTGCAGAGCGATTCAAAAGAAATCAACACTAGTGTTGATTTCTACAAAGGCCGAAATCGAGGGCCCAAGTTTCTGCTGCGCCAAAGCGACGGACACAACAAGACCCGGCGCTATGCACCAGATGCGGTATCTGCTGCTTATTGCGGTGAGGCAGAGCGTTGCCAGGTGGACATCAATATGACCACGTCGGACATATTGATTGTCAAAAGCGCCAGCGTAAATCCAAAAAGGAAGGCACCGATCAGCATCTGCCAGGTCAAGTACGCCTGGCGGGTTGTAAATGTGCGCACTGTGCCTATGCGCTGGGCGATGTAATACATGCAGACCAGCGTTGTTAATGACAAGACGATCGTGCGAATAGTGATGTCGCCGATAAATGTCGCCGCGACAGCCATGAACGATGCCAGCGGCAGCAACCACAGTGACAGCTTGTCTTTGGCACGGATGTTCTTGTATTCGGTCTTGGCGGAGTAGTCGAGGTGCTTGATGCCCAGGATGGCTTGCTCGAGGAAGCTGGTTCGTTGATAGGCGCCGCCAGGAGCGCCTCCAGCTGCGGCGGGCGCGCTGCCAGCTGCGTTAGGGGCGGCGGAATCGGGGGCCTTAGATTCTTCCATTAACTGTCACCGTCGGTGGTTGTAGATCTGGTCTTATTCTACTGTCCTACTGCACGATTTTTGCTGTTTCTTTCTGTTGGCGAAACTTTTTCTGCTCAGCTCTGCGGCGGATGTCGGTCTGCAAGTCGTTGTAGTTACTAATAGCTCGTGGCAACAGCACCTTGTTTTGTGCTCCAGAAAGAATCTCAATTGCTTGCTTGTAGTTAGTTTCGGCTTCTGTAAATTTGCCCTGCCGATGATAAAGCGAAGCAAGATTGTGTATCGCATCTGCTTTTAACTCGCGCGAGATGGAAGAATATTTTTCGGCGAGCGCGATCGCTTGTTTGAACGCTGCCTCTGCCGGCGCATACTGCTGCTTCTCATAAAATGCGATGCCCTGGTTGTCGTAGGCAATGAAGAGATTGCGCTGTCCAATAATGTATTTCGGGTTGACCTTCAAGATCTCGGAGAAGGCAGTGACTGCCTCGGCGGTGTTACCGGCTTTGAGCGCCGTTACACCTTGTACCTGCAATGCTGCGATCTTCTTTTTATCGGCATCATCTTTTTTCGCGCGCAGATTTTTCGCTTCGTCGTAGAGCGCCTGTGCCTCCTGCATCTTCGCACCGCGGTAAGCGACTTTGCCGAGCAATTCCAAATTGAGGATCACTTCCATGTCGGTCTGTTCCAGCACCTTCCGGCGAAGTTCAAGCGCCTGACGCCAGTACTTCTCGCATTCGTCCCATTTGCTTTGCTCCCAGTAGCTCTGCCCGAGCGACTCGAGGACACGCGCCACCACCGGACTGTCGGCATTTTTCGCCTGTGCCACCAGCAGGCAGTCGGTGAGCAAGGTGTCCGCTTCTGCGTACTTGTTCTCTTTGCGTAACGCCACCGCTTTTTGTATCTCGGCGGTGCAGTCTGAGTCGTCTGCAAGCGCCGTGCCTGTGCAGGAAACAGCGATGCAGCAGACTGCAATTATGCTGGTCAGGACAACATGGACAAACTGATTAGCGCACGTAGGAAAGCGGGTTGTTCGGCTTGCCGTCGACGCGCACTTCAAAGTGGAGGTGTGGACCGGTTGAGAAGCCAGTTGAGCCTTCATAGCCAATGACCTGTCCCTTTTTGACGTCTTCACCCGCGGATACCGCTGCCTTGGATAAGTGGGCGTACAGTGTTGCCATGCCCTTCCCGTGGCTGACAATAACGACCTTTCCGTATCCACCATAGTAACCTGAGTAAAGCACGTTACCGCTGTCAGCGGCGACAATCGACGAACGGTTTGGTCCAGCCAGGTCTACGCCGGTGTGGAATTTGCGTAGGCCGAAGATCGGGTGACGCCGCCAGCCAAATGGTGAGGTGACCGGCGCTTTCAGCGGCAGTTGCATGTTACCTGAGCCCTGCTGCACTTCCTTGCCGCCGCCCTTACTGGCTTTGACCATGGCAATAATCTGCGCTTCGAGAGTCACCGACTCATGAGCCAGCTGGCGTTCTGCCTGTTCGTAGAAAGCACGCTGGGTGCGCAGACGCTCGGCCGTCTCTTCTTGCTCGCTCTTTTCTTTGTTGAGCTGGAATGCTTTCTTGGCGAACTCGGAAACCATGTCGCCGAGGGCGTTCTTCTTGCTGCCCAGTTGGTCTCGCTTAGACGCCAGTGCTACCGCCTTGGCGCGCAGGTCACTGAGAATGATGCGGTCGGAGGCGGCGATGCGTTCTTGATAATAGAAAAGATCGAGCAGCGCCTGCAGCGAACGCACCTGGAAAGCCATTTCCAGAAGACCCAGACGTTGTCCTTCGTAGATCTCTCGCAGGCGCTGTGCAGCTTCGTCTGAGACGCGTTCTTCCTGAGACTGAGTGATGGTGATTGTCTGCTCGGTCTTAACGATGTTTGCTTCAGTGTTCTTCAGCTCATTCTGGCTGTTGTTGAGCTTGTTCTCGGTTTGGCGCAGACTCTGCTTGGTCTGGCTGAGAACCGCCAGCGCCTTGCGTTCTTCTTTGCGCGCTTGTTGCAATTTCTCAAGAACCTGTTTGTGGTTCTTCTCGATTTCTTTGAGGCGCTTGTGTGCATCGCCGGTCGCGGGCGTGGCTTTCGGCAACGTATGTTTGCCTTCACCGGCGGCCACAGCCTGCGCGGCGGGCGAATACGGCTGCGACAAAGGCGCCGCGAGCATGCTCACGAGTGCGATGAGAGCAAAAAATTGTTTGTTGGAAATCACAGGCTGTCGGATTTGTTTTGCAAGATTATCTGGACACTTCTAGACGGTCCCTGTGTTCGGCAGCAAGCCGGACCGTGCCTCTTAGGAACAAGGTAGGAAGGTAACGGTTTTCACCTCTCTCTGACAAGAAAATAAGTCTAATGAAGTCATTAAGTAGGAAGTTACCAAACCCGAACTGCGTCATACTTCTGTCTTTCCGGCTCAAGGGCACGAAATTTTATGCTGAAAGAAATTGTCAAGTATCCGCTCAACATCAAGGGTGTGGAGTCAAAAGAATATACAGAAATCAAGAGCCCCTATTCCGGCGAAGTAATCGCCGCCGTTGCCCAGGCCGATGAAAAAACCATCGAAAAAGCGGTTGAGCTGGCGCAAAAAACATTTGAAACCGTCATGCGCCGCATGCCGGCTCACCAGCGTTCCGAAATTCTCGCCAAGACATCCAAATTGATTGTCGAGCGTGTCGAAGAGCTGGCACGCATTATCGCCCTGGAAGGCGGCAAACCGATCAAAGATGCGCGTATCGAAGTGACGCGCGCCGCCATGACTTTCAAAATCGCATCGGAAGAGGCTCTGCGCCTCGATGGCGAACAAATTCCCATGGACCGTCAGGCAGGAAACGAAGGGCGCATCGGCATGGTGCTGCGCGAGCCGATTGGTGTCATCGCCGGTATCACACCTTTTAATTTCCCGCTTAACCTGGTAGCGCATAAGGTGGCACCGGCGATTGCCGCCGGCAACACACTTTTGCTTAAACCATCCAGCCAAACTCCCGTCTCCAGCTTCAAGCTGGCTGAGATCATGGCTGAAGCCGGGCTGCCGGAGGGCGTTCTCAATATCGTGCCCTGCCGCGGCAGCAAAGGCGATGCGCTGGTAAAACATCCGGCGCTGGCCATGGTGACATTCACCGGCTCGCCGGAAGTGGGCTGGAAGTTGAAGGAAAAAACCGCTCCCGGCACTCGCATGATTTTGGAACTGGGCGGCAACGCCGGTATTGTTGTGCACGACGACGCCGACCTGGAAACCGCAGCTCGAGCCGCCTGCCGCGGTGGCTATGTGAACGCCGGACAGACCTGCATCTCGGTGCAGCGCGTCTACGTTCAAGAAAAAGTCTACGAAAAATTCACAGCCATGTTCGTCGAGATGGTCAAGGCACTGAAGACCGGTGACCCCATCGACGATACCACCGATGTTGGTCCGCTGATTGATAAAGGATCGGCTGAGAAAACTGTTGAGTGGATCGAAGCTGCTGTAAAGGAAGGCGCCAAAGTATTGACCGGCGGCAAGGCTCTTAAAAACAATATTGTCGAGCCGACGGTGCTCTCCGAAACCAAGCCCGAGATGCTGGTGGTCTGTCAAGAAGTATTCGCACCAATCGTGTCGGTGATGAGATACACGAACCTCGATGATGCGCTCGCTGCCATGAACGAGGGACGTTACGGCTTGCAAGCCGGTGTCTTCACCCAGAACATCGAAGTGGCATTCAAGGCAGCCCGCGTCATCGATGCCGGCGGCGTCATGATTAACGACGCCCCCACATTCCGAGCCGACCACATGCCATATGGCGGTCGCAAGGAATCAGGGATTGGTCTGGAAGGAGTAAAATACGCCATACACGAGATGACTCAGCCGAAGTTCATCTGCCTCAATCTGCCACCATTGAAGTAGGGCGACGGCTTAACTGCATAGGACACCTGTGATCGGTTCGAGAAGACAGCGCGCTCAAGAGCTACTGGCCACGTTGCGTGGGTCTTTGATTGTTTCCGTCCAGGCGGCGCGCGGCGAGCCCCTCTTCGCGCCCGAACATATCCTGGCTATGTCGCTCTCAGTCATCAATGGCGGCGCCCGCGGGCTGCGTCTGGAAAGCGCCGAGCACATCGCGTTTGTTCGCAAGCGCACCGGCGTACCCATAGTCGGGCTGATCAAAGACGAGTCGGTGCCTGAAGAAGACCGGTTGAAAAAGGTCTACATCACGCCCACGTTTCATGACTGTGCAGCCATTGCGCACGCTGGTGCCGATGTGGTGGCACTGGATGCCACCATGCGCCGGCGTCCGGATGATTCGACAGTCGAGGAGATCATCAAACGCGTCCACGACGAACTGGACAAGCTGGTATGGGCCGATGTCAGCACGGCGGAAGATGGCGCCAATGCAGCGCGCGCCGGTGCCGATATCATCTCCACCACGCTCTCCGGATATACGGAAGAAACGCGCGTGTCACCCGAAACACCGCCTGATTTTCCGCTTTTATCTAAGCTGGTGGAAGCAACCAAACTGCCGATTATTCTGGAAGGACGCGTGTGGACTCCCGATGATGTGAAGGAAGCCTATCGGCGCGGCGCCTGGGCGGTCGTTGTCGGGTCGGCCATCACCCGCCCGCAGTTGATCACCAACCGCTTCGTCAAAGCGCTGCCGCATTTGTCCTGATGTCGCAGTTTTCCCTCTGGCTTTATCCGCTGATCTTGTCGTCCGGATTGGCGATTATTTTCCTCATCCGCGGTGGTATCAAATGGACTTGGGGCGGCATTATTCAACAGCTGTTGATTCTGTCAGCCGGCGGTCTGGGGTTTCTCACCGGCAACTATGCGCTCTGGGCTCTGGTGGGCTGGAGTCTCTTTTTTCTCTTCAACCTCGGTTCGCGTGCACTGGCTAACCGCGCGCTCAGCGATCTGACTATTTTGCGCACCAAATCGGCCGTGGAAAAAGCGCGCCGTGCGCGCCTCTTGATCTGGGGACCGGTGGGGCTCTTCGGTCAGGAAATGGCAGAGGCGGTCGATGCCATCGTCAGCGGCGAGACTGAAAAAGCTAATCGCCTGATCGAAAAGTGGGATCATTCCGGACTGCCGCGGCGGGCAAAAGAGAGCCTGCACGGCTATGTTATGTTGGGGCGGGTGATTCAGCGCGACTATCCCGCCATTGTCCAGGAGTACGAAAAGCTCGAACGCGATCGCGCCGCCGTCGTTGCTGCACAACCAGCCGGGAAGAAACGGGGCGACCGCATGCCCTTCGATGTATTCACGGCTGCGGCACGCGCTTATCTGGAGCTGGACATGTACGAGCAGGCGTTGCAAGCGCTCGAAGAACACGATCTGGCATCGTATCGGTCGCATCCGTTGACGCTGGACAGCGTATTTATGGCATACTCCGCTTTGCTCGGAGCAGAAAAGCAACTGGCTGAAATCTCCGATCGTCTCTCGCGCGGGCGCAATGCGCTGCCTGAATACAGTCGAGTTTTCTGGTCGGCACGCTGTTATGCGCGCCGCGGTGAGGTTGATCGGGCGCTCGCTGCTTTCCGCCAGGCACTGTCACTGGTGCCGGTCGGCAACGATCCATGGAGAAGGCGCATCGAGGGATTTATATACCTTTTGGAAGATCACAGTGCGCCGCCGGCAACCGCACCACCGGCGGTGCCGGATGAGAGCCTGCCCTGGGGTTCTGTGCCGCCGATGCCATCGACCTATTTTCAGTCGAAGCCACCACAGACGATGCCGAGCGACGTCGACGGCGTCTCGCATGTGGTCGTGGATCAAGAGACGATTGCCGCCTACGCGCCGCGTCTGCAGTTTCTTCTCGATCGCGCTCGCTACATCCATGACCTGATCGCGCCCTCCAAAATGGGTCCGGGCACCAAGGTGCTTTTGGTGTCGTTGATTCTTGTTTTTCTGATCGGCAATCTCTGGCAATTTACGCCCGGTCCGCTGACGTTTCACATTGCCGAACTTTCCACCAACGGCGTCCTGTCGGCACCGGAAGTGATGATGAAGGGCGAATACTGGCGGCTGCTCAGCTATATGTTTTTGCACGCGAACATTTCGCACCTGGCTATGAACGTGCTCGGTCTTGTCTGGTTCGGCAAATTGGTCGAGCGCCTCTACGGCACGCCGCGATTTCTTCTTCTGTATTTTGCTTGTGGATTGCTGAGCGGTTGCGCTCACATGCTGTCTACGCCGGATCAGCCGGCGGTGGGCGCTTCCGGCGCCATCATGGGCATCTTCGGCGCCGGCACTGCAGCCATGTTGCGCCTGCGCGGGGTTATTCCCAGCAATATCAGGCGCACCGAATTGATCTGGTTGTTCAGTCTGGCCGGCGTGCAGGTGATCTTCGATCAAATCGTCAACCTGTTCGCGCTTTCGCACGACGAAAAGAATACTTCGCAGTTGCCGCGCGTTGCCTCGATGGCGCACCTGGGCGGGATGGTAAGTGGTTTTCTGCTTGGACTGGTGATTCCGCTCAAGGCTGTTGACCGGCGATTTTCAGCAGCACGATCTACGGATGTCAATCGCCCCATTGGCGAATAGCCTGCTAAATTTGAAGATGTCAGCGCGAAAGGTCAGGAAGAAACTTTATGCATGATTGTCCAGCCTGTCGAGTTCCCCTTCACGGTTATGAGGAAGTCTGCCCGTCATGCGGCACCAGGCAAGTGGTGCGCCGCACCAAGGGACCGACCTTCAGACCCGCCGAGCAGGGCATCAACTGGATTCCGATCCTCCTGGGACTGATTGTCGTGGTTGTAGTCATCGTTTCGGCTATCCCCGGCAGTTGGCTTGGTCAGCTGATGAACAAGAAGCCTGAACCGGAAGATCCAATCGCCAAACTGACTTACATCGAAGCGCGCAACATTCTCGAATCCGAATTGAACAAAAACCTGCAGGCAGTCGGCGCTACCGCCAAACTCGAATGGAAAAAGCCGGGTGGAACGGAGCCCAGCGACAAAATGGCCAACGAAGCCGTCGAGCTGGTTGTCGATACGTCTTTGCAGGACAAAAACCAACGCACCGGCATCATCGACCCGATTAAGCCGTACATGGAAAAGGCGCAGGTCATGACGCTCACCATGAACGACAAACGGTCGCACGCCACGTGGACCTACACGGTCCAGCCGGCGCCCTCCGCCCCCGAACCCGAAGAATAGCCCGACAGAGCAGTCGCAGAGGCTCAAACTCAAGCCAGGCGAGCGTTTAATCTAGGCGTCCGGGCGGGGCTCAGCCGTGTGACGGCGGCAGATAATGGGTATAGATCTCACGTCGGTATGTATACGTGAGAGAGAAAACTCGTAGTGATTTTGATGGTCATGTCACAAGAATTCCACGAGCGTGACATGAATATTGCACGGAACTCCTCTACCCTGACCATTGCTGTCGTTCCCCCGTTCAACTGCTCGGTCTCCGTTCCCCGTGGCTAATGACGCCCCAGAAGTTAAGCGTCCTCCCCAGGAGGATAATCACGTCGAGGATGAATTCGACGAGTTTGACCATGGCGATCATGACCATCCTCAGGACCTCGGCGACCAGCTGTATGCCTCGGGCGGGTCGTTCGACAACATCGTCACTAACGGATTCGTACGCACCGGCAGCTCTCTCGGTGACCTGAACACGGGTTCGCTTTACCCGAACGACGTGCTGCGGACGGGAACCAGCAGCGCCTACTCACTGCCGGATACGGGCAACGGCGCAGCTCCAAAAGACGGCAAAGACCCCAAGAAAGACCCTCCCAGAGACGGACTGACCAGCCTCAAAGACGTTTTCAGCACCTACGCCGGGCAACTGGCTGACGGCGCCGTGGACTGGGCCAGCAAGCAAGTTGACGCCGTATCCGCCTGGGGCAAGAAGCAACTCCTGGGCATCCCTGAAGACGCCAAGATTTTCTACAACTCCAAAGAAAAAGCCTACGGATACACGACGCAAAAGACCGACGACAAGGGCAACTTAGTCGACACGGTGGTGACGTTTACGGGTGTAGAGGACGCCCGCACCGAGCGTGTCACCACCAAGAACCCGCAAGGGCAAGTAATCGGCGACAGCATGACCAAAGAATTCTCGGACGGCTCCAGGACGTTCGAGAACAAGACGTTCAACGACAAAGGCGTACTGACCCAGCACCAGCGCTCTTATGAAGATGCGCAGGATGGTGGCGGCTACAACCGTGTGATCCACTACGACGACAACGGCAAGCTCCTGGACGTCAGCATGTCTAAGTACACCGACGATGGGCGTGTCGAGGGTGAGCCGACCAAGGTGACCCAGGCCGATATCGACGCGTTCAAAGCCAAACTCGGACCGAACGGCGAGAAGCTACTCACCCAGGCCGGCAACGGCAACGAGATCTTCGGATACACCGCTCTCATGGCTCTGGGCGAAGGCAGCATCGATAAGGGGATGGAGCGTCTCAACACTTTCGGCAAGACGCCGGAAGATGCCGTCAAGCGCCTCAAACAGTTCGGCAGCGGCGACCTGGAAGAAGCTGCGCACCGCATCTTGCGCGTCGGCGATGGCAAATACGACAAGGGCATCGAGCGTCTCACCACATTTGGTGGCGGCGAAATATTGAAAGGCATGAACCGTCTCGAGCACCTGGGAAGTCACTCCGGCAACGCCGGACTGGGCATCGAGAACATCAAGACTCTCGCCCAGGGCTATGACTTCGAGAAGGGCATGCAAAACCTCTTGGAGATCGCCAAATCTAATGGCGGCAAGAATTATGCAGACGCCATTAAGTTCCTTGATGAGATGGGCGGTGGATTACCTGAACAGACCATCAAAGCACTGATTCAATTCGGCAACGGCGATGCCGGGAAAGTGACGGAGTTCGCTAAGCGACTGGGTGATGGCGACGCCAAAGCCGGCTATGCGATGCTCATCGATCAAATGGCCGACGGCGGCAATATGCTCGACGGCGTCAATCACTTCCATAAACTCGATAAAGAGCACAAAACAGAAACAGTATTGGCGCAGCTGGAGCAAAACGAAACCGGTTGCACGGGCGGTGTTTGCGCGATTAAACACTTCAGTCGCGATAGAGAAGGTCGGGAAAGCTTCCAACTCGGCGTGGAAGCCCGCAACAAATTCGACGGCAAGAAGACAGGTGAAGAGCACGATACTGATCTGGCTCACCAAAACTTCATGGCCTTCTGCACCAAGCCGGGTGACACGCCGGATGAAGAACCGCACGTCGACATGGAGTGGGGCGTCAACCAGGGTCTCAAACTAACAAAAGACAAAGACGGCGCCGTCAACGGTATCGACACTGCCGACTACATCGCTTCAATAGATAACGTGAACAACGACATCTCTGTCGGCATGGATCTGCTGAAGAAAACCAGCGATCACGGACTGGCCGGCGATGGCGTCGACAACACGCTGGCGACGGGCGACGATGGAACGCTTGCTTCCGCCATGGCCAACTGGCAAAAGGCTTCCACTGATGGCACCAATGCCAGTGGCATCGGCAATATCATCAATTTCTCCGACGGCCACAGTCTATATAGTGGTGGATTGCAGAACCTGATCAAGATCGATCCAGACGGATTGATGAGCGGTCGCATTCAAGATGTGATCAATTTCGGCGACCATAAGAACGGCGTTCTGAATTTCGAAAGCGGCACAGCCAATCTGTTGCTCGTCAATCCAGTCATCAGCAGCGGCATCGCTGACGTTGCGCGCTTCGGCGATAAGCATCCCGACGGTTCTCCCGCGATATTTAAAGACGGCACAGCCAACCTTTTGCTGGTCAATCCTGATGCCAGCGTCGAGAACAGCGAGCGCATTAAGAGCGTCATCAACGCCAGCGATGTGGTCGACGGCAAGCAGACTTTTGCTGGCGGCACCGATAACGTCATCAGGATCAACGAGACCGGCAAGATCTCCGACAACATCGGATTGATCATCAACTTCGGAAATAAATCCGAAGGGTACTCGTTCGACGGCGGCATCGCCAATTTGCACCGCATCGCCGGCGAACGTCAGCTGAGCGTCAACATCGACTCCGTCAAGGCGTTCGGCGACGACAAGACCTTTGCCGGCGGCAGCGCCAACCTGGTGCGCGTCGACGGAGATCGCGACATCGGTCGCAATATAGATTCGGTCAAAGCTTTCAGCGATGTGGGCTTGACCGGTGCCGGCGCCTTCGATGGCGGGACCGCCAACCTGCACCGCATGGCTCCGGACGCCCCTCTGAGCGCCAATATCGACCGCCTGATCGCCTTCAGCGATCCCGGCGAAGGTGGTAAGAAGACGTTCGACGGCGGCAGCGACAACGTGGCGCGCATCTCGCCGGACTCGCCGAAGAGCGCCAACATCGATCGCGTGATCGCCTTCAGCGATACCGGCTCCGGTGGCGTGCACACCTGGGACGGCGGTGCTGCAAATATCACTCGCATCAGCCCCACAGCGCCCATCAGCGCCAACATCGACCGCGTTATCGGGTTTGGCGATGCGGGCGCCGGCGGCGTGCGCACCTGGGATGGCGGTGCCGCCAACATTGCGCGCATCAGCCCCACGGATCAACCAAGCGCCAACATCGATCGCGTCAAAAACTTCGCCGACGCCGGCACCCCCGGCGACAAAGCCTGGGACGGCGGCACGGCCAATTTGCGTTCCGTCAACCCGAATGCCGACTACAGCGCCAACATCACCTCTGTGATCAACTTCGGCGACAAGAACGCCAGCGGACAGCGCACCTGGGACAGCGGCACCGACAACCTGCGCGCCATCAACCCCAACGGTCCGATGTCGCAGAATATCCAGACCGTCATCAGCTTCGGCGATTCGAACGGCGGCGTCAAAACATTCGACAGCGGTCGCGAAAATATTCAAGCCGTCAACCAGAACGGCACCATCAAAGACAACATCCAGGCGGTGGCATCGTTCTCCGACAGACCGAATGCCACCTTCGCCGACGGCGCCCAGACTCTGTCTCGCATGACCAACTCCGACGGTCAGATGAGCGGCGCCATCCGCAACGTACAAAATCTCTCCACCGACGGCACCTTCGCCGGCGGCACAAATGTATTGCGCACCGCCGGCAATGGCAGCGTCGAGCGCTCGGTGGAAGCCATGCAGGTGCTGGCTAATAAGGGTGAAATGAGCCGCGCCGTCGATATCGTCAAAGCCGCAGGCGGCGGCGATGCGGCAGCCGGATTCCAGGCATTCAAGAACATGTCGGGCAACAACGATGTGCTTGCTGGCGCTCGCATGTTGCAGCAGGCTTACCCGAACATCACTCCGCAACAAGTGGAAGCGATGGTCGCCGCCGGCGGTGGCAAGCTCGACGTCGGTTTTGCCCGCGTTCAACAATATGGCGGTCTGGACAAACTGGCATCCGACAACAAGGGCGACCTGCTGGCCGGCGCGCAAAACCTGCGCCAGCAAGCCGAACAAGCCGAGCAGCTGCGCGTCCAGCAGGAAGCGGCTGCGAGAAATTCCGTGACGGTGGTGACCGCGTCATTGACGGCCGACCGGCCGGCTGCGGTACTGCCTGTAGTGGCACCGGACAAACCGCTGACAGCTGCTGATAAGCTGGCTTCTCCCTATGCTCATCGCGATGACGATCCGGACAAGAAACTGAGACTGGTTGATGACCGCCACCCGGTGGTCTATGTACCGCAAGTGGTGGTCTCGAAAGGAAACCAACCGGATGTGCCCGGCTATCCAGGCTACTCCGGTGCTCGCGTCACCCTGGCTCGCGTGGGCGGCGATGGACAACCGCAACTCTCCGGCGCGTTCGTGGCTCGCGGCGCGCTCAACGCAGGCACGCTCGGTGCGCCGGGAACCCCCGGCGGTCCCGGCACGCCAGGTTTCTCAGGCGTGCGCACGGCAGGACGCGACTTCGCCGACCGCCCGCTGACACCTGGTCAGGCACAAGCTTTCCTCAATCAACTCAATCAAATGGCAGCACGCTTCGGTGACACCGGCGCCGGTGGCAGACTTGCCGGCATGGTAGCGCGCGACGCGTTGCAGCAGATGCTGATTGTCAATGCCGCGCGCATGGCCGATGCACGTGCCGTACAGGTGACCATGGCGGCAGCCACTGCCGCGCTGGCTCGCGCCACTGCGCAGGAAGGGCGCGCCGCATACTGGGCCAAGGCAGAGACCACACAGGCCCTCATGATTCACACCGCTCGGGCGGCAACGGCTGCGCACCTTTCGGATGTCGAGAAGAAACAGCAACTGCTGTCCGGCGACCTCCTGAATGGGCGTCTGGTCCGCGGTCCCGATGGACAGATTCTGGTGCCCGGCAGCATGGCGCAGGTTGTGCGGGTCACCAAGCAAGGTGCTCTGATCTCGCTGACGCAGCCCGGACGCGCTCCGCTTGATGTGCGCATCGGGCGCTATCCGTTGATGGGCTCCATCGATGCCCTGTCCGGCAGCAAGACAACGACGCTGACATTCAATGGTCGCGTGCCGCGCGGCAAAAAACTCGCCCTCATAGGTGCCGAGGTTGCGCTCATGGCGTTGTTAGTGTCCGCCGGTGTTGCCCGTGCTCGCGGCGACAAGGCAGCCGCCGAGAAAGCGGTCGCCGAAGGACAGCTCACGCCTGAACAACTGGCTGAACTGGAAGAGCAAAAACAGAAGGACGACGACGATGCTCGTTCGAAGGTGCACAAGTATCAAGCGCGCATTCGTCCGACGTGGCTGGTCCGCCAGGGCGAAGACCTGTGCAAACTCGCCGACCACCTCTTCCACGACGCCAAGCTGGGCTGGCTGATTGCCGACATCAACGCGCCCAATATCAAAGAAATGTTCGATGGCAAGAAACGCGTGGTCGAACTGCGCGTTCGCCAGAAGATCGAATTGCCGGTCTGGCAGGACATCGTTGAATTCCACAAACTGAAAGTCGATTTCGAGATCGGCGATCTGATCACGCTGGTCACCGACACCCAGATCGAAGCGGAACTGATGCAGAATTCCCTGGCTCCCGTCCTGGGTGCTGCCGCTCCCGCGCCGGCTACTGCTGTTACGAGACCAGCTGCCCCCGTGGCTCCCCAGCCAGGTTTGGCGCAACCGGTTGCCGCCCGCAGTGCGGAAGCGCCGAGCACGGGCACTGCGGTTCCCGCATTGCAGGGGATTCCCGCCGCACTGGCCGCGCTTGCCAATG
Organism: Candidatus Obscuribacterales bacterium; assembly: GCA_046328035.1. Lineage (GTDB taxonomy): Bacteria > Cyanobacteriota > Vampirovibrionia > Obscuribacterales > Obscuribacteraceae > JBGASG01. Next base: position 21,309 of record JAXLXI010000014.1, on the reverse strand, counting down.
CCGGTTCCGCTATAGCCGGTATCGCCGGCGGCAACTCAGCGGCAGCCAATGCCGCCAACAACGCGTCTGCCGCAGGTTCCACTTCGCAAACGAATGCAGGCGCCGGCGCCACCGTCGGCACCACTGCCGGTACCGCCGGTACAGCGGCAGCCGCGACTGGTGCACGCGGACGTGCGGGTCAATTGATCAAGTTGCCCGCCCTCAACGCAGCCCGACTGGCCGCCGACGTTACCCTCACCGACCGCCAGGATCCAACCGCGGTCGCCAACGTCATCGATGGCGCCGAATCGGAAGTTCCAGCCGCCTCGCCGACCCTCAAACCCAAGTACGCATAGTCACAACTCACCGATAAGCGCGCTTAGAACTGAGAGCGTGGCCGTGTGCACGGCCGAATTACCGAGAACCGGCCGTGCACACGGACGAAAGGCTTGCTAGGTGCACTTTGGAGGGGCGTGGTGTCCGTGTGCACGGCCACCTGAATGGAAGAGCGCCATTGGACGCCAAGAGAATCACCTGAAAGCCCCACACGAGTTCCCCACAAGATGCGAGTAAGGTGAGCCCTGTCATCTGCGGATGAACAACCGAGTGAATGCGGTGAGGGCTTATGAAACGAATTGCGATATTGCTGGCTCTGGTTATAGGAGCACTGGCATCACCTGCGTATGCCAAGCACCACCACCATTGCGGTGGCTGGGGCAACGGCTACGGATGGAACAACGCCAACTACGGCTACGGCGCGCCCAGGCAGAGCTTCCTGAGCTATCTGGTCAACGGAAATCCACGTGGCTACTCGTATTTCAACAACGGCTATGGCTACGGCAATAACGGCTATGGCAATAACGGCTTCAACAACGGCTACAACGGATACAACAACTGGGGCAACTACAACCGCTACTGGCGCAAACACCACCATCACCATCACTGGTAACCTCTGAGTTTTAAACGCGAACCGATTAACCGATACCCAAGGACCGCCACCGTCAGGTGGCGTTTCTTTTGGGTGTCCGATTTGTCCAGACTTGTCCAGAAATACGCCCGCGCGTGTAAATACTCTCACCTGGCTATCAGAACTAAGGGGTTGAGAGTTCTGTGGAACTCTCGGCTGCTCGATTTGCGTACCTATCAACACACGGGGCGAGCGTAAGTGTGTGATAACGCCATCGATAAAACTCCGCCAGCGTCCGAGGAAGTAACCTTCTTTGATACGTTGATCGACGGTATGGTGACATCTGCAGAGGATGTCACCGGGCTGTTGCTCAATTGCGTTCATGGAGGCGAAAAGCCCTCCGGCGCCAGTGCCGCTGCATCGGCTGCCGATGGCGACCATGACCACGACGACCACGCGAAAGCCGCAGCCGATTCGTTCAGCAATTACTTCACCCGCATTTTCTTCGGTGATGCTCCGCAGACCGGCGCAGCCGGAAGCACCGCCGCCGCCACCGGTGGAAGCGACGCCGACGACGATAAAGACGAGGTCTGCACAGTCGACTCGCCGTTCTCGAGTTTCGGCGGCGTCACCATCGGCAGCGATATGTCTGCCGGTGTCGTGAAGACCGAGAAAAAAGACAATGGCGATACAGTCCAATCGCGCCTCACCGTCACCGCCGGATTGACCTACCGCGAGCAAACCCGAACCACCAACCCTAAAGGCAAACTGGTCGAAGAATCGGATTCATCGAAAGCCGTCGACGGCTCCGCCTGGTCGACGTCAGTCAAATATAACGAAGCCGGCAAAGTCACCGAACGCAGCCACTCGTTCGAGGAAGACGACTGGTCCGGTTTCTCGACCACGGTTAAGTACAACGCGGATGGCAGCGCCTCTATTACGCGCGACGTTCTTTCTTATCATTTAGGTGAATACAGCGAGAGTTATTCGTTCACCAAAAAAGAAATCAAAGATGCCCAGGCACTGCTCGGCAAAGATTCACAAAAGCATGATCTGCTGACGAAACTGGGCAACGGCGACGCAGCCATGGGACTTCTGGTCCTCAAAGATCTGGGCGACGGCGATGTCACAAAAGGACTCGCCGTCTTGAAACGTTTCGGCACCACCAATGAAGCCGCCGTCGAACGCCTGCTCACCTTCGGCAGCGGCAGCGCTCAAGAAGCTGTGCAACGTTTCGTCCGCATCGGCACCACGATTGACAAAGCCATGACGCTGCTCGAAAAATTCGGCGAAGGCAACCTTGAAAAAGGCATGTGGCGCCTCGAACAGTTGGGTGGCATCAAAGGCAACGCAGGCAAGGGCATCAGCGTTATCGAAGATCTGCACAAAGGATATGACTTCGAAGCCGCCCTGCAAAATTTGATTGCGCTCGCAAAAGCCAATGGCGGCAGCAGTGTCGACGACGGTATCAAGTTCATTCAATCGCTGGGACGCGGCAATGGAGCCGAAGGCGCCAGAGCGGCACGCTGCCTGGGAGATGGTGACGCCAAGGTGTGCATTACGCACGCACGCATCTTGAGCGGTACCGACGCCAGAGAAGGATTCAACATCCTGATCAACGAACTCGGCAAGCGCTATGGTGTCAAACATGTCGCCGATTCGCTCAAACGCCTTAATAAGGATGGCACGGTAGCAGGCGGGCTCGACAGCGCCACGCAGTATGGCGGCGGCGTTTGCCGCAACGGCGTCTGCAGCCTCAACGATCTGGGTGTCGGTCGCGACGGCGAAAAAGATCTCAACGTCGGCATCGACACGGTTTTCTCGCTCTACCCCAATCCCAACCCCGGACAGATTGTCGATCCCCAGGCAGCTCTCGCTTATGCCCGCACCAGCTACGGCACACACAAGGATGAAGACGGGCACCTGGTCGAAGACTGCCATTGTGTCACCCGCACGCTCCTGACCACGACCAAAGATAACAAAGGCACCGTCAGTGGTGCTGAAGTCAAATCGTCTATCGAAAACCTGAGTGCCACCAAAGACTTAAGAGACGGCGAAGCTGTCTTGCGCAGCGCCTCCGACAATAACCTGATCAGCGAAGGCGTCGAAGGCGTGATGAGCGTTTCGGACGATGACTCCTTCCTGAGCGGTGTCAACAACCTGAAGTCGGCATCGGACGACGGCACCGTCCGCAACGGCATCGACCAGGTGCGCGGCTTCTCTAACGACGGCAAGAGCTTCAAAGGCGGCGCCGCGAACATTGAACATGTTAACCCGGCGGGCACGCACGCAGCCAACATCGATGAAGTAAAAGCCTTTGCCGACCCTGATAAAGAGGGCATGCGCAAGTTTAGCGGCGGCAGTTTCAATCTGCGCAATCTCAATCTCGAAAAGTCGATCACCGAGAACATCGATGAAGTGATTCTCACCGGCGACAAGGGACCTGACGGCAAGCAGACGTTTGCCGGCGGTAGACAGAACCTCGAACTGGTCAATCCCAAACAAACAATCAGCCAGAACATTCAGGAGATTGTCAAGCTTGATGATCCTGATGCCCAGGGCAAGCGCGACTACACTGGCGGACGGCGCAATCTGGAATCGATCGGACCCAATAAAAAGACCAGCGAAAACATCACCGAAGTGATTGCGATGGCCGACAAAGATGCGGCCGGCGATAAGACATTTGGAAGCGGCCGGAACAACATCCAGGGCATTTATCCGGATCGCCCGATCAGCTCCAACATCCAGAGCATCATCGCGGCCAGCGACGTTGGACCAGACGGCAGCAAATCGTTCGGCGGCGGCAGACGCAATATCGAGCGCATCAATCCGGATGCACCAATCAGCGCCAACACTAGAGAAATCGGAAAATTCAGCGACGCCAAGACAGAAGAAGGCGATTTCGATGGTGGCATCGTCAACCTGCAATCGGTGAATCCCAAGAAAAGCATCGGACAGAACATCGACAGCGTCAAGGCTGCCAGCGATCGCGGACCGACCGGCGAGAGAACCTTCATAGGCGGCCGCTCCAACATCGAGCGCGTCAACCCTGATGCACCGATCAGCGAAAACATTCAAGAGATCATCAAATTCGGCAATCGCCCGCGCAAAACCGGCGAAGCCGACCCCACCTTTGACGGTGGAGTTCGCAACCTGGCCAGCGTCAATCCAGCTAAAGAGATCGGCTCCAATATCGATACCGTAATCGCATTCAGCGACGACATCGATACCGGGCATGGCGGGCAGCATCTGTTCCGTGGCGGGCGCGAGAACCTCGAACGGGTCAACTACAACGGCACGATCGAAGAAAATATCCAGTCGGTGATCGCGTTCGGCAACAAGGGTGCCGATGGTGTCAAAACGTTCGACACCGCCATCGACAACCTGCACGCGATCGGTCCGAAAGAACAGTTATCCCAAAACATCGACACCGTCATCGCCTTCAGCGATAAGGGCACGTCCGGCACCGCTCAAAGCGGTGGGCGCACTTTCGACGGCGGCCGAAGAAATTTAGAGATGGTCGACCCCAATGGCTCCATCGGCGAGAATATCCAGAAGGTCGCCGGATTCTCCGACAAAGCCGATTCCACGTTTGCCGACGGCGTGCGTTCGTTGGTGACATTCAGCAACGGCGACGTCAGCAGCGGCATCAAAAATGTCCTGTCCATGTCGGATGAGCGTTCGTTTACCGATGGCACCAGCAATGTCAGGCGCGTAGGTGACGGCAGCATCGATCACGGCATCGAAAACATTATGCGGCTCGGCGGGTCCATGTCGCCTGACCCGCAGCAATCAGCCGGCAATCAAGCCGCCCGCGCCTTGCTCGATATGCTGATGCCTGGGCTGGGGTCGGCAGTCAACGCAGTTCCCTCGACGCAGCAGAAACCCACGGGTGACGTCGCTGCTGGTATCGCGGCGCTGAAAGCCGCCGGCGATGGCAGTATCGATAAGGGCATCGATGCGGTGATCGCGTTTGGAGACAAGCCGGGCGCCAAGTCGTTTGAAAGCGGGCTGACAAATCTGATGGCACTCGGGGTCAGCGAACCTGTGCAGATTCAAGCGATGGCGATTGCCGGCAGCGGCCGCCTGGCGGATGGACTGCAACGCATTCAGCAGTATGGCGGCTTCGAGAAACTGAGCCGCGATTTCGAGGGTGACCTGATATCAGGCGCCCAATACCTGCGTAAGCAGCATGACGGCGAAACCACCAGCGCTCCGATGGCTGCATTGCAACCGGGCGCCGCTCAGCAAGTTTCTTTGCAGAATGCGAATGTCGCTGCTCCGAGAGTCGCCCGGGAAGAAGCAGAAGAAGAGCGCCGTCTGGCATACGGACATCGTGCTGTATATGCACCGCAGACGGTGACCGCCTCCGTGTCATCCACGACCGAGAATGCCAATCCGAATCATATAAATGTCAGCCGTGTGCTGGCTCGACTCTCCGATGTTTTTCAGGCGCAGGGGTTCAATGCTCCTGTTTCCAGTCGCGGCGGTTCCGCCGTGGTTTCCTCAGCCAGCACAAGCGTCGCCCGACCGATGCCCGGTTCCGAATCTCCAACGGCTTTACTCAGACAACTGGAGGCTTCCATAGATGTTTCTCGCACATCATTCACCGCCGCAATACACGCACCAGGGGCACGCCTCGCCGGGGCAGTCGCCGCCGACGCAGCTCTCCATGGCAACCTCAATGCCAATCCAAGACTTGGCGCTGGGTTTGTCGGCACAGCAAACTCGCTCGCCGTTTCTAACCATGCTGCCATGGTGCACATGGTCGCGGACAGCCGCAACGTATCAGGCGCAGTTTCCGCATACCAATTCGCGCTCAACATGCAGAAAAGCGCGCAGCTTGTCGAAGCCGCAGTAACACGAGTGAATGCCAACGCCGGTATCTTCGACGGCAAATACGTCAAGGGGCAAGAGATTGCCACCACTTCCGGAGCTGTGAATGGCGGCAGCAAGTCATTGAACTCGGTGATCATCGCGCTGGCTATCAATGGCGCCGGCGGGCAGATGCCAGGGCAGTTCACCGACGTGCGCATCAGCCGCCAGTACCCGGTGCGTGGCGGCATCGTCGAAGCCGGCGGCAAGGCACAGCAACTCGTTTTCACCGGTCGCTTAGGACTGCGCCCCGGCAAGAAACTTGCTTTGATCGGACCGGAAATCGCCCTGGCTGCGCTTTTGATCTCCGCCGGCGTAGCCCGTGTGCGCGGCGCCGAGGCAATTGCCGAAAAGGGCGGACAACTTACTATCAACGCCGATCATCTGATTGCTGCCGACGAGATGGTCCTGCACGATACCGATCCCGATGCTCAATCGCAAGTTCGCAAGTATGAGCCCCGCATTCGCCCGACGTGGCTGGTGCGTTCCAACGAAGATCTGGGCGTCCTGGCCGATCACCTCTTCCACGACGCGCGTCTGGGCTGGCTGATCGCCGACCTCAATCTGGGCAACACCAGCGAGATGTTCGACGGGCAAAAGCGCATTGTCGAGCTGCGCGTGCGCCAGAAAATCGAATTGCCGGTCTGGCAGGACATCGTTGAGTTTCACAAGCTGCGCATCGAGTTTCATGCCGGCGATCTGGTCACCGTCGTCACCGAAACAGCCATCGATCAAGAACTGATGCAACTCACCCTGGCGCCAGTCATTGGTATAGCCGGCGCCCCTGCTGTTGCCCCTGTCGCAGCGCTTGCAAAAGTTGCGGACGCCGCGCCGGCACCGGCACTGGTTTCCTCCGCGCCGGCTTCCGCCAAAGTTTATGCGCTGCCCAGCCTCAACGCCGCCCGCCTGGCCGAGAGCGCTTCGCGTCTGGCCGCATCGGCAAAAACCGCCCTGGCAGCTTCCAGAAAAGCAGCACTGGTGGTGACCGGCAAAACTGTTTCAAATCTCGGTACGAAACAAGATCCAACTGCCGTCGCCACGGTTACCGATCTGGTGCATGCACTGAATTGATCTTTCAATGCCACATCGCTTCGACTGCGAGTTGGGGTTGCGATAACTCATCATTTTCGAGGCAAAAAGATGAGTTATCGCAACCTTTGGCAACCTGACTTTGGCGCTCGCTCGGATTTGAGCAAGTAACGTCTCGGTAATCCAATCCTGATACTTTACTACCAGGAAGACCCGCCGCATCACAAACAGTGCCTGCCAGTGCAAATCGAAGTTTGCCGTCGAGGTTGCTCGCCGTCGAGATTCGCCGCACCGCGCCGACATCTCTGGGAGGAGATATTGCGTGCTAGACCAAATTGAGCCGCTTAACTCAGACAGTGCAGAAGGGCAGGAGAAAGGCAACCTTCAGGACTATCGAGTTCAACGCACAAGCGCTGAGCCACAGGCTCGGGATCCCAATGCGCCGTTGATCAGTGCCAATGTTTTGCCGGAGTTCGAACTCTGTGAGGCACCCGATCCGCCCCTGGACAATAATCCCCACAACCCGCGCGGACAGCGCACCTTGACTGAGCCGGCGACCTCCGCGTGGGATGACTTCAACGACGCAATGCGCGACGCTCTTGGTTTGGCACCGGAAGACCGCAGTGGTATGCGGCGCCGAGTGGTGGGACAACCGAATATCGAGATCGTGGGTAACCCAACTAACATCGACCAGATGACCGAAGCGATTGGTCGGCTACCGCCTGAAGTACGGCAGCTTCTCGACGAGAAGGGCTACAAGTTTGTCCTGACGGACAACTTGCGCAACCACGATCCGAAACTGGTCGATAACCAACCGACCGGCTGGCAGCAAGGATCTTCGTGGAGAAATGCTGACGGCCGTTTCCAGAACGATAAGAGTGAAATCGTAGTCGCCAGTCATGCCGTCGATTTGTATCTGCAGCAGTACAGAGAGTCCACGCGCGGCAAAGGAGTTTTGCTGCATGAAACCGCTCACGCTGTCGACAAAGCGCTTGGCTATTTCTCTAACAGCAAGGAATTTAAAGAGGCGTACGAACGGGACATCGCCAACCTCTCTCCGGAAGATCGGGCGAAATACTCTTACTACCTGACCAGAGTTGCAAGCAGCGCAGATCCTGCGGCTGCCGGACGCGGAGAAGCATTCGCGGATGTCTGGGCCGAGATGAACGGATCGGCTGCCAACAAAGATCCCGACCTACTGGCGAAATTCCCTAATGTGAAGAAGGCAATCGAAGAGCGTATGGAGCGCCTGCGTCAGGAGCAGGACGCGATGCGCGCCGCGTATCAGTGGCACATGGGGATTCCTATTTAGCTGCGGTGGTTTTCTTCTTGCCGATGCCCATCTTGCCCAGCACCCACATGATCGGGTCGAAGAACTCGTCAACGACGCGCTCTTTCAATGGAATGATCGAGTTGTCGGTGATGTGAATGCTTTCCGGACAAACTTCGGTGCAGCACTTGGTGATGTTGCAAAATCCGATGCCCGCCTGCTCTTTGATCATCGGGATGCGATCGGCTGTGTCTTTTGGGTGCATCTCCAGACCGGCCATGCGCACCAGAAAACGCGGTCCGATGAACGCATCCTTGCGGTCGTGATCGCGCAATACGTGACACACGTCCTGGCAGAGGAAACATTCGATGCACTTGCGGAATTCCTGCACGCGGTCGATGTCTTCCTGGTAAATGGTCCATGGTTGTTTGTCGTTGGGATCCGGGCTGAAGCCCTGGATCTTCTTGTTCATCTCGTAGTTCCAGGACACGTCGGTGACCAGATCTTTGATGACCGGAAACGTTTTGAGCGGCTCGACTGTGAGAGTTTCTTCCGGATCGAAGTGATCGAGGCGGGTCTTGCACATCAGACCGGGTTTGCCGTTGACTTCCGCGCTGCATGAACCGCATTTCGCGGCTTTGCAGTTCCAGCGGCAGGCGAGCTCGGGGTCCAGTTCTTTCTGGATGTAGTGCATGGCATCGAGTACGACCATGCCTTCTTCTACAGGCACTTTGTACTCTTTGAACTCGTTGTTTTCCTTCGTGCCGCGGAAAACCTTGAACTTGGCTTCACGCATGTGCGGGCTCCTTCTTCTCGAACAATTTCTTCAGGTCCTCAGGAATTTCCGGCTTCGGTGTCTTCTCCAGTTTCATGCTGCCGTCGGCATTTCTGGAGATGGCCGTATTTTCGCCACTCAGTGACTCGTCGGTCTTGGTGAAGTCGGTCCGGCTGTGCGCACCGCGACTTTCTTTTCGAGACAGCGCGCTGCGGGCGATGGCTTCAGAGGCGATCAGCATGTTATGCATGTCGCGGCAGAGGTGCCAGCCGGGGTTGTAGACTTTGCCACCGCGGATGGAGACATTTTTCGTTTTCTCTTTGAGCGCTTCCAGTTTTTTGATGCCCTCTTCGAGTTCTTTCTCTTCGCGGAAGATGCCGACATGGGTGTCCATGATGGCATTCAGTTCTTTCTGCAATTGATAAGGATTTTCGCCGGTGCGATTGAACGGCGCTTCCATTTCTGCAATAGCATTTTTCACGTCTTCATCAGAGACTTGCGGAGCCGCTGAAAGTTTCGTCGCATAGTCTGCCGAGCCGCGGCCGGCGCGGCGTCCGAACACGATCAGATCTGATAGCGAATTGCCGCCCAGACGGTTGGCACCGTGCATGCCACCACTGCATTCGCCGGCTGCGAAGAGACCGGGAACGCGACTTTCGCCTGTATCGGCGTTAACTCTGATGCCGCCCATGATGTAGTGCATCGTAGGTCCGACTTCCATCGGTGTGGCGGTGATGTCTACGTCTGCCAGGTCTTTGAACTGGTGGTACATGGAAGGCAGTTTTGCCTTAACGCGTTCTGCGGGCTGATAGCTGATGTCCAGGAAGACACCGCCGTGCGGCGAACCGCGTCCGGCGCGCACTTCTTCGTAGATGGCGCGAGCAACGTTGTCGCGAGTGGAGAGCTCCGGCGGACGCTTGTATTCGCTCTTCAAGATGCCGTTCAGAGTGTCTTGCAACCAGGCATCGGCCTCGGCTGTGTCTTTTGAATAGTCGCCCACCAACTGCGGCGGCAGGTATTCCCACATGAAGCGCTTGCCTTCCGAGTTGGTCAATTTGCCGCCTTCGCCGCGCACCGCTTCGGTGACCAGAATGCCTTTGACGCCCGGCGGCCAGACCATGCCCGTCGGGTGGAATTGCACAAATTCCATATCGATCAAATCGGCACCGGCGTCGTATGCCAGCGCGTGCCCGTCGGCTGTGTATTCCCAGGAGTTGGACGTCACCGGGAAGGCGCGTCCGACACCGCCTGTGGCCAGCACGACGGCTTTTGCTTTGAAGAGAACGTAGTTGCCGTTTTCGCGGTTATAACCGAGCGCTCCGGAGATGCGGTCGCCGTCTTTGAAGAGGCGGGAGATGGTGTGTTCCATGTGCACTGCGATGCCCTGGTGCACGCCGCGGTCTTGCAGGGTGCGAATCATTTCCAGACCGGTGCGGTCACCGACGTGGCAGAGTCGCTTATATGTATGACCGCCGAACGCACGTTGCAGGATTTTTCCATCCTTGGTGCGGTCGAACACCGCGCCCCATTGCTCCAGTTCGTAGACGCATTCGGGAGCTTCCTGCGCATGAATTTGAGCCATGCGCCAGTTGTTGAGATACTTGCCACCGATCATGGTGTCACGGAAGTGTGTCTCCCAGCCGTCGCGCTCATCGACGGTAGCGATGGCTGCGGCGATGCCGCCTTCGGCCATGACGGTGTGCGCTTTGCCGAGCAGCGACTTGCAGACCAGTCCGACGTTGGCTCCTTTGGAGGAGGCTTCGATTGCCGCGCGCAGCCCGGCGCCGCCTGCTCCTACAACCAGTACGTCGTAAACATGAGTTTCGTAGTTTGCCATTTCGATCTAATTCCTACTTTCTTGATCGCAGATTTTTATTGGAAGAAGATGGGGTCTTTCCACCAGCCTGCCGCCACCGATCGCACATAGAAGTCGGTGAAGCCGACGGAGAAGAGACTGAGCCACGCCCAGAACATGTGGTGCTCATTCAGTTTGGTCACCCACTTCCAGATGCCGTGGCGCATCTGGTTCATGCTCGAGCATGAGAAACAATCAAGCTTGCCGCCGACAATATGCCGCCAGGCATGACAACCGAAGGTGTAGTTGCTGAGAAGGAGGACGTTAATCAGGAAGACGATGCTGCCCAATCCGATAAAGAGCTTGCCGCCTTTGCTGAAGGCGAGAAACGTGTCCCACCAGAGCACGCCGATGACAAAAATCGCCAGATACAACATATATCTGTGGATGTTCTGCATGACCAGCGGGAATTTTTGTTCGCCGCAGTAGCTATGTCCACCGAAGTGGCTGACTGCGCAGGCAGGTGGGTCTAAGAAATATGCGCGGTAATAGGCCTTGCGGTAGTAATAGCAAGTGGCCCGGAAGCCGGCAGGTATCCACAAGATAAGTATCGCGGGAGAGAACCGCCACCAGTCCAATTTGAACCACTCGACCAGGTTGGGCGAGTAGAACGGGGACAGGTAGGGGTCGGTGTAAAAGTAGTTGAACTCGAACGCTCTGAACGTCGAATAGATGATGAACAGCCCGAAACCGATGGCTACCAGCGTTGGTTCGACCCACCAGTTGTCGGTGCGTCGCGTGGTAAACGGCTTGTCGGTGGACTGTGCCGTGTGCATATCAGTCATTAACGTGACATCCCTTCATTTCCGTCGGCCGCGCTCTTTTCAGCTCTTTGCGACCGCGACTAATTATAGCGAAATGGGTTGTTCGCTTTCCGCGTAATCTGCTTCATGTAGTAGGTCTTGAAAGCCTGCCCATGCTGATTCGGGCATGCGCCCGGGGCCGCCAATTGCATGCAGGACCGGGCACCACCGATGGTGCAGGCGTTGACCCATCCCCAAACGGCGCCTGGGAAAAAGTCCCGGTTTAGCGTAATGCGACTTGAGGGGCAAAAAGATAGAGCTGCTGCCGAAAAGGCGCTACGCCTTGGGCTTTCGGCTGATTCGACTTTGCGCAGGGGTGTCTCATGACAATCCCGGTTATCCGGGACAATTTCCCAGGTGGCGAACAGGACTCCGGTTAAATCGACCGGTAACGTCTCGGTAATACCTTCCTGTTAGTGTAGTTGCCAAGGATTAAGACCCACCGCAACCAGAATTCATGCAAGAACCCTTTCAGGGGTCGCATTTCACTCAGGGAGGACATGCCTTGGTTGAGTACCTTGACGCGCCCAAAAAGCCGTATGAAGGTCCCGCGTCGGACGGGCTGGATGCCGTCCGCGTGACGGCAGCACTGAGTGATGCGAGCGTGCGTGCTGCTGTCTCCCACGATGGGGTGGGAGACAGTAACGCGCCGTTGGTGTCGGCAAAGTTGATACCGCCGATCACTCTTGTCGAAGCCCGCGTTCAGCCCGGGCAGCCGCAAGTAGATGGGCAACAAAGCGGAGAATCGCAAGCAGCGGACGCGCTCAACGAAAGAATCGGAGCGCAACCCCCGGAGCGCGGCGACAAGATATTCACCACGCCGGAAGGCAACCAGGTGGTGACGCGCGAAGACGGTTCGACCGTCTATAAAAACGCCAACGGGCGCGTTTTCGGAGTTCGCTACGCGAACGGCGACATGCGCACTTTCACCTATAACGCCAAAGGCGAAATCGACACGGTGCTGGACAACAACCGCCTGTTCACCGTCAATGCCAACGGCGAATTGGTCGGACCCGACGGCAAACCGACGGGATTGAAATCGCCCCAGGTCACGAAAGAAGGTACTTACATCGTTACCGATTCGCAAAGGGGAATTCATTTTCAATACAGCGATCGACGCGAGTCCATCTCGCAGAATGACGGCTCGCTGCTCAGCAAAGATGCCGATGGGCGCATCACGGGCGTCCGTTACTGGGACGGCACGCACCGCTTTTTCGAATACGACGAGCGCGGACGCATGAACGGGATCATCGACCGTGACGGCAAGAGATACGGCTTCGTTGCCACATTCGATGCGCTCGGTGTGCGCTTTGGCAGCTTCAAGGCAAGTAACGGACAGACCATGAGTGATGTTTCGCTGCAGCCGGATGGTACGTTCCGATTCGAAGACGAGGACGGCAAGCTGCACACGGACTATGCAAGCGGCAACTCCGAAAAAACTACGTTGACCGTCGCCGAACTGCGCAATATGGCGATGCTGATGCGTTTGACTGACTGGGCAGTTACCAGCAATGAGAGCATTCGCGAAACAGTCGCCAAACTCCTGCCCTCCGATCAAGTCGCGCTCGATCGCCAGTACAAAGAAATGTTTGGAGAAACACTGACCGACCACCTGAAAGCACAGCGCTGGAATCCGCTCAAGCGCGAGGCTGTGGATGCGACTCTTACTATGCTGTCGGAAGCACATCTGCGCGAGGCGGTGCAGAAAGCTTTCAGCGATCACCGGGACGTGTTCGCTGCCGAGACCCAGATGTTCGACTTCAATCAGCGGGCTGCCAGAGCGGGCTTGACGCCTGAGCAGATCAACGCGGTGCGCGAGAAAGCCGCGGCCGAATTGTTGAAAAACGACAAGTCTTTGAAGGGCAAACTGGAATCGCTGGAAAAAATCTTCACTGAAGCCGCCCCAACAATGCGAGCTCTCGAAGAGAAATTCGGCGTCACCTCGACGGAGGTTGTGCGTCCGGATGGAACGCGCGTTCGTCGATACTATGTCGAGGGAGAAAATGGTGCCAAGACGCAGGTCCTTGACACCACCAGCGATGATCCCAAGGAAGTCGAACGCCAATTAACTCAATGGCGCGAAGCCAAAATCAAAGAAATCGAAGCAAAATACAATCTGCAGATCAGCCGCGACGGACAGACTGACCGCCTGCAGGGCAAAGATGCCGCACTGCGCACCCCGCGGGTCGACGAATTGCTGGCGCTTGAGCAAGCCGCCATGCGTTCGCAACCGAGTGCAAGAAGTGCCAATGGCAAGCCTGTACGTGTCGAGTTTACCGCGCGACCGTCGACTCCATACGATGCCTATGTGCCGGGACGTGTCAGCGACGACGAGCAGGAGCGAATCGTCTTCGAACCGCTGTCGCGGACGTTCCAAGGCTTCAAGGATACAGCGATGCACGAGTTTGCCCACATCGGACAACACAACATGCGTCAGCGCGATGCCGCCGCTCTCGACAGGGCATTCGAAGCGATGGGCTATCGCAAAGTGAAGACCGAAGACGGGGCTATGCAATGGCAACTGAAAGGAAAAGACGGCAATTACTACACTGAGAATCCGAACGGCACAGGTTGGACGCGCGTGGATGAAAAAGGGCGCCCGCTCAAGGCTGACGGCAAGCCGGCTTCCGGATTTAAAGACAAAGACGCAGTCACGATCAGCAGCATCGAGATGCAAGAGCGCGCCGCAGTCAGACCGGCATCCTGGTACTTTACCAACCCCGTTGAAAATCAAGCCGAGGGGCTGTGGCTCTTCAGAGGCGGAGAACAAGATCGCACGCGGCTCTTCACCAGGTCTCCCGAGCTGTACAAGATCATCAAGGAATACGACCAGAAGGAGATCGACGCCGATCCGCGGTACGGGAAGAATTCCGACGGCACCGCCAAGTTCATTCGCTTACCTGATGGAAACATAGGCGAGAACAACGAAGCTAACCGAGCCAGGGTGACTCAGTTCGAAAAGAAAATGCCTCTTCCGATGACTTTCGGAACTCCTGAGGTTCGGTCACCGCAGCCCTGGGATAAGGAAACCAAGTCACCGACCGGCACGCTGCCGCGCATCATGCCGTCATGCCCGTGCTGTGCCAATCAAGCAGGCTGATCTGCCGAACCCCTTCGTCCACTCGTTTATACTACTGGAGCGACTGAACAATGGATTTTGAAAGCCAAATGAGCAACGACGACGGTCCGAAGATGCCACCGGAGTACATTCCGATCGGATTGTTCAATCCAGCACCAGAGAAGGAAGACCCGATTTTCTATCAGTGCTCTACGGCAGAAGATGGGAAGACGCTGACTGTCGGACCATTCGACTTAACCGCCGCGCAAATCAAGAAATTCATCAGCGACGTTACCCTGGAGCAACTGGACGAACTGGTAAACGTGCGTCAATTGCGTCAATCGACAGCTATCACCGCTAAATCAGCGCAGTTGCAGACGGTGATTGGTTTGCTTGAATCGGGACAAAAACCCGATGAAGCCATGGTCGAGCGATTCATACCAGGCGACTTGCAGCGAGTGATCGCCAGCAAGTACATGAATCGGCGCTAGGCACCGGCAGTGGTGCCTGACTTGAGCGTGCCGGCGAAAGTGCGCAAGGCTCCAATATATTCATCGGGCGCCAGATAAGGAATATCATTGTGCCCGCAACGCGTTAGGGGAACGAAGTGCTTGGGCTCAAGCGCTCGGCGGTATATCTCGTCTGCGTGCGTGAATGGCACCACTGTGTCTTTTTTGCCGTGAATGATCAAAAGCGGCGGATGATCTCGCTCCAGCACCGCGGCGCTGTCCAGCTCCGGTTGCGGCAGAAGAAACTTCGGATAGATGCGAATGAAGGGTATCGTCTCCATGCCGATTTTGCGCAGCGAACTGAAACCGGATTGCAGAACAATCCCCGCAGCTTCTCGGCGGGCGGCAATTTGACAGGCGACGGCGGCTCCTAAAGATTCGCCGTAAAGCACAATCTGCTCAGGCTTCAAATCGCGTTGTTGGATCAAGTAATCATAAGCTGCGCAACCATCCGCGACGATACCGAATACGGAAGCATTGCCCTCGGAACGCCCGTAGCCGCGATAGTCATATATAAAGACCGAGTAACCGGCTTTCAGTTGCAAGCCGATCATCGTCTCGCGGTTGAGGATGTTGCCGGTGTTGCCGTGGCTGAACAAGAGCGTCTTCGTCGATTTTGGTACATGGAAGTACCAGCCGTGCAGCCGCAACTTGTTGCTGACGAAGAATATCTCCTCGCGCGTGACGCCTTCGATATCGAGGAGTTCTGGATCGTCAGGAAATTGATGGGGATGAAACATAACGCCGCCGTAGAGGCGTGATGCGATGCGCGGTGACAGGGCTAAGTAGAGAGCGCCGAGCACAGCCGCGCCGCCGAGGGCTATTTTGGCCGACGTCTCGAGGACTTTGCCGAGAACCTGGCCGCTACTGCTGCTGTTAGATGCTCCGCACCTGGTCATAGATAAAGTAGCCGGCCACATGTATTACGGGAGTAAAAGCTGCATAGAGACTATAGCACAGGGCGATTGCCTCAAATCTGCTAGAATTGGCGCGCTCTTGAGGTTCAATTGTGGAAGACGTCGGCAAAATCTCGCTTCTGGTACTTGCAGTCCTGGTCTGTGCCGGGGGTGCGATAGGGTTTCTTAAAGCGAAAAGCAAGATGTCGTTGATCGCTGGAATGATCAGCGGAGCGCTGCTCGCCACCTGCTATTCGATGGCTTGCCGCAATTCTGCCGCTGGTTTTCTGTTCGGCAAGATTGTCTGCGGGCTTCTGATTGCGATGTTCGGATTTCGTCTCTTCAAAACAAAGAAATTCATGCCGAACGGCTTGATGCTCGCGTTTTCCGGCGTAGAGCTTGTCTTGTTGTTTTTCGCCTGATCCAGCAGCAGCTACTTTTCGACGATGTTGCAGGTCATGGACCAGTCGCGCCCGCTCTCGCCGATCGCTTTGACGTGTGCCAGGATGCGGACGGTTTTGACTAGGCAGGTGCCGGTGTCGTCTTTGTGGCAGTAATGCACGTCGACGTTAAGCGCCAGGTCACCAGCCGAGCCTTCCTTTCCGCCCGTGTAGGGAATCAGGAGAGGTCGGTTTGACGCAGAACGACCAGCATGGACGCTGGAATCTATCTGAATGGCTTCGCCGCTGATTTGTGTGATCTTGTAGTTGACGGTGGCATCATGATTGAGGTGGAAGCCCTTCGGCAGGGCGAATTCGACGCTCAGCTGTCCGGGTTTTTCCGGCACGATGTCCACTTGCTGCAAATGAATGGTCTGCTGATCGAAGCCGGCGTCGAAATCCGCCGCCCCTGTCATCAGGTCGCCTTCGCCAAACAGCCCATTCATCTATTCAGTGTCTCCTCTCCTATTTGGCGAGCACGCCTTCGCGGCGTTTCTTGATCAAGTTGAGTGCGGAACCAGCTTTGAACCATTCTATCTGTTCGTCGGTGAGCGTCTGATTGAGCATAATCTTCTCTTTGGAGCCGTCCTCATGCTCGATCATGGCTTCGACCTTGGTGCCAGGTCTAAGTGAGCCAAGGTTGACGATGCTGATCCGATCCTTCTCATTGATCTTGTCATAATCGGCCGGATCTGAAAATGTCAGCGGCAATACGCCCTGTTTCTTCAAGTTGGTCTCGTGGATGCGGGCGAAACTCTTCACTATCACGGCTTTGCAGCCTAAGAAGCGCGGCGACATGGCGGCGTGCTCGCGGCTGGAGCCTTCGCCGTAGTTGGCGTCGCCGACCACGACCCAGCCCAGACCTTCCTGCTTATAGTGGCGAGCCACTTGCGGGTACGATTTAATGTCCGAGCTTATGACGTCGAGCCCCTCGCCGGTTTTTTCGTTGAAGGCATTGATGGCGCCGATGAACATGTTGTCACTGATCTTGTCCAGGTGACCGCGGTACTTGAGCCACGGACCGGCAGCGGAAATGTGGTCGGTGGTGCATTTGCCTTTAGCCTTCAAAAGCACGGGCAGTGCCTGGAAGTCTTTACCGTCCCACGGCGCAAATGGCGCCAACAACTGCAGTCGTTCGCTGGTGTCATTGACGATCACCTTCACTTTGTCGCCGTCTTTGCTGGGCGCCACATATCCATCATGCACAGTCACGAAGCCATTCTTCGGAATTTCCGGTGCGGGCTTCGGCGGATCGAGCTTAACCGACTTGCCATCACTGGTGGTGAGTTCGTCTTTGAGTGGATTGAATGAGAGACGTCCGGCAATCGAGAGCGCAAGCACGATCTCCGGGCTGGAGATGAAGGCGCATGTCTCGGCGTTGCCGTCGTTGCGACGGCTGAAGTTGCGGTTGAAGGAGGTGATAATCGAGTTGCGTTCGCCGGGTTTGATGTCCTCGCGCTTCCACTGTCCGATGCACGGACCGCAGGCATTGGCGAGCACGGTGGCGCCGAATTCTTCGAAGGTCTTCATCTGACCGTCGCGCTTGATCGTTTCATAGATCTGATCGCTGCCGGGTGTAACCAGAAGTCCGACGGCTGGTTTCAACTTTTTAGTCACTGCCTGTTCTGCCACGTCGGCAGCCCGACTCATGTCTTCATAGGATGAGTTGGTGCAGCTGCCGATCAAGCCGACGCGCAGTTCATCGGGATAGTTGTTCTTTTTGACATCTTCGGCAAGCTGCGAGATTGGACGCGCCAGGTCTGGCGTGTGCGGTCCGACAACGTACGGCTCAAGAGTGTCGAGATCGATCTCGACGACTTCGTCGAAGTACTTGTTCGGTTCTTTGTCGACTTCCGGATCGGCGACGAGGTATTGTTTGAAGTCGGCGGCAAGCTTGGCTACATCGGCTCTGTCCGTGGCACGCAGATAAATTGCCATGCGTTCGTCAAAAGGGAACACCGAGCAGGTAGCGCCCAGTTCGGCACCCATATTGGTGATTGTGGCTTTGCCGGTGCAACTGATCGATTCGCAACCGGGACCGAAGTATTCAATGATGGCGCCGGTACCGCCGGAAACGGTCAATACGCCGGCCAGTTTCAAGATGACATCTTTGGGAGCAGTCCAGCCTTGCAATTTGCCGGTCAGTCTGACGCCGATCAGCTTCGGCCAGCGCAGACCCCAGGGTTCTCCGGCCATTACATCGACCGCATCGGCGCCGCCGACGCCGATAGCCAGCATGCCCAGACCGCCGGCATTGGGCGTGTGCGAATCGGTGCCGATCATCATGCCGCCAGGGAAAGCGTAGTTTTCCAGCACTACCTGGTGAATAATGCCGGCGCCCGGTTTCCAGAAACCAATGCCGTGTTTCTCACTGGCCGACTTCAAGAAATCATAAACTTCTTTGTTCTCTGAAAGCGCGGCTTCCATGTCCGGGCCGGCGCCGACACGCGCCTGAATCAGGTGATCGCAGTGGACTGTCGTCGGCACAGCCACCTCGGGCAGCTGCGCTTGCATGAACTGCAGCATAGCCATCTGAGCGGTAGCGTCCTGCATGGCAACCCGGTCCGGGCGCAACATGACAGTGCTCTCGCCGCGTGTCATCTTCTCGCCCTGCCAGTTATCGAGGTGAGCAATCAGTATCTTCTCCGCCAGCGTGACCGGGCGCCCCAGCCACTTGCGCGCCTTTTCGAGTTTTTCAGGAAACGACGCGTACAGTTTTTTGATTGCATCTGCCTTAAGTTCAGTCATGGTGATTCTTCCGCTTTGACCTATTGAAAACGTAACTTGTCCATCTACTTATATTGTAACCGGAAATGCCATCTGCTTCTTGATTTCGGGGAACTAATCCAACTACGAAACGTAGATGGTTTGCCACCGCAGACAATACCAATCAAGAGGAGGGCTTGCGCAACTGTTCGCGCAGGATCTTTTCGGCTTCCAGATACTGTATATCTTTGACGCCTCGCTCGGCTGGTGTGGTGGGCACAACCACGTCCGGTTCGATGCCGTTGCCTTCCAGATTGATGCCGTTGACGGTGCCGCTGGCCACCGCGCAGTACAACGCTGCTCTGGCTCCCAGAGGGAAAACAGAACCGGCCAGCACGGACCCTGCCGTTTTGGTTCCAACCAGTTTGCCTCTGCCGCTCAACTTGAGACTGTGCGAGAGCAACTCTTTGCCACTGCGGACGCCACCATTGATGAGTGCGACAATCGGCTTGTCGTAGTACATGTGCCAGGTGTTTTCCTTGCCTTTTCGGTTATGGGTCAAGAAGTTGGGGTAAGCCTTAGCCGGGCGATAGAAGAAGTCGAGATCGTCGAGGCTGTTGCCCCCGTAGCCATCTCTAAAGTCGATCACCAGTGCATCCGTGTTCTGAATCTGATCTGATTGCAGGGCTTCTTCCCATTCGTCGTGCGATTCGGTGCCGCCTGACCAGAGATGCACGTAGCCGATTTTGCCTTCGGGATGCTGCGTGACACGCACACTTTTGCCGGTGGCGCTCACATAACGTGGGTATGCGCGCGAAGAAACAGGCGTGATCGGCAGTGTCATTTCTTCATCCTGCCGTTTGATCAAAAGCTGTATCTTCTGTTTTTCCTTGCCCTCAAATGACAATTGCCCAATAAAAGGCTTGCCGTCGATTGAGATTATCTCGTCTCCGATCTTCAGTCCGCTCTCTTGAGCGGGACTGCCGTCGAGGACGTAGCGCACTTGATTGTATGCGCAATCGACACCGCCTGTAATGGCACCGGTAAAAGCCATCTCGGGAATGGTTATGTCCTTCCGCCCGCGAAAGAAAAGCGACAACAGGAAGTAATACGTCTCATCGTTGAGAGTGACGAATTGGGTGTGGCTGGAATGCAGTTCTTTGAGAGCGGCATTGATGTTTTCGGACAACTCTTTTAAATTGCCAGAGCTTTCGATTGCAGCTCGATGTTTTTCTCGAGCCTGCGGCCAGACTTCGGTAGCGAGCTTGGTGCTGTAGAAACGATCGAGGATCACCTTATCTACATCGGCCAGCACCTTCTGCGCATATTGATGAGATACCAGGAACGAACTGGGCGGCCCTGACTTCATGACAGCGTTGGCGGCAGTGTTTCGCCTTACCGGCGCGGCTGAGGCGGGTTTTGCTTGCGTGCCGGCTGGACCGGGCAGTTGGCAAGCAAGACTTATAAGGAGAAAGAGCGAAAGTCTAGTGCTGTTGCGTGTTACCATGACCCAGATGATACCAAAACGCCTTCCGAACGTTTATATCCCAACGCTGTACTTTGCGGAGGGGCTGCCATACACGATCGTTATGCTCGTCTCCGGTGTGTTCTTGAAGAACCTCGGCGTTGACAATGTTTTCATCGGCTACACGAGCTGGTTGAGCCTGCCATGGATCATCAAGTTTGCCTGGGCGCCGGCGGTCGACACATATGCGACCAAACGCTCCTGGATCGTCTGGATGGAACTGGCTCTGGCGGCGGTCATCTGCGTTTTTGCATCTTTCACCAGCTCCGGACTGGAAAAGTCAGTCGGAATAGTGTTGTTGGCGCTGATTGCGATCGCCTCCGCAACTCAAGACGTGGCTGTCGATGGTTTCTACCTGGATGCGCTTAAAAAAGATCAGCAAGCGCTCTATGTCGGGGTGCGCAACGCGGTTTATAAGCTGGCGTGGCTTTTCGGCAGCGGTGGGCTGGTAGTACTGGCCGGATATTTGCAGGAGCGGCATCACTGGCAGGCAGGATTCTCATGGCTGCCTCCATTTCTGATCGCGGCCGCAATTATGCTGTTCATCGGCATTTTTCACAGCTGGTATTTGCCGCATCTTCCCAAAGCTCAATCCGAAACAGCGGCGCCTGCAGCAGCGGGCGATCGGTTTTTAGATGTATTCAAGTCATACTTCACGCAACCCGGTATCGCACCGGTCGTG
>JAXLXI010000013.1:0-170925 GCA_046328035.1 Candidatus Obscuribacterales bacterium | reverse complement strand
GACCGATCGGTCTTTTGGTGATGCAGCTGTTCATTGTTTTTCTGATCGTCCTGGTCAGCCTCGGGCAGCGGTTCTCGGCCAAAGTCCCGGTGCCGGTTGTGCGCAAAATTTCCAACCTTGAGTACATCGAAGGACTTGCCAACACGTATCAGCGCGCCAAGGCGTATGACATGGCGTACAGCATCGTCTTTGCGCAATTAAAAAACCGGCTCTGCCGTGCGCTCAGCCGGTCGCCCGAAGACGATCTGCAGGAACTGGCCGCACGTTGGGGCGAGGCGATCGGTGAGAAGAGCGAGGTCTGTGCAACATTTTTGCAATCATCTCAAGCCGCTACCGAAAACCGGCATCTGCCGCAGGAGCAGTTCTCCAAGCTCATGCAGGAGTGCGATCTGCTAACTGCCAAGAGCGCTGAGCTTCTGGGCATGAGGGTGGCCAAATAATCGGATAAAATAAGGCAGAAATTCGGAGGCACTTACCCTGAGTACAGTAATCACAGAGCAAATCGTCACCGTCTTCTCACGTTTGAAGACGGCGCTCAACGGCGTGATTGTCGGGCAGCAGATGGTTATCGATCAGCTCCTGGTCGGGCTTCTCGCTGACGGACATGTTCTTCTGGAAGGTGTTCCCGGCACAGCCAAAACGCTGCTGGTCAAAACCATCGCCAAGACCATCGGTGCCGATTTCGGGCGTGTGCAGCTGACCCCGGACATGCTGCCCTCGGACATCCTCGGCACCAGCATCTACGACCTCAATACCAAAACCTTCAGCATCAGGCGCGGACCCGTGTTTACCAGCTTGCTGCTGGCCGATGAAATCAACCGTACGGCTCCGAAGACGCAGAGCGCTCTTCTGGAAGCGATGGAAGAGCGGCAGGTTACAATCGACGGCAACACGCATAAGTTGCCCGATCTGTTCATGGTGGTGGCAACGCAGAACCCGGTGGAATTCGAAGGCACGTATCCCCTTCCCGAAGCCCAACTCGACCGCTTCATGCTGAAGATTTTGATCGGCTATCCGGAGGGCGATGCTGAAAAGCAAATGTTGTCCAACTGGCAAGAAGGTCGCTACGACCGGCATGCCGTCCCGGTAGAAGCAGTGGCTTCGCCGCAGGAGATTCTGGACTGCCGGCAGCAACTTAAAGATGTGCGGGTGGAACCGTCTATCTTTGATTACTTGATGCAACTGGTGCAGAAGTCGCGCACTCTCTCGGATGTTGCTCTGGGAGCCAGTCCCCGTGCGGCACTTTACTGGTTGTCGGCTGCCAAAGCGCATGCCGCCATCGAGGGCAAGGACTTCGTAACGCCGGACAATATCAAGTTCGTTGCTCAACCTGTCCTCAGACATCGATTGATTCTGACGCCGGAGTCTGAACTGGAAGGAATCAACACCTCGCAGGTGATCTCCAAGCTGCTAGGTCTGGTGCCGGTGCCTCGCTAAGAAAGGGCTCCGCTCGTGATAGCCAGTCGACGCCTCTATATTCTCATTCTGGCCGGGATGGTCATCTTCGGATTTGCCTTTTTCTTTCCGCCAGCCCGTGTCATCGGCTATGCCTACAACGCGCTTTTGTTGCTGGCTGTGTTTCTCGACAATGCAGTCACGCAGCCGCGCCGCAACGTCACTGCTACTCGCACGACGATGGACAGGCTGTCCATCGGTCGTGAAAATTCAGTCTTGATCGAGGTCCTCAATCAAGGAAAGCAAAACTTGCGCTGTCGGGTTCGTGATGACTATCCCCGCTCGCTGGAGAGCGACGTGGTGGAGTTCGACTTTGCGCTCAGCGCATTTGCCAAAGCCAAACTCATGTACAACCTCTTGCCGCGCACTCGCGGTGAGTACAAGTTCGGCAATATCAACATTAGATACCTGAGCCGACTTGGCCTTTTCTGGTGCCAGCTGCGCGTGAAAGCCGAGCGCGCGGTACGCGTCTACAGCGACTTGCAAGCTCTCAAAGAATTGTCCATCAAGCTCAGTCATTCCAGCGAACTGGGCGACTTGCGCATGAAACGCCGCGGACAGGGCACCGATTTTGCCAGCTTGCGCGAGTACGTGGTTGGTGACGATTCACGCAAAATAGATTGGAAAGCGACCGCGCGCCGTGACCGCCCCGTGGTGCGTGTTTATGAGGTCGAACAGGAGCAGAACCTGCTGGTGCTTGTCGATGCCGGTCGCATGATGGTATCGGATCTGGAAGGTTTGAGCAGATTCGACCATGCATTGAACGCGGCACTGTCTCTGGTGCTCACCGGGTTGCATCGCAACGATCGAGTGGGGCTGGGAATCTTCGCCGACAAGCCGATTATGTTCTTACCGCCGCGTCGTGGTCGCGGATATCTGACGACGATTCTGGAGGCGGTTTGTGACGTCAAACCGCGGGTGGTTGAGCCTGACTATACTGGTGCGCTATCGTTTTTTGCTTCGGCGCACAAGCAGCGATCGCTGATCACGGTGCTCACCGACCTCACCGACCCGACCGGGTCGCAAGCTCTCTTGACCGGCATGTCCAGTTTGAGTCCGCGGCACCTGCCATTTTGTGTGACCTTGCGGGATCGCCAGGTCGATAAGATCGCAGCGCAGCGCGACACTACTGTGGAAGAAACTTTCAAGCGTGCGGTGGCAATAGATCTCACCGCGCAAAGAGAAATTGCTTTCTCGCATCTGGTGCGACGCGGATGCATGGTTCTGGATGCACCACCGCAAGAGATATCCGACAAGTTAGTCAATCGCTATCTGGAAATCAAAGCACGCGGACGCCTGTAGTGGTTCTCACCGGCTCAGACGAGGTGGTTGTCGCAAGCGTATTTGACGAGCGCCGTGCGGCTCTTTAGTTTGAGCTTCTTGCGGATGCGTGAGGCATGCAACTCCACGGTCGATTCAGTGAGAAACAGGCGCTGCGCAATTTCGCGGTTGGCCAGTCCGGAGGCGATCAGTTTCAGCACTTCCAACTCGCGCACAGAAAGCGGCGTTGAGGACGACTCGCTCGGCAAGGAGTCCATGGTCTTTTCCGGTTTGCCGGTGCGCGTTGCCTGATCCAGCGCATTGGTCAATTGCTGAGTGAGGTTGCTGATCAAGTTCATATTGAAAAGATTGTCTTTCACCTGGGCGTAGGTGTGAGCATTAGTGAGAGCCAGAGCGGCTGACGTGGCGACCGTCTCCAGCATCTCCAGCTCCTGAGGATTCCACTCGCGAGGCTCATCGCTCTCGACGATGATCACGCCGTACGGAATGCCGTGCAAGGTTACCGGCGTACCTATTAAAGCGCGGATACCGTTGTCGATCAGGGCGTTAACTTCATCGCGAGAAAGACCTTGCGGTTTGGTGGCAGCGGTCAAGTCATTAATGGATGTGGTGCGCTGCTTGAATGCGGAGATGGCGCCCGGCGGTAGATAGCCGGTACGTCCCAGTCCGAGCGGCGAGAGATTCGGATCGGCGTATTCATGAGTGACCATGGCGCTGCCCGGTCCGTCGGTTCGAATGATCAAACAAGCTGTCGCCTTCATTGCGCGTCCGACTGAGTCGGCGGCTGCTTGCAAAATCGTGTCGCGGTCGAGGGAGGAATGCAGTTTGTTGGTGATTTGTCTGGTGACACGTTCCCAATTGAGTTGACGGGAAAGGGAGGAAATCAGATCTTCCGATTTGCCACCATCTTCAACGCTGGTGGTATGGGGCGACTCCGGTCCGCGCGCCTTACCTTTCTTGGGGATCACGGTGATCAGCACCTGCCGTGCAGCACCACCGGAGCCGGCGACGCTGGAAATCAGGATTTGCACTACCAGAGGTTGCCCATCGACTCTGGGCAGTATGAACTCTCCACCGTCGACGACGGCTGTCCAGGGAGTCAATTCGCGAATCGCCTCCTTCAACCGGTTGCCGTCAGTCTGGCTGAACAGCTCCTTGAGCGGGCTGTCCGCGAGCACGCCTTTGCCTGAGAGCAGCTCGGCTGCTGATTCGTTGTGATGAACGATGCGCAATGATTCCGGTTCGACGACGAGCAAGGGCAGATTGGAGTTAGCAAAAACTCGACCATCCACCAGTTTCTCTTGAAACGAACTGGCTTGCCGCAAGGCTCCTGAAAGTTCTTCCGCCAGCGCTTCGCCTAGTTCGAGCATCTCTTCGGACAGCGATCTCCCTTCGCTGCAAAAGTGCATGGTCAGGGCTCCCAGCAAGCGTCCTTGGTTGAGGAGGGGGAAAGCGATCAGCGATTTGCTGCCGGTATCGGCGCGGAAGCGATCGAGTTCCGGCGGACCGGCGGGGGAGCTGTTGTCGGGCTGGATGTCCATCAGCGGCACCGGTCTGCCTTCGGAGAGCAGGCGGTGCCACTCGGAATTGGTGCGCAGGGCGTATATCTTCTTATCCGACACCGGCTTCATTGGCTCTTTGCTGAACTGGGCTGCGATTCGAACTTCATGGCGAACATCGTCCAGCAGCAAAGCCACGCAGCGGTCCAGCCCGAAATGCCAGCCGATGGCATCGACGGCGTTCTGGAGCATTTCATCCGGCTCCATACTGCGGCGGATCGATCGCCCTATTTGCTGAAAGAGCTTGAAATTGGACGTGGTGGCGGTTGACTTCATGTGACTAAATAGCAACAAAAAGGGATTTGGGTTTTCCCCAGAGGAACTCCTCGGGTTTACCCCTTATGTTCAAGGATATACATTTTTTTCCTACGTGCGTCTCTGGGTAGCCCAGCAGTTGATCGGGCAAACCCGAGCGACAAGTGAGCTCGGCCGACGTCTTGAAAATCAGTAAGACCCCACCCGGAGAGATTTAATCTAAATCCTTCTTGGCATGGGTGCCCGCAGGTAGGGCAAGCACCGATAAAAACGGGTTTTTCGATATTTGTGCTTGCCAAGATAATGGGTTAAAATTAATCTACTACTGCTCAGTTTTTGGAGACCAATGCTTCCTAGCACTACATTGAGGAATCTTCGGCGGCAATTCGGTAAACGGCTCGTAGAGCAGGCGCTGAAATCGCCAACCCTTGTCCAGGATATTGCGCGCATTCGCAAAGAAGGCGTCAAAATCCGCCTGGTCGATGGACCCTGCCGTGCCTACTACGACCGCAAGAAGCGGACTATCTATATAGGTCGCTGGTGTCCGCGCAACTATAAGCTGATCAGTATCGCCCATGAGTTCGTCCATGCACTGGTCAGACCGACCATCGACCCTGTACCCGGCGAGACGGGGCGGCAGGAGTTCGTCGAGCGTTGCCTGGAAGAAGAGACCGAAGCCATCGTCCACGAAATCAGCATTGTCAAAGAGCTGATCAAGGCCGGCGTCATGGTCGATCCCAAAGAACTCGAATGGCTCAATCGCTATAAGCGCGGTGGACGCAAGGCAATTCGTAAAGCACTGGAGAAAACCATAACCTCGACAACGGGCGAAGGTTATCCAGAGTATTACGGCAGCTGGTACGACGAAATGATCCCGCCAGCCAAGCGCCTGCCGTAGAAATCGTTCTATTCCTGGTAAGCCAGGCAGTAAGGCTCTTCTTCATGGTCGACGGGGAACGGTTCCGCGATCAGGGAGCAGGCGTATGGAATCATCATGCGCACTTGCTCAGCAATTGCTTTCGCGTTGGGTATTTTGGCGTGGAAGTGAATAGTTTGAAAGTCGATGCGGACTGTCGTTCCGTCGGCTGACTGCACGCTACCGTGCCGGATCAAGTTGGATGCCTGGCGGAGAATCTCGTTGGGATTCTTGATGATTGCGCGGCTGTGTGTGTGCGGCAGGAGATGACCGTTGCTGTCGTAAGTGCGATCGATCCAGGCTTCGCCGGCGACCCGAATGCCGGCTCGTTCGCCTGCATTCAGCAGATTTGGTCCTGCCGGACCAATCAAAATCAACCATTTATCGAACTCTGCAATTGCTCTCGCGACGGTCAATGCGGCGCGCGCATCGCCAGCGAGTTGTCGATAGAGAAATCCATGCGGACGTACTTGAGAAATGTCGAAACCAAGTGTTCGGGCCAGTCCATGCAGGGCGCCCAGCTGAAAGAGCACTGAGGCTCGCAATTCGCTGGGTGACATATGGATCTCGCGGCGGCCGTAGCCTTGCAGATCGGGATAGCCGATATGGGCTCCGAGGGCCAGTCCGTAGTAGCGCGTTTCTTCAAGCGCCGTTTCCATCAGCACTGGGTCGCCGGAGTGGGCGCCGCAGGCGATGTTTGCGGAAGTGACATAAGGCAGAATGTCAGCCTCGCCTTCTATCCGGTAAGGACCGAAGCCTTCTCCAAGATTGGTATTCAAATCGATACCAGCCTGGATGACTTTAGCCGATGGCGGCTGAATGGTGGTGTTGGTGGTTGACTCACGCGAAGAGCGCTGTCTGTGTTGCCTGCGGCGCATTGGACACCTTTGATTTACGAGGGCGATCGGCAATTCTAGCAGGGCTGGGCGCCCGCCGCGTGGAACATATCAATAAATCAGGGCAAAATTCAGTATTTCCCCTGTCCTTATCGGCGTTTAAGGAATTACAATGATGGAAGCTGAGGAAGTTCTTCGTGACTAAAGGCACAGTCGCCAGATTACTAGCCATCTTAATGTCGGCAGGTGTTTGCTGTAGCAACGCTTATGCGAAATCGCCGGCAGAAGACATTCTCGAACTGAAGAAAATGGCGATGGACTCATACGTCCGCGGTGACTGTGTCGAGTCGATCAAGTATTACGAGCAGGCAACCACTATCGCGGAGAAAGCCTACGGCCCCAATTCAGCGTATCTCGCTGAGCTCTACTACGACATGGGCATCGTCGCCTACAAAGACTCCAAGTTCAACAAAGCGCAGGAGTTTCTGGAGAATTCGGTCAAGATCAACCCCAATCAGGTAGTGGCGAGAGTAAAACTGGCCGAGTTGCTCAATCTGGAGGGCAAAACAGTCGACGCTCGCCGTCATGTGCAGGCCGTTCTCGAGAAACACAATGACTGCCTGCAAGCCAGGAAAGTTCTGGCGCAAAGTTATCAGGCTGACGGTTATAACGCTCGTGCCACCATGGAGTTCGGTCGCATCGGACAGATACTGAGTGGTGCCAAGAAAGTTCAGGAATCTGAAGAAGCGGTGGCCGCTTTGCCGCTTATGCCAGCCGCACCACTGGTGGTGCCAACTGCAAAGCCGGTGGAAAAACCGGCAGCTCCTGCTGCTAAAGCCAAACCTGAGAAGAAACCACCTGAGAAGAAACCACCGGCCAAGCCGGCTCCGGTAGTCGCCAAGCCGGCACCACCGCCTCCCAAGCCGCAGCCCAAGCCCCAGCCCAAGCAACCGGTGGTGGCCAAAGCCAAGCCGGTCAACAAGAATTCCAAGCCTGCCGTCGAGACGGCCAATGCTGAATTTGGCAGCGAACAAACCGGCTTGCGCTTGCGCTCCAAGGCTATTTTGTTGACGCCGATCAACAAGAAAGGCGGCAAGCCCGGCAAATCTGTTGAAGCCGCCGAAACTGAAGTGAAGCCAGCCGCTAAGCCGCCGGAAAAAACGGCGACCGCCAAACCTCCGGAGAAGGCCGCCGAGAAACCAGCCGCCAAGCCAGCCGAGAAGCCGGCCGAGAAACCGGTTGCTGCCGAGGCTGCCCCCGAGGAAAAACCGAAACCGGCGAAGAAATCGCAGCCGGCTATGGACCCCAACTTCACGGCGGCCAATGTAGACAACGGCGGTGACGCAGGTGAGGAAGAGAAGCCGGCGCCCAAGAAAGAGAAACCGAAACAAGCGCCTCCACCGGTTCAGAAAGCCGCCGCTCCGATTGTTGTGAAACAAGCGAGACCGAGAAATGGTCTGGTGCCGCCACCACCGCCGGTGATACCGACTATGGGTATTCCGATGATGGCAGCTCCGCCGCCCATGCAAATGGCGCCGCCGCCTGCCAAGCCGAAGAAGAAAGAGAAACCGAAAGAAGAAGCGCCTGCCTCTTCAGCCTCGCCGGGACAAGATGACGACTTCCTGCGCGACATGCAGGAATGGGCCGGCAAGAAGAAGAGCAAGTAGTTCTAATCTTGTGGCGTCGATTGCCCGGCCATTTTGGCGCGGGCGCGCATCTCGATAATTTTCTGACCCTGGGCGCTGCCGAATCCCATGGGAGACCCGCCTCCAGGCAGCATGCCACCGCCCGGCCCGGGCATCCCTCCTGGTCCACCCGGCATCCCTCCTGGTCCACCCGGCATCCCTCCTGGTCCACCCGGCATCCCTCCTGGTCCACCCGGCATCCCTCCTGGTCCACCCGGCATCCCTCCTGGACCGCCGGCAGTTTCTCGCCGTCCCGGCATGATCATCGGCAGCTTGGCCTTCTGCTCCGGAGTGAGCACACCGCGAATGGCCAGCATGTCTTTGACATTCAGTTCATCCATCTTGTCCTGCAACTCGCGCATGTCACGGCGAGCTGCGAGAATCTGAGCATCGGTGGCGTCCGGGCTGAAAAGCAGGTCGCGCAGCTTCAGCTGTTTCAAAGCCAGGCGTTTGCGAATTTCCTTGGCTTGTCCGCGTGCCTGTTCGTGCAACGATTGGATGCGAGACTTTTGCTGCTCGGTCAGATTAAGTGGTGTCAAGTCTAAACGATGGCCGCCGGCGTGAAATCGACCGTTGCCTTTGCCCATGCCGGCACCAAATCCGCCACCGCCCATGCCTCCCGGTGCCATGCCGCCCGGCATTCCGCCACCAAATCCGCCACCACCCCCGCGGCGCATACCGCCCGGCATTCCGGGACCGCCACTCTGGAATCCGCCGCCGCCGGGAAGCATACCGGGTTCACCGCCCTGTCCGGGGTTTCCTTCTCCAGGTCCGCCCTGCATCCACCGACGTTTGCGTCGCCACTGCTGCCGGGCGTTCTGCCCATCGGGACCACCGGGAAAGGCACCCGGTCTGCCGTTCATCCCCGGCTCGGGATTGTCGCCGCCGGACGGTGGCGTAAAGGGCGGCGGACCGTCATTGTTTTGCGCGACCAGTGTCAAGTTGGAACCCGGCGCGGCCGACACCGCTTGTTCGAGCGGCAGAGCACTCGCCACCATCAGCGCTACCACAAAAATAGCTGCGCTACATTTTGAGTTCATACAGACCATCCTCATCGGTCGCGATTCCGAGTGCATCACCGAGGCCGCCTTCTTCTATGACGGCTACTTCTACCATGTCTCTGCGGTCCGCGCCGTTCGCGGGCGACTGCGTCGCCACCTGTACTTGTTGCTGAACGGCTTGATTGACGGTATTGCTCTGGATCAGCTGTCGCTGGTTGTCCTGATTGTTCGCCATTTGAGTCGGTGGTTTGACGCTGCCATTATGCGCGGTGCCATGCGTCGTCGTTTCGTGCGTGGTCTGAACTGCGACCTGAGTATGCTGAGCCGCTTGCTTCGGCGATTGATTCTGATTTGCAACCGCCTGAGGTGCAATCTGCGTTTCGTTCTCGTGAGTAAAAGTGCTCTCTGTCTGCGGCTTGGAAGGCTTGTCTGCTACGACCGGCTTCATCGATCCGCTGTTGTACGTGGCAACCGCCAGCAAAGCAACTGCCGCCGCCGCCACACCCACTGCTGCCCACACACGCGGCTTCAATGCCACCACTTTGCCTCTGGCGGGCAGCGGCATGTCGGTGATGTCTCGCTTCATCTCCACTTTCGGCATAGACTTCAGCGAGCCAACCAGAGACTCGATGTTAGCCAGTTTAGTTGAGCATTCGCTGCAACCGGACAGGTGTCTTTCGACATCCGCCTTCTCAGTCGTGCTCAACTCCTGGTCGAAATAAGCATCGAGCAGTGGAATTATTTCTTTGCAGGATTGTTCCGGCATAGACGGCGTAACCATGATGAATCACCTGGGAGCGGGGGAGACATTTTGAGATGAGAAATAAGGCTCGAGCAGTTCACGCAGTTTCTGGCGTCCGTAATGCAGTCGCGACCGCACGGTACCAATATTGGTGCCGACAATCTCGGCAATTTCTTGATAAGAAAAACCCTCGA
Source organism: Candidatus Obscuribacterales bacterium (assembly GCA_046328035.1). Classification (GTDB taxonomy): domain Bacteria; phylum Cyanobacteriota; class Vampirovibrionia; order Obscuribacterales; family Obscuribacteraceae; genus JBGASG01. Next base: position 161,001 of record JAXLXI010000013.1, on the reverse strand, counting down.
TGTCGTGGAGAACGACTACGGTGCGCTGCGTCGCAGGCAACTGGCGGAGCGAGTTGGCGACCAGTTCGCCCTGTTCGCTGAGAACCAGCGAATCGGCCGGCGTTAGAGCCGGGTCGGCGATTTGGGTGACCGTATTCAAGGACTCACTCTCCTCTGCGTCGGAAGTAGAGCGGGGATCGAAGGAGAGGACGAACAAGCTTTTCTTGCGCTGTTTAGCGCGCAAGATGTCGAGACAGCTGTTGTGAGCAATCCGGAAGAGCCACGACGCAAAGGTGGACTCCCTTCGGAACTTGCCGAGGTTCTCGTGAACTTTAAGATATGTCTCTTGAACAACTTCCTCAGCCTCATCCTGGTTGCCGAGTATCCGGTAGGCCGCATTGAACACGCGATTCTGGTAGCGCCGAAACAGGGCCTTGAAGTACGAAGGGTCCTTGCTCTTTTGGAATTGAACCAACAGGGCTTCGTCGGAAAGGTCCACGTTATCTCTCCAAAATCCCTTCGTTTCGTTCGTACTATTTACTAAACGCCGCTGGGGGTCAAAAAGTTCAAATTCTGGCGAAGATTTAATAAATCGCCATTCCTTATAATGTGCGACTGAGACTAATCAGGTCGACGCCCAGGTAAACCGGAGGTTCCTCTACAGTGCCCGTATGCAAAGATTTCAGCCGGCGAACGGCCGCCACGTTTCTTGCCCTGAGCGCTTCTTTGACGCTTTCGTTGCCCGCCAGCCTGGCTCAGGCCGCCGAGAAGCCGGTCTTGCGCTCCAGTTCCGGGCGTGTGCTGTCCAAAATCGAAGACCTGCCGAACTTCCATGAAGTGCACCCCTTCCTTTACCGTAGCGGTGAGCCGACCGAGGCTGGATTGAAGACAGCCCACGATAAATACCACATCAGCACGATTGTCGACCTGCGCGCCGCCAGGAAATGGACTGATGCGGAAAAAGCCTGGGCAAAACAGCTGGGAATCACATACATCAACCTGCCGATGAGCGCCGAACCGCCCACGAAAAAGCAGGTGCAGACGATGATGAAGGCAATTCGCGAAGCCCGCGACAAAAACAAGGGCGCCGTGCTCGTGCATTGCGCGCATGGTTCGGACCGCACCGGCTGCATGATCGGTATCTGGCGCGTCACAGAGGACAACTACAGCTACGATGAAGCGTACAAAGAAATGCGCAAATACTACTTCGGACAGAAATTCACCAAGCTGTCCGGCGCTGTCCGCGAACGTGCCGGCAAGGGTGTAGGCAAGAGTACTGAGTCTGAGCCGAACACGCCCGCCAATGGTGCCACCGCTGGAGCAGAGCCTGACCATCCTTAAGAAGGGTCGGCTGAATCAGGGCACCACCCCTGGAGGCGAAGTGTTAGTTTGCATGCCGGCACCACCCGGCGGAGGCGTTCCGCCCGCGCCCGGCGCACCGGGCGGCAGCGGCTGTGCCAGTTGCGTCATCTTCTCCTTGGCGACGGATGACCAGGGGTAGAAACGCAAAATCTCTTTGAGCGCGGTCTTCAGCTGCAGCTGGTCGTTGAACATCTCGGCCAGCTTCACCTTGTACCAGAGTGCTTGCCAGTTTGATGGATCGAGGAACAGCGCCCGGTCTATGTAGCGATTCATATCTGCGTAGGCGCGCATCTTGTACAGGTACACGGCGAAGTTGACATTGCTCTGTGGGTCTTGTGGAGCGAACAAAATGGCTCCATCCAGGGCCTGGCGAGCCGCCGGCAGCTGGTTGTTATCCATATAGAGCAAACTCCAGTCGCCCAGGATACGTCCCTCGCCTTCGCGATCGCCCAGCTTGTGCGCGAGCGATTGCGCCTTGGAGAAATATTCGTACGCGACGTGTGCTTGTTCAGGCCGATTGAGATCTTTGGCCATGATGCGGCGCACGTTGCCGAGGCGTCCCCAGACACGCGCCTGCAGTTTGGCATCGCCGATGGTTTCCGCTCGCATCAGAGCTTTCTGATACAGCGCCTCCGATGTGCGCAAATCCCTGTGAATCACCAGTTTTTCGTCTGCCTGTCCGATCCACTGATCGATCTCCTGGCTGGCTGTGAAAGCCTGACTGGAGCGCAACACCAGACGTTGAAATTTGTAATCGAGAGTGACCACAAAGTTCTGCCAAAAAGGATTGCCGAGGATTCCCAGATCCGCAGATTGAAAGAAACCGCGTCGCTCGGTGCGCTCGCCATCTTGATCGACGGAGAACGTAAAAGGCACCTTGCGGACAATTTGCGATCCCAGCTTGACTGTGTCCACGACTACCGTTCCCAGTTTGACGGGGCGTCCGTCCAATCCCGTTCCCTCAATGGTGTGCGGAGTTTGCATGGCGGCGAAACGCTTGGCGAACTTGCTGGGTAGATTGTTGAATGCGGCCCCGGTGTCGACGAGCAGATCTAATTGATTGTTGGTCCCCAGCGTCGCGTGCACCACCGGGCCTTGTTTCTGTGAGAACGGGACGGTGATGCTGCCGGTCGGCGGCTTGTAGCTGGAGGCATCGTGCAGCGTTAGAGTCGATTTGGGATAGTTGATTTCGACGGCGAAAAGACTGAGAACGTTGCTGCCGATGATTCCCGCGACCCGCTGGCCTAATTGCCGGGACTGCGGTGTCAGGTCGAGCATGAGAATTTGCACGTCATTGAGAGAAACCTGACCGATCTCCAGTTTTTTGATCACGCTCTTCTCTGTGACAACGGCACCATTGGCGGTGCCGATCGAATAGTTGCCCTGGCGATCGAGAAGGTATTCGGCGGCCACTCGCCGATCGATGATTGTCTGGCTGGCACCGGTGTCCAGCAAGAAGTCCAGGTTGTCGCCGTGATTGATGCGCACTGGTACCAGTACCGCTTTGTGCGAATAAGAAAACGGCATGGTCACTGATTTTTCCAGAACAATCTCATCCGGGCGATCAGGACGACGAAACACGGATTCGTCAGGCTCTTTAGCCGCGTCGACGCTGGAGAAGGCAATTTCGAAAACCGGTTTGTCGTTGACATACTGCACTTGTCTGAATGGCACCAGGGTGCCGGCGGACGGGCGGTACTCCTGGAAGTCGGTCGCCACTTTGACGGGCGCCTTGGTCTCCGGATCGGGCGTTGTGTAGGATGAACCGATGATCTGGAAGTTGCGTTGATCTATATAAAAGGTGGTGGTGACGCTGCCGTCGTCCACTTCTACTCCCCAGACCGGCGTGGCCCGATAGGTAGTGCGACCGGCCAGCTTGAACTTGAAGAGCGGATCTTCGGCATGCGAGAAGACCCAGGGCTCTCGACTGCGCTGTTTGGCCAGAATGCGCGTCATTTCCGGTGACAGTTCCGAGACGATTTTGCCCGATGCCTTCCAGGCGGAAACGCCATCATATACGGTGGCGCTCGGTTCGCCGTTGGTTTCTACATCGATGCGCAGACTGGAGCCGCGCCGCACCTGGCGAAACGGCGACTTACTGCTCTCTACGGGCTGCCCGTCTGCTTCATTCAGGGTGACCTGCTGCCCGACAAATGTGTGCTGCTTGTCGAGTTTATCCAGGGATTCCTTGCCACCATAAGCCAGGAAGACTTTAGCCAAAAGATCTTCCAGGGTCAGATCTTCCGAAACGGCGCTGGGCGAACCGGCTGATTCGCCGGCAGCGGTTGGTTGCGCCAAAGCAGAGCCGCCGGCCGCATTAAACAAGATGAGGGCTAGCGAAATTAGAAACTTAGTGCTTACTGTGCGAGGACCGGCTGTCCGCACTTTCCTTTCTCCGGCAAGTTGATGGCGGGAAACTCTTGCACCAGCCGGTGAATCTTCAACAACTGGGTGAGAAGATCGCGAGCATGCGACAGAGGAATCTGTGTGGCTGCATCACTTTTTGCTTCGTCCGGATTGGGATGCACTTCCATGAACAGTCCTTGGCAGCCGGCAGCTACCGCCGCTTTCGACAGTTCGGGAATGTACTGGCGTTGACCGCTGGAGACGCCGCCGGCGGCACTGGGCAACTGGACGCTGTGCGTGGCGTCGAAGATCAATGGATAACCGGCTGACTGGATCATTGGTATGGATCTGAAGTCAACGACCAGATTGTTGTAACCAAATGTGGTGCCGCGCTCGGTAACCAGCACGTTGGGATTGCCTGATTCCGTGACTTTGCGGACGCTGTGCAAAATGTCCAGCGGAGCCACAAACTGACCTTTCTTTATGTTGACGGCTTTGCCTGTTTTGGCTGCCGCCACCACCAGATCGGTCTGCCGGCAGAGAAACGCGGGAATCTGCAGGATATCGAGGACCTCGCCGGCGGCGGCGCACTGCGACTCTTCGTGAATGTCACTCAATACAGGCAGATTCAGCTGTTTCTTGATGTCTTGCAACATCTCCAGCCCCTTTTGCAGTCCGGGACCGCGAAAGCTGTCGAAAGAAGTACGGTTGGCTTTATCGAACGATGCTTTGAATACATAGGAAAAGCCCAGCTCGACAGAAAGATCTTTAAGTGCGCGAGCGGTGTTATAAATCGTCTCCCACGACTCGATGACGCAGGGCCCTGCAATAATGAGCATCGGCTGGCGAGCGCCAACTTCGATGCTTCCGATTCTGACAGTCACGACGTTTTCCTCATAGTCTTTCTCCGGGGTCTATTCTAACAGTGCCAGCAGATGCGGTTGTGAAGCAACTCACAGAGGGAATCTCGCTCAGGGTTCATGCGCAGCCTGGTGCTGCCCGGTCGGCGCTGGGCGGGGTGCGCGGCGACGAACTGCTGGTGCGCATCGCCGCCAAGCCGCAAGACGGCGCCGCCAATGAAGAATTGTGCGTATTTCTGTCTCGCTGCTTTCGGGTCAGCAAATCACAGGTGGAGGTTGTACGCGGACACACGTCGCGACATAAGGCTGTGCTCATCCGCGGTGATGCTCAGCGATTGCTGCAACATATAAATCCTTTCCTGGTGCCGGAGAAGCAGACGCAGAACTAGATGCTTCGAGTGCGCATGTACTTGACCAGGCGATAGACAGTATTGCCGGCACGCTGGCTGATTGGCATCACTTGTCCCGCGCGTATCGCTTCGGCCAGCATCGGACGCAACAGTTTGATTTTCTTCAACTGACGCGGACCGCCAGCCATCTCAGGCAGAGTCATTCCAAGCGGGTTCTTTTCAAGTAGCCTGATGACCCGGTTTTCTTCCTTCTTTTTAGCGACCTTTTCTTTGCGTGCGCCTGCAGAGTCGGCGCCCGCATCCGCGCAGACGCCGTCCTTGGCAACCTCGTCCGATTCAGCGGTCGGATTGTTCTGTTGTGCCTTATCTTGCTCTGACATGTCTGACATCTTGCTTTCGCGGCTGGAAATGCCGTCCTGAAGAATAGTTACGGTTTTCGCTTGCCCATATAGGCAAAGCAATCTCCAATTGATATATTCCTCAACGTTCTGTGATCACGTAGAGCCTGGCAGTACTGTTGAGTGCAGCCATATTTCGCTGTTAGTAAACGGCGGCTGTGATACCGAAACTACTATAGCCCAAAAACTCAGACTCAAGTTAAAGTGCGGGTCGTCAAAAAGTGACTGTTGGTTCTTTCGTCTTAATGCTTCATAGCCACCTTCCCTTCTACCGGAAAGCGGGCATGTGGCCATTCGGTGAAGAGAGTTTCTATGAGTGCATGGCGGAGACGTACATCCCGCTGCTCAACATGGTTGCCGAGCTCTGGGACGAAGGATTGCCCGCTCACATAACCATCGGCATTACGCCAGTTCTGGCGGAGCAGATGAATGACGAACATTTGAAGCAGGGTTTCCTCAAATACATGGACGCGCGCATCGACGCCGCTCGCGCCGATGAAGAGCGCTTTCAGCCGCGGGGCGAGACGCCCGACCTCAACAAGCTGCATCTGGCTCGCTTTTATCTCAACTGGTTCCAGAAAACTCGCGACGACTTCGTGAAAACCTGGAACAAGGATCTGCTGGCCGGTTTCAAGAAGTATCAGGACCTCGGCGCGATTGAGCTGACGACTTCATCGGCTACGCACTGTTTCTCGCCGCTTCTGGCAACCGACTCTTCCTTGAACGCCCAATACAAGATTGGCGTCGACACCTACAAAAAGTATTTCGGCCGCGCTCCACGCGGAGCCTGGCTTCCTGAGTGCGCCTACCGTCCTGCCAACCGCGAGCGCGAAGGTGTCGAGAAGTGGCTGCACGATAACGGCATCAAATATTTCTTCGTCGAGTCGCATCAAATCAAAGGCGGCACGTCGGTGGAGATGCGCCGCGTCTTCGGAGCCTATCGCACCATCGAATACATTCCGGCCGCCAAGCGTCGCGAGACCGGGCTGGATACTACTGAAGCCTACTGGCTCAAAGACCACGAAGTGGCCGTCATGGGTCGCGATGAGGAAGCCGGCTATCAGGTCTGGTCAGCCGACCAGGGTTATCCGGGCGACGGCAATTACCGTGAGTTTCACAAAAAGGATGATGTCTCCGGACTGCACTACTGGAAGCTGACATCGCAAAGAACCGATCTCGGTTTTAAAGAGTTGTACAACCCGGAAGCAGCCATGGAGCGCATTCGCGAAAACGCGGATCACTACGTGGGTGTAGTCCAATCCGCGCTCACCAACCATGTCAAACAGACCGGGCAGCCGGGCTTGATGATGGTGGCGTTCGATACCGAACTTTTCGGGCACTGGTGGTTCGAAGGTATAGCCTGGATCAAGGATGTACTGAAGAAGCTCAAACACTACACCGCCGTCACGGCGTGCACCGCCAGCGAATATCTGGAAGCGCATCCGCCCAGCAAGGCGATTGAACTGCCGGAATCTTCATGGGGAGCCGGTGGACACTTCCAGGTCTGGTACAACAACGAGACTGAATGGATGTGGCCGATTATTCATAAGGCCGAGCGCACCATTGAGAAACTAGCTACCGAGCACAAGAACGGTGACCCGCTGATGAAGCGGGCGATCAAGCAAGCAATCCGCGAAACACTGCTTTTGCAATCCAGCGACTGGCCGTTCCTGGTCACCACCGGGCAAGCCAAGCAATATGCCGTTGAACGATTCAATGGACATAAAGAGCGCTGGGAAACTCTAGTCGAGATGATCGACGCGGGTAAAATCGATGAAGCAAAATTGCGTGAGATTGAGGATATCGATAACTGCTTCCCAGATGTTGATCTGTCAGCCTACATCATCGAAGAAAAGGCCGAAGCGGTTTCTAAGTAACGGCAAGGGAAACCTCTAGGCATGGCACTAAGAGCGCGACGCACCAAAATCGTGGCCACGATTGGACCAGCCACGAACGAGCGGCCGATGATCGAACAATTGATCCGGTCCGGCATGGATGTCGCCCGCATCAACTGCTCGCACGCCGAACATGCAAATGTTTCTCGCGTCATCGAAGACATACGACAACTGAGCGTGGAGCTGGATCGCCCGGTGGCCATCCTGCTGGATCTGTCAGGCCCGAAAATTCGCACCGGCACCATGGCTGGTGGCTCCCCTGTGCTGCTGCACGCGGGACAAAGATTTACTTTGACCAGCCGCAAAGTCGACGGCAATTCGACGGTGGTCGCCACTAACTACCCGAAACTGGCTCTGGAAGTGGGTGTTCAGGACACGATTCTGCTCGATGACGGACTGATCGAGCTGGATGTAATCGACACTAATGAAACAGATGTCGTTTGCGAGGTGGTTAACGGCGGGCTGCTGAAAAACAAAAAGGGCATTAACTTGCCCGGCGTGCGTCTGTCGATCCCCGCGATCACAGAGAAAGACAAAGCGGACCTCTACCTCGGCTTGCAGCATGACGTGGATTTTGTGGCTCTTTCATTCGTGCGCGATCCGGAAGACGTTCTGCACTTGCGCAGCTTGATTGGCGATCACTGGCCGCCGGTTTCGATCATTGCCAAACTGGAGAAGCCTGAGGCGCTTGAGCACCTTGATGAGATCCTCGATGTCGCCGATGGTGTGATGATCGCTCGCGGCGACCTGGGCGTTGAACTGCCGCCGGAGATGGTGCCGCCGGCGCAGAAGCTGATTACGCGTAAGGCCAATGCACGTGGCAAACCGGTGATTACAGCCACCCAGATGCTGGAGTCGATGATCACCAATCCTCGCCCGACTCGCGCTGAGGCATCTGACGTCGCCAATGCCATTTTCGACGGCACCGATGCCGTCATGCTGTCGGGGGAAAGCGCCTCCGGAGCCTACCCTCTGGAATCGGTGCGGATGATGGATCGAATCGCCACCGCCGCCGAAAGCAGTGTCGATTACCGCAAGCTGAAGGAGCATGCATCGCCCACTTCGGCGCATGCCATTGCCCATGCTGCTTGCGATATGGCTACCGACATGAAAGCCAAGGCTATTGCGTGTTTCACCAAAACAGGCTCGACTGCGCGGCTGATTTCTCAGTTTCGCCCATCGACACCGGTGATCGCCCTGACTCAGCACGTGCACGTCTATAACCAGATGAGCCTGATTTGGGGCGTGACGCCGCTTATGCTTCTCGAGGTCAGCGATTCCGAATCCACGCTGGCCATGGTTGAAGAAACTTTGCTGAAGAAGCAACTGGTGGAAGCCGGCGACAGTGTCGTTATTACAGGCGGGCTGCCGATTGCCGCCCGGGGACCGGCAAACTTCGTCAAACTCTCACAGATAGCGGAAAAACCCAAGGTTCGCCAGCGGGAATTTAAAGGTATCTAGCTGGGGGTTAACCCGGCGGCCGATCGGTGTGCGGTGGTACAAGGTAGATATGGACCTACCTAACCCCAGAACCCATGTTCTGACCCACCATGAGGATCGCCGTAGATGAATTCTGTTAACGAGCTTATGTGGAAGCTGGACCTGACCAAGCTCTACGTCGTTTCAGGCGATGTGCCGGCCGGCGACTGGATTTTTAACGGCGAAAGCATGGTGCTGGCGAAAAATCCCCATTCGGACAAACAGGTAGCAGGGGACGATGAACGCATCAAGATGGTGATTCCGCTGCGCGACAAAGTACGTGTAGTGCCTAAGGACGCCAAAGAAAGCGGACCGATGCGCGAAGTCGTCGGTCAAGTCGCGCCCTGGGCATCAACCATCGCCGGTGCCATGCTTGTCGGTGGACCAATTGGCGTTCTGGGCGGATTTGCCGCCGGTACGTTTCTCACTAAAAACGAAGCCTGTTTCGAATGCCATTTGGAGGACGGACGTTCTTTCGTCGCCAAAGCGGACATCAAACTGATGAATCGCATCCAGAGCATCTCGATAAAAAACTAGTCGTCCTCTTCGTCTTCGCGCGGATCGTAGAACGCGTGCCCGGTGCAGCCGTAGACGCCCTTTAGCTCGTCGGGGCAGGCTTCCAGTTCTTCCTGATCGTCCACTTCCAGACTCTCCCGCACGCCTTCCGGCTCGAAGTCGCGGCAGTACGAAAGCGCTTCTTCGATGCTGTCGGCAACGACATCGTAATTGACGAAAAAGTCGGGAATGAAATCGCCCTCCTCGCCGTCATCACCTTCAATCTTCGCGTCCCAGGTGCCTTTTAACTGCAGCCAGAAATGCTTGGCCTGCGGCGATTTTTCGTTGCGTTGCTCGCGCAGCAGACGCATGGCAAAATTGCTGGTACGCTCGGTGCTGATCGCTTCTCGAATCTCGGCTTGCACCATTTCTGGTGGCAGCTGCAGCTTCTTGTAAGAAACCGCCAGTTCGGCGTGCAGTCTTGATATATCGTGGCGGACATCGGCTGCGTTCTTATGTTCCGACTCTTCCAGTCGGGCGATGGTTTGCTTGGCAATCGTCATTGCTTCTTCGTGACGACCCAGTCCGTTCAGGAGCGTGACGCGCAGTGACATGCCCTGGTGGCGGGCATCTTCATCCGAAACTGAATCGAGCACTTTCAAGGACATCTCGTATTCGCCCTGGCGATGGTAAACGTTGGCGCGGTTCAAAGTGATGTTGGATGGATCGGCGTCCGGGCACTGCAGCGCCCGATCGTAAGACTCGTGTGCTTTGTCGAACTCCGCGCGATCCGAATACAGATTACCCAACTGCTGCCACAGAAGCCAGGAACTCGGTGCTTGCTTCACGCCTTCTTTGAGAATGCGCACTGCTTTTTCCAGCTTGCCTTCGATTTGATAAGCCAATGCCAGTATCTCGTAGCCGCCTGTGTAGCGCATCTTCCGCAGTTGTTCACCGATTTTGATGGCACCGTCCGTATCGTAGGTCCCGAGAAGTTCGTAGGCTTGCTGCATGAGCTCGCGAGCGACATGCTCTTCAGGCATCGTCACCTCCGGTCAGCGGACCGGGTGGCTCATTTGCCTCAACCAGATAACCGCATACAGGATCGTTTTTCAGCATGTACTGCTCGCGGGTTACTTTGACCCCCAGCAGGGTCTGCATGAGCTGAGGCTCCAAGGCGCAAATCTGGCGGTATTTTGTCGCCAGCTGGTGAACAGCGCAGTGATGCTGATATATAAAGAAATTGCCATCTGGAAGAGCTTTCCAGTCAGTCATGTAGCCATTTTCCGAAAAAATGCGTGCTACTTCCGAAACGCGCTCTTGCAAGCTCATCCGCTCCAGATGCGGCTCCAGCTTGCGTGCCAACCAGGCGTCACGTGTGCGCAAGAGTTCGGTTACGCCCTGATGCCCGCTCTGCTCAAAGACGGCATCGATCATCTCGAAAGCCAGGCTGTTCATTGCTGATGGAAATAGCGACTCGGCCTTGGCGGTCAGTCGGTACCGGTAGGTGGGGCGACCGCGAGCCTGGCGTACCAGGCGGCATTCAACCAGTCCATCCTTTTGCAAGCCGGCCAGGTGCCGCCGGACAGCCATCGAAGTGATGCCCAGCTTGTCGCACAATTCCGATACGGTCAGCTCGTTTTGCTGCCGAAGGTGCAGAAGCACAGCGTCGTGAGTGGATTCCGGTTGTGTTGACAGGGGCTTGGTGACCATATCAATCAGCTTCTTTGTTTACATCGCCCGCGAGCGGAACATCAGATTTTCCCATCGTACGGCTTTTGAAAGCACCGCCCACTGGATAGATTGGAAATGATCCTTATGGCAGTGGTGAGATATATCGTATTTTTGATACTATTATATCGATAAAAGCCATGGGCGCTTAAATTCAGCCAATTTAATCTAACTGTGGCTCGACCGAACGCCCGCAACGCGACCGTAAAAGAAGGCAACTGGACTAATGACAGCGAAGACTCCGATTCTGGTGATTGAAGACCTCCACGTAGAAGTGGAAGGCAAGCAAATTCTCAAAGGCGTGGATCTGACGATCAATGCCGGTGAAGTGCATGCGCTCATGGGCCGCAACGGCTCGGGCAAATCGACATTGTCGTACACGCTGATGGGGCATCCGCGCTATACAGTCACTAAAGGCAAAGTCACGTTCCTCGGACAAGATCTGTTCGAGATGCCGGTGGACGAGAGAGCCCGAGCCGGTATGTACCTGGCATTCCAGTATCCTGTCGCCATCCCTGGGGTTTCGGTTTCCAACTTCTTGCGCACAGCCGTCAAGGCTCGCCGGGGTCAGGATGTACCGATCAAAGAGTTCCGCAAAGAGCTGAAAGCCAACATGGCTAAGCTGGGCATCTCTGATGATTTCCTTTCTCGTTACGTGAACGACGGCTTCTCGGGCGGCGAAAAGAAACGCCTCGAGATCCTGCAGATGGCGATGTTGCAACCGAAGTTCGCTTTGCTCGACGAAACCGATTCCGGTCTCGACATCGATGCACTGAAGACGGTGGCAGAAGGGATTGTCGCCTTGCAGACACCGGACAACGCAATGCTCCTCATCACTCACTATCAACGCATGCTCGACTATGTGACGCCTCAATTCGTGCATGTCATGCAAGACGGACAGATCGTCAAATCTGGTGGCAAAGAACTTGCCAAACAACTCGAGGCAGAAGGTTACGACTGGGTTGCCAAAGAATTCGCCGGCGCCGCTGCCGGAAGCAAGTAACCCGATGGAGGCAGAACCAATGGCAGTTGAATTAACACAAGACGACGTTCTGCGTTCAGTTGGTGCCGATTACAAATATGGCTTCCACGACAAAGAAGACAAATACACGTTCAAGTCCGGCAAAGGTCTGACTGAAGAGATCGTGCGCAAGATTTCGGAGATGAAGAACGAGCCCGAGTGGATGCTCGAATATCGCCTGAAAGCTCTGAAGATCTTCAATAAGAAACCGATGCCGCGCTGGGCGAACAGCGAATTGCTCGATCAAATCGACTTCGCTAATATTCACTACTTCGTACGTGCTTCTGAAAAGCAAGAACGCAACTGGGAAGACGTGCCGGAAGGCATCAAAAATACTTTCGACCGCCTGGGCATCCCGGAAGCCGAACGGAAGTTTCTCGCCGGTGTCACAGCGCAGTACGAATCGGAAGTGGTTTATCACTCCATTCGCGAAGACCTCGAGAAGCAAGGGGTGGTCTTCTTGGATATGGATACCGGGTTGCGCGAGCATGAAGAGATCGTGCGCAAGCACTTCGGCACGATTATTCCTGCTGCCGACAACAAATTCTCGGCCCTCAACTCCGCCGTCTGGTCCGGAGGTTCTTTCGTGTGGGTGCCGCCAGGCGTGAAGGTGGAGATTCCGCTGCAAGCGTACTTCCGCATCAACACTGAAAACATGGGTCAGTTCGAAAGAACTTTGATCATCGCTGAGCCGGGCAGTTTCGTGCACTATATTGAAGGTTGCACGGCGCCGGTTTACTCCAGCGATTCGCTGCACTCGGCAGTCGTTGAATTGATCGCCAAGCCCGGTGCGCACATCAGATATACGACCATTCAAAATTGGTCGAAAAATGTGTACAACCTGGTCACCAAGCGTGCTGTGGCTGAAGAAGACGCCAAGGTCGAGTGGGTGGACGGCAACCTCGGCTCGAAGCTGACAATGAAGTATCCATCTATATATCTCACCGGCAAGGGCGCTCACGGCGAAGTGCTCTCGATTGCATTCGCCGGCAAAGACCAGCACCAGGACGCCGGCGCCAAGATGGTGCACGTCGCGCCCGACACCAGCTCGATCATCGTGTCCAAGTCCATCTCAAAAGATGGCGGACGCACCTCATATCGTGGACTGGTCAAGGTCTATCCTGATGCCCGTGATTGCAAGTCCAGCGTTCGCTGCGATGCGCTGCTCATGGACGAAGCGTCGCGCTCCGACACCTACCCGACTATGGAAGTGGACGAAAAGGATGTCACCATCGAGCATGAAGCGACTGTGTCCAAGGTCGGCGAAGAACAGCTCTTTTATTTGATGAGCCGCGGACTTTCGCAAACCGAGGCCACCACCATGATCGTCAACGGATTCTTCGAGCCGTTCACTAAGGAATTGCCACTGGAATACGCTGTCGAATTGAATCGCCTCATCCAATTGGAAATGGAAGGGTCTGTCGGCTAAAATGCCGCGCCCGATGGAAACACAGACGGAGTGCTTATGACAGGAGTACGCACCATCACTAAAGAGCGAGTTGAAGAACTAACTGCGCGCAATGCAGAACCTTCGTGGCTCTCTGCTCAGCGCCTCTCGGCATGGGAAGCATATCTGCAGATGCCGATGCCCAACCCGCGCGCTGAAGAATGGCGCAAGATCGATCCGGCCGAACTCAATCTCTCGACACTGGTAACCGTCGACGTTCCGGTTGTGAAGCCGGGACAGGTGAGCGATTTGCCCAAGTGGTTTCAACAGGCACTTGAGGAAGTCGGAAGCCATGCTGGTTTCCTCTGGCAGAGCACCGGCGGCTCCGGTGTCCATTTCGTTAATAAGGAACTGGCGGAGCAAGGCGTTATCTTCTGCGACATCGCCACAGCGATCGAGAAGCATTCCGCAAAACTGCAAGCGTATCTATCCGAACAGAAGGACGGAGAAGATAAATTCCATCTGCTGACGAAAGCGCTCTTCAATTGCGGCGCATTCTTGTTCGTTCCAGCCGGTTTGGAGATCACCCAACCATTCTTCTACGGCATCGGCTTCGGCTCTGATTCCCTCAACGGTACTGAGTATGGTGGCGCGATATTTCCCCGCCTGGTGGTTGCCGCGGAACCGAACAGTAGCGTCAATTTGATTCACGTCAACGGACCGACTGCCGATGAGCTGACTCCGGAATCAGGCACCACGACACGTTCTCTCATCGCTGCCGAGACGGATATTTTTGCTCGCCCAGGTTCGAAGCTTTTCTACTTGGGTGTCGGTGTGTTGCCTCAAGATGTGTTCTACATGGAGCGCTTGAACAGCCACGTACAAAAGGATGCCTTCGTTGCCACGATGTCTCTGGCGCTGGGAGCGAAGCAAACCAAGTCCGAAATCGCCACCTTCTTGGAAGCGCCTGGAGCTACCAGCGATGTGATGGGTGCGGTATTCGGGAACGCTCAGCAGGCATTCAACTTCAACACCGTTGAAGAGCACAAGGCGCCGGATACGAAGTCGGACATCAACTTCCGTGTGGCTCTGCGCGAGGCTGCCCAGTCCATCTATCACGGCGTCATTCGCGTCGATAAGATCGCTCAGCGTACCGATGCATATCAGCAGAACAAAAACCTTTTGCTGGACGGTGATGCCAAAGCCGACTCGATTCCCAAGCTGGAAATTCTCGCAGACGACGTGCGTTGCTCTCACGGCGCCACTGTGGGACCGGTGGACAAGTCCCAGATCTTCTATCTGATGAGTCGCGGTCTGACCGAGCGGCAGGCAGAACAACTGGTCGTCATCGGATTTTTCCGCAAGGTCATGGACCGTTGCCCGTTGCCCGCCGTCATCGAATGGGTTTCGAGACTGGTCTCACTTAAGGTTCTTGCCGGCGAACAAAGCGCCGTTGTCGAGTTCAGCGAGGGACCATGAGTGACACCACCCAATTCGTCAAGGTCGCCGGGGTAGCTGAAATTCCGCCCGGCGAGGTGCGCGTATTCTCAGCGCATGGGCATCGCATTGCCCTGTGTAACAACGATGGACAGTATTACGCCATCGATGATCGATGTACGCACGACAACGGTCCGCTTGGCGAAGGCGAACTGGTGGATGGCGAAATTGAATGTCCCAGACACGGTGCACGCTTCGACATCAAGACCGGCAAAGCCATGTGTCTACCAGCGGTGGGCTCGGTCGCGACTTATCCAATTGAAATACGCGACGGCGAACTTTGGGTCGGCCCGCCCAGCAAATAACTCAAAGAAAGTTGGGACGAAAATGTTTGACGTAAATGCAATCCGCAAAGACTTTCCGATTCTCGATAGAAAAATCGACGGCAAGCCGCTCATATATCTGGACAACGCGGCGACATCGCAAAAACCGCAACAGGTTATCGATGCGCTGACCAATTACTACAGCACCTACAACGCCAATATTCATAGAGGCATCCACACTCTCTCTGAAGAAGCGACGGAAGCTTACGAAGGCGCTCGCGAGAAGATTCGTGCTTTTATCAACGCCCGGGAAACGCGCGAAATTATTTTCGTGAGAAACGCCACCGAAGCGATCAACCTGGTCATGTACACCTGGGGTAAGAAGAACATTCAGGCTGGCGACGAGATTGTTCTCAGTGCGATGGAGCACCACTCCAACCTCGTTCCCTGGCAGATGTTAGCCAAGGAAAAAGGCGCCAAGCTGGTCTTCGTTGAGTTGACCGCCGACGGCAAGCTCGACATGGAGTCCGCGCGCCAGGCGATTTCAGCGAAAACAAAACTGGTCGCCATCACACTCATGTCGAACGTCCTGGGATGCATCGTTGACGTCAAGGCGCTGGCAGAGATAGCTCACAAACATGGCGCTGTTCTTCTGGTTGACGGTGCGCAGGGCGTCCCTCACCTGCCTGTCGATGTGCAGGCTCTCGACTGCGACTTCCTGGCTTTCTCCTTCCACAAAATGCTGGGTCCGACGGGCATCGGCATTTTGTACGGCAAAGCAAAACTCCTGGAGGAGATGCCGCCCTTCATGGGTGGCGGCGACATGATTTCATCCGTCAGCCGCGAGCGCTCTCTCTACAATCAGCTGCCGTGGAAATTTGAAGCCGGTACGCCAAACATCGCTGATGTCATCGGAGCGGGAGCGGCGATTGATTATTTGACGAAACTGGGCATGGCAAATGTCCGCCGTCACGAAATGGAAATTACTGCTTACGCACTGGACAAGCTGCGCAAGTTCCCCAACGTCACGATCTATGGACCGAAGGAAGTTGCTGAACGCGGTGGTGTCATTGCGTTCAATGTCCGCGGCGTGCATCCGCACGATCTGGGACATATTCTCAGCGAACAAGGAATAGCCGTGAGAGCCGGACATCATTGCTGCCAGCCCCTGATGCGGCAGTACGACCTGATGGGCACCGCGCGCGCCAGTTTCTACATCTACAACACGGAAGCCGAAGTGGATACCTTCGTCCAGGCGCTCACGCAAGCAGAAAAGGTGTTAGGTCATGTCGCTGTCTGAAGAACTCTATCGCGAGACAATCCTCGACCACTACCACAATCCACGCAATCAAGGTGTGATGGACAAACCGACGGTAGAGGTGGAAGGTGTCAATCCACTGTGCGGTGATGAACTGACGCTCTATTTGAACGTCGACAAAGACAAGATCGAAGACATTCGCATCAAGTCGCGCGGTTGCTCTATCAACACTGCCTCCGGTTCTATGATGACGGAAGCGATCAAAGGCCAGGATCTGGAGGGCGCCACTCAGCTTGCTGAATCGTTCAAGAACATGCTGCTCTCCAAAGATGCCACCACCGAGTTTATCGCCGGCGAAGACATGGAAGACCTGGAGGCGCTCCAGGGGGTGAAGAAGTACCCCGTTCGGATCAAGTGTGCACTGTTGCCGTGGAACACGCTTCTTGAGGGTATTCAGAGCCTCAAGTCGCATGACGGCGATATTGTCGAAACCATCAAACCGCAAGTCGTCACCACCGAATAGTCGGGTGTGATTGCATGCACGATCAGTTCTGGAACTATGCGATTGTTTGGGACTGATTATTGTCTATTTCCGCCTCGAGTCCAACGCTCGCGAGCCGGAAGACTGGGAGAAACTGCTGCACGCTCCCCATCGGATGAAGTTCGGACACACAGCACCGTCACGACGTCCTTGCCGTGATAGCATTCTGCGCGATTATTGGCGTTTGTATTTGCAGTTTGTCGGTGCTCATAGACTGTCGGCTCCGCAGGCACTGATGTTGCAAAAGGAGTCCCGGAGGACTGCCGTTGAGACTCCACCCCCTAATCACGCAAAAAACATCTCACCGCCCCTCACGCAAAAAACGCCAGCCACAGGCGCAGGTGATATTTTGGGACCAGAAAAACACGGGGCGGCGCACAGCATCCGCCTCGTGGGCAGGTGATATTTTGGGACCAGAAAAACACGGGGCGGCGCACAGCATCCGCCTCGTGGGCAGGTGATATTTTGGGACCAGAAAAACACGGGTGCGGCGCGGCATCCGCCTCGAGGGCAGGTGATATTTTGGGACCAGAAAAACACGGGTGCGGCGCGCAGCATCCGCCTCGAGGGCAGGTGATATTTTGGGACCAGAAAAACACGGGTGCGGCGCGCAGCATCCGCCTCGAGGGCAGGTGATATTTTGGGACCAGAAAAACACGGTGCGCGCAGCATCCCACCCGGGGAGCAGGTGATATTGGGACCAGAAAATCACGGCGCGGCGCACGGCATCCCGCCATAAGGGCAGGTGATATTTTGGGACCAGAAAATCACGGCGCGGCGCACAGCATCCCGCCATAAGGGCAGGTGATATTTTGGTACCAGAAAATCACGACGCGGCGCACAGCATCCCGCCATAAGGGCAGGTGATATTTTGGTACCAGAAAATCACGGCGCGGCGCACAGCATCCGCCTCGAGGGCAGGTGATATTTTGGTACCAGAAAATCACGACGCGGCGCACAGCATCCCGCCATAAGGGCAGGTGATATTTTGGTACCAAAATATCACCTGCCCTTGTGTGCAGAAAACGCTGGCGACGGCAGCCCAAGAAGTACTAAAATGAAATCGAGAGCTTCGATTGCGAGTGCTTCTTAGGCTCGCCCAACGATATGCCCCGCTACTAATACATTGCCTCTCAACCTGCAGTTATACGTTAGAGGGCGCTTCCTTTTTTTGATAGGAGGTGGGCCTGTGGCTACCGCAAAATTGAGAGAGTTCCTTAAGTCTTTGAGAGACGGCGAGATGTTCACAGCGAGAGATGTATTGCACTTCTCAAGGCGACGCGGAACCTTGTATGGTGCGCTCTACCGGCTGAATAAGAGCGGAGAGATTTTTCGCGTTGCTCAAGGAATCTATATCAAAGGCAGCATAACTGCACCAAAACCCACGATTGCACAGATCGCCCATACCAAGGCGCAAGCATTTTGCAAAACGATCACCGAGATTAGCCTCAACTTCGCGCGTCGCATAGGCATTGAAGTTGAGGCGGCAACGGAGGCGGTCTTCGCCACAAATGGACGCAGTAGCACAATCTGGTCCTGCCATGGACCAATTCAATTTGTGGGTGCGTCGCTGCGCAAGATCGCTCTACAGGATTCGCAGACCGGGGTCGAGCTGCGCACTATGTGGCATCTGGGGCGGCACAGCAACTTGTTGCGATTCAAACTGAATGCGGACAAGCAGTGGTCGCAGAACAACTGGCAGGAGAGTGATGCGCGTTTCAAATTGTTGCCATATTGGTTGGCTGCCTTGCTGGCGCTGCCGTTGTCCGACGCGGGCATGAATCCGGTTCTGCTCGAATGAAAGTCCTATCCGCGGGCACTCGCGTTCAGGGAACGTTGTTGAGCTTGCGCCAATCGGGACCAGGTTGTCCACCATAGTCGGTGCCGGTGATGTTTCCAGATGAATCCATCCAGTGCTCATTGGCTTGATTGACTTTCCACTGCTGACCGGTCTGAGGATCGGCAACCGTCTGGTCTCCTCTAATGTAATCAGAGAAGTTTCCTGCCGCTTTATCCTGTACTGCTTGCCGGTTCCAGTAAGCCTGGTTGAATCTGTCGTTGGCTGCTTGCTGACTCCAATAGCGATTCATGATCGAATTCGAAATTTGATTAGCGGTTTGTCTGTAATTTTGAGAAACTCGCCAGGTCGTGTCGTGTGAGCGTTTGCTCCATTCCGGGTTCATTTGAAAAGTACCCATCATGTGCAGAAGCACTCCCAGACCTGCCCCATCGCGCGCCGCCGGCCCCAGATTGCCTGCTATGTAGGTCACCCACCACATGCCTGTGCCATTCATTACGGTGGCTTTTGTGGCGGCGATGTAATAACCCGATGCGGGAATGCTGCCGTAATCGCCAGTGATCTTAATCGATGCGCACTCAGACCTGGTGGCTCCCACCGTGCCGTTCACAGCCTGCGCGATATCTGGATGATTTGATTCGGAAACGACCTGCAGGTTGCTGATCACCGACTTCAACTTCAAAAACGCATACTTCTCAACAAAGCGTCGAGCTGGAATGTAAGCCAGAATCTTAGAACCGTTGTAATTGCGTCCCGGGTAGAAACCAAGGGAGCTGAGCTGCGCGTTAGGCATGGTGCACGGGGCAATCGTACCGTCACCAATGAAAGCGCAAAACAAGTTATCGGGTGATGTTACCTTCACCCATGGGCGGCAATCGATGGCGCTGACGCGCGTAAGTCCGCCCTCCGTTTTCCAACCGACTGGCACCTCGACGGAGAAAGAGTTCTCCGAGGGATCTACATAACGTGTCCAGCCGTTGAAAGCGAGATCGCTGCCAGTCGCTCCCTCGGCAGGGGCTGACGGTGCCTCCGCCGCTGGTGTCACGCCGAAATCATCTCCGCCTTCTGAATCGCTTTGATCCATTTCCTTGGGAGCTTCGGCCACGACCGCCGGAGAGGCAGTCGGAGTTGCCGACTCTGCCGCAGTGGCGCTTTCCGATTCTGCCTGCGGCGCACTAGCAGCAGGTTGTGACGTTTCCTGCTGCTGGGCTAATTGGTGTTGCAAGAAAGCCATGGCTTGCTGGGTTCGCGCCTGGTCTGCTGGTTGCACACCGGGCACTGCCAACGCGCTTTGAAGATTTTTCAAGCTCTCACTGTATTTCTTGAGTTCAGATTGAACGTTAGACAGATGAATCAAGGCGTCGAAATAATCGCTGCGCAATTGGACTGCTTTGGCAAATTGACGCTCGGCTTCGGTCAGCTCCTGTTCGCGTTCTTGAGCAGAACCAGCCAGATATGCATAGCTTTGATGCGCCCACCCACTGTAGTAAAAGTATGATGCGTCACTCGGACTCAGCCGAATGGCTTCGTCAAAGGACTTAATGGCTGACTGAAACTGTTGGGCCCCGAAGAACTGCAGCCCCTGCTGAGCATATTGCGCTGCGTCAGTGCTTTGAGCGCACGCCGGCACTATGGTAGCCGCCAGAGCCACCAGTGTGAGCTTAAGGTGTTTCGCCGAGAGCATCAGCAGATCATACCGCAGATCGGCAGCTAGCCTGGTTGGGACAGAAGGCGGGGATGCCCGTTCGACTGCAAGCGCGTATCCAATTCGAAGTTGGATGGTAAAAGACTTACTCCGGTGTCTTTAAAGTATGCCTTGTGTACTTCGGCATCGGACATAAGCTCATAGCCCCAGTCCACGACCGCGCCGTTCCAGTCGTAGTAGTCGACTCGCCGATCGCTGTAGAGGTTTTTTCCTACTCGTTTCAATTTCGGCAGCCCTGGTCGCGGGTTGTGCAAAAAGGTGTATAGCGCTTCAGGAGTGATGTTGGTGTGCCGCAGTTCCAGATCCTCGAGGCTCGGCAAAGCGGTTTCGGCAAGAGTGTTGAGAATTTGATCGTCGGCTTCCGAGCCCAAAATCAGATACTTCAGATCAGGCAGGTTTGCTGCCAAGACTTGCAGGCAATGGTCGCCGGTTAGATAGAACAGACAAAGCAATTCGATTTGAAGGACTTGATCATGCCACAGCGTCGGCCACAGGCTGGTCTTGTTCAAGTCAAACATATGCAGCTCGAGCTGCCTCAGTGACCGCCACCATGGAGCCGCTGCCAACTCACCGATCATTGAGTCTTTAAAAACCGTCCGCCCGACGCTCAGCGCGCGCAGAGAGCTTAATCCGTGGAGAAATCGCCATCCCTGTGGGCAATCGAAGCCGGCAATGCTGGCAATGGTCAGTTCTTTGAGAGCCGGCAACTCAAGGTCGGTGAAGAAATCATTTCCGTTGATGAAATCCAGATTGAGTATCGTCAGCTCCGTTAGAGCTTCGGCATTGGCGATGATCTCTAGGCGAATTTCCTCTGGCCGTGTGCGCTGGTCGAACCACAGCCTTGATTGGAGCTCTGACTGTTTTTCTCGCGTCATAGGCAGTGGAGTCTACACCATGACTGCATCTACCCGGACGCGAGAATTTCCGAAATGTGTGCAGAAGCTGCTTGAAAACTGTTTTGGAAAGATTGCACCTGATACGATCTGTGGATCACCAAAGCAATAGCGAAGACACAGGAGCCCGCCATGACATCGCTTCAGGAAGACGTCGTCCGAGAGCATCTCAAGAGCATTGTCGACCCTGAACTGGGGGTCAACATCGTCGACCTGGGGCTGATATACGGCGTCGACATTAAGGATGAGGGCAAAGTTGTTGTGCGCATGACCTTGACTAGTCCGGCATGTCCGCTGGGAGCGGTTATTCAGGGACAGGTGCACCAGGCGCTGGTTAAATTGCCATGGGTGAAAGAACCCGAGGTGCAACTGGTCTGGAGTCCCCGCTGGGATCCGCGCACGATGGCGACTGAAGACGTGAAAATGGAATTGGGCATCATCTGATTTATGGCGCGCTCTGTAATCCACGATCAGGATGGACACGTAGACGATCTCTTAAGTTCGATTCTTTTGTGGCTGTCACCGGAAGTAGATTTGCAGGCGGTCACTCTCACTGAAGGCGACTGCTACATTCACCAGGCCTTCGAATGCATGATCAAGATTGCAACCTATCTCGATCTCGATGGTGCCGAGGTCGGGATAAGCGAAGATCAACCCTTGAAGGCGTTTCCAGAAAACTGGCGACGCGAGAGCTTTGTCATCAACGAATTGCCTATCTTCAGTGCCAACGCTTTGAAGAAACCACACCAGACCGGTCGCCCGCGCAAGTCGCAGGCGTTGATCACCGACATACTGCAGCACTCGAAAGAACCAGTGACGATCATCACCACTGGACCTTTGACCAACGTGGCACCAGTCTTTGTGGAGCGCCCGGATCTCGTACCTCGCGTGCAAGAATGCATCGTCATGGGTGGTGCCTTCAGTGTGCCGGGCAACGTTGAGCAACCGGACAGTGACGGCACCTGCGAATGGAATGTCTACGCAGACCCTCCCGCCGCAAAGGCTCTACTCGAATCCGGTGTGCCAATCACGCTGATCCCGCTTGATGTCACCAACAAAGTGCCGGTGACGCCACGGTTTCTCGAGCAACTGGAAGAGCAGGGTGAGCGCTCGCGTTCATCGAAGTTAGCGGCGACGCTCTATTATTTGGTGCGCGGGTTCAATTATTTCTTCTGGGATACGCTCACCGTCGCAGTCGTCATCAAACCGGATCTATTCACGTTCAAAGACACGCGCGTCGACATTGCCACCACCGGTAAATCGGCAGGCAAAACTACTACCGCGTTTTTCGGCGGCAAGAAAGTCAAAATGGCTGTCGAGATGGACAAAGAAGGCTTTGAGGAAATGTTCCTCAAAACCTTGAAGAACAGATAGAGCTAGTGCAGCATGCTATGCGTAGTGCTTCACTTTGCCATTGACTTTGCTGTCCTGCAATTTGCCACCATCGGTGAAGTGCACGTAGTCTCCATTCGGATACTTAATGAACTCGTCGTGATTCCAGCCGCCGCGAGTCCAGTACTCAGCACCATTGGATAGTTTGTAAACCACGGGCGCGTCATCGGCCACCTGCTTCCAGTCCAGAGTTCTTTGCACTTCACAACCATTTTTATCGACGATCGTGAATTTGCCGGGACCGTCGATTGTTATCTTGTCTCCGTTTCTCATTGTCACCGTCTCCGGTGGCTTGCTCATGTCGTCACCCCTGGGAGCCGAATTTGCTCGCGTCCAGATGTCCCCTTTGTGCGGAAAACAGCTGGTGAACGAAATGCTGCCGTTACCGCCTTGTCGATCGCCGGTAAAGCCGGGATTCGCACCACCGGTGATCGGACCGGATTCGCGACGCATATCTAGGATCTGGTGGACAATATCTTTGGATAGATCAAGTGACTTGCCGCCATCGTTCGGCTGGCCGCCACTATTATCAATGGCTCTGGCTGTCATAAGTGAACCGCCTTAGGTTATAAGGAAGGATACGGATATGGAATCAGGCATGCGGGAGCGCAATTGGGGCGCTATCGGTTGTACACAAAACCTGCCGATTTTGGACAAAAAGTTTTCGCGGGCACCGTTGCTAGTTTGAATCGAGCGAATTTATGGCGCGAATACGGGCGGCGCGAGCCCGCACTTTCTCCAGTTCCGGGTCTTCCTGCAGGTTTGCCAGAGCAGCTTCCAGCTGCGTCAAAGTTTCCAGAAGTGTGGAGTGGGTTTCTCCCCAGGCCGCTTCTTTGATGCCGATGACACGTTCGTATGCGGCACGCGCCTCTTCGAACCGAGACTGCAGGAGGTATGCATTACCGAGAGATTGCAGAACGCTTGCCAGCACATCGGGTGAATTACTCGACTGCAGGGCTTCCAGCGCCGCTACGTAGTAATGCTCTGCCTTCTTATATTGTCCGCTGCGCTCGTACAGAATAGCCAACGAGCGCGCCGGCACGGACAGGTCTGCATGAGTAAAGCCCTGGACGGTCTCACGAATGCTCAGACTGCTGCGATACATCTGCTCCGCTTCTTGAAACCGGTTGAGCACCGCGTAGTAAGACCCCAGGCATTCGTAAGCGCTGGCTGCCTCCAGCGAATTGGCACCATAGTAATTGCAGCGAATGTCGAGAGCACGGTTGTAGAGATACTCCGCCTCTAAGTGCCGTTGCTCGCTGTTGCACAAGTCGGCGAGAAAAACGCATGTGGAAGCGACGCTGGGATGATACTTGCCGAGCAGCTCTTCCTGAGTGGAGAGCGCTCGCCGCAAGCATTCTTCGGATAGTTGATTTTGATCGTCGCTCTGATAAATGATCGCTAGAGAAACGAGTGCGTCGGCAACTGATTCGTGTACTGGTCCATGAATGCTTTCATAGATCGAAACCAGCCTTTTGAAATTGATTGCGGCATCCTTTAAGTTGCCTTCCATGTACAATACCGTCGCCAGTCTGCTGATTGATGCCGCCAGCCGCGGGTCGGTCTTTCCGAAGATCTTCTCGCAAGCTTTCAGCGATTTGCCGTATGCCTTTGCAGACTCGGCAAGGCGTCCGGTGTGTTTATAAGCGTCACCCAGGCATTGCCAGATGAATGGCAAATCGAGCTTGTCTTTGCCCTTAGCCTTCTCTTTGATGGTCACCAGATCGACAAGCAGTGGCTCCGCTTCATGATGCCTCCCCAGCGATTGATAAAACTCCGCCAGATGAAAAACAGCATCGGCAACTTGCGGGGAGAACGCGCCGAATTTATTGACGAGAATGCGAACCGACCGGTGATACAGTAATTCGGCTTCCTGATACTCGCCCCGGCGTTTATAGTACTCGGCTAATTGTTCGAGAATCGGAATCAGATCTGTGCTGTTCTCGCCCTTTGCTGCTTCGGCAAACGCTATCCTTTCAAGAAACAATTTCGCAGTCGTGCTGTGTCCGGTTTTTTCCACGGGCGTCGAACGACCGGGCGCGGAATCAGGTTGAAAGTTTAGTTGATCTTCTGTTTCTGTCGGCAGTCGTTTGCCGGCCGCTCTGATCGCTTTGCTCATTTCCGAGGTGGAAGACCAGCGTTCATCAGGACTTTTCTTCAGCGCTTTATGCACGATGTCTTCCAGTTCGGCGGGAATGCGCGTTTCCGGAGGGAGCATGGTGCTGAATTCCGGCGGCGTGTAGTGAATGTGCTTGTAAATTATGGCCAGCACGTTCTCACCTTGAATCGGCGCCATACCGGTGAAAGCCTCGTACATGACACACCCGAGTGAATAGATGTCCGAGCGAGTGTCCAGAGTCTGCCCCATGCACTGCTCAGGACTCATATAAAGAGGGCTGCCGAGGATTTCACCCACTTGTGTCAACTGCTGAGAGCTGGGGACCGATCCAGGGACGAACTTAGCGATGCCGAAGTCCAGTATTTTTACGAAGTCCTCGTGATCGGGCAGATCTACAAGCATGATGTTGCTGGGTTTTATGTCGCGATGAATGATCCCCTTATTGTGCGCCTGCGTGAGCGCATCGCAGACCTGCCCGAAAATGCGAACGAAGCGCCAGGGCGACAGCCGCTCTCTGCGCAACACCTCATCCAACCCAATGCCGTCAAGGAAGTCCATAACCAGGTAGGCGATGCCATTGCCGGTGACACCATAGTCGAAGACCGCAATAACGTTTGGGTGGGTGAGCGAGCTGGCGGCGCGCGCTTCCTGCCGAAAACGCTCCATGCTTTGCGGATCGCGTGAGGCGTGCCGATCCTGCACGATTTTGACTGCCACCATGCGATCGAGCTGCAGGTGCAATGCTTTATACACAACACTCATGCCACCTTCTCCGATGCGCTCCAGGAGTCGGTATTTTTCGCCAATCACCGTGTTCAAGAGTTCATCGGGAGGCAGGTGGTCTTCCCAGCTCATGGCTTTTTCTGCGCCTCCAGCGCCAGCGCGCGCTTCAAAACCTTTGCCGCTTCGCTGCCCTTGTTTTCTGTATCCAGCACTTTGGAAAGTTGCCGGAGAGCGGCGGCGAGCGGGGCACCGCCCCGTTCTTCTCGCAAGGATACAGCCCTTGTCAAAGCGATTTCTGCATCTTTTAGATTGCCTTGCTCGACATAAGCGCGGGAAAGTCCTTCGAGAGTGGTGGCAACGTCCTGGCTATCGGCATCTTTTTTCGACTGGCTGTCCTCGATGGTCAAGGCGAGCTTATACATGGATTGCGCTTGCTTGGCGTTGTGTTGAGCTTCGTACACCGCCGCCAGCTCTGTCAAAATCGGAGCCACCTCCTGACTTTCAGCGCCAGTTGCCGCTCCCTGGCTGGCGATGGCTGCCAGCAGACAGCTCTCGGCTTCGGAGGTACGACCCATGTCCTGATAGAGCTTGCCGAGCGAGCGGTTGGAGCGAGCGGAAAGAGCGGACTCTTTGCCGTGCAATTTCTCTCTGATCTCAAGCGCACCTTGCAGAAGCATCGCTGCCTTCGTAAAACTATGAGCCTGAATGCAAACCTCACCGTATTCTTCGAGTGCGTCGGCGTACTTGTCGCTGGTCTCTCCGTATACCTGACGGCGAATTTTCAGGGACTGACCGTATTCTGTTTCGGCGTTTTGCCAGTCGCGGTTTCTTCCGTGCAGCTGAGCGCAGAGCGAGAGCGCTTCAGCGTATTCCAGGCTCGTCGCACCGTAAACGGTTTTCGCCAGGTCTGATTGCTGTTTCAGTGTTGACTCTTTGTCGGCGGCGTTGTCTGGCAGTGAAGCGGTATAGGTTTGCAAGGCTTGTAATGCTTCTCGCCGCAGCGACTTAGAGCGAATCGAATTGGTGCGCCGGCCGAAGAGCTCTGCCAGGTCAAGTTTCGCCTTTGCCAGTTCGCGCGTGTTGGGGCGATATTTCTCAAGCAGCTGAGTCAGCCGCTCTTGAGTGCGTATAGCGGGCATCGAGTCAGGATTGGATTGCCGGTATTCCGCTGCCAGAGAATTGAGTGTTGGAATTACCGACGCACTGGTAGCGCTCCCGGTGTTGTCCTGAATAAACAAAACCGCCTGCAACCGCTTCGACTTGAAACTGCCGTCCCCGGCCGCCAGGTAAATGAGCGCTCCGGCTAAGGGCACAAGAATTGCTGCCACAGCCAGCGGAACCAGCCAGCGTCGCAAATTGCGTCCGCCCGCGGCTCGTTTTTCAGCGGACGCGGTGTTGCCCGCTGCGGGCGGCTCGGTGTTAGCGGCGGCGGTGGGCTGTGCCGGTTTGAATGCCTCCTCCAGGGACGCTTGCAGTTCATGCATGGTTGCATAGCGTCGGTTCGGGTCTTTGCGCAGAGCTTTCATCACCACCTGTTCGATCGCCGGTGGGATGTTCAAATCGGCGCGCACCGTCCGCAGTGGCAATGCCTCATCATTGATCTGTTTGTAAATAGTGTCGATGGTGTCCTTGCCCTGAATGGCAGGCTCGCCGATCAGTGCTTCGTACATAACACACCCCAGCGAGTAGATATCGCTGGCGATGCCAATCTCCCCGCCCATGCATTGTTCGGGGCTCATGTACGGAGCGGTGCCGAATACCTCGCCCCCTCTGGTCACCTTGTGCTCGCCGGAGTCTTTGCGTGAGGATGTGCGCATCAATTTAGCGATGCCGAAATCTAAGACGCGCACGTAGTTGGGATCGATGTCGTTCTGCTCGATCATGATATTGCTTGGCTTGACGTCGCGATGGACTACACCCTTCTGGTGTGCGTGAGAAAGGGCATCGGCGGCCTGGCTGAAGATGGAAAAGATGCGCTTCAGTGGAATCGGACCTTCAATGATCAGGTCTTCCAGGCTGCGTCCCTCGACGTAATCCATGACCAGGTAGGGTTTCTCTTCGAAGACACCGTAGTCGAACACCGCAACGATATTGGGATGGGAGAGCATGCTGGCTGTTTTTGCCTCGCCCTGAAATCTCTCCAACAGTTCGGCGTTGGCAATGGTTTCTCTGTTCAACATCTTGACCGCCACCAGGCGATCCATGAGTCGGTGGCGAGCCTTGTATACAATCCCCATGCCACCACTGCCGATGACGGACAGCACTTCGTAGCGGTCGCCGAGCACGGTGCCAACCGGCAGCAGTTCTTCCGCCGGGTCGGGCATTTTTTGAGGCACAGAAAGGGTCAGCAAGGCAGCCCCATCGCGCCTGCAGACCTGGGCGTCAGCCGGGTACTGCTCACCGCACTCGGAGCAGAGTTTTCGGACGGCTCGGGTTTTGACGGATTCGTCCATGGGCCTTGAGCGGAGGCGACAGCCAGCCTTACATCAATTCAGTACCCCAAAACGGGTCTCAGTCCACGTAATACATCTTGTTAGGTAACTTTTCACAGTCTTCGGCGTGCCCGCCGGTCAGGTCCGACCACTGGTCGCCGATGTTGACGACGATTTTGAAACCCATTTTCTCGATGGCTTCCCGGTGCGGAGTCTTGATTGACTGGGCGGACGAACTCTCATCGCCGTTGGGGCGCATGTAGAGTCCGTCGTAGGCAATGCCTGTTCTGACAAGGTTTTTGATCGTACCGCGGCGGTCTTTTTCCATGCGCCCGGTGATCAGAAATATGGCGAAGCCGTTTTTGCGAGCCCAGGAGAGGAATGCGGCGCTTTCTTTAAGTGCCGGTGCTTTTGCTTCCTCGATCCATTTATTGAACTCGGTCCAGGTGAATTTTTCGTGGGTCTCGAAAAAGCCCCGGTTATCGATCAAGGTCTCATCGATGTCGAAGACGATTGCCACGTTTGGCTGTCCGACGAATTGGCTCGCCGCCTGGCGGGCATCGGCAATCGCTGACCGGAACTCCTTTTTATATTGAGCGGTGTGACTGAAGGCCAGCCCTACCGGCGCCGAATATTGCTTCTCCTCGTCCGGGTGCAATTTGGCTTCCGAAGCCGGAAACGCCATGGCCGAAGGCAAGGACAAGCAGCCGATCAGGGCGGCGGCTGTGATACCGTATTTGGTGAACATCGAATGAATGCCTAGTTAACTCCCAGGAGTGCCCAGAATCCGCTAGACCCGCCCAGCGGTGTGGCATCATCGCCAAGCCGATCGGCGCGATCTTCCAGCAAAGAAGACTCTGCTAGTTTGCCCTGCATTTTACAGATTCGGGCCAGATTTCGCAGCGTATAGGCTTGCAGCTCTTTGCTGCCGCCCGGTGTTTTTTCCAGCGCCAGCAGCGCCTCTTCAAAGCACTGTTCTGCAGCGGCGAGACGGTTTTCCTGCCGGCAAATATGCCCGTATTCAAGCAAGTCTTCGACGACTGCTTTTCGAGAAGCGGGAGTGGGTATTGATTCAGAAACTAGGGCTACCATGGCGAGTGGGTCTCCATCACAAAGAGGCGCGCTGTGAGCGCTGCCGGCGGTGACATATGCATTCGAAATAAAGGCGTTGTTAGAGAGGAATCATACAAAGTTTTTCTCATCGGATCTTTAAATCAGCGATTAAATCGCCAAATCTAGCTGAGCCGATCTGCCGCTGAGCCGCATCATCAGCCGATTTCCAAATGGAACGAAATAGTCTGCCCTGCGTCAATGCCCTCCAGAAGGGCAAAGCACGACTGGTAGATATAACGAAAGGATATTCATCATGTATGATGACGGGGCTCCGGATAGCGTTTCGTATATGCAATTGCTGCGCGCGCTCAACGGCAGGATGATTGAAGCGACTGTATCCGAAGAAGATATTTTGTATATCGCCCGGCTGGTGCGTGAGCTTGTGGAGCTCAACAATGAAGTCGAGTGTCGGCGGAGGCAATGGGACCCCTGGGATCACGCTGCCTAATTGAGGTTCAATTTTGTTGAGTAGCCTGGCAGGCGATTATGCGGCCGGTCTTGTTCAGCAAAGCCAGAGCCTCAGCCACTTTGCCTTGTTCTTCCAGCGCCACGGCGAGGTAGTGGGTAATGATACCGACATCTAGATGTTCCGGTCCCAACAGTGGTTCGAGCAGCTGTATCCCTAGCCGGCAGAGCGTTTCTGCTTCCACGTAATCTCGTCGCATGATTGCCTCTTCAGCCAAGCTGGCAAACTGTCGGCCATTTTCTTTGCACTCTAAGATCAGTCCCCAGCGGTTCAGTGTCAGCATCGCTGAAAGATCTCCATGGTTGTGTTCCGGTACTTTCAATCATATTTACACGTCTTGCTGAGACTGCCCACAATTGTGAGAAGTTTGGTGTGAGGCTTATCGAATACGTTACACACTGCACCACTTTTGGTGCTAGGTGTCTTCGCTACTGCAAATGCTTGCGAAGAAACTCCAGACTGCGGGCGTTGGCAAGCTCAGCCGCGTCGCGATTGTAGTGTGCGCCGCCGACCCTTCCGAAAGCATGGTCTTGACCCTGGTACACGTAAATAGTCGCTTTCGGATTTTTGCCCAGCGCGGTTTGAATTTCTTTCTGCGCTGAGGGGGGCACGTACTGGTCGTCCTCGGCGATATGCAGGAGCAAGTGACCGTTGAGATTGGCTGTTTCTGCAAGATTTTTCTCGATGCCCACGCCGTAGTAGCTGACGTTGCATTCGGCATTTGACCGCACGGACATGAGATAGGCGAGCTTACCGCCCAGGCAAAAACCCAGAGTGCCTACTTTGCCGGTGCACTCGGGCAATTTGCGAGTGGCGGTTAAACAGGACTTGAGGTCTTCAGCACCCAAATTCTCATCAAAGCCGGCATAAAGTCTGAAAGCCTTTTGCCACTCTTCATCTGTTTGGTCGGTGAGTTGAACTCCTGGCTCCTGCCGGTAGAACAGATCCGGTGCGACTGCCAGA
Source organism: Candidatus Obscuribacterales bacterium (assembly GCA_046328035.1). GTDB lineage: Bacteria > Cyanobacteriota > Vampirovibrionia > Obscuribacterales > Obscuribacteraceae > JBGASG01. Next base: position 130,535 of record JAXLXI010000013.1, on the reverse strand, counting down.
AAGCCGTTGTCAGCCAACCAATCCGCTGTCTGCCGCAGACCCTGGTTGACGCCAAATATCTCCTGAATCACAAGCACCGCGGGCGCTTCACCGGTTGGGGCCGAGACATAGCAGTCGAATTTGCTGCCATCCGGCGCGTTCACTGTGATGGTTTTGCTGGCCATTTCCTCTCCCGGGTAGGTTTTTTGCGGGACAATCTACACCAATAGCCCGCTTGACATTGGTTCGCCGGGTAAATAAGCTGGGCTTCGTGACCTGAACGCCCATTTACTACGCGCATAAATCATCGAAACTAACTTCCGCGCTGAGGTAGCGGTCAATATCATGCATTCCGAGCCGGATCATGCTCTTCAATCAGACGAAGCTGCCTCAGCTGCGGAGTCGGACGCAGCCGTCTCAGTTGGGCAGTCCGACGCAGGGGTGGAGCGCGGTGCTCAGGCTGTGCAGAAGCAGCCCCAGCCGGAACCGGAGGTAGATCGCGCCGAACGCCGGCGTGAACTGGCGCAGCGTCTGATGTTTGAGACGCGCCGCTGGAGCCGTTTTCTACTCTTCAGCCCGCAAATGCGCAACTATCGACGCGGCGTCTATGTCTGCGCAACGCTCTGGGCAGTGTTTGTAATTGCCAACACCATTCCTTACTACACATATATGGGCGCCGGGCGTGAGGCTTACAAGAAAGGACAGTATGCTGCGGCCGAAGAGATGTTCAACGCGGCTTTTCGCGAGGTCAAACAATTCGGAGCAGGTGAAAATGACCCACGTTTTGCCGCATGTCTGAACAATCTCGGCGAAACTTACCGAGTCACCGGCAAATACAAGCTCGCACAACCGATTTACCTGCAGCTTTGCGACTTCGCCCGGATTCACCTCGGGGAAAAGAACGAAGGCTACCCGATGAGTCTGAACAACCTTGCCACTCTATACAGAGAGGAAGGAAAGTATGAGTTATCCGAGCAGACCTACAAGCAGGCAATCTCGATCTGGGAAACCAAATTCAAATGGAAGTACCATCCCAATCGCGCCACATTATTCAACGGGCTGGCCAGGCTCTATCGTGATGAAGGCAGGTATCCGGAATCGGAGCAATACTACGAGAAAGCGCTGGCGATTAAGAAAGAGTCGTCCGGTCCCGATTCTCCCGAGATTGCCACCATCCTCGGCAACATCGCCAACCTGTATCGCGAGGAAGGTCGCCTGTCGGAAGCGGAGCCGCTCTACGAGCGCGCTCTCAACATCGATAGCCAGGTACTCGGCACCGAGCATCCCGATACCGCCACTGACATGAACAGCCTGGCGGGTCTTTATCGCGATCTCGGTCGCTATGTGGAAGCCAACAAACTCTATACGCAAAGCTTGCAGATTCGCGAGTCTGTGCTGGATAAAGAACACCCTCTGGTTTCCAAATGTTTGATCGGATTGGGTGAACTGAACCGTGAGCAGGGCAAAGTCGATGCGGCCATACCCTACCTGGAACGGGCTGTTTACGTCAGTGAAAAGGCGTTCGGTCGAGATCATCCGGATGTGGCGACGGCGAAAAATGCTCTGGCGTCCGCCTACAGAATGAAAGGTCGTCTGGCCGAAGCGGAGCAGATGGTCGATTCCGTGCTCGCTTACCGACGCACCGCCCTTAGTGGCACTCATCCGGACCTGGCGCTTACCTATTTCAATTCCGCCGAGTTGCAGAGAGCCGAGGGACATCTGGATAAAGCACTGGCTGACTATAAGGCGGCGCTGGCAATTCAAGAAAAGGTCTTGCGCGCCGATCATCCGGCGTTGGCGTCCACCCGCGAAGGGCTGGCCCTGCTTTATTTGCAAGAAAACAAACCGGCGCTGGCTGAGCCGCTTTTACAGGCCGTACTGGAATCGCGAGAGAAGGTGCTTGGCGAAGACCACCCGTACACCCGCGTGGCTGCTGCGAATCTGGACAGGCTGCATCACTGATTCGTGCTGACTCAGCGCTGATTCAGCAACGAATTCAGCACTGATTGGAATATTTGCTTAGTAAATGAGGGCATCGATTGTATTGCTCGTATCATGTCAACGGGCCGAATTCTGGCGGGCTGGACCCGATTTTGGTACCGTATTGGGAACTTTTTGCAGGGCGATTGAACTATGTCGAACAAAGTAACAACCGAACAGGTGATGGCCGAGCTTTCCAAGGTGATGGACCCGGACCTGCACGTCGACGTAGTCACCCTGGGCATGATTTCGGATGTGAAGATCACAGGCTCCAAGGTTTTTTTCAAACTGACGCTGACCACACCGGCCTGCCCGGTCAAAGAGAAGATCGAGCAAGAATGCCGTGACAACGTCAGCCAGATTCCCGGCGTCACGGAAGTTGAAATGGAATCGACGGCAGCCGTCGCAGCACGCGGCAAGGTCGCCGGTCGCGAAGAAATACCGGGCATCAAAAACATCATCGCCGTTACCTCCGGTAAAGGCGGAGTCGGCAAAACGACCGTCTCGGTCAATCTGGCTGTAGCCCTCAGTCAGCTGGGAGCCAAAGTGGGCATCCTCGATGCCGACATCACAGGTCCTAATACGCCGCTCATGATGGGTGTGCCTGATTACCAACCGGCAGCCCGGGACAACAAGATCTTGCCGGCGGAAAACTATGGAGTGAAGGTGATCTCCATGGCTTTCTTCGTTCCCAAAGACACTCCCGTAGTCTGGCGTGGACCGATGCTGGACAAAGCAATTCGCCAGTTTCTTCGCGATGTTGAATGGGGCGAATTGGACTATCTGGTCGTCGACATGCCACCAGGCACCGGTGACGCACAGTTGAGCATGGTGCAGGCAACCAACCTTTCCGGCGGTGTAATTGTTACCACGCCGCAAGATGTGGCGCTGCTGGACGGCCGCCGCGGACTGGCCATGTTCCAACAAATGCAAGTGCCGGTGCTGGGTTTCGTTGAGAACATGAGTTTCTTCCAGTGCCCGCACTGTGAAGAGCGCACCGACATCTTCTCCACCGGTGGTGGCAAGGAGCTGGCCAAAGAGCTGGCTGTGCCGTTTTTGGGAGCCATTCCCATCGATGTTTCAATCCGTCAAGGTGGTGACTCGGGCAAGCCGATAACGGCAGTCAATCCCGATCATCCGGTTTCGAAGGCTTTCTTAGAAGTGGCCAAACAACTGGCCGCGCAGGTGAGCATTCAGGCGTTGCAGCCGGTTCCGGCAGTCTAACTGCGGCTTGCTACCCGGTACCATATATGGTGCTGTCGACTAAAATAGATCGGCGCCGTCGTTGGCTATGGGATCATATCCATTCCCGTACGCGCGCGGATTCCAGCCCATGCCGAAATGCGCGACGCATCTGATCAAAAGAGGCAGCAGCGTCACCATGATAAAGATAATCACCGGCATCGACCAGCCCTTCATGACCACTGCCTGCCAGGGATTTTGCGGGTCGTAATACAGTTCGACGCGCTGTCCGATCTGCGGGTCGATCCCGTTGATCACCTCTTTCATTTGCCCGGGACGAAAATGGAAGTCGATTCCAAAGCGCTGTCCCAACACATCGATGACAGATTCATTGGAGGTTTTATAGTCCTTGGAGCCGACCTCGAAGACGATTGTCCGTTTTTCGGTTGTGTTGTCGATGCAGGCACCCTGCACTTTGCGCCAGTGCTCACTCTCCTGAGCAATCCCGATCAATGGTACCGTGCACCCCAGGCAAACGACGATATAGAGCGCCCACCAGAAATTCGTCATTTCGCTATGTTAGCGCATGATTGTTGAAAAATTGGGTCAGAAGCTGCCAGTGCGACGACGGCGCGGACGCAAATGAGTCACCGCATTGAGCTGGCTATCATCGCCCGTGAGGCGCCCGCCATTCAGCAGACTGAGCCACTCTTGCGTGACAAAGATCAATGCCGAGCAATAAGTAAGTGGGTCCTTCGGATCTTTGAAAAGCATCGGTTTGTTTTTTTCGAACACGAAGTGACCGATGAACTGCAGGGCCCAGCCGGTGAAAAAGAGCGAGGCGGAAAGCTTGCGATTGAAGAGAAGCGCCGGGATCGAAAGCGCGATCATGGGCACGCCGAAAAGGTGTGTGACCTTGCATCCAACCGTGCGATGGTGCGCGCGGTAGTGCTCCTGGTGTTCCCGTAAAGACGAAGTCATGGCGCGGCTAAGGGACCTCTTGGCAGCTGCTTACTTCTACTCTATCCGCTAACCCTCAAGACCGCAAGTATTTGCCTGTTGCCGCCGATCGTTTTTCAGTTATGATTGACCCTGTTGGGGGTCTTTTATCACTGTGCTGCAAGAGCTAGAAATCCGTGACTTTGCGCTCATAGAGCGGGTCCGCGTGTCTTTCGGGTTGGGTTTTAACGTGCTCACGGGAGAGACCGGGGCCGGAAAATCGATCATCATCGACGCATTAAATGTGGTGCTCGGCGGCAAAGTCGGATCGTCCGTAATCCGCAATGGCGCCGAAAAAGCCAATGTCGAGGCGACGTTCGCGCTCACCCCGGATGTGGCTGCCTGGTTGAAACAAAATGAACTGGGCGACGACACGTTCGATGGATTGATTCTTTCTCGCGAGGTCACCAAATCCGGTAGCAAGTGTCGCATCAACGGCACGCTGGTGAATATATCCCTGGTGCAGGAAGTGCGCTCCAGGTTATTGACGATGCATGCTCAGCATGAGGCCCGGACGCTGATGTCGCCTCAGGCGCAGCTGGAACTTCTGGACGGACTGGGTGACGGCGAGCACAAAAAGCTATTGCAAAAAGTGCGCACTCTGTATGCCCGCTTCCGCCAGCTGGAAACACAACTGGAGACGCTGACGCTTTCATCGGAGGAGCGCACGCGACGACTCGACTTCGCCCGGTTTCAATTGGCTGAACTGGCGGACGCCCGCCTCACCGCTGCCGATGAGGACGTCGTGATCAGCGCCCACTGCCGTTTGCTGGCTAATGCCGTTGATCTCGAGCAGCTGGTTTTGCAGGCGCAGACGGCCATCTCCGGCGGCGATCATGATACTGGCAGCGGTGCACTCGACCTGGTGCAGTCGGCCCTGGTCGACGTGCAAAAAGCCTGCGAGTTTGACGAAACCCTTGACCCGGTCAAAGACACGCTGGCTTCTTCAATCGATGCTCTTGCCGATTGTCAGAGGGAGTTGCGTCGTTATCGCGAGCGCATCGAAAGCGATCCCGAACAGCTCGGGCAACTGGAGGAGAGGGCCGGGCAGCTGTCTGCCATTAAGCGTAAGTATGGACCCACCTTGCAAGAGGCAATCGACCGCCAGGCTGACTTGACCGAGGAGATCGAGCGGCTGAGCTCTGCGGATGAAACAATTGCGGAGCTGGCAGCGGAGCATGCCGACGTGGAAAAGGAACTGCTCAAAGAGGCCGGGGCACTCTCCCAGAAACGAACCACGCTGGCCGAAAAAGTCAGCAAACGCATTCTTGCCGAACTGATAGACCTCGGTATGACTCACTGCCAGTTCAGTGTCTCAGTCACCAGCGAAGCCGGATTGAGCCCGGCCGGCAGCGATCGCGTCGAGCTGCTGATTGCCCCCAATCCTGGACAGCCGCTGGCACCGCTGGCCAAGATCGCCTCCGGCGGCGAACTGTCGCGAGTGATGCTGGCGGTCAAGACGATTTTTGCCCAGGCCGACCGGGTGCATACAGTGGTGTTTGACGAAATCGACACCGGCTTGAGCGGTCGATTGCTGAAAACCATGCGGGAGAAACTGGCTCAACTGGCCGGATCGCACCAGATACTCTGCATCACTCACCAGCCGATTATTGCGTCCGTGGCCGATCATCATATAGAGGTACGCAAGGAGCAAACGCGCACCAAAACAGCAATTGCCTGCCAGGTTCTGGATAGCGAAGAGAGGGTGAAAGCGGTGGCCGCCATGGCCGGTGGCGATCAGCAGGGGCAGGCCAGTATTGATTTCGCCCGGTCCCTGTTCGAGGATGTTTCGCGCCTCTAGGCAGAGTTTAATCTGAGCGCGTCCAAAAAAGTTTCTCCTTGCCTATATACCGTTGTAGCGATCCCCGTGGCTAGGTTAGGGCAAGGTGATGGAATGGCGGACAACACCGTAGGTGGTGTTGCGGACAGTACCGCAACTCTGGTCAACGGACAGCATGAATGCCCGTTGCAAAGACTCGCTGAGTTTGTCAGTGATGAATGGCACAAGCTGAAAGAACTCTTTCATCACGACGACGAGGAGAAACAGACAGATGGCAGCAAGGAAGCCCCAGGCAAGGCGATCGGTGGCGACAAGAGTCGCAACATTGACGGCGAACTCGACAGCGTCGCCAACCACATGTATTCAAATGAGTATTTCCCCGACACCGATTCCTCCAACAACGGCCGCATTCGTGCCGTCAAAGACACGAGCGGACATGATGTGCGGCGCTTCAAATACGACGGCAACGGCAACCTCAATGAAGTGGTCCTGCCTAATGGCTCTTATGTAGTCAACTCGGATGGAAAGTGGCAATTCAAAGATTTGTACAACAACCTCTCGCCGACGGCGATGGAGTGGTTGATGGTGGATGGCCATGGCAATATTTCCTTCGACAATCCCTCAATCGGCGCCCGCGTCACATTGACTCCGGACGAGCATACCGCCATATCGTTCTGGCATCGCTCGGACTGGAATACCCGGGCTACCTGGGCGCAGGTGGAGAAAGACGGACCTTTGGTCAGTAAGGTCACTGATTTCGGCGGCACGGCGCTGCGCGAGTTCAATTATCAAAAGGGAGCCCTGGTCGGAATCAAGAATATGGACGGCACGAGCTGGACCACCGAAGATGGTGGCAAGACATGGGTGTTTACCGAAGCCAGCGGCAAGGCTACGCCGTACCCTGACCTGGACATCAAAGTAGATCAGAAGGGCAATGTCGGCTACACGGTTGGTGGGCGCAAAGTTGTGGAACTGGCCAACGGTGTCAGCATGATCTCGCCCCCTTCGGACTGGCAGAAGCGGTGGATTCCCGACTATGCCTATACCGAGAACTACCACATGCCGGCCATGGAGCCGGCGGCTTACCCGATTTGAGACAACGACTGAAGCGGCATATGCTTACTGCTGTGACACCATATATGGTGAGAGGCGCAAATTTTATGTAGGTGTGCGGCAAACGCCGAAAGCCGTTGCTGACGCTTGATCTGCGCGCAAGCCGTCTAAGATAGTCTGCACTGCTGTTCGGTGCACTACTTTACCAGCCTGCCAGAGAGGTATTAATCTGCATCTGGTATTAGCGAGTTGGTTGAGTGAGTGCGGCCGTGGAAAAGCCTGTCATCCTCGTTGTCGAAGACAATCAGACACAGCAGAAGGTGATTGCGCTGCTTGCCGAAGAATTCGGCTATAAAGTAATTCTGGCCGGCAGTGGGCAAGAGGCTCTCGAGCAGGCGCGCCGCCCTGAAAATCAATTCACGCTGGTTTTGATGGATATCGCTCTGCCGGACTTCGATGGGCTGATCTGCACCCAGAAATTGCGCGAGGTCCTGCCTGGGCCGACGATTCCGGTGGTTGCCATGTCGGCCTTTCTAGCTGACGACCTGCGTGCCAGTTGTATGGCAGCCGGACTGGATGATTATCTCGAAAAGCCCTTCAGTGCCAAAGAATTACAGTCGATGTTGACCAAATGGGCCGCCCACCGCGACCCGGTCTGAAGCCAGAAGCAGGCGCTCAGCCTAAGTTACAGACATATATGTGAAGTTGACACAGCACTTACTTATTAAATACAATCCCTGATTGCGTTTGCTGCGCTGGGGCGTCGCCAAGCGGTAAGGCACCTGGTTTTGGTCCAGGCATTCCGAGGTTCGAATCCTTGCGCCCCAGATTGAAAGTGCGGCGGCCAGGCGAGGAAACTCGCTTCTTGGCTCCCCGTTGTGTCTAAAGAGGTCAGTTCTCATGGAAAAGTTCAAGCTCAAGCTTGAGACGCGCGAAGAGCGGAAGCCCAATCAGCTGCGTCGCGACGGCAAAATCCCCGCCACCGTCTACGGTCCGGGCTCGCCGTCAATCAACGTCCAGGTAAATGAACGCGAGTTCACCCGCCTGCCGGCTGCCGCCTACTCGCACATCATCGAGCTGGAAGGTGGTCCTGACAAGAAAACCGTCCAGGCGATCATCCGCCATGTGCAACGCAAGCACACCACCCACGAAGTCTTGAACGTTGAGTTCTACCGTGTGGCCGCCGACCGTAAGGTGACCATGAACGTGCCGCTCAAGTTCTTCGGCGAATCGCCGGCGGTTGCCGCTGGCGGTCAGTTGATCGAAGGCTTCACGGATGCTGAAGTCGAATGCTTGCCCGGTGACATCCCCGACTTCATCGAAGTCGACCTGTCCACAATCGTCGAAATCGATTCCGGCATTCACTTCTCCGAACTGAAATTGCCGAAAGGCGTTGTCGTCCTCAACCCGCCGGAAGAGCTGGTCGCCCGTGTGGTGGCCAAGAAAGCCATGGTTGAAGAAACCAAGGCTGCCGCTGCCGAAGCCGCGCCTGCCGCTGCAGCTCCCGCTGCCGCCAGCAAGGAAAAAGACAAGGAATAGCAGCGTAGCTAATCAATGCAATAAGAGGGCGGCTTCGGTCGCCCTCTCTGTTTGAATTAGTTGCTCTGTTGAGCCTTCATCATCGAGTGCACTTGTTCGAGCGCCTGCAAGGTCGGCTGGTAATTTGGATTTACTTCTTTCGCCTTTTCCAAATCATTGAGCGCAGCCGCCAGGTCGCCAGCCTGCATGCAAGCCAATCCGCGATTGTAATATGCCAGGTGGAAGTCGGGACTCAGGTCGATCGCTGCGTCAAAGTACCCGCAAGCCTGCACGTACTGTTCTGCGGATGCCGCCGCGATACCGCGCAGCACCAGGGGTAGTGGACGCCCGGGACTGAGCTTGATCAGAGCATCGAAGTCGGCGGTTGCTTTCTCGATATTGCCCGCTTTGGCATAGAGCTTGCCGCGCTCGGCAAGCGCTTCCGAAGGGTTTTTCGATTTGGTGACGGCAATGTCGAATTGCTTGACCGCTTCTTTCGGTCTGTTCAGCATCGACAGCGCCATACCTTGATAAAGATAACGGCGGGGGAACTTGTTGTCGGCTGCAGCTGCGCCTCGCAGAGCTTGTATGCCGGCCTGATTTTGCTTCAGTCCGATCAAAGCCAGACCTTGATAATACTGGCTGTCGATGTGTTTGGGATTCAGCCGTTTGACGATCGTGAAGTCGTTGAGCGCCCGCTCGTATTCGCTGGAGCGCATATAGGCAACGCCTCGCTCGAAGCGAGGCAGGAAGAATTTCGGTTCCAATCTAATGGCTTCATTGAAGTGGTCGATCGCTTCTTTGTAGCGGGCCAGTTCCATGAGTGCCATGGCCTGGTTGAAGTGCGCGACGCAATCGTAAGGGTCGATGGCGACCGCTTTTTCATAGACCTTGATCGAGTCTTGATACTTGCCGGCGGCATACAGCTTGTTGCCCATCTCGATGGTGGCGTCGAACTTTTTCTGTTGCAGCGTGTTCTTCTGCAAATCTTGCTGTTGCTGGTGCGTCAATGCCGGCTGTTGTGGGGTGGCGGTGCCGCTTTGCTCCGGCGCCACCTCGTTGCCCGATGTCGTGACGTCATGCTGAATCCCGCCTTGCTGAATTTTTCTCTTAGCGGAGCCGACGTTTTCGGCGTGCACGCCTGGCACCATCTGTAGTGCCAATAAAAGGAACATGCCGACGGCCGCGGCTTGCGGATCTCTGCCCGGTTTCTCTCTCGGTTCTTTTTCGGTAATCGGCAAACGCACGGTGAATGTAGAACCTTTATTGAGTTCGCTCTCCAATTCGATCGTACCACCGTGAGCTCGAATGATCGTCAGTGCGATGGCCAGACCCAGTCCAGTGCCGCCGCCGTAGAGTTTGCTGCGGGTGCGCGACCGTTCCACCCGATAGAAGCGGTCGAAGATGCGCTGCTGATCGGCGGGAGCGATGCCGATGCCGGTGTCGATAATGCGGACGATTGCCTGGTTGTTGGAGGACCTGAGCGTGACGGTGACTTTGCCGCCGCTCTGAGTGGCTTTGATGGCATTGTTTGTCAGGTTGAGAAAGACCTGTTTCAGCTTGTCGGCGTCGGCGGAGACCCAGACAGGCTTCTGCGGAATAATGAACTGGATTTCCACCTGCTCGGGCGCAATTACGGTCACAGTGTCTTCCACGCTTTGTAAGACGTCTCGCAGGTCGATGATTTCTTGCTGCGCAATGATGGCCTGCCCGGCATCCGCGCGTGCCAGAGCCAAAAGGTCGGATACCAGGCGAATCAGGCGACCTGATTCGTCAGAGATGGTTTGCAGGGCTTCGGAGAGCAGCTGCTGGTCTATCTCGCCGCGGCGCCGCTGCAAAAGTTTGGTGTAGCCCTGAATGGAAGTGAGGGGCGTGCGCAATTCGTGGGATGCGTCGGCCACGAACTGGCACTGAATATTGAGAGACTCTTCCAGCCGGTTCAGGAGTTTGTTGAATGCCCGCCGCAACTCCAGCATCTCTTGTTGTTCGCTGGCATCGACTTCCAGGCGTTGCCTGATGTCCATGGCCGCCAGGCGATTGGTTGAACCGATCAAATTGCGCAGAGGACCGAGCAGCGCTCCGGTGAGAAACCAGTTGATCAAGAAAAGAATCGGTAAGAGCGGGATGTACCAGAGCAGGTCGAGCGGGTTGAAACCATTGACCCCGGCGACAATCAGGTGACAGATTGCAATCGGCAAAAGCCCGGAGGCGGTGATGACCAGAGTCATCCGCCCTCTGAGGGAACGGGCCCATTTCATTTTGCCTGGCACGCGCTTCTAACCGGATCTCGGATCTAGACGACTGTCGGGAGCAACCGCCTCCCGGCAACTTCACATTATCCCATCGCTCAATCGTTTGATCACCTCGACGGGACACGGTGCTTGCAAAACCACCTCTTGTGAGACGCTACCCATAAAGAGCCGGTTCATTTGTTCGCGCGCGACCGGCAGCCCATGACGGCGGGGTGTCGTCGACCGCATTCAAGACAAACTCGGTCTTGTGACGGCGAAAACTTGTTCGCGTTTTTCGACTGCGCTAAAAACCTTTAACGTGGACCCATCCGGACAGAGGTGGTTCAAAACCGCATCTATCGCGACCTGATAAGGGGGCGGTTATCAATAGAAAGAACTATATTCACTGCGATAGCGGCACGGTCACAGTGAAGGTTGTGCCCTTTCCCACCTCGCTGTTGACGATCACCAGCGAGCCGTGCGCCTCTGCAACCGCCTTCACAATCGATAGTCCCAGTCCGACTCCTCCTGCTTCGCGCGAACGAGATTTGTCGACCCGGTAGAAGCGGTCGAAGATGTTCGGCAGGCTGTTTTGGGGAATGCCGATGCCGGTATCGGTGACGGTGATCACCGCGTGAATGCCATCTTTGCTGAGCCCGACCTTGACACTGCCCCCGGTGTCGGTGTATTTGACGGCGTTGCTGATCAAGTTGCTCATCAATTGCCGGAATGCCTCCGGCTCGGCGTAGATCGTCACCTTCTCGTCGGTGGTCACATCCAGCGAAACATTGCTGGTCTCGGCCAGCGGCTTGTACTCATCCACCACCGATGCCACCAGGTGATCGAGAGCGATGTTTCTCTTGTCGAAGGCGTACATCGGATCTTCGACTTTGGCAAGAAACATCAGGTCTGCCGTCAGTCCGCGCATGCGCGTGCTAGCTGAGCGCAGCATCTGAATCTGAGTATCCGGAAGTCCTTCCTTCTGGTGCATGTCCTGGAGCGTCTCGATGCACGCTTCAATGATCGAAATCGGTGTTTTCAATTCATGTCCGGCGTCGGCTACGAAACGGCGCAAAAGGTCCATGGTGGTCTCCACTGGCTGCAGAGCCTGACCGGCGAAAAAGTATCCTCCCAGAGAAACCAGAGCGGCGATGATCGGGATACCAATGCAGATCGCAAATGCCAATTCGGCAATCGCTCGATCGTCCTGCGCCGTGGAAACCTGTACCTGCAACGTGCCGTAATTGATGCCCTCGTGAATGATTTTTTGATTGGCTGATCGAACCGAGACGGTTTTGGTGGTCAGGTGTCCCGTCCCCAGGCGTGGTGCGCCGTCGGGACCGTAGTGCTCGATCAGGTTGTTTTTCTGATCGAACACCTGCACAGTGGCCAGCACCGGCAGATCTTCAGAACTGGCTGCTGCCGCCCATTCTTTGAGAGAAGCATGCTGTTCGACGATCTTGACCGCCGGACGTATTTCAGCCAGCGAGTTGAAGAGCAATGATTCGGTGGCGCGCGTCATGCCGTGGTAGAACATGGCGAGCGAAGCCAGACCGGCTATGGCATAGAGGCAAAGGACGAGATAGGCAAAATTAAGCGCGAGCTTGGCTCGCATTCGGGTGAGCACTGTCCAATCCTAATTTGTAACCGACACCATGGACGGTGGTAATAATTGATTCGCGACCGGGCGAATCGAGTTTTTTGCGCAAGCGAGTGATGTGACCGCGAACCGTATCGTTGCCTGCGTAGCTCTCGCTCTCCCAGACTGCAGACAAGAGTTCTTCAGAGGAAAAAACGCGTTGCGGATGGCGCACGAAGAATTCTAAGAGCCGAAATTCCTTGGGCATCAAATAGACTTCCTTGCCATCTTTCGTAACACGATGCTCTTCAATATCGATCTGAATGTCGTAGATGTGGAAGGACGTGTGAGTAGTCGTTTCGGCGCGTCTCAACTGTGCTTTGACGCGCATGGCCAGTTCTTTGAGTTCAAAGGGTTTGGTCATGTAGTCGTCGGCGCCGGCCGAGAATCCCACTTCTTTGTCACTGATTGATTCTTTGGCTGTCAGCATGATGATGCCGGCATTGCCGCCCTGGGCTCGATAGAGCCGGCAGACGTCGATGCCTGAGACTTCAGGCAGCATCCAGTCGAGGACGATGACGTCGTAAATGCTGGCTTTCAACTTCTCCAGCGCGGTGGTGCCGTCGTGAGCGACTTCGACGAGGTGATGTTCGAGTGTCAGGCGATCCGAGATCAGCGTCGCCAGGTCTTTCTCGTCTTCAACAATCAAAATCTTGGCCAAAAGAGATCCCTTTGAATTTACGAAACGCACTTAGTTATCAGAATCTATCAGAATAATTATCCCGAATGAAACCCTATCTTGACTTCGCGAGGTGCCCGCAACCTCTGTGATTGTTGTGTGATCGGCGTATCGCGTCTCTAGTCCTCGTCGTCTGACCCCAGCAGGAGCCGCATTAGTTGATCGTGGACTAGGCCGTTGGAGATCAAGCAGCTGCCGCGATAGACGTCCCGCCCGCCTTCCAGGTCGCAGTAGCGGCCGCCGGACTCTTCGACGATGACTTGCATGGGTGCCACGTCCCAGACTTTCAATCCTAGCTCCAGATGGGCTTCGGCGCGGCCGTCGAAGACGTGGGCGAAGCCCAGGTAATCTCCGAAGGCACGTTGTCGATAGGTTGCCTGGACAATGCGTCCCAGACCGTCCCACAGTCCATCCCGGAGGATGCGCGAGGGTGCTCCGAAGCCAAACTGCGAACGGCTCAGATCCGAAATTGCTGACACATGGATAGGCTTGCCGTTACGGAAGGCGCCATTGCCCCGCTCGGCGTAATACACCTCTTGCATACCGGGCGCCACCACGACGCCGATCCGCACTTCTCCATCCTGCTCGAAAGCCAGGAGCGTGGAAAAAATCGGCACCGCCCGCGCATAGTTATAGGTACCGTCGATGGGGTCGATAATCCACTTGCGGCGACCCTTGTGACCTTGATGGGCTACTGATTCGCCCTCTTCCTCTCCCAATATGTCGTCATCCGGAAAGGTTTCGGCAATCGCTTCTCGAATCAAGCGTTCGCACTCTCTGTCGGCTTTGGTGACAGGAGTGTCATCGCTTTTGTAAGTAGCTTCGATGCCTTCTTGAAAGTACTTGAGAGCTACGGCACCGGCTTTCTCGGCTACTGCTACGGCGAACTGCAGCTCCTGGCTGCCCTTGATCGGCACTTGCACCTGCGATTGCACCACTTCTCTTCCCTGACAACAAAGGATCATTGTCGCCGATTTACCGGACAGAAAATGATATCAAGATGATGCCGCCGCCATCTCTTGCAGATCGGATGCCGTCAGCCGTTGACTCGGCACCTAATATGGTGCCTACTCGGCGCATCACCGGTGGTGCTATTAAAATGTATATAAAAGGTGGCAAATGGGAAGCTCCCGTTTATGCAACGGGAGCTTCAATAGGAGATCTGCCGATTGGCTGACTAGTCGAGGGTGATTAGAACAGGAATTCGTAGAGTCCACGGACAGCACGGACACCGCCGATGGCGACGTCACGTACGTCAATAACTGTGCCTTTAACGACACGTTCCCAGATGAAGCCTTTTTGGCGTTCAGCATAGGCTAGACGCATGTCTTGTTCGATGTTCTTCTCTTCGACCAGTTTCATACGACGCTCGAGATCGTCGACACGCGCTTTGAGCGCGTTCAATTCACCGCGGAACTCATCGAGCAACGCTGCGAATTTCTCGAGGTCAGCTTTATCGGCCTTTTGTGCAAGTCTTTCGACGATGCACTGTTCGTACTTATATAGGGCTGCCGCTAGTTCGAAACGTGTCGTGGCTTTTTGACCGCGATACGTACGATCCGGATAACCCACCAAGATGTGGCAAGGATGGTTAACCAATTCCTTGAGTGCATTGTATGCCCACTCATTACCGACCACGTCAGTGAGTTCACTGATGTTGGTTGCGCCCTGTGCATTGACGGGCTGAATAGTAATTAGAGTGCTTGCCCCTAGAGCAACAGCTGCTGATAGTAAGGCTGCAATCCCCTTGTTCATTTAGAAATCACTCCCTTTCGACCCTGACTCCTACGGTCAGCAATATACCCCAATTGATTCAGTGATTAGTAGTAGGAATAACTGTAAAAGTAACTACTGCTTTTTGCATTTCCTGAAGAGCCACTGTTGGCGGGATCTGAGAGCATCTTAAATTCCGTTAATCTAGTTACGAAGGGTCCCCAATATATATGCGTTACCAATGCCGGAATCGCTTGCAGCGCTTGACGTTCCCCCTTGTGGCTTATCAAGAATTCGAACCGGCGACAAGATATTGAGCCGCTAGTGTTTTCACTATGGCGGCAGTGACTGATAATCGCCAAAATATCAGTAACTCTGGTGGCATGCGCGGTGGCACTCGGCGCGATAGCATGCACCGTATACGGTAGCGACCGGCGGAGTATTCGAGTTGGATAAGATGCGCAAACGCCACCCGCTGGTTTCTTTGACAGTTGGCATCGTGGTTGGCCTGGCGGTTCTGTTACTGCTCGTCGACTATTTCGTTTATCCGCAAACCGCAAAAGTTGCCGGCACCGTGCCGTCTCAAACCGAGGACGGTATCTGGCTTCGCTATAAATGGTATTTCAATGAACACTCTGAGGCCGACTGGCAACGAATGCTGAACCGATTGAAGGAAGAGCGCTTCAAGTACGCCTTCTTTCATGTGCGCGGCATCATTGCCGACGGAACTTTGCGTTTTCACTATCTTGATAAAGCCAGGGAGCTGATCGCACGGGTTCGCAAGGGCAGCCCGGGCACGAAGGTGATTGCCTGGGTGTATGTGGGCACTGTCCCCGAATACGGTGGCGTGGATCTGTCCAAGCCGCCGGTGCGCGAACAAATCGTCAAGGAGGTCAAATGGCTGATCGACGATTGCGGGTTTGATGGGGTGCAGCTTGACTACGAATTCTGCTTCAACGGTGACCCGGGGTTTTTGAAGTTATTAGATGCAACCAGGCAGGTGGTGCCGGCCGATAAAGTGCTGTCGGTCGCTACTCCTATGTGGTATCCCCTCAACGGTCTCTGGGGATGGGACAGCCAGTACTACAAAGAGGTAGCGCGACGATGCGACCAGATCTGCGTCATGTGTTACGACTCGTACTTTTATCTACCGCGCGCCTATGTATGGTTAGTGCGCGAAAATGTTATCGAGGTCAGCAACGCTTGTGATCAGGCGGCGGCAGGCAGATGTGCTGTTTTGCTGGGTATCCCCTCTTTTGAAGACGGCACCATCGGGCACAGCAATCATGCCGAAACACTGCCGTTGTCTTTGAAGGCTGTACGTGACGGTTACTTCTCGAGTCGCAGTCGCAAAGCAGTGCTGCGCGGCGTCTGTGTATTTGCTGAGTACACAACAACGCCTGACGACTGGGCGACCTACGAGCGGCTCTGGAGCCGGTATCACCGCTGAGCATAATTATTGCTGTGCCTGACGGGAACACCCGATGCGCCTTTCGCGTCACTTCCAGTGCAACTGACAGAGCGTCTTTTGCATTCAGAGGCAACGACAATGGCCGTTCTAGAGAAGCGAAAACCTAACTTCTATATTCGTGAGAACCGCGCCACAGCACAGTCTGAACCACGATGGAAATTTTATGACGCAGACGGAGACGGTCCAGGTGTCGTCTTGTTTGCGACGGCATCGCTGATTCTTTTTGCCTTCGCGCTCTGGCTGGTGATTGCCCAGCCGTTTGCGGATGTCGGTCCTCAGCAACCTAACCATGCTGACACAGGACTTTCGACGATCGGCTCGTACGCTCCGGTGGAGCATTTGCCCGCCACCGGCATGCCGCTGTTAGAGGATAACTATAAGCGGGCGATTCGGTAACAAGGCGCGCAGCACAAGGTTTTATCACGAGGGGTGAGGGAGAGGCCGGATTATTCCGGCCTCTCCCTTTTTGGTGTGCCACGCATGTTCAACAACTGGAGGTGAGAGTCCTCACACAACCTGACGATGGTGAAGTGTAGCGAATGCGCAAGGGCGCGACCGTGAGGGGACGTCTGAAGGAAGCGCTGAGCAAAACTGCGATTTGACGGACAGAAACCAGATACGAGGCGGGCGCGCCCGCGCAGGCGAGCCAATGATCGCGAAGCGCATAATCGTCAACGGACGCGAACGTAAATCTGGCAGATGCGCAGTGAAAGTGGTTGAACTTACCGTGGGAGATCTGCGCCGTGTCGAAAGCAAACGACTGGGAATCCGCAGGAAACCGACCGCGGTGCAGAAGTCAGCAAAGGACGTAGTAACTCGAAACACCGACCAAGCGCGGCAGCACGCAAGCAGGCGGAGTTAAACGGTGAAGGTCCAAACGACAGCGAGGTCACGTGACATGAGTTGCGAGAACGAGAAGCAACAGAAAACCAAACAGGACTCAACGACAGAGGTAGCGGGGTGAACCTGCGAGACTGGCGACCGAGGGGGCGAAAAGTTTGAAGCAACGAGTGAAGCGCAAGACCAAATCATTGATGGAGGAAATTTAGATAGAGAACCTGAAGATCGCCTACGCACGCGTCGAAAACGGCGGTGCAGCTGGATCGACGGGCTTAGCACCGATGACCTACAAGCGTACCTCGCAGCAAACTGGAAACAGATCAAACAAGAGCTGCTTCAGGGCACTTACAAACCAAGACCGGTGAGACGGGTGAACATCCCGAAGCCCGGCGGAGGGAAACGACAGCTGGGGATACCGACGGTCATGGACCGTTTTATTCAACAAGCTGTCATGCAAGTGCTGCAACGCAAATGGGACAGCACATTTTCCGAGCACAGTTACGGTTTTCGAATGGGTAGATCGGCGAAACAGGCAATAGAAGCCGCCCGCAAACACATTGAGGGAGGCTACCGAGTAGTCGTGGATATTGATCTGGAGAAGTTCTTTGATCGAGTGAATCACGACGTCCTGATGAACCGGGTAACGAAGCGAATTTCCGACAAGCGAGTGCACAAGTTGATCCGTGCGTACTTAAATGCCGGAGCATTGGAAGGCGGGCTGACCAGCGCGAGCAAAGAAGGATACCACAAGGCGGACCGCTTTCGCCGCTACTCTCAAACTTGCTGCTTGATGAACTTGACCGAGAACTGGAACGACGGAACCTTCACTTTGTGCGATACGCAGATGACTGCAATATCTACGTTGCGAGTCAACGAGCCGGAGAGCGCGTGATGAAAGGGATCACGGAGTTTCTAGGAAAACGGCTCAGGCTACAAGTGAACAAGGAGAAAAGTGCGGTGGGAAAGCCTTGGTCAAGAAGCTTCCTTGGAGTTAGCTTTTACGCTAACAATCGAGGTGTAAAACCGCGCGTGGCTTCAAAAGCCTCGCCAGGTTCAAACAGCGAATTCGCGAGCTGACCCGACCAACAAAGGTAAAAGCGTCAGTCAAGTGATTGGAGGTCTACGCGAATACCTCTTGGGCTGGCGCGGATACTTCGTTGTCTGCGATACGCCGAAAGTGTTTCGCAATTTGGATAAATGGATTCGGCGTCGTATTAGATGCTACATCTGGCGCCAATGGAAACGGGGACGCACCCGATACACCGAGTTGCTTCGGCGGGGAATCCACCCGCAGGATGCAGCACGTGCTAGTGGTTCGGCGAAGGGACCATGGCGACTGAGCAAAAATTCAATACTCCACCATGCTATCCCGACGCTGCCCTGCACGCTCTCGGGCTCCCCGAAGCTAGTCTCCGCATCATGACCGCTGCCGAACCGCCGTGTACGGACCCGTACGCACGGTGGTGTGAGGGGGAAAGTCCGCGAGGACCTACCTATCTCGATCATTTACTCTTGCCCCCGCCGGCCAGGACTGGGCATAATGCAGATGCTGTTGGGTTTCCGACGAGATTGCTTTGAAAGACGCTGATCAAGAAACCGACGTGAAGATCTGCGCAGACTGTAGTTTGCCATACAGCGAAGTGGCTTCGCATGCCTGCTCTCCGCTGCCGGCAGCAATTGCCGACCCGTATATCAATCTGGTGATTAATGGTCGCTTTCGCATTGAGGAGCCGGTGGGCATCGGTGGTTGGAGCATGGTGTATCGGGCTCGCGATGAGAAATTGCAGCGACTGGTGGCGGTCAAACTCTTGCATCTGCCGCTGGCCTCCGACCAGGAAAAACGCCGGCGGTTTGAAAATGAGGCGCGGGCGGCCAGCCGGCTGTCCCATCCGAATATAGTCGCTACTTATGATTACGGGTTGACTCCCATGGGACAGCCCTACATCGTCATGGAGCATCTGGAGGGCGAAACGCTTGCCGATCGCCTGAAAAGATCGGGAAAACTGAGCCCGGCGCAAGCTGTGGAGATCTTCAAGCAGGCGGCTGAAGGCCTGGCATATGCTCACTTTCGGGGGCTGGTGCATCGCGACATCAAGCCCAGCAATCTGTTTATCACGGAGGGAACTGTCGGCGGCTGCACGGTCAAGATTGTCGATTTTGGCTTGGCTAAGTCGCTCGGACCGGCGGGCGAAATTTCGGAGATCACATCGACGGGACAGACAATTGGCAGCCCTGCTTACATGAGTCCCGAGCAATGTCTGGGTGAGAAACTTGACGGACGTTCGGATGTCTATTCTCTGACCTGTTCGCTGTTCGAATCGATGGCGGGAGTCAAACCATTCGCCGGCAATCCGATGGAGTGCATGAGCGGGCACGTCGGCGGACCGGTGCCGACCTTCGACGGCACCGATGCGGCAGACACGGTGCCTCCTGAGTTGCAAGCGGCAGTTAGCAAAGGGCTGGCAAAGCGACGCGAAGAACGATTTCAGAGTGCGCTGGACTTCCGTGATTCGATTGGTGCCGGCATCAAGGGGCAGTGTCCACGGGTGCCGGGCTGGCAACGCCTGTTGCGCAAGCTCAACTCGCCGCAGTGCAAATGGATGCGTATTGCTTTGCGTGCCATCGTATATGGTGCTCTGGCACTGGTCGTTTATTTTGAGTTTGCCGAACCGCTGATCATGGTGAATCTCATGGGCATGCAGGAAGTGACGCCGAGGATAAAAAGCGATCAAGAGCTGGCATATGTGGCCGACGGCATGGAGTCTCATGAGGGCGGTGAGTCCGCACGCGAATTTCTGGAGCAAGCTCTCGACTACCGGATGGCGAAGTTCGGCGCCCTGTCCGCGCATGCCGGCGCGGCGGCGTTTCTTCTGGCTGACCTCTATGACCGGCAAAAAAAGCCGGAGCTGGCTTTCTACTATCTGAAGTATGCAAGTCAATGTCTGAGCACCGGTCACGACACCGCTCTCTATGCAGATTGTCTGACGCGGCTCGCCGAGGTGTCCTCGGCTACCGGGCATCTGTCCATCGCGTTGAAAGCGGCCGAAGATCTGGAAGTTATGGAGAAACGCCAGTACGGCGAGAATTCGCAACAACTGCAAGCTGCCCGCGAGGTGAAGCGTGATGTTTTGCAAAAAATTGAAACAGAGAATCCGGCGCTGCTGAAGCCGCTTGCCACTCAGTCTTCCGAAAAGGGCGGCAAGCGTTCCGTCAAGCGGCACGCCCAGTAGCAGCATGTGCGATACTTGCTGCATGCAAACACTTCGCATCGCCCATCTTTACGCGCATTTTCTCAATATTTACGGTGACCGGGGCAACATCATCACTTTGCTGCAACGGGCCCGCTGGCGCGGCATCGATGCCGAGGTAGAAGCCATCGGGATCGGCGAGAAAATAGATATTGATCGTTTCGATATATATTTCATCGGCGGTGGACAGGACAAGCAGCAACAGGTGATTGCCGTCGACTTGCAGGCAAGACGACAGGCGATGCACGAGGCGGTGGAAAGTGGTGCGGTAATCTTGTCGATATGCGGCGGCTATCAACTGCTCGGACATTACTACCGTCCGCACGGCGGCGACGATTTGAAGGGCATCTCGCTGGTGGATGCGCATACGGTGGCAGGCAATCGACGCATGATCGGCAATGTGGTAGTCGAACGCGCCGACGGTTCGACGCTGGTCGGCTTCGAGAATCACAGCGGCAAAACGATGCTCGGCACCAATGTAAAACCGCTGGGGAAAGTAACCACGGGTAATGGCAACAACGGCGACGATGGACTGGAAGGGTGTGCGCAAGAAGTCGGCAAAGGCATGGTCTACGGCACCTATTTGCATGGTTCTTTGTTGCCGAAAAATCCACAGTTTACCGACGAACTGATCGCTCGTGCGCTCAAACGACGTCATGGTGATGTACAGTTAAAAGCGCTGAACGACCTTCTGGAAACGAAGGCCCACCAGCATGCCCTTCGCTTGCGCGCCTAAATGAAAAAGCTGTCCATTCTGATTCCGGTTTTCAACGAAGTAAAGACTCTCGTCGAAGTGCTCGACAGGGTGTCAAGGTCGGACACGCTGGGACTGGAAAAAGAGCTGATCATTGTCGACGACGGCTCAACCGACGGCACCCGTGATCTCCTGTCGACCCTAGACGCTGAAAGGTATCACGCCCGCATCTTCATGCACGAGAAGAATCAGGGAAAGGGGGCTGCTTTGCGCACCGGACAGGGCAAAGCGACCGGCGACATCATCATGATTCAGGACGCCGATCTGGAGTACAGCCCTGATGAATACCCAAATCTTTTGCAGCCGATTCTCGACGGACATGCTGATGTTGTGTACGGTTCCCGGCTGACGGGCAGCAAGGTGGCGCGGGCTTTCAAGTTCACGCACTATGCGGGCAACAAGTTCTTGTCTCTGTTGACCAACATACTGTATGACTGCACGCTCACCGACATGGAGACCTGCTACAAAGTCTTCAAAGCCGATATCTTCAAGCGTGTCGTCATCAAGTCAAACCGCTTCGAATTCGAGCCCGAAATCACCGCTAAAGTTCTCAAACAAGGTGTGCGCGTCTACGAATTGCCGATTTCATATTTCGGGAGAGACTACTCGGAAGGGAAGAAAATCACCTGGAAGGACGGCTTTGGCGCCATTTGGGCTCTTCTCAAGTACCGATTCGTGGACTGAAAGGCAAGTTTTTGGGGCTCGGCGAGGCATTCCACGCCATTTCCACGAAATTCTAAGTTACATTTTGGGTATAAGTAAGTTAGGATTGTCAATATGTGGTCGCACCCCGCCCCAACTTACCAGGCCTAACCTTATGAAAAATAGCGCTTTGTTACTGGCAGCCTTGCTTTCCTTCACCGCTTTGCCGTCGTTCGCCCAGGGCTATCACAAGAGCTATGGCAACAGCCGGGTCGTGCAACAGAACCAGACAGGACTTTATACGCCATCGGCGACCTACATCGGCGCCGGGACTATGTCGCGTTCCGCACAAGGTAAGTCAGCGGGCGTAGGCGCCGCTCTGCCTGTGGTCAACATGGGCAGCCACGTCCGCACCGCAGGCGACAACATGTATAACGACCAGGGTTCGATGCGTGCTTCCAACGGCTCTTTTCTCTACCAGGACCAATACATGGCAGAACAGGCCAGAAAAAAACAGGCGGCCATGAATCAGCAAGCCAAAATGATGGCTCGCCAGCGCGGACAGCAGGTGCGCCAACAGAACGGCAACTTCTATGTACCGGGACAGAACGGCTCCGCCACCGTGCAAGCGGGTGGACAGACATATTACAACCCGGGCGGCATGTCCACCTACGCCGAAGCCGGCAACAGCGGCGGCGGTGGCGGCAATGGACGGCGTGGTTTCTAACCGCACCAGATATAGTATCATGTCGACTCTCATCAAATCGCTGCCGGTGATCTGCAGCGCTGTAGCGCGCACCGTATATGGTGCCGCCTAAGCCATCGATTTGTAGTCGCCATCCATTTCGTTGAGATCGCGCATAATGCGCTTGCGCAGTTTGCCGTCCAGATGCCGGGCTTCGTCTTCATCGCCGCCGCATTTGGCTTGCCGCTTTTCTTCGAGCAATTCACCGACCTCAGTGTCCTCTACGCCTTGTACGTTAGAGGCTATCGGTTTTGAAAGTGCCGCATCGGCGGCGCACGTGCACTCTGCTTCTTTTGAATCGCCTCTTGGCGGCACGTTTTGCATGTGATGACCCTCTTGTTTGATCGATATTTGCATGAGACAGCAAGTTGGGTTTGCCTGTTCCTGTCCATGCCTTAGAATTGCATTCATGATGGTTGACCTGAGCATCCTGCATCCGGCGGTCCAGAAGGCACTGGAAGAGTTTCACCTGAGCTTCGAAACTCTTGCCTGCGACCCAGCCCTGGCCGATACGGCTCAGTTTTGCCAGCACTACAATTTCACAGCCGACCAGGCTGCCAACGCCATCATTGGCGCGTCCAAAACCGAACCGGTTAAATACGCTTGCTGCCTGGTTCTGGCCAACACCCGCCTGGATGTGAATAAGAAACTCTGCCAGCTGCTGGACGTGAAACGGGCATCATTCGCCTCGGCTGAGCAAACGCTCGCCCTCACAGGCATGGAAATCGGCGGGGTGACGCCCGTCGGACTGCCCGAGATGCCGATCTTCGTCGACTCGCAAGTCATGAACAGCGCCGGCAAGGTCGTCATCGGCGGCGGCAATCGGTCTTCTAAGCTGTTAGTAACTCCCGCGGAGCTGCTCAAAATCCCGCTTGTGCAGGTAATTGAGGGACTGGCCAAGTAGGCGTATGCCTGGCTGTGGTACACTTTGTGCCCCCAGGAGGGCGGAAAATGAAGTTTGTGGTGCTCGGTGGTGCCGGGGCTATGGGTCAGGTGATCGTCAGGGATCTGGCTCACACAACCCCCAGTGATGCGCAGATCGTGATTGCCGATCTCAATCCTTCTAAAGCGGAGGAAGTGCGCAAGTCGGTGCAGAGCGGAGGACCCAAGATATCGACGGCGGCTGCCAACCTCAAAGATCCTGAAAGTCTCAAAAAAGCTTTCGGCGGCGCTTCTGTAGTGGTCAATTCGACTCCATATTATTTCAACGTGCAAGTGATGGAAGCGGCACTGGAAGCCGGCTGTCACTATCTGGATCTGGGCGGACTGTTTCACATCACGCGCAAACAGTTGGAATTGAATGAAAAGTTCAAGCAGAAAAATCTTCTGGCGTGTCTGGGCATGGGCGCTGCACCCGGCATAACCAACATCATGGCCGCCCATGCTGCCCATGAGCTCGATGCTGTAGAGACTGTGGATATCGCGGTCGCCGGCGTCGATTTCGTGCAGTGCAATCATCCCTGCCTGCCGCCCTATGCGCTCGATACGATTCTGGATGAGTATGCGCTGGAGCCGTGGGTGTTTGAAGCCGGCAAATTTCTCGCCAAGCCGCCTATGTCAGGCGAGCAGTGGCTTGATTTGCCTGAACCGGTGGGACGCATGCGGGCGTTTCTCACCCTGCATTCGGAAGTTGCCACCATTCCTCTCAACTATCAGCACAAAGGCATCAAGAACTGCACCTATCGACTGGGGCTGCCGGCGCAGTTTCATGAGCGCATGAAGTTTCTGGTTGACCTGGGCTTCGCCGAAAAAGATCCGCTGAGCGTCGATGGTGCCCAGGTAAATCCGCGAGCGATCCTGGCGGCGATAATCGGCAAGCATCCGATGCCCACCCAAGATCCCGATGATGCGGAAGTTATTCGCGTGGATGTGCTGGGCACCAAGCACGGACGCCCTGCTTCGGTGCGCATGGAGACGACCGTTCTCTCCAACCCCGAGTGGAAGGTTTCTTGTGGTGCTCTCGATACGGGCGTGCCGCCCTCGATCGTGGCGCAGATGATCGGGCTGGGTGTGATTAACGATCGCGGCGTTCTGGCCCCGGAGGTCTGCGTGCCGCCCGAGCTCTTCTTCACCGAGCTGGCGAAACGATCCATTATTATGCGGCGCATCACGGACGAAACTCTGACGCAGTCCACCGGCGGCAATGCTCGCAAGTCCGCGGGCTCGGGATTGGCTGCCAACGCCCGTTGAGCCACATAGGACTAACTGAGCAGTTGCCATTTTCAGCCCGTTAATCATCTGATTGCCGGCTTGATCAGCGATTTAGCACCACCCCAAGAGGGTAGGTGCAATCACCCGATCGGGTGATATATAACGGTTTTTGTTGCTCTAAATGCTCACAGGGATGGCATTTATAGAGTTTTCCTATACCGGCATACAGGTTTGCATGGCTGGGGAAGTTTTGCGAAATGGTCAAAATGTAAGTGTACGGACCAAGCACCCCGTTGATACCACAAAGAGAAATACAAGAAGGAATCCAAAGCCATGTTTTCGCAAGAGCAATCATCAGCATCATCCTCGTCGGCAAGACCGAAGCTGCGCCTGGTTCCGGCTGGGCAATCGATGAAGGATCTCGACGATGTCGAACTGATTCTTCTGTGCCAGCAAGGCAATCAACGCGCCTTCGATATTTTGATCAAAAGACACCAGCGGTTGATCACCGGTCTCGTCTACAAAATGGCTCCCGATTGGGATAACCAGGCTGACTTGACCCAGGAAGTCTTCATCCGCATGTGGCGCAACATCAAGTCTTTGAAAAACCCGCGCGCCTTTAAGACCTGGCTCAATCAAATTGCCAAAAATCTTTTCTACGATGAACTGAGAAAGAGACCGCGCCAGCTGCGTCTGGTGTCCATGGACGAGCCGCTGGGCAACGACGAGCAGGAAGAAGGTGCCACCCGTGATATCGCCGACAGTGCCGCCGGTCCTGCTGAGATCGCCGAGCGCAAAGAACTTGAGACCGTGGTGCAGGATGCGATGAATCAGCTGCCCGAGCACTTCCGCGAAGCGATCGTTCTGCGGGAAGTCGAGCAAATGTCCTATGAAGAGATCGCCACTTTGACGAGAACCGAACTGGGCACAGTCAAGTCGCGCATCGCCCGCGCTCGCAACAAGGTGCAAGGCTTGATCAATCCTTACGTCGAACGCGAGCGCAAGATTGCCTGATCGATCAAGACCAGTCAGGAAAGTCAGAAGTCAGACAAATCGGACAACAGCGAGAAAGAAGGGGTGCAGCCACAAGCTGCACCCCTGATAGCTTGTTCGTCTGGCTTGGACTAGGCTGCAGAAGCCGAGCGTTGACGCAGGCGACGAATGCGACGGAAGTTAGCCAAACGCACTCGAGCACCATCCCGCTGAGCCAGCTTGCGCTGAACATCTTTGGGGGTGTTGACGCTCTTCACCCAGCCGAAGAGTTTGCCGACGCGAATCGTCTGCCAGCTGACGTCCAGCTCGTGTGGACGGATACCTGTTTGAGCCGAACCAGGATAGGCGTGGTGGTTGTTGTGCCAGCCTTCGCCCATGCCCAAGAGTCCTACCCACCAGACGTTCATGCTGTCTTCTTTGGTGGTGAAGTTCTGATATCCGAACTTCGGAATGTGACAGACCACGTTCAGCATTTGCGGAATCGTGAAGACCATCACCGAAGCCAGCAGGCTGGCCAGAGCGATCTTCCATCCGAAGATTGCCCAGAGCAATCCTCTGTAAACGCAGTTGATCACGAAGTTGAGCAACGTGGCTTTTTTCAAGCTGCCGCCGCATTCAACGAAACGGTAGATCGGATCGGTGATCAAATCTTTGCAGTGCAACTGACCGTTGACGTGATCGGGATATTTGCCTTCCAGCATCCAACCGAGCAGCGCCCAGTACAGGCCCTTGCGCGGCGAATGCGGATCGAGGTCCGTGTCGGAATACTTGTGGTGGGCGCGGTGAATTGCGCTCCACCATATCGGCGATCCCTGGTAGGCGAAATAGCCGCCGAGGATGAAGAAGTATTCGAACGCCTTCGTGCACTGGAAGGAGCGGTGAGCTAACAGTCGATGATATCCGACTGTGATGCCCATGCCGTGCCACATGTAGAAGAGCAAAAATGCGACTACGAATTCAATCACGGGTGCCTAGCCTTTGCTTAATAGCGATAACGTCCGCCGCCGCCACCGCCACCGGTGCGCGGTTTTGGTTGGGATGGGCTGACTTTGATCTGGCGTCCAGACATTTCGCGGCCGTCGAGACCTTTGATAGCGGCTTCGGCAGCAGCTTGGGTCTGCATTTCAACGAACGCAAATCCGCGCGGGCGACCAGTTTCTCTATCCTTCGGCACTACGGCCGAGGTTACTTCGCCGAACTCGCCGAACAGTTGCTGAAGTTCGTCTTCAGTAACTGAATAGGCCAAGTTGCCCACGAAAAGCTTATTGTTCATGATAATCAACCCTTTCGACCAGAGGCATCTTCAACACGGGTTGAGAACCAGGCCAGAATCTGAGTAAAGTGTATTATCGCATACACTTTTCAAAGGTCCAATTTTTGACATACGCCTAACGTGAAGCCTTACATTTCCGTTAGAATCGCACGAAGTGATAATTTCAGAAGAAAGTGGATGGTTGCAATGAGCTTTGAGAACGACTGGAGCCCGGGGCTGGTGCGCCTCGCCGATGGCTCCGTAGAAGAGGTGAAAGTCGCCGAGTTCACGGTAGGCGCCAGGCAGTTCGATGCCCTGCCCCGTCTCGGTCGCCAAGCGATCAGGCAGAGCCTGCAGGAAAACGAAGTGGTGCGTTGGCTGGAACGTCCACTGGAGCGGGCTAAATTCTATTTCGCCATCTTCTTTGCCGTGCTCTGCCTGGGCACCATGGCGTTCCACAGCGCTGGAAAAGGCGAGCTGATCCTGTTTGCGATCCTGACTGTGACCGGACTCATCATTGTCTTTTTGTTTGACCGCAAGCAGGTGTATGTGGTCACCAACAAACGTCTGCTGGGAGTCTCCTACGCCTGGACCAGGCGCCGCGATCCGGTCGACACAGCCGTGCCGCTCACCGACATCGTCGCCACCCGTGTGACAGGCAATGGTGTGGAAGTGACGACAGCCAAAACTAAGCTGCAACTCATCATGCTCTCAGATCCTCAGGAAGCCGAACGGCAAATTCAGCTGGCTAAACGTCGCGCCCGCGAAGGCTAGCCTCACCGTGTCTGGAGAGCAGCCGGCGCCGACAGCCGACGACGACAGTTGTGTATCTCCAGATGTAGCCGAGTTAATCGACGAACGCTACCAACTTCTTCATCTTCTTGGAGTTGGCGGCATGGGACGTGTGTTTAAAGCGCGAGATCTCCAGCTCGAGCGTACAGTGGCGATCAAGCTTCTGCACGAACACAAAGTTCAGGATCGCTCAGCCGTTCAGCGTTTGCGACGCGAGGCCAAAGCGCTGAGCGAGGTCCGCCACGACAACATCTGCGAGATCTATCAGGTGGTGCTCTCACCGGATGGGCGGCTTTATATCGTCAGCGAATTTGTCGACGGAAGCAGTCTGAAAAAGTTGCTCGCGGACCGGCGAACTCTTCCGGAGCAAGAGACGACCGCCATATTTAGCCAGGTTCTCCGGGCCCTGGCGCTGGTTCACGAGCGTGGTCTGATCCATCGCGACATCACGCCGGCCAACATACTGATCACCGCCGACGGTGCAGTGAAGTTGATCGATTTCGGCATCGCTAAATCGCTGGATGGTGAAGCGGGCCAGAAGTTGACGCAGACCGGCGCCATCGTCGGCACGCCTGACTACATGAGTCCGGAGCAGTTGACCGGGAAGCCACTGGATGGGCGGGCTGATCTTTTCGCAGTCGGCGTATGCTTTTACGAGGCGCTTTCCGGGCGCTTGCCCTGGGATGGTTCAGCCAATCTGGCGGACCTGCATGCCCGCTGGCAGGCTGAGCCGCGCCCGCTACCCTCCGGCCTCTCGGCGCGCACAAAGGGTGTAATTCTGCAGGCTTTGAGCGCCCAGTCGGACGCCAGATTTGCCACCGCCGATGGTATGGCTCAAGCACTCGCCGGTGCTGCACCATATACAGTGCGGCGCCGAATCTCGAACAAGCGTTTGGCCGGTTTTCTTTTGGTGCTGAGCTTGATTGTGATTGGCATAGCGGTGGGCGCCGGTGCCTACCAGGCTTCACAGCACGACCTGCAGCTGGAGGAGGAGACTCGGTATCGTCAGCAGTATCGGGCTGCACTGAAGGAAGTTCTCTGGAGAATGAGACTGGGCAAGCAGTCTGAGTCGCTGCGGTTTGCCAGGGAGGCAGTGGAAGCCAGCCGCCACTTTCCGTCCGACGAGAAGGAAAAATTGATTGCCGAATTGTATTTACAAGCGGTTCTTTACGGTCTCAATCCGGTCACGCCCGATCAGTTGGAGGAGCGCGTTCGCCGGCTGCAGAAACAGAGGGGTTTGCTGGGCGAGGGCGTCTACGCCTGGTTAATGTCTAACAGTGCCTGGCTGTATTACTCGCTGAGCGTGCAACCTTACTATGAGCGGCGCCGAGACGAACTACATCGATTAGCCGTTCGCGACTTCAAGGAGGCTCTGATTGCGGAGTCTCATGTGGGGAATACAGTCGAGTCGCGCGAAGACTTCGAGTGGTATTGCAAGTCTGTGGATAAGGTGTTTTCCAACCGGAAAAGCCCCGCCGACAGAGTCGCCTTCTATGATGCGGTGTTTCGAGACATATCGACAGAGAATCAAGCGGTGACGCGGACCGTTAACGATGAACGAATCAAGGCGCGGCGGGAGCTTTACGAGAAACTTTCCAACGCTCCTGCGCGCCTGAAACTTTTGAAGGAGATAATCGACCTCGACACCGGTGATTCGCCCGCCCTGAACATGTTTGAGGTCTATCGTGAATACGGAGAGCGCCTTTTCGCAGAGGGAGAAGCCGAGGAAGGATTGCGATACATGCGCCGCGGGGCCGATGATCTGATCCAGCATAAGAAAGGAGAGGAAGAGCGCGGGCGATTGCTGATTCACATTGCGGGCCTGAATCAAAGGCGCGGACGACCCGACCTCTCAGTGCCCGACTATGTAGAGGGCATCAGGATCTTGAAGCTGAGCGAAACCGGCAATGCCGACCAGATCAGTCAAGCCGAGGCTGCTCTGGCGACCGCCTATCGTCAAATGAAGCAACCGCCATCGGCGAATCGAGGCCGTTCAGGCGGGCACTGACTGCAGTGCGGTCAGCGTTTCTGAAAGTGTTGCCGGATCGTAAACGTTGTGGACGGTGGCCTTGCGGTCGATTTTCTTGACCATGCCGGCCAGTGCTTTGCCCGGACCGATCTCTATAAATGTGTCGACGCCCTGCGCGAGCATGAATTCGATCGTGTCGACCCAGCGCACTGCATTGGGCATCTGTTGTGAAAGTTTCTCTTGCAGTTCTTTGGACTGTCTGGACGGCTTACCGTCGAAGTTTTGCACGACATCAAATCTGGCGTCGCTAAGTTGATAGTTCTCCAGTTCTGACTCGAATTCGACAGCGGCTGCCTCCATCAGTGGTGAATGAAAGGCACCGCCGACCGGCAGCGGCACTACGCGTGCGCCGGCTTTCTTAGCCTTTTCGCCCGTCACCGAGACCGCCTCCGGCGAGCCTGAGATTACCAGTTGCTCGCGAGTGTTGTAGTTGGCGACGATGCAGACCGGCAGGCTGTTCATGGAAGTGGTTTCATCACAAGCTTCACTGCAAAAGCGCGAAAGATCCTCGGCTGCGATACCGATGACTGCGCTCATGGCGCCGCGCGGACAGGTCTCCATCAAGCGCGAGCGCTTATCGACCAGCTTCACGGCTGCCTCCACCGACAGTGCCCCGGCGGCCACCAGTGCGGTGAATTCGCCGAGCGAATGGCCGGCGGTATAAACGGGTTGAGGGCCACCAGCCGCCTCCCAGGCGCGCCAGGCGGCCAGCGATACGGCGAGAATCGTCGGCTGCGTGTTGATGGTGCGTTTCAACTCGTCTTCTGGTCCTTCGAAACAGAGGCTGGACAGCGACCTTCCGGCAATGCCGTCGATCTCTTCGAAGGTCTGGCGGGCTTCTGCGCTATTGTCAAAGAAGTCTTTGCCCATGCCAACGGATTGCGAACCTTGACCAGGAAATAGACATGCGAGTTTTGCCATGATATCACCTATGGTGCTGTATCTTTGATTTCTTCTTTGAGCAAGCTCTGTCGAACGCCGCGTTTGTCTTCGGCTGTCCAGCGCACGATGGAACAGCCCCAGGTCAGCCCGCCCCCAAACCCGACCAGCGCGCAGAGCGCCGGCGGCTGTATGGAATTGCGCATGACGGCGTCGGCAAACGCCAGAGGAATTGAGGCAGCCGATGTGTTACCAAATTGGTCCAGATTACTGATTACCTGTTCGTTGCGCAGCCCCAGCCGGTCAGCCGCCGCTTTGATGATGCGGTGATTGGCCTGGTGAGGCACCAGAAAGTCGATGTCTTCAACTCGAATGCCGGCCTTGGCGCAGCAAGCACGCACCGCTTCCGGTACTGCGTTGACGGCAAACTCGTAGATGGCGCGGCCGTTCATTTGCAGATACCGGTGGGCGGCTTTGGGCTGAGTGCCGTCTTGATGCGGATAGCCGGCGCCTGTGTTGGGGATGAAGAGCAGGTGTGACCCGGTACCGTCGGCGCGCAGATAGGTCGAGAGCATGTCGTTTTCGTCTTCCGATGCCTGCAGAAGAAACGCTCCGCCGCCGTCGCCGAACAAGATGCAGGTGTTGCGATCCTCCCAGTTGAGGAAACGGGAGTGAATGTCGACGCCAATCACCAGCACTGTTTTGAAGGTACCTGAACCAATGAATTGCTGCCCGACGGCCAGGGCATAAACAATGCCCGTGCAGGCGGCTTCCAGGTCGAAAGCGGCGGCATTCGATGCACCGATGGCTCCCTGCACCATGCAGGCAGTCGATGGATAGAGATTGTCCGGTGTAGATGTGGCGACAATGATCAGATCCAGTTGCAACGGGTCGACCCCGGCAAATCCCAGCGCGTCGCGAGCCGCTTCAATTGCCAGCCCCGTCGTGGTTTCGTCCTGTGCCACCACGCGCCTTTGGGCGATGCCGGTGCGCGTTTTGATCCACTCGTCCGATGTGTCGACCAGAGTTTCCAGATCGGCATTGGTGACGATATGAGCAGGAACAGCCGCTCCCACTCCGGTAATCTTCGCCCCGATCGGCAGCTTCATTTGGCGGTCGAACCGGCCGCTACTTTGGATAGCGACGCTTCGATTCGCTCCACCATTTTGTGTACCACCATTTCGCGCGCAGTGCGAATCGCGTTTTTGATTGCCGTGTGGGTGGAACCACCATGGGCGATCACGTACACGCCTTTGACCCCGACTAAAAGTGCGCCGCCGAATTCGCTGTAATCAATGCGGCGCTTGAGAGCGTCGAATGCCGGCTCGGCAATCTTGCCGCCAATTTTGGTGCGCACATTGGCATGCAACTCTTGTTTCAGCATCAGTCCGATCATCTTGGCGATGCCCTCAGCTGTCTTGAGCGTGACGTTGCCTGTGAAACCGTCGGTGACGACTACATCTGCTTTAGCCATCGGGAAGTCGCGCCCTTCGATAAAGCCTGTGAAGTTCAGCTGATCGTTTTCTTTGAAAAGCCGGTAGGCACCTTGAACCAGCTCGTTGCCTTTGGTTTCTTCCGTGCCGATGTTGAGGATTGCCACCTTGGGATTTTTGGTGCCGAAAAGCGCTTCGCAAACGATCACGCCCATCAGTCCGAATTGCAGCAATTGAAATGGCGTGCAGTCGACGTTGGCTCCCACGTCCAGCATGATGGTGGGATTGGTCCCCGACGAAGGCATCGTGCAGGCAATTGCCGACCGGTCGACGTTGGTGATGCGACCCAGTCCCAGTTGTGCCGCCACCGCAGCCGCCCCGGTGGAGCCGGCCGCCACAATCCCGTCTGCCAGTCCGTCCGCTACCTGCTTGGTGGCTACGACAATCGATGAGTCTTTCTTCTTGAGAATGGCGCGGCTGGGTTTTTCGTCCATGCCGATAACTTCGGATGCCGGCACGATTTTGATATTGGCAAGGCGCGCGCCGTGACGGGCAAGTTCTGCCTCGACAGCGTCCGGAGCGCCTACGAGCAGAACCTCGAGGTCACTCCATTCCTTTGCTGCCAGCACTGCTCCGTGGACGACTTCGCGTGGGGCGTGGTCACCGCCCATGGCGTCAACGGCAATGCGAATTTTTTCCATGCCTCAGGTGCGCCCGGTATCGTGTGTGTTAGTTATTCGCTCAGCAGGTTGTCGCGGCGGCGAGCCGGACGACCTCTGTAATAACCACACGACGCGCACACTTGATGCGGACGGCAGGGCTGACCGCACTGACCGCAAGCGCTCAGATTGGCAGTTTCCATTTTGAGATAGTTTTTGGCACGACGTTGTGCCTGCTTTTGATGCGATGTCTTTTTCTTTGGCTGAGCCATAACACTTTTTCTCCGGACAAAAAACCCGTGCGACGGGGCAGACGCGGTCAATAATTATGACTGATCTTGTTTATTATTCGTCGTTTGGAAACAGACTCTTCAAGTTTCTCCATCGAGGGTCGATGGGTTTCTCGCTCTTAGAGACTTTCTGATCTTCTGCTAAGACAACCGATCTGCTGGTCTGGGGCGTCAATTGCGGTCCCGGACAGTCCTCTCCACAAAGACAAGTGGTGGGAGTAGCCAAGGTTACAGCTTGATAAACGACATCGCTGATGTCAAGAATGTCGTCCTCCGGCAGGTATTCAACGAAGTCGCCAGCCGACAATTCTCGTTCTTTCTGGATGTTGCGCGAAGAAAAGCCCTGAACGTGCTCGCTGACGAACCTTTCGTCGATTTCCACGTTGAGGCTCAAGAAATACGGGTTGAGACAACGGTGGCAATTGAGCTTGAGCAGCGTCTGCACATGACCGAGGACGCGCATGCCGGTCGAGCTGCCTGTAATCGTCAGTTGTCCGACCACCGGTTTGATGGCTTCGACGTTGTCGAATGTCTCATTAAAATCGACATCGAGCCGTCCGGACGGTAGAGACTGGAGTTCGTCGAGACTTATTTTCACGGGTGTTCAAGTTAGAATGGGAGCCGCTTTGAGCGGTGCTTATAGTACAACACGTTTGTACCTTCACATTCAATACACAAGAGTTGCAGGGCATGAGTGCCGGTTTTGTAAATCGCAAGATCCTCGCTGCTCGCTGGCTGGTGCCGGTGAGCGCCGAACCGATCGCTGACGGCGCGGTGCTGGTCGAAGGCGCTTTCATCAAGGCGGTCGGCGAGCGCAACACAATCTGCAAACTGGCTCCCGATGCTGAGCTGGTGGATTTTGGCGCGGCGATCTTGACGCCTGGTTTGATCAATTTGCACACTCATCTCGACTATACGTATTTGCGCCACGTCGATACCGACTCGTCCATGTTCGGGTGGTTGAGAGCTCTGGTCAGCGGATCGAGGCAGTTTCATGAAAGTGACTGGCTGCAATCGGCCTTGCAGGGAGCGGCGGAAGTAGCAACTTCCGGAACCACTCTCATTGCCGACTGCTCCTATCGCGGCGCGGCCGCCGAGGCGGC
This sequence comes from Candidatus Obscuribacterales bacterium, assembly GCA_046328035.1. Lineage (GTDB taxonomy): Bacteria > Cyanobacteriota > Vampirovibrionia > Obscuribacterales > Obscuribacteraceae > JBGASG01. The sequence continues at coordinate 96,501 of JAXLXI010000013.1, read as the reverse complement.
CGCCCTGGTGGGCTTGCGGGCGGTCGTCGGACTGGAGCTTTTCGGCATCGACAGAGAGCGGGAGGAGCAGATCTGGCAGGAGTGGTTGACGAAGCTGTCCGCACTGGAGACGCGCCTGTCCGGGACCAGAAAACAAGCGGGGCTTTGCCAGGAGGGCGATGGGCGGGTGACCCTGACCGTCTCGCCGCACGCACCATATACGGTATCGCCGCCGCTCTGGCGACGCGCTTTGCAGTGGGCACAGGCAGCCGAGCTGCCGGTTCTCTGCCATCTTGCCGAGTCGCGCGCCGAATGCGACTTCCTGTCCGGCGGTGGTGACGACATTGTCGGCTACCTGTCCTGGGTGTACGGCCGTGATGCGTCCGAAATTGCCGATATCACGAGCTGGCGGCAGGCGGGCGCAGCCGCTTCGCCGGTTGAGTACGCTCGGCGGCACCAGTTGCTGGGCAGCAATCTAGTCTGCGCGCATGCCGTGCAGATGGCGCCCGGCGACATAGACACCCTGGCGGCCGCCCAGGTGGGAGTTGCCCACTGCCCACGCAGCAATGCTCGTTTGCGCAACGGCTTTGCACCGGTGTCCGCTTTTCTTGAGGCTGGGGTAAAGTTCGGTTTCGGAACCGACAGTGCTGCATCTGCGCCCGACCTGTCCGTTTTGCACGATGCCCGATTCAGTCTGCACGCGCTGCGTCTCTTCGACTCTGAACACGGACTGGCGTCTGAAAGTTTCTTCCGGCATCTTACCCTGGGCGCCGCGCGTGTGCTCGGAATGGACCACCAGGTGGGCAGCCTGGAGGTAGGCAAGGTTGCCGATCTGGCTGTCTTCGCCATCGACCAGCTAATAACCCATGGAGCCCGGGAGAAACCCTACGAGATGCTCATGCACGGGGGCGTTCGGGTTACTGATGTGTTTGTGGACGGCGAGTCGATTGTGAAGGGCGGAGCTGTGGTGCGTTCTCTTCCCGCTCCAGACAACTTCCGAGAAAATGCGGTCGCTTCCGCCAGCACTTGATATTATTTCTTTTCGTTATCCCTGACTGCAGATAAGTTTTTTGAATATACTGTGGTGGGGTTTGACGTTTAATCTAGCCGGGTAACATAAAATTGGCAGCCAGACCCAGACCCGAACTAATTCCACGCTGGCGAAGAGAGAGTTTATGGTAGGCAGGACCGATCACATTTGTAGCGGCAGAACTTGCATGTTTTGCCGAGTACTGGACAACCCGCAACGAGGCAAGGTCACCGGTTCGCAAACCCGTGCCAACGTCGACGGTCAGGTTATGGACCGCATTAAAGAGCTGGAGAGTCGCTCTGTGTTGCAGAGCGCTCAAAGCACGCTCACCTCGACCAAGGGGGAAGAACTGGAGAGGCTGGCTCTGCTCGACTCTCTCACCGAGCTTTACAACTCGAGAACATTTTTGAAAGAACTCAAGGACGAACTGAAGCGTGCCAAGCGCTACAAGCGTCCGGTATCGCTGGTGATGATTGCCATCGACGGCTACAAAGAAGTCTCGCGCCAGTATGGTGCGTTGACATCCGACGCCGTGTTGAAAGTTATTGCCAACGTGCTTCGTGAGTGCATTCGCGACGTCGACATTCCGGCTCGCTACTCCGGCGATGAGTTTTCCCTTATTCTGCCTGAGACCAATGCTGCAGGCGCTGCTGTTGTCGCGGAGCGCATCCGCCAGCGCGTCGGTACGCAAGCGATCACGCACAACTGGAACAACCTGAAAGTCACAGCCAGCATCGGTCTGGCGTCGTTCCCGGCGCATGCGCGCGAGCACGACGAACTGGTGGCCCGGGCTATCCAGGCGCTTGAACTGTCGGTTCAGCGCGGTGGCGATCGCGTCTGCGTCGTCTAAAGCGAAAAGCCAGTAGTAACGCATTTGCTTAGTTGCTCCAGCGAGCAAGCGAAGAGAGTCGCGCCTGCGCTAAAATAGCCTCTCTGAACAGTCGCTGGATTTATTGATGTTTCAAAAGAACTGGAAAGCGTTGGCTGTTCTCGGTGTGCTCATCTGGTCGTTGACCAACCTGTTTCAGGTGGTGCCCGAGTCCCAACTAAAAGAGTGGCAGCGCATGGCTGCCCTGCCGCCCGAAGAGTTGCAGGTTGATGTTCTCACCCGGGTAGAAAAGACTCCCGGTTATGAAAAGATGGACGGTTTTCAACGCGAAAGCCGCACCAAACTGTTGTTTGAAGAAGCGCAGTTCGCCAACAACATCCAAGTGCTCGGACATGTGAAGGGTTACGCGATCATTACCAACCTCAAGTTGGGTCTGGACCTGCGCGGTGGCAGCCAGCTTCTCCTGCAAGCGGTACCAACTAAAGAGGTACCAAACATCACACCGGAAGTAATGACTTCGGTGGAGACAGTCATCAACAACCGCGTCAACAGCCTGGGTGTTTCCGAGACCGTCGTGCAGCGCAGCGGCAAAGACAGATTGATCGTTGAATTGCCCGGTGTCAAAGACCCGCAACAGGCCAAGGACCGCATCGGCACCACGGCTTTATTGGAATTTAAAGAGGGCGTCTACGATCCGATGACCGGCATGCAGGCGCGCGATCAAGAGGGCAACTTTATCTGGAAAGACGTTGGCATCACTGGTAATGACTTCAGCAAAGCGAATGCCTCGCCGCTTTCCGGCGGACAAAACTGGCACATCGGCTTTGAATTCAAGAATGAAGGCGCCACCAAATTCGGTAAGCTGACCCAACGCATGGTCGGCAGACAAATTGGTATTTTCCTTGATGGACTGCCGACTGAAAGAGGACCTGATGGTCGACCGATGTCCTTGAAGGAGTACAACGGCATTCGCGTCAATGAGCCGATCTTGGGGGGCACCGGAATGATTCAGGGTAGTTTCACCCGGGATCAAGCCGCCGACTTGATGGCCAAACTGAATGCCGGCGCGCTGCCGACCAAAGTAGTAATTCTCGAAGAACGCACCGTCGGCGCCACCCTCGGTCAAGACTCAATCGAAAAGAGTTTGCATGCAGGTGTGATCGGCATCGCCAGCGTCATGCTTTTTATGCTGATTATCTATGGGATACCGGGATTGGTGGCAAACGTGGCGCTGATTCTCTATTCGCTGACGACGCTGGCCTTGTTCAAGACCATTCCAGTCACTTTGACCCTGGCTGGCATTGCCGGTTTCATCCTATCTATAGGTATGGCGGTTGATGCCAACATTCTGATTTTCGAACGCACCAAGGAAGAACTGAAAAGTGGCAAGACTCTTTACACGGCGATCGAAGCCGGTTTCAGTCGCGCCTTCAGTTCTATCTTCGACAGCAACATGAACAGCATGATCGCTTGCGTGGTCTTGATGATGTTCGGCACTTCCATCGTTAAGGGATTTGCCGTCACGCTGGCGCTCGGGGTGGCGGTCTCGATGTTCTCTGCGATTACCGCTACTCGTGTGCTCTTGCACCTGATACCGAAGAACGTTCCTCTTTTCGGTATCAAACCGGGGTCGCGCAGTAAGACCGGCTCGGCGCTTGGTGCGTCCGCAGCCAAAGGCGGTGAACCGGCATGAAACTTCCACACGTCGACATCGTAAAGTACAGAAAGTGGTGGTTTGGCATATCGCTGGCTCTAATGATCCCCGGATTGATTGCCATCGTCATGTGCTGCTTCGAGTTCGGTGCGCCGCTCAAGCCGGGCATCGACTTCACCGGCGGCTCGCTGATGCAGTATCAGTTTCAGAAGCATGTTGGTCTCGATGACGTCAGGCAGGTTTTGCACGAAACTGGTCTAGAAGGATCGCAGGTTCAAGAAGCTCAGATCTCGGGACAGGAAGTGATCGTCATGCGCACCAAAGCGCTCAAAGACGAGAAAGAAGACGAGAAGCTGAAGAAACAACTGAACGAAAATCTGGCCGCCAAGTTCGGTGAGTTCAAAATTTTGTCAGTCGATAAAGTCAGTGGCGTGGTCGGACCGGAACTTTTGAGCAGCGGTCTTTTGGCTCTGTTTCTCACATTCGGTGCGATGGTCTTCTACATCAAGACGCGCTTTCAATTCGATTTTGCACTCTGCGCGATCGCTGCACTCGTGCATGACGTCCTGGTGCTGATGGGCATCTTTGCCATACTGGGGCTGGTCGTCGGAACCGAGGTGGACAGTCTCTTCATCTCAGCAATTCTGACTGTAATCGGTTTCTCTGTTCACGACACAATCGTCGTCTTCGACCGTGTGCGCGAGAATGCCAAGTATGTCGGCAGCAAAGCGCATCGCGCCGACGGCACGGAATACCGCCGCAACTTCGGCGATATCGCCAACGACAGTGTCAACCAGACGCTGGCCAGATCTATATATACGTCTTTGACCGTCATCATCACACTGAGCTGCTTGTACTTCTTCGGTGGAGTGACGACCAGAGACTTCGTACTGGCGATGCTAATCGGTATCGTTTCCGGGACGTACTCTTCTATTTTCAACGCCAGTTGCTTGTTGGTTCTCTGGCGCGAATGGCAGAGCACGCGCAAGAAACCCTCTACCGGCGGCACCTCTTCAAAAGCCGCCACCGCCTAGTTCGAGCCCGGCTGAGCACCCAGCAACAATTGGACTGCTTGGCTTAATTGCTCGCTATAATGATGGCGGTTCTTGTAGGCACAGCAAAAAATGACCTTTGACGAAAGCGACGCCCGCGAATACAAAACCTGGTCTGACGAGCAGAAGTGGCAGTATCTTGCCCGCCACGAAAAACTTGGCGAAGTACTCGTCAAGTTCGGCAAGATTACTCTGGAAGATCTTGAGAAGCTGCTGAAGCAGCAGCAAGAAACAGGACAGCCGATCGGACAGCTGGTGGTTGCCAACAAGCTTTTGACTGCGGATGAGATTCTGGACGCTCTCAACTTGCAACTGCAGAATGACAAGGTAAGTTCCGACTCGATTGCTGAGCTGAAGACTAAGAGCAAAGACTAGTGCGCTTCTCCGGCAAGGTAGCCTTCATCACTGGTGGTGGCTCCGGCATTGGCAAAGCAACAGCGCTGGCATTCGCTGCTGCCGGCGCTTCTGTGACTGTTTTCGATGTTGCGGGCGAAAGCGCGCAGGAAGTGGCGGACGCGATCAATGCTCGGTTCGCCGGTGAGCGTGCTGCTGCTGCGCTTGCTTTTGCGGGAGACATTGCCGACGGGCAAGCCGTGGATGAAAGCGTCCGGCAGACGGTGCAAAACTTTGGGCGGATAGACTTTCTGTTCAACAATGCCGGCGTCGAGTTCATTTCACCGCTCCTCGAGACTACGGAAGAAACCTGGGATCACGTTCTGGACACCAATTTGCGCGGCACCTATCTCGTCTCGAAGGCCGTGCTGGCTGAGATGCTGCGCACCGGTGGTGGTGTCATCGTCAACAACGCATCCGATGCCGGCATCCGCGGTATCAGGCTGAATGCGGCTTACAGCACATCGAAAGCGGCAATCGTGCAGCTGACGCGTTCAATCGCCCTGGATTATGCCGACAGAAATGTCCGCTGCAATTGCATCTGCCCGGGGTGCATTCGCACTCCTCTTTGCGAACGCTTCAATGCCGAAGTGGGAGCCCGGCAAGGCAAGACAGGACCTCAAGTGCTGAAGGAATTTGTAGACGCCAACGTACCGATGCTGAGAGTCGGTGAGGCTGAAGAAGTGGCGTCGGTGGTCCTCTTCCTCTGTTCGCCGGAGGCGGCCTACATCACCGGGGCGGTCTTGCCAATCGATGGTGGATTGACAGCAGGCATGGGTTGATGGTTGATTAGCGGCTATGACGTCAGGAGAACTTCCTAAAATCAGATACGCGGTGGTCGGGCTCGGACACATCGCGCAGAAAGCCGTGCTGCCTGCCTTTGCCAATACTGCCTATTCGCAGCTGACGGCGCTCGTATCAGGCAGCGTCGACAAGCTGCACGGCGTCTCGCAGGACTACGACGTCAAACACTGCTGGCACTATGACGACTTCGATCGCTGCCTGAGCAGCGGCAAAGTCGATGCCATCTTTATCGCGCTGCCGAACACGTTGCATAGAGAGTATGCGATTCGAGCACTCAACAAGGGTATTCACGTGCTCTGCGAGAAACCGCTGGAGATGACAACGCACGCCTGCCAGGAAATGATCGACGCTGCTGACGCCAACAACTGCAAGTTGATGACCGCCTATCGACTCTATTTCGAGGAAGCCAACTTGCTCTCGCAAGCCATGCTGCAAGAGAAGAAAATCGGAGAGCCACGCTTTTTCACATCCATATTTTGCTATCAGGTCAAACCGGATAACTGCCGCACCATTGCCAAACTGGGCGGTGGACCGCTCTTCGACATCGGGGTGTATTGCGTCAATGCGGCCCGCAACCTGTTTCAGGATGAACCGACGGAAGTGATGGCCATGATGGAAAGCGGCGAAGATGACGAACGCTTTTCGGAAGTGGAAGAGATGTTTTCCGTGACTATGCGTTTCCCTCGCAATCGGCTCGCCCAGTTTATCTGCAGCCTGGGAGCGGCTCCGGTTGTGCGCTATCAGGTAGTGGGCAGCAAAGGCAATTTGATTCTCGAAGATGCATACGGCTACTCGATGGACAAAGTGCAAAAGGTGAGCGTCGACGGAGCGGAAACCGAAACCGAAACGTTCGAGAAGACCGATCAGTTTGCCGCTCAAATTGACTATTTTTCGGCTTGCATTCTGGCGGACAAGCAGCCCAAGCCCAGCGGGCTCGAAGGCTTGAAGGACGTGCGCATCATGGAAGCAATTGCTGAATCGGCCGAAAAAGGTCGGGCCGTCAAAATTACACCTTACGTGAAGAGCGAAACCGTCGAGAAGACCGGTTAGTACTGCGCCAGTGCCCAGGCGGCATGCTCGCGCAGTAACGGGTCTGATTCGCGATCTAGAAAGGCGAGTATCTCCTTCTCGCCCCCCTCAGGTCGTTGATTACCGAGCACAATCAGGGCATTGCGCAAAAGGCCGCGGCGCTTCGGGCGCCTGATGGCGAACCGGACGAAGCGGGCATGAAACTCTTCTTGCGTGGCGATGCGCAATAAATCAAAGAGGTCGACGAAATGTCCAACGCCTGCATCAGGTTGAAACTCGGGCCATGGTGTCGGTGGCGGTGCCTGATTATAGGGACAGACCATCTGGCAGATGTCGCATCCGAAGAGCCAGCCCCCTAACTTGGTGCGCAAATCCGGTGGGATGCCTTCTTTATTTTCGATGGTGAGATAAGAAATACAGAGTCGAGCATCCACGGTGCGCGGCTCGACAATAGCACCGGTCGGGCAGGCGGACGCGCAGCGAAAACACTGGCCGCAGGTGCCCTGATAAGCTTCGTCGGCATCCAGATCAATGTCCAGAAAAAGCTCTGCTATGAAGTTGTAGGAACCCGAAAGTTTCGGTCCGATGATCAAAGTGTTCTTTCCCGGGAATCCCAATCCAGAACGTGCAGCCAGAGCCTGTTCATAAAGAGCGACGTCGTCGGTGAAAGCGCGACCTTTCAGGTTTCGCCCGAGCGTACGCTCGAGCTTTTGTTGCAGCTGCTTCAATCTGGCGCGCAGAACAACGTGATAGTCGAGCCCGACCGCATAGGCAGCCACCTGTCCGTATTGTTTGCCGGGATGGGGCGGCGGCGGCGAGTAATAGCTGACCGAAACGACCAGGGCCGTTCGTGCGTCTGGAAACAGAAGTTGCGGCGATGTCCTAAAATTTGAGTCGCGTTTGAGATAATCCATGTCAGCCGCGAAGTCTCTGGACAGCCAGGCATCGTATCTGGATTTTGCTTCCGGCAGCGGCTGCAGAGCCGCCACGACGCAGCGCTGAAAGCCCACTTCAGCCGCCAGATCGACAACCGTCTGTTTCAAGCTCATGAGTCAAACTTCACAGCGCATCTACACCATCGAAGACTTTGAGTACGACCTGCCGCCGGAGCTGATCGCTCAGAATCCGACGCCCGTGCGTCACGAATCACGCATGCTGGTCGTGAACAGAGCCGAGGATTCGATTGAGCATCGCCATTTTGCTGACATTGTCGACATCTTGCAAGCGGGCGACGTCATTGTTGTCAATAACACCAGGGTGATACCGGCACGCTTGCTGGCTCGCAGAGCCACGGGCGGGCAGGTGGAAATTCTTCTGCTCAAGCCGCAAGGCGACACGCCCGGTCGCTTTCACGCGATGGCCAATCCGATGCGCAAGTTGAAGGCAGGTGATGTGTTGCGAGTCGATGCACCGTCCGGGCGCGAGGCGGAGATTGTCATCGAAGAGATAGAGCTGGGTCCCGACGGGCACAAAAGGGCTGTGGTCAATCTGGGTGGACAGGAAAACACCTACAAGCTTTTGGCGGATGTGGGCAATGCGCCGTTGCCTCCTTATATAGAACGCGGGCGCTCACTTAACGATGCGACGCGCGCCACCGACCTGGAGCGATACCAGACCATATTTGCTGCCGCACCGGGGGCGGTGGCGGCTCCCACCGCCGGGCTGCACTTTTCCGATCAGGTGGTGAGACGACTGCAGGAGAAGGGCATCACCATCGAGCAAATCACTTTGCACGTCGGACCCGGAACCTTCAAGCCCATCTCGCAAGGACTGGACGATCACACGATCGAGTCGGAAGAGTATTCGATCAGCGAAGACTGTGCGCGCCGCATAAATCAAGCGAAGAGCGCCGGTCGGCGAATAATTGCCGTCGGCACCACTACCTGCCGCACGCTGGAAACAGCCGGTGCGGGCGGTACGGTGCAACCGGCAGAACGCGCGGACAGCACACTGTATATAAAGCCTGGTTTCCAATTTCGCATTCTCGACGGGCTGGTCACTAATTTCCATCTGAGCCGATCCAGTTTGCTGGTTCTGGTGTCGGCTTTCGGCGGCTACGACCTGGTGCGCCAGGCCTACCTGCAAGCCGTCGAGGAGCGCTATCGGTTTTTCAGCTATGGCGATGCCATGCTCATCTTGTGATCGCGTTGTCGGTGGCGCAATGCCTATGCGCTGATGCTGCGATCTGCATATAAATTCACCGTGTTGTCGTACGGGTTTATCTAAAACCGCAAAATGTCAGGTGCAGACGCTGCCTGTTTTCTACAAGGGATTTTCTGTATATGCAAAATCGCCCTGGCGCCCACCTGTTGTGCCTCTTGGTCGCCGAAAAGATGTCGGATGCCGCCTAGCCCTATATAGTTCTCGACAGCTTTTCTACAGTTTGCCAAATGGCGATTTCTGGGCTGCGTTTAATCTCGTTTTGTCGGAACTTCCGGGCGGTCGCTGCGTCAATTTTTTCGAGAGACAGAGAAGCAAACGAATTTGCGAGCAACTGGCGAGGGCTCGCGATCTAATGGGTAACGGGGTGCGGGCAGTGCAGAAAAGCCCGCACCCCTGCAGGTTTCTCTAGCGTCCGGTCATGTAGTGACCATGGTTGGCAGTCACCATATTTAGTACCGCCGCCATTTTGATCAGTCGATTTTTGAACTTGCAATCACTGGGCTCATGCGAGTGCGCCAGCGCATACACCAGTGGTTCCCGGTCGAGAGCTTGAATCAGTGAAAACTCAAAAGAAACGATGAACAAGCCGGGCTCCAGCATGCGCGTCTTTTTATTGCGCCTGCCCAGTTGATCGCGATAAAGAAGTTCGCCCAGGTCGGGATCGTGATCCGAAAGAATCACCTCGGTGCCGGCCGTCGGCGTGATGTGAAAGTCATCCTTCACCTTCACTTTCGCCTGCCCAAGCAGCATGAAGCAGCGAGCGGTGTTTCCTTCAATGCGGAAAAGGGCGAGAGAGTTTTTCTTCATCTCGGTTTTGAAGCGCCCGGTGACCACCGTCGTCGGCTCTTTGGATTTAACGAGAGCGGAGCCTCGTTTTACTTCGATCAAGTCTCGGCTTTCAATCGAAAGCATACAATCGCTGCTGCTGGTCACTGAATACGCACATTCGTCGTTTGGATCTTCAGACGGTTGTTTCTCTTGGTCTGCATACGTACCGGACGTGGCCATTGAGACAATTGTCAGCATAGCAACCACGCCGGCGGCTGCGACCTGACGAAGTCGACCTCTCCAATGACAGGGAGGCTTTACCCGGGAGCTCAGGCGTCCAGACTGGCGGCAATCGCTTGACATAGGCTTAGCGGGGGTTTCCTGATATTGCGCTCTACTGCGATTGTACCCGCTGCCCCTTGTCAATAAAGCAAAATTGGTGACATGGCAAATGCAGAGATTCTTTGTATAGGTACGGAACTGCTTCTCGGGCAGGTCCTCAACACCAACGCGCACTATCTCTCGGAGCAATTAGCTGAGCTGGGCATCAACTGTTATCACCACACCGTGGTCGGCGATAACGTCGATCGCATGAAGGAAGCGCTGCGTCTTGCCCTCGGTCGAGTAGATGTGGTGCTGATTACAGGCGGACTGGGTCCGACGCCGGACGACTTGACGCACGAGATGCTGGCTGATTTCTTCGGCGTGCGAATGCAGTTGGACGATGAGGTGCTCTCGCGCATTCAGTTGTTTTTCGATCAGCGCGGCGTCCCCATGCCGGAGTCCAACAAGAAGCAAGCTTACAGACCGCTCGGCGCCGAGCGTATGAATAATCCGCGTGGCACCGCTCCTGGTGTGTGCTGGACTCTCACGCAGCCGCTTTTGTCGGCAAAGGAAATCCCGCATCCCGAGCGAGAGCGCGTTGTTTTGACCTTTCCCGGTGTGCCGAGCGAGATGAAAGGCCTGTGGATGGATATCGCCCGGCCGCTTCTGCAAAAGAAGTACGGCCCAGGCATAGTCTGGTCTTGCGAATTGAAGCATTACGGCATCGGTGAATCGTTGCTGGCCGAGAAGTACAGCCACTTGCTGGAACTTTCCAATCCGACGGTCGCACCCTATGCCGGACTCGGTGAATGCCGCTTGCGCGTCACCGCGCGCGCCGCTACCGAGGCGGAGGCAATCGCACTGGCTAAGCCCGTGCTCGATGAGATCAAAGGCGAAAGCAAGTTTCTTTGCTACGGCGAAAATCAGGAAACGCTCGAATCGGTAGTCGGTAAACTGCTGACGGCCGCCAGATTGACTATCTCGTGCGCCGAGTCTTGCACCGGCGGGCTGGTCAGCAAGCGCTTAACCGACGTGCCCGGATCGTCGCGTTACGTGTCACTGAATGTGGTGACATACAGCAACGAAGCCAAACAAGAACTCTTGAAAGTGCCGAAAGCGGTGCTTGATGAATTCGGCGCAGTCAGCCAGGAATGCGCGAAAGCCATGTCGGAAGGCGTTCAGCTCATGTCGGGCTCCGACATTGGACTGGCGGTGACCGGCATTGCAGGCCCGGACGGTGGCTCGGAAGACAAGCCGGTCGGACTGGTGTATATCGGCATCAGCACCGATGAGTTTACGGCGGTGCGTCGCTACAACTATCCACCGCACCTGTCTCGCCAGGACATTCGCCAGCGCACCTCGTCGGATGCGCTCAATTTAGTCAGGCAATACCTTCTGGATCCGGAAGCAGTCTTCCCGTCCAAGGTGAAATCAGAAGCGGAAGGCTAACGAGTCTTTAGACGTGCGGCCAGATGCGCGCATGCAAGGCGTATTCGCCATCCATAGGCAGCAGCATGCTGCCGTGACCGCCGCCGCTGGCGGCTGCCGGCTCTGGAGCGTTGGCATCATAAGTGAAGATGGCGACCAGACCGATAGTCATCACGATTGCGAAGCAAACGAAAAAGAAGATCAGCCATCTCGGCGACGAGTCATGTTCGTGGCTTGCTTCCGACATATACGCTCCCGGTTAGTTGTCACTATGCCTTCATAGTTGCAGGATTATGATACAGCCGCACGCTGGCGGGCGGCCGTTTTCGCCACCGGTCCCGGTTAAGAAATTTAACCGCGGTCTGCTTCGGACAAGATTGCCTGATACACAGCCGGGTCTACGTTTCCGCCGCTGACGACGCAGAGCACCTTCTGCCCGGCAAAGCGCTTGCGGTTTGCCACCAGCGCTCCCAGGGATAGCGCTCCCGTCGGCTCTGTCTTCAAGTTGGCATGGGTGAAAGCCAGCCTCACCGCCGATTTGATCTGATCATCGGGGACTTCGATAATCTCGTGAATTTCGCGCCGTATGACTTCCCAGTTGGCGTTGCCGAGTGATATGGTGCGGGCGCCGTCGGCAATTGTCGGCGGCTCCGTTTCCATGCGCACGATATTGCCTGACTGGAGCGACCGGCTGGCATCGTTGGCGAGCTGGGGTTCCGCGCCAATTACCGCAGTTGTCTGGTTGCCGGCTCTGCGGATGCCGGTGACGACGCCGGCGATTAAACCGCCGCCGCCGACGGGCACGATCACGCAGTCGAAATCGCCGCGCCCGGCGATTTCATGCCCGAGACTGGCGTTGCCTTCGATCACCAGATCTTCATCGTACGCACTGGCGACACGAGCTCGGGGATTGGCCTGCGCCAGCTCCCTGACTTTCTCGGCGCGCTGGGTTTTGCGCGTGTCTACCAATTCGACGATGCCGCCGAATTCGCGCACCGCATCTATCTTTACCTGCGCCGATGTTTCCGGCATGACGATGGTGGCGCGCTTGCCCAGCAGCGTGCAGGCATAAGCGAGCGCCTGCCCGAAGTTGCCCGAAGAAGCCGTAATAATCTCGGTCTCAGGTACATTGGCTGCCAGATTGTAGGCGGCGCGAAACTTGAAACTGCCGGTGATCTGAAAAGTCTCCGACGCGAAAGTCAACACCACGCCCAGTTGCTTCGACAGCCGCGGACTTTCGACGAAAGTAGTCGGACGGATCACTTCCGTCAATTTGGCGCCCGTGTTCATGGGCTTTGCGCTGGTCATGGCAGTTCCTCGATACGGTGACGTTTCGCTAGAATGACTTGATCGTGGAAAGAAACTCTTTGGTGGCGTCCATGTCGTAGGTATCACCGGCGGTGCCGCCGAAAAGCACGATCACTTTGTCGGAATTGGACGGATAAACAGCGCCGGCAAATCCCTGGGTCTTCTCGCTGGTGCCGGACACCGGACCGATGCCGTAATACATGACTTCGCCCGCCACCGGCAGCTGTCCGCGCTCTTTGATGTCGAGCTTGGAGTTAGCCATGCCGCTCACTGCCAACCGCGAGATCAGCACATTTGGATCTGGAAACTTACGGCGATTGTTGGCCGCCAGGCGCGTGATGATCATGCGCGAATGATTGTTTTCATGGTTGTAATCGGCGAGGGCGACACCGGCAGTTTCATCATTGATCTGCGTGCTCATGGCGAATGCCCATTTGAAAGTTGAAGGCAAAGGACCAAAGAGAGCAATTTCGTTCAAGGTTTTTTCGATGCGTGCGGCGCTGGTGCTCTCGCGCAAATACTGGACAACCGCCATCGAAGTCATGACCAGAAAACCGCTGCCGGCGATGATAAAGAAGACGGTGGCTCCGATTAGAACTCGCGCCCAGAAGGGAATTGGTTTGACTGATACTTCTGCTTCGCTCACTGCTTCGCTGAATGATTTGACTTATAGGCTTCGACAGTATTTGCCAGAAGCATCGCCACCGTCATCGGTCCGACGCCCCCCGGCACCGGTGTGATATGCGATGCTCGCTGGTTGGCGGTTTGAAATTCTACATCGCCGACCAGTTTCGATTTGCCGCCTTCCAGCTCGCGGCGGTGAATGCCGACATCGATAACCACGGCACCGCGCTTCACCCATTCACCTTTGACCATTTCTTCTTTGCCGGCTGCCACCACCAGTATGTCCGCGGCGCCGACGATGGCGGGCAAGTTCTTGGAGCGGCTGTGGCAGATGGTGACGGTGGCGTTGCGCTCCATGAGCATGAGGGCGATCGGCTTGCCGACTAGATTCGAGCGGCCGATCACAACTGCGTTCATGCCCTCGATCGGTACTTGATAGCGGTCCAGCATCACCATAATGCCGAAGGGAGTGCAAGGACGCAAACCGCGCTTGCCGGAGAGCAAAAGACCGGCGTTCAACGGATGCAATCCGTCCACGTCTTTCTTTGGTGATACCGCATTCAGTATCGTGTCGGTGGGCAGTCCCTTGGGCAGCGGCAACTGCACCAGAATGCCGTCGACCGTTTCGTCTTCATTGAGTTTCTTGATTGTCGCCAGAACCTCTTCGGCGGTCGCCGTCGAGGGAAATTCGTGCAAAGTGCTTTCGATGCCGATTTTGCCGCAAGAGGCAACTTTGTTTTTTACATAGATATGGCTGGCCGGATCATCACCGATCAGGAGCACCGCCAGTCCGGGGCGTCGCTTGCCGGCAGCGACGAACTCGGCGATCTCTTTGGAGAGCTCTTCTTTAACTATGGTCGAAAGCGCGTTGCCGTCCATGCGTTGCGCTTGCGTTGTCAGTCCTTCTGGCATCGAATGCACCTTGTGTAATCCTCTTGCGGTCTGCGTCTAACTGCGGAAGTGCTGGTACATTTTTGATGCATCCAGCAACTGCAATTTGCTGTGTCCCTGAAGACGAATTTCGCGACTGCTTGAAACCGCTCCAATTGCCACGAACGGATTATAAGTGCTCTGCGATAGCGTTTTCCAGGCTTGCGGATCAATTGCCGCAACAAGTTCATAGTCTTCGCCGCCGTACAGAACAAAGTCCTCGATTGGCGTCGCAAACCGCTCGGCCGCCTGCCTGGTTTCCACATGCACGGGCACTTTGCTCAATTCAATGTCCATGCCGACACCGCTTTCGCGCCCTATTTGAAACAGGGCGTCGGCGAGCCCGTCGCTGGCATCCATCAGTGCCGCCCGCGGACCGGCGGCGCGCACCAGTGCCCATGACTCGCAAAGGCGCGGCAGCGGATGAAAATGTGCGCGGGTCAGGTGAGGAAACTCGCTCAGGCTGCCGGCTTTCAAGGCCGTCAGTGCGGCTCCGGCGGCGCCGAAATCGCCGGTGACGGCAACGATGTCGCCTGGCTGAGCAGTGGACCTCAATATGCACCCTTTTTCGTGAACGTCACCCAGAGCCGTAATGGAAACGCTGACGAGGGCTCCCTGCGTCAGATCGCCCCCGACGATGCGGGTTCTGTATGTACGCGCACACTCGACCATGCCGCGGTACAACTCCTCTACCTTTTCCGGGCGAATGTCGGGAGGCAGGGTGAGGCTGGTTGTGATGTAGCGGGGACGCCCGGCCATAGCGGCAATGTCGCTGAGATTCACAGCAACCGCCTTCCAGCCCAGGTCGGCGAATTTAATGGAAGGCAGAAAGTGTGTGCCTTCCACCAGCGTGTCGGTGGTAACCAGGGTGCCGCCCGGCAACACGGCGCAATCGTCGCCAATCAGGCGCTCGCCGGTCCACTGTTTGATAGATTCGACAAGAGCCTGTTCGCGCGTCAGAGCCGGCTGAATGTCTGGCTGCATTTCTTGCATGAGCCTGGCGATAAGCGAGGAATACGGGGTAATGTTACAATCTCAAAATGTGTAGCGTCTAGCAAGAAGGTGCAGTCGTGCATTACGGAGCGGTGTCGGTCGGCGAAATGGTTGCCGGGATAGTCAACCTGTACATCGCCATGGTCGTTCTCTGGTGCTTACTTTCCTGGTTTCCTAATATCAACTGGTACAAGCAGCCGTTCAAGGCACTTGATGCCGGAGTGCGTCCATTTCTCGCGCCCTTCCGCAAAATCATTCCGCCGGTTAGCGGACTCGACCTGTCGCCTATGGTGGCGATTGTGATTTTGCAGGTAGCGGTCAGCGCTATCAGAATGGCTCTGCCTTAGACCGTCCAGCGCCTATGCGGACACGGGGCGTTTAACAAAGCAAGCATTCGCGCTTCCACGCCTATATAATACGTTTCCGGATGTTTACGCGGCGAAGCTTTCTACTGGGATTAATGGCGGCGGCTATCTCGCCCGAAGCTGCCTTTGCATTGGGCGGCAAAGCCGGCGCTGCAAAGAAGCCCGCTAAGGGCAAGAAACAGCCCAGCAAGCCGATCTCCGGACCTCATTCGATCTCGCGGCAGGAATGGCCGCCTTCGATCGTCCCCGACTACATAGGTGTCGGCGAAAAAGGCTATGCGGTGATTGGCGACAGCGGCGGGCGCCTGGTGATTGTCGACCTCAAGCAATCCGACGCTCCCAATGTCATCAGTGAGCTGTCGAGCATCGGCAAGCGTGTTCCGGCTATGGCGATCACCATGCAGAGGGCTTACGCGCTTTCCTGGTCGGATAAAGGCGGCGAAGGCGTCTGGTCGCTGGTGGTGGTCAGCCTGATGCCGTCCAGCGATCCGACGATAATAGCCCAGATGCCTTTGCACGGATTCTCCGAGCCCACTTCACTGGCTCTCTCCGGCGATATCGTGGCGGTGGCCGGAACCGGTGCCAACGGCGAAAATCAGGTCATCGTATACGGTGCCAGCCGCTCACGCAAAGCCGAACCGACGCTTCTGGCCACAGCCCAGTTCGACCGCCCAATCACGCAGCTGGAGATGTTGGACAGAAACTTGATCGTAGTCCAGGCTGATGCGAAAGAAACGCAAATCGATATCGTGCCGGCGCTCAATCCGCGCGCCAAGGGCAAGCCCGTCAAGCTGAAAGGCACCTACCAGGTCTGTGCCAAGACGAGAGACTTCTTCCTCGTCGGTGGACAAAATCTGGAGAAAGACTACGAAATTCACGCCGTTGGTTTCAAGCCGACACTGCATGTGGTGCGAGGGCTGCGCCTGCCGGGCGTCACCGACATTCTCGACGGTGCGGCTCAAAAGGGGCAACTGCTCTTGCTCGTCAATCACAAGGGACGCCAGGCTGTGCTGCCGGTTACCTACAACAAAGCCTTGCAGCTGGTGGCATCGAATGTGGTGCTTTTGCCGTCCGGCAAACGCGGCCCGGCTTCCAAAGCGCGCATCGTGGCGACGGTCAAAGAAGCTTATGTGGCCTCGGATTGGGGCGGCGTGCAGGTACTGACGAACCAGACAGGCACATGGGAGTACATGTACAGTCACACCATTCCCAGGCTGCCGGCGGCGTCAGTTGTGCTCGGGCAAAATCGAGCTCTTCTCGGTGGTGCCGACTTGAAGCTCTACGATTTGCAGCAACTGGAACGTCCGACTCTCGTGGAATCAACTGATGTGGGCAGCCCGGTGCGCTCGATGGTGGCAGTCGGTGACAAGGTCGTGATTCTTTCCGGAGAAGGTCTGACCATGCGGTCGTTGACCAAACCGGACGAAGTCGCGTCCGAGTTGAAAATTGCCGGCAGTTATCTGGCTTACGACGCAGAAGAAAAGCGCGGCTATCTTTTGAGCAGCAAAAATGACAAGGCCACCGTCAGTTCGATCGACCTTTCCAGCGACGACTTGCAGGCCGGCAAGGCGATGCCTCTGCCGTCGGTTTTCCGCCGGGCATCGTGTCTGGGCGGGCAACTTCTGGTTTCTTCCGTAAACGATCTGACGCTCTTGAAAGTTGCCGATGATAACGTGGAGCAAGTCGCGACTCGCAACTTCACTAACCTGGCCATTCGCGACCTGGTCCTGACTGAGAAATACGCGATGATCACTGCCATCGATCAAAACTCGCGCGGCTTTCTGCTGCTGCTCGATGTGGAAAAACCAGATCTGCCCACAATCGGCTCCATCGAACTGCCCCAGGACGGGACGGCACTGGCGGTGGCCGGCAACAAAGTGGTAACGGTCGGCAACACCGGCGAAGGCAAAGACCAGGCCACTCTGGTGGACATTTCTTCCGGTGGAGCGCCTAAGGTGATTGCGTCGCTCAATGTCGTTAACGGCGCGTCCGCGGTTTCCATCAAAGAAAACCTGGCCGTCATCGTCGGTCGAGGGATCGAAATCATTACATTGTCCTGACCTTGGGACCAGAGACGCTCTGGGGCAAACCCTATGCTCAGGCAGGGCTCCGCGCCTTAAGCTAGAGATGACCCGAAAAAAGGGTGACCTTTCTGCGGCATTGCGCGGTCCAAACCCGTTGTAAAGCAAGCAAGAAGATAGAAAAGAGGGTAGAAAGGTAAGCAGAAGCCAGTAAACCGGAGGCGGCATGAGCGCAGTTTCAGAAGTCAAAAGCAGAAAAAGGTTTCCACGCATTTCGTCCAGCGCGTTTGAACATCCACTGGACAGAGCAGCGCTCGATGCGGTCAAAAAGATTCCTCTGATAGACAAGATATTCACCAAGATGTTGGAGCTGGGCTTCGAGCGCATCTTCCGCGTCAGACTGATGGGGATGTCCGTAAACGTGACGCCGAAGCAATGTCCGAAGGTCTACAAGCTATTGAAAGAAGCTTGCGACATTCTGGACATGCACGAACCGGATCTGTTTTTGATCAACCACTGGACGGTGAATGCTTGGACGTTCGGCGTCGAGCGGCCGTTCATCGTGTTGCACTCCGAGCTTGTCGACTTGCTGACTGAAGAGCAGCTGATGGGGGTGATCGGACACGAACTGGGACACATCAAAGCTGGGCACGTGCTTTACCGCACCATCGTTTATTTCCTGCTCGAAATTCTGTTGCGCAACATTCCGCTCGGCATGAGCCAGTTGATCACCCAGGGTGTGCTGGTGGCGCTCTTCGAGTGGGCTCGCAAGTCTGAACTGACTGCCGACCGCGCTGAGCTGATCGTCGCTCAAGATGTGGAAGTCTGCCTCGAGACGCACATGAAGATGACTGCAGGCTCTAAGACTATCTACAACCAGCTCGATCATGCTGAGTTTCTCAAACAAGGTGCGAAGTACGAAGAACTCGATCACGACATGCTCAACAAATTCTACAAGTTCTTCTTCGAACTCTGGCTCAGCCACCCGTTGCCGGTCTATCGCGCCAAGGAAATCAAAGACTGGTCCGAGAGCAAGCAGTATCAAGAAATCATGGCTGGTCGTTATCCGACCGAAGAACAAAACCTCAACCTGCGCACATGTCCGCATTGTGGTGCCAAGGTCAGCCCGAACTTTTTCTTCTGCCCGGATTGCGGCAAAAACGCCCGCATGTAGGAAGAAATCGGTTCAGCTTTCGAAACGTTCTTCCATGTCGAGAAGCAGTCTGGCTGTAATGTCCAGGCGTGCTTTGATGTCGCTGGAATCTTTGCCGCCCACTGCCACCACGGCGATGTCGGTGAGGTGGCTGCGCAGTTGCGCTTCGCCTTTCGGCTCAAAAAGAATAGCTGTGGCGGTGCGTCGCACCAGAGCTTGCTGAGCCTTGTTGGTGGTGTCGTATTTGCGTCCGTTCACTTTCCACAGCGACGGCGGCGGCTCTTTTCCCGGCTTCACGAGAGCACACGCCAGCGTGCCGCGCGCATTGTTGATGACGAGAGTGGCGAGCAGTTCGGAGTTGGTGACGCTGTCCGCGATCAAGAGCAACCCATCTGCTGCTCTGGCAAAACCCTGCAGTGGCGCCACCCAGTCTTCCAATTTGTCGCTTTCGTCAATGGCATCGACGTGCAAAATGCGCGGGCTGTAAATCAATGCACCGGCGCCCACCATGTCCCATGGAGAGGGATTCTCCGCCCGCTTGTCCAGAAAAAAGGGCGACCACGACCCGCCGACCAGAATGGCTTTTTTGTCCTGTACGCCCGATTCGTATGTCAGCGAAGCGCGCAGCCAGACCCGGGTAATATCCTGATGAACGCGCGTCAGCGCCTCATCCAGTAGTTGTCTTAAGTCCGGTGGTACGTCGCCGATCAATCTGCGCTGTCGCCGTCGCCATCGCCTTCTTCATGATGGCCGGACTTGCCGTTGGAGGACTTTTCTTTCTTCTCTGCGCTCTCAGCCTTTTCGGCTGCTTCACCCAAGGTCGAGCCGCAGTATACGCAGAAATGCTTATCGCGAGCGGCGGGTGCGTGACACGTCGGGCATTCGAATCCCGGAGTGGGAGTATAGCCCGCTTTGCTGTCCGCCTTGGCCGAGCGCGGCACATCCGGGTCGTGTTGGGCTTTCATGCCGGCCAGGTCGGCTTTCAGAACGTCAATTTCTTTTTGAATTTCATCTATCTCTTTGACCTTCTCTTTCAAAAGATCTTCCGAGACTTCATCGCCTTTGGCGTATTTGTCATAGACGAGCCTGCCAATGTTGGTGAAACTGGCGGTTTTCTTTGCTTCCAGGGAATTGATTCGGCTATTGATACTGACGGTTTGCACGACCTCTTGTGAGGTGTTCTGCAGCTTCGAAACCGTGCTCTGGACATTCTTTACGACGTCGTCAAATAGTCCCATGAAATTTCTCCTGTGCGGCCTAGTCTCTATTTACTCACAGATCCGGTTTCCATACTCCAGGGATAAGGATGTATACGCTATTGGTGCGCGGATGGCTCGCCGTCGCTTATGCATACCCGGTTTCGACCACTTTGCTTGGCTTTATAAAGTGCTTCGTCGGCGCGCATGAAAAGTGAGTCTGTTTCGTTGGCGTGCAGAGGGTAATTGGCCAGACCTATGCTGGCGCTGATGTTGCCCGGTCCTTCGATCTGAGTTTCATTAATTAGCTTGCGCAGGCGTTCAGCAATTACCGCTGCCATCTCCAGGTCGGTGTTAGGCAGAAGCAAGCAAAATTCTTCGCCGCCGTAGCGCGCCGGCAAGTCGACCGACCGGCAGGATTGGGACATGACTTTGCCGATCGATCTGATCGCTTCATCGCCCGCCTGGTGACCGTAGGTGTCGTTGATTTTCTTCAAGTAGTCGAGGTCGACTATGATCAAAGAAAGTGGCTCTGCATAACGCTTGGCGCGTTCGAACTCTTTCTGGAACATGTCGTTGAAGTGGCGGCGGTTGGAGACGCCGGTCAGTCCATCAGTCACCGCCTGTAGTTTCTTCTCTTCGTGCAAGTCGGCGTTTTCTATGGCGACCGCCAGGTTGTCGGCCAGCGATCCGAAGAAAGCTGTGTCGTCGATGGACCAGTGGCGCGGCGTCTGACAGTCTTGCAGCAGCATGGCTCCGATCGCCCGGTCGCGCATGATAATCGGCACCAGAAGCCCGGACAGCATCGCCATTTGCTTGATCAACTCATTGTTGAAGACGCGATCGCATTCCATGGACGGATCGCCGAAATCATGTGGCGCTGTTCTTTCCAGAGCGGCTTGCAGAAACTCTCTGCCGTCTGTTTCGGTGAAGAGTTTGCTGATTGATTCAACTGATGGATGGTGATATTCGCTGACGGCAACATCATCGCCACCGGCAACCGGGCGCAAAATCAAACAGCGGCTGAGAGCAAACTGCACACCGATTTTTGCGACCGAAGTCTGCAGCACCTGCATGATTTCCAGAGAACTGCGCACCGCGTTGCTGATCTCGTAGAGCAGCTTCGCTTGTTCCATATGCCGTGTGCGCAGAGACTCTTTGGCCATCGTGTCGTGGATCAACTTGCGGGTTTGCTCTTCGAGCATGCTGTTCTGTTGTTCCATCTCGTCGTAGAGACTGCGCAAGCGCTCGTTCTCGCGGCGCAGTTCGCGCACTTCCCAGGAGTTGCGTAAGGCGTGCAAAATCGGATAGCGCGAGATCTCCTCGCTCAGTTCTGCGGCTTCTTCCGGGTCGACGCCGGCGATTAAGATAAGCCCGCAGCGCCCCGCGGAGTCTTCCAGCTTGTGGTAGATGACCGACTCCAGGTCGGACGGCAGTTTTGCCGAGACCTCATCGAGGTCCAGCTCGCCGCTGAGTTTGCCGTTGAACAGGTTGTCGCTGTCCGCTTCGGAGACGGCCTCGACAAACTTGGCGAATTCTTTCTTCTTGGGTCCGAAGACTTCGGTCTCGCCGAAACTCTCCAGGTCCTCGTCCCACATGAGGATAGAGACTGCTTTGGCCTCCCCGGCGTCCAGCAGAATGCGCGCCACTGTCTCCATGACCTCATCGAGATCGATGGTGCTCAGCAGCGCTAGCTGGTTTTCGACATTCTCTACCAGGTGACCCATACACCCTTTCTGCCCACCAGCGCCTAATATCAATCGATTTAAGGGTCTGATCGTCATCCGGATGTATTCATCTGGTGGAGTCTCATTACCTTAATTGAGGCGGAATATCGGACAGTGGGGCGGGCTTCTATTGGCAGAAGCGGCAAATGAGCCTCCCGGCGGGCGTTTTAGAACTAAGGCGCGAAAACTGCCAGGATGTGGACGCACTTTTGGGACCAAGGAGTGTCGAGCCATCACCGGGAGCCTGCCGATGGTATCGCATATGGTAGCGTAGACGGAGAGGACGGGTGCGGCTGTGATACCAGATATGGTGCCGGGGTGAGGGACTCTTCTATTAAAGAAACGTCGCATTGTGGCATCTCGGTGGCGACACCGGAGTCGGTAGATTTATAATTGACCAATGCCCCAGATTCAGCCGCCAAGAGGAACTCACGACATTCTGCCGCCGGACACCGACGGCTGGCAGCGCCTTGAGCAGATTTTGCGCTCAACCATCCAGAACTACGGCTACAAAGAAATTCGGGTGCCGATTTTTGAGCACACTGAGTTGTTTCATCGCGGCGTCGGTGAAACTACGGACATTGTCAATAAAGAAATGTACACGTTCGAGGACAAGTCCAACCGCTCGCTGACATTGCGTCCGGAGTGCACAGCCGGCGTGGTTCGTTCTTATCTAACCAACGGTTTGTCCAGGCAGCCGGCACCGGTGAAGCTCTGGTACATGGGTCCGATGTTCCGTTATGAGCGCACTCAGACCGGCCGCCAGAGACAGTTTCACCAGACGGGCGTCGAGGTCTTCGGCAGCGCCGGACCGGCTATCGATGCGGAAGTGCTTTTGATCGGCGTCGATCTTTTGCAACGCGTCGGCATCGACAATTTCAAAGTCAATGTCAATTCCATCGGCTGCAAAAACTGCCGTCCCGCCTATCGCGAAATTCTAAAAGAGGCTCTGCGAGCCAAACTCGATCAGCTTTGCGAAGACTGCCACGATCGTTTCGAACGCAATCCATTGCGCATGCTCGACTGCAAAAACGAGAAGTGTCAGGCGCAGTACAACGATCTGCCGGCCGCCATCAATCATCTGTGCGCCGAGTGCGAGGAGCACTGGCAGGGCTTCCTGGCTCTGTGCGGTCAACTGGATGTGCCCCTGGTGGTCAATGAGAGGCTGGTGCGCGGATTAGATTATTACAGCCGCACCGTGTTCGAGATCATCGTCGACGATCCACGCCTGGGGGCGCAGTCGACTATTCTCGGAGGCGGGCGCTACGACTATCTGGTCGAGATGCTCGGCGGCTCTCCGACTGCCGGCGTCGGTTGGGCGCTGGGCATGGAACGCTGGCGTCTCCTCCTATCCGACAGTCAGCCGGCGGCACCATTTGTATTCGTGGTGGCGCACACGACCGAAGGCGCCCTGCAGCTGGCTACAGCGATCAGGCGCGAAGGCTTCTCCTGCGAAATGGACTTTCCTGCTACCGGACAGAAGTCCAGGGCATTCGGCAAACAGCTCGAGCGTGCCAACAAGCTGGGGGTTTCCTGGACGGTAATTCAGGGTGAAGACGAGCTTTCCAGTGGGACAGTCACTGTAAAAGACATGCGTGGCGGAGAGCAGTCGAAGGTCCCGCAAGACCGACTGCTGCACTTCTTGCGCGAACGGCAGGACGAATCGACTGCCTATGGACAGGGTCCGGCCTAGCAGACTTTAATGGCTGCGCTTCTCCAGACGTTGTATAAATGCGCTATATAGCCTGTTGTTTCGAGGATTCGCATCCATGCCCTGGCGCGTCGCCAACCAACCTAACGCCAAAGAGCGCATTATCTCCGGCGTCTGCTACCTGACCGGAGGGCTGGCGGGAATTCTCTATATCATCATCGCTCGCCCGAATCAGACCCAGTTTTTCCGGTATCACTTTCTGCAGTCGATCATTTTGACGATCATCTTTTTTCTGCTCAATTGGTGCACCGGAATCTTTATCATGGTGGTCGCCGGCATCGTGCAGATGTTCACAGGCGGAGCGAACGCGCACTCAGATGCCATTATCGGCGGCATCGCATTGGCGGTCGATATCATCATCAAGGCGCTCTACCTCTTGCTCGTCTACGGAATGGTCGGTGCGTTGCTCGGCAAAATGCCGCCGATTCCATTGATCTCCAAAGTCGTTCGACAGCAGATGTAGTGTAGGAAAATGCCCGACAAGCCGCAGAAGAAACTCTGGCGCCGCCTTCTGCCCTGGCTGTTGCTTACCAGCGGACTGGCGATTTTCTACGACCTCAACCCGCTCTATCCGCTCTTTTTGCCGGCGGGTATTAATCTGCATCTGCCGCTGCCGGCGGTCGTGGATGACAGCTGGAAAGCATCCACTAAGCCTACTATTACATCGACCGAGAGCGCGCAACTGATTGCCGATCCGCCCATCGAGATAATTAACTCCGGGCGCGGACCAATCAAAATGCAAACATTTCTGGTTCCCGGTTCGACCCTGGGTGTTGCCTTTGTCGGTGGCATCGGCGGTGGCTTCGATTCACCGGGGCAAAACGTCTACAACCGGCTTGGTGCCTCGCTCAAGCAACAAGGCATTTCGTCTGTCCATCTTTGTTTGCGCAAGCGCGCTCCCTTTGACGAAACTGTGCACGACATGCGCGCGGCTGTAGAGTTTCTTCAAAGTCGAGGCAACTCGCGCATCATTGTCGTCGGACACTCTCTTGGTGCTGCCACATCAATCGCCGCCGCGTCTCTGGAGCCGCAGGTGATCGCCGCCGCCGCACTCTCCAGCCAGCCCTACGGAGCCAATCCGGTGCAGTCATTCGGTGACCGGCGACTGCTGGTGATCTCCGGCATTTTTGATGTCGTGGAACCGCCCGCTTGGTCGAGCGCTATCTATAAAGCGGCCAATTGCAAAAAGGACATCTCGTTCTTGCCGGGCTCACATCCCTTAGATGAATGCGGCGCACCGGTCTACGAGCGCTTGCTGTCTTTCATCCAACAATGCGATGGCGAGACAAAAGACAAGCAACAGCTACCGGCTGCCCAGGCTCAATGACTTATTGACCTCAGCGAGAAACTTCTTGAGTCCGGCCGGGTCGTCGGTGACAATGCCGTCAATCTGCCAGAGCATCGCAGTCTTCCAGTCGCGTGGTGCATTGATCGTCCAGGAGTTGACGTGCAGTTTTGCATCGTGCGCTTCGCGAATCGCATCCTCCGTCGAGCAATCGAACGCCGGATGGAAGTAGGTGGCACCGACCTTCTTGCAGTAATCACCGAGGTCTACGAAACGTGCGGCAGCCAAAACAGCTACCGGAATCTCAGGTTCTTTTTTGTGAAACGACTGGATGATTTTATGATCGAACGATGAAACAATGATCTTGTCGCGATGCTTGTACGGCTTGAGAAGTTCGATCAGCTCGTCGTCGATGCCCACATAGTTCATCGGCGTATTTTTGATTTCGATATTGATGATCAGATCGCCGTTTACGAAATCGAGCACTTCCTTCATCGTGGGAATGCGCTCGGAGGCGAATTCCTGGTTGTACCAGGCCCCGGCCGACAGGCGACGCAGTTCGTCGAGGGTGGCGTCTTTGACATACCCGCCACCATTGGTGGTGCGGTTCAAGTCATCGTCATGGATGACGACCAGTTCGCCGCTCTTGCACCGGTGGATGTCCAGCTCGATGCCGTCGACCTTCAGATCGATGCTCTTTTTGAAGGCTGCCAGCGTATTTTCGGGGGCCCATTCCCGGCCGCCGCGATGGGCGATGATTTGGGGCTGCTTTAGATCAGACAATATCCACTACTCTCTTGGGAGAGAGCAGACCGAGTCGCAGGGTAACTTCCAGCTTCGGCGGGACGATCAGGATTTTTTCCAGCGGCAATTCGATGCCGTGCTCAATAGCAACCAGTCCGCTCATGTTTTTCAGGGCAAGTTTACCTTTTTCCAGACCGACTTCGAACTTGATGCGGTCTTTCTGCTTAATCAGGTATGTGCCCCAGCGTTCCATGGCTGGATGTTCGTTGATGATGTCGATGACGTTGGAATGACGGATGATTTCGTGAACGTGTCCGGTCAGGACTCTGATAATCCCGGGAACGTTTTCCAGTCCGTCGAACGATTCATGGAGAATGCGAGCGACCAGAAACCCCGGCAAAGAAACGCCTTCCGGTCTTTCTTGCAAGAAGCGCACGACCGCGGTTACCGGGTCGCTAGCCGACCGCATTACGCGTTTTGCTACGTCTACCAGCTCAGCATCTTGCTGACCGGGGTCAGAGCTCTGAACAGCGTCGAGACATCGGCAATTCGACAAGATGAGTACCCTCCGGGTTCGGACAACACGTCGTTGGTCATACGACGAGGTTGACTGTAGTTTCAGCGGAATTAGGCGCGCATGTATTTGTTATCACTCATATTCCCGCTATTGGCAACCTCGAAAACCTGCGGCTGCGGCGACGATAGCCAAAAAATGGTGTTTGGACCGCTCCAAATTAACATTAAATGAGCCTGCAGTGCCAGTGTGGATGGCGTCCGGCAAGCGATTAAAATGACTGACCTATGAAAAAAAAGTGCCAGAAAACCCGAGTTGCGGCGATTATTCCCGCCCGCTACGCATCGACGCGATTCCCCGGCAAGCCGCTGGTGCCCATCAGTGGAGTTTCGATGATCGAGCGCGTCTATCGGCAGGCAAGCCAAGCCCAGCTGTTGGACGAAGTGATCGTTGCTACCGATGATCAGCGCATTTTCGACGCTGTTTCCGGGTTCGGCGGCACGGTCGTGCTGACACGGGACGATCATATAAACGGTACCGATCGCCTGGCCGAGGTCGCTGCCGCCCGCCCCGACCTCGATATCATTGTCAATGTCCAGGGCGACGAACCGCTCATAGACCCGGGCAATATTGATGCAGCGGTCGGCCCGTTGCTTGATTCGCCGGACATCTGCATGTCCACGCTTTGCGCGCCGATCAAGACGGAGGAAGAGTTTCTCAATCCAAACGTAGTCAAAGTCGTGCTTGATAAGAACGGATTTGCACTTTATTTTTCACGCTCACCAATCCCGCACGACCGCGATCGGCTGGGCTTCAACCAGATCAAACACTGGGGACACCTGGGACTCTACGTTTATCGCCGGCAGACGCTGCTTTCCATCTCGCAGCTGCCCTCGACGCCTCTGGAAGAGATTGAGAAACTAGAACAGTTGCGGGCTCTCGAGAATGGCATTCGCATAATGGTGGTGCCGGTGGCGCACCGTTCGCTGGCGGTCGATCGTCCCGAAGACGTGGAAGCCGTCGAGAAAGCGCTGTTGGCTGTTTAGACAGCTGACGCGGCGCGCTTGCTCGTGGTGGCGTACAATGCCACGTGGAATTGCTCTGGCGATTGTCAGGAGGATCGATGGTGAGAAAAGGCGACGCATTGCTGTTCGGCGCACTGAGTGCAGTTTTGCTGGCAGGAAACCTACCGCAGCCGGCTGCAGCCAATACGACCGATCTGCGTCCTCCCATTTTCGTGCCCGGCACCAACTCCGCACCATCCCTGGTGCCGCAACGCATAGAGCCGAAAAACGTCCCGGACTATGCACCGCCCGGCAACATTTCGCCACAACAAGGATTGACGTCGCAAGCACCGGGAACGCCTTTGCAAGCCAATGTCGAGTCTGCGACCTTGCCGGTTTCCACCCGCATGAAGCTGGTGCTCGAATATCCTATCGATGCCAAAGTCAGCCGACCCGGAGATATTTTTGAAGCGCACGTCAAAGAAGATCTGTTTCTCGGTCGTTCATTGATTCTGGCCCGTGGCAGCCTGGTGCGCGGACGTGTTGTCGAAATCGTCAAACCCCGCTTGCTGAGCCGCGCCGCCAAAATAGGCTTGAAGCTGGATCAGATCGTCACCCCGACCGGCGAAGTGATACCACTTGATGCGGCTCTGGAATTTCAAAAAGGCATGACCAATAAAACCGGTCAGCTCGATCCCGGCACCAGCCTGGGCACCCGTGTCAACTCGGCGGTCAAATCGGTAGCCGGCGTCAACCCCGATGGTTCCACGAACGGCGCTCTTGTGGCCGCCAACGTCGCTACTCTGGGAGCGCCGATTGTTGCCACCGCCATTGGTAGCAGTGCCATCGCGCTGTTTCGTACCGGCGACAACGTCAGCTTGCAGCCGGGACAAGAGCTGGAAGTCTTGCTCACCAACGATCTCGGACTTTCGATCAACTAAGCAGCCGCGTGCGAGTAATTGCTATTGCGTGCCCGGTACGGGAGCGCCGGCAATGTGCTTTCTGGCAGCCCGCAGGTTGTCCTGGAAGATTTTGTTTTGCGGAGACAAACGCAGGGCGACGGTGAATTCCTGCGCTGCTTCCTCGTAATACTTTTTCTTCTGGTAGATGACGCCCATATTGTTGTGGATGAAGGCGGTCTTGCGATTGAACTTCAGGCAAGCCTTGTATTCCTTCATGGCTTCTTCGTACCGCCCCATGTCGAGCAGCAGGTTAGCCAGGTTGTAGTGCGCCGGCAGCGAGTAATAGTAGAGTTCGATGGCTTTGCGAAATTCGTGTTCGGCACGAATCTTGTCGCGGTCGCGATAGAGCGATCCAAGATTGATGTGCGCTTCCGCCATCTCCGGATGGTATTTGACCAGCTGTTCGTAGCGTCTGATCGCCTGGTCGGGATAACCGGTTACTTGAAAAACAACAGCTTTTTGAAATGACGCTTTGTAGAAATTGGGGTCGATCTTCAGAGCGTGGTTGAAGCAATCGAGGGCGTCCTGATAGCGTTTCGCCTTCAGCGCCGTTAGTCCTTGCTCATAATAGGGGACCGGATCGTAGTCGTGCGGATCTGGAGAACCTGCTAATGTGTCGCAAGCTTTTTCCCTGTCCTCATCACTGGTGGCTTCGCCGCCCACTGCCGTCTCGTCTTTGATTTTGTCGGTTATGTCTTCAGCGGCTTCGCCGGGGATGGCTTTTACATCATCGACAGCAGGCGTGGAACCAGGTATGGCTCCCGTTATAGCTTTTAACTCTTCGAGGGGAGCGTTGTCGTCAGCGTCCTCCTTATGGGCATAAGCGGCGGTTGTCATGAGAGCAAGGCTGACCGCCAGGAGGGCTGTGAATCTGGTTTTCTTAGTGGATATTGTCATCATGGGCACAGTGTAGAACACAAGAGCCTGTGTGCCAGGAAACTAAATTTAAGATCTGACGATCTATAATGATGGGCATGCGTTTATTTCAAAAGCACAACTACCCCGGAAAACTCATAGTCGTTGAAGGCGTTGACGGTTCAGGCAAATCGACCCAGCTCAACCTTTTGCACAACTGGCTCGAAGCACGCGGACACAGCGTCGTCTTCACTGAGTGGAACTCCTCAAAACTAATTTCCAAAACCATCAAGCAGGCGAAACGGAACAACCAGTTGATTCCGATTACGTTCAGCATTTTGCACGCCACAGACTTCGCCGACCGGCTGGAGAACATCATCATTCCAGCCTTGAAGGCCGGGTTGTTCGTACTTGCCGATCGCTACTGTTTCACGGCATTTGCCCGCGACGTCGCGCGCGGCGTGGATAAAGAATGGGTGCGCAACCTCTACGGATTCGCCATCCGGCCCGATGGTGCGTTCTACTTCCAGGTGCCGGTCGAGGTTTCTCTCCAGCGCATCACGCACAGCCGTGTGCCGGGATATTACGAGTCGGGCATGGATGTCGGTCTGTCCACCGACCCCAAAGAGTCTTTTCAGCTGTTCCAGACCATGATCATCAATGAGTACGACAACATGATCGGTGAGTTCGGCTTCAACGTCATGCCGGCAACTCATCCAATCCACGAGCAGCAAATGTTTTTCCGCGAGCGTGCCTCCGAGATTCTCGGCGTCACCTCCAAATAATCAGCTGAGGTAGTGAACCAAGTGGCGCATCCATATCCAGGAAAACTTGTCGTTATTGAAGGCACCGACGGCGTTGGACGCTCGACTCATGCGGCGCTTCTGCAACACTGGCTGGAAGTGGAAGGCTTCGGCGTGGTGCTCACGGAGTGGAAGTCGTCCGAACTGATTTCGCGCGTCATTGACAAAGCCAAATCCAAGAACGCTCTCAATACGATTACATTCTCATTGCTTTATGCAACCGATCTGGCGGACCGGCTCAACCACGTGATTCTGCCGGCGCTCAAAGCTGGTCTGACGGTGATTGCCGACCGCTATACCTACACGGCGTTCGCTCGCGACGTCGTCCGCGGCGCAGATCCGGCCTGGGTTCGCAAGGTCTACGGCTTTGCTGTCGAACCCGATCTGGTCTTCTATTTGAAAATGAATCTGGACGCTCTGTTGCGTCGAATCATCACCACCCGCGGTGGTCTGGATTTCTACGAGTCGGGACGCGACATCGGGATGTCGACCGACCTTTATCAATCATTCAAGCTCTATCAATCCAAGATTCTGCAGGAATACGAGCGCGCCATCGGTGAATACAACTTCCGCGTCGTGGCTGCAGATGCGCCCGTGGAAGAAGTGCAGAAGCAATTGCGCACAGCTATTCGCGAACTGCTCGGTGCGGACGATCATCAATCGCTCGGCAATTTGATGCGCGAGCGTGCCGCCGCGGATCCGCAGCAGGTGCCGCAGGCCTGAGGTATTTGTCTTACATGGTCGACGGCGAATCTTAAATTCGTCACGTTTAACCATGCGTTTTCGGAACCCAATCGCTCTTATCGCGTCTGCTCTGGGGAGGCGCAATAAGCCCTTCGCAAGAGGGGCGGATGCTCTCATTGGAGTGATACGAAATGAACGAGAATACAAGAGCAGAAGAAAACAACGAACCCATGCGGGATCTGGATTGGCTCTACTTCCTCGCTCAGCAGCGTGGGTACGATGACCTGGCGGATGAGATCTCGAAGCAAGCCGAAGCTTCACAGCTGCGTTTGGACGACATCGAGTCTCAGATGAGTGAGTGGCAGAGTGAAAGTGAAATGGACGGCAAGGTCCTGGAAATGCCAGTTTCCAGCGAGAGGACCGACGGCTGGCAATTCACTTTGTATGTGACTGGACGGAGAAACCAGGCTTTTACCAATTTGCGAGAAGTGCTCGCCGACCGGGCTTCGGACAGCTATTCGATTAGAGTGGTTAATGTAGACCGCAACCCGGGTGCGGCGGAGCAGGATGGTGTCGTCTTTACACCGACCGTGGTTGCTCGCTACGGCGACCAACGGGTGGAATTCGTTGGCGACATCTCGCGGACGGCGGAAGTGAGACGCAAGCTGGCTCTGGCTGAACAGATTGCCGATCATGACGACTGAGCACTGCAAGCCTTGACCGGGCAGGCAACTACCCGTGGTGGCATCAGCCCTCTTGTGTTGATTGATATTCCAAAAGCATCGTGACGGGGCCGTCGTTTACAAGCGACACATCCATGTGAGCTCCAAAGACGCCGGTTTCGACGTGCACTGCGAGATTTCGCAACTCTTGCGCGAAATGCTCATACAGCCGATTGCCTTCCTCTGGTGGAGCCGCTTTGATGAAACTGGGCCGGCGACCTTTTTTCCAGTCCGCTATCAAAGTGAACTGTGAGATGACGAGCGCTTTGCCACCGACATCGAGCAGTGACAAGTTCATCTTGCCTTCCTGATCCGGAAAAATACGCATTTCTGCCGATTTGCGGGCGAGAAACGTGCTGTCGCTCTCGCTGTCGCCCTGTTCAACGCCGACGAGAATCATCAAGCCGGTCTCGATGGACCCGACGACGTTTCCATCAACTGTTACAGATGCTTTGCTGACTCTTTGCAGTACAGCTTTCATGCGTTGGTGAGCCTTTCGCGCCCGCTGGCGACTCTTGAATTAGCACAGCTTTAGCCCGGGTTCAAGATCGGGAGGCGAACTATGCTACCATTAAAAACTCAGTACCGCGGGGTGGAGCAGTCCGGTAGCTCGTTGGGCTCATAACCCAAAGGTCGACAGTTCAAATCTGTCCCCCGCAACCAATTAAGACCATGATGAATCGGCGTTCTTGCAAGAGGAGCCGATTTTTTATTGGGGTAGTCTCCAGGGAACGCCTTACCCTTTGCCTTACCCTGACGAAGAAAATCGAAAATGGCCGAGAAAGTCCATTTATCAAGCTTCCAATGCCTTTATTGATCCACCTCAACCTTTACCAAAATCGCGCATCCACTCTTGTTCGTGCGGAAAGCTAAAGGTTAATCAGTGATCGCCAGCGCTACTAAATTGGTAGCGTAAACTGCTTGCCGCTAACCAGCGCTCAACAACTGCTGACCGGTGCTATTTACCTTTGTCGCTGTCCCGACCTTGGAACTTGGAGCGCTCTGTTTCCATACTTCAATGAACGATCTGCGCACGACCGCCTGCCCGACAAAGACGGCATTGGCTTAGGTGTCGACCTCCGTGCATGTCTAAAGTGCCGAGACTCACACAACTTTCGGCTGTTTTCCAATGGCAGGCCCCTGGCGGGGCGCGCGAGCGCGTCCATTGGGCATCCGAAAGCCGTGTCCTTCGAGTGGGCACTAACACGCACTGGAGGTGCCACCATGAACAATACCATTACGATTGTCGGATATGTCGGTCAGAACCCGCATGTCATCTCATTTGGAGATACTGGAAACAAAGTCGTTAAATTCTCTGTAGCCGTTAAGGAGTTCTCCGCCAACACGGATGAAAACAAGACGCTATGGTTGGACGTTGACGCCTGGAACGGGCTCGGCGAGCGTATTCTCAAGACCGTCACGAAAGGGCGCGAAGTCGTGGTTCACGGAAGACTGGCGCTGTCCACCTTCAACAAAGAGGTGAATGGCACTAAAGTCGAGATGACCAAGCCTGTGGTTAAGCTGACCAGCTTTCATTTGTGCGGGAAACGTCCGACATCAAACGCCGAATCATCTTCGGACGAGTCAACTCGTGCAGAGTCGCCTAAGAAAACAAAACTAGCCTCAGTTAAAGGCTGAAGCAAATCGGGCAGGGGCTCAATGTCCCTGCCTTTTCTCTTTTTGCAAACGCATGTTATTATTGGAAAATGATCAACCGTCTGACGATAAGAACGAGCTTCCAACTGCGCCTCAATCCAAATAGAGGATAGGCAGTAAACCTCGTCGCGTGTTCAGGCAGTAAAAGTTTCTCTATATCTCTAACTGTGTTGCGGCGAGGCTGCTTATTAAGCGGTTGTTGTGACTCAGGAAGGAGTAACAAATGACGACCTGGTTTACGTCCGACCATCACTTCGGACACGTCAATATCATCAAGTACTGCAATCGACCGTTCAACTCTGTCGCTCATATGAACTCGATCATGGAGTCGTCATGGAACGGAGTTGTTACGCCCAATGATACAGTCTATTATTTGGGTGATTTCGCAATGCAACCACATATGGTGACTGAGATTTTGCCGAGACTCAACGGCAGCAAGATTCTTGTAGCCGGGAATCACGACCGGTGTCATCCGAATATCGGCAATCCAGATAGGTGGTTGCAGACTTATTTAGATGCCGGATTCACTTCCGTGCACGTTGATCTGGAGTTGGAGATCGGTGGTCAGAACATCCTTTTGCATCACTTTCCTTACAGGAGCGAATCAGAACCCAAGCAAAAATATTATGGGCAACGCCCTGTCGACAAGGGAGGATGGTTGCTCCATGGGCATGTTCATGACCGATGGAAGGTTTCTGGTCGGCAGATCAACGTAAGCGTTGAAAACTGGAATTTTGTACCCGTGAGCATGGAAGAGATTGGCAAAATCATTCAATCGGGACCGAACCCGCCAGCGGTCGCGCGCGCTTACGACTAACTGGAAGGTCGGAAAAGGCTGTAAGAATTCGACAGCTTAGCGGGACCGTTCAAAATGTAGCGCTTTTGCCATGTATGTATTGCCCTGCATGGCATTTCCGCTACATTTCTGATTAATTCTGCAGGAATTCGAAAAATGTAGCGCTTTCACCATGTATAATTCTAGTTGCATGTACTTTCCGCTACATTTCAAGCAATGACCATTTATATCGGCACTACCACTTCAGACAAATCGGCGATACGCGCTGCGGCAGCGCGCGGAGTCCTTCGTCGAATCGCCCGTGATGTCTATACCGATGACCTTGAGACCGAGCCGGAGCAATTGATCCGGGAGAATCTCCTCGCCATCATCGGCAAACTACAGCCGGACTGGCATCTGTCACACAGTACAGCGGCAACACGCACCGATTAACGGGCTGGTCTTCCTTTCCGGATTCAGTCATAAGTATGTGCCTTTGGTGCTGCCCGGCATCAAGGTTGTACGAATGCCGGATCTCAAATACCCGGAAGTAGAGCATCTGGAAGCGCCCACAATGGTCGCTCCCAAACTTTCTTCCACCCCTGAACCGGTGCGCATAAATATATCTAGCCCATTGCAGACAGTATTTGAATGCCTTTCGACAGCCAAGCAGTATCCTGAAAAACTGCTGCCCGAGCACAAAGTCGTCGAGTTGATTGGTAACCTGAGTTCAATGGACCGCGAGCGCGCAGGCGCTTTCGCCGTTCGCAACGACCTGAAATCCGAGCACTGGAAATATTTGCAGCTCTGCAAGGATCAATCTGTTGGCGCAGGAATAGAAATCGCAAAGAGCAATAACTTTGTCGTCTATTTTTATGGATGGGAAATCGGCAGCCTTAAGGCACTTCAAAGCAATGAATTCAAATTTGAGTACTCTCCGAGCTGGAAAGTCGCTTTGTGCAACGAGTTGCCATTGAACAAAACATACGAAGGACGAAGAATGCCCGCGTTCTTCGAGAACCTGCTGCCCGAGGGATGGACGGAGAGCCAGCTTCAGGCAACCTTTAAAATTGCAAAAGAGGATACCGTCGCATTGCTTGCGACGACACAGAAATACTTATCAAACTTAACGCTTAGAACAAGTGATTTTGACGACCATGATCTAGTGTTCGACACTCTAGACAATCCACTATCGCAACTTGCGTCAAGCGAAACAGCAGTGATGAGGGTCCGGGGCGATATCGAAAAGGACAGTAACTTGCAGGAACTCTTCCGCAATTTGGGAAAGAAAGGTCCGATGCGGATTTCAGGCATCCAACCTAAGCTTCCCATTAGTCTTGAACGAGATGCAGGAAAAGAGCCGGTGTTGAAGATCGGAACGTTCAAGAATTCCTGCTCTTATATCCTCAAATACCAATCGGCTCTTTTTCCGAACTTAGTGGAAAACGAGTGGGCAACTATGGAATTGGCACGTCGCGCCGGATTACCGACTGCTCAAGTTAGACAAGTAGAGTTTAAGGGAAAGTCACTCTTCCCTGGCCGAGCGCTTCTCATCGAGAGATATGATGTTCCTGATAAACACCAGTTGGACGATCTGAATTCCTCACTGCGGCTGGCTTTGCAACAGGATGCCGCTTCTCTACTCAAGTTGTATCGAGAAGACAAATACGATACATCAGCAGAGCGTGTAACAGATGCACTGAAGGAAGCCGGGTTAGCACCCGATCAACTTGCAATTTATTTGAAGCATCTTCTGTTTTCTTGGATGGTGGGCAACGGAGACCTACACGCAAAGAATGTTTCCATCATCATGTGGCTGCTTCCCGGGCCATTAGGAGCAGTGCCGATACCAGATACGGTTGCATACTCTCCTCTTTATGATTTGGTTAACACACGCATTCACCTTCCAGGAGATCGTTTTGCATTTCCAATAAATGGCAAGAATGACAAGCTCAAGATAAAGGACTTTGCAGCAATCGCCACTCGCTGGGGACTTCAAAAATCAGAAGTAACCGATCTGGCACAGTTACTAGCACGCAGCATCAGAGGACAGTTGCCGGAAGTTCTTGAACTGTCCGGGCTGCCTCTGGAACAGCAGACTAACTATTCATCTATCGTCGAATCAAATCTTGCTGCGATGCAGTTGTAACGAAGAAGCTGTTACCGCGAGTCCTTACATTTGTTAGGCTTTTGACTGTACATTGACCGGTTATACATAGCACGATCTTACATATTTATCCGGTCAACGTACAGCGCTACCGGCGGATCCGGCAGAGGCGGCTGTCACGGAAACATGCTTTCCAGCGCGTAGTTCATCGGTTCCGCGAACAGCAATTTCATCGCCCGGCTGAAGATTGCCGAAAACCTCTGTCAACTCTCCATCGGCGATTCCTGGCTTGACGTCGACCCATTCGGTTACTCCATCCTTTACTCGCACTACGAATGTTTTTTCAGTTGTCGTAACAACTGATGTCTTAGGAACAAAAAGCGAAGCTTTTGCATGCACAACCGGCCAGATGACTTCAGCGTACATTCCTGGAGCCAAGCGTCGAGAAAGATTCGGTACATCCAACTCGACAGGCATTGTTCTGTTATTCAGATCAAGCGAGCCACCCACTCGTTTTACTGTTCCGTCGAATGTCTCGCCTTTGAAAGCCGAAACGGTTGCATATTCGCACGCAATTTGGCCGGGGATTTGCATCGAATCTGGCCGGCGATTCGCATGAATTTGGCCGGCATTTAGCATTTAATCTGGCCGGGCATTCGCATGAATCTGGCCGCTTTGAATCAATACAAGGCATAGCCAGCGCATAGCTTTCACCGTTCTGGGTGGACGAACAAACGGAAGACATCGATCCTTCTTTTGCTGACCGCGAGGAGGACCGAAATGCCCAGACCGAGGACGTCCATGCACCTGACCCGAGAAATTCTTCGGCTATCACTGCAACTACAGCTCAGCGCGAATGAAATCAGTCGCGCGGTGGGCGCTTCGCGTGGCAAGGTGCAAGAGATCATTCGGCGCGCACGAGCAATCGGTATTGAATGGCCCCTCCCCGAGGATGACGCGGTCCTAGAGAATACGCTCTTCCCGCGAAAGCAGCTGCTACACAGCCAACCAACGGAGCCAACCTGGGAACAGGTAGATGCGGAATTGCGCCGCAAAGGCGTTACGCTGCAACTCCTTTGGGAAGAATATCTGAGCGAGCATAAAGACGGTTACAGCTATTCCCAGTTCTGCAGACGCTACAGACATTGGGCATCTCAACGCGATCTGGTAATGCGCCAGGAGCACCGCGCTGGCGAAAAACTATTCGTCGACTTTGTCGGACCTCGGTTTCCCATCACTTGCAGATTTACTGGCGAAGTCCGCCATGTACCAGTTTTCGCCGCCGTACTAGGCGCGAGTAATTACTGCTACGCCGAGGCCTGTGAAACAGAAGGACTGCGCGACTGGCTCAATGTGCACGTTCGAGCGCTACGCTTCCTTGGCGGTGTTCCTAAACTTGTAGTGCCCGACAATCTGAAAAGCGCAGTTACGAAGGCGAGGCGTTTTGAGCCGGAACTCAACAAGAGCTACGTGCGACTGGCAGAGCACTACGATTTCGGAATTCTGCCGGCGCGCTCCGGCAAACCCAAAGACAAAGCGAAAGTCGAGAAAGGCGTCCAAGTCATAGAGCAGCGAGTCCTTGCTCCAATGCGGGACATGACGTTCTTTACGTTGGATGATCTCAACAAAGAGATCAGCCGTCGTGTCGTCGAACTAAATAACGAGCCGTTTCAAAAGTTGTCTGGCTGCCGACGATCATGGTTCGAAGCCGTCGACATGCCCGCTCTTAAGGCTCTTCCGAAAACCGACTTTCAGTTCGAAGAATGGGATCTGTCTCTCAAAGTACCGAAAGACTATCACATCAACATCCACAGCCATTTTTATTCCGTGCCATACCGGTTGGTAGGTGAGGTGGTCGACGTAAGGGTGACGGACACAACGATTGAAGCATTCCATCGAAATAGCCGCGTAGCAAGCCACATTCGTAATTGGTCCGAAGGCCAGAAGACGACTCTAGAAGAGCATATGCCGGCTGCGCACGCTGCGTATCAAGGAATGTCGGCGGAGAAATTTACGCAGTGGGCTGAAGAAATCGGTCCTTCGACAGTCAGGGTGATCTCCGAAATACTGAATTCAAAGCCGCAGCCTCAGCTTTGCTTTGACCAATGCTGGGGAATCTTACGCGGGCTTTCAAAACAATTCGGAAGGGATGCACTGGAGACGGCATGCCACCGAGCGTTAACGCTGAATAGCCCTGGCTATAGGGTTGTAAAAACAATTCTTGAAAGAGGCATCGACAAGCTGCCGGCGCAACTCCCACTCGATTTGCCAAAGGTCTCACATCCAAACATCAGAGGTCCGAATCAGTTCCAATAGGAGGTCCGCATGCTCAATCACCCAACCATGGACAAGCTGCTCGAGCTTAAACTGCTCGGCATGGCCGAGGCACTCAAGCGCCAAGCAGACATGCCTGAAATCGCCAAACTCTCTTTCGACGAACGCTTTGGGTTGATCGTCGACGCAGAATTCAGTGACCGCGACAATGCGCGCTTTGCACAACGAGTGAAAACCGCTAAGCTAAGGCAATCCGCATGCCTTGAGGATCTGGATTTTCAGCCGTCACGTGGGCTCGACAGAAAACTCATTGCGCAATTATCGAATTGCGAATGGGTAACGAAGGGACTGAATGTACTAATCACGGGAAAAACTGGAGTTGGCAAAAGTTACGTTGCCTGCGCACTGGCACAGAAGGCGTGCCGCATGGGACTTACAACACTCTATCTGCGCGCACCACGCTTCTTTCAAGATCTAACAGTCGCGCGCCTCAACGGCGGATATGCACGTCTACTCAACAGACTTGCAAAGTTTGAGCTCCTGGTCTTGGACGATTTCGCACTGGTGCCGATTGCCGAAGAACAATGTCGCGATCTGCTTGAAGTGACGGACGACCGCTATGGGCGCAGTTCAATGATCATTGCTTCTCAATTGCCAGTTAAATCGTGGTATCAGATGTTCGCTAATGAAACACTTGCCGATGCAATTCTTGACCGCGTGGTACATGAATCATACAGGCTAGAACTTGAAGGCGAAACGCAACGCGATCCCACAAATCGTAGAAAGAATAAGACGGAAAAGAACTAGCCTCCATCCAGACGCCAAGCCCTTTGCAGGCGGCCACATTAAATGCGAATGAGTGACAAAATTCATGCCACGCAGCGGCCAAATTCAATGCGATTCACCGGCCAGATTCATGCGAATATGCAACGGTGAAGCTGACGTTGGCACCAGGCACGATACCAGCTATATCTGCCTCGGGAACGGGTACCACGAGCCGCAGCAGCGACAGGTGCTGAATCCTGAGGAGCGGTGCCACTTTCTCATTGGTTGGCGCGTTGACAAAACTTCCTTCGTGGACGTTCCGTTCGGTAATCACGCCATCAAAAGGAGCTGTAATCTGCAAGTATGATTCGACCGCTGTACTGGATCGCGCAGAGTCCAGCGCCGATTTTTGCTTATTTTCAAAAGAACGGATGCGAGCTTCCAGTGCTTTGCGTTTCTTGTCATATGAGTGCAGCTTAGCCTCATCCGCAGCTGCCTTTTGCTGAGCGATCTCCAAATCATTCCCGGCTATGATCCCGGGATACGCTGAAGCTTCCTTTAACCTGTTATAGGTGTCTTTCTCAGCCTTCAGACTCTCAGCTATGGACTTTTGCTCGTCAACGAGACTTTCCAGATCAGCCTTGGATTGATTGCGTTCTTCTAACGCAGCTTTGGCTTGATTGGCGCTCTGTGCTTTCTGATCGTTGAGTTCAGGAGCCATCAAAGAAACTAGCAGCTGCCCGGATTTGACTATCGATCCCCGGTCCACCGAAATCGTTTTTACAAAGCCTGGCACCTTCGGATAAATAGCGACGTCGCGATAGGCAATCAAATCGGCGGGCAGTTTTTCCTTTCTGTTCACCTCCTTAGCTGTCACTTTCGTGACAACAATCGAAGCGTTCGTCTGCTGTGTCGTTGTCACCTTACTCGGCTCATCATGCGCTTGTGTACAACCGCATAACGCAGCTGTAAATAGAATGATGAGTCCGTTTTCTCTAAACCTGGTGGTCATGGATTCTCCTGGTGAACAGACACTTTTTGCGGCAACAAATCTTCCGGGTGTACGGACGATGATTTATCACTGGCCGTGCGTTGGACAATCGAATAGATGACTGGTATCACACCTAGGACCGCTACCGTGGAGGCTAGAAGCCCTCCGATAACTGCGCGGCCGAGCGGTGCAGTTTGATCGCCACCTTCTCCTAAGGCGAGCGCCATGGGTATCATGCCTGCGATCATGGCTGACGACGTCATCAGGATTGGCCTCAGTCTGCTTGTAGCACCAGATATTGCCGCCTCATCGGACCCTTTACCTGTCAAACGAGCATGTTCTGCAAACGTCACCAACAATATTGTGTTGGCGACACCAACGCCAACTGCCATTATTGCTCCGATAAATGACTGTATGTTCAAGGTTGTGGCAGTAAGAAAAAGTGAAATCAGCACTCCTGCAAGCACGGCCGGAACTGTACATAGCACCACGAAAGCGAGGCGCAAAGATTGAAAATTGGCGGTGAGCATCAAGAAAATCACTAGAACCGCCACTGCCAGCCCCGACTGCAAGGCGAACAGCGCGTCATTCATCGCAGGAACTTGTCCGCGAACTGTAACGGTCACTCCGCGAGGAGCCTCACCAGCACGAGTGATCGCTGCCTGCACTTGCGAAGCTGCCCGCCCAAGATCTTCAGCCTGCACATTGGCGGTGATAGTAGCCATGCGCTGCATGTTATAGCGGTCCATCTCTCCGGGCGCAGTTCCATACTTGACCTCGGCAACGTCTGATACCAATGGATGCAAACTGCCGTTGCTCATTGCTGGTATGTTCTTGACCGCATCAACTGAGTTCATTAGAGACTGAGGTATTTCGACTTG
Source organism: Candidatus Obscuribacterales bacterium (assembly GCA_046328035.1). Lineage (GTDB taxonomy): Bacteria > Cyanobacteriota > Vampirovibrionia > Obscuribacterales > Obscuribacteraceae > JBGASG01. Next base: position 55,998 of record JAXLXI010000013.1, on the reverse strand, counting down.
AACCTGATAGCCAACGCCACTTTTGGGGTCCGCCCAATAATTTGGCACCATGAAGCGGCTTGATGATGTGGCAGCCAACACTGAACGTCCAACGTCATTGATGGTAACGCCCATCTGTCCAGCTCTTCTGCGATCAACGTTAATATCCACTGTCGGGTAGTCTTGCGGCTGTCCATACTGGACATCTCTAAGATGTGGAATTTTCTTCATCTCTACCAGAAGCTTGGCCGCATACTCTTTGTCTTCTGCATATTTCGGACCGCTTACAGTTACCTCAATGGGTGTCGGTGAGCCGAAATTCATTACCTGGCTGACAATATCGCCTGATTCAAAAGTGATCGCAACCGTTGGCATGTCCTTCGCGAGTCTGTTCCTGAGCCTCTCCCTGAAGTTCTCAAGGTGTATTCCCGATTTCTTGCGAAGCGCAACTCGTATGACAGCCTCTTGCGGTCCGCTTGTCCACAGGAAAATCGAGTTAATTGGATAAGTTGGCGGTTGCGTGCCGACAAACGCTAATGTGATTTCTACGTTGTCCGCACCAGCTTCTTGCCCGATTGCATCAAGAGCTCGTAGTGTTATCTCTTCGGTGCGCTCGACTCGGGTACCGGTTGGTGCTCGCAGTCGTATCTGAAACTGGCCAGTATCTACCAGCGGAAACAGCTCTCGACCGAGCAATGGATAAATACACAAGCAAGTTAGAACAACGACAATAATGTAAGCACCGAGAACCAGTAATTTTAGAGATAGGAATATTTGCAGGATGTTTCCGAACCATGTCTGCACGTTCTCAAAGATGCCGTGCTTCTTCTCGCCTTGCTGTTCTCTAACAAACCAGGAGCAGAGAACAGGAACCAATGTGCTCGAAAGGAAATATGAGGCAATCATCGAGAAGCCCACGGCAAGCGACATCGGCACGAACAAGGCGCGCGTGCTTCCGACCATAAAGAGAGACTGTAAAATAATCTGTGTCAAAGGTCAGAGCCCAGGCGCTCACTAGAAAGGAGCCTGACCATGACTAAAAGTACCGACATGCTGGACGAACTCATTAAGGAGCATCTGGCACAGGGCAAGCATCCAAAGGAGCTGCTAGCGGAGGGCGGTCTTCTCAAACAACTCACCAAGGCTATCGTTGAACGGTGCCTGGAAGGTGAGATGGAGGATCACCTCGGCTACGAGAAAGGCGAGCGCGCCGGCAAAGGCGGCGAGAATCGCCGCAACGGGTACAGCAAGAAGACGCTGACCACCGAGCAGGGCGACATTACTCTTGGTATTCCGCGCGATCGTAATGCCGACTTCGAACCGCAGGTGGTGTCAAAGCGGCAGACACGGCTGGAGGGATTCGACGACAAGATCCTAGCGATGTATGCACGCGGAATGACAGTCCGAGATATTCAGGCGCAACTCAAGGAAATATACGGCGCCGAGGTTTCACCGACCCTCATTTCGAACGTCACCGACGGCGTTCTCGAAGAGGTGAGAGCATGGCAAAGCCGTCCTCTGGATAATCTCTACCCGATCGTGTTTTTCGACGCGCTCGTGGTCAAGGTTCGCGAGAACCAGCGTGTGATCAATAAGGCCGTTTATCTGGCACTAGCTGTGGACACCAACGGACAGAAAGAGCTACTCGGGATCTGGATCTCGCAGAATGAGGGAGCCAAGTTCTGGCTCGGCATTCTGACGGAATTGAAGAACCGCGGCGTCCAAGACATTCTAATCGCCTGCGTAGATGGGCTCACCGGCTTGGATGACGCAATTCAAACGGCGTTCCCGAAAACCTGGGTGCAGTTGTGCATCGTCCACATGGTGCGCAATTCGCTGAAGTACGTGTCTTGGAAGGATCGCAAGGCAATGGCTGCAGACCTCAAATCGATCTACCGCGCAGCCACGGAAACGGAGGCTGCCACGAACCTCGATGCAGTCGTGGCAAAATGGGACCACAAGTATCCGACCGTCAGCAAGTCCTGGCGCGAACACTGGGCAAAGATAATTCCGATGTTTGCTTTTCCGCACGACATTCGCAAGGTCATCTACACTACCAACGCCGTAGAGTCAGTGAACATGACGCTACGCAAGGCGAGCCGCAATCACCGAATTTTCCCGACGGACGAAGCCGTGTTCAAAGTCATGTACCTGGCCGCCCAGAACATCGCGAAGAAATGGACCATGCCGCTGCGGGACTGGGGCGCAGCAATGAATCAATTTTCAATAGAGTTCGCAGGAAGGATCGCGCCGTGACTCAACCTTTGACACAAATCGATTGACAGATCCGAAGAAAGACGCGGTGCACGATTTACTAGGGGCACCCGATATCACTAAGCTGAACATTAGCGGATATCACCCCTGCAGAGAGGGTCCACCAGAGTCTCCGCAAATCGATCAAAACAGCGAATGGTATCTGATTCATTGGCCTGTGTTCTGCGGCAATCCGCCCAGTACGTATCTACAAATCGTCTATGACAATGACCGCGTCTCGAAGTTTCGACTCGACCATCGTGGGGGTAGCGCAGAACCAATGGGTTACAGGTTCGGACACATAAGCATCGCAAATCGACCCGCCATTTCCAAGCCTGCACCAGAAGAAGTGATCAGCGAGTACACTCCCAAGCTGATTGTCCCGAGAACTGACGATGAACCAGGACCGACAATTCTGGAAGAGCGTTACATGAAAACGGGTCGGTCCGAGCGAACGCTTGCACTGCCCGGCACTCTTCCGCCGGATGCACCAATCCCTGATACGAAGTGATTGCAAAAGCCTCCTTTGCTTCAACAATCCTCCTGGGCGCCGGACTGCTCTTCCTGATCCAGCCCCTGGTAGGCAAAATTGTCACGGCACAATTTGGTGGATCCGCAGCCATATGGTGCGTGTGTCTACTGTTCTTTCAACTGGCGCTTCTTCTTGGCTATATGGCCACTTATGTCCTCACACGCCTACCAATCGTCGCACAGGCAATTGCATATGGACTCGTGTGGATATTGTCACTGCTTTTCTTGAGCCTGCCACCACCTCAGAGCTGGTATCTGAACGTTTCAAACGCCCCCGTTCTATCCCTGCTGTCGCTGCTCGCGCTCTACCTGTCCTTGCCGTGCCTGCTCTTATCTAGTCTGAGCGGTTTGCTGCAGTCGTGGTATGCGCACGATTCCCAGAACGATCCTTATCCCTTGTACAGTCTCTCCAACATCGGATCCATGAGCGCGCTTCTCTTATATCCGCTTTTGATCGAGCGATTCATGGGCGTCGCGCAGTCGCTCGTGCTGTGGAAGATCGGCTACATGATCGTTGCAGCGCTGGCTGTTGTGTCAAGCATTTTGATTCTGCACCGCCGCCTGAGCTCGGTGCCCGCAGCGCCGTCCTCTTCCGCGCCACAGTCCGCACCACCTGCAGCTGTCGCGCCGCCGACTCTAAGCCACTTCATCTCTTGGCTAGGTCTGAGCGCGCTCGGTTGTATGGTGCTTCTCGTATACACAACCTACATCACGCAAGACGTCGCACCAGTACCCTTGCTCTGGGTAATTCCTTTAGCACTATATCTGCTCACTTTCATTATTTGCTTCGCGGACGAGCGCAACTACAGTCCGCGTTTCTACCTCTACACCGGTCCTGCACTCTGGCTGCTGGAACCGTTCTTGCACGAATTCGTTCTGGCTGACTTGTTGTGCGTTCTGTCCATGCTCTTTTGTTTCTGCATGGTAACAATGGGTGAACTATACAGACGCAGGCCATCGCCGACACACTTGCCTAGTTTCTACCTCGCCATTGCAGGTGGTGGCGTGCTCGGTAGTTTGTTTGTCAACGTAGCGGCACCTGCTTTGTTCGACAACTACGCTGAGCGCTATATCGTTATTGTCGCGATGTTGATCATTTGCTTGCGTGTTTCCTTCGCGACCAGGCAATCACAAAGCTCTGTTCGATTCAGCGTAATCTACGTGGTCATGTTCGTCGTTGGATGCTCTCTCATGCAGCTATCCCAGGTTTTCGCAACCGACCAAAGTATTGTTGCCAGGCTGCGCAACTTCTACGGTTGTCTGACTGTCGTACAAGTGGAAAACGAGTTGCGCCTCATCAGCGGAGCAATTATCCACGGCAGCCAGAACATCGATCCTTCTGTCAAATTGGAACCTACCAGCTACTATGTGCGATCCGGCGCCATCGGATACATCGACAAACTGGTGCGGGAAGTACGAGGAAGTCAGCCAGTCAAATACGGAATAATCGGGCTCGGCGTTGGCACTCTCGCAGCCTATGGTCGCCCAAACGATCAAGTTGTATTCTACGAGATCGATCCGAAAGTGAAAGTCGTGGCGGACAGATACTTCACCTTCCTCGCCTCCTCACCCGCAACGTTGAAGTTGGTTATTGCAGATGGACGAAAAGCCCTTGAACAGGAACGCGACCAGAACTTTGACATGCTGTTGTTAGATGCGTTCAACGGGGACCTGATTCCATCACATCTGCTTACTCAAGAAGCGATCAGGCTCTACTTGCGGCACCTGAAACCGGATGGCGTGCTGCTCGTTCATCTCTCCAATCGTTATGCCGATTTAGAGCCAGTCGTGGCTAATCTGGCTGCGGTAATGAAACTACAGGCAGTGACCATCAACACGAAACACGGCAAATTCGTCGCGGTGAGCAATGCGCCATTACCCGTGATGCCCGCGGCGTCTGAGATCTTTATCGCACCGTCCCGCCTAGATCCATCAATTGGCATCTGGACAGACGATTACAGCAACCTGTTCTCCGCAATCTTGAGCAAAGCGAACCACAAATAACGTCACAGCAGGCAAGCTACTCTCGACTACAGTCCCGGCTTCGGGTCACTCGGTGGCACAGCCAGGATCAGATCATTGCCGCTCCACTTCCCGTTCATGCAGGGAGTCTGAGTCACCGCGTATTGCCGGCGAGCCTCATCCTCGACTTTGTCTTTTAGCGCAGTGAAGGCTTGCCCTAAGGTCGTTTTGGAACCGTTGATCTGCAATGACTCAATCAGTTTCTTCGTGAAGATGCCGTTCGGGTACTGCTTAGATTCCCACGAGCGTTGGGAAGTGCTGCTCGAACAAATCACCAGTTGTCCCGTTCCCAGAGCGATTTCATCAGCGCTCACGTTACCAGTGCGCACGAGACCCTTTCCTGTCGGCGCCGTGTTGCCGCTAAAGCAAGTATCCAGCACGATCAATACGCGATCGCTCTTGACACGAGTTTTGATCAAGCCACACAGTTCTTGCATGGCAATACCTTTGGAGAACAACTTGGTCTTGTCGGTGTCATATGCCACCAGGTAGTTGACGTGCCCGATGTCGTCCGCATCCGCGGGTGTGCCATGAGTCGAAATATAGATCACAACGAGGTCATCTCGACCTGCAACCCGTGGCAACCATGAGTCGCCGAACTCGTCAAAAATCCGGTCGCGTGTCGCTTCCTTATCGATTAGAGTGCGCACATGGCTTGGAGCAAAATTCGCGGACTTGATCAAATAGTCTTTGAAATCGAGTGCATCTTTTGCCGAGAATTGGAGATTGATCTGCGAATCGGCAAAGTTGCTTATTCCAATGATCAATGCCCACTTATCTTTAATGGGTCGGTTCACCGGCTTGCCCATATCAGTGACCGATGACTGAGGCACGACCGCTTGAACCGGCGCCGGCGTTGGTGCCGGCGTTGGTGCCGGCGGTTGCTGCACCGGCTGCACCGCTTGCACCGGCGGCACTACGGCAGTCTGCACTGGGTACCCGCCGCTGTAACCTCGAGCAGGCGGTATCGCTGACTGCGGAGCCTGCTGATACGGATTAGTCTGCGGCGCACCATAAGGTGAGGCAGCAAAGCGCGGATCGCGCTGTTGCTGCGGTGATACTACTTGCGGTGCCATACCACTCAAAGCGGCGACTTTCGCTTGAGCCTCCGAATAGCGAGCATGGTTGACAGCAACGGAAGAAAACTTCTGCACAGCCTGGGGAATGTTGCCCATCGCCTCGTAGCAAAGACCAAGTTGGAACAGCGCCTCTCCATCCCAGGGGCGCAACCGCACCATTTGTTCGAAACGCTTGGCGGCGAGATCAAACTGTCCACGCTGCACGTAGTACATGGCTATCTTGTACTGAGACTCCATTGCCTTGTCGGACGGCGCATAACCGGATTGCGGCTGCGACGTCCGCTGTGTCTGCTGCCGAAATGCGTTTTGCATTCCGGCGTTGTAACGCTGGAGCGCCTGCTGCCTGCGCATTTCCGCAGTTATTGGGTCCGCAAATCCAGCCTGGAGCGGCATCACGCCCAACAGGGCTGCCGCCAGTAGCGCATACCGAAATCCGCGATTCACAGTGCCGGTCCTCATGAGACACCTGACTACCCAAGTATACCGGTAATGTATCATGATTGGCACAGTGACTGACTACTTCATGAGCAGTGAGCGTATTGGTTTCCGCTGGTGGCGGGCGGACGACCTGCGGTTTGCCATGGAAATTTGGGGCAACCCGGAAGTCACACGTTTCTTCAACAGAGACGCTCTGACTCCCGAGCAAGTTGCGAGCAAACTGGAAGAAACAATCGCCACTGCGGAAAGGCACCATATACAGTATTGGCCGATGTTTCTGCTCGAAGATGGAACACACATCGGCTGCGCCGGACTTCGCCCTCATGCAAATTACGGCGTGCTTGAAATGGGGGTGTATCTTAAACCTCAATACTGGGGTCGGGGATTTGCCGTCGAGTCGTGCCGCCAAGTCACTAGACATGCCTTCGATACCGGACTGACGACCACGCTATTCGCCGGGCACCATCCCGACAATCACGGTTCGCGCAATGCACTGAGAAAGCTGGGGTTCCTCGGGATAACTGCAGAGTTCTACGAGCCGACGGGAATGTTTCACCCTTCGTACCTGATGTACAAAGATCCACCCGCGCAATGCTCTATGCGACTCGCAACTGCACGCGATGCGCACGCACTGGCACTCGTGCATCACGATTCTATTAAAGCGACATTCGGCGATGTGCTGGATGCGTATGTCGCGGCGCGTTCGCTCGATGCTTGCGAAAAACGATGGCTATCCCGCATCGAAAACGAAGCGCACCAAACTGTCGTGCTGTTGCGCGGCGAACAGATAGTCGGTTTCGCCAGCGTCGGCAAATCTCCGGACAAAGACGCCGTGGGCGCAGGCGAAATCAGTCGCATCTATCTGCACCCATCGTTAATCGGACAGGGCTATGGCCACCAGATGATGCAATGGTGCGAAGAAACGCTTGCAGCGTGCGGAAGTTCCACGATGAAACTTTGGGTCTTCGAAGTCAACGAACGGGCGCGCAGATTCTATGAGAAACACGGATTTCATCCAGACGGCTGCACCAAACATGAATACGACGCCACATTGCTGAGATACAGCAAGACCGTATAATCTTCGACATGCAGAAACTCATGATTCTCTTTGCAATGTCGCTCCTGCTGGTTACTGCCCAAGCGCCGCCGGCAGACGCCAGGTCAGACGAGCTGGCGCCGACGCAAGTTTTCAGCACGGGCGATCACGACACCGGATACGGTAGCGTGGCGATTCCCGTTATCTATGCGACCGACCGCCCGGATATAGCAAGCACCGATCCCAATGTTGAAGGCGGACTGGCATTCGGCGTCGCGACAATAATGATGCCGTGCACAGAAGCCATGATGGACCACAGCAAAACCAAACTGAAAGCCAGTTTGACCGCTTTAGGCTGGATCAGGAACCCCAACGCCAAGGTGCCCGATCCAAAGGTATCCATTGTTGGATGGACTCCTCAGCCACATGACCCGCCGTTGATCAAACGCGAGTCGCTCTCGCACTCCGTCACGCTCCAAACAATCAAAAACGAGTGGCTGGCGGCGCCCGACAAAGAAATGACTGTCTACGTCCACGGGTATTCCTGCAAATTCGACAGCGCGCTGTACACATGCGGGTATCTGTCCGCATGCATCGAAAAGCCTGTCATCTGCTATTCGTGGAATTCGCTCGGTCGAACTCGTTCGAAGGAATACAAGCTCGATGAACAGACCGTCAGCGACCGTGGTGTGCAGGAGCATTTTTGTGGTTTCTTGAAACAAGACCTGGCCAATATGACCGGAGTGTTCGGGTCACTGTCCCTGGTGGCACACAGCCTGGGCAATCGCCTGGTTGCATACAGTCTCAATAACTGCATTTACGAAGGCAAGAATGAAATCTCGCCCTTCCTTGAGAAACTCATCCTGATCGCTCCCGACATACGGAAAGACAAGATGCGCGAATTCTTCGGCGAGCGAATGGCGAGATCAGGGGAAAACGTGTTCATATTCCACAACCCGCGCGATAAAGCCTTCGTCGCGTCGAGAATCTCGGATTTCATCAATTTCCAGGCGCCCAAAGACAAGGTCGGGCGCCGCATCGCCACCTTGCCGGGAATCAGATTCATCAATTATTCCGCGGTCGCAGAGCCTAACAAACTGCAACTCCGCTCCTTCAAAGACCTCTTCCAGAACGCACCTATTGGGCACTACCTGCGGTTCGAGTATCTCAACGCGTTGTTGCAGTCGGGAACGGCGCCACCCGATCACTTCCTCTTCGACAACATGACGATCATTCCAGGAGATGGACTGGGCGTGCCATCGGTGACCGCGCGCGAGCTCAAGAAATGCGCCACCATGAATGCAGAAAACGCTCGGCTACGCAAAGAACTGGAAGACTGCCAGAAGTCCCACCCATAATCATCGGCGCGAGGCGCGAGAACTTTGGGAAGGGTGCCACGTAGCAAAATTGCTACTTTGAAGCCCTCTTGAAAATCGAAATCACATTAAATCAGGCGTCCGTGTGCAAATTTGCTACTTCGGACCCCCCTCCAGGTAGCAAATTTGCAACAGCACCAAAACGACACTTACGAGTTAGCTGAAACCGGATGCCGAAACCACACCAGGAGGCAGTGATCAAAACGAATCCAGCAAACCGCAATATGGATGCTGTCTGCCATTCGGGATAGCGGAGATCTCGCTTCGGGTACTTGATCACAGCGCCGCTACCCAGGCAACGCAATGTTCCAGGGCGGCGTTTTCTGATTTCGGCTTGAACGAATGATCGCCAGGCACCACTTCGGATTTGAACTTTGCTTCGATCTGTTTCTGGACTGTATCGAGATCTGCAAGCGGACAAAGGTTGTCGCGGTCGCCCGTGATGAAGAGCATCGGAACTTTGATTCTGCCGAGATGTGACCAGTCTCTTGGTTTGGCGGTCTTCGATGCTCCCTGCAAAGGCAAGCCATAGAACACCAGTGCACGCACATCATCGCGCTCGGCAGCCACGTATGAGTTGACGCGACCACCGAACGATTTGCCGATCAAAACAGGCGCGCCGTGCTCCTTCATGAATTCGATTGCCGCTACGACCTCTGGTCTCTCATTCTTGCCGCCCAGTGACGGGGCACCGCGGCGGGTCAGATACCCAAAGTTGAAACGCAACACCAGAAATCCCAGATCGGCAAGGCGCTCTGCTGTCTTCACCAGCAGTGGTGCATCCATTCCGCGTCCGGCGCCGTGAGTGATAATCACGGCACCGCGTTTTGCCGAGGCACCAGATATGATGCCCTGCAATCCATTGCCGAAGTCAACGTTTCGCTCTTCCACGCCCATGCCCACTCTCACTCCAACTGACATATTGTAGCCGATAGGCTGTCCCGATCACGCTCGTCAAGCCAAATTATGTCCAGCCAATCGTGCGGTGGCGGTATCCATTCAGCGATATAATGCGCTCTCCTCTAATGGCAGGTATCCCATGGAATCCAAAGCACCAAGGTTTCGCCGCTCCACAGCATCTCTGCTGGCACTGTGTGCAGCACTGTTTATCGCAGTTCCTGCGTTCGGACAGTCCGTAGGTTCGCGCGTACTCTGCTCGCCCACGAGCAGCGACAGCGACTGGTTACCCGGAACAGTTCTGAAAGTCGGGAACGGAGTCGTCATCGTTCGACTCGACAAACGCGACAATCACACCGACGGAGAAGTCTATAAGGTTCAGACGAAATGGGTGAAGCCAGGCAGTGGAACACGACCCAAAAACTGGGCAGCGGTTTCGGAAAGCGACCGTTCCTGGCACGAATTGCCTTCGCAGGCAGAACTGGAGAGCCAGGGCGGCGGTGCCGGTAGTGGCGCAGGCAGCGGTGGCGGGGATGCCGGTGGTGGTGGCACTAGCAGTGGCGCAAGTGGTGGTGGTGGCGGTGGTGCATCGACCTCAGGCGGAATTCAAGCCGGCAGCCGCGTGCTGGCATCCCCATTCAGCATGGATAACGACTGGCATGCAGCCACCGTTCTCAAAGCAATTAATGGTGGCGCTGGCGGTTATGTAGTGAGATTGGACAAGAAACCGGGCGAACACTACGGGGTTGTATTTGCCGTTCCCCATCAGTGGGCCAAACTCGGAAACGTGGGACCGGCACCAGCAGGGCTGGGTCCAATCGACAAGATTGACGCCATCAGATATGGGCTAGATCCGATGGCCGGTGCCACCGGAGGCAAACCCACCCAGACGCAAACCGCAACGCAATCCACAACGCACTCCACGAATCAAACCAAGCCTTCGACTAATCAGTCCGCAGCCAAAGGAGCGCCGCCGAACGGTTTGTACCAGTGCAACAAGATCTCCGGCTCCTCCTACATCTGGATCGGCACACTGGAAATCAAAGGCAATACATATCGAGGTTTCGACAAAGCCGGTTCGTTTCATCCTCTGGGGTCCGATGGCACGGGCGGTATCACATTCACCGCCGGACTAACCGGTATGCCTGATGGTTGGAAACTCGAACATTGCAATTACGCAGGACTGGACAGCGGAGGCAAACCGTTCATCCAAATACGTTACGTGAGCCCTCGCAACGCGCACGAGATTGTAGATGCGGTCCTCGAATAAAAGCCAGTCGCGACAGTTCAATCCAGAGGATGCCGTTCGCCGGGGGACACCCAGGTCTCGTACTGTTTCTTATAACGCCTGATCGGCTCCATATTGCCGCTGGCTTTGCACGCGTCGTAGAGTCGAACGAGAAGAGTTCCCCAGGCATGTCCTTCGTTCTCAGTCTGCCACGCCACGGTTTCTTCAATGAGACTAAGCTCCTCATCATATCGCTTGAGAGCATGCATCGTTTCTGCCAGACCTAGCCGCGCCTGGTCCGTGGTGATCACATGCTGCTGCTCCTCGGTCGCGTCCCGCAGGCAGCGACGGAACTCGCGCTCCGCCGACTTGTAATCCTGAACGTTGAAGTAGGCTTGCGCCATGTCGCGCTCGATCCAAATTTTGTACTCGGTCTCGGAGGACGCACGCAGAGCTCTCTGTGCTTCCGCAATCGCTTCTCGCGGCCGCGATTCGTGCAGGAAGGCGCGAACATAGTAAGCATGTGCCGCATCGCGGAAGGTCGGACGAAGATCTAAGTTCAAGACTGCCTGCGCTTCTTTGATAGTGCCGGCTGGTCGTGCCAGCGTCCACAAGGCGTCCAACTTGGCGAAAACCAAACGAGCATGTATTTCGTCAACATCTGCCTGTTCAGATTTGGTACGAGCTTGGGGCAGGTACTTCAGCCCCTCGCTCGCAGCTTCTGCAGCGTCTGCGGGTAATTGCACCGTCATGCAGAGCTTGTTCAGATACAGATAAGCGTCCGCACATTCGCGACTATTTTTGTATTTCAGAAATTTGGCTCTCAGAATCTCTGCGTGTCGGCGCATGTGTGCGACCGCTGGTTTCCAATGCTCCGCTGCCTGGAATGCTTCACTCGCGTATTTATGGGCCTCGGCAAGAGTCTCCAGAGATGTCTTCGGATCCTTTTCGAGTTCAGCGCAGACCTTATCCCACTCAGCGGTATTATGGGAGCGCACTTATCGCGGCGTACTGTCTCGAAGAATTCTATATCTCTGCTGGAGCGTCAAATGTTCCGGAAAGCTAACTTGATTTGTCGGCTTGTCGTTAGATCCTGGAGTTTCATCTCCGCCGCGTGCCATCAAATGTCTTGCCACCACAATCAAAATCGGAGTTAGCACCAGAATAGCGCCGATCATGACCAGACGACTCATAGCCCTCTTGCGTGTGCGAGCGGCTGCGTCTTTGTGCGCAGGAAGCGGCTTGTCTGTGCGGACTTCTATGTTCGGCTCGGGCGTAACACCGGCAAGAAACTCACCGATGCGCCGCAAATCAGTCTCTACTTCTGCGGCGGTGGCATAGCGGCTTTCAGGACTCTTCGCCAGAAGATTTGCAACCACACTAGCGAGAGAATCCGGCACGTCTCGACGCAAGTCACTGACTTGTCGCGCAGCACTATTCATGTGTTGCTGCATGGTTTCGATACCACTGTCTGCAACAAATGGTGGCACGCCGCACAATGTTTCGTAGAGAACGCAACCGAAAGAATACAGGTCAGATCTATTGGTGGCACGCTTGCCCATGCATTGCTCTGGACTCATGTATGGCGGCGAACCGACGACGCGTGTCAACGTCGCTCCGCTGCCCACCGTTTCCTCGCGGGCCAGTCCGAAGTCGACAATTTTGATGTGCTCCGAACCGTCGCCCGCTGCCGGCTCGACCATAATGTTGGCCGGCTTGAGATCACGGTGTACAATGCCGCGCTCATGCGCATATTGCAGTCCCTGCGCAGTTTGAACCGCCAGGTCGACGCAGCGCTTAAACGGCAACGGATGTTCAGCCTGCAGTATCGCAGCCAATGTTTTTCCGGAGACAAACTCCATCACCACATATGGTGCTGCCGACTCAGGCATAGCACCAACGGCGTGCACTTCCACGATATGCGGATGCTTCAGGTCTGCAAGTATGCGCGCCTCACGCCGAAACTCCTTGAGCGCATCGGCATCCTGCGCTGATTGTGCGTGCAATACTTTAATCGCCACGGCACGATCAAGCAGGCGGTGCCAGCCTCTATAGACAACGCCGCGCCCGCCTCGCCCGATTTCTTCGAGCAATTCAAAGCGACCTTCAAGTACTCGGGGTTCTTCCATCGTGTCCTCGTCACTAGAATACTCCCAGGTCGGGATTTTTGCCCGATGTCAATAGACTCACCCGGGCGTCTTCCAGCTAAAATAGCCGGCAGGCATCCCCGTCACCCAAGTCAGATCCCCCGGCTTGCCCGGTGAGCGTGCAATCATGAAATCGAAAAGATGGCTCCTTTCAGTTATCGCGGTCCTGTCTGTGGTTTCTTCCATGGCGACAATTGCCGCAGCCAAAGTTTCCGGCGGCAATGAAAAGCTATGGCGCACGTGCAACGAATCAGCCGCCAAAGAAGCGAAACTCGGTCATCCAGTCGAAGCGCAACGCTTATACGAAACGGCTTTGCACGAGGCAGAAAAATTTGGTGCAGACGATCTCAGACTAGCATCGAGTCTGATGAACCTGGCAATCCTGTATCACAACAGTGGCAAGTTCAACGAAGCAGAACCACTCTTCTCCCGCGCCTTGCCGATCTACGAAAAGCAGAAAGGCGCCGACTCAAAACTGGCGGCCGATGCACTGGAAGCGATGGGCGCCAACTACCGAGCACTGGCCAAGTTCCCGGACGCGGAAAAGTATTTGAATCAAGCAATAACAGTGTTTACCAAGTGTTGCGGAAGTGATTCCATCGACGTTGCCAACGCAATGAATCAGTTAGGACGCACATATTTGGCGGAGAAGAAACTCTCCGACGCGGAGAATCAATATAAGCGCGCACTATCGATTTACGAACGCAAGTACGGCGAAAAGAGCGAGCGAAACGTGCTGATCATGCACAACCTCGCCCAATCTTATACAGAGCAGCGCAAATTTGAAGATGCCGAACAACTCTTCCGCGACGCCCTGGCGGCCAATAAAGACTCGACGGAGAATGAGCAGAAAGAAGCCTTACTGATGAGTGGTCTGGCCAGCCTCTACCGCACGCAAGGCAAATACGACGATGCAGACAAGCTGTATCCACGCATTCTGCAAGTGGAATCAAAGATTGATGATCCGCTGAATGTCGAACGGGCGATCACATCCAGCAACTACGGACTGAATCTGTTTTACATGGGGCGATACGATGAAGCAGAGGGCAAATTCAAAGAAGCGCTCGCAGTCTATGAAAAGCGAGTCGGTCTAAACCATCCCGGCACCAACTTGATCAGAGACAATCTTGTCGCTCTGTACAATCGGACAAAACGATACCCCGAGGCGGAAACGCTATTGGTGCAGATGCTAGGCAGCACCGAACAACGCTATGGTGCTGTGCACACGCAGGTAGGCACCGTACTGGTGGCACTGGCAAATGTTTATGAAAAGCAGGATAAGTTCGCAGAAGCGAAGTCAACGTACGAGCGCTTGCTAAAGCTTGACGAACAACTCTCAGGCGCGAAGAGCCCACGCGTTGCAGCCGACTTGAAAAATCTCGCCCGCATGAATGAGAAACTCTCCGATGCAGCCAGCGCAGCGTCGATGAGTCAACGCGCTCAATCCATCGAGCAACAGTTGCCCGGTGCATCCCGCGTGAGCGCGCTTTCGGATCTCTCAGCCGGCAACGCCGCCGCCGCGCGAGCCGAGAAGGCACCAATCAAAGATAAGTGGGCGGTAGTGATCGGCATCAGCAATTTCAAGGAATCCGCCCTCAACCTGAAATATGCAGCCAAGGATGCCACCGACTTTAGAAACTTCCTTGTCGGTTCGGCGAACTTCAAACCTGATCATGTGAAACTGCTGACAGACGGCGCGGCGACACGAGACAACATCGTGCGACAACTGGGCACCAAATGGCTCGGACGCCTGGCTAACTCAGGCGACCTGGTGGTGATATTCATATCCAGTCACGGCACCACAGTTAAAGAAGGTGTGGGGGCCAACTTTCTGGTGGCATCGGATACAGACACCACCGGGCTAATTGGTACCGGCATTCCAATGCAATGGCTGAGCCAGATCATAAAAGAACAGGTGCACTCAGATCGCGTGGTGCTTATCCTCGATGTGTGCCACTCCGGGTCTGCTTCATCGGGCGGGCAGAAGGGACTGACGCGTTCGAACACATTCAATGTGGAAAACGTGAAGCTGGGAGGCGGGCAAGCAATACTTTGTTCGAGCCTCGCAGATCAGGTCTCGTGGGAGTCAAAGAATTACGAGAACAGCGTGTTCACTCGCAAACTGATCGACGCGCTGACAAAACACGGCGATCGCCTCGGACTGACACAAGCGTACGACTATTTGAAGAGCGATGTAGAGTCGGAGGTGCTGCGCGACCGCGGCGAGTTGCAGACGCCGGCGTTGAACATGAAAGCCTGGGACGGCGCCGATCCAGTGCTTTCGGTGATGCCGAGCAGCCCACGCCCCGGCATGCAAGAAGCCGACGGCCGGTAATTTCAAAGTAAGCGTTCGTTCGTAATTTCCGCAACGGGTTTTACAAAGACTCCACACTTTGTCCACAACGGGCTCGTATTCTGCCTGCAGATTCCGCATACAAACGCGCTGCAGCTCTATCTTCTGCAGCGCTCTAACGGGGGCAGAAGATATGCCATCAGGGACCCATCCCGTGTCAGACATTTGGAAGATCACCGAAGAGAAGATCGTAGCAATGCTGAGCGACTCTCCTCGACGGCTCAGACTCTGCGATATCAGTGCCAAGTTCAAAGAGTGGCCGTCGCCATTGCGGCGAAGGGGAGACAGCCACACCCTGCGATTTCCTTTCTACAACACGTACATCCCCGCATTGTCTAATTGGCGCCGATATCTGAAGGATCGTGGATGGCGCATGTGGAATCAGGAAGAGTTTTTCGAAAACAATCGGCATCACATCGACCTTAAAAATGCATCCCCTGAAGACTTGCAGCTTATTCAGGTATGGCTAACGATGATCAGTACTAAGTTATGCATCAAAGATTGCTTAGCATGCACCATCGCGCTCGACTACACCAATATGGAGGGAGATCCTGCCAAAGCCCCAACAGAAGTTTCAATACTGCGCACCAGAGCAAAATTGTACGGGCCCCAAGACGAGCCCGGCGACGACACAATTGAAGCGGCGAACGATCTAGCGAAACTATGTATCGATCTCATCGCTACATCTCACGCGTTCTACGGGATAGATTCGGTTGTAGCTGTCCCACGCTCAGATCCACGCAAGAAATACAGTCTTCCTGCCCACATCGCAGGTATGGTTGCTCACAACTTCGGGATTGACGACCTCACATTCGCCGTTGCACCGCTGCAAAAGAGAAGGGAGACAAAAGATACCCCCGTAAAAGACAGATTGGCAAACCTGAAGGGAACCATGGCGGTGGACCCAGCGGCTGTATCCGGAAGAAGAATCTTGTTAATTGACGACTTGCATCACACCGGAGTTACACTAAACTATGTGGCAATGCTTCTCCAAGAAGCTGGCGCGACGACGATATATGGACTATGCTGCGAAAAGACTTGTAGAAACAAGGACTAGGAGTCAAAATCACTAGCCACACAACACTGATAATGGCTCTCTCGCTCGTCCGCGGAGTCGGACCGGCTAAGATTGGAACGATTTTACAAAGAGCAAAAGAGAGTCATTGCTCACTGGACGAGTTCCTGAGCGCCCAGTCGTCGCAAGGCTTCTTGACTGCGACACAGGCTGAGCAGCTGACTGCCAATGTCTCAACAGCTGAACAGCTGATGGAACAGCTAGGCGCCGAAGGAATTCAAACCACGTGCCTCGCGACTGAGCAGTACCCGAAGTCATTGGAAATCGCGCTAGGCATCAAAGCACCCCCGATCCTGTATTGGAAAGGAAATGCGAAACTGTTCGACACCCTCGGCATTGCAATCTGCGGATCACGTCAGGCGTCACCGCGAGGGCTTGCGACCACGATAGACGTCGTCTCGCAGTTGTCTGCCGCCGCCTTCAATATATTATCTGGTCACGCAACCGGAATTGACACCACAGCGCATGTCACCGCGCTTAAAGGCGGAGGGACCACCACGTTGGTGTTACCGGAGGGATTAACTCATTTCCGAATCCGCGATGAACTCATGTCCGTATGGGATTGGGATCGCGTGCTTGTGATTAGTCAGTTCGCTCCATCGTCACCCTGGTCGATTGCCAACGCTATGTTCCGCAATTCGACGCTATGTGGATTGGCTCAGGCAACTGTTGTGATCGAATCGAAGAGCACCGGCGGCAGTATCGCAGCCGGCCAAGTGTGTCTGGACATGAAGAAACCACTGTTCACCCCTATCTACGGAGATTCATTCGACTCAGATGGTGGGAATCAACTGCTAATCGCGGCCGGAGCAGCTCCCCTAGCTACGAGCAATCCCACCGAGCGGATGTCTATAACTCCTGTCGTCAATGCCACTGCGACCACGCCGCAGCATGTTGCTATCGAACAGCTATCACTGTTTTAAAGAGCTTGGATCGATGTGACAAACCAACTGCTTGAGAAACTAGGAATAGAGGTGCCCATTATTCAGGCACCGATGGCTGGCGTGTCCACACCAGAGATGGCGGCTGCGGTGTGTAATGCCAGCGCGCTGGGTTCAATCGGTGTGGGTGCAACCAACGCCGACGGTGCGCGTTCAATGATTCGTGCCACGCAACAGCTCACCGCGAAACCGTTCAACGTCAATCTGTTCTGCCACCAGCCCGCTACGCAACACACTGAGCGCGAAACGCAGTGGATTGAAAGGCTGCGCCCGACGTTTGAAAAGTTCGGCGCCAGCCCTCCGCCGAAACTCGAAGATATCTACAAGAGTTTCGTCGAAGACGTCGCATTGCTGGAAGTCTTGCTGGAAATGCAGCCGCACGTCGTCAGCTTTCACTTCGGACTGCCACCGGAAGACTTCATCGCGAAATTGCGTGGCGCCGGCATCGTATTGCTCGCTACTGCCACCGATGTGCACGAGGCAAAACAACTCGAGGCTGCAGGCATTGACGGCATCGTCGCTCAGGGATATGAAGCCGGTGGTCATCGCGGCATCTTCAATCAGGAGAAACTCGACGAGTGCATGGGCACGCTTCCTCTGACGCAACTGCTCACGGAAGAGACCAAAGTCCCGATCATCGCCGCCGGTGGCATCATGGATGGTGCCGGGATTAAAGCGGCGCTGCGTGCCGGTGCCAGCGCCGCGCAACTCGGGACAGCATTCATCGACTGCCCCGAATCCAGCGCGGATAAGTTTTACCGTGAGCGGTTGCACTCGGATGCGGCTCATCACACGATTATGACCAGCGTGATCTCAGGGAGACCAGCTCGCTGCCTGCAAAATCTATTCAGTCAGTTCGGCGAGCAGATTGAACCGCATATGGTGCCTGAGTATCCACGCGCTTATCATGCAGGCAAAGAACTGAACGCGGCGGCGAAGCAAGCCGGCGAAGGCGGATATGGCGCTCAATGGGCAGGAGAGGGGGCACCATTTGCACGCAGCCTGCCAGCCGCCGAACTGATTGCCCACCTGAAGTTAGAGATGGAACGCGCCGGTTAGAAACGGCGACCGTATTCCCATTCACCTATCGGCGAACGCATTTCCATCTGCCCCTTCTTGACGGAACCGGTCCAGTCGTCTTCCTCAAAGCCAATCACCTGCACGACATTCTGTCCCAGATCTATCCATGAACCACTGGTGCGTTTGCCGGCAAACTGTTTGAACCAGGTGCCACCAGGATTGATGACGAGCACGTCGGCATCAACCGGAAAGTTGTACTCCAGGCTGTATTCTGTGCGACCGTCGCCCAAATTGCGCTCACTGCCGAGCACTTTGCTCCAGGAGCCGCCAGCTTTTAAGTTCCAGCGTCCGATGAACGTTTCATCACCAGGTGGCGCAACGCAAACAACAGATTTTTGTCCGCTGCGGTTGAGCAGATAGTTGGTTTGTCCGGGAACGCCAAGAGGCTTCCCATTGGGAAACAACCCTTTGCCCAGAGCTGCCGCCACCGCGTTAGCGGGCATTCGCCCCGCTGCCCCAAAACGCGGGACTGCCGCACCGGTTGTCGGCGCCGCGGCTTGTGCCACCGCTCTCGGTGCCGCATGTTGCACAGGCGCAGCTTGTGGAACCGCTTGAGGAGCTGCAGCAGGCGTCTGCGCGACTGGTGCTTGCTGCCCGTGTCTCTGCGCCATAATGGCGTCGGCTGCGGCATCAGCCTCGGGACCCTTGTAATTATTCTCAGCGGGCGTCTTGGGAACCATCCGCGGGCTACCGTCGGTCGGACGCAGTAACCCGACCCGCGCATTTATCTCGCCGTAGCCATCGATTTTGACCAGGTAACGCTCAACCGCTGCCGGTCCGTAGTCGCAAGTTATGACACAGGGCACCCAGCCACCACCATACCCCAGGTAGTCATCGCGGAACTCCATACGCTGCCCGACGGCATAGTCGGCTGACGCCGGTGCGATGCTGAATGCCGCACCGAATACCAGACCTAAAAGAAAGCGCGCCTGTCTGCACACCATAGGATGACTCTCCGTGTCTACAAATCCCATTAGTCCACAGACAGGGCGCAATTTCTACAGTCTATCGGCTGAGTCCGTTCGCAGCTTAGAGACGCCAGTAGATGCCTCTGGCTCGCTCCAGCAGTCTCGCACCGATAAGTTCGCGACGCAGTGTCGCAAAGTCAGGATGATGGCGCCCGATGATCGCATTCACCTCTTTCTCTGAATACTCGCGTCCGACTTCGAAAAACTTGGTCAGCCACCGCAGGATAACGCTGCGTTTCTTCCGGCTGGCCGGAATCTCTTTAAGTCGTTCACCTTCGAGGAAGTCCCGCAAAATCTTCTGGTCGTACGCGTCTTCACTGACTGCTCGACCGATGTCGGTGACGGTTTCCAATGCCAGCACGCGCTTGGACAAACCGCGCATGGCTTCGATGTTCAGTGTATAAAAGTGCGTCGTGCCTTCCGAACGCATCGAGACCAGGTTGATCTCCTTGAGTTTGGTCAGGTGATGCGACACTGTCGGCGCCCGCAAATTTAGCAGGCGGGCCAGTTCGTCCACACTGCGTTCTGATGCCGACAGGGCACCGACGATCTTGAGCCGACTTTCATCGGATAAGGCTTTGAAAAATGAAAGGACTTCAGAGAAGTCCGGCGTTGAGACAGACATGATCCTAATGTAAACCCGTTAATTCGATGGACATCTAATTAGATGTATATCAAATTAGCGTGGCGCACGCAACCTTATTCGACGAATATCTAATTACGCCTTGGTATTGTGGCAAGCAACCGCCGCAACGGATCGGTCGGAATTGCCGTAGTAATGGTTAGATGGTTTCCGGCAAATACAACACCCACCACTTCACCGCGATCGTTGAACAGGGCGCTGCCTGAATTGCCATGTTCGGTGTGCCCGTTAACTATCACGGAAGTCCGATTGTCCGGCGGTCCAAGTGGAACGCCATTGTCCGACGGCAGTCCAATGGTGCGCACAGTCGCCGGAGAGATAAATTGATAGCGCGAGCCATTCGGATGCCCGACAGCCGCGACTCGATCTCCGGCATTCGGTTGCTGCCCACTGATAGGAGCCGGGCGGCAAACCAATCCATCGCCTGAGGGAACGCGCAGAATAGCCAGGTCATTCGCAGGATCGGCAGCAGCCACGGTGGCAGGGTGGATACCATTGTCATTGGTGCGCACCGCAATCGAAGACAGACTGCTTGCCACATGGTTGTTGGTGGCAATCAGACAGTCATTGCCGTCGCGTCCAACCATAAAGCCGCTGCCATTGGGCCAAGACTGACTGTCTCCTAACATCCAGCGAAGAAACGACGGCAAGGTCGACAGTTGATCGACCCGCACCACAGAGGGGCTTACCGACCGCATCAACGCCAATGGGTCGAGGTCGGCATTGGGCGGAACATTGCCATAGTTGGTGCGGTCGCAAGCTTGCGGCGCTTCACCGGCTCTTAGAGTTGGAACTTCACCCGGGTTCGGTGCCCGGCAACTTTCATCCCACGCCATAGTAATGGTAAACCTCTCAAATAACGAGGATAAGCAATCGCCAAAGCGGCGCGAACAGACCGCCTGGGTCAACTTGGTTGGTAACTGGTGTGGGATGGCCAGTCAGCCAACTTCTAATTATGCGGCGACCAGCGTGCAAATTCTGTGACAGGCGCTACGCCGGGAGGCGCACTTCGAAAGTGGCGGGATCGGCAACCACGCCGAAAAGAGACAGACTCTTAACTGTCGGTCGGCTCCTGTATCACGTCGCCAAATTGCCTAGAATCGGTTCACTCGCTCGGAAACCAAACCCAGAGGACGCAACCTATGAAAAAGGCTGATAATTCCCATACCCCTTCGTTGATCTCCACGGCGTTTTCGCTGCTTCGCAAGGCCGGTCTGAAGAACGGACTGAAGGTCGCCGGCGGCAGCGTCGGAATCATTGCCGTTTCCGCTGCGGCGCTTCCGGTCTTCGGTGCAATGATGATCATTGGACTGGGCATTGGTTGCGTGGTCGTCATCGGTTCTGCCATTCATGCTTACACTTTGCTGCGCAAGCACGGCGTCGTGCAACCAGTCGAAGTGATCATCGAGAAGGGCGCAAAATCCGCTGCGCAGGAGAGCGCGCCGGGCAATGCGAAAGAGAGCGCACACGCCGACTATGTGCTCTGGGACTGCAGAGGACTGGTGCCGGTTTTCGTCAAAGAACCGACATCGGAGCAAGTGGTCTCGTTCGATGCATCCGGTGCATCCGGCGGCAACGACATCTTCAGTGTCGTCAACAACACCCGCGCCACAGTCGAAGCAGACGTGAGCGATATGTTGGCGGTCCGCATCAGAATTCTTTCCGGCGACGCACAAGGTCGCACCGGCTGGGTGAGCCGCGGCTCGTTGTTGCCTGCTGCGAAAGCCGCCGCTTGAGCGCGTTTCTAATCGAACATGCTGTCCATTCCTGTCCCGCCCGCGCTAAAATGTCGATTCTCGTCGATAAGGATGCAAAGTATGACCAAGCACTCGTTGCCCATCGTTACGCTACGGGATGTTGTCTCATTGCCAGGCTCGGTATTACCGTTATTTATTTCCAGAGCGCGTTCCCTAGCCGCCCTCGATGCGGCACTGGACACCGACGATCGCACGATCATTCTCTGCACTCAAAAAGATCCCGACATCGACGATCCTGTCTACACCGACATGTATGAAACCGGCACTGTGGCTGAGATCTACCAGTTGCTCAAATTTCCGGACGGCTCCGGAAAAGTGCTTTTGGAGTCGCTGTATCGCATCCGCCTTGAGTCCATGGAAGCACAGGAATATCTCACCGGTGAGTACAGCCAATTGCAGGATGTGCAGTCGGAAAACACCGATGCCGGCTTCGCAAAACTGGTCGACGCCTATCAACGCTGGGCGCGCTTCGCCGAAACACCTCGCTACATATGGATACGCTTTCCGGCTGATTACGAGAACCGATCGCTGGCGACCGATCGCATGGCCGCGCACCTGCCCATGGCTGTCGAGGACAAAATTGCCTGCTTGAGCGAGACTTCGGTGGCGAAACGCATCGATGTGGTGCTCAGGTGGACAGAGCAACTGCACGCAGAGCATAGCGATGAACTGGCGGAGTTTGAAGAACTCTGGGAAGAAACGCCACAGTTGAGTGACACTGAGCTCACTGAGCCCGAGAAGAAACGCATAGAGAGTTTGGCTTCGCTGTTTCCGGAGGTGTCCGGCGGACTCGTCGCATACTCAGCCAAGCCCGAAAATATGCAGTCTTTAGAGCCGCAGCTGACCTACCATCGCATCTCCAGCCAGGACGCATCTCTATATTTAACGAACGGGTTGTCGGACAGTAGCGGTTGCGAGGTGGCGCTCCTCACAAAGGGCGAGCCGCTCGTTTGGCCCTTCACGATCATGCACCAATTGGTGCAGTCGATGGTGTTGAAGCGGTTCGACGTCCTGAAGTATTCTGCCGAAGATGGCTTTACGGTCGTATTCCTGGAATTGCCGGGAACGGGAGTTTATCACTTCCTGCTTGCGCAACTGTCGCACGGCGAGACTCCGGTTGTTCTGGCAATAGCGTTGCACGAAGACGAGGCCGATGCCGCAGATCCGGAAGAACTACTGAACATCATTAAGGAAGCACTGGGTGGACGCTTTAGCGCTCTCGATCGTCAGTATCTGGGTTAATCAAGAACACCTGCGAGGTTCCATGTCCAAAGTTCGAGTGACCTGGATATAGTCGGGTGGATGAAGCGATTTTGTTAACGAGCACGTGGTGACCCCACCCGCTTTTCCGCGTGCTGATTCGCAACTGCCGGTTTTACCCAGGTAGGCTGCGGAACCTTGTGCTGTCGCATCACCGCAACGCCCTCCGGCAGAGGGCGAAACCCGCTATGGCTGTCTGGTTGAACCACGGCAGCCCTGCCCTCTGCCGGCCGGCGATTTCCTACGCTAAGGAGAATTACCATGACGGAAGTAGCGACGGCTCCACCATCTCCTCTATCTAAAGAAACTGCACAAGCTCTGGTAGCGTTACAGCAGGAGTTGCACGGTCACAAGCAGCAAGACGATGATCGCAGCTACCTCGGCAAAGCGTTCGATTGGGTCTATCGATCGGACGAGAAGTCGTATTCCGAGATGGAACGACTGGCAAACAAAGTCGATGCCAGCCTGAAGAACAATGACTTCGCCGCCGTCGAAAAGATGCGCGACGAGATACGACAAGCAGTCGAACACGATCAAAAAGTACTGGGCAGACAAAACGACATCGCGTACTTCGGTTCGACCGGTTTGAAAATCGGTGCCCTATTCCTCGGTGGACCACTGGGATGGGGAGCGACTGCCGGTCTCTATATGTTGGATGCGGCGCGTCCTAAAGATTCCTACGGCATGCAGGCAGTCGATGCGGGTCTGGGATTAGCCAAGGGTCTGGCATTCAAAGGCTTGATCGGCGCCACCATGACCAGCCAACTGGCGCTGCCGTTCAAGGCCGGCATCATGAGTTTTGGCGGTCGGGCGCTGGATACTGCCCTCACCAGCCAAAACTATTACGATGCAAAAAACCAACAGTACAGTCTCTGGACAGGAGTGAAAGCAACCGGCGCGGAACTTACAGACGTTCGCCATCTGGCGATCGATGCAGCCGTTATGGGCACCGCCTATGTCGGCAGTCTGGCACTCACCAAAGTATTATCGATGCCGTCAATAGCCGCCAGCCCGTTCTATACCCGCGTAGGCAGCAGCGCCATATCTGGTATCTCCCGTGGTGCCATAACCGAAATGGCGGCTTATGAGGCAGCCGGCGTTCCATACAACTGGTCGCGCATTCTCCAGCGTTCGCTGTTGACCGGCACCGTGTATGGACTGGCAGCGGTTCCAGGCGCATTGCAAGCCGAAGCAGCGGCAGCCCGCGCGTCGCACGATGACTCTCATCAGGGCGACGGACATGACGGCAACCAGTTTCAGTATCGCGAGTACAGAAAGTTAGGCACCGTCAAAGCCGAACAGCTTCAGAAGCCGGCTGATTGGACGACTGCAAAAGGTGATGCAATGCACGGCGACGCCGGCGACTGGAAAGTGACCGGACCAGACGGCAGCACATGGACAGTTAAGCCGGACATCTTCGCGCAGACTTACTCAGAAGTTTCCGGTTCGCCAGGCGTCTTTGCCAAGACAGCCATTACACGCGCACTGCAGCTGACCGGTCCGACGACCATCAAAACTCTGGAAGGAACCGGCACCGGCGACGCCGGCGACTATCTGGTAGTGGGTCCGAAAGGCGAACAATACATCGTTACCCAAGCAAAATTCGAATCGATGTATCAGGCGACCGGCACCACCACTCCGATACCTGACATGCAATTGTGGCAGAAACAAGGACAGGTGCAAGCAGAGCAACTGCAGACCGACCTGACGTGGAAGTCCTCCAACGGTGACACGCTGCATGGTGAAGCCGGCGACTGGAAGCTCACCAGCCCCACGCGCGTGTGGACGGTGAAGCCGGAAATATTTGCCAAGACGTACACGGAAGTTGCTCCAGGTGTATTCGAAAAAACTCTGCCTGCAAAAGCCGCTCCCATTACTGGACCGATGACTGTGCAAACCCGCGAGGGTGTCAGCAGCGGTGTCGCCGGCGACTATCTGGTGATTGGTCCGGACAACGATCCTTATATTGTTCCGAAAGCCGAATTCGAAGGCATGTACCTTCCCTACAAATCCAAAAGCTGACTAACGCGGTTTGAGGCGCCGCCACTCTGAATTTTTCTGTTTCTGAAACTTCTGCAAATCTTTGCGGGTGATACCGTTGATATCAACACCGAGTTCATCGTTGCTGGAAGCCTCAATCTCGAAGTAATGAAACAGCAGGTGGCGGATCAATGTCTGCCCCTGCGAATCGATATTCAAGTTGAACAGAGCTTGACGCAATTCGCGCTCGTGGATGAAACCGTCGCCGTCGGCGTCGAGCTGCTCGAAATGGCGTTCGGCAGCTGCCACCAGATTTTCGGGACCGAGAATATCATGGATGGTACTCTGCAACTCGCGCGCACGCCTCACCATGTCGGACAGGCGCGGCGAGTTCTGGACGGACGGATCCAATCCCACTTCGAAGGCCTGCGCACAGACCTCCGCGGCTTCAGGCAAGGCACCGTTTCGTGCATAGAAACCAGCCAGTTGCATGCGCATACAGAAAGGAAACGACAACAAGTTTTGATAGGTCTGATGCAATTCATCAACACCGACGCCAGGCAAGCTTTCATATTTCGGGTCGGATGAATACTGTCCCAACTCCTTCTCGTAATCAGCCTTATATGTCGAAAGCGGCAAGGCATCAGCGACAGCAACAGCCTTCTTCAATTCAGTTTCTGCAGCGCGCAAATCGCCTTCCTCTTCCAGCGTGAAGGCACGCGTCAGGTGCGTGTGCGGATGCGCTTTTGTCTCGCTCATTTGTCCTTCACTGGTGAGTCGATGGTTTTCAAAACACGCAGAGCTTCTGAAACATGCTCTTCCGCATTCATTAGAGAACGGTGCGCGAGGCGAACAGTCCCGTCTTTGTCGATGACAAACGTGACCCGGTCGTGCAGCAGTCCGCCTGCGGCTTTCGGGATGCCGTAGAGTTTGCGAACCGAGCCGTCACGATCGGAAAGCAATCGGTACGGCAAGTTGCGTTTGCTGACAAATGCACGATGCGACTCCAGTGAATCGGCGCTGACGCCCAGGACCTCGGCGCCGGCATCGACAAATTGACTGTAGCTGTCGCGAATCAGGCAAGCTTCTTTTTTGCAAACAAGCTTGTCATCTTTTGGATAGAAACAGAGGACCACAGCCTTCTTGCCGCGGAACTCTTTGAGCGAAACTGAGGTGCCGTCCTGTGCCGGCAGCGTAAAGTCGGGAGCCTGCTCGCCGACTTGAACGAGCCCGTGTTTTTTCTCGGCGGTCGAGGCGCCCGTTGCGCCTGGCGATGTGACAGCCAGCGAGCCGGCGAGCAGAACCAGCGAAATCAGCCCGTTGAAGAACCTGCGCGACATTGTGAAACTCCAGCAAACATGTCTATTTTACGACCTCGCGGAGCGAAAAGATATATGGGGTACCCCTTTTATGCCGGTGTGACCTAAGTCATCAATTGGTCACATGACCCAGCGCAACTCATTCCAATGCTGTTAGGATGGCTCGCAGTACTTGGTTTGGATGGGGAAAGGAAAGCGTGTCCGGCGACATAGGGATCAAGTTTGGCGGCACTACTTTGAGTGTGGTGGCGCGCGCCGGTGGCTGTTACTTCGTGATCGGCGAAAATGATGATTGCGACGAAATACCTTCGGTGTTGGCTAACACGAGTAGCGGTCGACCTATTTACGGCAGCAGCGCCGAACAACAGATGTGGATCGACCGTACTCGCACAGTGCGCCCCACCTACCGCGCCTGGGACACACTGCCATATCCGCCCGAAGCGATTACCTTATTTAGAGAAATCAGGAAGCAGATAGAAAAAAAGATCGGAGAAAGAGCTCCTGCGATTGTCGCAACCTGCCCCTTGTTTTTCGGGGACAGAGAACGGCAAGCGTTGAAAAACGCTATTCTTGAGTCGGGTTGGGATTGCCTTCGCATCATCAATGAGTCGACCGCCGCAATCACTGCACTGCAACTGCACCAGGCAGGTTTTAGCGGTACAGAAAATACAATCCTGGTTGTAAAAGTTGGTGGCACCATGACGTCATCAGCCGTTGTGGACTACAACGCGGAAGATGATTTTACGGAGGTGCAGTCCGAGGTGCACGACCTTGATCTCGGAGGCGAACAGTTTACCTACCGCATAATCGACCACCTGAGCGAAGAGTTTGTACGCGCCCACGGCGTCGATCCCAGGGGCACTCCTTATGCGATGCAGCGACTGTTTGATGCGGCGGAAAAAGCTAAACGCGCTCTTGGCACCGCCGATGATACCGCTATCTGGCTACCCAGCATCATCTCAACGCCAACTGGATCTCACGCTATTGAGGCTGACCTATCGCGCGCTCAGTTCGACGACATGACTGCGCCGCTGGTGCGCCGCATCGGTAAATTGGTTGAGCAATCAATGGTCGAAGCCGCTATCGCCCCAGACGAAGTCGATGCAGTCCTGATCCTCGGCAGAGCTTCCCAAACGAAGGCGGTAAAGGCAGAGATAGTACGAGTTGCCGGACAGCAACCACTGCACACAGGCGACACCAACACGCTGGCTGCGCATGGCGCATCTATTTTCGCCGGCAGGTTGGGCGGATTTGTGTGCGGCATGAGGTTGCTCGATGAAGACGAATTCTCGGACAGGTCGACGAAATCTTCCGAGGCAGACGAACCCGAGGAAGAAGAGGATCCTGAAACCGATCACTGGTAGAAGCGTGGACTGCGAAAGCGTGGACTGCGAAAGCGCGGACTATCTGCGCAACTGAACGAGAGCAGTACTACTCTCGTTCGAGTTGTTATCATTCTAGTAGCGACCTACACGTTACGGGCGATACACCGCGTTGCCGGGGTAGTACCACTGTCCTTGACCTGGTGGATTCCATGTCCAGCCGCGGCCGGCGCCGCCGGCCGGACCGGGTTGGTTGTAGGTCCAATATGGACCGTGACCGGCTCCGCCCGCCAAACCAGGTGGATTGACGTGCGGGCGGTAGTTGACATAAGAGACACGTCCCGGACCTGGCGGGTTGTAGTTCCACCCGCGGCCCCAACCGCCCGCGGCACCTGCCGGATTGCGGTGCCAATAACGACCATGTCCTATGCCACCAACCGGACCCGGCGGATTAATCGCATTCGCGTCAGGCAGCGAAACGCTGGACCAGACTAAACCGAACGCGAGCAATGAGGTTAGCCATCTCATTGTATTTGCCTCCATTCTTTGTGTTGCTTTATACAGGTTGTCTTTTCGAACGGTTGTTGACCGCTCCCTACCTAATACGTTCGACCCCCGCAAAAAGTTCAAAGGAATCGAAGGAAGTTCCTTTAATTTTTTGGCGGGGATGTCATACGCTCAACCGGAACTTGTTTCTTACTGAACCAATCAATGAATCCGCACGATGCGATAGATCGAGTGTTAATCGAATTCTCAGAGATCTGCATAAGGCTTCAGCGGATTCAGTAAGCGCGCTGGTGCAAATCTATATCGGCGCACATAATAGAAATATCGCCTGTGCTCCAACATGAAGAGCATACAAACTCGAAGGTAGAAAGAACTGCTCTCCGAACTCGCATAGGCGGAACCTTTTATATTAGTCGTTATCGGTTCGGCAGTGTTTCGCGCAAGACGCGCATGGCATTGCCGCCCATCACTTTCCTAATTTCGTCGTCGGAAAATCTCTGTTCGATTAGTGCATCAGTTATAAGAATCAGTTGCGACGCATCGAACGGCATCGTTACAGCCCCATCGAAATCAGAACCCAGTGCCACGTGATCCACACCGACCAGATCGGCTGTATATCTGATCGCTTTCGCAATTGCGGTGGCATCCTCGCCGCAAACGGCAGTCGACCAGTAGCCGATTCCGATGACGCCCCCGGTTTTGGCGATGCCGATCAATTGCCGATCCGACAGATTGCGGTCGTTGTCGCACGTGCCTTTGACACCAGTGTGAGAAACGACGACCGGCCGGCTTGCAATTGCCAGGGTATCTTCAATGACGGCAGGCGATGCATGCGCCAGATCGACGATCATGTTCTTAGCCTGCATGCGCTTCACCATCTCCTTCCCTTTGGCAGTCAGCCCACCTTTCGAGGAACCATGCGCCGACCCGCCCATATCGCTGTCGAAGAAGTGCGACGGCGCCATCATTCCAATCCCGTGATCAAAGAAGACATCCACGTTTTCTAAATTGCCTTCCAGGCAATGCGCGCCTTCAACTCCCAGAAAACCGGCAGTAATGGAAGGGTTCGTTTCTCGACGTTTGAGATATCCGTCAAGGTCCTCCAGACTCTTGATGATGGTGAACTTGCCATCCGAGCGCGCAGCCGCATCGTCGAGCTTCGCACACTGATAGAGCGCGCGCTCGCGCAAACTGTTCCATGTTTGAGGCGGCCACATTCCCAAAATCGCCAGAGCGGTGATGTCGTCGGTTTCTCCACTGTTGCTGTGTATGTTCATTTCGCGCGGCACCTTGGTGACGATCGTGAAGGCTTGCAGCGCAACGTTTCCTTCGATCAATCGCGGTATGTCCGCGTGCCCGCGGCTGTTTCTGCTAAGCAAATCGCGGTTCCACAAAAGTGAATCAGCATGCAGATCTACGATCAACAACGAAGCATGCAGTTTCTTCGCGCGTTCAGAAGGCGCATGCTCAGCAGCCACCGGCATGACTTTATTCAAGTGATCATCGATCTGCGCGGGTCCAAAAATCAAAGCCGCCGCCACTGCCAAAACGAGCATGACCGCTGCGACTTTGAGGATGTTCAAAAGTATTCCGCGCATGCTTTGCATTCAGCTTTCGCCGACTAGCCTTGAGATTACAACCTCACTAGTCAGCCGGCTTCACCAGGTTCATAACCTGCTGGCAGACCTCGCGCGCGAGATCCGGCGGCAACGCCCCAATTTTTTCCACCACGCAGCTTTTGGGAAAAGAATAGACGACGGTGCATGCCACCACCGAGTCATCCCTGATACCAGCTGCCTGTCCGGCGGCGCTGCTGGCACGAATTGCAATATCGAGCACGTCTGAGTGCATATCTTTGATGCGGATTTTTACCGGCACCACAACGATCTTCTTGAGGCGTATGTTGCACTCGTCACTGGAGACGACGACCATAGGACGTTTCTTACTGCGAATCTTGCCGTCAAGATCGCGCGTGTCCTGCAAGATCAGCACCACATCACCCTGGCGGTAAGTGTGCGGATTTGGTGTCAAACGGGCTTCTTCGATGCGGCGCGCGCGCTGTTCGACAATTTCGCGACGCAGTGAATCGGCGCTGATACCCATGGCGGCCAGAATGGTGACACCGGAGCCACCACGCTCTTCCAGCAGTGCCAGCATCAGGCTCTCGCCGCTCACCTCATTTTCTTTGAGTGCGGAAGCATGCGCCGCTGCCCGTTCGAGAATCTTGTTGCAGCGAGACGTAAACGGAATTTCTTTGGGAGAGCCGGTGCCACGCTCGATGAGATTTTCGCATTCCCGGCGCACACGTTCTTTAGTGACGCCAGCGGCTTTGAGTATCTTCGCTACTGGACCGCGGCTCTCCATGACGAACCCGACCAGCAGCAAGGCGGAACCGACCGTCGGGAGACGCAGTCGCCGCGCCTCATCCTTAGCCAGGAGAAAGACTCGTATGGCGTCATCGGTATACTTGTCAACCTTCTGACTCATTGCTCAAGCCGAAGAACCCACCCCAATATAGCCGATACACTACCATTTGGCAGACCGGACGACAACGAATTTCAGACAGGCACCCACCTTGGCAGCCGCCGCAATCGCCTGAATCCCTAGTGGGCGGTCATGCCTCGCATGGGCAGTTTTCCATCCGCTTTACTAGTCAGCGCCAGAAAGTCTTTGTCTTTGACGAGCGAATCGAACACCCGATCGACGCGCGCTTCCATCATCTCCTCCGCGCGCACGGCATCGTTGGTTTCATACTCGTAGAAGTGGCGTTTGAGGAGCGCCAACGCCTTATCCTTCATACCGGCTTGCGCGTAGATCGCTGCCAGGTTGTAGCTGGCGGGAAGCAAGTGTTCGTGATCGTGCGCGATGCGCAAGGCTTCCTCGCGTCGTCCGTTTCCTGCCATGAACACTGCAGCGAACACACGATTGAAGGGATCATTCGGCGCCAACTTGAGCGCTTCGTCGATGTAACGGTTGCACTGCTTGGGGTCGCCTTCGCTGTTCCAATAAACTGCCAGGTTGCGGCAAGTGAGCGCCAGCGGATACACCGTCAGCGACTCTTCCATCATCTTCTCGCCCTTAATGAACTCACCGTTGTGGATGGTGATTTTGCCCAGTCCATGCAATGCCACCGCGCGCGAGAGCGGATCCGATTCCATTGAAAGTATCTGCCGATAGATGCGGCTCGCCTCTTCCCAGTCACCGATATCATGGCGGTACAGCTCCGCGAGGAAACGCAGCGGCGCGGGATCTTGCGGGTCCAGCTTGTGGGCCGCCTTATACAAGGATAGGGCACCGGCATAGTCCCCATTCTCTTCCTTATCCAATCCGGACACGAGCGCGCGCCGGATTTTTTCACCGACCGCTTTGCTGAAGTTCGGCAGCTGCGACGGAATCTCTAAAGAAACATCATCGACGCCCAGTTTTTTCAACTCGTTTTGCGCCTGCTTGGCCAGTTGTGGAACCAGGCAGCGATGCTCCAGCACCGCGCGATAATCGCTGATCGCACCGTCCTTATCGCCGGCTTCTGCCTTAGTACGCGCTGTCTCCAGTTTTGCACGCAGCGACTCGCGTTGTTTATCAATTTCCGAGCGCAGCAAATTCTCGACATCGGCAAGCGCCCATTTGGGACCTTCCAATTTGCCGACCGTGGTGCCGTCACGCTGGCATAGCACCACCAGCGGTGCGTGAGTAGCATCGGGACAAAGTTCTTCGCCGAGCGGCGACTTCAAGTCAGCCTCGCACATATCTATGCAGCGTCCCGAGAACAGCGACAAGACACGAGACACGCGCAGCGGCGATTGATCGTATTCGGCAGTCGAAGCAGGGATCCAATACAGAGTCATGCTGGCTTTCGAATTGGTGTTGCGCTTGGTGATCTGTTTCCATGGCACGTCGAAGATTTTGCCGCCGTTGAGCCCACCCATGCCACCACCACCGCCACCGCCGCAGGTGGCTTGAACAGCCAGAGGAGCCGCGCTTAAAGCAAGCGCAACCAGACCAGTTAAGATACGCCGCCCCATCAACGGTCTCTTCATAATTCAGTCCCCTGCTGATCAGTTTGCAACTCGGCTGATAGCCGCCAACTCAGCCATGATATCAGAAAACCGCTCTGCCGTAGGAGCCTAGCGCACTGATTTACGTCATAGTAATCAGCGTAAGCGAGGTGAATCTTATGAAGAAAGCGATAGTGACCACCCTTGCAGCCATGTTGCTCAGTTCCGTAATTCCGGCTGCCGAGGCAAGAGACGGATGGCACCATGGCCGATTCGTAGGCTACCCGTACGGATATTATTCGCACAACTACCACCGCAGCAGTATCGGCAAACAAATCGGCTGGGGGCTGGCGGGTCTGGGCATCGGACTGGGACTGGGAGCGCTGGCTGGTTCGCGTGATCGCGTAATCTACACGCAACCGGCACCGTTGTATACGAATGAATACGTCTATCCGTCGGGATATTCGGCCAGTTATGGCGATGGCTACTGGTACTAGAACCAGAGCTGAGTGAAACAATTGAATAGTCCACGATGCGCGGCTCACCAATTATCTTGGCGAGCCGCGCTCCTTGTACGGGCGTGGTGCTTAGCTGAGTTGTCGGCGAATACGAATCACGCAAGCGATGCCGAGCAGCAAGCAAAATCCTACCAGGCACATTATTTCGTGCGACAACTCTTGCGGTCCCAGTCCCTTCAAAATCACGTCGCGCGAAATAATCTGGTAGTAACGCAGTGGATCGATGCGCGACAGCATTTGTAGCGCGGGCGGCATCGACTCGAGAGGCACCACGCTCCCCGAGAGCAGTATCGCCGGAATGTTTATGAAAAACGAGAGCAACTGTGACTGCCGCTGACTGTTGCAGACGGTGGCCATTAACGACCCCATAGCGATACTGGTCAGTATATACACGCCTGAACAAGCGAGGTACAGCGGCACGCTACCGCGCAGCGGCAGGGCGAACAGAAATGTGGTGATCACAATCGCCACACACAGATCGGCAAACAACAGAAGAAACAGCGGCACCGTCTTTGCCACCAAAATCTCTGCACTGCTTACCGGCAGAACGAGCAGTTGCTCGAGCGTTCCAGACTCGCGCTCGCGCAGCATGGCGGCCGAAGAGACCAACGTGCCCGACAACGTAAGCGCCGCACCGAGCACACCAGGCACGAAGTACCAGGCGCTGATCAAACCGGGATTGAAAGCGATGCGCACGATGCTCTCCACGATGCCGATCTGTTGCCCGGCAATGGCGTGCGCGGCGATCAACTGAAAGTATCCACGGGCAACATTGGCGGTGAATGCATCGACACCATTCAATATCACCTGGAACTCGCCTTTGTGGGATCGCTCCAGAGTCTCGCTGAAGTCGGCTGGAATAACGATGCCGGCATCGGCACGCTGATTGATGATCTCTTTAGCGAGCAGACGCGGGTCGGGCGGCAGAAACTGCGGTATGAAGAGTTGGCGATTGCTGGCGATCACCTGCGCAAGCGAGCGGCTCTCCACGGTGTTAGCCATGTCGACAATCGCGACACGCATATTGCGCACCTGAGGGTCGAGGCAGTAGGCGAGTATCACCACCTGCACTATCGGCGGAAAAATCAGCAGGAACAGCAGGTGCTTGTTTCGCAAAGTGAGGCGAAACTCTTTTAGTATGAGCCCATAGATGGGCCAATCTGCAATCGACTTTTTCACAGCCTGCACCTAGTCCTTGAGTCGCATATCGCGCAGTTGCCACCAGCACAGGAAAAGCAGCAAACAGGCAAATCCACTGAGGGGCACCACATCGCGTGTGACGACTTGCCACCCGGTGCCGCGCATGAAAGTGTCCCGCGTCACATCGATGTAATACCGAGCAGGCACCAGATAGGAGAGCAATGACAGAGGAAACGGAATATTGCTCAATGGATACACGAATCCACTCAGCAGCAGGCTGGGGAAGAAACCACCGGAGGATGTGGCTTGCACGGCGGCAGTCTGGCTGCGTGTCAGCAGCCCCAACCACAAACCGAAAAGAATCGCCACCACCAGATATAGCACCGTGCACAGTGCAAACAAGAGCGGCGAGTCGACCAGCTTCAAATTGAACAACAGGCACCCGACTACTGTAATCAGCGCCGATTGCACGACGCCAATGATCAGGTAAACACCGAGCTTGCCGAGCAGAAACGAGAGCGGATTGAGATTTGCGCAAAACGGTTGAACGATGGAGCCGTGTTCAAGATCACGCGACATGGATACTGCCGCCAAAAGGGAAGGAAACATCCAGAGAATGACGCCAAACGCACCACTCACGATAAACAGCGACTCTTGCAGTCCGGGATTAAACCAGACTGTGATCCGCGGAAGAATGTATTGGAGGCGCGGATCGGGTGGTTTCACCGCCGACGAGAAAACCGGTCCGAAGGCTTGCGCTATTGTCGACGCGGTATGAGCCTCCGTCAGCGCCGTGCCGTCGATGGTGAAAAGCACACTGGCCGGTTTGTTGAGATTTATGCTGCCTTCAAACCCATATGGAATGTCGATGCGCGTGCGCACCACTTTGATGTCGTCGCTCTCGGCCGGCACAAAAGTCTCGCTGGCGAAGATGCGTCGCGCAAAGCTGCGACTGGCAATCGTGTTGTCACGATCGACGATTTCAGTAGGGATGTGTTTGGTCTCCAGACGAATGCCGAAGCTGAAAAGAAAAAGCGAGGCGAGCGGCAGCAAAAACGCCAGCGCCAGACTCAGAAGGTCGCGCCTGAACTCCAACCAATCCTTATATAGCTGTGCCAGAAACCCGCGCATCAGCCGGCACCTCCGCCACCGCTTCCGCTTTCGGCAATAGCAGCGATGAATGCTTCCTCCAGGCTGCACAATTC
This sequence comes from Candidatus Obscuribacterales bacterium, assembly GCA_046328035.1. Lineage (GTDB taxonomy): Bacteria > Cyanobacteriota > Vampirovibrionia > Obscuribacterales > Obscuribacteraceae > JBGASG01. The sequence goes on along the minus strand of JAXLXI010000013.1, from coordinate 20,949 downwards.
GATGTCTGCCCTTTCGACAACAATTTGCGACGACTGTAATATCTGTTGCACGCGAGTCAGGTCGGCGCGAGGATCGTCCGAAAGGACACGCACCACATCGGGGTGCAGCCCGAGGCGCCAGGACGGATAGTGCTGCGTCAGGATTTGACCGGCCTCTTGCGGCGAGGGCGTATCAATTCGCACGGCACGCTGAATGCAACTCTCCCTCACTTGAGCCGGGGGACCCTGGCGGACAAATTTGCCTGCCACCATTAATGCCAGACGATCGCAAAATTCTGCCTCGTCCAGATAATGTGTGGTCACGAGCACTGCGGTGCCCCTGGCGGCGGCACCATTGATCAACGACCACAGAAGGTGGCGTGTGTGCGAATCGGTGCCGGCAGTCGGCTCATCGAGAAACAATATCTCCGGCTCATGCAAGGTGGCGGCGGCGAAGGCGACACGTTGTTTCCAGCCACGCGGCAGATTACCGACCATCTCACGGCGAATTTCGCCCAGATCAAGGCGAGCTATGCCGTCGTTTACTCTGGTCTTGCGTTCAGAAGCGGGAATTCCATAACTGCATGCGTAGAAATCGATGTTTTCTTCAACGGTCAATCCGTCGTACAGAGAAAAGCGTTGGTTCATGTAGCCCATGCGTCCGTGCACCAATTTCGCCGCTGCTCCGCGCGGGTCTTTGCCGAGCAGCCGCACCGCCCCTTCTGTGGGTCTCTGCAATCCGCACAACATCTGGATTGCCGTGCTCTTGCCGGCGCCATTGGCTCCCAGAAGTCCGAATATCTCGCCGCGCGCCACCGCAAAAGAGATGCCGTTCACAGCCGTGAAGGCACCAAAGCGTTTCAGCACATCCTTCGCCTCGATACTGATCTGCGGCTGTTGCAGATCAGGCAGAGAAAAGCTGCCTGTCTTCTTAGTCGACAGGTCCAGTTTCTTCACCGTGGTTGAGATCTTCGTGCGCGCGTCTTTTTTATGCAGCAGCTCTTGTTCGCGGTCATGCCACGCTTCCAGCGAAGCACTCGAATCGAGCTTGCCATGCTCCATATGGACGATGCGATCGCTGATTTCGACTTCTTCCAGATCTGATGTAGCCAGCAACACAGACGTCCCTTGCCGCGACAATGCCACCAGCATGTGTTGAATTTCGCGTCGCCCCAGCGGATCGACTCCGGTGGTCGGTTCATCCAGAATCAGGACCGCCGGATTCGAGATCAGGGCACAGGCAATCGCCAGTTTCTCCTTCATGCCGCCGGACAATTTGCCGGCCAGCCGGTTAGGAAACTTTTCGAGTCCGACCATGCGCAACAGTCGTTCCATTTCGGAGGGAAAGCGATCCCGCGGCACTGAATGCAGGTCGGCGGCATACTGCATATTCTCCCGCACGCTCAGGTCTTGCGAGAAGGTAAAGTGCTGCGCAACGTAACCGCAGCGTCGGCGACCAGTGTGAATGCTCTCACCATATATGGTGACGACGCCGGATGTCGGCTTGATCAGTCCAGAGAGCATTTGCAGGAGCGAAGTTTTGCCTGCACCATCCGGTCCGAAAAGCGCCAGTATCTCGCCTTGCTTGATCGATAGATCGACGTTGTCGACGGCTAATACTGAACCATACCGTTTACTGACTCCGCGGGCGTTCAGGGAAACGCCGCCGCCGGATGGTGGAGGAACATCAGCACGTGGCGAGACTTGTTGTTGCATGCACCGTCTCGCTGTGGTTAGTTAACTTCGAGATAGGCGTCGGCAGGCATGCCCGGTTTTGCATAGTCACCGGCCTTGCTCTTGAGCAAAAGACGTACGCCAAATACCTGGCGCACGCGATCTTCCGGCAAAGAGACGTTTTCCGGTGTGAACTGCGCTTGCTGATCTATCGATGTCACAGTCGCATCGAATGTCGGGGCTTGTTTGTAATCTATTTTCACCCAGGCTTTCTGTCCCACTTTGACACCACCCAACATGTTTTCCGGGACATACGCCCGCAGATATACCTTATTGGGATTGAGGATTGTGATCAGCGTTTGCCCCGGAATCGGCATTTCGCCGACTTGAATATTTTTGGTGGCACAGATGCCTGAGATCGGACTGACGACTTTGAGGCTCTTCGCCTTGGCTTGAATTTCCAGCTGTGCACCGCGCGCGGTAGCAATCGATGACTCCACCGCCAGCAACCGCGTGCGTGCTGATTCCAACTGCAGTTCGAGCACGCCCGATTGCGAGGCAGCCAGCGCCGAAGCAATGCCGCCGCCGGATTGAGCGGCGCCAGCCATGCTGCTGGACATACCGGCCATGCTGGATTGAAACGACGATAGTTGCGCCTGAATCTGTTTCTGCTGATCGGATGCGGCCTGTTGCATGGCGTTCATAGATGCCGCCACTTGTTCGACCGCCGACTTGCGAGCTTTGTAAACCAACTCAAGCGCCTGCCGCTTGGCGGCAAATGATTCCTGCATGGCTTGCTGCTGGCTGGCAAGCACCCGTTTCATGCCCTCTTGCTGCTGCGCGTAGCCCTGGTCGAGCGCATCTTCTTTGGCTTTCACGACTTCTTTAATGGCTTGCGCTTTGGCATTCTTCAATTTAGACGGCACCAGAAAACTGAACAGCCCGTGTTTGTTGGCGGTTTCCAGCTTTGCTTTTTCCACTTCCTGCAATGCCGTTTTCTGAGCTCCATACGCTTTTGCCGCCGCGTCGCTGGTCGCTTTTGCCGACGCAGCCAGCATCTGCTGTTGCTCTGTCTCCGCTTTGTTGAGCTCGTTCGTTTGTTCTTGCAACTCCATATCGAGAGCCTGCGTTTGCGAACCGAATAAAGTGGCGCTCAGCAGAGACGAAGTTGTCGGTTTGCCGGCGGCGGCAGCGTTGCCGGCCTCGGGCACCACCTTTGGTGATCGCGTTTTGGCGGCACCTTTATGCAATTGACCGGACACCTGCAATTGATTGCTGTTCGCTCCCCCAGACACCTTGCTTTGCAGCTGGGCGATTGATTTACGCAGGCGGTCTCGCTCGGTAGTCAGCGCAGAAAGCGCCATTTGCGCCGCCTGGGATTTGGCTTTGAATTCGCTGTCATCCAGCGTCAGCAAAACTTGCCCCGCACTGACATGGTCACCTTCGGCAACGTTAACGGACGTGACGCGCAACGGAAATGGCACGCCGATACGCACTTGCTCGGCTTCGATTTGTCCGCTGATCGTAATCTTGGCTTCCGCCGAAATGGGCACGCCAATAGACAGCCAAACAGCCGCGAACGCGCACATCAAATCTCGGTGCCGGATTTTCGCCATAGGACAGTACAGTCTACACCGCTTGGCTTCCTTGATCGGCAGACGTAAATCAGGCGGGCTGCAACTGTTGCGTTATTGCATCGAGAACCTCAGCCTCGTTCTGGATGTGAGGCGCGTGACCGCAGTGGGGGATGACGAGCAACCGAGCGTGTGGGATTTTGGCCGCCAGTGACTGCATGTCTTTGAACGCAATCAGCCGGTCTTCGTCACCGGCGATTACCGTCACCGGCATCGTGAGCGCTGACAATAAAGGCGCGCCGTCAAACTGGCGAAAAGCCACGTCGTGCCCAGACAACGTGGTGGCGCCAATCAAGAAGTTCTTCGACTGCTCATATATGCCGCGAATGGTCTCCATCACTGACGGCATCACATCCTCGGGAAACATCAATTGAAACGTCGACAGATACATCTCCCAGAGAGTTGCCCCCGGCGGATTCACCAGTGTCTCCCGCACCTCGGGAGCAGGGCGGGTCCGGTCCTTGCCACCAGCTGTGGTGGAAAGCAGCACCAGCGATTGTATCTGAGCAGCATGATCGTGGGCATATTGCATGGCGATGCACCCACCCATGCTGTACCCGAGCAGGTGGAAGTGCTGCCACTGCAGATGGTCGGTGATCTCGGCAATGCTCTGCGCCATCGCTGAAATGCTGTAGTCGTTAGGTGTCGCCAGAGCGGCGGTCAGTCCCGTGCCGACATTGTCGTAACTGAGAACCACAAACGATTGCGCCAGCTGCTCGATAAATATAATCGGCCAGGTGCGCAAGCTGCCGGCATATCCCATCACCATAAGCAGGCGCGGCGCGTCACCATCCGTCTGGCTGATGCGATAAAACACGCCGCCTGGAGTCGCGGCCTCAGTGTGAACTACAGGTTTGAGCAGGTTGCCGCCCATGTCGGTTTCTCTTAACTGCGCGGCTCAGTATAAACTGCACCACCCCGACAAATTAATCAGCACGACAGAGATAGTTGGACCTGGGCTTGTAAGTTGGCTACAATAGGCGAAGTTACTCCGATTGGCGGGAGTTAGCAACGATGTCCGAAAGCGACTTTGAGAGCCACTTCGACCGTGGCTGCAATGCGTATATCACCTATAGATACGAACTGGCTGCCACCGAGTTCGGGAAGTGCGTCGAACTCAATCCGGATGACCCGCAGGCTCGGTTCAGACTGGCGCTGTCCCTGACCCGATTTAATCAATTGGGACCAGCGTGGCAGCATTTCCAGGCTTCATTGCCACGCATCGTCCTGGACGCCCTCCCCGACAAAGCCAAGCAGCAACTATTCGGACTGAAAGTAATCAGCGAGCTTTGCAAATCAGCCGAACAGGCCGGTGTGCCGGCCGACGACATTACCTACTGCCGGGGACTGGTGCACCTTGCCAACCACATTGCCATTCCCTTTGACAAAGACGAGTCGGCGCGGGCAATGACCGAGTTGCTCAAGTTGCAGAGCAGCCCTAAGGCGTTCTTGTTTCGCGGTCTGGCGATGGCAGCCAACAACGACGTCATCAATGCTATCGATCAGTTCAGCAAGGCTATCGAACTAGATCCCAACTTCGGACTGGCTTATCAACATCGCGCCATCCACCAAGCGGCCGCCAAACATCACCGCGAAGCGATTGAAGATGCCACAAAAGCGATGCAACTGGGATTCGGCACAGAAGCGCTGGTATTGTTGCGAGTCGAACAATACCTGACCATCGGCAAATTCGATGAGTGCGTCGCTGATGCCACCATGGCAATCCCCTCACTCAAAGACCGGCGGCGCGCTTACTTCATTCGCGGCGCAGCCCACTTCCATCTGGAGAAACTGGACGAAGCCGCCGCCGACTTCAATGAAGCGATCAAGCTGACGACATCAGACCGCTCCGGCACCACCAGTGCCGACACCATCTGGGCTCGCAGTGAAGCGGTCAGTACATTCGAAACCAGATTGGCAAACGAACCGAGCGATCATCAGGCGTTGTGCAATCGCGGCATGGCCTATTACTTCAAGGGCTGCCCCGGACGCGTGGAAGAAGATTGGAACAAGGCAGAGCGCGACCTTTCCGCCGCGATCAATCTCGACCCTACAAACCCTCGTTATTACTTGAGTCGCGCCATTTTGAAATCGCTCTTCAAGCATGCGGAATCGCGCGAAGACTGCAACAAAGCGATCGGATTGCAGCCCGATCTGGTGGAGGCGTATCTGGTGCGCGCCAATTTATCGGGCGATGCCGAACTAAAGAAAGAGGAATTCGCTGAGGCGCTGATGGTGGCACCAAACAACAGCGATCTCTTGCGCGCTCACAGCTTTTATCATTCGACAAGAGGCACCGCACAGTCCAAGCTGGAAGCCGTGGATATGCAAATCACTCGCTCCGAGGTCGCCGTACCGGTGCACCTCTGGAATGAGCGCGGTCAACTCAAGCTCAAAGCTAACGATGCCATAGGCGCCATGGAAGACTTCGTGCGCGCATTGAAGATCAATCCGGAACTCGCCGATGCTCTGCGCGGACGCAGACAAGCCTACTTGATGCAAGGCGATTGGGATACAGCCAAGCTGGACGAAGCAGAACTGGTTAGACTGGACGCACCGCTGGCGACATCGTCACTTTAGAAACTATCGTCGTCACCCCATAGACGCGGCTTGCCTTCCAGCGGCGGTCCACCCATTACAGTACGCGGAGCCGGCTGCGAAGCGCTCTCTCTTTTCACATCAAGGTGATTCAAGATGGCTCCTTCAATGTATGAGTGCGCCCGGCAAACCTCACGCATCTCAGCGCGATTCAGAATGTCCTTCACCCAAATCTCGTGCAACACCGGCACGGCAACCGGGAAGTAAGTGCCCCCGAACGAGACTCGCGGTTCCGGAAGTTGCGCGTGATAATTTGCGAACGGCAGTTTCCATGATTCATTAATGTTCCGACTGATGATTGCAGGTTGCGTTGCCCAGGAAAACATCACGCCATGGCGACGCCACCCGAGAAACACCCAGACCTTTGTCAATCCGGTTCTGATGTCTCTATAGATCGGCAACATCATGATGGCATTTTGCGAGAGGTCGGCATCGGTGGTCATGTTGCGAGCAAAATCGAAGAACTGCTGCTCGCACGCCTGCGCGTTCAAGTCATGCTGGTCGAAACGAGGCAAATCGAGGTCAGCACAAGCAACCAGATATGCCCCGAAAAAGAGTTGCTCGATTTGAGATAGCTCCTCCAGAAGCGGCATCTGCATGGCACCGCCGGCGGTGAGTCGATAAGCGTCCTTGAGCCCCTGCTCGCCGAACAGCTCCATTAGTACAGATCTGATGAAGAGATAAGATTCAGCGCGCCGCAAGTACATACTCGGCAGCGGCTCAACACGCAGCTCAGGCTTGATATCGATCGATATAGGGTAAGGGGCGCATCCGTAGGCTGCGGGAGAGAATTGCTTGGCGTGCGTCTCGCGTGTCAGAGCGTTGAACGCCCTAAAAATTCCTTCTGCGAACCTGCGATAGCGGTCGGAGGTCTTGACCATCTTCCACTCCGGACAGCGCTCAGGCACCAGGAGTGGTTCCAGCGCATACTGGCAGTATTCATACCAGCCGGAACTAGAGGTCGGTCTCAGATCAATCTTCCGATTCCTAACTGCAGCAATAAAGTCATCCATGAGACTGAAGCCGGGACGACCTAAATCGCTCTTGTCCAACAGATCATCTTCTTTGCTTCCGGATGCGGGAAAGAAACACTCCGGCAGCGAGGGATCGTACTGCGCCGAGTGCAGCAACCGCTCAGCAAGGCTCTGCCCTCTCATACGATTTGTCATCTTGGACATCAGCTGTAGATACTGACAGTAAGCGGATTGCAATGCGCCGTGCGAACCAATAGCTGCCACCAGCGCGTTCGCATCAGCCCTCTCCAATTGCCGTTGCAAGAAACGATCCTGCGCGAAGATCGCTCGCAAATTTTCCGACCATGTGTAGAACGAAATCGGCTTAGCCAGCGGAGATGACGCGAATTGCTCAGCCATGTGTCGTGCATCTTCGCTAAGCGTGGAGACATTAAGCCAGCGCCCCAGCGCGCCCGCCGCACCAATTACATCACAAGCACCGGTGGGTCCACCGTGCAGCACTTGCAGCAGTTGCCCGAGCAGCTTCACCTTGCCGGTGAACTTGCCGGCACCATTCTGCGCCAACAACTCAATCGCGGCATACAATCCGTCGTCGAATTGTTTTGCCTTCATGCCCAGCACGGACATCGGCACCACATTGGCGCCATGCAGTAAATCCATCAAACTGTGCTTTAGCGGGCCGCTGTCCGTCTCCTCACTGCTATCGAGAGCAAAATTCTGTCCGGTCGTATCGATGACAAAGCGATGCCCGCCTTCCACTACGACTTCTTTTTGCATATTCCCACCACCCTGGTTTGTGCCGAGCCCACCGCGGCGACTTCTGAACAAGTCATTCCCGCGGGCAAGCCCGTGAAACTATATATAAGTAGATGGGAACGTGAGACGTGAGCCGAGCTTTTGCCGAGATACCAATGCGGTGCTGGGGTCGCAGCACCTAACGCCATAACCAGGGTAATACGTGATGCTTTCAGTTGTCAACAGGCGGCGTTACAATGAACTCGCTGTCGGTGTACGCACCGGGCTTCTGAGGTTCAGGCTCGTAATGTGCTCGATCGTCATCCTGGCTTTCCCTGAACTTCGCGCTGTCGAACGGTTTGTATTTGACTTCGATAGCCACGACGCGATCTGTGTTTGAGGCAAAAACATAACTCACTTCTAGAGGATTGAAGTTGTATCGATCCTCCCACGTATCGTTGTGATAGCACTGAGGACAGTGCATTCTTGGGCTGTCGGACGAGTGCTCCGGCAACGATCCCAACTTAGAAGCAACATTGCTTCGACTGTCGGAAGGCAGAATTCCGTTGGGCAGCGGATGCGCAAACGGAGAGAGTCCCTGCTCGTCTTCCTCCGCCCATTTCGGGTCAACATGAATCTCAAGACCAATCAGCCAATCATGAAGCTTGTCATAGCGAAACCTCACACCAAGCCGCCTGAAAAGAAGAACATGACTGTTCCGCGACGATTCTCGATATTCGATGTCGTTGAACATTTGCTGAGTCAGCAATTCCTGAAAAGACGGGTCTGATTGTGACCGACCTACCATCGCGATCAGTCGCTCGGCTAGATTGTTTTCTGCATTCATAATTCGCGACGCGCTGAGCTTCTTTGCCACTCTCTCAGTATATTATCTTAGGCATGAAGAGCGGCGCCACATTCGATAGGAGTCAGAAATATCGCTACCTCCTGTGGAGGGAGTGGGACCGCGCTAAGCCGTCGTGCGTTTTCATCATGCTCAATCCCAGCACCGCGGATGCCACCAAAAACGATCCAACTATTCGACGTGCAATGTCGTTCGCGGAGCAGTTCGGATTCGGGCGCTTCGAAGCTGTAAATCTCTTCGCGTATAGAGCAACTGACAGCAGTACTCTGGCGCGTGTGCGCAACCCGGTGGGACGGGACAACGACAGTTTCATTCTTGAAAGCATCGATCGGTGCGACGAGTGTTTTGTCGCATGGGGAAATCATGGAGCACTACGCGAACGCAGCCGCATGGTGTTGGATCTGATTCCGGCGACCACGACTTTGAACTGCCTGGGCGTCAACAAGTCGGGCGAACCGAAGCACCCGCTCTACTTGCCAACAGAAACTCAGATTCTCAAATTCACCCGCATCTCCTGAAAACCGAAGCGATATCGTTTGATGTTGCCGCCCAGAACTAAAGTGATATCACTTCAGTTCTGGCAAACTGCGGCCCATGGATTGGGCGTTTCGGGGAAATGCTCAAGCGATATCGCTTGAGGTTTGAGGCAAACACAGTAGGCAAGGTTCTTTTTACCCGGATAAAAAGATAGCCGCCGAGCAATTGCTCCGATCATCTTTGCAAGCTTCACAAATCAAGGAATAGACACCCTATATACTGTCGGGGTTTTCGAAACTCTGCCTCCGAGGTATAGGTCATGCCAGTCAGTTCGCCGGTGACGCTGCGGGACATCGATCGGGATCATCATCTGCATCCCTTCACGAATCATGCCGAGATGCATGAAAAGGGAACCCACATCATCGAGTCAGCCGATGGTGTGTGGGTGACTAACGTCGAAGGTCGCAAGTTGCTGGACGGCATGGCTGGCTTGTGGTGCGTCAACCTCGGATACGGCTGCAAACCGATCATCGACGCCGTGCACGCGCAAATGCAGAAGATGGCGTACTACACCAGTTTCTTCAACAGCACCACCCCGCCGACAATTGAATTGACCGGGCGACTGGCGGCGCTGGCACCAGCAAATTTGAAATACACATTTTTCAGCAACTCCGGTTCCGAAGCCAATGAGACAGCACTGAAGTTCATTCGTGCGTACTATCACATCAAAGGGCAACCTAATAAACAGAAGATAGTCAGCCGCAAATATGCGTACCATGGCGTCACGCTGGCGACAGCAAGCGTCACCGGCTTGGCACCGCTGCATGGTCTATTCGATTTGCCTCTGCCGCAGTTCATTCATGCACCGGCACCGTACCCGTGGGGCGAGAACAGCGACATGAGCCCCGAAGAATACGGCAAGTGGTGCTTGCAAGAAACCGCCAAGCTGATCGAGCGCGAGGACCCGGAGACAATCGCTGCCATTTTCGCGGAACCGGTTCAGGGAGCCGGCGGCGTCATTCCGCCACCGCCCGGTTATCTGGCCGGTCTACGCAGCTTGGCCAGCGAATACAACTTGTTGTTCGTCGCCGATGAAGTAATCACAGGCTTCGGTCGCCTGGGCGATTGGTTCGCCAGCAAGTTGTGGGACTTGAAGCCAGACATTATGACTGTGGCGAAAGGCTTGACCAGCGGCTACATCCCGATGGGTGCCACCATGGTCAGTGCCGAGATCGGCGACACCATTATCAATGGCGGCAGTTTCACGCATGGCTTCACGTACAGTGGACATCCAGTAGCCGCTGCCGCCGCGCTGGCGGCGATAGATTACACGGAGAAGGAAAACCTGATCGGTCGCGTACGAGATGATGTCGGTCCCTACATGCAGGATAAGTTGAAGAAACTAGCTGCGCATAAGGTGGTCGGCGAAGTGCGCGGGCACGGATTGATCGGCGCAATCGAAGTGGTGCCGCGCGGCGGCAAGGCGGAACTGAAACCCGATGCTTACCTGGGTTTCAAGCTGCAAGCATTGTGCCGCGAAGAAGGCGTGATTGTGCGCGGCATTCGCAATATGGTGGCAGTTTCGCCGCCGCTGGTGATCACGCGCGCTGAGATCGACAAGTTGTTCGAGGGTATCGAACGCGGACTCGACCGCTTCTGGGATTAGCCGGATCAGAGGCTGGTTTCGGCTCATTATTAGTGATTCATAGGGCGCGGCGGCGCGATCAGCGGAGGGCGTCCCGGCGTATCATTGCGGCATGATGAATGAATTCGATACCATCATAGTCGGCGGTGGATCGGCAGGGTGCGTGCTCGCCAATAGATTGAGCGCGGAGCCGTCACACAAAGTGCTCGTTTTGGAAGCGGGGCGCCCGGACTCGTTCTGGGACATCTTCATCCACATGCCGGCGGGGCTCATGCATCCGCTTGGCAATCGGCATTATGACTGGTGCTACAAGTCTGAGCCGGAACCCTTCATGAACGGGCGCCAGATTGCGCACGCCCGCGGCAAGTTGTTGGGTGGGTCCAGTTCCATCAACGGCATGATCTTCATCCGCGGCAACCCGATGGACTATCAGAAATGGGGACGCGATCCAGGCATGCAGTCCTGGGATTACGAGCACTGCCTGCCGTATTTCATGCGTTCTGAAACCCGCATGGCAGGCGCCGATCAGTATCACGGCGGGCAGGGTCCGCTGGTTCTCGAGCCTGGTCCGTGCACCAATCCGCTGTTCAAAGCGTTCTTCGAAGCAACACAACAAGCGGGCTATCCATTGACAAGCGACGTCAATGGCGCGCAGCAAGAGGGCTTCGGTGTCTTCGATCGCAACATCAAAAATGGGCACCGCTTCTCCGCTCCGAAGGCGTATCTGTCCCGCGAAGTCAAAGAGCGCGCTAATCTAACCATCCACTGCCGGGCGTTTACCCGGCGCATCCTCTTCGAAGGAAACCGAGCGGTCGGCGTCGAGTACGAAAAGGACGGCAGGATTGCAGTCGCGCGCGCCCGCGAAATCGTGTGTTGCGGCGGCGCCATCAACTCGCCGCAGTTGTTGCAACTCTCCGGAGTCGGCAATGCGCGCGACCTGATCAATCTGGAGATTCCAGTCGTCGAACACTTGCCCGGCGTCGGTGAAAACCTGCAGGACCACCTGGAGGTCTACATCCAGTACGCATGCAAACAACCGGTCAGCATGATTCCTGCCACCAAGTGGTGGAACGCACCATGGATCGGATTCCAATGGCTCTTCTTCCGTTCGGGACCGGCTGCCACCAATCATTTTGAAGCCGGCGGTTTCATTCGCAGCAACGATGAAGTCGAGTATCCGAATCTGCAGTTTCACTTCTTGCCCCTCTCGGTCAGGTACGACGGCACTTCACCATCGACCGGGCACGGGTATCAGGTGCACGTGGGACCGATGAACTCCGATGCGCGCGGCTCGATCAAAATCAAGTCGACCGACCCGCACCAACATCCGGCGCTGCGCTTCAACTATCTGTCCACGGCGCAGGATCGCCGGGAGTGGGTGGAAGCGGTGCGTTGCGCGCGGCACATTCTCAATCAACCGGCAATGGATGATTTCAACGCCGGCGAAACCTCTCCCGGACCCGACATTCAATCTGATCAAGACATCCTCGATTGGGTGGCGCGCGACGGCGAGACGGCGCTGCATCCCAGCGGCACATGCAAAATGGGTGTGGACAAGATGGCGGTTATCGACCCGAAGACGATGCGGGTGCACGGCGTAGAAGGACTGCGTGTCGTCGATGCATCGCTGATTCCCCACATCACCAACGGCAATCTCTACGCGCCGGTAATGATGATTGCCGAGAAAGCCGCCGACATTATTTTAGGCAACACGCCGCTCGCACCGATGGCGGTGCCCTACTACCGACACGTCAGTGAGCGTGATCTATCACTGACACTCTCGGGGCGTAGATAGCAACCAATGTCTGCCGATGTGATGGTCAACAGCCTGGTGTTGGTCTCCCTGCTTTTGTGGGGAGCGTGGGGCATCTTTGATAAGAAAGCGCTGGGTTACACGCAACCGGTCGGACAACTGGCGGCAGTCTATTCCTTCTCACCGTTGATGGCTGTGTTCATGGTGGCGGTGCTGTCCGTGTTTCTTCCCGGCTGGCAGTTGAGCGGACACACGCTCGGGTATGAATTCCTCGCCCAGCTTTGTTATTTCGTCGCCGTCGCCGCGTATCTGATCGCGATGTCGCGAGGCGAAGCAAGTTTGATACTGGGCGCCACAGCCAGCTACCCGGTGGTGGCACAGGTGCTCGCCAACTTTATGCTGGGGGAACCGCTCGTGCCCGCCCGCATCATCGGATGTCTGGTGGTCGTTGCGGGTATCGTTGCCATCAGTGGTTCCAGCTTGCCGTTGGGCAAACTCTGGAAGAAACGCTTGCCGACGCCGGCAAGCGCATCGGATGCCTGGGACGAAACTGCGACTGCGCACGCGACTGTAGCCGCACACTCCACCTCAACCGCAACTGCCACCGCAGTCGCCACGTTGGTACGGCCGACTGCCACCGCAACCGCGCTCAATGCGTCCGCCACCAGCATCGACCACCGTCGTCCCGCACTCAACGCTTTGATCACTGTGGTGTGCATCGGACTTGCCGTATTGGGCTGGGCGCTACGCGGCATATTCGACAAGACGGCAGTGACGCACGCGCATCCATTCGAAGTTTATCTCGGCAAGTATGTCGCAGACTCCGTGTTTGGGGCTCTAGCCATCGGCTGGGTTCTGCACAAGCGACGCGGCGAAAATCTGCTTCGCCGCGAGATGTGGCCTTACGCTGGCGGATCCGCTTTGTGCCTTGCTGGTGGCAGCGCCGCATACTACGTGGTGCTCTCGATGACATCCGCCTCCTACGTGATTGCAATCACGGGCTGCTATCCACTAATAATGTATGTGCTGGCATTGTGCATTCTCAAAGAAAAGTTCAACATAACGCGCGCTTGCGGAATTGCCCTCATCACCCTTGGTGGCATTCTCACTCAGACCACCCAGGGCTCATGACCGGGTGTCCGCCACGATGCACCACAGTCATCGTAAAGAAGATGCAGCGTTGGTAACGTAAGGTGTCGCGCAAGGCAGCCTAGCTCTTCCGTGAAATCGCCACTTGAGATAGAAGTAGATTTGGAGGGGTTCGTTGGGTGAATCCAGTCTCTCAGGAAGTCCTGGCAAATGCTGCGGCAGCGATCAAGCAAGCTAATAGTTTGATTGTCACCGCGGGCGCTGGAATGGGGGTTGACTCCGGTCTCCCCAGTTTTCGCGACGATCAAGGATTCTGGAATGCGTATCCGGAATACCAGAAGCTGGGGATGAATTTCATGAACATCGCGAATCCGCGGCGCTTCGCCGAGGATCCGCAACTGGGCTGGGGTTTTTATGGGCACCGCGCCAATCTCTATCGTGGTGCTCAACCTCACGAAGGCTTTGCCATCATTCTCGATTGGATAAAGCGCTTCGATTTCCCGTGGTTCGTTGTCACATCGAATGTCGATGGGCAATTTCAAAAAGCAGGTTTTGACGAGGAGCGTGTTGTGGAGGTTCACGGTTCCATTCACCATATGCAGTGCATGGGACCGTGCCTACCACACATCTGGCCGCACGACGAAGTGTTCGATATAAATATGTCGACCATGCGCTCGCAGACCATTCCCAAGTGTCCGCATTGCGGTCACACCGCTCGTCCAAACATACTGATGTTCGGTGACTTCCAGTGGATACCTACACGCAGCAATGCTCAACAAAAACGCTTTGAAAGGTTTCTTGACGGCTGTCCAAAACCGATCACTGTAGTCGAGATTGGAGCGGGACGTGCGATTCCCACGATCCGACGCGAAGGCGAGAAACTGGCGCGCGTCCATGGCGGCGTAGTTGTGCGCATTAATCCGCGCGAACCGGAGATTGATGCACCGCATATCTCGATGCCGGCGGCCGGCGCGTTCGCGCTCGCCGAAGTGAACAAGCTGCTGAAGTAACCACGCCAGCGGAGGAGTGCGTGGGAGTTGTTTGCCGCGCGGGTCCGCACTGCATTCCCGGTGGCCGCCATGGCGGCCGGGATCTCGTCTATTCTGCCCGCCGGGGCGGACAAGACTGGTGCCCGTGACCGCCGGAGCGTCCAAAACTGACTGCCGCTGGCCGCCAGGGCGGTCACACAACAGGCGATGGTCCAATTGGAGTGATGGCTGGACCACATTACTAGACGATAAAACGACGGAGGTGGAGCATGCTCTTCCGATTCATTCTGTGTCCGCAGTGTCACGAACGTTATGCAGGACTGCGATTCAACACCGAGGCAAAATGCGCCATGTGCATCATGCCACTGTGCTCACTGGTGTGGGACGACGAGCATCCGGAAGCTAACTTTGTCTCCGACTATGAGGGAATACACGGCGCCTGCCGAGCCTCGATCATTCGGCTGGCAAACGCGCGCACTCAGATCTGGAAGACTGGTGCGATTCCGTCCGACTGCCGCGAACTGTGGAACGAAGCGCGTCAGACTTTGCCGGACTGGCCAGGCTTTCACCGATTGAATTTAGACCCTGACGACCAACAATCTCTGCGTATGTGTGCCGAAGAACTGGACGACTTGATGGGTGCGATCAAGGAAGACTTTCCGAATGTCACCACTACCGATCATGGCGGCGGATACACATCATTCGTGGCAACGCGTGGTGGCAACGCAGAATCTGCCACCACCGCAAAACGATGGTGGCAATTCTGGAGATAGATGCAGAGGCAACCATGGCGGCGCCAGCGGGATTCGAACCCGCGATCTTCGCGCTGACAACGCGACATCCTAGTCCGCTGAACGATGGCGCCCAGATGGTTGCCTCCGCGAGACAAATCAGGGCAGACGGGAATTGAACCCGTGTTTCCAGGTTGAAAATCTGGCGTCCTAACCGTTAGACGACAGCCCCTAAAGAGCCTGGTCGCACACGAATTTAGGACTAGCGCTCGATATAGTCATGATCCAGCAGCTGCACTGCGGCGCGCGCATCCAACCAGCAGGGCAGCTGGCTATCGATGCATGGCAGGTGTAGATGGCGGAACATGAGAATGACCTCTGAATAAAAACGCGCGGTGTTGCCGCGCTTGTATTGATACTAACTGCGGCACGGCAGTTCTGTCAAGCGAATCCGGCCTGTCGTACAATGAGTGTTCAGTAGCGAACAGGATTTGAATTGTGAACACAAGACGCTTATTCGAATGGGCGATATCAGCTCTGGTAGCAGTTTCGGTCGGCGGAGCGTGCGGTCCGGATTTGGCGAGCGCAGCCGATTCCAATGCCGACTTCAAAAATAAGATACTTAACGGCACGTGCTGCGTACCAAATTTGAGCAGCGGATATCGGCCTGTGACGTTGGTCAACGGGAAGTACAAGAAGACGGACGAAAATGGCAACACTATCACTATTCAACTCGGTGACAAGTTTTTGTTCGGCACCATGGACAAAACTGCGGTCGCCATCGCGGTGCTTTACGACTGCGAAGGAGGTAGCGGCAACTTCGGCAGTTTGATGCTCTATGAATTGAAGGACGGGCGCGCCGTGACCATCGGTTCGCGTGCCATCGGTGATCGAGCCATCGTGCGTTCGCTAACCATGGTTGGCGACAAAATCAAAATCGTCAGCGAAGAATCGCTTGGATCTCAGGCTGGCAAACAGAGCACTCAGGTAATCAAACGCAGCGATTTCGATCCGGCTGAGTGCCTGGAGCAACCGCTGACTCCGGCAATGCTCGAAGACGTAAAAGCGCTAATGAACATCTACAACGTCATTACGGCGAAACAGCCGGATTTGAGTGCCGAGAAGAAACAGAAGGCGCTGGAGATTTGCAAGAAACACGAGAACGATCAGAGTTTCTTTGCGCGCGCATTTCGATTGACCCTATCGGCGGAAGGTTGGGCGCCCGGTCCGACTCCGCTTGTATATGATGCGGCTGGTAATCCGAGCTTTAAGGTCGACGACAACATCAGCAAATTTCACGAGACAATAAATCTCACGAAGAACTAATGACTGTGAAGCTGGACGGAGTAGTCTATTTTGACAAATTCGTAATGAACGCTAATACAGATCGAGCTCTCCGTTGCGAATTCCAGCCGGACACGACCTAAAGAATCAGTGCCATATCGGTGCCACTCTCTGGGCACCGATACCAGGACCCATTCTTCGACGTAGGCCTTGAGCACACTGCAAAGCCGTTCTTCATCGGTCGGGTCGAGGAAGACGCTCATTTCTCTCAGGGTCCTCTGTCAGAGTCGCATAGATTAGGAGCGTATCTTTCCAGATAGAGTCCTGATCTGAACAGCATTTCACGCAGATCATCTTCGTCGAAATCGTGAGGTTCTTGCAAATGCCACTCACAGAAGTGGAAAAGGTCGTGAATCATACTGTGGGCGTGTTGAAGCTGACGGCTTGCTCGCCGAGCCTGATGATTTTCCTCTCCTCTTGACTCTTCTATGCATGAAGCGTTCAGCGTATCCACGATCAGCTCGGCACTCGCCTGGGTGCAATCAGCTAGGGATGCCACTTGTGTCCACCCACCATGATCACATCGATGGATCTCCCAAGTAAGTCCCTCATTCGTTGAGGCTAGCGAAAAATACGGTTTGTCAAAGCATTCATCGGTATTCATTTTGATACGCTCTCATTTAGACGAGGGTCAGATTGGCGGGTTGCTATTGGGCTTGGTCAGCTGCAGGAGATCCTCTGCTGATCCGGCAAAGCGATTCTTATCCACTCTGCCATTTATCGCACTTGGGATTTGCGCAGAATCGGTATATTGCCAGAAGGTCCAATTCAACCATGGGGATGGAACAGGCGGTTTCTCTAACCGTTTGTTGTAGTTGGGAATCCAGAGTTGATGGTGCTTGAGCTGCAACGCGCCGGCTGTCCTCAAAACGTCGCGTGCGAAGTAATATCCGACATACACTATTGGTGGCAAGCCGAAGGCCCTCTCGACGGCTTCCAGCCACGCCAGAGCCAACGGCAATCTGTCTTCGACTGGTATTGCGTTCCATTTATTCCCTTCCAGATCTAAAGCAGGAGGAAGATCACCGGACTCAAGATACCCTACGACCGCCACAAAGTGGTTAACCTGGGAAGTTACTGACTGGCTAGGATCAAAGTAGTGGTAAGCACCACGGACAATACCAACTCTACGAGCTTCCTTCCAATCACGCGGAAAATTGGGGTTCATGTACGTGCTACCTTCAGTGGCTTTTATGAATGCGAACTTTACACCTTTCGCTTTCGCCGCCCGCCAATTAATGGCGCCTTGCCAGCTGGAACAATCAATGCCTTCAATCATTGCGACCACGCGTGTTACCTCCACCGAATAAATAGGCAAATCAGTTGCCTTTTACGCCGGAATCAAAAAACGGCACTTCGACATCCAGCTGTCCCCCGACATCAATTAGAAACTGCTTTAGGAGATAAGAAAGTCCGTACCAATCGATCTCGCGCCCGCAGCGGCAATTTACTTGTTTCTGAGCTTCCGCTATGGCATACATGACTTCGATCAGAATCATTGCTCGCTCTTGCGAATCAACACTCCAGTTCTTCCAATCCCATCGCCGATTCCGGCGGGGTCCCTCGAAGCTTGAAGACTTACTACTTTGCTGATTCATTAGATGCTTCCCTCGTACATTACTCTCCACTCCTCCGCAATCCGCATGAATTCTGGTAACTAAGAAACATGGAATGCACACCATGGGTCACTTTGTCAATACATCAATCTACTGGTTCCAGCTTCCTGAGCGGCTGTCAGCAGCGAGACGCAACCCGGCAGAATGTGACAAGATGCGATTCGCCCGCCTCGTTTCGGTCGGGGACTGGCTCAGAATCGAGCTTTTCTCGCCGGGACTGTTGAAGGGTGCGAATGGATGAGCTTGCGACTATTGCGCTAAGTCACAGTCGTGATGAGACTCTTGCGCAGTTCTCAACTGTCGACATATATTGAAGGTAGAGGGTACAGATGCTGGGTGATCGATCGCGTTACGGAGGAATGGGCTGATGCTAAAGGGAATAGCAATAGCGGATGCACGAGAGGTCGACTGGCAGTTACTGTCAGCCAGCGAGATCAAGTTTGTTTTTATTTTGGCAACCAAGGGAAACAGGGTCATCAATCCCAACTTCGCGAGCCTCAGAGAAGAAGCTCAGCAAGCAGCGATTTCCTGCGGCGCATATCACGTCCTCGACCCGAGCCGCTCGATAGAGGAGCAGTCCGATCTC
The DNA here is from genome assembly GCA_046328035.1 of Candidatus Obscuribacterales bacterium. GTDB lineage: Bacteria > Cyanobacteriota > Vampirovibrionia > Obscuribacterales > Obscuribacteraceae > JBGASG01. The sequence goes on along the minus strand of JAXLXI010000013.1, from coordinate 2,260 downwards.
TTTCTGTCGGTGGTAGGGGACCCCACGCCGGGGATGCTTCCACATGCTCTATTCATCGAAGGCGAAAAATGGAACTGGTTCGGGCTTCCGAAGCGAATGCCAAAGGTGTTAGCCTGGCTGGAAGTGGTGGAGAAAAAATCCAAGGTCAGGCCCATTCTCCACCTCGGCTACCAATTTGCGCGAAAAATGCTTCGCACAAACAAGCAGCTGCAGCTCGCGAAGTATCCGCTCTGGATCTTGAACTACAACGACGTCGACGAACCGAAGCTGCCAGATCCGTGGCACAACTGGATTTTTTGGGATCGCGAGCACTGCGGCATGATGCCCGGTGTCTCTTCCGCTGCCGATTTGAACGTGTTCTCGGGCGAGTTGGACGATTTGGCGGAATTAGGATTTCAACCAGCGCCGTGATGAAAATGCCGGGGCGATCGGTGCGGCGGCACCTACCTATATGGGTGCTACCGCATGCCCGCCGGACAGTTGCAGCAAGCGGTGTCCGCAATCGCTTGTCTAGGCTTGCAGCTTGACGTCGAATCTGTGGAGGAATAGCCTCGTGCGGAAATATTTGGCGCAGCGCGCAAAAAGGCTTGACACAACCGAGCGCCGTATGTATTCAATGCAATCAACTGGATGAAAGTTGAGCGCAACATAGAGCAGATAAGGCTTTCGTCCGAAGCGGCTTCTTGCACGAGAAGAATCTATATGAAGGAACTCTATAACAAATTACCCCTGCGGGACATGAGCTCCTAACACGCATTCTTCCTGCAAGAAGCCGCAACAGGGTACGAGGCACACTAGCAGCATGTCCACCACCTATGGTGCGCTGGAGACATGCCTCTCGGTGAGGCAAACCTTCTCCACGTTTATCAGGTACAAGCTCAATATGCAAATTGTCAAACACATTCTGAAACTTTTCGGCGCCCTTAACGGGTTGGCGCCAGTAGCTAGAGCGGCTCTGGCAGCAGTACCGTCTGCTGCCAGACGGCTCGGGATCCCGCTGCCTGAATTTGTCCTGAGAGTTGGCATCCGCCGCAAAGGCGGTCCGAGTTCACTCTCCCGTCCAATTGTCGGATATATAAGGTTCAGTCTTGGAGTGAGCCGCCTGCGTCTTCGCTGCATCGGCATCGCCGACACGAGCGGAAAGAAACAGGCCAATTGTGAAGTCCGCGCGGGAGGTGTGTCTCCCGAGTGACGAAGAACAAGATCTGATCGACGCACCACGTCCGTATATCAATGGAACCCTACCGGCATAGTCAGCCGGAGACATCTTACTGAATCAATGGAGGTTAGGTCCTCATGGACTCTACTGCTAAAAATTCGTTCGCGTTCGTTTTGCTCATCATCAGTATGGTAATGCTGCTGTTTTGCCTTGCAGCTCAGGCAGCCACACGTGACCCCATATTTAGTATCGACTCAGCGACCCTGGACTCGCCGCGGCAAGTCGCCATCAGCATACCTTACAACGGTGAAACAAGATTCACCACTGACGGTACTACCCCGAATGGCTCGAGCACACTTTACACGAAGCCGATTCTTGTCAGCTGGACGCAGACAATCAAAGCTCTCTCGATCGTCAGTGCAGTGTCCAGCAATGTCGTGTCGAAGACATACACCCTCTCATCAACAAAGTTTCCATCGCCATCGGGCACAACGGCCCCGGTCATCAATCTACAACAGCCCGTAATCGGCCAGTAATTCTGGCAAGCAGGAGAATCATGTTACGCACATCGAAAAGCCACCAGTCTCTGAAGCAACTCATGAGTTCGCTCATGGCAGTTCTGGTCGCATTTACCCAGACACTCGTGCCAGTGTTGGCAGCAGAACCGATGCATCCAGCAAAGCGTTCGCAGCACGCACCTAAGAAGAAACCGCACAACCCGGTTGGCGCTGTCAGCGCCCAGGAACGAGCTGCCATGTCGACTGCGCGCAAACATCAATTCGTACTGTCACCAGCTCCTACTGATGCCGAAATTTTTAGATCGAGGTCCTTCTCCGAACCACTGGTGCCCATGAGCGGTGCATCAGTGGCCGGAGAGAATGCCGCCCTGGCAAACGCGTTGGTTGCTTTCAAAGCTAAAGACGACCCGGAAGATGTCTCTGCGATTACATCATTCATGAACCAACATCCGAATTCGCGTTGGAATGCGGCGCTGGCACTGAATGTTGGATTGCTGCGCCGCCAGACCGGCTACATAACCGAGGCGCTTGAGCAACTGGACAGCGCGTGGCAAAAATCGAAAACCGCAAAAGGAAAAGAGCA